>NZ_BARG01000036.1 GCF_000376565.1 Streptomyces hokutonensis | reverse complement strand
CAGGCCGTGGTACCAGCCGAGCACCCGCCGCTCGACCACCTGGAAGACGACGGAGAGCAGGAATCCCAGCATCCCGAGGACGAGGATGCCCGTCCACATGTCGGGCACCGCGAAACTGCGCTGGAACTGGACGACGGTGTAACCGAGTCCGTCGGTGCCCGCGAACATCTCGCTGATGACCATGAGGATGATCCCGATGGACAGCGCCTGGCGCAGCCCGGTGAAGATCTGCGGGCTCGCCGAGCGCAGCACCAGGCTCCGCAGGCGGGCGATGCCGGTGATGCCGTAGGAGAGGGCCGTCTCCTTCATGACCGGGTCGACCGCGCGGACGCCCTCGACCGTGTTGAGGAGGATCGGCCAGACGCAGCCGCTCGCGATGACCACGATCTTCATCGTGTTTCCGATGCCCGCGAACAGCATGATGACCGGGACCAGGACCGGCGGCGGCACCGCGCGCAGGAACTCCAGGACCGGTTCGCACACCGCGCGCACCCGCCGGTAGGAGCCGATGACCGTGCCGAGCGCGACTCCGGCGACGGCCGCCGCGGCGTAACCGGCCGTCAGACGCAGGACACTTGGGAGCACGTCCGTCCTGAAACGGTCGGCGGTCCACACGTCAGGGAAGGTCTTGAGGATCGTCCGCAGCGGTGGCCAGAACACGTTGGTGCTGCCGTCCGACGCCAGCCACCAGACGGTGAGCAGCACCGCCGGGAGCGCGACCACGAACAGCAGCCGGAGCAGTACGCGCCTCATACCGCCACCTCCCCGCGCACGGACTGGTGCCAGGCCAGCGCCCGCCGTTCCACCGTCCGCGCGCCCACGTTGATGATCAGCCCCAGCAGACCGGTCACCACGATCAGCGCGTACATCTCGGGTACGGCCTGCGAGCTCTGCGCGACCATGATGGTGGCGCCCAACCCCGGTGCGCCGATGACCAGTTCGGCCGTGATGGTGAGGATCAGCGCGACGGCCGCCGCCAGCCGTACGCCGGTCATGACGTACGGCAGCGCGCTCGGCCACAGCACGTGCCGCACCCGCGCCCAGGTGCCGAGGCCGTAGGACCGCGCCGTCTCCTCGGCGACCGGGTCGACGTCCTGGACGCCGTAGAGGACCTGGATGAGGATCTGCCAGAAGGAGGCGTAGACGACGAGCAACAGCACCGACTTCAGTTCGGTGCCGTACAACAGCACTGCCAGGGGGATGAGGGCGACCGAGGGGATCGGGCGGAGGAACTCGATCGTCGAGGCGGTCGCCTCGCGCAGATAGGGGACGACGGAGAGCAGGACGCCCGCGATGATGCCCGCGCCGACGGCGATCGCGAGGCCGAGGGCCCAGCCGGTGAGGGTGTCGCCGAGCGCCGACCAGAACGCGCCGTCGTTCAGCTCGGTCCAAAACGCGGAGGCGATCTGGCTGGTCGGCGGGAAGTAGGCCTCCTTGACGATGCCGACGCGCGGCACGACCTCGCCGAGGGCGAGGAAGGCCGCGAGTCCGGCCGCACCGAGTGCGGTGTTCAGTCCTTTCACGGGAGCAGCGTGTTCAGGTCGGGGGTCTTCTTGAAGAGGCCGTCGGTCTCGCTCAGCTTCTCCAGTGCCTCGATCGACGAACGGTTGGGATCGGCGGGCCACTTGGGCAGGATCACCTTGGCCAGCACACTGGCCGGGACCTTGGTGTAGGTGGCGACGATCTGGCGGACCTCGTCCGGGTGGGCGTCGGCGTAGGCCAGGGACTCGGCGGTGGCCTCCTGGAACTTCTTGACCACGTCAGGGTTCTTGGCCGCGTACGCCGACGACGTGAAGTACATGGCGACGGTGAGGTTCGGCGCGACGTCGACCAGTGGCCAGGCGATCTGCTGGGCGCCCTGGTTCAGCATGGTGGTGAGCGCGGGTTCGACGGCCATCGCGGCGTCGATCTGGCCCTTGTCGAGCGCGGCCGGCATCTGGTCGAAGGCCAGCTCGACGAACTTCACCTTGTCCGGGTCGCCGCCGGCCTTGCGGACGGATTCGCGTACGGCCGTCTCGTTGATGTTCTTCAGCGTGTTGACCGCGACCTTCTTGCCCTCCAGCTCCTTCGCCGACTTGAGAGTGCTGCCCTTCTTGACGACCAGGGCGCCAAAGTCCCTCCCTGACACGCCGGTTGAGGCGACCCCGTTGGCAATGGCCTTCACCGGGACGTCATTGCTCTGGGCGAGCATCAGCGAGGTCATGTTGGAGAAGCCGAACTGGAACTGGCCGCTGACCACACCCGGCACGATGGCCGCGCCGCCCTGCGCGAGCGTCATGGTGAGTTTCAAGCCGTGCTTGGAGTAGAAACCCTGCTTCTGGCCGAGGTAGAGCGGGGCGACATCGACGATGGGGATGACCCCCACCTTGACCGTGGTGGTGCCCCCCGAGGACGTGCTCTTCGACGAACTCGACCCGCCGGACGAGCCGCAGGCCGCGGTGGCGAGCAGGAATGTGCCGACCGTGAGACCGGCGAGCAGACGACGCATACGGCTCCTCCTGTACAGACAACGGTGTTCCGACAGGCTGTGCGCACAGCGCACAGTGGTGCTCTTCTTGGTGCTCAGCGGGAACGTAGAACCCGGCGTCGGACGGGGTCAATGGTTTGGCTAACAAAATTGTTGACAGTTATCGAAATGCGCTTCTACCGTGCTCCCGGAGCGCACTCCGTGCGTCCGTCTGGAGGCGACGATGCCTGCGGCAGCCCGCGCACCGCACTTCGTGAGGTCCTTCGAGCGCGGCCTCGCCGTCATCCGCTCCTTCGACGCCGAGCATCCCGCCCGTACGCTCAGCGAGGTGGCCCGCGCCTGCGAACTGACCCGCGCCGCCGCCCGCCGGCTGCTGCTGACCCTGGCCGACCTCGGCTACGTCCAGTCCGACGGCCGCCTCTTCCGGCTCACCCCGCGCGTCCTGGAGCTCGGCTACTCCTACCTCGCGGGCTCCACCCTGCCGCAGCTCGCAGCCCCGCATCTGGAGCAACTCGTCGCGCGGACAGGGGAGTCGGCGTCCCTGTGCGTCCTCGACGGCGACGACGTCGTCCACGTCGCCTGTCTCCCGGCCCGTCGCGTCCTGGCCGCCACGATCATCGTGGGCACCCGCTACCCTGCCCGCGCCACCGCGGTGGGTCGGGTGCTCCTGGCCCACCTGCCGGCCGGGCGACTCGCTGACGGGACGTCAACCGACGTACTGCGCAAGGAACTTCACCGGATACGGCACGAGGGGTACGCGCTCGTCGACGAGGAACTGGAGGAGGGGCTCAGATCGGTCGCCGCCCCGGTGCGGGACCGGGACGGCGCGGTGGTCGCCGGCGTGAGCGTCGGGGTGCCCGCCGGCCGGCACTCCGCCGAGGCCGTACGGCGGGACCTGCTGCCCCAGTTGCTGGTGGCGGTGGCGCTCATCGACGACGATCTGCGGATCACAGATCGAGCACGAGCCGCTTCCCCAGGCAGCGCGAGACACAGATGAGCATGGTCTCGCCGGCCGCCCGCTCCTCCTCGCTCAGCACCGAGTCCCGGTGGTCCGGAGTGCCTTCGACTACGTCGGTCTCGCAGGTCCCGCAGGTGCCCTCGGTGCAGGAGAACAACACCTCGACCCCGGCGGCGCGCACGGTGTCGAGCACGGACACGCCCACGGGGACGGTCAGCGTCCTGCCGCTCTGTTCCAGCACCACCTCGAACTCGCTGTCGGCGCCCACCTCTTGGACCTTCGGCTGGAAGCGCTCCAGATGCAGGATGCCGCCGGGGCAGCGGGCCTCGACCGCGTCCAGCAGCGGTGCGGGACCGCAGCAGTAGACGAGGGTGCCCTCGGGCACGTCGTCCAGGACGGACGGCAGGTCCAGCAGTCCGACCTCGTCCTGCGGAGCTACGGTGACCCGGTCGCCGTAGCGGCTCAACTCCTCGGTGAACGCTATGGAGTTGCGGGTGCGACCGCCGTAGAGCAGGCTCCACTCCGCGCCCGCCGCCTCCGCCGCGGCCAGCATCGGCAGGAGCGGGGTGATGCCGATGCCGCCCGCGACGAAGCGGTAGCGGGGGGCGGACTCCAGGCGGAAGTGGTTGCGCGGTCCGCGCACCCGCACCTTGTCGCCCTGCCCCAACTGCTCGTGCACATACGCCGATCCGCCCCGCCCCTCCGGCTCCCGCAGCACCGCGATCCGCCACGCCGTACGGTCCGCCGGGTCGCCGCACAGCGAGTACTGGCGCTCCAGACCCGGGCCGAGCACGACGTCGATGTGGGCGCCCGGCTCCCAGAGGGGCAGTTGCTCGCCGAGCGGGTGGCGCAGGGTGAGGGCGAGCACGCCGTCGGCCGCGGACTCGCGCCGTTCGACGACGAGTTCGGTGTCGGCCGCGAACTCCCGCCGGGCGGCGACGAGTTCCGCCTCGGATGCGAACTCGCCTCGGTCGGAGGCGAGTTCGGCCTCGTGCGCGGTCATGCGTCGGCTCCCTGCGGCTCGTCGACCGAGTGGCCCCGGGGGTGGGCGAGCATCCACTCCCACATCTCGATCGGATCCTGCGACGTGTGCTCGCGTCCGCAGTGACAGGTGCCGTGCAGGACGTCGGTGCCGGGCAGCCAGTCGATGCGGTAGACCTCGCCGGTCGGAGCGGTCACTGGACCTTCTCCACCGGCTTGGCGCCCTCCTCGACCAGCCGGGCGAGGATACGGCGGGCGGCGAGACCGCCGGTGTCGATGTTGATGCTCAGCTCCTGATAGCCGGCGCGCTCCGAACCCAGCGTGCGCTGAAGGAGGTTGAGGGCGTCCACGTCCTGCATGACGACGGTGTGGTTGTTGCTCCGCAGGAACTCGGTGACCTCGGCGTCGTCCGTGGCCCAGTCGCGCGAGACCGCCCAGAAGTCGTACACCTTGCCGTCCGAGGAGGGGGTGATGGCGTAGGTGATCTCGGTGTGGAAGCCGTTCGGGTCGCTGCCGTCCGCCTCGGGGAGGACGCCGACCGGGGCGATGCGGCTGTGCAGGAGGTAGAGGCAGGGCGCGTGGTACTCGATGTCCTGCCAGCGGGTGATCCGCCCCTGTATCCCGGTCGACCTGGCGTAGAACGGCGGGCACTCGGCGTCGTCCATGTGCCGGCTCACCCGTACGACACCGGCTCCCTCGTCGACCTCCGTGGTGATCGGCGTCTCGGCGACCTCGGGGGAGCCGATGTAGCCGCCGTGCAGATACGTCTCGTGGGAGAGGTCGAGGAGGTTGTCGACGAGGAGGCCGTAGTCGGCGTCGATCGGCTCCATGCCGCTGACCGTGACCCACTCGGGGGAGGCGAGGTGCGGGGCGCGGGGGATGACCTGCGGGTCGGCGAGCGCCGGGTCACCGATCCACACCCAGACCAGCGCGTCCTGCTCGACCACCGGGTACGAGGCGACGCGGGCGGTGCGGGGGATGCGTTTCTGCCCCGGCACGTACACGCAGCCGCCCGTCGTGTCGTACGTGAACCCGTGGTACCCGCACACGATCCGGTCCCCGTCGAGCCGGCTCTCGGAGAGCGGGAACCGCCGGTGCACACACCGGTCGTGCAGCGCCACGGGGGTGCCGCCGTCCTCGGTGCGGTAGAAGACAAGCGGCTCGCCGAGGATCGTCCGGCCGAGCAGATCACGGCCGACCTCGTGGCTGTAGGCGGCGACGTACCACTGGTTCCTGGCGAAGGCGGTCATGTGCGGCATTGGAGTTCCCGTCCCTGTCGGCGGGGCGTCGTCGCCCCGCTTGCCGTGGTTGAGTCCAGAGTTCCGACGGGTGGGACGGCTCTGCAAGGTGCCTTCTGCCAGACGGAAGAACTTCCGTGAAAAGACTGGTCAGAGCCATGGTCCGGGCATGGATCCGGGTGCTCGCCCGGCCTGTGGTCGGAAGGGATCGTCTGGTTCGAGTCGAATGCGCACTCGGTTTCCGAGGACGCAATCACCATGAAGGGGCGATAGCGACTCGGGACGTGCGCACTGCCTCTACCATTGGCGCGTCGCCGTGTTGCGGAAAGCATGGGACTGCGCGACCACGCTCTCGTGGCCGATCGCGAAGGGAGCACAGTGTCGAATCCTCGGCGCGAGGACCGCCTCGTGGCCGTCGGTCCTGCCGTGGCCGCCCGGCCCGGTCCCCCTGGGGACGGAGGCCTGGACATTGCCAGGCGCGGCATGAACCACCCGGTGCTCGCGGAGGTGCTGCGCCAACTGCTGGAGCGGGACAGGCAGACGGCTGAGCCGGTCGGGTATTACGAGGACAGTCCCTGAAGTGAGCCACGGTGTGCAGGGAGGAGCCGGGGCCTCGACCGACGTGCATGCGTCCGCTCCTTGGCCGCATCGGCTGTTGGACGTGCCCGCGCTTCGCCGAGCGGGCACTCCGCCAGTCCCTTTTCGGCAGTTCGTGCTCAAACTCCACAGCCGCTGCAACCTCTTGTGCACCTACTGCTACGTGTACAACGCCGCGGACGACTCCTGGCGGGACCGGCCGTCCCGTATCCCGGACAACGTTCTCAAGCGCAGCGCCCAACGGATCGCTGAGCATGTGGCGGCCCATGGATTGCGGCGCATCCGGGTAGAACTGCACGGCGGGGAGCCGTTGCTGGGTGGAGCGGAGACGGCCCTGCGGCAGATCGCGGAGGTCCATGCCGCGGTACGGGCGGTTTCTGGGACGCTCTGCGAGGTGCAGGCGAACGTCCAGACGAACGGCACTCTGCTGACGGAGCCCATGGTGCGGCGGCTGGCGTCGTCCGGAATCCGAGTGGGAGTCAGCCTCGACGGCGGTCGTGCGGAGCACAACAAGCGGCGGGTCGACCACGCCGGCCGACCTTCTTGGGGTGCCGTCACCCGCGGGCTCGCGGTGCTCGCAGAGCATCCCGAGGTGTACGCCGGGATCTTGTGCACCATCGACCTCGACCTGGATCCCGAGGATGTCTACGACTCTCTGATGGAGTTCCGGCCGGCCGCCCTGGATCTCTTGCTGCCGCACGCGAACTGGGCATCGCCGCCGCCGGGCAAAGGTCCCTCCACCGCCGGTTCGGCACCCTACGGCGAATGGCTCGCCCGGGCCTTCGACCGTTGGTTCGACGACGGCCGCTATCGCACCCGGATCCGGCTCTTCACCGAAATCATCGGACTGCTCCTCGGATTGCCGAGCGGCGCCGAGGCCGTCGGACTTTCGCCCATCGTCGCCGTACTGGTGGATACGGACGGTTCCATCGAGCAGGTCGATTCACTGAAGACCGCCTACCAGAGAGCGCCCTCGACGGGCATGACCGTCTTCCGCCACAGTTTCGACGACGTACTGGAGCATCCCGGCATCGTCGCACGGCAGTTGGGTACCGGCGCGCTCGCCGACGAATGCCTGTCCTGCCCAGTCCTGCAAGTCTGTGGGGGAGGCCACTATGCCCATCGTTACCTGAAGGGCAGCGGATTCCGCAACAGATCGGTGTACTGCGCCGACCTCGAAGTGCTCATCAGACACGTCGCACGCAGAATCGAACCGGTTCTCGGTCTGGGCTCTTTGCTCCCTGATTGAACGGGTTCTGATTGCACGGCAGTTGAAGCCGCGTCAGAATCCTGCTGTGAACACCGTCGGGGGAGTGTCCGCAGCAGAAGAGATCTGGCGGGCCCAGAGCGTCTGGTCGCAAGCGGCGAATCGCTACAAGGTGGCGATCGCCCGGGCACGCCTCGCAGTGCTGAGTGCGGGGATCGCGGCAGGAGTGCTGGGCACCGCCTCAGCACAACTCATGGCTCCGTCCCCACAAGCGGGCCGGGCGTTCGCCTTCCTGGCGCTGCTGGCGGCGGGATCGGCACCGCTTGTCGGCCGGGGCGCGGCGCCCGACCGGGTGCGAGACTGGATCCGCCTGCGCTCGGTGTCCGAGGAACTCAAGAGCCAGGCGTACGTCTATCTGGCAGGACTGGGCCGGTATCGCCGGCTGGCGGAACGCGACGCCGAACTGCGCAGCCAGACCGACATGGTGCTCGCCGAAGCCGCCGACCTCGAGCCCACGATCCACGGCATACGGCCGGCCGTACGCCCGCTGCCAGCGGTTACCGACTCGGCGAGCTACGTCACGGGACGGCTGCGGCACCAGCTCGAACGCTACTACCGCCCCAAGGCGCACGAGATGGCGAGCCGGGCTCGGCTCGTCGAACGCTGGGGCCAGACACTTGCCGCCGTGGCGGTGGTCCTGGGCGGCCTGGCCGGAGCCCTTCAGCTGGGGCAGGCGGCGGCTTGGATTCCCGTTGTCGCCGCAGTCTCGGCTGCGGTGCTCTCGCACGGAGCCTCCGCGCGCTACGTCGCCCAGCAGATCGAGTTCAGCACGGCAGCAGGTGAGTTGGAGCGGCTGCTGCACTGGTGGCAGCGGTGCGACCACCCCACGGAGGAGGACGCGGACCTGCTGGTCGAACGGACGGAGCATGTCGTGTCGGTGCAGAACGAGGGCTGGATGGCCAAGTGGATCGCGGACTGAAGGCGGGGCGAGGGTGGTCAAGGTGTTCATCAGCCACAGCACCAGCTCCGACCTGCAAACGGCCCGGTTGCGGGACGTCATCGCGGACGGCCTGCGGGAGCGGAACTACGAAGTCCTGCTCGACGTCCGTGTCCAGCAGCCCGGCCAACCCTGGCAGTTGAAGCTCGCCAAGTTCCTCGGAGAGTGCGACGCGGCCCTCGTTCTCGTCAACCAAGCCGCGCTCGACTCCTCCTGGGTGCGGCGGGAGACCAACATCCTGCACTGGCGCAAGACGCTGCACCCGAGCATGGTCCTGGTCACGGTCCTGGTGGGCGAAGTGAACGCCGGACAGTTGAGAGGCTCCTCGCTGGGCTACCTGGCCGCCGACGACGTGGCGAGGGTCGGGCGGTGTTCTCCGGAGGAGGCAACCCGGATCGTCGGGCTGTTCCCGCAGATTCTGCAGCTGGTGGACGATGTCGTGAGTGCCTGGCTCACCAACATCGGCATCCAGCTCAGAGAGATCAGGGACCCGGAGGTCTTCGCCAGGATCGCCCGGAGGCTCGGTGTTCCCCCAGAGGAGCACGACGAACTGATCCCCGGATTTGCTCCCGTGCTGCTGGCCTCGCAGATGCTCGACACCCATGACATCGAGAAGCTGGCCAACGCGGTGTTCGAGGCCTGGATGGGTGGTCTCGACAGCGACCGGGCCCAGAAACTGGCCACGATGGTGCTGCCTGTGTGGGTCGATCGCGACGCGGCCCGACGGATTGTGCAGGAGACCGACGGTTCCACCCGGCGAGTCGTCATCCTCAATGTCGACAGTCCGCTGATCGGTGAGCAGTACCTGGCCCGGGCCTTCTGCGTCGACGTCACGAGCTACTACATAGCCAAGGCCGCGGCCGGTCCGGCCGGCGAGGACGATCCCGAGACGTCGTTGCTGTACCAGTGCGAGCGGGCGGTGAAGTGGGCAATAGGCCTAGAGCAGGACCAGGACCTGGATCATCCGGAGGAACCGCGGGACTCCGGACGGTTCTTCCTCGTGCTGGACGCCAAGAAATGTGAGCTGGGCATCGTGCACCGAGTTGTTGTGCAACTGCACGAGAGGATCCCCTGGATGCACGTTCTGGTCATTCCCGGCCGAGGCGTGAACGTACGCGAGAGCTGGCCGGGAAACCCCGACGAAGTACTGGTTCTCGACCCGCCGTTCGAGGCGGGTCATGAGACTCTGGTCCAGGGTGTGGTACGGCGCGTGAGCGATCGACTGCGGCCGAGCGACAGGGGGGCATGGTGAGCGCAGAGCAGACCCGTGCGCAGCGGGAGCCCGACGGCCCGCCGGACACCGGATGGCTCGACATGCCGGACCGCAGCGACGGCCGCGTGTATGTGATGCCGGACGAACTTCGCTTCGCTGTGAACGTTGCTCTCGCCACGGGACGCCCCCTGCTGCTCAGAGGAATGCCGGGATCCGGCAAGTCCTCACTTGCGCCCTTCATCGCCAACGAGCTGCGCTGGCGCTACTACGAACATGTGGTGACCTATCGCACCCAGCCGCGAGAACTCCTCTGGACCTTCGACAGCGTTCGCAGGCTCGGAGACGCCCAGGTCGCGGTGAGCCGCGGTGAGACACCGGACGACGCCAGCTACGTCCAACCGGGCGTGCTCTGGTGGGCGTTGGCACCGAAGTCGGCCCGCAGACGAGGGAGGACCGGGGACATCGAGGTCTCCGACCCCGCTCCGGACCCCTTTGAAGAGACCAACTCCGGGCGTAGTCCCGATCACGCCGTCGTCCTCATCGACGAGATCGACAAGGCCGATCCGGATGTGCCGAACAGCCTCCTGGTCCCGCTCGGCTCGCACCGGTTCACCGTGGCGGAGATCGGCACGGAGGTCCGCACCGAAGAGGCCTTGGACCCGGAGGAACCGTCGAGGGAGGAGGTACACCGGGCCCGTCATCTTGTCGTCCTGACCACCAACGAGGAACGCGAGCTTCCGCAGGCGCTGTTGCGGCGCTGTGTGGTTCATGTGCTTCCGGAGCACGACAAGGCCATGCTGCTCAGCATCGCGGAGAAGCACATGGCCACCTGGCCCGGCGAGGTGACGCCGGACGACACGGCCCTCGCGGAGGCGGTGGCCGACGAACTCATGAAAGTGCGGGAGCAGGCCGACAAGCAGGACGTGCGCCGTCCCAGCACCGCCGAGTATCTCGATGCCCTGCTCGCGTGCCGGTCGCTGGACATCAGGCCGGGTGGGAGCGAGTGGCAACTCCTCACCAAGAACGTGCTGATCAAGCCGCAGCAGATGGCGGGTGACCGCAAGTGACGGGCGAGGCGTGGCTCGGGGACGTCGTCAGGGCCGCCCGTGCCCTCGGCACCCGGTCCCCGGAGGACTTCGTGCGTATCGCGGCCCTGCTCGGTCTCAGCGGCGAAACGGGCGAAACCGAGCAGCAGCGGCCGGAGCTGCCGGGTGCGGACGAACCCGCATGGCAGGCACCGGCCGCGGAAGACAGCACCGACCAGCCCCAGCCGAACAGCGACCAGTCGGTGTTCGGGCGCCGCGACCAACCCGCCCAGGCGGACACGATCACCGTCCTGGTCCCCGTGGAGGAGCAGACTCGGCCCCGCCGCCGCTGGACCACCCCCTTACTGGAGCCGCCACCCGGTCCGGGCGAGTATCCCGAGCGGCCCCCGCACTTACCGCTCCTCGCGCCTCGTTCCACGGCCGCACTGCTCACCATGATGCTGGCCAGAATCACGCGCGAGGGCGAACTCGACGTCGAGCGCGCCACGGAGGAACTGGCCCGCGCCCGGCCGCTGACCGCCATTCCCCGGCTGCCCCTGCCGACCCTGCGCTACGGCGTACAGATCCTCGCCGACACCTCCGGCGCGATGGAGCCCTTCGCGCGCGATGTGGAGGACGTGATCGGCCATGTGCGGGCCATTGCCGGTGTTGCCGGCACGCAGGTCCTGCGCTTCGCGGACGTGCCGCTGCGCGGCGCGGGTCCCGGTACACGGGCCACCTGGCAACGGCCGTACCGGCCGCCGAGGCCGGGCGTGCGGGTACTGATCCTCTCCGATCTCGGAGCCGGTGGCCCCCCGCTCAACCCCTGGCGTGCCACCGAGCAGGAGTGGCGGGCCTCCGTCGAGGTGATCCGCCAGCGCGGTTGCGAGCCTGTTGCCCTCGTCCCGCTGCCCGAGCGGTACTGGCCGCGCTGGGCCCGTGGGCTGCTCTCCATGGTCACCTGGGACCGTGGAACCACCGTCGGTAAGGCGCTGGGGGCCCGGAGGTGACTCCGGAGCAGCGACCGGGCCGAGTACTGGCCGTGCTGCTGAGCATCGCCGCACGGATCGAACCGGAGCTGATGCGGGCGGTGCGACTGCGCGTCGCGCCCGGCCTCGACGTCGGCGCGGAAGTGGATCTCTGGTTCGGCGACCTGGTCGAGCACCGGGGCTTCGGCTACATCGTCCTGAACACGCACATCATCGACGAACTGCGCGCCGAACTCGGTGAACGGCTGCGTCGAGCCGGGGAGGACGACCCGATCCACCGACTTTGGCCCACGTTCCAGCAGATGCGCGCCGGACGCAGCCCGGCCATGATCGTCCAGGAGACAGCGACCTGGCAGGCGGTCAGTGGAGCCCCGGACGCCGACCAGCAGATCGACGACTCCCTCCAGCCCGCGCTGCGCGCGCTGGTCGAGGAAGATCGTGAGGGCATCGCCCGCTGGTTCGCCAGTGCCTGGGACACCCTGCCGGAGCGGGTGCAGCGCTCCACCACCGCCTGGCAGTTGTGGACCCTCTCCGCGGTCCGACGCTCCGGCCACCAACCGGCACCGTCCCGGCCGGCACGCCTGACCCTCGCCGACGTCGCCGTCATCGCGGACGGGCTGCCGAAGGCGCGGCTGCACCTCAGCTGGGACGGTCCCCGGCTGATGCTCAGCGACACCCCGCTGGGAACCGGTGGGTTCGCCATCACCGTGCCGGACACGGATCCACGCGTGGTGGAACTGGTCACGACGGCGTCCGTCAGGACCGTCCTCGTCGGCCGAGAAGCGGCGGTCGAGGAGTGGGTGGGACCGGAAGGAGGCCGGCTGAACACGGCGGACGGAGCGACGTACGTACTGCCCCGCCCGGTCCTTGCGCAGACCGGTACGGGCCTTCCGGCCGGCCGTGGGACGGGACCGGAGGCGGAGAGCGACACCACGCCGGAGCGACCCACCCCACGGCACATCAGCATCTGCTACGCCGGCGAGAGTCGTCCCTGGGCGATGTGGACGGCCCATCAGCTGGAGCGGGTCGGCTGCACCACCACCGTGCTGCACTGGGACACCGCCTCGCGCGCGCCAGCCGAGTCGCTCGGAGCCCTGCTGGCCGCCCCGGGCCAGGTGGTGCTGCTGATCAACGAGCGTGCCTTACGGCTCGACCTGCACAGCGGACAGGCCTGGGCGGAGGCATTCCGGGCGATCGTGGGTCCGCATACAGAGCGCTTCGCGGCCATCGCGCTGTCCTATCAGCCGCTGCCGGCCGCCACGAACGTACTGCGCCTGGTCGACGTGGCCGGACTGGGAGAGGAGGAAGCACGAAGCAAAATCCTCGAACGGCTCGGTGTTCCCCCGGGAGACCCGCCGGAGTCCCCTGACGGGCCGCGCTTTCCCAACGACTCCCCCCAGGTCCGGGAGGCGCCGAGGCGCAACGCCCACTTCACCGGACGCAAGGACGATCTGGAGGAGCTGTCCGAGCTTCTGGCGGAACCCGGCCCGACGGGCGCACGTGTGGTGCTGCACGGGATCTCCGGCGTCGGCAAGAGCCAGTTGGCCACTGAGTACGCGCACCGCTACGGCGACGCGTACGACGTCGTCTGGTGGGTGAGGGCCACCCAACGGACGACTGCCCGCGAGGAGTTCGCAGCGCTCGCGGTCCATCTCGAGCTGGCAGCAGGCCAGGACGTCGGCGAACGCATCCGCGCCGTGCGCGCGGCGTTGCGCGCCCGCAGTACGTCGCGTCAGCGCTGGCTGCTGATATTCGACGCGGCGGACGACGTGGCCGAGATCCGCCATCTTCTGCCGGAGGGGCGGGGTGACGTACTCATTACCAGTCTCAGCCGTGACTGGGCGGTTGGGTTGGGCTTCCAGGAATACACGGTCCGGCCGTTCAGCAGAATGGAGAGCACTGCCTTCATCCACCGCAGGGTGCCGGCGGCCACCGCGGCGCAGGCGGAGCAACTGGCGGAAGCCGCGCAGGACTTGCCGATCGTGCTGGCACAGACCACCGCATGGCTGGTCGCCAACCCCGACGAACCGGTCGACGAATACCTCGACGCGCTGCGGCGGTTGTCCCCGGCAGAACTGGAGGTGAGGGCCGAGGACGACTACCCGGTGGGCTTCGTGCGTTCCTGGGCGCTGCTGCTCAACCGCCTGCGCGAGCGCGATCCGGCGGCGGAGAAACTCATCGAGCTGATGGCGATGTTCTCCCCGGACGCCATCCCCCTGCGCCTCATCGCGGCCGCGCCCGTCACCGCGTTTCCCGGCACCATCGCCGACACGGTGTCCGACTCCACCAGGTGGCAGGCAGCGCTGGCGGGGCTGGCCGACCTCACTGCGATTCACCTCAACTACACGGTTGACCCCACCCTGGAGTACGGCGTCGAGTCGGCCCAGATGCACCGCCTCTACCACCGCTTCATCCGCGCCAACCTGAGCCACGGCACCCGCTCGGACATGTCCCGCGCCGCCTGCGCGGTGCTGGCTGCCGCCAATCCCGGCCGCCCCGCGGACCGGCGTGACTGGCCGGCGTACATCGAGCTGATTCCGCATCTCGACACGGCGGGCGTACTGGACCGGGACGAGGCAGGGGTACGCAGGCTGCTCCTCGACTGCATCGACAACCTGCGCCTGAGGGGCGAGTACGACATCGGTCTGCGTGTGTGCGAACAGGCAGTGACCCGCTGGCGGCCCCGCATTCCGGGAACCGACCGGGACATGCTGGTGCTGGTGCACCAGCACGCCAACCTGCTGCGCAGGATGGGGCGTTACCGGGACGCCGAGGCGGTCGGAGTCGCTGTGGTGGACCTGCTCTCAGACCTGCGCGAGCCGGACGACCCCGATCTGCTGCGGGCCAAGGACGGGCTGGGCGGCACCTTGATGGCGCTGGGCCGCTTCTCCCGCTCCCGCGAGCTGTTCGAGGAGGTCTGGCAGGGCCGGGCCAGCCGGTCCGGCCCCCACGACGGACGGGCACTCAGCGCCAAGAGCAACATGGCCCTTACTCTCGGCCTGCTCGGCCACTACCGGGAATCCCTGGACATCCACCGAGAGTTGTTCGAGCTGCGGAGCGGTTCGCTCGGTGCGGACCACCTCGACACGTTGAACTCGGGTCTGCACGTGGCCTGGATGACGAGACTGCTCGGCCGGTACCGAGAGGCTCTGTCCGTCCAGGAGCCGAATGCCAGGCTGCACAGCCGTGTTCTGGGCCCACTGCATCCGCAGACCCTGCGCGCCGAGCACAATCTCGCCCAGTGCCTGCGCCGGGACGGGCAGATCGACGAGGCGGCGTCCCTGTTCACCAGCATCCTCACACGCTCTCAGCAGACCCAGGGCGAACTTCATCCCGAGACGCTGATGATGGCGGCCGACCGGGCCACGCTGCTGCGGGGCGGCAGAGCCCGCGAGGCCCAAGCGCTGGCCCGTACCGTTGCCGACCACTATCTGCGTCTCCTCGGACCCGATCACCCATACGCCGCGGGCTCACTCGGCAACGTGGCCCTGGCCCAGTGGGCCGAGGGCGGCGAGCGGGGCGAGGCGGAGGCCTCCGCGCGCACCGCATGGCGCTTGATGGTCCGAGCAGTTGGTGACGAGCACCCCTGGACGCTGGGCTGCCGGCTCAATCACGCCGCCATGCTCGCTCTGTCGGGATACACCCGCAGCGCCGTCGTCCACGACACGGAACTCGTCGAGTCGGCGACCCGCCAACTCGGAGCGCAGCACCCCTTCACCCTTGCCGCTGCCATCGCCCAGGCCTGGGACCTGCGCGAGCTGGGTGAGGTCGGTGAGGCCGAGGAGCTGCGGCGCCGGACTGTCGCGGCACTTCGGGACACTCTTGGGCCGCAACATCCGCACACCCGGTCTGCGCAGGAAATGAACAGACCTTACTGGGACTTCGAGCCCCAGCCCATCTGAACCACCACGAGGACATGGCATCCGGCACGGCGTCCGCTGAGGGGACCAGGCGTATGGAAAACCGGCGCAAGCGGAATGGCCGGCACTTCACCGTGAGCTACGCGGGGTTCAACCGGCCCTGGGCCTCCTGGATCGCGTATCAGTTGCGGGCGCGTGGCCATGCAGTGTCCATGGTGCGCTGGGACCCTCGGGTTGAGGCGCCGTTCGAAGAGGAGTTCGGTGCGCTGCTGGCTGCCGAGGGAAACATCCTTCTGGTGCTGGACAACTGGTACTTCGGGCTCGGGCCCATAGCCGAGGAGGATTGGCAGCGTGTGCTCCGGCAGATGGTGCCTCTGCACGCCGACCGGTTCGCGGCAGTCACGGTGGCCACTCAGCCGGTGCCCGATTCGGTGTCCCTGCTCGATCCCGCCGATCTGCGCGACCTCGACGAGCAGGAGGCCGTCCGACGGCTGCTCCGTAGGCTCTCGATCGACACGGCGGAACCGATTCGACCCTCGGCCAGGATCGCGCCCCGGTTCCCGAACGAGCCGCCCCGGGTGCTCGAAATCCCCCGGCGCAATCGCCGCTTCACCGGCCGGGACGCCGAACTGGAGCAGATCCGCGAGCTGCTGACGGCCCGGCCGGCCGACGGCGCGGTCGCGAGCCGCGTGGTGCTGCACGGAGTCAGCGGCACGGGCAAGACCCAGATCGCCGCCGAATACACCCACCGCTTCGGGAACGACTACGACGTGGTGTGGTGGATCGACGCCACTCATCGCGCCAACGCACGAGAGCGTCTCGCCGCGCTCGCGTCCCGCCTGGGACTCACCGTGGGCGAGCGCATCGGCGAGCGGATCCGGGCAGTCCACGAGGCCGTGCGCCATGACGAACACGCGCGCTGGCTGTTGGTCTTCGACGGTGCGGAGGACGCATCCCAGCTGACCGACCTGTTGCCGGAACGCAACGGCCATGTGCTGCTCACCTCTACCACCAGGGACTGGCCCGCCATGCCCGGCGTCGGCATCATCGACATCCGCCCGTTCACCCGGGTGGAGAGCGTCGCCTACGTGCGCCGTCGCGCGCCGCGGATCACCCCGCAGGAGGCGGACTCGTTGGCTGCGACCGTGCACGATCTCCCTCTGCTGCTGGCCCAGACGGCCGCCTGGCTGGGTGCCAACGATGTCCCGGTGGCGGAGTACCTACGACGGCTGGACGACACTCCGGGCAGTGCGCGAGAGCAGACGGAATACCCGCAGAGATTCCCGGAGGCCTGGACCACCACTCTGGACAGCCTGCGGGAGCAGCACCCGGAGGCGTCCCAGCTGCTGAGCCTGCTGGCCTTCTTCTCGCCCAACGAGATCCCGGTCCGGCTGCTTACCGAAGTCCGCTACGGGGACCTGCCCGAATCACTGGACAAGTTGGTCCATGACTCGCGCGCTTGGCATCTGGCGTTGCGTCGGTTGTCCGAGTACACGGCGGTGCGACTGGACTACGAGCAGGACCTGGCGGAGAACCCTGCCGTGGAACAGGTCCGGATGCACCGGCTCTACCACAGGTTCCTGCGCGAGAACCTGAGCCCGCAGGACCAGCAGTCGTACGCGGACACGGTATGCCAGGTGCTGGTCGGTGCCGATCCACGACGGCCGACCGACACCCGCGACTGGGAACGTTACGCGTTGCTGATCCCACATCTGGAAGCCGCGGGCGCATTCGACTCGACCCGGACGCCCGTACAGGAGCTGGTGCTGAACTGCATCGAGTACCTGCGGGTTCGGGGCGAGTACCGCACGGCCCTGAGACTCTGCGACGACGTACTCGCGCATTGGCGGGAGCGGTTGGATCCCACGCACGGTGCCCTGCTTTCCCTGCATCACAAACTGGGCCACCTCCGACGCCAGGACGGACGTTATGCCGAGGCCGAGGAACTGGGCCGGTCGGTCGTCGGGCGACTCGCCGCCGTCCGGCCCGACGGCCATCCCGAACTGCTGCGGGCCAAGGACGGGCTGGGCAGCACTCTGCTCGCCCTCGGCCGGTTCGGCGAGGCCCGGTCTCTGTTCGCCGAAGCGGCGGAGCACTTTGCCGAACAGTTCGGTACCGAGGCCCCGCAGACACTGGCCTCCCGGCACAATCTCGGCCTCGCCCTGATGCTGCTCGGCCAGTACACCGAGGCCCGGGAGATCCACCGTGACGTCCTGCAGATCCGGCAGCGCAGACTGCGCTCCCGCCACTACCTCACGCTGCACTCGGGCACCGTGTACGCGCGACTGATCCGTCTGCTGGGCGACTATCCGGAGGCCGTCTCCAGGCTGGAGCAGATTGTCCGGACGCTGCGCCAGATCTCGGACGAGAACCATCCGCAGTTCATCATGGCCGAACACCAGCTGGGCCTGTCCCGACGCCGGGCCGGAGACATCGCAGGCGCGGGCGAACGGCTGTCCGGGGCAGCTCGCCGCGCGGCGCATGTGCTGGGCCCCCGACATCCCGACACGCTGGTGGCGGAGGCCGACTACGCCACCTTCCTGCGGGAGTACGGCGAGCTTGGTGCGGCCGTGCGCTCCGCGGAGTCCGTCGCGCAGCGCTACACCGAGTTGCTGGGCCCCCAGCATCCGTACACCATCGGCACCTGGGGAAACCTGGGGCTGGCGCTCGGGCACGTGGGCGGTCACGTCGACTCACTCCGCCATGCCGAGGCGGCGCTGCGGGACATGACCGTGGCGGTGGGCCGGGACCATCCGTGGACGCTGGGCTGTGCACTGAACCTGAGCGCCGCGCGTAGCCGCACCGACGACGTCTCCGGCGCCCAGGAGCTGAGCCGTGACACTGTTCGGCGCGCGCTCGGGTTGCTCGGCCCCGCGCATCCGATGACCCTGTCGGCGAGGACGGCCCTGGCCGATGACCTGCGGACCCTGGGGCAGGCAGCCGAGGCAACAGGTCACGAACAGACAGCGGTACGAACGCTGAGCGACACCTTGGGATCCGAGCATCCGCATACCCGCGACGCCCAGCGGCGGGTCCGCCCTTACTGGGACTTCGAACCGCAGCCGCTGTGAGATACCGGAAGACGGCTGCTTCAGTTGCTGGTTCATCCAGCAACTGACCGATGAATCACCAGATTTGATGCATCATCGGAAATGAGCCGCCGAATTCTCGAAAGACCTCCCAGGAGCCGGCCCATGACAACAGGTCGATCGGCCTGCCCGCCACCCGTCTCCCTCGTCTATGCCGGAGTGAGCAACGGCTGGGCGCAGTGGATCGCCTGGGTCCTCGCAGAAGAGGGCTGCACGGTCGCCGACGTGCGGTGGTCCCCGCTCAGTCGACTGCCGGACGTGGAAGCGCTGCGGGACTTCTTCGCGCAACCCGGACGCGTCGTGCTGGTGCTGGACGACTGGTATCTGCGGTTCGACACCGGACGCAACCGGGAATGGGCGCAGGTCCTGCACAAGGTGATGCCCCAGCTCCACGTCCGAGTGGGAGCGGTCACCGTGACCACGCGGGCCCTGCCCGACGAAGCGGTGAGCCTCGGCGCGGTGACCCTGCGCGGAATCGGCCCGGAGGAGGCCCGGCGCCGGGTACTGGCCACGGTGGGTCTGGTACCGAAATCACCCTACATGCGCCAGGAGGAAGGCCCGCGCTATCCCGAAGATCCGCCCGACGTGACCAACGCCCCGCGCCGCAACCCGCGGTTCACCGGCCGCGAGGACCTCCTGGACGACGTGCACGATGTGCTGACCTCGGGCGGCGGTCAGGGCCGCCGGGTGCTGCTGCACGGCCAGGCGGGCATCGGCAAGAGCCAGGCCGCAGCCGAGTACGCCCGACGCTTCGCAGGCGAGTACGACCTGATCTGGTGGGTGCCGTCCGCGACGAAGGCGGCTGCCCGGGCCGGGTTCGCGGCACTGGCCAGGGAAGTGGGTCTGGGCGAGGGGGATCAGCTGACGGGGCAGATCGAAGCGGTGCAGAAAGCACTGGAACGGGATGAGAAAGGCCGCTGGCTGATCGTCTTCGACGGCGCCGAGGACGTCGACGGTATCGCGGCTCTGCTGCCCCACGGGCGCGGCCAGGTGGTGATCACGGCGCAGAACACACAATGGTCCCGCCTCGGAATCGTGCTGTGGGAACTGCCGCCTTTCGAGCGGGACGAGAGTGTCGCCTTTGTCTGTCGCCGGGCTCCACGCATGACCGAGGCGCAGGCCGGAGAACTGGCCGATGCCCTGGAACATCTCCCGCTCGTCATCGACCAGGGTGCTGCCTGGATCGATGCCAACTCAGGCGCCGACATCACGGATTACCTCGGCGCCCTCAGGAGGCGGGGGCCACTTCGTGCGGGTTCCGACGACGCCGCGCCGGGCGTGGACGCCGATACTCCGCTGGCCCATCGCAACGTGTGGGCGAAGACCCTCGACTCTCTGGCCGACTCGCCCCCGACCCACGAACTGCTGCTCCTGTTGATGTTCTTCTCTCCCGACCTGGTTCCGGTCCGACTGCTGCGCTCGGCCCGCCCCAGTGATCTGTCCATCCGTTTGGCCGGGTTGGTCAGCGAACCGGGAGGCTGGGATGCGGCATTGCTGTCGATCTCCGAACTGACCTCGATGAGAGTGGAGTTCGCCACCGACTCGCAGCAGGGCTTCGCCAGCGTCGTATCGCTGCGGATCCACCGCAGCTTCCGCCGTTTCGTCCGCGACAGTCTTTCGCCCGGCACCGAGCACGAGTTCGCGACGACAGCCGCCCGGATCCTCGTCGCCGCCGACCCCGGAGAGCCGGGGACCGTCGGCAACTGGCACTGCTACGCCGACATCCTTCCGCACCTGGAGTCTTCCGGTGCCCTGGACTCGGACGACGGCGACGTACGCCGACTCCTGCTGAACTGCATCCAGTATCTGCGCGTGCGTGGCGAGTACCAGGACGGTCGGGTGCTTACCCAGAGGGTGTTGGGCCAATGGCGGCCCACCTCCGGACCGACTGACCGAAACGTGCTGACTGCCGCTCGGCAGGAGGCCCTGATGCTGCGTGGCCTCGGCCGTTACGAGGAGGCGGAGGAAGCAGGCAGGGGCATCCTGGAGCGCTTGGAAGAGGCTGGTACCAATGGGATCGAGTTGTTGCGCGCCAAGGACGGGCTCGGCGGCACACTCATGGCGCGGGGCCGGTACGACGAGGCGCGCAAGCTCTACGAGGAGACAGTGCGCCACGCGCAGGATCGACTGGGTGACCAGTACGTGCCGCAAACCCTGCAGTTCCGCACCAACCTGGCCATCGCCCTCGGGCTTCAGGGGCACTACGACGATTCCTGCGTCATGCACCGCGAGGTGTACGACCGCCGGGTCGCACTCCTCGGGTCACGCGAGCGGCGCACCCTCCAGTCCGGGGCCTACACGGCCCGGATGCTGCGGCTGCTGGGCAGGCTGCGAGAGGCCCGCAGCCTGCAGGAGTACAACGTGCGCCTGCTCCGCAGAACGCTCGACAGGGCGCATCGCCAGACTCTCCTGGCCGAGCACAACCTTGCTCTTTGCCTGCGCCGCGACGGCGATCTGGAAAAGGCGCGTGCGATCATGCGCGAAGCCCGTCGCCGACTCATCCTGGTCAGCGGCGCAGACCATCCCGATGTGCTCTTGGTCTCCTTGGACTACGCGATGCTGCTCCGGGTGTTCGGTGACCGGGCCAAGGCCCGCGAGCTGGCCGAGGCGACCGCCGAAGCGTACGCGCAGCGGCTGGGCGAGCAGCACCCGTACACGATCGGCGCCCGCAACGACTGCGCACTGTTTCTCCTCGACGAAGGGGAGACGGAGGCCGCGCGTCGGCTGGCCGAGCAGTCGATGCGCGCGTTGGAGACGGAGATAGGGCGCGGCCATGTATGGGTCGTGGGTTGCGCGATGAACTGTGCATCGGCGATGGCTGCGACGGGAGACATCGAAGGCGCGGTACGACTGGGCACAGACGCTCTTACGCGGTCGATTGCCGCGGTGGGTGCCGGTCATGTCCTGACTGCCAACGTCCAGGCCGGTCTTGCCCAGGATCTGCGCGCGTTGGGCAGGAACGAGGAGGCGGACGTCCTGCAAGGCACGGCGCTCGCTGCCTTGGCCGCAAGCCATGGACCGGATCATCATCAAGCCGACTACATGCGCTCCGGCGCACGCCCCTACTGGGACTTCGAGCCGCAGCCCATCTGATCGGAAGCAAGGCTCCGACTTCTCCCCGCGTTCGGAGCAAGTCCGACTCCTTTGGCGGGTGGCCACCGGCAGATCCTTATGTTTCCGATGGTCTCGTCCTGGCGGAGGGCGTACGGCTACGGCTGCGGAGCCGCGGCCACCGCGCGGTCGGCCGGTGTCCGTGCGAGGGCGCGGCGGCGGGTGTTGATCCGGTTGATCACGACCGTCGCCGCGAGCGCGCCGAACGGCGGGGCGAGCAGATAGACCGGCAGGAGGGAGAGGTCTCCGGAGAACAGCGCAGGGCCGAACTCCCGTGCAGGGTTGGCGATTCCGCCCGACAGGGTGCCGAAGGCGAGGATCTGGGCGGCGATCATCGTGCCGACCGCCCAGGGGGTGAACGGGCCGAGTCGGCGGCTGGAGACGCCGATCCCGGCGACGGCCACGATGACGAACATCGTGGCGGCCTCGACGACGGCCACCGCTGCCCAACTCCAGCCGGGAGCAGGCCTGATGACCGCGTACTCCACGGCGGGGGAGGCGAACACCGGCCCCCAGACGAGTCGTCCGGCCGCGATGCCGAGCAGCGAACCGATCAGTTGTCCCGCGATGAACGGCGCGACATCGCGGCCGGGTGTGCGGCCGTAGCGCCACATCGCGAGGGTGATCGCCGGGTTGATGTGGCCGCCGGTCACCCGGCCCCAGGGGGAGAGCATGACGGCGGTGACCGTGTAGCCGGAGAGGGGGGCCACGGCGAGGAGCCGGCCCTCTGGAACGTTCCACCAGCCGCCCGCCGCCGGGTCGAGGGTGCCCAGCAGCCAGCGGACCGTGGTGGCCACGATGAACAACATCAGTGCTGTCAGGGCGAGTTCGAGGAGGGCCGAGTGCAGCGTGCGGCGGTTCGCGTTCACAGCGGCTTCGTCCACGAGGCGTCGGAGCGGGTCAGCGCGAACGCGGTGCCGGAGGCCGCCACCAGCACCAGCGTGGCGAACAGCAGGGGCAGGGCCCCGCCGCCGTGCTCGACCGCGACGGCACCGGCCAGACCGCCCGCGAACATCGCCGCCGCCGACAGCAGCCGGCGGCCGATCCTGCTGCCCTTGCCGCCCGCGAGCCGGCTGTCCGCCGCTACTCCGGTGATGGTGAGCGTCAGTACGGTCGTGGTCAGATCGGGTACGGCCAGGGCGCGGGCGGTGGCGTTCTGCACGCCCATCGCCAGGCCGAGGAGGGCGATCAAGGTGTATTGGACCGCTCCACTCGCGTGCGCGGTGTCCGTGGTCTGCGCGACGACGTACGCCGCCAGCACCAGGGCCGTCTCCAGCAGCAGCGCCAGGTGCAGGACCCGTCCACGATGGGCGCCGGCCCCGTGGGCGAGCCGCCCGCCGAGCAGGGCGCCCGTGGCGAACGCGGCCAGCGCGGCGAGGGACGCTGCCAGGGAGAAGCCCGCCGCGCCGGCGATCGCGAAGCCGGAAAAGACGACGTTGCCGGTCATGTTGGCGACGAAGACATGGCCCAGGACGAGATAGCTGAAGGCGTCCACGAGCCCGGTCACCACCGTGAGCCCGAGCATCAGGGGAGGGAGCGGGCCGTGCCGGTCCTTCATGTCGGGGACGACCGTGGCCCACGCGTCCCGCAGTACGGCGGACATGCAGTGCTCCCATCGCTGGAGGTCTCCCGGTCTCCCGGCTCTCTACGAGCCTCGCCCCACGGGAGCGTTCCGTCCAACATATGGATGCGGACGCAGCGATCTGCTACGCCGATTGATCGCCCCGACCGCCGACCGCGTGCCGTTCCACCACCTCGAGGAACGCGGCGGCGGCCGGTGCCAGCCGCTTGCTGTCGTGGACCACGCAGATCGTGTGCACGGCCGCCTCGTCGGCGACCCGGAGCGCGCGGGCGCCGTACGGCAGGGAGCCCTGGGGATCGGTGCCCGGCGCGGAGTCGGTGAACACGGACGAGCGCGGGACGACCGTCACGCCGATGCCCCGCGCGGCCAGCCGGACCATGTCGTGGATCTGGCCGACCTGGAAGTGCTGGCCGGGCTCCACCCCGGCGCGCGCGAAGGCCGCCTCCACCTGGCGGCGCAGCCCGCTGCCCCGGGTGAACTGGATGAGCTGGTGGGTCTCCGGCAGGTCGGCGAGGTCGACGGTGTCGCGGTCGGCCAGGGCATGGTCGGCGGGCACGATCAGGACCAGCGGGTCGACGGCCAGCACCAAGTGGTCGAGCCCTTCCGGGACTTGGCGCGGTCCAAGGCCCACGACCGCGATGTCGAGGTCCCCGGCCAGGACCGACGCGGCCATCTGCGCGCTGGGCGCGTTGGTGACATGGAAGTCGATGCCCGGGTAGCGGGCGTGGTAGTCGGCCATCACCTCGACCAGGTCGACCGAGGAGGCGCGTGTTTGGACCAGTCCAAGACGCAGCCGCCCGCGCCGCAGCCCGGACAGCGCGTCGAGGGCCGCCTGCGCGTTGTCGACGTCGGCGAGGATGCGACGGGCCAGCGGTTCGAGGAGTTCCCCGGCGGCCGTGAGCCGTACGGAACGGCTGGTCCGGCTGAACAACTGGGCGCCGACCTCCTTCTCCAGCCGGGCGATCTGCTGGCTCAGGGCGGACTGCGCGACATAGCAACTGGCCGCCGCCTGCGTGAAGTTGCGGGTCTCGGCGACGGCGAGGAAGTACCTCAGGTGGCGCAGGTCCATGGGTCTCATCCATCCGTCTGACCGATTGATTCCAGCAGAACCATGTGTTGGACCGATCCATCCTCGCAAACCTAGCGTCGAGACGCCACCAGCCGACCGACCTCTCAGGAGCCGACGTGTCCAGCAGCACCATGCCCGTGGGCGGCATACGCCCCTACGACGGGGTCCGGCATCCCGCGCAACTCGTCGTCCGCAACGGTCGTATCCACACCGGCGACCCCGCCCGCCCGGCGGCTTCCGCCGTGGCCATCACCGACGGTGTCTTCAGCGCCGTAGGAGACGACGCGACCGTGGCCCCGCACATCGGCCCGGACACCCGCGTCGTGGACGCGCTCGGCCGCCGGGTGATCCCCGGCCTCAACGACTCCCATCTGCACGTCATCCGGGGCGGGTTGAACTACCTCCTCGAACTGCGCTGGGACGGCGTACGGTCCTTGCGCACCGCGCTGCGGATGCTGCGGGAGCAGGCCGAGCGCACGCCGACAGGCCAGTGGGTACGGGTGGTCGGCGGCTGGACCGGCGAGCAGTTCGCGGAGAAGCGGTTGCCCACCGTCTCCGAGCTGAACGCTGCCGCCCCCGACACCCCTGTGTTCGTCCTGCACCTGTACCAGTCGGCGATCCTCAACCGGGCCGCGCTGGAGGCCGTCGGCTTCACACGTGACTCGCCGAACCCGCCCGGCGGCGAGATCGTCCGCGACTTCGCGGGCAACCCCACCGGCGTCCTGCTCGCCGCGCCCGCCGCCGGACTGCTCTACTCCACCCTCGCCAAGGGACCGATCCTCGCCCCCGAGGACCAACTCGGCTCCACCCGCCACTACTTGCGCGAACTGAACCGCTTCGGCATCACCAGCGCCATCGACGCCGCCGGCGGGTTCCAGAACTTCCCCGACAACTACGCGGCCGTCACCGAACTCGCCGAGCGCGGCGAACTCACGGTCCGTGTCGCCTACCACCTGTTCCCGCAGACCGCCGGGCAGGAACTCGACGACCTGCGCCGCTGGGTCGGCATGGTCAGCCCCGGCGACGGCGACGAATGGCTGCGCTGCAACGGCGCCGGCGAGAACCTCGCATGGTCCCCGGCCGACTTCGAGAACTTCGCCGAACCCCGCCCCCAACTCACCGCCCGCGCAAGCCAGGACCTGGAGGCGGCGGCCCGGCTCCTCCTCGACAACGGCTGGGGTTTCCGCCTCCACGCCACCTACGACGAGACCATCCGCCAGGACCTCGACGTCTTCGAGAAGATCGCCGCGGACGGCGCCTTCCCGGCCGGGACGCGCTGGCTGTTCGACCACGCCGAGACCGTCAGCCAGGACAGCTTGGACCGGATCAAGGCACTCGGCGGCGCCGTCTCCGTGCAGAACCGCATGATGTTCCAGGGCAAGGCGTTCATCGACCGCTACGGCGCCGAGCGCGCCGCGACCGCGCCCCCGATCCGCGCCATGCGCGACACCGGCCTGCTCGTGGCCGCCGGCACCGACGCCACCCGCGTCTCCAGTTACAACCCCTGGCTCTCCCTGTCCTGGCTGGTGACCGGCCGCACCATCGGCGACACGCTCCTCTACCCGGCCGAGAACCGCGTGGACCGATCCACCGCCCTGGAGATGTACACCAGCGCGGGCGCCCACCTCACCGGCGAGGCCGACGTCAAGGGCACCATCACCGAGGGCAAGTACGGCGACCTGGCGATCCTGTCCGCCGACTACTTCTCCGTCGCCGACGAGGACATCGACCGCATCGAGGCCCTCGTGACCGTCGCGGGCGGCAAGGTCGTGCACGCGGCCGGCGACTACGAGAACATCGCCGCCCCGCTCCCGGAGATCAGCCCCGCCTGGAGCCCGGTCGCCCGCTTCGGCGGCTTCCAGGCGGCGACGGGCGCACGGCAGGCCCATGCCCTCACCGACGCGGCCACCGAGTCCGAGGAGCAGCGCGCCTGGCGCGAGCGGCGCGGCGACTTCGACCACGTACCGTCCGTGCCGCACCAACTCGGCGGTGCGCTGGACCCGTTGGACGGCTGCTTCTGACCGGCGGGCGTACCTTCATTCCCGACCGTCCACTTCACCCTCCGGAGCAGCACCATGAGCGCCAGTACGACGACCGGGGGCACCGCGCGGTCCGCCTCGGCCTGGGCACCGTTGGCCCGCCCCGTGTTCCGGGCCCTGTGGATCGCCCAGTTCGTGTCGAACATCGGCACCTGGATGCAGACGGTCGGCGCCCAGTGGCTGCTGCTCGGACACGGGGCGACCATGGTCACCCTGGTGCAGACGGCGTCGAGTCTGCCGATCGTGCTGCTGGCGCTGCCCTCTGGCGTCCTCGCCGACCGGTTCGACCGGCGCGGGCTGCTGCTGGTCGCGCAGTTCGCGATGTTCGCCGTGTCGGCGGTGCTGACCGTACTCGCCTTCGCGGACGCGCTGTCCGCCGTACCGCTGCTGGCTCTCACGTTCCTCCTGGGCTGTGGTACGGCTCTGATGGGGCCGTCGTGGCAGGCCATCCAGCCGGAGCTGGTGGAGCGGGAGCAGTTGGGGCAGGCGTCCGCGCTGGGGGCGGTGAACATGAACCTCGCGCGGGCGGTCGGTCCCGCGCTCGGCGGTGTCGTGGTCGCGGCGGCCGGCGCGGGGTGGGTGTTCGGCTTCAACGCGCTCTCGTTCCTCGGGATCGCCGCCGTACTGCTGCTGTGGCACCGCCCGAAGACCACCGTCCCCGCCGCCGAGCGCGAACGGCTGCTGACCGCGCTGTACGCGGGCCGCCGCTACGTCTGGAACGCTCCAGGCATCCGGCGCGTCCTCCTGCGCACCGCCCTGTTCATCCCCGGCGCGGCGGCTCTGTGGTCCCTGCTCCCGCTGATCGCCGCGGACTCGCTCGGCATGGGGTCGGGGGGTTACGGCCTGCTGCTCGGCGCGGTCGGGTTCGGCGCGGTGGGCGGCGCGTTCGCACTGCCGTGGCTGCGTGAACGCCTCGGCATCAACGGCATCCTGGCCGCCGGTGCCGTCGTGTTCGCCCTCGTCCTGCTGGTCCTCGCCACCGTGCACCTCACCTGGCTCGCGGTCCTCGTGCTGCTGCCCGCCGGAGTGGCCTGGATCGGCGTCCTGTCCACCCTCAACGCGGCGATCCAGACGCGGCTGCCCGGATGGGTCAGGGCCCGCGGACTCGCCGTCTACCTGCTGGTCTTCCAGGGCGGCCAGGCCGTCGCCGCCCCCGTGTGGGGCGCCCTGGTCCAATGGCTGGGCCTCACCACGGCCCTCCTCATCGGCACCGCCGTCATGCTGCTGAGCGCGCTCAGCCTCCGCCGCTGGCGGCTCTACGGCATGGAGGGCATCGATCCCACCCTGTCCGACCACTGGCCCACCCCGCCGCTGGTCTTCGTGCCCGGCCCCTCCGATGGACCGGTCCTGGTCTCCGTCGTCTATCGCGTCGCACCGGACGACAGTCCCGCGTTCGTCGACGCGATGGACAACGTCGCCCGCTCCCGCCGCCGGACCGGCGCGCTCACCTGGGGCCTCTTCCAGGACGGCAACGAACCCGGCCGGTTCATCGAGAACTACCTCGTCGGCTCCTGGGCCGAACACCTCGCCCAGCACCACAACCGCCTCACCACCACCGACCGCTCCTTCGAGGACAAGGCCCGCGCCCTGCTGCTGCCCGGCACCGCCCCCGAGGTGACCCACGCCTTCGACGCCTCCGCCGTAGGACCGGTCCACTGAGGGTGGGTGCCGTGCACCCAGGAGAGGCGTGGCCTGGTTGGCCCCGCGCGGGACCGCGACCGTGGAGCCATGAACACGAACGCAGCACCGCACCCCTTCGTCGGCATGTGGGTCACCGCCGACGGCCACATCCGGCAGGAGCTCCTGCCCGACGGCCGCTACGACGAGGCCCGCGGCAACCGGCAGAGCGCCTACACCGGCAGCTACACCGTCACCGGCAACCACATCGACTACGTCGACGACACCGGCTTCACCGCCACCGGTGACGTCCGCGACGGCGTGCTCTTCCACGAGCACCTCGTCCTGTACCGCGCGTAACCCGGCACGGCCATGGACAGCCTCGAACTGATCGTCGTCGTAGCGGTCGCCGTCCTCCTGATGGGCTGGCTGTCGCGGCGCACCGGCCTGAGCGAGCCCCTGTTGCTCCTCGCCGCGGGCGCTCTCGTGGGACTGACCCCGTCCTTCGCGTCGTTCGCGCTGTCTCCGGACGTCGTCCTGTTCCTCTTCCTGCCCGCGCTGCTGTACTGGGAGGCGCTGACCTCCTCGGTGCGGGAGATCCGCACCAACTTCCGCAGCATCGCGCTCCAGTGCACCGGTCTGGTCCTCGCCACCGCAGTCTCGGTCGCCGTCGTGGCCCACACGCTGGGCTACGGCTGGCCGATCGCCTTCGTTCTCGGCGCCGTCCTCGCCCCGACGGACGCGGCGGCCGTCGCCGCGGTCGCCAGGGCCATGCCGCGCCGCATCCTGACCGTGCTGCGCACCGAGAGCCTCCTCAACGACGGGACCGAGCTGGTCCTGCTGGCCGTGACGATCGACGTCGTCACCGGCGAGCACCTCTTCTCCTGGTCCGGCACGGCGCTCGCCTTCGTCGAGTCGTACGCCGGTGGCATCCTGATCGGTGCGGCCGTCGCCCTGCTCCTGATCCAGGTCAGGTGCCGGCTGACCGAGCCGCTGCTGCACAGCGTCCTGAGCGTCGCGACCCCTTTCCTCGCCTACCTCCCCGCCGAACTCCTGCATGTCTCCGGTGTGTTGGCGGTCGTCGTCTGCGGTCTGGTGTCCTCGTGGTTCGGGCCGCGGGTCATCGGCTCCGAGGCCCGTATCCAGGCCGTCGCCTTCTGGGAGGTGGCCAGTTATCTGCTCAACGGCGCCCTGTTCGTCCTCGTCGGCATCCAACTGCCCGCCGCTGTAAGGGCGTTGACCTCCGTCTCGCTGCTGCAGGCGACCACCGCCGGTCTAGCCGTGAGCGTGGCGGTGCTCGGCACCCGGCTGCTGTGGTTCTACTCGGTGCCCTATCTGGTACGGCTCCTCGACCGGCGTCCCCAGCAACGGGACCGCCGGATCACCGCCCCGCAACGGCTGCCGCTGGCCTGGGCCGGGATGCGCGGTGCGATCTCGCTGGCCGCCGCACTGACCGTGCCCGCGACGACCGCCGACGGACATGCCGTCGGGCAGCGCGACGCCGTCGTGTTCATCACCACGGTCGTCATCGTCGTCACCCTCGCTCTGCTGGGCCCCACCCTGCCGGCCGTGGTCCGCCGCGCCCGTTTCCCCGCCGACGCGGACAAGAGCGCCGAACTCACCCTCGCCCGCTGCCGGTTGAGCAGCGCCGCGCTCGACGCCCTGCCGGAACTGGCCGAGCGGTTCGGGGTGCCCGAGGAGGACACCGCGCGCATGGTCCAGGACATCGAGGACCGCACCGCCCCCGCACCCGACTCCGCGCACCGCCGCGAGAGCCTGCGCCACCTCCAGCTCGCCCTGCTCCAGGTCAAGCGCGACACCCTCACCGACCTCCGCGACAGCGGCCGGATCGACGACATCGTCCTGCGCAGCGTGCAGGAAGTGCTCGACGTGGAGGAAGTCCGGCTGGGCAGGCACTGAACCACCTCTCCGGGTCAACTCGCCACCGTCCCAACCCTCTTGAAAGGGGACCTTCATGAACACCCACGACACCACCGGCGCCGCTGTCCTCGCCCGGCTCCGCCGCCAGTCCGCCGACCCCGCCCGCCGCATCCTCTTCACCGGCGCGACCGTCGTCACGATGGACCCCGAACTGGGCACGCTCCAGGGCGACGTGCTCGTCGAGGGCGACACCATCGCCGCGATCGGACCGGGCCTCAGCGCGGACGGAGCGGTGGTCGTCGACGCCTCCGGCACCATCCTGGCCCCCGGCTTCGTCGACACCCACCGGCACGCCTGGGAAGCCCAGTTGCGCCGGATCATGCCCGACGTCGACGACCTCGGCGGCTATGTGATGACCACCCTCGCGGGGTACGCCACCGTCTACCGGCCCGAGGACATGTACATCGGCACCAGACTCGCGGCGCTCACCGCACTCGACAGCGGCATCACCACGATGCTCGACTTCTCGCACAACTCCCGTACCCGCGAACACTCCGAGGCGGCGATCGAGGCCCTCCGCGACACCGGTATCCGCGGCGTCCACGCCTCCATGGGCCCGCACTTCGGGAACTGGGACCGCCAGTGGCCCGCCGACCTGACCCGCCTCAAGGACCGGTACTTCAGCAGCGACGACCAGCTGCTCACCCTCCGCCTGGCGACCCTGGCCACCGACGAGATCGCCGGACCCGCCCTCGCCTACGGCCCCGAACTAGCTCGCACCGCAGCAGACTTGGGCATCGGAGTGAGCGTCGACGCGGTCTTCGGCGAGGCGTCCTCACGGGCCGTGCTGTCCTGGGCCGAGCACGGCATCCTCGGCCCCGATGTCACCCTGATCCACGCCACGGGTCTGACCGCCGAAGCCTGGAAGGCGATGGGGGAGTCGGGCACCACGGTCGCACTGGCGCCCACCTCCGACGCGCAGATCGGACTGGAGACGGCGATCCCCGCCGTGGACGAGGCGCTCGCCGTCGGCATCCGCCCCGGCCTGAGCATCGACGTCGAAGTCGCCCTCGCCAGCGACCTGTTCACCCAGATGCGGGCCCTGCTCGCCATCCAGCGGATGCGCGCGGTCAACGCCGCCTACGGCACCGGTGGCGAGCTCTCCCGGATCACCACGCGCGACGTCCTCGACTTCGCCACCCTCCAGGGCGCCCGGACCAACGGGCTCGGCGACGTCACCGGCTCGCTGACCGTCGGCAAGAAGGCCGACCTGCTGGTGGTCAGGGCCGAGGACCTCAACAACATGCCCCTCAACGACCCCATCGGCACCCTGGTGTTGGGCTCCGACGCCCGGAACATCAGCGCCGTTTTCGTCGACGGGCAGCCGCGCAAGTGGGACGGGCAGGTCTTGGACGTGGACCTGACCGCCCTGCGTGCCGAGGTCAACGCCTCCCGCGACCACGTCCTCAACACCCCGGTCGCCTGAGGGGAGTTCGGGGCGCTCCCGGGAGCGCCCCGCTCGCTCGGGTCAGTTGGAGAACCAGGGGTTCCCGCCGCCCAGCGACCACACCGACACCTTGGTGACGCCGAGGCCCTTGAGGACAGCCAACTTGCGGTCCATGGCGACGCTGTCGACGTAGTCGTAGAGGACACCGCCGGAGGTCCAGCGGATCTCGCCCGAAGACGCGTCCCGGCGGCTCTCAATCGTGGCCGGGTCGCTGGAGAAGCCGGGGCTCTTCTTCATGTCGCTGAACTGGATGTTGCCCGTCACGGAGTTGAGGTCGCAGGGGTCGGGGGCGCTGTAGCCGTAGGAGGGGACACCGATGATCAGGCGGTTGGGGTCGGGGATCTTGCTCTGCGCGTACTTGGTGACCTTCTTCAGCCAGTCGTAGGGGCTGATGGGCAGGCAGCGGGCGCCGGCGGCGGTGTCGAACTCCTCGTCGTACGCCATGATCACCACGTCGTCCACGCCGGTGGCGGCCACCGCCGCGTAGTCGTAGAACGCGGCGTCCTCCGTCATCGCCGGAGCGTCGACCTGGAGGCGCTTGCCCTTGGCGTGCAGGGCGGTCGCCAACTGCCCCAGGAACGTCTTGTAGTTGGCGAAGTCGGCGGTGCTCCAGGACCAGTAGTCCTCCAGGTCGACGTCGACGCCGCTGAGCCCGGCGTCGCTGACGAGGGAGGTGACCTTGGAGACGGCCGCCGTGCGCTTGGCGTTGGTGCTGACCAGGGCGCGGACGTCGGCGGTGGTCATGCCGGAGAGCGTGGGGTACTGGTAGGCGGAGTGGGCCTTGAGGTCGGCGACGTTGGCCGCGCTGTAGGTGTTGCAGGTGCCGTTGGCGGTGGTCTCCAGGGTGACCGCGCCGTTGCTGCCGACCGACCAGTACTCGGGGTTGAGGGCGCCGTTCTTCACCCTGTTGTCCGCGTACTCGTTCTTGGCGGTGCATGTGGAGTCGCCCGTCGAGCCGGGGTACAGCCAGGTCTGGAGCTGGACGCCCGAGGTGGCGGAGGGGCTGGCGCCGGCCGGGACCGAGGCCGTACAGGCGAGCAGCGTGGTGACCGTGGAGGCCACGACGCCGGTCACGGTGAGTGCGTGACGGAGCATGAGCGGTCCTTTCTGGTAGGGATTCACGTGCGGAGGGGCGTGCGGGATCGCCGCGTCGGCCGGGGGACCGGCGCGGTGAACTGGGGGACGGGAGCGGTCAGTTGCTCCAGTAGGGGTCGAAGGCCAGGGTGTCGGCGCCGGGGACCGTGGTGGCGGCCGACCAGGAGCCGTCGACGACGCGTCCGCCGTCGGGACGGCCGGCCAGCGAGAGCCTGGTGAAGATGCGGTAGCGGTCACCCCGGTAGACGGAGCGGGTGAACTCGACCACCCGGCCCTCGGCGTCCCTGGCCGCCCGCTCGAACAGCAGGGCGGGGGTGTGCACGGACACGCCGAGGAGCTCGGCCTCCCACTCGTCGACCACGGTCGGCTCGATGCTCTGCGTGGCGTCGGCCAGCAGGATCTGGTAGCGGCGGCCGAGCAGCCGGTAGAAGGAGTCGGTCTCCAGGTCGCGGGCGGTCAGACCGGGCACCAGCGCGTGCGGCACATGCAGCGTCTCCACACACATCGGGTCGCCGTCCACGGTCCGCAGCCGGAGGATCCGCAGGATCTGCTCGCTGGGCGCGATACCCAGCCGGCGGCCGATCCGGGGCCCCGCCGCGACGGTCTTGAAGTCCAGGGTGCGGCTGGCCCAGGTGCCGTCCACCCCGCCGACGCCCAGTGTCTGCGGCTGCCCGGGGGAGCCGCCGCCGAGGTGCTGGGCGACCTTGGCCCGGGCGACGAACACACCGCGTCCGTGCTCCCGCACCAGCAGACCGTCACGGACGAAGTCGTCGACGACCGCGCGCAACGTGGGGCGGGAGACCCCGAGTTCCTCGCACAGCTGTCGTTCGCCCGGGAGGGGGCGTCCGGTGCCGGTCTCCTCGATCAAATCCAGGAGGTGGGTGCGGATGCGTTCGCGCTTCTCCCAACGGCTCTCACCGCTGACCATTCCTACCAACTTTCCTTACCAGTGGTTCATCTTTCCTGCGGGTTGCTTCCGAAATGCTTGCTTGACAGTCCCCAAATAGTGCCCCAACATGTGCCCACTGGTCAATAAGTGGTAAGCAAATTCGCCGGAGGTCCCATGTCCGAGTCCCGTGGCGGACCCGTCACCCGCACCACCCGCCGCCCCCGCCGTACCGTCGCCGCGTCGCTGCTCGCGGCCACGGCCCTGCTGGCCGCAGCATGCACCACCGGCGGCACCGCGTCGAAGGCGGACACCGGCGCCGACGACACCACACCCGTCACCATCACCTTCTGGCACGGTCTCAGCTCCCCGCACGAGATCGCCTCCGTGAACGCCGTGCTCGCCAAGTTCCACAAGAACTATCCCTACATCACGGTCAAGGCCGTCGCCGCCCAGACCGACGACAAGGTCAACCAGGCCATCCGCGGCGGCACCGCGCCCGACGTGGCGTCCTCGTTCAACGCCGCGAACGTCGGCGGCTGGTGTTCCAGTGGAGCGTTCCAAGACCTGAACCCGGACATCAAGGCCGACCACGTCGACCTGTCCCAGATCCCGAAGGCCGTCCAGTCCTACACGGCGTTCGGCGGCAAGCGCTGCACGATGCCCTGGCTCGCCGACACCTTCGGCCTGTACTACAACAAGAAGCTGTTCGCGAAGGCCGGGATAACCTCCCCGCCCAAGACCATGTCCGAACTGGCGGCGGACACCAAGAAGCTGACCACCTTCAACGCGGACGGCTCCATCAAGACCGCCGGGTTCATGCCCTACTTGGGCGCCTACGAGATGCTCACCGAGCACCTCGTCCCCAGCTGGGGCGGCAAGTGGCTCACGGCCGACGGCCAGTCCAACGTCGGCGGCGACCCCGCCTTCGCCCAGGCGCTGACCTGGCAGAAGAGCTTGGTCGACTGGTTCGGCGCGAAGAAGCTGGTCACCTTCAAGGCCGGCATGGGCGACGAGTTCTCCGCCCAGAACGCCTTCGAGACCGGCAAGCTGGCCATGATGGTGGACGGCGAGTGGCGCAACTCGTTCATCAAGAACGACAAGGCCGACATCGACTACGGCACCGCGGTGATGCCCGCCGCCGACGGCAAGTCCGAGCTGTACGGCGCCGGTTACGTCGGCGGCAACGTCATCGGCATGCCGCGCGGCGCCAAACACCCGGGCGCCGCCTGGAAGTTGATCAAGTTCCTCACCACCGACACCGACGCGCTGACCACCCTCGCCGACGCCATCGGCAACGTCCCCACCACCAAGGCCGCGCTCGACTCGCCCGCGCTGGGGCTCTCCAAGGACCCGAACTTCGCGCCGTTCCTCCAGGTGTTCAAGAACCCGCTCACCACCACGACACCGGCGAGCGCCGACGGCGGCGCCTATCTCACCAACTTCGGTCACTTCGTGGAGAAGTGGCAGAACGGCTCCGTACCCGACCTCAAGGCGGGTCTCGCCGCCGTCGACAAGCAGAACAACGCCGCGCTCAAGCTGGGGCAGTGACCGTCATGGCCACCCAACTCCAGCTCGCCCCGGCGCCGTTGAGGGGCCGCCTGCGCCGCAACCGACTGCGCGTCCTGCTCTTCCTCGCCCCCGGGCTGATCGGCTTCGCCGTCTTCCTGATCTACCCCCTGGTGATGACGGTCTGGCTGTCCTTCACCAACTCCAACATGATCTCCCCGGCCCGCTTCGTCGGCCTGCGCAACTACCGCTATCTGCTGGACGGCGACCCGCTGATCTGGCACGCGATCCGCAACACCGGCTGGCTGGTGGCCGTCATGGTGCCGGCGCAGGTGCTCTTCGCCCTCGGCGTGGCCATGGTCACCGCCCGCCTCAAGGCCGGGGCGAGCCTGTTCCGCACCCTGTTCTATCTGCCCGCGCTGGCCCCGCCGGTCGCCGCGACCGTCGCCTTCGTCTGCATGTTCAACCCCAACTCCGGCCCGGTGAACCGGATCCTGGGCCTGCTCGGCATCCACGGACCGCTGTGGTTCAACTCGCCGGACTGGTCCAAACCCGCCCTGACACTGCTCGCTCTGTGGGGCAGCGGCACCATGATGGTCATCTTCCTGGCCGCCCTGCTGGAAGTCCCGGCCGAACTGTACGAGGCCGCCGAACTGGACGGCGCCGGCTCCTGGCACCGCTTCCGCTACGTCACCCTCCCGACGATCTCACCGGTCGTGCTGTTCGCGACCGTCACCGGGGTGATCGCCGGACTCCAGTACTTCACCCAGGCGACGGTCGCCTCACAGGTCGCCAACGGCAACATCCAGCCCGCGCCCGGCTATCCGGACGGCTCCACGCTCACCTTCCCGCAGCAGCTCTACATCGCCGGCTTCAACCAGTTCCACGCGGGCTACGCCTGCGCGCTGGCCGTGGTGCTCTTCGTGGTGGCGATGGCCTTCACCGTCGTCCTGCTCCGCCGCGCCTCCGGCTTCGACATCGAGGAGCCGCCGCGATGACGACGACCTACGCACCCGCCCCCGCCCGCCGGACCCGCGCCGCATCACCCCACCAGGCCGCGCGCGGCCGGGCGAGCCGGCGGCGCAAGCTGGTCTGGATCGCCGAACACGCCGTCGCCGTCGGCCTGGCCTGCGCCTTCATCGGCCCGATCGTGTTCATCTTCCTGACGTCCGTCATGACCGACGGCCAGTCCCTCACCACCAACCTCTGGCCCCACCACTGGCAGTGGTCCAACTACCGCACCGTCTTCGCCACCGCACCCGTCGGCACCTGGCTGGTCAACACCGTGCTCTACGCGGTCGCCGCCACCGCCGCCACCCTGCTCTCCAGCGTCCCCATCGCCTACGCGCTGGCCCGGCTCCGCTTCAAGGGACGCAACACCGCGTTCCTCTGCGTCATCACCATGATGATGCTGCCGCCCCAAGTCCTGGTCATTCCGATGTACTTGATGTGGGCGGGGCTCCATCTCACCGGCACCATCTGGCCGTTGGTCCTCCCCTCCCTGTTCGGCGACGCCTTCTCGGTGTTCCTGCTGCGGCAGTTCCTGCTCACCGTCCCCGAGGACTACCTCAACGCGGCCCGTATCGACGGCTGCGGCGAACTGCGCGTGCTCACCCGGGTGGTGCTGCCGATGATGCGCCCCGCGCTCGTCGCGGTCGGCCTGTTCTCCTTCTTCAACGCCTGGAACGACTACTACGGGCCCCTCATCTACACCGGCGAGACGCCCGCCCACTGGACCCTGGCCCTGGGCCTGGCCACCTTCAAGACCTCCCACGCGGTGCAGTGGAACCTCACCATGGCCGCGACCCTCATCGCGATGGCGCCGGTGATCATCGTCTTCTTCTTCGCGCAAAAGGCCTTCATCGAGGGCGTCACACTGACAGGAGTCAAAGGTTGAAGATCACCGTTGTCGGCGGCGGATCCACGTACACCCCCGAACTGGTCGACGGATTCGCCCGGTTGGGACTGCCCGTCACCGAGATCGCCCTCGTCGACCCCGACCCCGAACGCCTCGACGTCGTCGCCCCGTTCGCCCGCCGCATCCTGGCCCGCCAGGGCAGCCCCGCGAAGATCACCACCACCGCCGACCCGGACGCCGGCATCGACGGCACCGACGCCGTCCTCTTCCAGCTCCGCATCGGCGGCCAGGCCGCCCGGCACATCGACGAGACCCTCCCGCACGAGTGCGGCTGCATCGGTCAAGAGACCACAGGCGCAGGGGGGTTGGCCAAGGCGCTGCGCACCGTACCGGTCGTCCTCGACCTCGCCGAACGCGTTGCCCGGCGCGCCCCGAACGCCTGGATCGTCGACTTCACCAACCCGGTCGGCATCGTCACCCGCGCCCTCCTCGACGCCGGGCACAAGGCGGTCGGCCTGTGCAACGTCGCCATCGGCTTCCAGCGCACCTTCGCCGACTGGCTCGGCGTCGACCACGAGCGGATCACCCTGGACCACGTCGGTCTCAACCACCTGACCTGGGAACGGAGCGTACGGCTCGACGGCGTCGACGTCCTGCCGCGCCTCCTCGACGAACACGGCCAGGCCCTCGCCGACCGGCTGCGCATGCCCCTCGACGTGGTCCGCCGCCTCGGCGTCGTCCCCTCCTACTACCTGCGCTACTACTACGCCCACGACGAGGTCCTCCGCGAACAACTCACCGAGCCGTCCCGCGCCGAGCAAGTCGCGTCGATGGAGGGCGACTTGCTGAAGATGTACGCGGACCCGGCCCTCACCGAGAAGCCCGCACTCCTCGACAGGCGCGGCGGCGCCTACTACTCCGAGGCCGCCGTCCAACTGGTCCACGCCCTCACCACCGACACCGGCGACGTCCGCGTCGCCAACGTCCGCAACAACGGCACCCTGCCCTTCCTCCCCGACGACGCCGTCATCGAGGTCCCCTCCCGCATCGGCGCGCACGGCGCAACTCCCTTGCCCGTCACCGCCGTAGAGCCGCTGTTCGCCGGACTCATCGCCCATGTGACGGCGTACGAGGAACTCGCCCTGGAAGCCGCCCTGCGCGGCGGAGCCGACCGGGTCGCGACCGCGCTGCTCGCGCACCCGCTCATCGGACAGGTCTCGGTCGCCGAGGAGTTGGCGGCCAAGCTAGTCGCCGCCAACCGCGAACACCTGTGGTGGGCGTGATGAGTTCGGATCTGATGCTGGCCGTCGACGGCGGCAACTCCAAGACCGACATCGCCGTACTGACCACGGACGGTACGATCCTGGGCCGCGCCCGGGGCGGCGGATTCCGCCCGCAGGCGGTGGGCCTCGACACGGCCATGGACGTACTGGCCGCGTTGCGCGCCGAGGCCATGGCCGAGGCGGGGGTCGGCGCCGACACCGTGGTGGACGGCATCACCGCCTTCCTCGCCGGCGCCGATCTGCCGCACGAGGTCAAGGCGTTGCGCGAGGCCGTCGGCGCCCGCCGCTGGGCCGTCACCCAGCGCGTCGACAACGACTCCTACGCCGTCCTGCGCGCCGGGGCCAGCCGACCCTGGGGCGTCGGCGTGGTCTGCGGCACCGGCATCAACTGCGTCGGCGTCGCCCCCGACGGACGCACCACCGGCTTCGCCGCGCTCGGCCGGATCTCCGGGGACTGGGGTGGCGGCATCGACATGGGCACCTCGGCGCTGTGGCACGCGGCCAGGGCGGAGGACGGCCGGGGCCCGCGAACCGCTCTGCACGTGCTGGTAGTTGACCACTTCGGTCTCGCCACGGTCGCCGACGTCACCGCCGCCCTGCACAGCGGCGACCTCCCCGCACTCCGCCTGAGCGAACTCTGCCCGGCGGTCTTCGCGGCCCGCGACGACGGTGACCAGATCGCGACCGAACTGGTCGAACGCCTTGCGGCGGAGATCGCGAGAATGGCCCTGACCGTCCTGTGCCGCCTCCAGCTCGCCACCGCCCCGGAGCCCGAAGTGGTGCTCGGCGGCAGTGTGTTGGCGGCCGGCCACCGGGCCCTCCTCGACGACGTCGAACAGCGGCTCAGGGCAGCCGTCCCCGACGTCCGCCCGGTGGTGTGCACCCAACCGCCGCTGCTCGGCGCCGCGTTGGCGGCCCTGGACCTCCACCCGCGAACGGACCCGGGATCGGAAGCCCGACTCCGCGCCGGGTTCCAGTGATCCGCTACGACCGGGAGCGCGCCCCGAGCCGCATCGCGTAACCCGCGTGGTGCAACTCGTCGCCCCGGAACTCGCCGAAGGCCCAGAAGCCGAGGTCGTCGAGGTAGTCGATGCGGTCGCCGTCGATCCAGTAGCGGCCCTCGTAGGCGTGCGGGCGGCCACCGCGGGTCTCGTCGTAGCGGCCGCCGGCGGTCAACTCCTGGTGCAGGAAGTCGTTCTCGTCCATCCAGACGCCGACGCGCGGGCTGCCGGTCAGGTCCTGGGCGGCCGGGATGCCCGCCTCGGGCGCGGTGGCCCGGCCGGGGGCGTCGGCGCCGGACCAGAGGACCGGCTTGCCGTTCGCCACGAGGGCGCGGACCTCCTCCGGCCGGGTCAGCAGCGTGGCCACCGCACCCGCCACGTCGGGGGCGAGTTCATCGGGTACGACGAGCAGGTCGCCGGTGTTCCCGGGCGTGAGCGTCGCGACGTACTCGGCACGGTGCCCGCGCCCGCCGACCAGGGCGACCGTGTCCACGACGGCCGGCACCACCGTCATGCCGGTGCAGTCGACGACGATGGCGTTGTCGTCCTGCGCCGCCGTGACGATGCCCGGGCCGACGCCCACGAGCAGGGCGCCGACCAGCAGCACGTCGGCGCCGGTCAGGGTGCCGATCAGCGGGTCCATGGTCAGGACCCGGGCGTCGGTGAACAGGACGGGACGCCCCGCGTCGTTCTTGACGATCTCGTCGAAGGCTGGACCGTTCCAGGTCACGGAATCCGTGTGGGTGGTGCTCATCGCCTGCTCCTCAAGTGGGTGGCTCCTTCGTGGCAAGCCTGGTCGCGTCCGAGGGACGCAACCAGGCCGCCGTTACCCCAGGTGTCCCGCACCCACCCTGCGACCGCTCAGCCCGCGGCGGCCGTCAGCGCCCCGAGCGCACTGGCCTGCGTGCGCCAGTCGGTCTGGTTCGGGCTGGTGCCCGCCCAGCGTTCACCGAGCGCGTTGAGGTTGGACCGGTCCTGCGCCCACAGCGTGTCGGCCTGTTTCTGGATGTAGGCGCGGTAGGTGCTGGAGCCGGTCACGTTCGCGAGGTCGGCGAAGTTCCGCATGAAGATGCCCTTGAACTGCTTCTGGTTGTCGTCGCAGGACGCCGAGCCGACATCGCAGGACTCGGTGAGCACCCCGCCGACGGTCAGCTGGGAGCTGCTGATCGCGGCGTTCGCCATGGTCTTCGCGGTGGTCAGCAGCGAACTGTCCCCGGTCGACTTCCACAGCTCCGTGAAGGCGCCGATGGCCAGCCCCTGGTTGTAACTCCACACGGTGGAGCCGTTGTTGGCGCAGGACGAGGACAGTCCGTCGTTGACCAGACCCGAGGAGTTGATCATCCCGCTGGCCTTGTACCAGGCGGCCGAGGTCTTCGCCCGCTGCAGCCACACCGTGTCACCCGCGATCCGCTGGTGCAGCGCGGTGGTCAGCCACAGGTACTGCCCGTTGGTCACCGCGTTCTTGTAGGTCTTCTCCCGGTCCCACCACACCCCGCCGCCGCAGGTGCCCGTGTCCCAGTACTGCTGCACGTAATTGGCGATGGTGACGGCCTCGTTGAGATAGCGCGCGTCGTGCGTGTAGTCGTAGGCGTCGATCCACGCGATCGCCCACCAGCCCGAGTCGTCGATGGACCGGCTGATGAAGTCCCCCTCGATCGCGTCCGAGCTGCGCGTCCCGGCCGGGAAGACGCCCTTGTTCTGGTCGAAGGTGCGGGCGATGATCCAGTCGTAGTCGTGCGTGCCGGTGGTCTTCGCGAAGTCGATGACGGAGGTGAGGGTGGCCGCCGAGTTCCACCAACTGCTGGGCCACCAGCCGTTGTAGGGGTCGTACGACGTCATCAGCGCGTCCGCCGCCGCGCGCGCCCTGCTCGGCACGGGCCGGTACCACGCGGTGCAGCTGCCCTCGTTGTGGCTCGCCTCCCGGCCGCAGGCGCGGACCGCGCCACCGTAGAGGAGACCGCGCGGATCGCGGGTGGCGTACATCGTGGTGCGGGTGGTGGTGGCCCCGGACGGGGTGCTGGTACGGCCGAGGGAGGAGCCGTCCGGCCAGGTCGCACCGCCGTCCCAGGACCGGTCCAACCAGATCTCGTCACCTGCGCCGCCCGTGTCGATGCTCGCCCAGGCCATGGAGTTCTTCTGGTCCACGTGCAGCCGGATCGTGCGGCCGTAGAGGGTGGTCGACGGTACCGGCTGGTCGTCGCCCGCCGCCTGGCCCGCGCCCGTGGCGTCGCAGAGGGTGTCGCAGACGGTGGGGTAGACCCAGTTCGTGCAGCCCACGCCGGCCGCGTCGCCGCAGGCCCGGACCAGGCCGCGCTTGTGGTTGCGCGGGTCGGTGATGTTGTACATCAGCGTCCTGGTGCCGGTCCAGGTGCTCGGGATGCTCGCCTTGCCGAGCAGTCCGTCCCAGGTGGCGCCGCCGTCCCAGGACCGGTCCAACCAGACCGTGTCACCGGTCGAGCCGTTGTCGATACTGGCCCACGCCATGTCGTCCGCGTCGGAGACGTGGAGCTGCACACGCCGGCCGTTGAGTGTCTTGTCCGGGACTGGAAACGTTTCCTGCTTTGCCTGCGAAGGGTCCAGCGTGTCGCAGGCCAGGACGCACACCTGGGTCGCGGCGGACGCCTGCGTCGCGGCCGGGACGAGCGCCACGAACGCGAGGGCGGCCGTCAGGAGAAAGCTGAGGAACCGTGGTCTGACAACGATGTCGAAGCCATGTAGGGACACCGGAAACTCGCCTCGATTTCACGATGGGGGACGCCGGGTGTGAATGGATTCAGCGCTGGATCAAAGGTCCATACCTCTACCCGTACTCGACGCAGTGAACCGGCTTGGTGCGGCCCTGTCAATGTCGTAAGGTGCGCTTTTTACCCGGGAGTTGAAGGCTGTCGCGATGGGTTGACACCCGCCCTCCCGGCGCCCATCATCGGTGCGAACTTCGGCGAGTCATCTCGCGCACCCGTCGCTCCTCCAGCTCCAGGCTTCCGTGTTCGATCCGGTTGAATCGATTCACCTGCCTGGTTGTCCAGTTGGGCGACTGGTTCCCCCACCGATCCGGGAGGCACTCATGCGCCGTCGCAGGCCAGCGCTGAACCGAAAGCCCAGACCAGGGCGACTAGTCGGGCTCACCGTGGTGGTGGCCGCCGCGCTGGCCGTGACCCCGGCCCTGTCCGCCGGGGCGGCACCGACGGACGCAACGCCCGCCCCCAAGGCGGCACTTGACGCCGTGAACTACTCGCCGACCTCGCGCACCCTCAAGCCGACCGCCGTCTACCGCACCTCCGGCAGCGTCGCGAACCCGACGAACGTGCTGAACGGACAGGCGACCCGGATCTCCGGCTCGCAGTCCGCCGTCACGCTCGACTTCGGGAAAGAGGTCGGCGGATTGGTAACGTTGTCATTCGGCAGCACCAGCTCCAGCGGCCAACGCGTCGGCCTGGCCTTCAGCGAGTCGTCCCTGTACGTGGGCAACAACAGCGACCGCAGCAGCGGCCGCGACGGCGAGGACGGCGCCCTGTACGCCACGCCGAGCGCCAACGGAACGTACACCGTGCCGATCGCCCAACTCCGTGGCGGCTTCCGCTACTTGACGGTCTTCCTGGACAGCTCGGGCTGGGTGGACCTCACGGGCGTCAGCCTCAACTTCACCGCCGCACCGGGGAAGAGCAACCCGGCCGACTACGCCAACTACTTCACGTCCAGCGACGAGTTGCTCAACCGCATCTGGTACGCCGGGGCGTACACCGTGCAGTTGAACACCATCGCCTCCAACCAGGGCCGCGCCTGGCCGCCGCCCTCCTCGGCCTGGGACAACAGCGCCACCGTGGGTGTCGGGGACTCCGTCCTGGTCGACGGCGCGAAGCGCGACCGTACGGTGTGGCCCGGCGACATGGGCATCGCCGTCCCCACGCAGTACGCGTACTCGAACGACCTCACCTCGACCCGCAACGCGCTCACCACGATGTACGACGCGCAGTCGTCGGCGGGTGAAATCCCGTGGTCCGGGCCGCCGTTCAACCTCACCGGCTCGGACACGTACCACACGTGGACGCTGCTGGGGACGTCCACGTACTACACGTACACCGCCGACCGGTCGTGGCTGGACTCCGAATGGTCCAACTACAAGCGGGGGATGGCCTTCATCACCAACAAGATCGACGGCAACAACCTGCTCAACGTGACCCGCACCCAGGACTGGGCCCGGGTCGGCCAGGGCGGCGAGAACATCTCCGCCAACGCGCTGCTGTACGGCGCCCTCCGGGGCGGCGCGACCCTCGCCGCCGTCGAGGGCGACAGCGCCCTTGCAGCGAGCTGGAACAGCAAGGCCGACGCCCTCAAGACCGCGGCCAACTCCCGGCTGTGGGACGCCTCGAAGGGCATGTACAAGGACAACCCGACCAGCGGCCTCTACCCGCAGGACGGCAACTCCCTTGCCGTCTGGTACGGGTTGAGCGACTCCACGGCCAAGTCGAAGAGCATCGTCGCCGGGCTCGGCAACAACTGGGGCATCTACGGCCCGACCACGCCCGAATGGGGCGGCAACGTCTCGCCGTTCGCCGGCGGCATGGAGCTGAACGCGCGCTTCACCGCCAACGACGACTACACCGCCCTGGACCAGATCCGCCGCACCTGGGGCCACATGCTCGACAGCGACATCGGCACCAAGAGCACGTTCTGGGAGGGCATCCAGTCCGACGGCGGCCTCGCGTACGGCGGTTCGTTCATGAGCCTCGCGCACGGCTGGTCCACCGCGCCCACCTCGACGCTCACCTTCGACGTGCTCGGCACCGCGCCCGAGTCGGCGACCGGCGCCTACCGCTTCGTCCCGCACCCCGGCGACCTGACCAGCGCCCAGGGCCGCATCACCATGCCCCAGGGCGCGATCAACGCGTCCTGGTCCCGGAACGGGTCGGCCGGCACCTACTCGGCCACCCTCTCCAGCCCGTCCGGCAGCACCGGCCGGATCGGCGTCCCCAAGCTCGGCGGGAACATCACGGTGACCGTGAACGGCGCGACCGTCTGGAGCAACGGAACCTTCACGCCCACCTCCGGCATCACCGGCGGCAGCCAGGACGACACCTACGTCTACCTCACCGGCGTCGCCCCCGGCAGCTACACCGTCTCCGCCACCGGCCTCGGCAACCCGGCACCGCCCGCCGAACCCGGCACCGGCGCCCTGCGCGCGGGCTACACCCGGTGCGCGGGCGAGGGCGGCACCTGCTCCTTCAGCGGCACCCGCTCGGTGGCCTACGGCGCAGGGACGTACACGTACAAGACCGTGACCAGCAGCACCGCCTGCTCCAACGACTCTTTCGGCGGCGACCCGGCCGCGAACCTCGTCAAGTCCTGCTACGTCGCCGACGCGGGCGGCCCGCCCGGCTACACCGTCTGCGCGGCCGAGGGCGGCACCTGCTCCGTGCCCGGCTACAACCGTGACGTCGCCTACGGAGCCAACGGCAACTTCGTCCACCAGGTCACCAACGGCTCCGTGGACTGTTCCAACGCCCACTTCGGCGATCCCATCGACGGTGTCGCCAAGTCCTGCTATCTGCCGCCCGCCGGTGCCCCGGCCGGTGGCTGGACCAAGTGCGCGGACCAGAACGGGACTTGTGCGGCGGTGGCGGGACAGCCGGTGATGTACGGCGCCTACGGAGCCTTCACCACGGCCACCGCGACCGGCGACACCGCGTGCACCGACGCCGTGTTCGGCGACCCCATCTCCGGTGAGTCGAAGGTCTGTTACACCGCCACCGGCGGCCCGGTCGGCTACGCCTCCAACTGCTCGGCGGAAGGCGGCACTTGCTCCTTCAGCGGACAGCAGACCGTCGCCTACGGCGCCCGGGGCCGCTTCCTCTACAAGACCTTCAGCGGTGGTACGAGCTGCACGACGGCCGCCTTCGGTTCCGACCCGCTTCCGAACGTGAGCAAGTCCTGCTACGTCACGTCCTGACATGGACCGGTCCTAGTGGCCTTCGTCCTGCGCCGTCAGGGCGAAGGCCAGCAGGGCCGTCGTGGTGAAGTCGAGCGAGGGCTCCACCGTCTGCCAGGCGCCCACGTCGTCCACGTACCGCGAACCCTTGCCGTCGAAATCGGTCCAGGCGCCGCTCGGCGGCCCGGCGGTGCACTTCTTCATGGTCGGGAAACCGTTCAAGTCGGTGAGTTTGTCAGCCGCGTTGGGGCCGTTGACCACCGCGCCCCGCAGGATCGCGCCCTTGCCGTCGAGGCTGCCGCGCAGGTTGGCCAACTGGTGTTCCGGGCAGTGCGGATAGACCTCGCCCGCGCCGATCACGAAGCTGGTGCCCCACGGGTTGGCGCCGAGCGCCCAGCCCCGCTGCCTGCCCGCGAAGGCCGCGAAGCGGGTGTCCCCGGTCGCCTTGGCGTAGAGCTGAGCGGTGGCCACCAGCCCGAACGTGTGCGGTACGGCGTCGAAGTCGTCGTAGACCGCACCGGCGCCGAACGGATCGTGCCCGGCGCGCTCGACCCCGTCCTCCAACTGGCGCCGCAAGTCCTTGTAGAGGTCTGCCGCGCCTACGCCGTTGCCGCGGTCGCCGTCCAGGGCGCTGGCCAGGTCGACATGGGCCAGCGCGCTGACGTCCGCGACGTTGAGGGTGCCCTTGGCGTCGGAGTCCAGATAGGCGCGGGCCCAGTGGGCCGCGTCGGCCGTCCAGTCGCCCTCCCGGTCGTCACCCAACTCCCGCGCGGCCAGCGCCAGTTCGGCACCGGCGAACTCCAGGTCGTCCTGCCAGGAGTCCTCGGGGTAGAAGCCGCTGGGGAAGGCGGTGACGAGCGGCTCGTCCGGGTCAGGGTCGGTGTCGGCCTGGTCGTACACGGCGGCGGCCTTCTCCAGCCACTCCCGGGCAAGGTCAGGGTCGGAGTCGGCCGTGCGCTGCGCCGCGAGGGCGAACACCGCCGCCACCCGTCCGGCCAGACTCGGAGTGATCGGCTCGCCCGGCGCGTTGGCCCGGAACACCGGCCGGTGCTTGATCGTGTAGTCCGGGTCGCCGGGCGACACATCGAGCCGGTCGTCGGCCTCCGGCAGTCGCCAGACGTCGTGGTCCGTGCGCACGTTGTCGTTGCCCGCGCCGATACCGACCTGGGCGTAGAGCGTTCCACTGTCGCCGTCCCACATCCTGTCCAGCCACTCCAGCCCGTGGTCGGCCTCGGCGGACAGCGCGGGCATCGCCGGCAAGTCCCTTTCGGCGAGCAGGAGTTCGGCGGTCGAGTAGGAGGTGGTGCCGGTGAACTTCAGGAAGTCGCCCGCGTCGAACCAGCCGCCCGAGGCGTCGACCGTGACACCCGTCGGGGTCAGCCGCTCGTCGAGCAGTTCCTCGCCCGCCTCGTCGTAGTGCGGGTCGGCGTACACGGTCGCGTGCTCGTCGGCCAGATGGGACGGGCCGTGCCTGAGGACCCCTGGCAGCACGTCGGCGCCGTCGCGCTGGGCCTGGAGAAAGCGGACGTTGTCCCGGACCAACGGGGTCATCAGCTCGCTCGCGTCGGCGATCCGGAAGGCGGGGGAGCGGCCGGCGGCGGTGCCGGTCAGGACGACGCGGTAGGTGCCGGGGGTGTTCAGCGCGGAGAGGTCGACGGTCCGCACGGACGGGTACTTGGCGTTCCAGTGACCGGTGACGGCACCGAGCCGACCCGCCGTGACCACCTTGTCCTTGTCCTTCGCGTCCACGACCTTGAAGCGGGCCCCCGCGAGCGCCTTAGTGGGTCCCATCACATAGGCCCGCTTTGTCTCGCCGCGCACATAGCCGACCTGGTCGACCCGGACGACCGCCTCGGCGGCGGGCGGCGCGCTCGTCGTGTCGTACACGTTCATGGCGACGATTACCGCGCCGATGCTCGCGGCGGCGGTGCTGACCAGCAGTACAGGGCTGCGCAGTGCGTTCATGCGCCCACGGTGCCGGGGCCTTCATGAGATGACGATGAGGACGTCGGGGGCGGGTCCGCCGGCAGCCGGAGTTCGGCGAGCAGGCCGCCGCCGGGTGCGTCCGTGAGGCGGGCCGTGCCGTGATGCAGACCGGCGACCCAGCGGACGATGGCCAGGCCCGCGCCCGTGCCTGGACCGGTCCCGGTGACCCCGCGTGCGAACACGCGCTCCCGGTCCGCGAGCGGTACGCCGTCCCCGTGGTCGCGGACCGTGACCAGCCCCGGCGTGACGCCGACCTCCACCGGCGAACCGGCCGGGCCGCCATGCCGCTGGGCGTTCTCCACCAGGTTCCGTACCGCCTGCGCCAGCAGGTCGGGATCGCCGCGCACCACCACCGGCTCGGCCGTCACGGTGACGCTGTCGTGGTCCGGCAGCTCTTCGACCGTCGTCTCCACCAGCTGGTCCAGGCGCAACGGCACCAGCTCGACCCGCTGCGCGCCCGACTCCAGCCGCGCCCTGGCGAGCAGCCCGGTGACCAGCCGGCTCAGCCGGTCGACGAGCCGTAGCGCCTCGTCGGAGGAGCCGCCGCGCTCGACGGTGAGTCGCAGGGTCGCCAGCGGCGTCCGCAGCTCGTGCGCCGCCTCGGCCAGGAACTGCTCCTGCTGGCCGAGCCCGCGCAGCGCGGGACGCATGGCCCGCCCGGACAGCAGATGTCCTACCGCCGCCGCACAGCACACCAGCGCCGTGCAGCCGAGGGCCAGCCAGCGCACGAGGAGGTCGTGATCGTGTTCGCTGCGCGCCAGTTCCGTGCCGACGAGTACCGCCGCCCCGATCCGGTCCCCGTCCCAGACCGGCGCCGCCGCCCACCGCAGCCGCCCGCCCTTGGCGGCGGAGGCGCTGACTTGGACCGTTCCCTGCTCGTCCAGGACGCTGTGCCAGACCTCGTCCAACTGGTCCGCGTCGGGCAGCGACGACCGTCCGGGTACGACGTTCCGCAAGGTCGGCTTCTTCCCGGGCGCCGCCTGCAGGACGGCCAACGCCTGGGCGCCCTGGGCGAGTTCGTCCTCGCGCAGCGGCTCCAGGTGCAGCACGCCCGCGTCGAACCAGACCGCCCGAGACAGCCCCGCCGCGCGGCTGCCCACCTCGTGGTCGAGGCCGGAACGGCGGGACGCGGCATCGATACGGATCGCGACCACGGCGAGTACGACGAGACAGGCCGCCGTCGTCGAGGCGAAGAGGAGCGTCATCAGCCGGCGGGTGCGCCGCAGCCGGGCCACCGCAGGCGACGGGGCCTCGGGCTGGCGCTTCATGCCTCGCCGCCGAGGCGGTAGCCGACCCCGCGCACCGTCCCGATCGGGTCCGGCGGCCCGAGGCGTCTGCGCAACTGCCCGATCAGGACGTCCACCACATTGGACATCGGCTCGCTCGCCTCGTCCCAGCAGCTCTCGATCAGTTCGCTGCGCGTGACGACCTCGCCCGCCCGCAGCATCAGCAGTTCGAGCACCGCGAACTCCTTGGCGGACAGGCTGAGCAGCACCCCGGCCCGGGCCACCCGGCGGCGCGGCAGATCGACCTCCAGGTCGCCCGCCCGCAGCAGCGAGGGCCGCGCGGGTTGCTCCCTGCGGCACAACGCCCTTACCCGTACGACGAGTTCGGCGAAGGCGAACGGCTTCACCAGGTAGTCGTCCGCCCCGTGCTCGAAGCCGGCCACCCGGTCGCTCACCGCGTCCAGCGCGGTCAGCAGCAGGAAGGGCAGCACCGATCCCGCCCGGCGCCGCGCGGCGAGCAGCGTGAGGGAGTCGCCGTCCGGGACCGAGCGATCGGCCACGACACAGTCGTAGCGATTCACGGACAGCTTGAGGTCGGCCTCGGCCAGCGTCCGTGCGAGGTCGACCGCGAACCCCGCACCCCGCAGCCGATCTGCGACGACGGGTCCCAGCTCGAGATCGTCCTCCAGGACCAATACGCGCATGGCCCGGAGCTTAGGCGACGGCGGGGCGCGCACTCGGATCCCGTACGCCGAGTGCGCGCCCTGCCGCGCTCCGTGCTCAGCTGCTGGGCACGGTGTCCTCGAACGTGGTGCCCGCGCCCCGGTACGCAGCCACCTTCGCGGCGACCTGCGCCGGGGTGAGGACCTGGTCCTTGACGTGCAGGACGTAGTCGACCTGCTCGTCGTATGCGCGTGCGGTGGAGCTGGTGAGGCCGCCGAAGTCGATCAGCCACTGGTTGAAGTTGATCGACATCGGCCGCTCCGGGAGGTACGCGGCGTCGTGGGTGCCGAAGAGCTGGCCGTCGATGTAGTACTTGATGTTGTTGTTGTCGATGGTCAGCACCAGGTCGTGCCAGCCGTTGTAGCTCTGCCGGCCCTCGGTGTGCTGGTTGACCGCCACCCACGGGTCGGCCTGGTAGGTCTCCCAGGACGTCGTGTAGAGGATGTTGGACGACTCGCCCCAGCCGCCGTTGGGAAGGTACTCGAAGTCGTACTCGGAGTAGTCGTCCGCCATCGGTGCCGTGAGGTCGTTGATGGTGAAGAAGGTCTGGACGAGGTGGTCGCCGTCCGGCCCGTACTTGGGCGCGTCGTTGAACTTGACCCGGGCCGCGTAGGTGCCGTTCTTGAACTTCCTTGTGTTGGTGACGACTTCGGTCTGTTTGGTGCTCTCGCCGGTGCCCGAGGTCGAGGTCTCCAGGTTCATCACGGAGCTGCCGTTGGTGCTGGCGAAGGTGACGTTCTCGGGCGCCCAGGTGGCGCCGGAGACACCGGGACCGCCGGAGGTCGAGCGGACGCTCCAGCCGTGCGCGGCGATCTTCGGGTCGTTGTAGGCGCTGTAGTTGAAGTCGTCGAACAGCGTGGCGCCGGTGGCCGGGGGATCGGTCGGCGGGTCGGTGGGCGGGTTCGTCGGGTCGTTGCCGGCGGGGGCCGTGCCCCACAGGGTGGTGCCGGACAGCTGTGCCGTGACCTTCGACCAGTCGGCGTACGACGTCTGCGAGGCGCCGAAGGAGTAGTCGTCGCTCTGGTTCAGGGTCTGCCACGTCGACTGGTAGAAGCGCAGCTGCATGTCACTGGTGTCGGTGCCCGGCGCGAGGGTGCCGGCGCCGGAGGTGAAGCCGATTTCGAGGTAACGGTCCGCCGTGGCCGTCGGGTTGGCGAGGGTACCGAAGGTACCCGTGATGTTGGCGCAGCCCTTGACCGCCCAGGAACACGCGAAGCGGTAACTCGCGCTCGCCGAGTCCGCCTTGAAGTAGTAGCGGAGCTTGACGTTCGCCAACTGCACTGTGGTGGAGCCGGTGTTCTTCACCTTGAACCAGGGCTCGGACTGGTCGGCGGTGGCGCCCGTGGCGCTGGTGCGGTACTGGACGCTCAGTCCGCCGCCGGCCGCGCTCGCGGTGGACGGCATGGCGGTGAGCGCGGCGGCGCCCAGGGCCACCGCCACGGCGGCGGACGCGGCGGCGCGCAGCCTGGTCTTCGCGAACCTCGTGTCGTGTCGCGTGTCGTGTCTCATGTCGTGCCTCTCCAGAAAGGTGGGGTGATTCCGGAACGGGACAGATCAGGGGTGGGACATGGGCGGTACGGGTCAGGGGTGGTACCGGACGTCGAGCGCGTCGAGCCGGGCCGTGTGTCCGTCGAGCCGGGCGCGGAAGTCGTCCCAGTCGGTTGGACCGCTCCAGGCGCGGTCGGCCAGCGCACACAGGCGGGGATAGGTGAGGTACTCGATGCGCTCGGGCGTCGTGACGAACTCGGTCCACAACTGGGTCTGGGTGCCCAGCACTTGACGTGCCGCCGGAGCATCCGCGTCCTCGGGGACGGGGTCGTGGGAGTGCACGGTCCGCAGATCGACGACCTTGCCGGGCTGGGCCGGGGGCTCGCGCGGGTCCTCGGACTGGGCGTAGTCGAGGTAGGTCGCCCGGTGGTAGGCGCTCACCACCTGGTGGCCGCGCCGGGCCGCCGTCAGGGTGTGTGCCGCGTCGCGCCAGGTCATCACCGTGAAGTCCAGGGGCAGTTCGGCCCCCGTCTCGGCCCAGCCGACCGGGCGCCGCCCGTGCCGGACGAGGAACTCGCCGATCCGCCCGAGGAACCAGCCGTGCAGGGCTGCGGGACTCGACAGGCCCAGCGCCTGCGCCCGTTCGCGCGCCGCGGCACTGTGCGTCCACTCGGCGGTGGGGCACTCCTCGCCGCCGACGTGGATGTACGGCGAGGGGAAGACGTCCATCACCTCGTCGAGGACGGTACGGCAGAAGTCGAGGACCTCGTCGTGGACGCCGAGGACGGTGTCGCACACGCCCCACCTGGTCCAGACGTCGAGGCTGCGCTCCGGGTGGTTGCCCAGTTCGGGATAGGCGGCCAGGGCGGCCCGCACATGCCCGGGCATCTCTATCTCCGGCATCACGGTCACCCCGCGAGCCGCCGCGTACTCCACCAGGCCGGCGAGTTCGGCGCGGGTGTACGACCCTCCGTGCGGGACGCCGTCGTACAAGTCGCTTCCGGCCGGGCCCTGTTGGGACTCGGCGCGGTGGCCGCCGATCTCGGTGAGCTTGGGGTAGGCGGCCACCGGCATGCGCCAGCCCTGGTCGTCCGTGAGGTGGAGATGGAACACGCCGATCTTGTGCAGGGCCAGCAGGTCGACGTACCGGCGGAGATAGGAGACGGGTTGGAAATGGCGGGCCACGTCCAGCATCGCACCGCGCCACGGGTGCCGGGGGAGGTCGGTGATCTCGACGCAGGGCACCAGCCACTCCGTGTCGCGCTGCGGACGCGCCGACAGGGCCTGCGGGGGCAGGAGTTGACGGATCGTCTGGATTCCGCGCAGCAGTCCGGTGAGGTGCGCTGCGCGCAGCAGGACGGCGTGCTGGGCGACGGTGAGCCCGTAGCCCTCCTCGCCGAGACCGGCCAGGTCGGGGTCGAGTGTGAGGGTCAACTGCCCGTCGGGGGAGGCCTCCAGGGGCAGTCCGGTGGCGGGGGCGAGGAGGGTGCGCAGCAGGTCCGCGGCCGGTTCGGCGCCCGCGCCGACGCGCAGCGCGGTGCCGGCGTCGAGCGTGAAGTGCCCGGGCCTGAGTGCGGACTTGGTGGGTCGGGGGACGAGGGAGAGCACGGAGGACTGTGCGGGCATGGATCGTCTCCGGGACGGGGGCGGGTGGGGGGTGCGGGGGTCAGCCCTTGACCGCGCCGGCCGCGAAGCCGGAGGTGACATGGCGCTGGAGCAGCAGGAAGATCACAAGTGCCGGTGCCGCGAAGAGAGTCGAGGCCGCCATGGTGGCGCCCCAGTCGGTGCCGAAGACGTTCTGGAACGAGGACAGCCACACGGGCAGCGTGCGGTGGTCCTGCTGCTTGATGATCAGGAAGTTGGCGTAGGTGAACTCGTTCCAGGCCGTGATGTAGCCGAACAGCGAGGTGGCCATCAGTCCAGGGGCGAGCAGCGGGAACGCGATGCGCCGGAACGCGCCGAACCGGGTGCAGCCGTCGACCTGTGCGGACTCCTCCAGCTCCGGGGGGATCGTGCCGATGAAGCCGCGCAGCACGATGATCGTGAACGGCAGCGTCATCATGAAGTAGACGAGCGTCAGCGTCGGCAGCCGGTCCAGCATGTCGGTGTCGCGGGAGATGATGTACACCGGGATGATCAGTGACTCCCAGGGCGCCATCTGCGCGATGAACACCATCAGCATGAACTGCCGGCGCCCCTTCCACCTCATCCGGGCGACCGCGTAGGCCGAGCCGAGCGCGATGACGAGGGCGAGCAGGACCGCGCTCAGCGTGACGAGGACGCTGTTGCGCCAGAACAGTCCGAAACCGGCGGCGCCGACGGCCGTACGGAAGTGGTCGAGGGTCCAACTCGCGGGAATGATGCGGGGGTTGTCGGACTGGATGTCACGGGTCGGGGTGAACGCGGTCGCGACCATCCAGTACACCGGGAACAGGCACACCAGGACCGTGAGGAAGGCGGCGGCGTTCAGGGGCAGACGGCGGATCCGGGGCCGGGTGGTGCTCATGCGAGCTCGTCCTCCTGGCGGAACATCTGGCGGAAGTAGAAGACCAGCACGCCCGACATCAGGACGACGGTGACCATGGAGGCCGCCGAACCGAGGTCGTAGCGCTGGTGGGAGAGGGCGGTCTGCACCGCGTACACGGGCAGGATCGTGGTGGCGTCGCCGGGTCCGCCGTTGGTCATCACCCAGATCTGCACGAACGCCTTGAAGGTCCAGATCACTTCGAGGGAGAACACCAGCAGGAAGATCGGCCGGATCATCGGGAAGGTGACCGAGCGGAAGATCCGCGGCCCCGACGCACCGTCGATGCGCGCCGACTCGTACAGCTCGACGGGGACGGTGGTGAGCGCCGAGTACAGCGTGATCGCCGCGAAGGGCACGGACTGCCAGACCACGAGTGCGACGACGATGGCGAAGGCGGCCGGTCCGTGGGCGAACCAGGGATAGCGGTCGAAGGACTCGAACCCCAGCCCGGTCAGCACCTCGTTGACGATCCCGAACTCCGAGTGGAACAGCCACTGGAAGACCGTCGTTGCCGAGATCACCGGCATCGCCCAGGTCAGCACCAGCGCGCTGAGCACCGTGGTCCGCCCGCACCGACCGAGCCGCTCGACCATCAGCGCGACCAGTGTGGACAGCGTCATGATCAGTACGACGTTGATCGCCATGAAGAGGAACGTGCGCCGTACGACCTCCCAGAAGGCGCTGTCGCCCAGCAGCGTCCCGTAGTTGCGGAAGCCGACGAACTTCGCGTGCCCCAGGATGAGTTGGCGCAGTCCGAAGTCCTGAAGCGAGATCACCACGGCACGGATCAGGGGATACACGAGCAGATAGAGCGTGCCGAGCACGGCGGGCGCGATCAGGAGGTACGGCCAGATTCCCCGGCCGGAGGACTGCGACGGGCGGCGCGACGCCGTGTCGGAGGTCTCCCGATGCTGTCCGGGGCCGAGCGAGGGACGGGATGCGATCTGTTCTCGGACGCTCGACACGGCGCTCCTCCTTCCGGTCAACGGGCGCTTCAGGAACCGGAGTTCATGGCCGCGGTGATGGCCTCGGACGCGGTGGCGGCCTTCTTTTCGATGTCGCCGCCGGTGAGTACGGCCGTCATGTAGTCCTTGATCGGGTTCTTCGCCTCCACGGCGGCCCAGCCCGGGGTGTTGGGCGTGGCGTGGCCCTGCGCGGCGCCGACCGCCATGGCCGCGGCGCCCGCGTCGGAGGCGACGGCGGAGGCCAGGGTGGTCTTGTTCGGGACGTAGCTCATGGCGAGCGCGAGCTTCTTCTGCCAGGTGTCGCCGGTGAGTTCCTTGATGAACGTGTAGGCCGCGTCCTGCTTGGTGGACGCGGTCGGGACGACCAGGTCGGAGCCGCCGGTGAAGACCGCGCCGGGCGTCGTGGCGGTCTTGCCCGGGATCGGGAAGAAGCCCAACTTGCCCTTCAGGGCGGGGTTGTTCTGGATGACGACGTTGGCGCCGCCCGGAGTCGAGACGACCTGGGCGACCTTCCCCTTGGCCATGACGTCGGCCTGCGGCGGGTTGGCCTCGTCGGAGTCCTTGGGGCCCTTGCCGAGGGCCTGCAGCTGCTCGTAGAACCGCATGCCGCGGATCGCCGCCGGGGTGTCCAGCGCGCCCTTCCACTTGCCGCCGGACTGGACGGCGAGGTCGCCGCCCTCGTCCCAGATGAAGCCGGAGAGCGTGTACCAGTTCTGGCCGGGCAGGTAAATTCCCTGTGTGCCACCGGAGTTGAGCTTCTTGGTGGCGGCGATCCACTGGTCCCGGGTCTTGATCGCGGACGCGTCGACGCCGGCCTGCTTGAAGAGGTCGGTGCGGTAGATGACGACACGGTTGGCCGCGTAGTACGGGATGCCGTACTGCTTGCCGTCGTAGGCGCCCGGCTCGGCGAGGCCCTTGAGCCAGGTCTTCCCGCCGAGGTCGTCGACCTTGTCGCTGAGGTCGAGCAGCCCGCCGCTCTGCGCGAACTGGGCGACTTGGGTGTTGCCGGTCTCGATGACGTCCGGTGCGTCGTTGCTGGCCAGGGCGGCGGTGACCTTCTCGCCGATGCCGTCCCACTCCTGGATCTGCACCTTGACCCTGATGTCCGGGTGGGCGGCCTCGAAGCCCTTGACGAACTCGTTCTGGAACGCGGCGGAGACGCTGTCACGCATCAGCCAGACGTCGATGGTGGTGTTTCCCCCGGACTCCCCGGAACTGCCGTCGGAGGTATCGGAAGAGCCGCTGCAGGCACTCAGCGCTGCTGTCATCACGAGCACGGACACGCCGGCGAACATACGGAGCTGCACGGTTCACCCCTGGAGGACATGAACTGACCACCTGACCAGTGAAGTCCACTGGACAGCTCACCTCTCGATGTGGGGACGAAGGTGGCATAGACCAATGCGGGCGTCAACCCCCTCTGCTGCCAAGGGATTTGGCACATATATCGCTCAAGAACCGGATGATCACCGGCCGATGGTGGTTACACTTCCCCGGTCAAGAGGGCGAACCGCGGGGCAATCGCTGGTCAACTGGTCAACAGGTCGGCCGGGGAATCCGCGTACGAGGGAGTGCGACATGAAGGCCGACGCGCCAGGGGCGGTACTCAAACGGGAGCGGGTCCGCGACTTCATCCTCGACCTCGTCGAGTCGCAGCACCCGGGGGACCCGATCCCCTCCGAGCGTGCCCTCTGTGCCCAACTCGGCGTGTCCCGGCCGACCTTGCGCGCGGCGGTCGACGAACTCGTCGCCGCGGGGCTGCTGGTGCGGGAGCACGGGCGCGGCATGTTCGTGGCGCCCGAGAAGATCACCCAGGAACTCGTCTCCGGCGAGCGGACCATGACGGCGCCGCAGGCCTCCGGGGCCTGGTCGAGCCGGCTGCTGGAGTTCACCACCATCCCGGCCGGCGCCCGGGTGGGGCGCAGGCTGCGCCTCTCGCCCGCCGCCGAGATCGTGTACGTGGCGCGGCTGCGGCTGGTCGACGGCGCCCCGATGGCCATCGAGCACCTGCACATCAGGGCCGATCTCGTACCCACCCTGTCCGCACAGGAGTTGGAGGCCGGCGACCTCTACGAACACCTGCGGGAACAGCACGGCGTGCACGTCCAGGAGGCGGTCCAGGCCATCGAGCCGACGGTCGTCACCAAGGCCGAGGCCGAACTCCTCGACGTCCCCGAACTCTCCCCGGCCCTGCTCTTCGAACGCCTCACCTCGGACACGACAGGTCGGCCCGTCGAGTACGTCCACTCGATCTACCGCGGCGACCGCTACCGCATCGTCTCCCGCCTCACCCTCGGGCCCTCGGTCGCCGCTCCCTCGGCGCCCCTGGGCCACCACCCCGGCATCCCCCCGGGCGACTTCGCACACCGCGACACCATCGCGTCGTCCACGCGGGGGGACATCCAGTCGGGGGCGTGAACTGCCGCCGGACGTAAGGCGGTTCTACAGTTCGCCGGGGCGGCCGTACCGGTAGAAGAACGGTCCACCGAGCCGGCCCGCCAGGGCGCGGGTCAGGCCGGAGCTGTCCTCCAGCAGCCGGGCGCCCGGGGTGAGGTCGCCGACGTGGAGCGGGTCGAAGCCGGCGTCGGCGATGAGGCGCGCGGTGATGTCCTTCGCGGCGGGCTCGGCGGCGTAGAGGTTGCTCGGGGTGACGCGCTGCGTGCCGATCTGGTCGTACGCCGAGGCGAAGACGGTGTTGAAGGACTTCGCGGTCGGGCCGCCGACGATCGACTTGACCTGGTGCGCGAGCGAGGGGAAGGACTCGTCGCGGTCGCCGTAGAGGTTCGTCGCGTCGATGGTCACCTGGCCGCCGAGCCCGGTGACGCCTGCGAGCGCCTCGGCGATGAGGCCGCCGGGGACGGCCACGACCACCACGTCCGCGTCCGAGGCGTCACCGCCGTCCCGGCCCAGCGTCCTGACCTGGTGTCCGGCCTTCTCCCACAGCCGGGCCAGACCGCCGCCGACGTGTCCTCGTCCGATCACCGTGATGTTCATGTCGGGCCCTCCGGTCTGCCGGGAGTTCGCTGTCCTCGTTGACGTGTCAACAAAACATCACACTTGTTGTCGTGTCAACCAATGGCGCCGGGGCGGAGCTCAGATGGCCTGCGCGGTGGGCAGGATCGTGATCTCGGTCAGGTTGACGTGGCGCGGTACGGCGGCCATGAAGGCGACGGTCTCGGCGATGTCGGCGCTCTGCAGGACGTCGATGTCGTGGATGAGGTCGGCCATCAGCTTCGACGCGTCGGCGTCCGTGACGTGGTCGGGGAGCTCGGTGTCGACCATGCCGGGCTCGATGGTGGCCACGCGGACCATCTTCTGGCCGAGCTCGACCCGCAGCAGCCGGGTGAGATGGGTGATGTAGGCCTTGGTGCCGGAGTAGATCGAGAACTTCGTCAGGATGCGGGTGGCCGCGATCGACGAGGTGTTGATCAGGTCGGCCGGCTTGCCGGCGGCTGCGGACTCCGTCAGGTGGGGGAGGAAGGCGGCGATCACGTTCATCAGCCCGCTGATGTTGAGGTCGATCTGGCGCTGCCAGTCGTCGACCCCCAACTCCTCGATACCGGAGATGAGTTGGACACCGGCGTTGTTGAACACCAGGTCGGCCTTGCCGAAGCGCTCGGCGACCTGGTCGGCGGCGCTCTGGACGGCCGCCCGGTCGGTGACGTCGACGGCCAGGGCGAGCGCGGTGCCGCCGGCCGCCTCGATGTTCTTGACCGGGCTGTCCAGGCGCTCCTTGCGGCGGGCCAACACCACCACGGTGGCGCCGAGTTCGGCGAGGCGTTCGGCGGTGACGGCACCCATGCCGCTGGAGGCGCCGGAGACGACGGCGACGCGGCCGGCCGGCGGGGTACCGGTGAGCAGGGCGGAAGCGGACATCACAAGACCACGATCTCTGTGCGGAAGAGTGTGCGGGGGTTGGTGTTTGACGGCGTGTCAGGCCGCGTCGTCGTGCGCGGTGGCCGCGGACTTCTCACGCCACGGGGCCAGGTCGTCCTGCACCTGCCGGTACTTGACCTCCAGTCGCTCCAGGGTGTCGCGGCCGAGGTAGAGGTGCGTGGGCAGCTTCTCGGTGCCGGCGACCTCGACGATGAGCGCGGCGCCGCGCACCGGGTCGCCGAGCTGGGCGTGGTTGGCCCGGTCGATCCAGTCCAGCGTCACGTGGGCCGGGGTGTCGTCGTAGTCGGCGATACGGTTCGCGGCCACCGAGAGCGAGCTCGCGTCGAGGAAGTCGGTGCGGAACACGCCCGGTTCGACCACCATCGACTGGATGCCGAACGGCGCCATCTCCGCGGAGAGCGCCTCGCTGATCCCCGCGACCGCGAACTTCGAGGCGCAGTACAGGCTGACGCCGGGCTCGCCCTCGAAGCCCGAGCGGGAACCGATGTGCACGAGCTTGCCGGAACCCTGCTCGCGCATCACGGGCAGCACGGCGCGGGTGACATTGATCAGACCGAAGACGTTCAGATCGAACAGCGAGCGGGCCTCCGCGTCGGTGATCTCCTCCAGCGCGCCGAGCAGACCGCGGCCGGCGTTGTTCACCAGGACGTCGATACCGCCGAACCGCTTCACGGCGGCCTCGACCGCCTGCGGGATGCTGTCGTTGTCCGTGACGTCCAGAGCGACCGCGAACACCTTCTCGGACTTCTTCAGGTCGTCCGGCACCCGCTCCGGATTCCGTACGGCGACCACGACATTGTTACCGCCTGCCAGCGCGGCCCGGGCGATTTCCGCGCCGATTCCACGGGAGGCGCCGGTGACGAACCACGTAGCCATGGGGAAAACCTCTTTCGTCGCTTCCCCTGGTGGGGGGATTCCCTGTTGACGTAAATGAGTCTGTCCCTCCACCGAGGAGCTATGAAGGCAGCGGTTTTCCTGGGAGTCCCACACCCAGGAACGGGCACTGGACCGCAAAGTCGGTGACATGTCAACAAGCTGGTACGGTGACGGCATGTCCGAACCCCGATGGCTCACCCCCGACCAGGCCGAGGTCTGGGCGAAGTACCGGACGCTGCGCCGCACCCTGCAACGGGCCCAGGACCAGCAACTACAGCGCGATTCGGGTCTTTCGGCGGCGGACTACGCGCTCCTGGCGCCCCTGTCGGAGTCCGCCGACGGTGTGCTACGGGCACGGGACCTCGGCGCCGAGGTGGACTGGGAGCGCAGCCGGCTGTCCCACCAGATCAGCCGCATGGAGAAGCGCGGGCTGGTCACCCGCGAGGCCTGCGCCGACGACGCGCGCGGCTCCATGGTGCGGCTGACGGAAAAGGGCCGGGAAGCGATCGAGGCCGCCGCACCCGGGCACGCGGAAAATGTGCGGCAGCTCGTTTTCGATCCGCTGACACCCGACGAGGTACGCCTTTTCGGCGATGTTCTGGACCGGATACTGGACGCTGTCGAGCGGAATTCCCGGTAAAAGCCGACGCGGCAAAGGACCGTGCTTTTACTGGGCGTCCTGTGCCGGATTCTGCTGGTGCGGCACCTCGGGCGCGCTGAGCGAGCCCAGCAGGGCCAGGGCGTCCGCCGAGGGGGAGTCCGGCTCCGCCTGGAGGATGATGAGCTGCTGCCCGGGCGCGCTGCGGATGGTGAGGGCCTCGTGCCGCAACTCCAGTTCCCCCACCACGGAATGCCGCATCCGCTTCACCTCGTACGGCGGGACCCGCGTGTACTCACGGGCCCACAGCGAGCGGAACTCGGCGCTGCGCACCGACAGTTCACCGACGAGCTCCAGGATGCGGGGATCCTCGGGGGTGCTCGCGGCGGTCTGCTGGAGGTCGGCGACCGCACGGTCCTTGGCCCGCTCCGCGTTCCGGTAGAACGTCTTCGCGGCCGGGTCCAGGAACAGCATCCGCAGCACGTTGTCCCGCTGGGCGAAGTCGCCGTAGAGGGCGTCGGTCAGGGAGTTGGTGGCCAGCAGGTCCTGGGCGTGGCCGATGACGAAGGCCGGTGTCCTGGTCCAGCTCTCGATCAGCTGCCGCAGATGCGGGCGGACCCGCTCGACCCGCACCGGAGACTTCGTGCGCCGGGCCGTGGGCCGCGCCAGCCTGAACAGCTCCCGTCGGTCCTCGTCCCCGAGGCGCAGCGCACGGGCCATCGCCTCCAACACCCGTACCGAAGGGCTGAGTTCACGGCCCTGCTCCAGCCGGCTGTAGTAGCCGGCGCTGACCCCCGCGAGCGCCGCGACCTCGTCGCGCCGCAGCCCGGGGACCCTGCGGCGGCCGGAGCCGGGCAGGCCCGCGTCGGCGGGGCTGACGCGTTCCCTGCGGGAGCGGAGGAAGCGACCCAGTCCTTCCACCGGGTCGGGGCGCGTATCGTTGTCCATACCGCCGAGGCTAGGCGGAAAACGCCTGGAGAAGTGCGGTCGACGGTGGGTGCGTCGCACCCAGGACCGCGGCTCCCCGGGTGACGTGAAAGGGCCGGGCCGGCGGCGAATCACCGTGTGTGAAGCGTGGGGAACCTGGTGCAGTCGTGGACGACCGGGCCTTCTCATCGAACGAAAAGCACTTAGTCTTGCCGCATGAGCAATGGGACCCCTTTGGGCGATTTCCTCCGGGCCCGCCGCGAGGCTCTCAAGCCCCAGGACGTCGGTCTGCCCGAGTACGGGCGCCGCCGGGTGCCGGGACTGCGCAGGGAGGAAGTCGCGCTGCTCGCCGGAGTCAGCTCCGACTACTACATCAGGCTGGAGCAGGGACGCGAGAACAGCCCCTCCCCGCAGGTGCTGGAGGCGGTGGCCCAGGCGCTGAAGCTGGACGCGGAGTCCGCCGACCATCTCAACCGCCTCTGCCTCGCGCCCTCGCAGCGCCCGCACGGCCGGAGCGAGGCCCAAGTCGGCGCGCAGCTACTGCAGTTGATGGACAGCTGGGAGTACAGCCCCGCCTTCGTCCTCGGCCCGGCCCTCGACATCCTCGCGGGCAACTCCCTTGCCACGGCGCTGCACAGCGGGTTCGACGCCTTCGACAACCTCGCCCGCAATGTGTTCGTCGACCCGGCTGGGCGCGAGTTCTACCAGGAGTGGGAGCGGGCCGCGCACTCCTGTGTCGCCGAGCTCAGGGCCGCGTACGGGCACGATCCGGAATCGGCCCGGATCGCCGAGGTGGTCGCCGAACTGTCCGACGCCAGCGAGGAGTTCACCGAGCTCTGGCAGCTGCACGACGTCAAGTCCAAGTCCCAGGAGGGCAAGCACCTCAAGCATCCGGACGTCGGCGATCTGCACATCGCGTTCGCCGCGTTCACCGTCAACGGCGCTTCGCACCAGCAACTCGTCGTCTACCAGGCCGAACCCGCGAGCTCCACGGCGGCGGCCTTCGAGACGCTGCGGGCGCTGGGCGCCGAGCCGAAGAAGGCGGGGGCGACCGCACACCTGTGACCGGGCCGGAACCCTCGACGCCCCGACCGTCGACATCAAGGGCCGCACGGCCAAGTGGCAGTACCTTCTGTAGGGCCTGACTCGACCTCACGGAGGACCCCATGCCCGTACGTCGTATCGGTCTCGTCGTGCACCAGGGACGGGCCACCGCCCGGGACGCGGCGCGCGACGTGCACGCGTGGAGCGAGGCGCACGGCGTCCGCTGCACGGAGATCGACGTGTGGGCCAAGGACCAGCACCGGCGCGCCGGACGCGAGGAGTCCGAGGCGGCGGGCAGGCCCGATCTCGTCGTCACCCTCGGCGGCGACGGCACCTTCCTGCGCGGGGCCCGCATCGCCGTCAAGAGCGGGGCCGAGGTCCTCGGCGTCGACCTCGGCAAGGTCGGCTTCCTCACCGAGGTCCCGGCCTGCGACATCGGCGACGCCCTCGACGCCGTGCACGAGGGGCGGGCCATCGTGGAGGAACGCATGACGCTGACCATGCGCGCCTCCCGGCCCCTGGACATCCCCGAGGAGATGGAGGCCCTGCTGCGCTACGGCCGCGGGCCGATGCTGCCGCCGCCGCAGGTCAGGCCCGAGACCACGGAGGGCGGCGGCTGGGGGTGCGCGCTGGACGTCACCGCCCTCAACGACGTCGTCCTGGAGAAGCTCGCCCGCGACCGGCAGGTCAGCGTCGGCGTCTACCTCGCCGGCGGGCTGCTGGCGAGCTACTCGGCCGACGCCCTGGCCGTTGCCACCCCCACCGGGTCCACGGCCTACAGCTTCGCCGCCGGCGGACCCGTCCTCTCGCCCCACATGGACGCCGTCGTCTTCACGCCCATCGCCCCGCACATGACCTTCGACCGCAGCGTCGTCGCCGCCCCCGACGAACCCGTCGGCCTGCGCGTGCTGCCCCACTCCGGACAGGCCGCCGTCAGCGTCGACGGCCAACTCCGCGGTGTCCTGGACCCCGGCGACTGGATCGGCGTCTTCCGCTCCCCGCAGCGGGTCCGCCTCATCCGGCTGCGCCCCACCGACTTCTACGGCCGGCTGCGCGACCGGTTCCGGCTCACCGACGCCCCCGCCACCGCCCTGGACGGCCCATCGGCCCCCTTCTTCCGGCCCGACACCCCGGTCCCGCCGGACCTCGCCGGAATGCGCCTGCCACCGCCGACCGCCGCGCGCTGAGGGTCGTAGAAAAGGGTTCGTGCCGAGGGCTCACACCGGCAGGCGGACGGTGAAGACCGTGCCGGCGCCGACCGTGCTGGTCACCGTCACCGTCCCGCCGTGCGCCTCCGTCAGGCGGCGGACGATGGCGAGGCCCAGACCGCTGCCGCCGGTGCGGCGGTTGCGGGACTTCTCGGCGCGCCAGAAGCGGTCGAAGACGCGCGGCAGGTCCTCGGCCGGGATGCCGGTACCGGTGTCGGCGACCTCGATCGTCACCACGTCCCCGGCTCTGCGGGCCCGCAGAGTGACGCTGCCGCCTGCGGGGGTGTGCCGTAGCGCGTTGGACACCAGGTTGCCGACCACCTGCCGCAGCCGTACGGGGTCGCCCGACAGCTCGGGGTCGCCGTCGACGCGGGTGGTGAGGGAGACCCCTGCCGTGTCGGCGCGGGCCTGGTGGGCGGTGGCGACATGGTCGAGGAGATCGCGGACGCGCAGCGGTTCGGGGTGGACGCGCAGCTGGCCCGCGTCGGCCTCCGCGAGGTCCTGGAGGTCGTCGACGATGTGCTGGAGCAGCAGCGCCTCTTCGAGCAGGGAGTCGACGAGGGCCTGGTCGGAGGTGGCGATGCCGTCCTGGACGGCCTCCAGCCAGCCGCGGATGGTGCTCAGCGGAGTGCGCAGTTCATGGGCGACATCGCTGACCATCGCCTTGCGCTGGCCCTCCACGCGTTCGCGGCGCTGCGAGAGGTCGTTGAACGCGGCGGCGAGATAGCCGATCTCGTCGTTGGTCGTCACCGGCACCCGCTGGTGTTCCTGCACCGGACGCCGGGCCGCCTCGGCCAGCGCGCGCAGCGGCCGCACCAGCCGCGTGCCGACGACGACCGTGACGGCCACGGTGACCAGCAGCACCAGCCCCGCGACCCCGGCGAGACGGGCGGTGTTGGCGGAGGTGAAACGGAAGCCGGGCGCGGCCGTCGAACCGGCCGGAGTGGTGACGTACAGCAGCGCGGCCGGTGCCACATAGGGGGCGAGCTGGTCGCGGCGGGCGGTGTCGACGCAGGACTGGGCGGTTCCGCTGTCGCCCGACACGCTGAGGACGAAGTCGAGGCCGACCTTCACGGGCTGCTGGTTCCGCTGCGCCAGACAGTCGTTGACCATGACGTTGAGCCGGTCGAGCGGCCCGATCTCGGACCGGACGGGAGCGGAGAGCTGGTCGACGCCGCAGCTGTACTCCCTGTCGGACCCGCCCAGCATGCCGTCCGGGAACTTGAGGGAGGTCCGGCCGCTCGGCGCCTCGACAAGGGTGCCGACGCCACTGGGGCCTCCCATGCAGAAGCGGATCTTCTCCGCCATGCCGCGCAGGACCTTCCGCTCGGCCGCGGTCAGCCGGTACGGGCCGACGGCACGCGGGTCGATGCGGTCCGCCGCGGTGCCGGGCAGCAGGGCCGCGTCGGTGTGCAGGGGGTCCACGACCGCCGACGCCCTGGTGGGAAGGGCGGCGGCCGAGGCGGCCGAGGTGGCGAGCGTGCGGTGGCTCTGCGTGGTCAGGGTGATCCGGCGTCCGGTGCGCTCCGCGAGCCGGCGCAGGGTGGGGGAGACGCCGGTCCAGTCGCGGTGCGTGGCGGCATAGCCGACGAGAGTGTCGTAGATCTGTGTGTCGGAGGACAGGAGTTGGCCCTGTTCCTGCTGGATGGCGCTGCTCGTGGTGCGCGCCGCCAGCCAGGCGGTGGCCGCGACCGAACAGACGGCGATCATCACGGAGGTGGCCAGCAGGCGGACCAACAGGCTTCTGTGCAGGGGCACTTTGGCCCGGACCCGGGTTCTGGGCCGCCCCTCGCCGCCGCTCTCCGTCTCAGCGCGCACGGCTGCCGTCGACGAGCTTGTAGCCGACGCCGTACACGGTCTGCAGATAGGCGGGTTGGCGGGGGACGGCTTCTATCTTCTTGCGCAGGTTCAGGATGTGTACGTCGATGGTCCGTTCGGTGATGTAGCGGTCGAACCCCCTTGTCAGAGCGAGGAGTTGGCGGCGGGTGAAGACCCGTTCCGGTTCGGCGGCCATTGCCGCGAGGATCTCGAACTCCCCGGGCGTGCACACCACTTGGCGTCCGTCGAGGCCGACGGTACGGCGGACCGGGTCTATGGCGAGCGCGCCGATCCGGATCACCGGATCGTCCAGCGCGACCGTGGCCCGGGTGCGCCGCAGCAGGGTGCGGATACGGGCCATCAGCTCGCGCGGGCTGTACGGCTTCGTCATGTAGTCGTCGGCGCCCAGGTCGAGGCCGAGCAGCAGATCCTCCTCGGTGCTGCGCGCGGTCAGCATCAGCACCGGAACCTCGCACTCCCGGCGCAGCACCCGGCACACGTCCAGACCGTCGACGAACGGCATCATCACGTCGAGGACGAGGAGGTCCGGCTGCCGGCGCCGCACCTCGTCGATCGCCGCGCGCCCGTCGTGGACGACGAGGGAGGAGTGGCCCTCGCGTTCCAGGTAGCGGCGGATCACCTCGGCCTGTTTGACGTCGTCCTCGGCCACCAGGACATATGCGTTCACGCCGCTCACCCTAAGGTCGCCCCCGCGACATCAGACAGGAGCCTGACGGTGGCCTGACAGGATCTTCATAAGCTCCGGCCACGGTGCCGCCATGGCGAAACTCACTCATCGAAGGCGGTCCGCCGCGCCGGCCGGTATGGCCGCGACAGTCGCGCTGGTCCTCCTGTCCGCCTGCGGCGGCGGCTCGGGCGGGGACGGCAAGGCGGCGGCCGAGGACAAGGGCGTCGCCTCCATCGAGACACCGAAGGCGAGCGGTGCCACGGCGTCGGAGAGTACCGCCGCGGAGTCGGGCCGCCCCCAGCTGAGGCTGGACACCTCCGAGGCGGAGCAGACCCGGCTGACCGGCATCTACTTCGACTGCCTGCGCGACCACGGTGCCCCGGGCGGCTACAAGCCGGGTTCGAAGCAGTGGTACCCCGGGGGCGGCTCCGACAGGAACTCCGCCGCCGCGCGCAAGGCCTGCCTCCCGAAACTCCCGCTCCAGCCACCGGAGTTGGACCCGGCCAGGAACCCGCACTACATGGACGACTTCCGCGCCTACATCCGCTGCCTCAACGACGGCGGCCTGAAGGTCAAGGGGCTGTCCGACGGCTCCGGCTGGAACTACGACGGACAGACCTCCCTGACCCAGGCCCAGCAGTCGAAGCTCGACCACGACTGCCAGTTGAAGGCGTACAAGTGACGACGACCGACGACGACACCCGCCCCCGCCGCGGCAGGCGCCGCCTGAAGATCGGGGCCGTGGCCCTGGCCGGCGTCACGGCGACCGCGCTCGGCGTCACCGTATGGCAGGACGGGAACGCGAAACCGAGCACGACGGCCGCCGACTCGGCCCGGGTCGGCACCGCCACGGTGACGAGGACCGACCTGTCCAACGCCCAGACCCTCAGCGGCACCCTCGGCTACAGCAAGGCCGCCCCGGTCAAGGGCGCCAAGTCCGGACTGGTCACCTGGCTGCCCGCCCCCGGGGCCACGGTCTCCCGGGGCCGCGCCCTGTACAAGGTGGACAACGTCCCCGTGCCGGTGTTCTACGGCGGCACGCCTCTGTACCGCACGCTGAACGCGCGGGGCACCACCGGGCCCGACGTCCGGGTGATCGCCGACAACCTCAAGAAGCTCGGCTACGACATCGGGGTCCAGCCGGGGGCGGGGACGTGGGTCACTCAGCACCCGGCCACGGCTGACGACAGTTCCTCCGAGGGCGCCGACAAGGCGGGAGCTACGGCCACGCCCTCCGTGAGCCCTACTCCCACCCCCACAGCGACCTCCGTCGAGGTGAAGGAGGGCGACGGCGTGCTCACCGCCGACCTGATCGCCGCGATCCGGCGCTGGCAGGCCCACATCGGGATGCCCGCCACCGGAGTGCTCGGCATCGGGGACGTGACGGTGCAGTCCGGCGAGGTGCGGGTCGGCGCGGTGCAGGCGCAGAGCGGCGACGACGCCACCGGGGCCCTGATGACGGTCAGTTCCACCGTCAAGAAGGTGTCCGTGCCGGTCGACGCGACCCAGGTCGGCACGGTGTCCCGGGGCGACCGTGTCACGGTGACCCTGCCGGACAACTCCACCGTCAAGGGGACCGTCGACGTGGTCGGTTCCACCGCCGCCGCCGACAACTCCCAGGGGGACACCGGCGGTTCGGCCCCCGCGCAGCTCACGGTCACCGTCTCGGTGCCCGACACCGGGGCGGTCCGGAGGCTGACCTCGGCCCCGGTGCAGGTGGCGTTCACCTCGGAGAGCCGCAAGGGTGTGCTCGCCGTGCCGGTCGGCGCGCTGCTGGCGCTGAGCGAGGGCGGCTACGCCGTCCAGCTGCCCGGCGGCAGGCTGATCGCGGTGAACACGGGGATGTTCGCCAAGGGTCTGGTCGAGATCAGCGGCGCCGGTGTCACGGCCGGGCTGAAGGTGGAGACCACCTCGTGAAGAGCCGACCGGTACTGGCCGTGATCGACGCGGGCATGGAGTATCCCGGCGGGGTGAAGGCCCTGGACGGTGTCTCGCTCACCGTCGAGGAGGGCGAACTCCTCGCCATCGTCGGCCCGTCCGGGTCCGGCAAGTCGACCCTGCTGAACATCATGGGCACCCTGGACCGGCCCACCAGCGGCACCGTCGAGATCGGCGGCCACGACGTCGCGACCCTCTCCGACCGCAGGCTCTCCGCGCTGCGCGGACGCCAACTCGGCTTCGTGTTCCAGCAGTTCCACCTCACCGACGGACTGACCGCCGCCGAGAACGTCGCAACAGGCCTGCTCTACGCGGGAGTTCCGCGCCGGCAGCGCGCTCCGCTCGCCCGGGAGGCACTGGCCCGGGTGGGCCTCGCGCGCCGCGCCGGGCATCTGCCGAACCAGCTCTCCGGCGGCGAACGCCAACGGGTCGCCATCGCCCGCGCGTTGGTCAACCGCCCGGCACTGGTCCTCGCGGACGAGCCCACCGGCGCCCTCGACACCGCCAACGGCCGTGCCGTACTTGAGGTGTTGACCACCCTGAACGACGAGGGCACCACCATCGCGATCATCACCCATGACCGGGACATCGCCGCACGGCTGCCCCGCAGGGTGGAGATCCTCGACGGGCGGCTGGTCGCCGACGTCCGTAGCGACGACGTCGGAGAAGACACCCAGGCCATCGACATGGCCGACCTCACCGACGACACCCTCGCCATCCGCAGGGACACCTTCACCGACCTCCATGGGGAACGCCGGTCATGACCACCACCGCACCGAGGCCGACCGCCGCCCTGGCCGTCGCCGACACCAGGCCGGTACGGCTGGCCCCGCTGGACATCCTGCGCCTGGGACTGCTCGGCATCCACACCCGCCGGATGCGGGCGGCGCTGTCCGCGCTGGGCATCTCGATCGGCATCGCCACGATGATCGTGGTGACCGGGATCCCGGCGTCCAGCCAGAAGGCGCTGATGAACCAGCTCTCCGCGCTGGGCACCAACATGCTCCAGGCCGTCCCCGTGCCCAACCAGACACCACCGGTCCAACTCCCGCCCCAGTCCGTGGACATGGTCCGCCGCATCGGCCCCGTCACCGTCGCCAGCGCGGTGGCCAACACCCACGCCGAGGTGTTCCGCAACGACCGCGTCGACGCCGACGACTACGCGGGTCTTGCCGTGCTGGCCAGCAGGACGAACCTGCTGCGGGCGATCAACGCCGAGGTCCGGTCCGGGCGTTTCCTGAGCGCGTCCACCGACCGGTTCCCCACGGCCGTGCTCGGCTCGGTGGCCGCCACCCGGATGGGCATCGCGAAGGTGGTGCCGGGGCGGCCCGCTCCGCAGATCTACATCAACCACCGCTGGTTCACGGTCATCGGCGTCCTCGCGCAGACCCCGCTCTCGCCCGACATCGACCGCGCGGTCCTGGTCGGCTGGGACGCCGCGCGCACCCAACTGGGCTTCACCGGCCACCCCACCGTCATCTACGTCAAGGCCAGGGAGGACGGCATCGACGCCGTCCGCAATGTGCTCGCCCCGACCATCTACCCCGAGCTCCCCGGCATGGTGCAGGTCAGCCGTCCCTCCGACGCCCTCGCCGCGAAGCGCGCCACGCAGACGACGTTCTCCGCGCTCTTCCTCGGCCTCGCCGGAGTGGCCCTGCTGGTGGGCGGGATCGGGGTGGCCAACACCATGGTCATCTCGGTTCTCGAACGCCGAAAGGAGATCGGACTGCGGCGGGCGCTGGGTGCCAACAAGGGCCAGATCCGCGGGCAGTTCCTCACCGAGTCGGTGGCGCTGTCCTGCCTCGGCGGGCTGGCCGGAACCGTCCTCGGCGTCCTGGCGACCGTCGGTTACGCCGCCTGTCAGGGCTGGCCGCCGGTGATCCCGCTGCCGGCGGTGGCGGGCGGATTCGGCGGCGCCGTCCTGATCGGCATGGCCGCCGGCGTCTACCCCTCGATCAGGGCATCCCGCCTGACCCCGACGGAGGCCCTCGCCACCACGTGACGCTCCGCCCCCGCACGTACGGGCGAGTTTCACATGGGCGCCACCAGACCCTTCCCTGACGTTTGTTGCTCTTGGAACACTCGCACCGCGCGCATTTCGCCATGTTCCGGCCGGCCGCGCGTCAGGATGAGAGGTGCCTCACCCATGTCCGAAGTCAACCGGCGTCGCTTTCTGCAACTCGCGGGCGCCACAACGGCGTTCACCGCGCTGTCGAACAGCATCGAGCGGGCCGCCGCACTCCCGGCGAACCACCGTTCCGGAAGCATCGAGGACGTCGAGCACATCGTCGTCCTGATGCAGGAGAACCGGTCCTTCGACCACTACTTCGGTTCGCTCAGAGGTGTCCGGGGCTTCGGCGACCCGCGTCCGGTCGTGACCCGGCAGGACGGCAAACCGGTCTGGTACCAGTCGGACGGCACGAAGGACATCCTCCCGTTCCGCCCCGAGGCGGACGACCTGGGCCTGCAGTTCATCCAGGACCTCCCGCACGGCTGGAACGACGGGCACGCCGCGTTCGACGGCGGCAAGTACGACAAGTGGGTGCCATCCAAGGGCTCCACGACGATGGCGTACCTGACCCGTGAGGACATCCCGTTCCACTACGCGCTCGCCGACTCCTTCACCATCTGCGACGCCTACCACTGCTCGTTCATCGGCTCCACGGACCCCAACCGGTACTACCTGTGGACGGGTTACACCGGAAACGACGGCCAGGGCGGCGGCCCCGTCCTCGGCAACGACGAGGCCGGCTACAGCTGGACGACCTACCCCGAACGCCTCGAAAAGGCGGGCGTCTCCTGGAAGATCTACCAGGACGTCGGCGACGGCCTCGACGCGGCCGGCGGCTGGGGCTGGATCCAGGACGCCTACCGCGGCAACTACGGCGACAACTCGCTGCTCTACTTCAAGCAGTTCCAGAACGCCCAGCCCGGCGACCCGCTCTACGACAAGGCCCGCACCGGCACCGACGCCACCAAGGGCGAGGGCTTCTTCGACCAGCTGAAGGCCGACGTCAAGGGCGGCAAGCTGCCGAAGATCTCCTGGATCGTCGCGCCCGAGGCCTTCACCGAGCACCCCAACTGGCCCGCCAACTACGGCGCCTGGTACGTCTCCCAGGTCCTGGACGCGCTGACCTCCGACCCCAAGGTGTGGGCGAAGACGGCCCTGTTCATCACCTACGACGAGAACGACGGCTTCTTCGACCACCTCGTGCCGCCGTTCGCGCCGGGTTCGGCCGCGCAGGGCAAGTCGACCGTCGACGTCGGCCCCGACCTCTTCGCGGGCAACGCCGGCCACCCCGCCGGTCCCTACGGCCTCGGCCAGCGCGTCCCGATGATCGTCGTCTCGCCCTGGAGCAAGGGCGGTTACGTCTGCTCGGAGACCTTCGACCACACCTCGGTGATCCGCTTCATGGAGCGCCGCTTCGGCGTCCACGAGCCCAACATCTCGCCGTGGCGGCGCGCGATCTGCGGCGACCTGACCACCGCCTTCGACTTCTCCCACAAGGACGTCAAGAAGGTCCCGCTGCCGGACACCGACGGCTACCAGCCGCCGGACAAGAACCGCCACCCCGACTACGTGCCGACCCCGCCCGCCAACCCCGTGCTGCCGAAGCAGGAGCGCGGACTGCGCCCGGCCCGCCCGCTCAAGTACGCGTCTGCGGTGGACGGTTCGGCGGACACGGCGGCCGGCAAGTTCACGCTCGCCTTCGCCTCCGGTGCGAAGGCCGGCGCCAACTTCCTGGTCACCTCCGGCAACCGCACGGACGGGCCCTGGAGTTACACCACCGAGGCCGGCAAGACCGTCTCGGACACCTGGAACTCGGCGTACTCGAACGGCTCGTACGACCTCACCGTGCACGGCCCGAACGGCTTCCTGCGCGTCTTCAAGGGCCCGGGCAGGACCGCCGGACCCGAGGTCACCGCCCGCGACTGCGGCGACGACGTCGAGCTGACCTTCACCAACAAGGGCTCCGGCACGGTGCAGTTGAGGGTCGTCAACGGCTACGGCGGCAAGACGCAGACCGTGAGGGTGCGGGCGGGCGCCACCGTCCGGCACACCTTCGACCTGGGCGCGAGCAAGCGGTGGTACGACCTGACGGTCACCTCCGACGGCGACGCGGGCTTCCTGCGGCGATTCGCCGGACATGTCGAGAACGGCCGCCCGGGGGTCAGCGACCCGGCGATCGGACGGGCATGACCGCTGTCGTAGAGCCGGTTGAATTCCGGGGCACTCGCGGTAGTGTGCCCCGGTGACCACGCATTCGAACACACCTGCAGGCTGGTACCCGGATCCGCACGGAGCGCCCCAGACCCTCCGCTACTGGGACGGCGCGAAGTGGACCGAGCACACCAACGCGGACCAGCAGGCGCAGGGCGCCAAGCCGCAGCCGCAGTCCGTGCCCCAGCAGCAGGCGGGGCCGGACCCGCGGGTGCAGCGCCAGGTGCAGCAGCAGGCCGGGGTCGCCGGTGGCGGCCCCGGCGGCGGCAGCCTGTTCAGCGAGCCGGTGCTCGTGGTGAACCAGAAGGCCAAGCTGATCGAGCTGACCAACGAGTACAAGGTCATGGATCAGAACGGCAATCTGATAGGCACCGTGACCGAGATAGGCCAGAGCGCGCTGAAGAAGGCGCTGCGCTTCGTCTCCAGCCTCGACCAGTTCATGACGCACCGGCTGGAGATCCGGGACGCCCACGGACAGCCGCAGTTGGTGCTGACCCGGCCCGCGAAGCTCATGAAGTCCCGGGTGATCGTGTCCCGTCCGGACGGCTCGCCGGTGGGCGAGATCGTCCAGCAGAACATGATCGGGAAGATCAACTTCGGGCTGATGGTGAACGGCCAGCAGATCGGCGCGATCAAGGCCGAGAACTGGCGGGCCTGGAACTTCGCCATCGTCGACCACGCGGACAACGAGGTCGCCCGGATCACCAAGACCTGGGAAGGCCTCGCCAAGACGATGTTCACCACCGCGGACAACTACGTCCTGCAGATCCACTACCAGCTGCCCGAGCCGCTGCTGAGCCTGGTGGTGGCGACGGCGCTGACCGTCGACACCGCCCTCAAGCAGGACTCGCGGGGCCTGGGCTGACCCCGGTCACAGCGCGGTGAGATGCCCCGGCTCGGACCGTCGGTTCGGCTGCCTGGGCATCAACGCCGGTTCCAGGGAGGCCGATTCGGGCTCCAGCGCCAGGACGGCGGCCACGGGATGATCGTGGTCGCCGTACTCGTTCGGCAGCGGCACGACCGGGGTGACCCGGGTCAGCAGCACCACACCCCAGGACGCGAGTCCGGCCCCCGCCAGCGCGAGGAGGATGCCGGCCGCGCCGCCCTGGAGGCGTTCGCCGAGCAGGGCCAGGCCGATCGCGGCGGCGGCCAGCGGGTTCGCCAGGGTCACCACCGCGAGCGGAGCGCCGAGGCCGCCCCGGTAGGCGGTCTGCGACAGCAGCAGCCCGCCCGCCGCGAACACCGCGACCAGCAGGGCGACTCCGACCACCTGCATGCTCAGCAGCGGGCCCGAGCGGTCCGTCGCCGCGACCGTCACGGTCTGCGTGAGCGCGGAGGCGACACCCGAGGCGACACCGGACGCCGAAGCATGCCGTAGACCGGGCTTCGCACCGCGCCGGGCCAGCAGGCCGATCAGCGCGGACGTCGCGCCCGCGACCGCCAACGCCTGGGGAACGGTGAGGACTTGGTCCGGCTGCGGTCCGGATGCCGTGACCAGCAGGGCCGACAGGCCGAGCAGGGTGAGCGCGGTGCCCCGCCATTCGCTCGCGCTGACCCGCCGCCCGGCCACCCGCGCGCCCATCGGCACGGCGGCGACCAGGGTGAGCGCGCCCAGCGGCTGTACGACGGTCAGCGGGCCGTACTTCAGGGCCACGACGTGCAGCAGCGCGGCCGACGCGTTCAGCACGACCGTCCACCACCAGGAGCCGGTGGCGAGCAGCCGGAGCATGCCCGCGTCGGAGTTGCGGGACGCCAGCCGCTCCTGCGCCACGGCGGCGGCCGCGTAGGCGACGGCCGAGAAGAGGGAGAGGCCGACGGCGACCAGGGTGGCGTTCATCGGCCCGCTCCGACGAGAACCGGCTGCTTCTCCGGGGCGAGCTCCGGCTGACCGCGGCCCGCCGTGCTCGCCGTGCGGTGCGGCGGGTGGATCAGCGCGAGGGCGATGCCGAGCATCGCGGTGGCGACGATCGCGTCGAGCCAGTAGTGGTTCGCCGTGCCCACGATCACGACCAGGGTGACCAGCGGGTGCAGCAGCCACAGCCAGCGCCAGCGTGACCGCGTGGCGACGATCAGGCCGATCGCGACCATCAGGGCCCAGCCGAAGTGCAGCGAGGGCATCGCCGCGAACTGGTTCGAGAGGTGGTCGCTGGTCGGCGGGCCGTACACCGAGGGGCCGTAGACCTTCGCGGTGTCGACCAGGCCCGTCGCGGCCAGCATGCGCGGGGGCGCGAGCGGGAACACGAAGGGCAGGACCAGGGCGGCCGAGGTGACCGTCGCCAGGACCCGGCGGGCCCAGACGTAGTGCGCGGGGCGCCGCAGGTACAGCCAGACCAGGAAGGCCACGGTGGCCGGGAAGTGGACGGTCGCGTAGAAGGTGTTCGCGAGGTGCACGAGGGTGTCGTTGTGCAGCAGCACCGACTGCACGGCGCCCTCGCCGGGGAGATGCAGGGTCCGTTCCAGGTCCCAGACGCGGTGGGCGTTGTGCAGGGCCTCACCGGTGTGGCCCGTCGCCAGCTGGCGGCCGAACTTGTAGACGAGGAAGAGTCCTGCGACGAGCAGGAGCTCACGGACGAGCGGGGGCCGCGCTATCGCGCTGGTCCCCTTCTCTGCAGGCTCGGTGCGGGCATTCATCCCCCGGCCCCTTCGCTGACGGTGGTGCGTGTGGTGGTGCTGGCAGGGCTTGTGACCCTTCCGGCGGCCCGAACTCATCGGTACGAGTCCGTTCCGATACGCCAGTGTACCGATACGAGATGGTACCGATACGGTGGAGTACCGGTACACTGGCGTATCGATAGCGAAACGAGACACACTGGAGAGCGGACCCCGGGTCCGCGGGCCGAGTGAGGAGAAGAGCCATGACGTCGCAGGCTGAGGACGCACCGGACACGGTCGCCGCCTCGCGCCGCTCCAAGATCACGCCCGAGCGTGAGCGGGAGTTCTTCGACGCCGTGCTCGACCAGATAAGAGAATGCGGCTACGACTCCGTCAGCATGGAGGGCGTCGCCAGCAGCACCCGGTGCAGCAAGTCCACGCTGTACCGGCAGTGGGGGACCAAGCCCCAGTTCGTCGCCGCCGCGCTGCGCGCCAACCGCCGGGCGCACTTCACCGGCATCGACACCGGCTCCCTCGCGGAGGACCTGCGCCAGGCCGCGCGGGCCGCGGGCGCCTGGTCGGCGAAGGACACCAAACTCGTCGCGGCCCTCGGTCACGCCGTCACCCAGGACAGCGAACTCGCCCAGGCACTGCGCGAAGCGCTCGTCCACCCCGAGATCACCGCGCTGGAGGACATCCTGCGCCGAGGTGTGGAACGCGGCGAGATCCCGGCCGACCACCCGGCGCTGCCGTACGTCCCCGCCCAGATCTTCGGCGTCCTGCGGGCCCGCCCCGTCCTGGAGGGCTGCTACGCCGACCCCGACTACCTCGTCAGATTCGTGGAGGCCGCGGTGCTGCCCGCATTGGGCCTGTCCGGGTCGCCCTGAGAATCAGGCCGCCGTCCATGGGATGACTGGACGGTGACCTGGTCGCGCCGCACCGTGGGGACGGGGGCGGCGCGCACCCCCCGGCCGGGTGGGGTTCCTCTTGAGCGGAGAGGCGCCCCACCCGGCCGACTGTGTGCGGGAGGTCAGATCGTCGTGCCGTCGCCGCCGCCCGAGGCCGCCTTGATGTTGGCGGTGATCTCGTCGATGACGGACTCCTTCTGGCCGACGTCGACGCCGAAGCGGACGACCACGATCTGGCTCGCGCTGGCCGGCGAGGGGAACGCGAGCGACTCGACATAGCCGTCCGCGCCCTTGCTGGTGACCGCCTTCCAGCGGACCAGGTAGCCCTTCTGCCCGGCGACGGTGACGGCCTTGGAGGCGAGCACCTGGTGCGAGGTGATGCTGCCGTAGGTCGTACCGCCGTAGGACTCCTTGGCGTTGGCGGCGATGTCCGCCTTCGCGACCTCCTCGGCGGTGGTGCCCTTGGTGCCCAGCACGACCGCGGGGGCCGAGTACGCCCCGCCGTTGGTGCAGGTCTGTGCGGTGTTGCCGGGGCACTTGTACGAGGTGTTCGACGTGACCTGCGCGCCGACCTCGATGACCTGGCCGTACCAGTCGGACGGCACGGTGAAGCTGATGCCGTCGAGCGAGTCGGTCACGGTGCCGCCGGCCTCGACCTTCGGCTGCGCGGACTGGCTGGGCGCGGGCGTCGCACCGCCCGTACCGCCGGAACCACCCGTTCCGCCGGACCCGCCGGACCCGCCGAAGGGATTGCCCTGCCCGCCCGTGCCGCCCTGTCCCTCGGGGCCGCCCTGGCCGCCGACACCGCCCTGCCCGTTCGGCGCCTGCTGCGTGCCGGCCTGGTTGCCGTTCCCGCTGCCGTTGCCGGACAGCGCGTAGGCACCGACACCGATGGCCGTCAGGACCGCGACGGCCACCGCCACGGCTATGCCGGTGCGCAGATTGCGGCGCGGCGCGCCCGGGGGCTGCGCGGGATACGCCGGGTACGCCCCGGGGAACGGCGGCTCGGTCGGGGGACCCCATTCGGCGGCCGACCCGGCCGGGCGGGTCCGGTCCGTCCATGCCTTGCCGTCCCACCAGCGCTCGGTGGCGGGACCGTCATTCGTCTGCCCGGGATCGGGGTACCACCCGGGAGGAGTCACCTGCGTCATGTCCCTACCGTATGAGGCGTCGGTGAAAGCGGGATGAGAGGATCCGGCCGCGACGGCGCCACCGGCGCCGCCGACGATCGCGCGCCCGGCCGTCACCCGCCGCGCGTGCCCGGTCCGGGGCCGTCGCCCGAGAGTGCGGCAGGCCTGTTCATGGAGTTGCGCGATCGATCGAAAGTGGCCTTATTTCGACGCCTTCTGACTGTTCGTCACGCCCGTGTACCCCGCCGTCACCCGATACGGCAACAGCTGCCCGGACCGCCCTCCGCCGTGGCAGCCGGGCGGCTACGCTCGAGATCTGTACGTCGTTCGGCCTACTCGGGGAGGAATCGGGATGACGGAGGACCGGCCCCCGGAGGCCACCTCGGCCTCCCTGTGGGAGCGCGACGAAGAGGTCGCCGGTGTCGTGGAGGCGATCGAGGCCCTGTGCGCGGACCAGTCGTCCTCGGGCAGTCTGCTGGTCGTCCGGGGCGAGGCGGGGTTCGGGAAGACCGCGCTGCTGGCGGAGACCCGCCGTATCGCCGAGGAGCGCAACTGCGTGGTCTGGCAGGCCCGCGGCGGCGAGACCCTCAAGTCCGTCCCCTTCAACGTCGTACGGCAGCTGCTGCAGCCCGCCCTGCTCTCGCTGATGCCCGAGGAGGCGCGCGAGTACCTCGGCGACTGGTACGACATCGCGGGCCCCGCCCTCGGCATCGCCGAACCCGGCGAACGGCAGGCCGACCCGCAGGGCGTGTGCGACGGCCTGGTCGCCGCCGTACGCAGGCTCGCCAAACGCGAGTGGCCCCTCGTCCTGCTGATCGACGACGCCCACTGGGCCGACCAGGAGACCCTGCGCTGGCTCGCCGCGTTCGCCGAGCGACTCGACGACCTGTCCGTCCTCGTCGTGGTCGCCCGCAGGCCCGGCGAGATCACCGGCGAGCGCGGCCGGTACCTGGACGCGATCGCCGCCCTCACCGGCCACCCCGTCGCCCAGCTGAGCGCTCTGACCCCGCCGGCGACCGCGGGCCTCACCCGCGCCACCGTCGGCCCGCACGCCGACGACGCGTTCTGCCGCGAGGTGTGGGCGGTCACCGGCGGAAACCCGTACGAGACCGTCGAACTCCTCGCCAAGGTGCAGGACAGCCAACTCGCCCCGGTCGAGGGCTCGGCCGCCGAACTCCGCGCCCTGAACCGCTCCTCGCGCGGCGGCGGACTCGTCGCCCGCCTCGACGGCCTCGGCACCGAGGCCACCCGGTTCGCCTGGGCCGCCGCCATCCTCGGCACCGGCATCTCCGTGAAACTGGTCGCCCGGCTCGCCACCATCACCGGCGACGAGGCGGACCGCTGCGCCGAACTCCTGCGCAGCGAACGCATCCTCACCGCCCCCCGACCCCGCCGCCTCCCAGGGCGACGTCGGCGAGCTCGAGTTCGTCCACCCGCTGATCGCCAGCGCCGTCTACGACTCCATCCCGGGCGGCTGGCGTACGGCCATGCACGGCATCGCCGCCCAGGTCGTCACCGACTCCGGGCGCGGCGCCGCGGCCGCCTCACGGCACCTCCTCCAGGTACACCCGGAGGAGGACCAGGAACTCGTCGAGCAGCTGCGCGAGGCCGCCAGGGAACACCTCTCCATCGGCGCGCCCGACGCCGCCCGCCGCTGTCTGGAGCGCGCCCTGGTGGAGCCGCCGCTCGCCGAGACCCACGCGAGCGTGCTCTACGAACTGGGCTGCGCCACCCTGCTCACCGCGCCCGCCACCACCATCGGCCACATCCAGAGCGCCCTCGCCATGCCCGGCCTCGACGGGCACGCGCGCGTGGACGCCGTCTTCCGGCTGTCCCAGGCGCTGACCCACAACAACCAGCTGGAGGAGGCCGTCCGCACCGTCGAGGCGGAGGCCGCCCGGCACGAACAGGGCACCGCCCGGATGCGGCTGCAGGCCGTGCAGTACATGTGGGAGGGCATCCACGCCGGCGAGGGCACCTCCCCGGGACGCTCCGAGCGGCTCGCCGAACTCGCCGCCACCTGCACCGGCCGCGACAACTCCGAGCGCGCCCTGTTCATCCTGCGCGGCTTCGACGCCATGACCCACGGCGAGAACGCCGAGGAGGTCGTCGAGGTCTGCGACCGCGCCCTCGTCAACGGACGGCTCGCCCCGGGCCTCGGCTGGACCGACACCGAGTGGGGCCTCGAGATCCTCATGATGCTGGCCAGCGCCTACGCCTACACGGACCGCCTGGACCGCGCGGAGAGCCTCTACAACGAAGCGCTGCGCGCCTACGAGACGGCCGGCTGGAGCGGCGGCCACCTCTCGCTGGCGCACGCCTATCTCGGCCTCGGCCTGCGCAGGCGCGGCCGGCTCCGGGAGGCGGAGATCTCGCTGCGCGAGTCCCTGCGGCTGGCCGAGCGGGTCGGCCGCGGACTGCCCCTGTACTGGTCGGCGACCTGCAACCTGGTCGACACGCTGCTTGCCCGCGGCCATGTCGAGGAGGCCTGGGCGATCGCCGAACAGTACGGCTTCGCACCGCCGTACCCGTCCACCATCGTGCTGCCCGATCCCCGCTGTGTGCGCGGCCGGCTCCTGATCGCCGTCGGCCGGACCAAGGAAGGCATCAACGAACTGGAAGAGGCCGGGAAGGCCGCGAGCGCACGCAGCCACCACAACCCGGTCCTGGTCCCGTGGGCCGTCGACCTCGCCCGGGCCCTCGCCGTCGAGGACCCGACCCGCGCCGCCCAGCTCGCCTCCGACGCCCGCCGCCGCGCCGAACGCTTCGGCACGGACACGGCCATCGGCGAGGCCCTGCGGTGCGCTGCCGCGCTGGAGACCGGTCAGCGCGCGGTTCGGCTGGCCGCCCAGGCGGTCGCCTACCTGGAGTCCTCGCCCTGCCAGTACGAGCATGCTGCGGCGCGGGTGGAGTACGGGATCGCTGCGCGGTCGGTGGCGGAGATCAACAGGGGTCTGACACTGGCGCGTTCGTGCGGCGCGGACGGCCTCGCTACGCAGGCGAGGGAGGTCTTGGAGACGGGGCGGGGATTGCGGTGAGTCGTCTTTCGGCTGCGGGCCGGTGGGGGCTGGTCGCGCAGTTCCCCGCGCCCCTAAAAGCACACGCTGGCCCAAGTTTTTAGGTGCCCGACGAAATCCGCGCTCCTTAAAGACACAGGCTGGCCCAAGTTTTTAGGTGCGCGAGGAAGTCCGCGTTCCTTAAAGACACAGGCTGGCCCAAGTTTTTAGGCGTCAGAGGAAATCTGCGTTCCTTAAAGACACAGGCTGGCCCATGTCTTTAGGCGCGCGGGGAAGTCCGCGCTCCTTAAAAACGCGGGCCGACCCATGTCTTTAGGCGCGCGGGGAAATCCGCGCTCCTTAAAAACGCGGGCCGACCCACGTCTTTAGGGGCGCGGGGAACTGCGCGACCAGCCACGACGCAGCCGCACCCGACTCACAACGCCACCCCCACCCCCTCAGTCGCCGTCTTCCTCCAACACCCGCTGCGCCACGGCGAACGCCGAGTTCGCCGCAGGCACCCCGCAATACACCGCACTCTGCAACAGCACAGCCCCGATCTCCTCCGCCGTCAGCCCATTGCGTCGAGCCGCCCGCACATGCATCGCCAGTTCGTCGTAGTGCCCGTGTGCGATCAACGCCGTCAGCGTGACCATGCTCCGCTCGCGCCGCGACAACGTGGTGTCGGTCCAGATCTCCCCCCACGCGTACCGCGAGATGAAGTCCTGATAGCGCGCGGTGAACGGCGTCTGCCGGGCCTGCGCCCGGTCCACGTGCTCGTCGCCGAGTACTTCGCGCCGTACCGCCATTCCCCGCCTCGCACCCCCGTCCAGGTGCGCGCGCAGCGCCGTGAGGACGGCCTCCGGGCACTGCGCGGGCGCCAGATGCGAGGCGCCCGGAATCTCGACCAGGGCCGCGCCCGCCACCGCGTCGGCGATCTCCCGCAGATGCGCCGGCGGCGTCGCCGGATCCTCACGCCCCGCGATCACCAGCGTGCGCGCACCGATCTCGGAGAGCCGCGACCGCAGGTCGAACGCGGCCAGCGCGTCACAGCACGCGGCGTACGCGGCCGGGTCGGCGGCCCGCTGGTCGGCCACCAGCTCCGGCACGGTGAACCCGGGCGTGAACCAACGGGAGTCGGCGTTGTCGGCCAGCCAGCCCAGCCCCTCGCTCCGTACTCGCGCGGCCCGTTCCTCCCACGGCTTCGCCCCGTTGAAGTGCGCCGAGGAACAGATGACGGCGAGCGACGACACCCGCTCCGGGTGGTGCACAGCCAGGTGCAGTCCGACCGCCCCGCCCAACGACACGCCCGCGTAGGCGAATTGGCCGATCCCGAGCGAGTCGGCGAGCGCGAGCACCAGATCGGCGAGGTCACCGACGGTCGCCCCGGGGCCGATCGGATCCGGTGCCGAACCACCGTGTCCCGGCAGGTCCCAGCGGATCACCCGGTGGGTGATGGACAGTTCGGGCGCGACCTTGTCCCAGAGCGCGTACGACGTACCCAGCGAGGGCCCGAGCAGCAGCGGGGGAGCGGAAGTGGGTCCCTCGGCACGGAAGTTGAGCAGCTTCTCGGTCAACGTCGCTCCAGCGCACGGTCGGTGAGGGCTCCGGCGGAACCCGTGTAGCGGGCGGGGTCGGTGAGTGCGGAGAGATCGAGGTCCTTCAACTCGGGCTCCTCGGCGAGCAGTTCCGCCAGCGGACGGTCCTCCGTGTACGTCCGCCGCGCGGCCTCCGTGAGCAGCTCCTTCGCCCGGGCCCGCCCGAGCAACGGTGCCAGCTCGGCGGACAGCCGCTCGGAGACGATCAACCCGTGGGTGACATCGAGGTGTTCACGCATCACATCCGGGTGCACCCGCAGCCCCTCGACAAGTTCGACGGCATCGCGCGCCGCACCGCCGACCAGCCGCAGCAATGCGCGCAACGGCTCCCACTCGGCGTGCCAGGCCCCGGCCGGCCGCTCGTCCTCGGCGACCAACGAGCCGTACAGGACGGCCGCGAGCTGCGGTGCCTGCCGTGCGGCGGCGGCGATCAGTGTGGACCGTACGGGATTCGCCTTGTGCGGCATGGCCGACGAACCCCCGCCGCTGCCTTCCGAGACCTCGGCGATCTCGGTGCGGCCCAGGACGAGCACATCGGCGGCGAGCTTGCCCAGCGCGCCCGCCGTGAAGGCCAGGCACCCGGCGAGATCGGCGATCGGCGTGCGCAGTGTGTGCCAGGGCAACAGCGGTGCGGCCAGGCCGAGTTCAAGCGCGTACGCCTCCGGCAGCGCGAGCGGGTCCTCGGCGCCGTATGCCGAGAAAGCCGCCAATGTGCCTGCAGCGCCACCGAGTTGGACGGGCAGCCGGTCCCGCACCACCCGCACCCGGTCCCGTGCGTCGAGCACCAGCGACCGCCATCCGGCGGCCTTCAGACCGAAGGTCGTCGGTACGGCGTGCTGGGTGAGTGTGCGGCCCGGCAGCGCGGTGTCGCGGTGGGCGGCGGCCAGCCCCGCCAGCGCGACCTCCGTACGCGTGAGGTCGGCCAGGACCAGGTCCAGGGTGCGGGCGGCGACCAGCATCGTCGCGGTGTCCATGATGTCCTGGCTGGTCGCGCCCCGGTGGACGTAGGGGCCGTACTCCGTGCCGACCGCCTTCGTCAGATCGGCGACCAGCGGGATCACCGGGTTGCCGCCGCCGCGGGCGCGCTCCGCGAGGGACCGTACGTCGAAGCGGGCCACGTCGGCCGCGGCCGTCACCGCCGTCGCGGCCTCGGCGGGGGCGAGGCCCAGCGCCGCCTGGGCGCGGGTGAGCGCGGCCTCCGCGTCGAGCAGCGCTCGTAGGTACGCGGTGTCGCCGGTCGCGGACGCGGCGGGGGAGCCGGTCCACCCGGGGGCGAGCAGGCCGGTGTCCGACGGGTCGGCAAAAGTCACTGGAACTCCAGGAAGACCGTCTCGCCTTCGCCTTGAAGGCGGATGTCGAAACGGTAGGTGCCCCGGCCGTCGTCCTGCGCGATCAGCGTGTCGCGCCGCGCCGGGTCCAGCCCGGACAGCAGCGGGTCACCGGCGAGTGCGGCCTCGTCGCCCGGGAGGTAGATCCGGGTGAAGAGGTGTACCAGCAGCCCGCGCGCGAACACGCACGCGCTGAGGTACGGGGCGTTCTGCCCGCGCGCGCCGGGGCGCAGTGTCCGTGCGTACCAGTGGCCGTTGGCGTCCGTCTGGATGCGGCCCCAGCCGGTGAACTCCACGCCGTTGCGGCCGAGATAGCCGCCGCTGGCCGGGTCGCGCCGGATCGAGCCGTCGGTCGTGGACAGATTGCCCTCGGGGTCCGGACCCCACAGCTCCACGAAGGCGTCCGGCAGCGGATTGCCCTCGCCGTCGTAGACGTATCCCTGGACGGTGATGGTGTCCGGGTGTCCGACCGGGGCGATGTCGCCGCCGCCGGGGAACGGGAGCGCGTAGCCGTAGAAGGGGCCGACCGTGTGCGACGGGGTCGGCAGCACGGACTCCGGGCGGCTCGTGTCGATCTTCGTCATGGCGGGTCAGCGTCCTTCTTCGATCCAGGTGGCGTGCGGGCCGTCGAGCACGATGTCCCAGTGGTAGCCCATCGAGAACTCGGGCACGGACAGACTGTGGTCGTAGGTCGCGACGAGGCGCTGCCGGGCCGCGTCGTCCGTCACCGACTGGATGATCGGGTCGTAGGGGAACAGCGGATCGCTCGGGAAGTACATCTGCGTCACGAGCCGTTGGGTGAACGCCGTGCCGAACATGGAGAAGTGGATGTGTGCCGGACGCCAGGCGTTGAGGTGGTTGCGCCAGGGGTAGGGGCCCGGCTGGATCGTGGTGAAGCGGTAGTTGCCCTCGTCGTCGGTCAACGTCCGCCCCACACCGGTGAAGTTGGGGTCGAGCGGGGCGTCGTGCTGCTCGCGCTGGTGCGCGTAGCGGCCGGCCGAGTTGGCCTGCCAGATCTCGACCAGCTGGCCGCGGATCGGCCGTCCGGACCGGTCCAACAGCCGTCCGGAGACGGTGATCCGCTCGCCGATCGGTTCCCCGTTGTGCTGGCGGGTCAGGTCGTTGTCGATCTCGGTGATGTCCCGCTCACCGAAGGCGGGGGAGGCGAGCTCCACCAGCTCCGGGTCCTTCGACACGTCGATGGTGACCGGCGGCTGTTTCGGGTGGCGCAGGAGTGAGGAGCGGTAGGGGGCGTAGTCGCGGCGCGGGTGGTGCTCGACCGGGGCGCCGTCCGCGATCCGCTTCTCGTACGTCGCGTGCTCGGCCGCTATTTCGAGGTCGATGTCGTGCTGGGTGAGAGCCATGGGGGGTTCCTACCGTTCGAGGACAAGGGCGAGGCCCTGGCCCACGCCGATGCAGAGGGTGGCGACACCAACTCCTGACCCTTTGCGGGCGAGTTGGTGGGCGACGGTGCCGGCGAGCCGGGCACCGGAGGCGCCGAGGGGGTGGCCCAATGCGATGGCACCACCCTGGGGGTTGAGGATCGCGGGGTCGAACTCCGGCCATTCCGCGACACATCCGAGCACCTGGGCGGCGAAGGCCTCGTTGAGTTCGAGGACCGACAGATCGTCAAATCCCTTGCCCGCCTTGGCGAGTGCGCGGTTCACGGCCTCGACGGGAGCGAGCCCGAAGTAGTCCGGGTCGAGCGCGTGCACACCGGTCGCCGAGACCCGGGCGAGGGGCTGACGGCCGGTGGCCCTGAGACCCTCCTCGTCGGTCAGCAGCAGCGCGGCGGCACCGTCGTTGAGCGGTGAGGCGTTGCCTGCGGTCACGGTCCCGTTCTCCGTGCGGAACGACGGCTTGAGCCTGGCCATCGCCGCCAGGGAGGCGTCCGGCCGTACGCATTCGTCGGCGGCGAAGGCGACCGGGTCGCCCTTGCGCTGCGGGACCGGGACGGCGGCGATCTCGCCGTCGAAGAGCCCCGCGGCCTGTGCGTCGGCCGCCTTCCTGTGGCTGGCGAGCGCGAACTCGTCCTGCTGCTCGCGGCTGATCTTGTGCTTGTCGGCGATCAGCTCGGCGCTCTCACCGAGCGGGATGGTCCACTGCGGGTTCATGGCCGGGTTGACCATGCGCCAGCCGAGCGTGGTCGAGTACAGCTCGGTGTGCCCTGCGGGGAAGGGGCGGTCCGACTTGGGCAGGACGTACGGCGCCCGGGTCATCGACTCCACCCCGCCCGCGACGGCGATGGAGGCGTCCCCGACCGCGATGGCGCGGGCCGCCTGGATCACCGCCTCCAGGCCGGAGGCGCACAGCCGGTTGACGGTCACGCCCGGCACGGAGGTGGGCAGACCCGCGAGGAGGCCGGCCATGCGGGCCACGTCGCGGTTCTCCTCCCCGGCGCCGTTGGCGTTGCCGAAGTAGACGTCCTCGACGCGGGCCGGGTCCAAGTCCGGGGTACGGGCGAGGAGTTCGCGGAGGGCGTGGGCCGCCAGGTCGTCGGGGCGGACCGAGGCGAGGCCTCCGCTGTACTTGCCGAACGGGGTGCGGACGGCGTCGACGATGTAGACGGTGTTCACAACAGGCCCTCCGTGATGGTCAGTTCGGCGTCGGTCCTGGCGACGATCTCCTCGACGGTCACACCGGGCGCGGTCTCGGTCAGCACCAGCCCCTCCGGCGTCACGTCGATCACACCGAGATCGGTGATGACCCGGTTCACGCACGCCTTCCCGGTGAGGGGCAGCGCGCACTCCTTGAGGATCTTCGGGGAGCCGTCCTTGGCCACATGGGTCATCACGACGATGACCGTGCGGGCGCCGTGGACGAGGTCCATCGCCCCGCCGATCCCGGTGATCAGCTTGCCGGGGATCGCCCAGTTCGCGAGGTCGCCCCCGGCCGACACCTGCATCGCGCCCAGCACGGCGACGTCTATGTGACCGCCCCGGATCATCCCGAAGGAGAGCGCGGAGTCGAAGAAGGAGGCGCCGGGCAGGACCGTCACGGTCTCCTTGCCTGCGTTGATCAGATCCGGGTCGACCTGGTCCTCGGTCGGATACGGGCCGGTGCCGAGGATGCCGTTCTCGGACTCGAGGATCACCTCGACGCCCGGCGGGAGGTAGTTGGGGATCAGGGTCGGCAGTCCGATGCCGAGATTGACGTACTGTCCGTCCTGAAGTTCGCGCGCCGCGCGGGCCGCCATCTGCTCGCGTGTCCAGGCCATCAGCTGCTCACCGTCCGCTGCTCGATCCGCTTGTCGGCGGCCTGTTCGGGGGTGAGGGCCACCACCCGCTGCACGAAGATCCCCGGCAGATGCACCGCGTCCGGGTCGATCGCGCCGGGCTCGACCAGCTCCTCGACCTCGGCGATCGTCACCCGGCCCGCCATGGCGGCGAGGGGGTTGAAGTTGCGGGTCGACCTGTTGAAGACGAGGTTGCCGTGCCGGTCGCCCTTCGCGGCCCGCACCAGGGCGAAGTCGGTGCGGATGCCGCGCTCCAGCACGTACTCGGTGCCGTCGAAGTCCCGTACCTCCTTCGGCGGGGAGGCGAGGGAGACGCCGCCGGAGCCGTCGTAGCGCCAGGGCAGTCCGCCCTCGGCGACCTGGGTGCCGACCCCCGCAGGGGTGTAGAAGGCGGGGATGCCCGCCCCGCCCGCGCGCAGCCGCTCCGCCAGGGTGCCCTGGGGGATCAGCTCGACCTCCAGTTCCCCGGCCAGGTACTGGCGGGCGAACTCCTTGTTGGCGCCGATGTAGGAGCCGGTCACCCGGGCGATCCGGCCGGCGGCCAGCAGCACGGCGAGGCCGGACTCCAGTGCCCCGCAGTTGTTGGAGACCACGCCCAGCGAGCCGACCCCGCGCTCGTACAGCGCCTGGATCAGCACGTTCGGTACACCGCTCAGCCCGAAGCCGCCGACGGCCAGTGTCGCTCCGTCCGGCACATCGGCCACTGCCTCCAGGGCGGTGGCGACCACCTTGTCCATCCGTGAAGCTCCGTCCCGTCCGAGCGCCCGGTCAGCAGTCCATGCGGTCAAGATCGCCGCAGTTCGTCAGGGCACTGAGCATTTCGGTGAAGTTTCCTTCACGCTGCCACTGCGGGGCCCTCGCGTCAAGACCTGAGAGAAGCCCCAGGTCGGCTCCGTGCACAGGTCTGGACTCGGCCCCAGGGTCCCCGGGTATCGTTCAGTGCACGGACGAATATGACTTCGGGAGGGCACATGGGCGCGGTGGATCTCACCATTCACCCCGGGCACCTCGCCCGGCGGCTCCAGCAGGCGCACTACCTGCTGTGGAACACGATGGTCTCCGAGGAGATCACCTCCCCGCAGTTCGCGGTGCTCAACGCGCTCGTCGCCGAACCGGGGCTCGACCAGCGCACGGTGGGCGAGCGGGTGGGCCTGGACCGGTCCACCGTCGCCGAGGTGATCAGCCGGCTGAGCGGCCGCGGCCTCCTCGACAAGGTACGTGACGCGCGCGACGGCCGCCGTTTCCTGCTCTGCCTCACCGACGACGGCCGGCGCGTCCACCGCAAGCTCGCCGTCCGCACCGCCCGGATGAACCAGGTCTTCCTGGCCCCGCTCTCCGCCGAGGAACAGGGCGTCTTCCTCGACCTCATCCAACGGGTCTCGGACGCGGCGGAGGGGCTCCGCAACCCCACGGAGCCCCTCGCCGCCCACCGCTGACGCTCGGGCCACTGCTGTCAGGCCTTCGCGAACACCACCCAGACCTGGCCCTTGGCGAAGTTCACGGGCGTGCCGTCGGAGGTGGTGAACTCCGTTCCGCCCGTCGCCTCCGGCCGCTTCCAGTCGACACTGAAGGTACGGCCGTCCCGCAGCACGTCCGCCTTCCCGGAGCCGACGGTCACGGTGTACGGCGTGTTGTTGCCGAGGACGTCGTGATAGACGGACTTCTGGATCTTCACGTACTGGACGACGACCGTCGCCGGGGCCAGCCGCTTGCCGGCGGTCGTCACGGTGGGCGTGCCGTCCTCGGTGACCAGCCAGCGGTGCCGCGACCCGGACCAGGTGAAGGTGAAGCGGGCCGCCGGATAGCGCACGGTGCGGGAGGTGGTGGTCTTTCCGCCCGCGGGAGCCGCGCCGTAGTGGAAACCGGTCGTCAGGGCCGCCGCGCCGGGGGCGGACGAGAGCAGTTTGTTCGGGCGCAGATAGAGGTTGTGCGGGGCGGACTTGTCGACACCCCGGTAGTAGGCGCTCGCCACCTCGTCGGGCGACGCGGACCGCAGCGGTGCCTTGTCGATCAGCGGCAGCAGCTTGTGCTGGGCCCCGGAGAAGGCGAGCGTCGGGTCGTCGAACTGGCGCAGCAGCTCCAGATCGGACACCCGGGCGCTGCGTACCGGTCCGACGGACTTGGGCAGCTTGGTGGCGAACACCGCCATCAGCCGGCTGAGTCCGCCCTCGACCTGCTCGGCGTAGACGATGTCCGCCGAGTCCAGGCCCGTCTGCGGCCGGGCCGCGGGCACGTTGTCGATCTTCACCGCGAGCACCGGACCGGCGGCGGGGGCGACCGAGCTCGGGCTCTCGGCCGGGCTCTGCGTGGGGGACTGGGTCTGTCCGCGTCCGTCGTCGACGGTGGCGCCGTGATGCGCCGTGCAGCCCACCGCGAGGGAGGCCGTCATCGTGGCGGCCAGCAGCGCCGCTCGTCTCGCGCCGCGACGCCGGGGCGCCTTCTGTCCCATGCCCACCGTTGCCACCAGTCTGTGTTTTCGATTGTGCGCTTATAAGTTCATTGGTGGCCATACCCGCTCGGTTGTGTTTGTGCGCGTCGAATGGGCCGATCGGCCCACCGGAAGATCCGGAAGGATTCAGTCCGGAGGTCTCAGGATCTCCGCGAGGTCGTAGCGGACCGGCTCCTCCAGCTGTGCGTAGGTGCAGCTCTCGGGCGTGCGGTCCGGGCGCCAGCGGCGGAAACGCGCCGTGTGCCGGAAGCGCGCGCCGTTCTCCATGTGGTCGTACGCCACCTCGGCCACCCGCTCCGGCCGCAGCGGCACCCAGGAGAGGTCCTTCTTGCCCGACCAGCGGCTCGGCGCCCCCGGCAGCCGTGCGCTCTCATGGGCGGCCTCCTCCGCCCAGGCCGCCCACGGATGTCCCGCGGGGTCGTCCATGCGCAGCGGCTCCAACTCCTCGATCAGCTCGGCGCGCCGCTTCATGGTGAAGGCGGCGGACACGCCCACGTGCTGCAGGGTGCCCCGGTCGTCGTGAAGACCGAGCAGGAGCGAACCCACCACGGGCCCGCTCTTGTGCAGGCGGTACCCGGCGACCACGACGTCCGCCGTCCGCTCGTGCTTGATCTTGAACATGGCGCGCTCGTCCTGGCGGTAGCGCAGATCCAGCGGCTTCGCCACGACACCGTCGAGCCCGGCCCCCTCGTACTGCTCGAACCACCGCCGCGCCACCTCGATGTCGGTGGTCGCGGGCGCGAGGTGCACAGGTGCGGTCACACCCGACAGCGCCCGGGCGAGGAGCGCCCTGCGGTCGGCGAGCGGCACGTCCACCAGCGACTCGTCGGCCAGGGCCAGCAGGTCGAAGGCGACGAAGGACGCCGGGGTCCGCCCGGCCAGCGTCCGCACCCGCGACTCGGCCGGGTGGATGCGCTCGGTCAGCGCGTCGAAGTCGAGCCGCCCCTCCCGCGCGATCACGATCTCCCCGTCCAGCACACAGCGCTGTGGCACCCGCTCCTTCAACGCCTCGACCAGCTCGGGAAAATACCTGGTCAACGGCTTTCCGGTACGGCTGCCCAGCTCGACCTCGGCGCCGTCGCGGAACACGATCGCCCGGAAGCCGTCCCACTTCGCCTCGTAGTGCATGCCCGGCGGAATCCTCGCCACCGACTTGGCGAGCATCGGCTTCACGGGCGGCATCACCGGCAGATCCATGGTTCCGATTCTGCGCTCGTACGTCGCTTGTCGCCCGGTGTGCGATGTCCGGGCGGCGGGCCTACCGTGGCTCGCATGGGCGAAGCGGTGGAACTGGAGGCGGGCGGCCGGACCGTACGGCTGTCCAGTCCCGACAAGATCTTCTTCCCGGAGCGCGGCTTCACCAAGCTGGACCTCGCCCGCTACTACCTCGCGGTCGGCCCCGGAATCCTGCGCGCCCTGCGCGACCGCCCCACCACCCTGGAGCGCTACCCGGACGGCGTCGAGGGCGAGAACTTCTTCCAGAAACGGGCGCCCAAGAACATGCCCGACTGGATTCCGCGCGCCCACATCACCTTCCCCAGCGGACGCAGCGCCGACGAGATGTGCCCCACCGAGGAGGCCGCCGTCCTGTGGGCCGCCCAGTACGGCACGCTCACCTTCCACCCCTGGCCGGTGCGCCGCGACGACGTCGACAGCCCCGACGAACTCCGCATCGACCTCGACCCGCAGCCCGGCACCGACTACGACGACGCCGTCCGCGCCGCCCACGAACTCCGTGCCGTACTCGACGAGTTCGGCGGTCTGAAGGGCTTCCCCAAGACCTCCGGCGGACGCGGCCTGCACGTCTTCGTCCCCATCGAACCCAACTGGACCTTCACCCAGGTCCGCCGCGCGGCCATCGCCGTCGGCCGCGAACTGGAACGCCGGATGCCCGAGCAGGTGACGATCAAGTGGTGGAAGGAGGAGCGCGGCGAACGCATCTTCGTCGACTACAACCAGACCGCCCGCGACCGCACCATCGCCTCCGCCTACTCCGTACGACCCCGCCCGCACGCCCCCGTCTCGGCCCCGCTGAGCTGGGACGAGGTGGGTACCGCGCACCCCCGTGACTTCGACCTGGCGACCATGCCGGCCCGTTTCGCCGAACTCGGCGACGTGCACGCCGACATGGACGACCACCGCTACTCCCTCGACGCCCTCCTCGAACTCGCGCGCCGCGACGAACACGACCACGGGCTAGGCGATCTGCCGTATCCGCCGGAGTACCCGAAGATGCCGGGGGAGCCCAAGCGGGTGCAGCCGAGCCGTGCGAAGAAGGATCCCGAGGGATCCTGACGGGATGCCCCGCCTGCTGACGCGAGGGGACCTCGACGCCCTCTTCGAACCCGCGGCCTGCCTAGCCGCGCTGCGGCACGGCTTCCTCACCACGGGGGCGGCCACGGCGGTTCCGGTTCAACGGGCGCGCACGGAACCGCCGTTGTTCCCCGGTACCGCCACCGCTTCCCTCCACGTGGTGAAGTGCGCGGGGGCCGGGTCGGGGAGCGTGATGTGCCTGCGCGACGGCACGAACGGGGAGTTGCTCGCCCTCCTCGACGCGGCGACGGTGACCGCCTGGCGGACCGGACTGGCGGCGGCCCTCGGCACCCACGTTCTCGCGCACCCGGCGGAGGACGCGGTGGTGGGCGTGATCGGAGCCGGTGCGCAGGCCGAGTCGATGCTCCGGGGGCTGGACGTCCTGCGGCCGTACGGTCAACTCCTCGTCCACGACACGGACTTCGACCGCGCGACCGACCTCGCCCTACGGAACGGCGGCAAGGTGCTGGGCTCGGCGACGGAGGTGGCCTCGGCCGCCGACATCGTGCTCCTCGCGACCTGGTCCCGCACCCCACCGCTGTCCCTCGCGGACACCCGTGCGGGCCAGCACTTCACCAGCCTCGCCGCCGACGAACCCGGCAGGTGGGAACTGGCCGCCGATCTGCTCGACGCGGCGCTCGTCGTCGTGGACGATCGCCGACTGGTCGCGTCCGTAGACGCGTTGGCAGCGTCCGACATCGACACGACACTCGGCGACGTACTGCGCGGCGACCATCCGGGCCGCACCGAAGCCACCGCCCGCTCCGTGTACGCCCCCCTCGGCCTGCCCTGGCAGGACCTGGCACTCGCCTGGCTGGCGTACCGGCGGGCGGAGGGGGACGGGGTCGGGCGGCGGGTGAATCTGCTGGGGTGAACCATGGGATCTTGTCGAGTTGGGAGCGCTCTCACCGTCCGCTTCGCCCGCGGCTATCCTGATCCGCAGCATCGAGGAGGGGTCCAGAAGTGACCGAGACAGCACCGCGCCCCACGTTGGAGGCCGTGGCCGCGCGGGCGGGGGTGTCGCGGGCCACCGTGTCCCGGGTGGTCAACGGCGGGGACGGGGTGCGGGAATCGCTCGTCGAACGGGTCCGGCAGGCCGTGGAGGAACTCGGCTACGTCCCCAACCAGGCCGCCCGCTCCCTGGTGACCAGGCGGCACGACGCCATCGCCGTGGTGATCGCCGAACCGGAGACCCGGGTCTTCGCCGACCCCTTCTTCGCCATGCAACTGAGGGGTATCAGCAAGGAGTTGACGGCTCACGACTCCCAACTCGTGCTGCTCCTCACGGAGGGCCGTGCCGACCACGCCCGCGTCGGCCGCTATCTCGCCGGCGGACATGTGGACGGCGCGCTCGTCTTCTCCCTCCACCTCGACGACCCGCTGCCCGGACTGATCCAACGGGCCGGTGTCCCCACGGTGTTCGGCGGCCGGCCCTCCTGGAGCGAGGGAACCCGCGCGACCGGGCCCACCGTGTACGTCGACTGCGACAACCGGGGCGGTGCCCGCGAGGCCGTACGCCATCTCGTCGCGCTCGGCCGCACCCGGATCGCGCACATCACCGGCGCCCTCGACCAGACGTCCGCGGTGGACCGGCTCGACGGGTTCCGGGACGTCATGGTCGACGCCGACCCCCGGCTGATCGTGGAGAGCGACTTCACCCCGGGCGGCGGTGAGCGCGCCATGCGGGAACTCCTCGACCGCTGCCCCGACGTGGACGCCGTGTTCGCCGCCAACGACCTCACCGCCTACGGCGCCATGAAGGTGCTGCGCGAGGAGGGGCTGCGGGTGCCCGAGGACGTGGCCGTGATCGGCTTCGACGACATGCTGCCGGTCGCCGAGCAGACCGAGCCGCCGCTCACGACGGTCCGTCAGGACATAGAGGAGATGGGCCGGTTGATGGCCCGCCTGCTGCTGCGCGGCCTCGACCGCCGGGCCACCAGCGAGGGCGTCGGAGGCGCGCCGTCCAGTGTGATCCTGCCGACCACACTGGTCCGCCGCGCCTCCGCGTAGGCCTGCCCCCGGGACGCGCCGTCAGCTCTGCGGCGGCTCGCTCCTGATGACGGCGAAGCGGGCGCCGTGCGGGTCGGTGAGCTGGGCCATACGGCCGACGCCCTCCATGGTGGCGGCGGGCACGGCGACCTTGCCGCCGCTCTCCACCGCCTTGGCCACGGTGGCGTCCACGTCGGCGACCTCGAAGTAGGCCAGCCAGTACGCCCCCGAGGCCGCGCCGTTCGCGTCGAAGTCGAGCGGGACGACACCCCCGAACATCGCCTCCTCACCGGCACCCGCCGGGTTGAGACAGGTGTAGTCACCGCCGGGCATGGGCGCGGCCGAGGTCTCCAGGCCGAGCGAGGAGTGGTAGAAGGCGGCGGCCGCGGCGACGTCCGGTGTGTAGAGCTCCACCCAGGTCAGCGAACCGGGGTCGCCCGCCACGTCGACACCCTTGGTCCGGCCCGGCTGCCAGATGCCGAACGCGGCGCCCGCCGGGTCCCTCAGGACCGCCATGTGCCCCTCGCCCATCACGTCCATCGGCTGGAACAGGACCGCGCCGTGCGCCTGCTCCACCGCCTTGGCCGTGGCCTCCGCGTCCGGGCTCTGGAAGTACACGGTCCACGCGGACGAGTCGTGCTCCGGGGGCAGTGGCATACCGCCAGCGACCGTTTTGCCGTCGAGTTGGAAGAAGCCGTAGCCGCCGGCCTCGGGTCCCGCGGACTGGAACTGCCAGCCGAAGAGACCGCCGTAGAAGGAGATGGCGCCGTCGATGTCGGGCGAGCCGACGTCCAGCCAGTTGGGAGCGCCGTTGACGAAACGGGTGGTGAGCATCTTTGCCCTCCTCATTGAAGGGTCCCGTACTTGAGGGGGCCCGTTCTCTGCACTGCCGAGTCTTGCACCGCCCACTGACAATCGCTGCCGGTGCGGCGTGGTGAGTCGGCTCGACCGATTTGTTCACCCTCGGTGACCGCGGAAGTTCTCCGTGTTTTCTTCCGGTTCCGCGCGCCGCCGTGCGCCGGTTCGGGCGCGGCGCCACCATCGGGGTGGCCGGAGGCCTCGGAGCGCGGCGTTGATCCCGCGTTGATCGAACGTTTTTCACCGCACTGCACGCTTCTGGTCATGCACATCGACACGATCACCGCGCCCGACCTGGACTGGCAGCAGGAGGCGTTGTGCGCGCAGACCGGGGCGGACTTCTTCTTCCCCGAGCCCGGCAGCTCCGTCCGGGAGGCCAAACGCATCTGCGGCATGTGCCCCATCCGCTCCGTCTGCCTGGAGTACGCCCTCGACAACGACGAACGCTTCGGCGTGTGGGGCGGCCTCTCGGAGAAGGAGCGCCTGGAGCTTAGACGCTCCTCGCGCTGACGGGTACCGGGGCGTTTATCGATGCCGCTCGCCTGGGGGCGTGCGGTTAGGATCCGGGGGCGCACCCGGGCGTAGCGCAGAGGCAGGCGCACGTCGTGCTCTGACGAATCACATCGGTTCGAATCCGATCCCCGGGCTGCGTTCGCGGGCCCTGTAGAGCAGAGGCAGACTCGCCGCCCTCTCACGGCGGATACGTCGGTTCGAATCCGGCCGGGGCCCACTTCGGAGTACGGCCGGGGCGGGAATCGATGACTGACGAGGGCGGGATCACCGAGGCGGAACTCGCGGCCTTCCACCACGTGGTGGGCAGGCTGCGGGAGTTGCCCGTCGACGATCCGGTGCGCCTGCGCGCGGAGCAGGTCGCCGCGTCCTTCGCCCGGGACGGACGGCTGCGGCGCCGCAAGGCGCGTGGTGCCGAGATGTCCGCGGCCGACTCGGCGGCGATGGCCGCGACGGCGACGGGGGCGGTGGACCGGCGCGAGGACGCTCCGCTGGCTCCGACGGGCGAGCTTGCCCAGGCGGACGCAGAGGGTGAGTACCGCAAGCCGCGCGGTTGCTATGTCTGCAAGTCGCCCTATCGACAGGTGGATTCCTTCTACCACCGGCTGTGCCCCGAGTGCGCCGCCGACAACACCGCCCGCCGTGCGCTGAGCACGGATCTGAGCGGGCGCCGGGTGCTGCTCACCGGCGGGCGGGTGAAGATCGGTTTCCAACTGGCCCTGATGATGCTGCGGGACGGCGCGGAGGTGCAGGTCACCTCACGGTTCCCGCACGACGCCGTGCGCCGCTTCCGCGCGGAGCCCGGCAGCGAGAAGTGGCTCGACCGACTGACCGTGCTCGCGGTGGACCTCCGCGACCCGCGCCAGGTCCTCGGCCTGTGCGAGGAGTTGCGGCAGACCGGCGAACCCCTGGACATCCTCGTCAACAACGCCGCCCAGACCGTACGGCGGCCCCCGCGGTCGTACGCCCTGCTGGCCGCCGGTGAGCGCGACGCACTGCCCGAAGGGGCCCGGCAGGCACCGGGGTTCACACCGATGCGGATGCTCGCGGGCGGGGCCTCGGCGCTGCCCGTCGCCCTGCGCGAGGCCGACGAGGCCGGACTGCTGCCCGACCCGTCCCCGGAGAACTCCTGGTCGGCACGGCTCGGCGCCCTCGACCCGGCCGAGGTCCTGGAGACCCAGCTCGTCAACGCGCTCGCCCCCGCCCTGCTGTGCGACCGGCTGCTGCCGCTGCTGCTCGCGTCACCGCATCCGCGCCGGTACGTCGTCAACGTGACCGCCGTAGAGGGCCGGTTCGCCGTCCGCAACAAGACGGCCGGGCACCCGCACACCAACATGGCCAAGGCCGCGCTCAACATGCTCACCCGCACCAGCGCCGCCGAACTCGCCGAACAGGGCGTCCACATGTGCGCCGTCGACACGGGCTGGATCACCGACGAGAACCCCGCCCCCAAGAAGAGCCGCATCGCCGGGTCCGGCTTCCGCACCCCGCTGGACATCGTGGACGGCGCGGCCCGCGTCTACGACCCGATCGTGCGCGGCGAGTCGGGGGACCCGGTGTCCGGGGTGTTCCTCAAGGACTATCGGGAGGCGGCGTGGTGAGCGGGGACACGGAGGACACGGGCGAGGTCGGCTTCGCCGGTGTGGTGTACGTCCCGCCGCGCCCGGCCGCCGAACTCGGGCCGCTGCTCGACTGGTTGCGGGCCGGGAGGCCGGCCGGCGAGCGGTTGGACTTCACTGTGGGGACGGCGCTGCCGGACGGGCGGCTCGATCTGTGCAAACAGGGGCTGGGCGCGGAGGGCGCCGCACGCGTCGCCGAGGCACTGGCCCAAGGACCGTCGCCCGTACGGCACTTGCTGCTCGGTACGGACGGGCTCGGCGACGAGGGTGCCGAGGCCGTGGCCGCCGGGAGCGGTGAGGTCGAGACGCTCTACCTGGGCTGCAACGGGATCACGGCCGGTGGTGCCTGCCGGATCGCCGACCGGTTGCGTGCCTCGCCGCAGGTCGTGACCGGTGTGTGGCTCAAGCGCAATCCGCTGGGCAGCGGCGGTGGGCGGGCGGGGGCCGAACTCATCGAGTCCGCGCGGTCGTTGCGCACACTGGACCTGGTGCAGACGGGGCTCGACCCGGCGGGCACGACCGTCCTCGCGGACGCGTTGCTGGCCGCCGCCGGCAACGGGCGCCGTATCGAGCGGCTCTTCGTCGGCGGCAACCCGCTGGGCGCGGAGGGCGCCGTGCCCCTCGCCGCCGTTGTCGCCGAGGGCGCGATCGACGAACTCTACGTGTCCGCCGCCCAGTTGGGCGACGCGGGCGCCCTCCGACTGGCCGACGCCCTGGAGCGGGCGCCGTACGGGCGGCTCACGCGGCTGTCCGTCGCCAGCAACGGCATCGGGCCGGCAGCCGCGGCACGGCTGGTGACGGCGGCCACCGCGGCCGGGGTCGGTCTGCTGGACCTCGGCCGGGTCCGGGCGGCGGGTGTGCTGGGCGCGGCCGACAACCACGTCGATCTGTCCGCCGCCGAGACCATCGCCCACACTCTCGTGGCCGCCGAGCACCGTCTCACCCACCTCGTGCTGTCCCACACCGGGATGCGCAGCCGCGAGGCCCACCGCCTCCTCGACACGGCACCCCGCGCCATCACCCCCACCCGCTTCGTCCTCGGCCACGGCATCGCCGCCAGCATCAAACGCCGCCTGGAGACCTTCACCGCCCACCTCCCGGCACCGGCGCTCGCCCCCGACGTGGCCGCCGTACGCAGCGTGCACCGCACGGCGCGCCCCGGGGAGGGCGAGCACGGGGTCAGCGACGGGCCATCCCGGTGAATATGTCGGTCCAGAACCGCTGTTGCTGGGCCGACGCCCCCACCAGATATGTCGCCCGGAGCTTCGCCGGGAGCAGGGCGACCATGCGGGCCACCACCGCGCGGTGCTTCTTCAGCTGGGACAGCTCCGCGTTGGCGAGGATCTGGTGGACCACGTCACTGTCGTCGCCGCCCTCGTCGGTGTGGTCGGCGGCGCGGCGCAGCCGGGCCTCCCACTGGTCCGCGTCGCGGGCCAGTTCGCGCAGGCCGGTGACCGTGCGGCCCTTGAAGCGGTCGATCAGGGCGGTGAGCGGCACGGGCGCGTACTCGCCGTCGCCGAGGTAGACCGTCGCCATCTCCAGCGGCAGCCCCTTGCGGTGCAGCTTGATGAGCCGCTCCAGGGTGCGTTTGGTGATCCAGGCGCGGCCGTCGTCGTCGATGTCGTGCTTCCACCACTCCAGCACCGTCTCGGCGTCCGCGCCGTACCGCGCGAGCAGCCACTCGTTGGCCGGGATGTCCTCCGGCTCCACCGTCAGCGAGGCCGTGAACCGGGTCGCCTGGGCGATGTTGTTCCGCGAGACCAGCAACTTGCGGCCGAGGTGGTACGGCGGGTTCTGGACGGCGATCTGCGCCCGCAGGTTCTCGATGCGGCGGCCCGCGAGGGACCACTCCTGGGTGATCTCCATGAGCTTGGCGAACGCGGCCTTGTCCTTGGGGCGGTTGTACTCGTCCCAGACGATCGCCTTGGGGTCCGGCCCGGTGAAGTTCGCGGCCAGCAGATTGCCCAGGGTGCCGTCCGGCGACGGGATCGGGGCGCACAGGTCCTCGACGTTCGTCACCGGCAGCGAGAAGTACAGCGGCTCCCGGCCCAGGCCCGCGCGGACCGTCTCCCGGACCAGCTCCGTCTTGCCGCAGCCGGGCGGCCCTTGCAGCAGCACCGTCCAGCGGTTGCGCAGCGCGGCCCGCACCACCTGCCGTACCGGGTCGGGGACCGTGGCCGGGTTGGGCACGCCGAGGGCCTGGGCGAGGCGGTCGAGGATCTCCGCCGTGCGGTTCTGCCCGGGCTTGCCGTCGGGGCCCGGCTCGGCCAGCCGCAGCCGCTCGCCGTCGATCAGGGGCAGGCCCCAGCGGAGCGGGAAACCCTCCTTCGCGTTGGCCAGGACATGGTCCAGCGTGCGCGGGGACAGCAGCTCGCGCAGCGCGGGGGAGAGCGACGCCCACACGGCGAACACCGGATTCAGGTCCCAGGGGCGGTACTTGGCGGCCAGATGCCGGCGCCAGGACGTGTCGTTCGCCGTGATCCGCATCGTGACCATGCGGTCGAGCAGCGCGAGGTCGCCGCGCCGGGCCGAGGTCTCGGTCAGCGACTCGTTGTCCGTGAGGAAGACACCGACACAGCCCAGCGCCCGCAGATCGTGCTCGCCGAGCGTCCAGTTGCAGGCGATCTGCATCAGCTGCGACTGGATCGTGTCGCCCGCCTGGAGCGAGTCGTCGATGAGCAGCACGAACGGCGTGCCCGGCTTCAACTGGCTCATCACCAGCTGCCGCAGCACCAGTTCGCCGGTGCCCGGGTCCCGTACCGGCGCGTTGATCAGCAGGTCGTCCGGTGTCAGGTTCGCCGCCGGGACGTACACCAGCGCGGTGCCCGGGTGGGCGCGGGCGATGTGGGAGAAGAACGTCGCCGTCTTGCCGATGCCGTGCTCGCCGAAGATCTGCCCGGTCTGCCCCAGGTCGATCATCGCGTCGATGAAGGACTCCAGACGCGACGGCTCACGCCGGTCGCGCCCGGCCGCCGGGGTCGTCGACTGTCCTGTATCCGTGCTCATCTACCGCGATCCTGTCGTGACGCGATGGCAGTCCATCGCGGGGGTGTGCGTCTCGGGCCACTCACTGCCGCCCTCGGTGATCAGCCAGATCCACTTGTCCGGCTCGGCGGGTGCGATCGGCGGCGCGTACCCGTCGGTGAGCATCACGACCGCGTCCGGGGTGACGTCGAACCGGCGGCCGTTCACCTCCGTGCGCCCCTCCACGTAGTCCGCGACCGCCTGGAAGCTCGTGCCGCCACCGCCGTAGACCCTCTCGCCGGGCTTGAACGGCACGACCACGGCGTCGAAGGACAGCCAGTGGGCCTCGACTCCGTCGATGCGGCCGACGAGTTCGGTGAGCCAGGTGATCACGTGCTGGGGCATCGAGCCCGAGGTGTCGTAGGCGATGACCAGGACCTTGTCGCGGACCGGGCCGCGCCGGGAGAGCATCGGGTCCTGGCCGAGGGCCGCGAGCAGGGCGCCGCGCTTCTTCGGGTACACCAGCCGCTCGCCGTCGCGCAGCTTAGAGCCGAGGACGTCGACCAGCCAGCGCTGCCACCAGTGGACCGCACGCGTGCGTGCCGTCTCGCCGCGCAGGACGCCGGCGCCCAGGTTCCCCCAGATCCGGGCGGCCCGCGCGGAACCGTCCTCCGTACGACCCATCAGGTCGAGCAACTCCCGCTCCGCGCCCGCGTGTCCGCGCCGCGCCGCCAGCAGGGAGTTCAGCAGCGCGGACGAGGCCACCGCGTCCACCGTCTCCTGGTCGGCCGGTACACCGCCGTCCAGCAGGTGCACGCACAGCCGCCGCTCCGGGACCGGAGGATGCGCCATGCGCTTGAGCTCGCCGTAGACCTTCATGTCGGTCGCGACGAACTCCTCGTAGGGGACGGGCTCCAGGCCGTGCGCGGTGAGGTCGTCCTGGTACAGGCCGTGGATCTTCCGGGGGTCGATGCCCGTCGGGCGGCCGTCCAGGAGGGGCAGCTCGGGGCGGCCGAGCCGGACCAGGGCGACATGGTTGATGGAGACCTCGGCGGCCAGCTCGAACACCGGGTCCTCGCGCAGCTCGGGATCGGCGAACAGGTGCCGCTGCACCAGGTGCCGGGCCTCGTGGAAGAGCACGAACTTCACGCCGTCCAGGCCGAGTCCGACGAAGAAGTCCGGGTTGAAGAGCAGCAGGCAGGAGCCGTCGCCGGAGGCGACCACGGCCGCGGTGTCCACCGCGGTGGTCGGGATCTGGTGATGGCACTTCGCGTACAGCCAGGACGCCACCGCCGACTCGGTCAGCCCGAAGTCCAGCAGCGCGGCCTCCTTCAGCCGCCGCGCCTCCGCGACCTTCGCCGGGTCGGCCGGCCGGTACCGATCCAGCGCCCTGCGGTCGGCGAGATCGACCACAGGGGTACGCCGACCCCGCTCCCCGTACGCCATCCCACGCCCCCCGCGCCGCAGTTCCCCCGATGGCTCATTGGTACCAGGCCCCACTGACATCGGGCCAAGGCATTACGCTCTGGCCCCAAGGGCGGGGTCGTAGCGCAGAGGCAGACGCACCGGTCTCCAGAACCGGGGCACGCTGGTTCGAATCCAGCCGCCCCGCCCCCCTCGGCCCGGCTCAGGCGATCGCGGCCGCCGTCACCACCAGCTCCGCCGCGTTCCCCTGGAACGTGTCGATCAGCTGCGCCAGCACCGCCCAGGCGTCCTCGCGGTCGGCCAAGTGGTCGCGCACCAGCGGCCGTAGCGCGTCCTCGGCCTCGCCCACGCGCGTGGGGAACAGCAGTTGACCTGTGGACAGCACGTTCAGCACGTGTGACGCGGGGCTCCAGGAGATCGCGTAGTCGGCGGGGCCGTCCAGCACTCCGGCCTGCTCGACCCGGTGGGTGAACTTGCGGTGCGTGCCGAACTGCGCGCGCAGCGCGGGCGGGCAGTCCGGGCGTATCGCCAGGGCCCAGCGCGCGTAGCCGGGCAGTGGGCGGTCCCGGTCCGCCTCGGTGACCGCCTGCCAGTCGGAGCGCCCCAGGACCATCGACGCGGCCGTCCGCGCGGCCTGCATGGAGGTGCCCTCGCGCAGGGCGCCGACCAGGCCGAAGCGGGTGAAGTCCTCGGGCACCGGCGGTTCCAGCTCCCGGCCCAGGCCCCCGACAACAGTCAACGGTCCCTCGCCGGCGGGACCGAACGGCACGCCCCGGACGATGGCACGCCGCATCGCGTTGTCCGCCGACACGTGCCGCCAGACGCTGAGATTCAGTTCCGGGTCGTCCTCCTCCAGCACCCACAGCAGCACGGAGGCCGGTACCGGCGTCCTCGTCCAGGACCACATCAGGACGTTGCGCCGTGCCTCGGCACTCCTGTCGTCCTCCGGCTCCGGCAGCCCGATCCGCCGCCGCACCCGCTCGGCGTCCCCGCCGTCGATCAGGCCCAGCAGGAAGTCGACGGCCGCCCCTGACGTGCTGTTCTCACGCATGGCCGCATGATGCCGCAGCAAGGCGGCCGCCCGCACCGGCAAATAGATCGCCGGGCGGGCCGGGGCCGGTCGGGTCAGGCGCTCGCGCGCGCCGCCATCCGCGCCTTGCGGGTCGCCAGCTTCTCGTCGAACTTGGACGCCTCGGAGTCCAGGCCGCCCATGTAGAGGCCGATCTCCTCCTGGGCGCGCAGGCCCTCGGGGCCGAGACCGTCGATGTCCATGACCTTCAGGAAGCGCAGCACGGGCTGGATGACGTCGTCGTGGTGGATGCGCAGGTTGTAGACCTCGCCGATGGCCATCTGGGCGGCGAAGCGCTCGAAGCCGGGCATGCCGTGACCGGGCATCCGGAAGTTGACGAGGACGTCGCGCACGGCCTGCATGGTGAGGTCGGGGGCGAGCTCGAACGCGGCCTTCAGGAGGTTGCGGTAGAAGACCATGTGGAGGTTCTCGTCGGTCGCGATGCGGGCCAGCATGCGGTCGCAGACCGGGTCGCCCGACTGGTGTCCGGTGTTGCGGTGCGAGACGCGCGTGGCGAGCTCCTGGAAGGCGACGTAGGCCACGGAGTGCAGCATCGAGTGCCGGTTGTCCGACTCGAAGCCCTCGCTCATGTGCTGCATGCGGAACGCTTCGAGCTTGTCCGGGTCGACCGCGCGGGAGGCGAGCAGGTAGTCACGCATGACGATGCCGTGCCGGCCCTCCTCCGCCGTCCAGCGGTGCACCCAGGTGCCCCAGGCGCCGTCGCGGCCGAACAGGGAGGCGATCTCGTGGTGGTAGCTGGGGAGGTTGTCCTCGGTGAGGAGGTTCACCACGAGGGCGATGCGGCCGATCTCGGTGACCTTGGACTGCTCCTTGTCCCAGGCCTCGCCGTCCTCGAAGAAGCCGGGGAAGTTGCGGGCGTCGCTCCAGGGCACGTACTCGTGCGGCATCCAGTCCTTGGTGACCTTGAGGTGCCGGTTGAGCTCCGTCTCGACGACTTCCTCCAACGCGTACAGCAGCTTGGCGTCGGTCCAGACTGCGGGGCTGCCGAGGTGCGGGGAAGTGATCGTCACGGGGACTCCAGGGGGACGTGGTGCAAATCTGAACAAACCGGCGAGCGGTGCCGGGGTCTGTGCAACTTACGGAATCGTAGGCTACGAAACCGTAGGTTACGAGACCGTAGGTTAAGGACGCTGTAAAGATCGCTGTTCAGGCCGCGTCGCCGGGGAATCCCGAACCTCGCCAGGACCGCAGGTCCGGCGCCGAACGGGTGATCCGTTCACCCGGTCAGGCGTACAGATCCCGGAGCCTGACCGAGAGGCACGTCACACAGCCTTCGAGTTTCTCGAACTCGCTGATGTCCACCACGATCGGCTCCAGGCCGAGGTCGGCGAGCAGATCGGCCGTCTTGGGCGCGCTCGCCGCCATCAGCAGCTTGTCGCCGCCGAGCTGCACCACGTGCGCACCGGCCTCCTCGGGCACCGACAGGAAGCGCGGGAACAGCGAGGGCCGGTCCACCTTCGGGATGTGCCCGAGCACGGTGCCGTCGGGCAGCGCGGTGACCGCCGACTTCAGATGCAGCACCTTGCTCACGGGGACGGCGACCACACGCGCCCCGAGCGGCTCGAACACGGCCCGCAGCTGCTGCACACCGGCCGCGTTCGTCCGCCCGCCCCGGCCGACGTAGATCGTGTCGTCGACCTTGAGGACGTCGCCGCCCTCCAGGGTGCCCGGTTCCCAGACCCAGTTCACCGAGCAGCCGAGCCGGGCCACCGCCTCCTCGACCCCGCCGGTCTCCTCGCGCCGGGACTCGGCGCCGGGACGGGTGATCAGCGCCACGTTCTTGTACATGACGACCGTGTCCTCGACGAACACGGAGTCGGGGAAGTCGTCGGCGGGCTCCACCTCGATCGTCTCCCAGCCGTGTGTGCGCAGCGCCTGGACGTACGCCTCCCACTGCTCGAGGGCTTGCTCGACGTCGACCTTCTCCCGCTCGATGTGCGTGACCAGCCCTTCGGCCAGACGCGGGCTGGGGCGGCGGACGAGGGCCTTGTGGCTGGGCACGAGCGGGACTCCGTATCGGCGGGATCGTTTCGGTGCCGGCGACGCGGCACCGGTTGGCCATCATGCGTCACCCGTCCGTGCCGACAAAACCCCTCCCGTGAGGCTGTGCCCCTCCTGAGATGCGCCGCCCCCTCCTACACCAGGTGTTCCACCTCCTCCGGAGTGATCGTCTTCAGCTCCCCGTCCAGCAGCAGCCAGCGGGTGACGCCGACGGACTCCAGGAACGGCAGATCGTGACTGGCCACGATCAGCGCGCCCTCGTACGACTCCAGCGCCGTGGTGAGCTGCCGCACGCTCGCCATGTCGAGGTTGTTCGTCGGCTCGTCCAGCATCAGCAGCTGCGGGGCGGGCTCCGCCAGCATCAGCGCGGCCAGCGCGGCCCGGAAGCGTTCGCCGCCGGACAGCGTCGCCGCCTTCTGGTCGGCGCGGGCACCCCGGAACAGGAAGCGGGCGAGCCGGGCCCGGACCCGGTTGTTGGTGGCGGCCGGCGCGAACCGGGCCACGTTCTCGGCCACGGTCAGGTCGTCGTCGAGGACGTCGAGCCGCTGCGGCAGGAACCGCAGCGGGACATGCGCCGTCGCCTCGCCCGACACCGGCGCCAGCTCCCCGGCGATCGTGCGCAGCAGCGTCGTCTTGCCCGCGCCGTTGCGCCCGATCAGCGCGATCCGCTCCGGCCCGCGCAGATCGAGCCCCCCGGACACCCGCGCGCCGTAGGCGAGTTCGAGGTCCAGGACGGTCAGGACCGTACGGCCCGGCGGTACGGCCGTGTACGGCAGGTCGACGCGGATCTCGTCGTCGTCCCGTACGGCCTCCACCGCCTCGTCGAGCCGTTCCTTCGCCTCGGTGAGCCGCTCCTCGTGCATGATGCGGTGCTTTCCCGCGGACTCCTGCGCCGACCGCCTGCGCGCCTGCATGATGATCTTCGGCTCGCGCTTCTGGTCGTACATCTTCTGCCCGTACCGCCTGCGGTGGGCCAACTTGACCTGGGCGTCGACCAGTTCACGTTTCTGTTTGCGGAAGTCGGACTCGGCGACGCGCACCATCCGTTCGGCTGCCTCCTGTTCGGTGGCGAGGGCCTCCTCGTAGGCGGAGAAGTTGCCGCCGTACCAGGTGATCCCGCCGGAGCGCAGATCGGCGATCTGGTCGACGAGGTCCAGGAGTTCGCGGTCGTGGCTGACCACGATCATCACTCCCGGCCAGGACGCGACGGCCGCGTACAGCCGCTTGCGTGCGTACAGGTCGAGGTTGTTGGTCGGCTCGTCGAGGAGCAGGACGTCCGGCCGGTCGAGCAGCAGCGCGGCCAGCCGCAGCAGGACCGACTCGCCGCCGGACACCTCGCCGATGGTGCGGTCCAAGTCGATGTGTCCCAGGCCGAGTTCGCCGAGTGTGGCCAGGGCGCGCTCCTCTACGTCCCAGTCGTCGCCGAGCGTCTCGAAGTGCTCCTCGGCCGCGTCACCGGCCTCGATGGCGTGCAGGGCGGCCCGGCGCGCGGCGATGTCGAGGGTCTCGTCGACGCGCAGGGCGGTGTCGAGCGTGACGTTCTGCGGGAGGTGGCCGACCTCGCCGGCGACCCGCACGGTGCCGTCGAGCGGGGTGAGTTCGCCCGCGATCAGCTTCAACAGGGTTGATTTCCCTGATCCGTTGACGCCGACGAGCCCGGTTCGGCCGGGGCCGAAGGCGACGTCGAGGTCTTCGAGGACGGGGGTGCCGTCGGACCAGGCGAAGGAGAGGGACGTACAGGTGACGGAAGAACTCATGCGGGCCTCGCGGGTGCTCGATGCGGTCGGGGCAGACGCGTTGCGAGACACCGCGGGGCGGGAGGCTGGTCCCGGAGGGCAGAGAGAAGGCCCTGTTCCGGAGGACGGCTCGGACGCCGAGGTCGAACACGACGGACACACCTCAGGGGTGTGTGACGCGGTGTCTCAGAACCTCAGACGAGCAACGTCCTTCTCCAATCGACGGCAACAGGACCGGGAGAAACGCTACGGAGGGCCGCTGTCGCCTGTCAACGCAATTAAAACGGCGCCTCCCGGCCGACACGTCGATGTCGGATTCCTGCCAGCCGACGGGCGCCGGCGGCTGCTTGAGTGGGCCGTATGACGAACCAGAACATTCTCCGTGACCGGGCGCTGGCCTTCCGCGCGCTGCATGTGCCGGGGCGTCCGCTCGTCCTGCCGAACGCCTGGGACGCCGCCAGCGCCCGCCTCGTCGAGGACGCCGGCGCCGCCGCCGTGGCGACCACCAGCGCGGGCCTCGCCTGGGCCCTGGGCGTCGCGGACGGCGACCGGCTGGACCTGGACCGGTCCATGGCAGCGGTCGCCCGCATCACCTCGACCGTGAACGTGCCGGTGAGCGCCGACATCGAGAGCGGCTTCGCGAAGGACCCGGCGGGCGTCGCCGACACGGTCCGCGCGGTGCTCGCGGCGGGCGCGGTGGGGGTGAACATCGAGGACGCGCTCTACGGCGGTGAGGGCGTCCTGCGTCCGGTCGCGGAGCAGGCCGAGCGGATCGCCGCCGCGCGGGAGGCCGCAGACGCGGAGGGGGTGGCGCTGTTCGTCAACGCGCGCATCGACACGTTTCTGCGGGGCGCCGGGGGAGTGGACGCGACCCTGGAGCGGGCCGCCGCCTTCCGGGCCGCGGGCGCGGACGGGATCTTCGTCCCCGGGGCCGTCGAACCGGGAACGGTCAAGGAACTCGCCGACGGGATCGACGGTCCGCTCAATGTGCTGGTCGGCCCCGGCGCACCGCCGGTCGCCGAACTGGCCGCGCTGGGCGTCGCCCGCGTGAGCGCGGGCTCCAGCGTCGCCCTGGCCGCGTACGCCGTGGTCCGCCGTGCCACGCGGGAGCTGCTGGACACGGGTACCTACGACGCGGTCGTGGGAGGCCTGGGCTACGGCGAGCTGAACTCGCTGCTGGGGTAGGGGTGTCGGCTCAGCAGGCGTCCCGCATCAGCTCGGCGAGGTCGTGGTCCAGGTCGAGCTGGAGGTGTTCGAGACCGGCGGGCACCAGCTCGCCGGTGGCCCGCAGGAAGCGGCGGATCTCGGTCGAGCGGACATGCACGACGGCGGTCCCCTCGGGGGCGTGGAACTCCAGGACGGTGCGGTCGAAGCCGTAGGGCCGCACCCGGACGTCGCCGTGGCCCTCGGCGCCGTGCAGACCGGCCGCCAGGAGTTCACGGGCGAAGGTCCAGCAGACCTCGACGCCCTCCAGGGTGGCCGGCGCCGGGAAGGTCATCCGGACGGCGAAGGGGTCGCGCCGGTCGTAGTGCAGGGTGGCGGGAATGCTCGGCATCCGCGGTGCGGCGGCGACGAGGCGGGCCTCTACTTGCTGCTCGATTGCGATGGACAACGCCTTGCTCCCTTGTGTGACGGCGGTGCGGACTGCGGTGACGGCCGGAAGGACTCCCGAAAGGACTCCGGAACGGACCTCCGGGTGGATGGGTCCGCACTGGAAGAGACGCCGGAACGAGCCAATCCGTGCACATGAATTTCCAGTGACCTCTGTCACCGTCGCCCATATGCGCCCAAGGCGGGCGTGGGCCATCTGGACGGCCTCCTGGGAGTGGGCTAGCTTCGCCCGCCATGAGGCGCATGGGGAACACGCGACGGGTGGGACGTACGTACCGGAGAGCGGCGGCCGGGGTGATGTGCGCGGCGGCACTGGCCGTACTGACCGCCGTACCGGCGCAGGCACGGGACACGGCGCACCGGGCGCCGCACTGGGAGCTCAAGGACAGCGGGGCCGCCGGTGTGCGCTTCCGGGGACTGTCGGCGGTCAGCCGGAACACCGCGTGGGTGGCCGGCACCGCGGGCACCGTGCTGCGCACCACCGACGGCGGGGCCAGCTGGCGGAACGTCTCCCCGCCGGGTACGGCAGACCTCCAGTTCCGGGACGTCGAGGCGTTCGACGCGCGCCGCGCGGTCGTGCTGGCCATCGGCGAGGGCGAGGCGTCCCGCGTCTACCGCACCGACGACGGCGGGACGACCTGGACGGAGTCCTTCCGCAACACCGACGCGAACGCCTTCTACGACTGCATGACCTTCTTCGACAGCCGCCACGGTCTCGCGATGAGCGACCCGGTGGACGGGAAGTTCCGCATTCTGTCGACCGGCGACGGCGGCCGTTCCTGGAAGGTGCTGCCCAACACCGGGATGCCGGCCGCGCTCGACGGCGAGGCGGGCTTCGCGGCCAGCGGCCAGTGCCTGGTGAGCTCCGGGCCCCGGGACGTCTGGCTGGCCACCGGCGGGGGTGCACGCGCGCGTGTCCTGCACTCCGCCGATCGAGGCCTCACCTGGACGGCGACCGACACGCCGATCCCGGCCGGCGACCCCGCACGCGGTGTCTTCGCGCTCGCCTTCCGCGACCGTACGCACGGACTCGCGGTCGGCGGCGACTACAACGCCGACCAGCCGTCACCGCTCGCGGCGGCCGTCACCGGCGACGGCGGCCGCACCTGGGCTCCCGCCACGACCCCGCCGCCCGCCTACCGCTCCGGCGTGACCTGGCTGCCCCACAGCCGCTCCACAGCCCTCGCGGTCGGCCCCACGGGCACGGACGTCACGACCGACGCGGGCCGCACCTGGAAGACCGTCGACACCGGCTCGTACGACACCGTGGACTGCGCGGCCGACCTGGGCTGCTGGGCGGCGGGGGAGAAGGGGCGCGTGGCGCGGCTGGAGGACTGAGGGCCATGGGCGGTGCGGCGAGTGCGGCGTATTTTGTTGGCACCCGCCGCCGAAGATCCCCGTACGCTCGGCACCACCATGACGACCGTACGCATTCCCGCGGGCTGGCCCGCGACCGAGGAGCAGGCCCGCGCCGTCCAGGACGAGTTGCGGGAGCGGGTGGTGACCGACGAACCGGGGCCGCCGCCAAGGGCCGGGCATGTCACGGGAGTCGACGTCGCCTACGACGACGAGCGGGACGTGGTCGTGGCAGCGGCGGTCGTGCTGGACGCGGCGGACCTCACGGTCGTCGCCGAGGCCACGGCCGTCGGCACGGTCTCGTTCCCGTACGTGCCGGGCCTGCTCGCCTTCCGTGAAATCCCCACGGTGCTGGCCGCGTTGGACGCCCTGCCGTGCCCGCCGGGCCTGGTCGTGTGCGACGGCTACGGCCTGGCCCACCCGCGCCGCTTCGGCCTCGCCAGCCACCTCGGCGTCCTCACCGGCCTGCCCACGATCGGCGTCGCGAAGAACCCCTTCACCTTCACCTACGACGACCCGGGCGCCCCGCGCGGCTCCGCGTCCCCGCTCCGTGCGGACGCCGAGGAGGTCGGCCGCGCGCTGCGCACCCGCGAGGGCGTGAAACCGGTCTTCGTCTCCGTCGGACACCGGGTGACCCTCGACAACGCCTGTGCCCACACCCTCGCGTTGACCCCGGAGTACCGCCTCCCGGAGACGACCCGCAGGGCGGACGCGCTGTGCCGGCGGGCACTGCGGGAGGCCACCGCCTGAGTACGTGGGGCGTGGCGCTTCTGAGTACCTGTTCTGAGTACTTGTACGGATGTGGCCGCACCCGGGTGATCGGCAGGCTGTGCCGCATGACAACTCACCGTTCCCCGAAGCCCGTTGCCCACCCGAGCCAGCCGATCGAGCGCGCCGTGACGATCGCGCTCGCCCTGTCCGTGGCGGCGGGCTTCGCCTGGATCGGCGGAATGATCTACACGCTGTGGCCGTGAGCCGGGCGCGCGTGCGGGGGCGGGAAACACACGAGCCCCACACCGCAACAACCGGTGTGGGGCTCGGACTTGAGCGCCGGGCAGGCCTTGCACCTGCATCTCCCCGCAGGAAGCGGGACGTCTTTCCTTGGACCACCAACGCGTAACCAGGCTCCGGGTGTTCCGGCGACCGGCTCGTGATCAACTATAGACCATCCCGAGGGGTACTTCGAACTCCCGGATCAGTGGCGGCAGTTCGAGGCCCGGCGTTCCGCGTCGGCGTGCCACCAGCCCGGCGGGGACGGGCCGACGACCTCGGCGGTGGGCTGGTCCGGATGGAGTCCGAGGCGCCGCAGCGCGTCGGCGCGCACCCGGACGTCGAACCAGCCGTGCCAGTGGCCGTCGGGCCCGATGGCGCAGGCGAGACCCCAGCTCAACTCGTCCTGGGCGAAGGGCATCCAGTCGATGCCGCGCTCACGCAGTCAAGCGCGCGTGGCCGCCCACGGCGAGGGGCGGCCGGGCAGGTTCTCGTAGGCCGCGACGGTGATCCAGTCGGTGTACGGCGTCTCCATGGCGCCCATCGTGACACGCGGAACCGACACACTCACCGGATCGCCGCCACCCGGAACACGATGCCCGCCGCGCGCAGGCGCTCGATGAGGGCGTTGCCCAGCGCGGTCGCCGTCGTCACCTGGCCCGCGGTGGGCGGGAGTTCGTCGAGGGCGAGGGAGAGGGCCGCTTCCGCGAACATCTTCGCCGTCTCGTCGTAGCCGGGGTCGCCGCCCGAGACCTCGGTGAAGACGCGTCGGCCGCCGCCCTCGCCGACGAACTTCACGGAGAACCAGCTCTTGGCGCGCTTCTCCGGGCTCGGTCCGTTGCCGGGCTTGAGGCGGTCGGACAACCAGCGGCGGGCGGGCGGGAGTTGAGCGGCGGTGGCCAGGGCGCCGACGGCCGTGACACCGCCGAGCGCCACGGGCAGGTGCCGTACGGCCGCGTAGTGGCGGTAGCGGAAGTCGGGGCCGTAGCGGTCCAGGGCCTTCGCGGATCGTTGAACGATCTGCGGGTCGATGGTCGGCAGGGGTACCGCCCAGGAGCCGACCTCCCCGGCGAACCGCGGTGCCCCGGAGGGTGCGGTGGCCCGGCGTCCCACCAGCCGCGGTTCGTGGCGCCGCCGGTCCCGCGCGGCGGCCAGCACCTGCCGGCCGCGCCCGAGTTGGGTCAGCGCCGTGGCGAACGTACCGCCGGAGAACATGGCGTCGGCGGTCACGAAACCGTCCACCGTCAGGGGAACCCCCTCCGGCAACTGCTGGACGGTGAAATACGCCCCCAGGTCGTGCGGGATCGAGTCGAAGCCGGCCGCGTGCACCAGCCGTGCGCCGGTCTCACGCGCGCGTGCGTCGTGACGGACGTACGTCAGGTCGACGAACTCCGGCTCACCACTGAGGTCGAGATAGTCGGCGCCGGTGTCCGCGCAGGCGGCGACGAGATCCTCGCCGTAGGTCACATAGGGGCCGACCGTCGTGGCCACCACGCGCGCGTGCTCGGCGAGTTCGCGCAGGGAGGCCGGGTCGGCGACGTCGGCGCGCAGGACGCCCACCGCCGTGCCGCCGGGCAGCCGTTCGCGCAGCCGCTTCAGTTTCAGCTCGTCGCGGCCGGCGATCGCCCAGCGCAGGCCCTGGGGCGCGTGCGCGGCGAGGTACTCCGCGGTGAGCGCGCCGACGAAGCCCGTGGCTCCGAAGAGCACGATGTCGTAGGGACGGTCCGTCCTGTTCAGCCTGCTCATGACACTCCTGGGTCCCGCAGCCCGCGCCGCTGTCGGTGGCTGAGGCTAGCGTGAAGAGCGCGGAGCCCGACGACGAGCCCGGAGGTATCAGGTGGCCGTGCCCAGGAACGCCCTCAAGAAGTGGGCGAAAGTGCGTGAGTTCGCCCTCGGGCTGCCGGGTGCCGTCGAGGAGTTCCCGTGGGGTGAGAGCGTCGCGAAGGTCAACAAGAAGGTGTTCGTCTTCCTGGGCGTCGACGACGGCAGCTACCCGCTCGCGCTCACGGTCAAGCTCAAGGACGAGACCGCCCACACCCACGCGCTCACCGCACCCGGCGCCGAACCCGCAGGCTACGGCCTCGGCAAGGCGGGCTGGGTGCGCATACCGCTCGCCGAGGAGGGCGCCCCGGCCGCCGAGCTGCTGTGCGACTGGGTGGAGGAGAGCTACCGGGCGATCGCCCCGAAGCGCCTGATCGCCGAGCTGGACGCGGACGGCCGTGGCTAGGTGTGGTCGACGGCGGTACTTTGACTAAGCGCTTGCTCGTCAGGGTCTTGTGTCGAGTGGAACGCGTTCCTAACATCATTGGTGTTACATCAGTTGTGTCACAGCTGGGGGGCTGGATGACAGCGGCAACGACGCCCGGGCACGGCCCGCTCTCCGGCGTGCGCGTGGTCGAGCTGGCCGGGATCGGCCCCGGCCCCTTCGCGGCCATGCTCCTCGCCGACCTCGGCGCCGACGTCGTCCGCGTCGACCGGCCCGGCGGCCCCGGACTCGGGGTGCCTCCCGAGCACGACATCACCAACCGCAACAAGCGCTCGGTCCTCGTCGACCTGAAGGCATCCGACGGCCCCGCGCGCGTGCTCGACCTGGTCGAACGCGCCGACATCCTGATCGAGGGCAACCGCCCCGGCGTGACCGAGCGCCTCGGCGTCGGCCCCGAGGCCTGCCGCGCCCGCAACCCCCGGCTCGTCTACGGCCGCATGACCGGCTGGGGCCAGGACGGCCCCCTGGCCGACCGCGCCGGGCACGACATCGCGTACATCGCGCTGACTGGCACCCTCGGCATGATCGGCAGCCCGGAGGAGCCCCCGCCCGCGCCCGCCAACCTGCTCGGCGACTACGCGGGCGGCTCGCTCTACCTCGTCGTCGGCGTCCTCGCCGCGCTGCACCACGCGCGCGTGACCGGCACCGGCCAGGTCGTCGACGCGGCCATCGTCGACGGCACCGCCCACCTCTCCGCGATGATCCACGGCATGCTCTCCGCCGGCCACTGGCAGGACCGGCGCGCCGCCAACCTCCTCGACGGCGGCTGCCCGTACTACGGCACCTACGAGACCGCCGACGGCAGGCACATGGCGGTGGGCGCCCTGGAGCCGCAGTTCTACGACGAGTTCACGCGCCTCCTCGGCCTCGCCGACTTCGCGGACGCCCGCCGGGACTGGGCGCGCTGGGGCGAGCTGCGCGAGGCGGTCGCGGCCCGCTTCCGCAGTCGTACGCGAGACGAGTGGACCGTCGTCTTCGAGGGCACGGACGCGTGCGTGGCGCCCGTGCTGTCGCTCCGCGAGGCCCCGAAGCACCCGCACCTCGCCGCGCGCGGGACCTTCACCGAACACGGCGGGATCACCCAGCCCGCCCCCGCACCCCGGTTCTCCGGAACCCCCACCTCGGTGCGCGGCGGGCCCGCCCTGCCGGGCGCCGACACCTCGGACGTGGCCCGTGACTGGGACGTCCCCCGGCTTGCCGACGTCGTTGAGGACGCTGATCGGGGAACACCTCGACACGTCCTCGAAAACCCTCAGTGAAAGGCTTGGCAGTGAGCACCGAAGCGTATGTCTACGACGCGATCCGCACCCCGCGCGGGCGCGGCAAGGCGAACGGATCCCTGCACGGCACGAAGCCCATCGACCTGGTCGTCGGACTCATCCACGAGATCCGCGACCGTTTCCCGGACCTGGACCCGGCCGCGATCGACGACATCGTGCTCGGCGTCGTCGGACCGGTCGGCGACCAGGGCTCCGACATCGCCCGGATCGCCGCCGTGGCCGCCGGACTCCCGGACACGGTGGCCGGCGTACAGGAGAACCGCTTCTGTGCCTCGGGTCTGGAGGCCGTCAACATGGCCGCCGCCAAGGTGCGTTCGGGCTGGGAGGACCTCGTCCTCGCCGGTGGCGTCGAGTCGATGTCCCGGGTGCCGATGGCCTCGGACGGCGGCGCCTGGTTCAACGACCCGATGACGAACCTCGCCGTCAACTTCGTGCCCCAGGGCATCGGCGCCGACCTGATCGCCACGATCGAGGGATTCTCGCGGCGTGACGTGGACGAGTACGCGGCCCTCTCGCAGGAACGCGCGGCCACGGCCTGGAAGGAGGGCCGCTTCGAGCGGTCCGTGGTGCCGGTGAAGGACCGCAGCGGCCTGATCGTCCTCGACCACGACGAGCACCTGCGCCCCGGCACCACCGCCGACTCCCTCGCCCGGCTCAAGCCGTCCTTCGCGGACATCGGCGAACTCGGCGGCTTCGACGCCGTGGCCCTGCAGAAGTACCACTGGGTGGAGAAGATCGACCACGTCCACCACGCGGGCAACTCCTCGGGCATCGTCGACGGCGCCTCCCTCGTCGCCATCGGCTCCAAGGAGGTCGGCGAGCGCTACGGCCTCACCCCGCGCGCGCGGATCGTCTCCGCCGCAGTCTCCGGCTCCGAGCCGACCATCATGCTCACCGGGCCCGCCCCGGCCACCCGCAAGGCCCTCGCCAAGGCCGGCCTGACCATCGACGACATCGACCTCGTCGAGATCAACGAGGCCTTCGCGGCGGTCGTCCTGCGCTTCGTGCGGGACATGGGCCTGTCCCTGGACAAGGTCAACGTCAACGGCGGCGCCATCGCGCTCGGCCACCCGCTCGGCGCCACCGGCGCGATCATCCTCGGCACGCTCGTCGACGAACTGGAGCGCCAGGACAAGCGCTACGGCCTCGCCACGCTGTGCGTCGGCGGCGGCATGGGCATCGCCACGATCGTCGAGCGCATCTGAACTCCCCAGCGGCCGACAGGGAATTCTGCGGCCACCCGAGGCTTCCGCGGCGACCAGAGACTTCTACGGAGAACCCCCTCATGACCGAGAGCACCACCATCCGCTGGGAACAGGACGACACCGGCGTCGTCACCCTCGTCCTCGACGACCCCGACCAGTCCGCGAACACCATGAACGCGGCCTTCCGCGACTCCCTCGCCGCGGTCACCGACCGCCTCGAAGCCGAGCAGGAGTCCATCCGGGGCATCATCTTCACCTCCGCCAAGAAGACCTTCTTCGCGGGCGGCGACCTGCGCGACCTGATCCGCGTCACCCCGGACACCGCGCAGGAACTGCTCGACGGCGGCCTCGCCATCAAGCGGAACCTGCGCCGCATCGAGACCCTCGGCAAGCCGGTCGTCGCCGCGCTCAACGGCGCGGCCCTGGGCGGCGGTTACGAACTCGCCCTCGCCTGCCACCACCGCATCGCCCTGGACGCGCCCGGCTCGAAGATCGGCTGCCCGGAGGTCACCCTCGGCCTGCTCCCCGGAGGCGGCGGAGTCGTCCGCACGGTACGCCTGCTGGGCATCACCGACGCCCTGCTGAAGGTCCTCCTCCAGGGCACCCAGTACAGCCCGCGGCGCGCCCTCGACAACGGCCTCGTCCACGAAGTGGCTGCCACCCCGGACGAGTTGATCGCCAAGGCCCGCGCCTTCATCGACGCCAACCCCGAGTCGGCCCAGCCCTGGGACAAGCCCGGCTACCGCATCCCGGGCGGCACCCCGGCCAACCCCAAGTTCGCGGCCAACCTGCCCGCCTTCCCCGCCAGCCTGCGCAAGCAGACCAACGGCGCCCCCTACCCGGCCCCGCGCAACATCCTCGCCGCCGCCGTCGAGGGCGCCCAGGTCGACTTCGAGACCGCCCAGCTCATCGAGGCCCGCTACTTCGTCGAGCTGGCCGCCGGGCAGACCTCGAAGAACATGATCCAGGCGTTCTTCTTCGACCTCCAGGCCGTCAACTCCGGGGCCAACCGCCCCAAGGGCATCGAGTCCCGCCCGGTCCGCAAGGTCGCCGTCCTCGGCGCCGGGATGATGGGCGCCGGCATCGCCTACTCGTGCGCCCGCGCGGGCATCGACGTCGTCCTGAAGGACGTCACTCCGGAGGCGGCGGCAAAGGGCAAGGCGTACTCCGAGAAGCTGTGCGCCAAGGCCGTCTCCCGCGGTCGTACGACCCAGGAGAAGGCCGACGCGCTGCTCGCCCGCATCACCGCCACCGCCGATCCACAGCAACTCGCTGGCTGCGACGCGGTGATCGAGGCCGTTTTCGAGGACACCTCCCTCAAGCACAAGGTGTTCCAGGAGATCCAGCACATCGTCGAGCCCGACGCGCTGCTCTGCTCCAACACCTCCACCCTCCCCATCACCGTCCTCGCCGAAGGCGTCGAGCGCCAGGCCGACTTCATCGGGCTGCACTTCTTCTCGCCCGTCGACAAGATGCCCCTCGTCGAGATCATCAAGGGCGAGCGCACCGGCGACGAGGCCCTCGCGCGCGCCTTCGACCTGGTCCGGCAGATCAAGAAGACACCGATCGTCGTCAACGACTCGCGCGGCTTCTTCACCTCACGGGTGATCGGCCAGTTCATCAACGAGGGCGTCGCGATGGTCGGCGAGGGCATCGAGCCCGCGTCGATCGAACAGGCCGCCGCGCAGGCGGGCTACCCGGCCAAGGTCCTTTCCCTCATGGACGAGTTGACGCTCACCCTCCCGCGCAAGATCCGCAACGAGTCCAAGAGGGCCGTGGAGGAAGCGGGCGGCACCTGGCCGGGACACCCCGCCGAGGCCGTCATCGACCGCATGGTCGACGAGTTCGGGCGCACCGGGCGCAGCGGCGGCGCGGGCTTCTACGACTACGGCGACGACGGCAAGCGCGCCGGCCTGTGGCCGGGCCTGCGCGAGCACTTCACCCGCGAGGGCGCCGAGATCCCCTTCGAGGACATGCAGGAACGCATGCTGTTCTCGGAGGCGCTCGACACGGTCAAGCTCCTGGAGGAGGGCGTCCTGACGTCCGTCGCGGACGCCAACATCGGGTCCATCTTCGGGATCGGCTTCCCGGGTTGGACCGGTGGGGTGCTCCAGTACATCAACGGCTACGAGGGCGGCCTGCCCGGCTTCGTGGCACGCGCGCGTGCGCTCGCCGAGCGCTACGGGGAGCGGTTCACGCCGCCCGCGCTGCTCGTGGAGAAGGCCGAGAAGGGCGAGCGGTTCACCGACGCGCGCTGACGTGTCGACGTATCGCTGAGCGACACGCTGCCCTTGCCTCGCGGGGACGGGACCCCGACGCTGACCGGCGAACCGGTCAGCGGTCCCGTCCCCCGAGGAGCCCCCATGGGTCACCGTCCCGCCCTCGCCCTCCTCGACATCCTGCGCGGCGAGGGCGTGGACCGGATCTTCGGCAACCCGGGCACCACTGAACTCCCGTTCCTGGCAGCCCTGTCGGAGACCGAAGACGCCCCCGAGTACGTCCTCGGCGTCCACGAGGGCGCCGTCGTCTCCATGGCCGACGGCTACGCGCGCGGCACCGGCCGCCCCGCCTTCGTCAGCCTGCACATCGCCGCCGGACTCGCCAACGGCCTCATCGGCCTGCTCAACGCCCGCCGTTCACGCACCCCGCTCGTGGTCACGGCCGGCCAGCAGGACCGCCGCCACCTCCAGCAGGACCCCATGCTCTCCGGCGACCTCCTCGGCCTCGCCCGCCCTGCGGCGAAGGCGACGTACGACATCCAGCACGCCCGCGACCTGCCCCTCGCCCTGCGCCGCGCCTTCGCGCAGGCCAGGCGGCCGCCCGCCGGACCGGTGTTCCTGTCCCTGCCCATGGACCTGCTGACCGAGGACACCGAGGTCGAGGTACCCGCCCGCACCGCACTGCCCCGGCCGGGACCCGCCGCCGGACTCGACCGGGCCGCCGTGCTGCTCGGTGGCGCCGCCCGTCCCGCGATCGTCGCCGGGGACGGAGTGGGCCGGGAGGACGCGGTGGCCGCGCTGGTCCGCACGGCAGAGGCCTGCGGGGCGACGGTTCACCACCAGCCGATGGCCGACTGCCTCAACTTCCCGGCCACGCACCCCCTTTACGCCGGGATGCTGCCGCCCCGCCACGACGCGATCCGGGCCGCCCTCTCGGCCTACGACGCCGTCCTGATCGTCGGCGCCCACGCCTTCACGCCCCACCACTACAGTCCCGGGCCCGCCCTGCCGCCCGGCATCACCGTCGTCCAACTCGACTCGGACGCCGACGAGATCGGCCGCAACTTCCCAGCAGACGCGGGTCTGGTCGGCGCCCTCGCGCCCTCGCTGCACCGGCTCGCCGAGCTGCTGCGCGAACAGGTCCCCGACCACACCGCGAAGGCCCGCGTCCTGCGCGCCGGCGAACGGCACACCGCCGAACGGGCCCGCGCCGAGTCCGCCGCCCGTGCCGCCTACTCGGCGGCGCCCCTTGTCCCCTGGGCCGCCGCCCACGCCGTCGCACGCGGCCTGCCGCCGGACGCCGTGGTCGTCGAAGAGGCCATCACCGTGGGCCTGTTGCTCCGCCGGCTGCTACGACTCGACCGGCCCGGCAGCTACACCCACACCGTCGGCGGCGGCCTGGGCTGGGGCATCGGCGCCGCCGTCGGCCGCTCGCTCGCCGATCCGGGGCGGCCGGTCGTCTCGGTCCTCGGGGACGGCTGCGCGCTCTTCGGACTCCAGGGACTGTGGAGCGCGGCGCGCCAGCAAGTACCGGTGCTGTTCGTGGTGATGGGCAACGGCAGTTACCGCACCCTCCAGGACACCTACAAGGCGATGGGCGGCAACGGTAGTTGCCCCGGCACCGAACTCGGTGCCCTGGACTTCACGTTGGCCGCGCGTTTCTTCGGGGTCGACGCGATCCGGGCGGAGAGCGCGGACCACCTGCGTGAACTGGTCGCCGGGGTAGCCGATTTGACGCGCCCGATGCTCGTCGACGTACCGCTGCGCACCTCGTAGAGATACCGCTTCGATTGCGGTCGCGACTCACCGTGACCCACACCTTGTCACCCGTGCGCGCATGCGACCACCATCGGTCCATGACGGACGTGCAGTTGCCGAAGTCGGTGCTCGCACGCGGGGTGTTGCTGCTCCGCGCCTGCGGCGACGCCGGCACCGCGCTCTCCCTCGCCGAACTGGCCGTGCGCACCGGCCTGCCCAAACCGACGGCACACCGGCTGATCGGCGAACTGGTCCGGCTCGGCCTGGTCGAGCGCATGGCGGACGGCAGTTATCGCATCGGGCTCGCCCTCTTCGTCCTCGGCCAATCCTCGCCGTCCGTACGGGAGTTGCGGGACGTGGCGCTGCCCTACCTGGGCGATCTGCACGAGGCGACCCACGAGAACGTGCACCTGGCCGTCCCGGACGGCACCGACACCCTCTTCCTGGAGAAGATCACCGGCCGCCGCGCCACCCCGATCGTCTCCCGCACCGGCGGCCGGCTCCCCGCCCACTGCACCGCCACCGGCAAGGTCTTCCTCGCCCAGGACCCCCGCCCGCCGCGCCGCACCCTGCCCCGCCTCACCCCGCGCACCCTGGTCCTCCCCGGCCAGCTCGCCCGCGACCTCGCGCTCACCCGGGCCCGCGGCTACGGCGTCAACCTGGAGGAGGCCGAGATCGGCATCTCGGCGGTCGCGGCCCCCGTCTACGCCGCCGACCGCGGTTCCCGCCCGATCGCCGCGATCTCCGTCACCGGCGGCACCCGCCGCCTGGACGTGGACCGCATCGGGGCCCGGCTGTGCGCGGCGGCCCGGGCGATCACGCGGAGCCTGTCGGTCTGACGGGGCGGAGGCTCCGGGTGCCGGCAGCGGGCGAGTTCGCGGACGCGCACGGCACTGGTCGGGCTTCGTGTCGGGTCGAGCGTTGTCGGCGCGCGGCGGCAGCGGGCGAGCGCACGGTCGGTCACGGCACGGATCGGGCTCCGCGTCAGGGGTCGGATGCCGAGCGGCGCCGGGTGACTTCGCGGCCGCCCACAGAACGGAACGCGCTCCGCTCCCGGCCGGGCGCCGTCAGCCCGCCGACACCAGCTCGCGCCTCTGGAGCCTCGGCCGATGCGCCAACTCCGGCCACCGAACCCGCGTCGCCGTCAACTGCCTCGGCCCCTGCGAGTGGGGGCCTGCCACTGAACCTGCGTTGCCGTCAGCTCGTCTC
>NZ_BARG01000037.1 GCF_000376565.1 Streptomyces hokutonensis | reverse complement strand
GACCACCGTGTCGCCGGGCTGGAGCAGCCCGCCCAGCTCGTCGACGACCGACTGGGTCGGGGCGCCGGCCGGGACCATCACCCAGACCGTGCGCGGCGCTTCGAGCTTGTCGACCAGTTCGGCCAGGTCGCTCACGTCGGAGATCTCGGGGTTGCGGTCGTATCCGATGACGGTGTGGCCCGCGCGGCGGATGCGCTCGCGCATGTTCCCGCCCATCTTGCCGAGGCCGATCAGTCCGAGCTGCATGTCAGTTCACTTCCTGAGAATCCTGGGAATCCTGCGAATTACGGAGGGTCCGGTACGTCGCCACGAGCGCGGCGGTGGAGGAGTCGAGCCCCGGCACGTCGGCGCCTTCGGTCAGGGCGGGTTCGACGCGCTTGGCGAGGACCTTGCCCAACTCGACGCCCCACTGGTCGAAGGAGTCGATGTTCCAGACCGCGCCCTGGACGAACACCTTGTGCTCGTAGAGCGCGATGAGCTGGCCGAGCACCGACGGGGTCAGCTCGCGGGCCAGGATCGTGGTCGTGGGGTGGTTGCCCTTGAACGTCTTGTGCGGGACCAGCTCCTCCGCCACACCCTCCGCGCGCACCTCGTCGGGCGTCTTGCCGAACGCCAACGCCTGTGTCTGGGCGAAGAAGTTGGCCATCAGGAGGTCGTGCTGTGCCTTGAGCCCGTCACTCAGCTCGGCCACCGGGTTGACGAAGCCGATGAAGTCCGCCGGGATCAACTTCGTGCCTTGGTGGATGAGTTGGTAGTAGGCGTGCTGCCCGTTCGTGCCCGGCGTGCCCCACACCACGGGGCCCGTCTGCCACTCCACCGGATTCCCGTCCCGGTCCACCGACTTGCCGTTGGACTCCATGTCCAGCTGCTGCAAGTAGGCGGTGAACTTGGACAGATAGTGCGAGTACGGCAGCACCGCGTGCGACTGCGCGTCGAAGAAGTTGCCGTACCAGACACCCAACAGGCCAAGCAGAAGCGGCGCGTTGGACTCGGCGGGCGCGGTGCGGAAGTGCTCGTCGACCAGGTGGAAACCGTCGAGCATCTCGCGGAAGCGGTCCGGGCCGATGGCGATCATCAGCGACAGCCCGATCGCCGAGTCGTACGAGTAGCGTCCGCCGACCCAGTCCCAGAACTCGAACATGTTGTCCGTGTCGATGCCGAAGTCCGACACCTTCCCGGCGTTGGTCGACAGCGCCACGAAGTGCTTGGCGACCGCCTTGTCGTCACCGCCCAGACCCTCAAGGAGCCATGTCCGGGCGGATGTTGCGTTGGTGATCGTCTCGATCGTGGTGAACGTCTTCGACGCGACGATGAACAGCGTCTCGGCCGGGTCGAGGTCGCGGGTGGCCTCGTGCAGGTCGGCGCCGTCCACGTTCGACACGAAGCGGACCGTCAACTCGCGGTCGGTGAAGGCGCGGAGGGCCTCGTACGCCATCGCCGGACCGAGGTCCGAGCCGCCGATGCCGATGTTGACGACATTGCGGATACGGCGGCCGGTGTGGCCGGTCCACTCGCCGGAGCGGACCCGCTCGGCGAAGTTCGCCATCTTGTCGAGCACCGCGTGCACGGCCGGCACGACGTTCTCGCCGTCGACCTCGATGACCGCGTCACGCGGGGCGCGCAGCGCGGTGTGCAGCACCGCGCGGTCCTCGGTCACGTTGATCTTCTCGCCGCGGAACATGGCGTCCCGGAGGCCGAACACGCCGGTGGCGGTGGCGAGTTCCTGGAGGAGAGCGAGGGTCTCGTCCGTGATCAGGTGCTTGGAGTAGTCGATCCGCAGGTCGCCGACGGTGACCACGTACCGCTCCGCGCGCTCCGGGTCCGCCGCGAACAACTCACGCAACTGCGGGTGCAGTTGAGCCGCGCGGTGGTCCTCAAGCGCGGTCCACTCGGGCCGCCGCACGAGCTTGGGGGAGTCAGACATGAGAGGGGGTCTCCTTGGTGCCCTCTGCCCGGAGGGCGATGGCGTACATCTCGTCGGCGTCGAGGCGCCGCAGCTCCTCGGCGATGAGTTCGGAGGTGGTGCGGACCTTCAGCGCGAGGGTGCGGGAGGGCTGCCCGGGCAGGGACAGCGTCGCGAGGGGGCCGTCGGGGCGGTCGATGACGATGTCACCGGCGCCGGTGCCGAGCCGGACGGCCGTGATGACCGGCCCGTCGGTGACCACGCGGTCGATCTTCACCTTGAGGCGGGCCTCCAGCCAGCGCGCCAGCAGCTCGGCGGCCGGGTTCTCGGCCTCGCTCTCCACCGCACCCGAGGTGATCTTCGACTTGGCCTGGTCGAGGGCCGCCGCCAGCATCGAGCGCCACGGGGTGAGCCGGGTCCAGGCGAGGTCGGTGTCGCCGGGCGCGTAGGCGCGGGCGCGGGTGCCCAGCTCCTCGAGCGGGTTCGCCGCCGCGTACAGGTCGGTGATCCGGCGCTGCGCGAGGGCGCCCAGCGGGTCCTTCGCCGGGATCTCGGGCGCCTCCACCGGCCACCAGACGACGACCGGCGCGTCCGGGAGCAGCAGCGGCAGCACCACGGAGTCGGCGTGGTCGGACACCTCGCCGTAGGTCCGCAGCACGACCGTCTCGCCGGTGCCGGCGTCGGCGCCCACCCGGACCTCGGCGTCGAGGTGCGAGTTGGTGCGGTCGCGCGGGGTGCGGGCGTGCCGCTTGATGACGACCAGGGTGCGCGAGGGGTGCTCGTGCGAGGCCTCCTCGGCCGCCTTGATCGAGTCGTAGGCGTTCTCCTCGTCCGTGACGATGACCATCGTCAGGACCATGCCCACGGCCGGGGTGCCGATGTCGCGGCGACCCTGTACCAGCGCCTTGTTGATCTTGCTTGCCGTGGTGTCGCTCAGGTCGATCTTCATGGCCTGCGCCAGCTCCGTCCGTCTCGTGCGAGCATCTCGTCCGCCTCCTCGGGCCCCCAACTGCCCGAGGAGTACTGCGCGGGCCTGCCGTTCTGTGCCCAGTACTCCTCGATCGGGTCGAGGATCTTCCAGGACTCTTCCACTTCCTGGTGGCGCGGGAACAGGTTGGCGTCGCCGAGCAGTACGTCCAGGATGAGCCGCTCGTACGCCTCCGGGCTCGACTCCGTGAACGACTCGCCGTAGGCGAAGTCCATGGACACGTCCCGGATCTCCATCGACGTGCCCGGCACCTTCGAACCGAAGCGGACCGTCATGCCCTCGTCGGGCTGGACGCGGATGACGATCGCGTTCTGGCCGAGCTCCTCGGTGGCGGTGGAGTCGAAGGGGGAGTGCGGGGCCCGCTTGAAGACGACTGCGATCTCCGTGACCCGCCGGCCGAGCCGCTTGCCGGTGCGCAGGTAGAAGGGGATGCCCGCCCAGCGGCGGTTGTCCACCTCCAGCTTGACGGCCGCGTAGGTGTCCGTCTTCGACTGGGGGTCGATGCCGTCCTCCTGGAGGTAGCCGACGACCTTCTCGCCGCCCTGCCAGCCCTCCGCGTACTGCCCGAACACCGTGTGCTCGCCCAGCTCCTTGGGCAGCCGCACCGACTTCAGCACCTTCAGCTTCTCGGTGAGCAGCGCCTCCTCGTCGAAGGCGATCGGCTCCTCCATGGCGGTCAGCGCCATGAGTTGCAGGAGGTGGTTCTGGATGACGTCACGCGCCGAACCGATGCCGTCGTAGTAGCCGGCCCGGCCGCCGATGCCGATGTCCTCGGCCATCGTGATCTGGATGTGGTCGACGTAGGACCGGTTCCAGATGGGTTCGTACATCTGGTTGGCGAAGCGCAGCGCCAGGATGTTCTGGACGGTCTCCTTGCCGAGGTAGTGGTCGATCCGGAACACCTGGTCCGGGTCGAACACCTCGTGCACGATCTTGTTCAGCTCACGCGCGCTCTTCAGGTCGCGCCCGAACGGCTTCTCGATGACCGCGCGCCGCCACGACCCCTCCGGAGCGTCCGCCAGCCCGTGCTTCTTGAGCTGCTTGACGACCTTCGGGAAGAACTTGGGCGGTACGGAGAGATAGAACGCGTAGTTGCCGCTCGTACCGCGAGAGGTGTCCAACTCGTCCACGGCCGCGCGCAGTTGCTTGAACGCGGTGTCGTCGTCGAAGTCGCCCGGGATGAACCGCATGCCCTCGGCGAGCTGCTGCCAGACCTCCTCGCGGAACTCCGTACGGGAGTGCTCGCGCACCGAGTCGTGCACCACCTGCGCGAAGTCCTGGTCCTCCCAGTCCCGCCGGGCGAACCCGACGAGGGAGAAGCCCGGCGGCAGCATGCCCCGGTTGGCCAGGTCGTAGACGGCCGGCATCAGCTTCTTGCGGGACAGGTCACCGGTGACACCGAAGATGACGAGCCCGGACGGGCCCGCGATGCGCGGCAGTCGGCGGTCCCGGGCGTCCCGCAGCGGGTTGTCCCAGTCGGCGCCCAGGGCGTCCGCGATATCCGTGATGTCCTCAACGCCGAGCGCCTGCGCGGCCGTTGCCGCTTCGGGAAGTTCCGCACTCATTCCCCGTCGACCCCCTTCCCGCTCAGCGACTTCGCGACGGCGTCCAGCAGGTCCTGCCAGGCCACCTCGAACTTGGCGACGCCCTCGTCCTCCAACTGCTTGACGACGGTGTCGTACGAGATCCCGAGACGTTCTACGGCGTCCAGGTCGGCGCGCGCCTGCGCGTAGCCGCCGGTCACCGTGTCGCCGTGGATGTCACCGTGGTCGGCGGTGGCGTTCAGCGTGGCCTCGGGCATGGTGTTGACCGTGCCGGGTGCGACCAGTTCGTCGACGTAGAGAGTGTCCTTGTACGACGGGTCCTTCACGCCGGTCGAGGCCCACAGGGGGCGCTGCTTGTTGGCCTTGGCGCCCGCGAGAGCGGTCCAACGGTCGCCCGCGAAGACCTCTTCGTAGGCCTCGTACGCGAGCCGCGCGTTGGCGAGCGCCGCCTTGCCCTTGAGGGCGAGGGCCTCGTCCGTGGCGAGCGCGGTGAGGCGCTTGTCGATCTCGGAGTCGACGCGGGAGACGAAGAAGGAGGCGACGGAGTGGATGGTCGACAGGTCGATGCCGGCGGCCCGCGCCTTCTCCAGGCCGGCGAGGTAGGCGTCCATGACCTCGCGGTAGCGCTCCAGGGAGAAGATCAGCGTGACGTTGACGCTGATGCCCTCGCCGATGACCTCGGTGATGGCCGGGAGACCGGCCTTCGTCGCCGGGATCTTGATCATCACGTTGGAACGGTCCACCAGCCAGGCGAGCTGCTTGGCCTCGGCGATCGTCGCCGCGGTGTGGTGGGCGAGGCGCGGGTCGACCTCGATGGAGACCCGGCCGTCCCGGCCGCCGGTCGCCTCGTAGACGGGGCGCAGGATGTCGGCGGCGGCGCGGACGTCGGCCGTGGTCATCATCCGGACGGCTTCCTCGACCGTCACATTGCGTACGGCGAGGTCGGCGAGCTGCTCCTCGTACCCCTCGCCGGAGCCGATGGCGGCCTGGAAGATGGACGGGTTGGTGGTGACGCCGACGACGTTCTTCGTGTCGACGAGTTCGGCGAGGTTGCCGGACTCGATCCGCTTGCGCGACAGGTCGTCCAGCCAGATGGAGACGCCCTCGTCGGTCAGGCGCTTGAGTGTTCCCGCGGTGGCGGTCACTTCGGTCACTGTGATCATCTTCTTTCTGGCGATCGGATCAACCGCGCGCGGCGGCAAGGGATTCCCGTGCGGCGGCGGCGACGTTCTCGGCCGTGAAACCGAACTCGGCGAACAGGGTCTTCGCATCGGCGGAGGCGCCGAAGTGTTCGAGGGAGACGATGCGTCCTGCGTCACCCACGAACCGGTACCACGTGAGACCGATCCCGGCCTCGACCGCAACGCGGGCCTTCACGGACGGCGGAAGGACGCTGTCGCGGTACTCGCGCGACTGCTCCTCGAACCACTCCACGGACGGCATCGACACCACCCGGGTGCCGACCCCCTCGGCCTCCAGCTGCTCGCGCGCCTCGACGGCGAGGTGGACCTCGGAACCGGTCGCGATCAGCACGACGTCGGGGGTCTCGGTGGAGGAGTCCTTCAGGACGTAACCGCCGCGCGCCGCATCGGAGTTGGGCGCGTACGTCGGCACACCCTGACGGGTCAGCGCGAGACCGTGCGGGGCGGGCTTCGTGGCGTGCCGCTTGAGGATCTCGGCCCAGGCGATCGCGGTCTCGTTGGCGTCGGCGGGGCGGACGATGTTCAGGCCCGGGATCGCGCGCAGCGAGGCGAGGTGCTCGACCGGCTGGTGGGTGGGGCCGTCCTCGCCGAGACCGATCGAGTCGTGCGTCCAGACGTACGTCACCGGGAGCTGCATCAGCGCGGAGAGGCGGACGGCGTTGCGCATGTAGTCGGAGAACACCAGGAAGGTGCCGCCGTAGACGCGCGTGTTGCCGTGCAGGGCGATGCCGTTCATCTCGGCCGCCATGGAGTGCTCGCGGATGCCGAAGTGGATCGTGCGGCCGTACGGGTCGGCCTCCGGGAGCGGGTTGCCCTTCGGGAGGAAGGACGAGGTCTTGTCGATGGTGGTGTTGTTCGAGCCGGCCAGGTCGGCGGAACCGCCCCACAGCTCGGGCAGGACCGTTCCAAGTGCCTGGAGGACCTTGCCGGACGCGGCGCGGGTGGCGACGGAGGAGCCCTCCTCGAACACCGGCAGGGACTGCTCCCAGCCCTCGGGGAGCTGGCCGGCGACGATCCGGTCGAAGAGCTTCGCGCGCTCGGGCTGGGCGCCGCGCCACTTGTCGAGCTGCTTGTCCCACGCGGAGTGCGCCTCGGCACCCCGGTCCAGGGCCTTGCGGCTGTGCGCGAGGACCTCGCCCGCGACCTCGAAGGACTGCTCGGGGTCGAAGCCGAGGACGCGCTTGGTGGCGGCGACCTCGTCCGCGCCGAGCGCGGAGCCGTGGGCGGCCTCGGTGTTCTGGGCGTTTGGAGCGGGCCAGGCGATGATCGTGCGCATCGCGATGATCGAGGGGCGCGCGGTCTCGGCCTGCGCCGCCCTGAGCGCCGTGTACAGCGCGTGCGGGTCGATGTCGCCGTCGGCGCCGGGCTCGATGCGCTGGGTGTGCCAGCCGTAGGCCTCGTACCGCTTCAGCACGTCCTCGGAGAAGGCGGTCGCGGTGTCGCCCTCGATGGAGATGTGGTTGTCGTCGTAGACGAAGACGAGGTTGCCGAGCTGCTGGTGGCCCGCGAGCGAGGAGGCCTCGGCGGAGATGCCCTCCTCCAGGTCGCCGTCGGAGACGATCGCCCAGATCGTGTGGTCGAAGGGCGACTCGCCCTCGGGGGCCTCCGGGTCGAACAGACCGCGCTCGTAGCGGGCGGCCATCGCCATCCCGACGGCGTTGGCGACACCCTGTCCGAGCGGGCCGGTCGTGGTCTCCACACCGGCCGTGTGCCCGTACTCGGGGTGACCAGGCGTCTTCGAACCGTGCGTCCGGAACGCCTTCAGGTCGTCGAGCTCCAGCTCGTACCCGGCGAGATACAGCTGCGTGTACAGCGTCAGCGAGGTGTGGCCGGGGGAGAGGACGAAGCGGTCACGACCGGTCCACTCGGGATCCGCGGGGTCGTGACGCATCACCTTCTGAAAGATCGTGTACGCGGCGGGGGCCAGGCTCATCGCCGTGCCCGGGTGGCCGTTTCCGACCTTCTGTACCGCGTCAGCGGCCAGAACACGGGCGGTGTCGACGGCACGACGGTCGAGATCGGTCCACTCGAAGCTGTCAGGTGTGTGCGCGTTCATCTTCAAGAAGTCCTCGGTAAGAGCGGCAGAACTGCTCGGACGCCTTCAAATCTAAAAGTCTGACTTTTACGAGGGAAGGTGTCGGTGTGCCAGCCTGTGGTGAAAGTGGGACACCGGAACCCGTACTGAGGCGGCACGAGAAGGACATGGCGGACAGAACCATCCAAGGCGCAGCCGGTGACGGCGACGTGATCAGAACGTTTCCCTTCCCTGTCGATCTGAGCGTCTGCGGCGTCGGCATGCAGGTCGGCCCGATGGGCACGGGCCGCACCTGGCACGCGGACGCACCCCTGCACCGCGTCCACCGCATCGACTTCCATGTGGTGATGCTCTTCGACGAGGGCCCGGTCCGCCACATGATCGACTTCGCCGAGTACGAGGCGGACGCCGGCGACATCCTGTGGATCCGCCCCGGCCAGGTCCACCGCTTCTCGCGCATGGACGAGTACCACGGCACGGTCCTGACCATGCAGCCCGGCTTCCTCCCCCGAGCCACGGTCGAGGCAACAGGCCTCTACCGCTACGACCTGCCACCCCTCCTGCACCCCGACGAGCCCCGCCTGGCGGCCCTCCGCTCCTCCCTGGCCCAACTCCAACGCGAGTACGAGGACTCGACGACCCTCCCGCTGAGCCTCCACACCTCGGTCCTACGACACTCCCTGACGGCCTTCCTCCTCCGCCTCGCGCATCTCGCCGCCAGCTCGGCGGAGGCGGCCCGGCAGCAGGCCGACACGACGTTCACGCTCTTCCGCGACGCCGTCGAGAAGGGCTTCGCCACCAACCACAGCGTCAGCGCCTACGCCGACGCCCTCGGCTACTCCCGCCGCACCCTCGTCCGCGCGGTCCGCGCCGCCACCGGCGAGACCCCGAAGGGCTTCATCGACAAGCGGGTCGTACTGGAGGCGAAACGGCTGTTGGCCCACACGGACCTGCCGATCGGGCGTGTGGGAGCGGCAGTTGGCTTCCCCGATGCGGCCAACTTCTCGAAGTTCTTCCAGCAGCACACGGATGTGACGCCGGCGGGGTTCCGGGCGGAGCTACGGTGACGCATGAGTGATGTCTGGTCCGCGCTGTCGGAAAACCTCGCGCCCTCGGAGCGCGTCGCCCAGGAGTGGCTGTCGGGTCTGGGGCAGAACCGGGGCACCCCGGTGGAAGTGTTGGTCAGCCTCCTCGATGCCGGTGGAGACACCAGCTTTCTGTACCGCGCGGATCTTCCGGCCGGTGTTCTGGACGCGGCCGTGGTCCATCCGTCGAAGCAGGTCTGGGGGAGGGCGGCGGAGAGCGGAAGGCTCTCGCGCGCTCAGTGGGACCGGCTCCTGGCCGCCACCGCCGGGCTGCCCCTTCACGGGGTGCTGGCGGAGATGGCGGAGGAGCACGAAGACGGCCGACGACGTGGCGCACGCGTCGGCGTGGACCTGGCGCCGTCCCCGGAGGCCCGCCCGCCTGCCACACCGGCCGAGATCGCCGCCCTGGCCGAGACCGTCCCCGACATCACGGCGGGCGACCGCAGCTACGCCCTGTGGTGGGTCGCGGCCCTCCACGACGACCCGGCTGCCATGAGGCAACTGGCCTCGTCCGCCAACCTGTTGATCCGCCGCAGTGTGGCCCGCGCCGTACACCTTCCCCCCGACGTCGTGGCCCAGCTGGCCCACGACGAGGACCGCGTCGTACGGCTCTTTCTCAGCGAGTCCTGCGACGACGCCCCGGGAGACCTGCTCCTCGACGTGTGGTCCTGGTGGTCGGGCAGCTTCTCCTTCCCCGGCCGTCCGCGCAACCACCCCAACTTCCCCCGCGACGGCCTGCTGCGCTTCGCCGACGACCCGCGAGCGCGCGTGCGTCTCCTCGCACTCGACGACCCCGCGTCGGGCGACGACCTCGTCGAGCGGTTCAGCCGCGATCCCGACAGCGAGGTGCGAGGACGAGCGGCGGAGGATCCGCGGCTGTCCCCCGACTCCGCGGTGAGGCTGACCCAGGACACCGCCGGAGAGGTGTACCACCCGGCCCGGCGAAACCCGGCCCTGCCCCCGGCGTACCTGGTGTCGCTGCTCCTCGACGAACGCAGCGCCCTGGACGCCGCCCGGAATCCGGCCCTCCCCGTGGCCGTCATGCACCGCATGATCGCGTCGGCGGCAAAGGGCAGGGGAAAGGGGCCCCACGCACCCGCGTGAAGCCCCTTGTTCCCGTGGGGAGTTGGGGATCAGTGCCCGAAGTCGAACCAGTTCACGTTCACGAAGTCCGCCGACTGCCCGCTGCTGAAGGTGAGATAGACGTCATGGGTGCCGGTGACCGAGCTGATGTTCGCCGGGACCGTCTTCCATGACTGCCAACCGCCCGTGTTGGCCAGCGAGAAGCTGCCGATCGGGGTCGCGGTCGGGCTGTCCAGGCGTACCTGGACCAGACCGCTGACCCCGCTCGCCGCACCGCTCGCGACCCGGCCGTAGAACTGGGTGGCCGCCGTGGAGCCGAAGTTGACGCCCTTGTAGAGCGCCCAGTCGCCGTTGGCTATCGAGCCGAGGTCCTGGCCGCCGCCGGTGTCCGTGGTGGTTTCGGCGATCGTGCCGGACTGGCTGTCGTAGGACTCGGCCTGGATGGCGCTGTAGGCGTCCCGGTTGCCGGTCGGCGGGGTCGTGGTACCGCTCCCACTGGACTGCAGTACCTGGACGTAGTCCACCGTCATCGGGTGGTTCGGGTCCGTCGCGCTGGTGGGGCCGCCGCCGTACGCCGCCGGGAAGCCGCCGCCCATCGCCACGTTCAGGATGATGAAGAAGCCGTGGTTCGTCGCGTTGGCCCAGGTCGTCGCGTCGACCTGACTGGCGTTGACCGTGTGGAAGTTGACGCCGTCGAGGTAGAAGCGGATCTGCTCGGGGCTGGTGGACCGGTCCCACTCCATGGCGTAGGTGTGGAAGCCGGCCTGGCACGTGGTGCCGGTGCAGGCGGTGTTGCCGCCGATGCCGGTCGTCTCGTTGCAGGGGCCGCCCGGGCTGGTGCCGCAATGCATCGTCGCCCAGTCGGTGTTGAGACCCTGGACGTTCTCCATGATGTCCAACTCGCCCACACTGGGCCAGTTCTGGTAGTTGCCCCGGTAGGGCGCGCCCAGCATCCAGAACGCGGGCCAGTAGCCGAGCGCCGACGAGCCCGTGACATTCGGCATCTGGATACGGGCCTCGACGCGCAGCTTCCCGCCGGCCGGCGGCTGGAAGTCGGTGCGGTTGGTCTCGATGCGGCCCGAGGTCCAGTTGCCGGAGGCGTCCCGGCGCGGGGTGATCAACAGGTTGCCGTTGCCGTCGAGTGCCACGTTGTTGGTGGAGGAGGTCATCGTCTCGACCTCGCCCGTGCCCCAGTTGGCGGCGCCGCCCGGATACGAAGTCCCGGTGTCGTACTGCCAGTTGGTGGTCGAGACGCCGGTGCCCGCGGTGCCGTTGAAGTCGTCCAGGAAGACCTGCGTCCAGCCCGTGGGGGGCGTGGGCGCGGAGGCGTCCGCGGGCAGGGTGAAGGCCGTGGCGGTGGCGATCGCCAGGCCGAGGGTGCCGAGGGCGGCGATCAGAACGCGCCGGAGGGGACGGGGTCTGCGCTGCGTGCCGGAGGTTTCACTCATGGGTGCCTCTCGGATACGGAGTGGGGGTGCGGGTGCCGCGCCTGCTGTCTGAGAGCGCTCTCACGCAGCGGGTGCGCGGTCAATGTGCTCTTAGCCACTCCGGCCGTCAAGAGGTGAAGCCGCGAAAGTCCTTTCGCTGTGCGGGAGTTCAGGTGATGAAGGCGATGAATGCGGGTGAAAGAGGAGGTTTCCGAGGCGCCCGGAACGGACTCCCGGACCGGTCTCGCGGGCGCGGCGGCCCCCGGACCGGTCCACCGTCCACCGGCCCCCGGACCGGTCCACCGTCCACCGGCCTCTTGGACCGGTCAACCAACCACCGGCCCCCTGGACCGGTCCATCGGTCTCCCGGGTGCTGCGGGCCCTAGACCGCGCTGCCCGCCTTCCAGTCCGCCCAGGACAGGTTCCAGCCGTTGAGGCCGTTGTCGGCCGCGACGGTCTTCTCGCCGGAGTTCTTCACGATGACGACGTCGCCGAGCATCGAGCTGTCGTAGAACTTGTATCCCGCCACCGAGGTGTTGTTCGCGCCCTTGGCGTCGTGCAGGCCGACGCAGCCGTGGCTGGTGTTCTCGTTGCCGAACACCGAGGTGGACGCCCAGTAGTTGCCGTGCACGAAGGTGCCGGAGGTGGTCAGGCGCTGGGCGTGCGGGACGTCGGAGATGTCGTACTCGTCGCCGAGTCCGACCGTCGAGGACTCCATGCGGGTCTGCTTGAAGCGCTCGCTGATCACCATGATCCCGGACCACGTGGTGTGCTGGGCGTTGCCGCCGCTGACCGGATAGGTGGCGAGGGTCTTGCCGTCCCGCTTGACGACCATCTCCTTGCTGGACAGGTCGACCGTGCTGATCTGCTCGCGCCCGATGTGGAAGGTGACGTCCTTGGACTGGATACCGTAGACACCGTCCTGGCCCTCGACGTCCTTGAGCCGCAGGCTGAGCGTGATCTTCGTGCCGGCCGCCCAGTAGGTCTCGGGGCGGAAGTCGAGGCGGGTGTCGCTGAACCAGTGGCCGACGACCTCGACGGCGGGCTCGGCGGTGACCGTGATCGCCTTCTGGACGGCGGCGCGGTCCTTGACGGCGTGCGTGAAGTTGATCGACACGGGCATGCCGACGCCGGAGGTGGAGTTCGCCTCGGGGGTGAAGTAGCCGACGAAGGTCTCGCCGGGCGACTTGGTGGTGAAGGTCGCGGTCTTCGCGGCGCCGCCCTGTGCCTGCGCGGCGACCGTGTACTTCGTGCCCGAGTACGGGTTCTTGGTGGACGTCCATTTCGTCTTGGCGGCGTTGAACGTCCCGGCCAGTGTGGAGCCGTCGTTGCCGGTCACCTTGACCGTGGCGAACGTGCCGTCGGTCACCGTCACCGTGACCGGAGCCGAGAAATCGGCCTTCTTCGTGCCGTCGGCGGGAGAGACCGTGACGGTCGGCGTCTTCGCGGCCTTCACCGAAGCCGTCGCCGACGCACCGCCGGAGGAGGCGCTCTCCGCAGCGCCCGCCGAGCCGCTGCAACCGGTCAGCACGGCCGCCGGCACCACCCCGAGCACGGTGAGGATCCCACGCCGGGACCACCTCTCCGACGGCTTCTCGGACCGGTTGGTTATGTGCGACACGCCCACGGCAGGCCTTCCTCCATATGTCGCGCACACCCCCTGGCCGTACGCGACGAGATCACCAGTGCCGTTGCATCCTGCGTCACTTCCCTGGGTTGAATCTTTGAATCCCAGGGCCCCAACCTGAGATTCCTCTGAAGAGAACCTGAAAGAAGGCCTGAAACCACGGTTGTCGGCGACTCCGCGAGTGTGAACAGAGTATGAACGCACCGGCCGGTGCCCTGAGTATCCGGTGAGATCCCCGTCCCGCCATGGCTTCCCCATCAACCCGGTCGGAATAGTGAGGAAGGAACTGAAGGCGGAGTTCCGCTTCGGCGGCTCCGCGGCAGACCACGCCGGAGGCATTCGTGACCGAAGTCCGCAAGCGGCCCACCACGGCGATCGTCGGAGCGGGCGCGGCAGGCACCCTGACCGCCGTCCAACTCTGCGAGACGGCCACCCGCCGCCGGACCCCGCTCGACCTGGTGCTGGTCGACCCGGCCCCGGAGGCCGGCCGCGGCACCGCCTACGCGACCCCCGACCCGCGCCACCGCCTCAACGTCCCCGCAGGGGGCATGAGTTGCTACCCCGACGACCCCGGCCACTTCACCCGCTGGCTGTGCCGCCACGGCGAACCCACCGTCGGCGGCGCCGACTTCGCAACCCGCTACCGCTACGGCGCCTACCTCGCCGACACCCTCGCCCAGGCCGTCGTCCGCTCCCACGGCACGGTCTCCGTACGCCGGCTGCGCACCCGCGCGGAGAGCTGTACCGGCACCCCCACAGGCCCGGTGGAACTCCACCTCGCCGACGGGGGACTCCTCACCGCCGACAGCGCCGTCCTCGCCACCGGCCCCGCCGCTCCCACCGCCGCCTGGGTCCCGCCCGCGCTGCGCACCTCGCCCCGCTTCGTCAACTCGCCCTGGACACCGGGTGCGTTGGACGCCGTACGCGAGGACACCGCCGACATCCTCCTCGTCGGCACCGGCCTCACCGCCGTCGACCTCGCCCTCACCCTGGACCGCCCCGAACGCACCGTGCACGCCGCCTCCCGCAGCGGACTCCTGCCGCAGCCCCACGCGTTGGGACCGGCAGGCCCGATGGAAGCACCGAACTGGCCGCGCGACCTGACCCTGAGCGGACTGCGCCGGACCGTCTACCGGCACGTCAGCCGCTCCGTGCGCACCCACGGCGACTGGCGGCCCGCCCTCGACAGCCTCCGCCCGCACACCGCGCGCCTCTGGCGCAGCCTCACCCCCGAAGAACGCGGGGAGTTCCTCGCCCACGAGAGCGCGATCTGGAACACCCACCGGCACCGCATGGCCCCCGCCACCGCCGAATCGGTCACCCGCGCCCGCACCGCACGACGCCTCCATGTGCACACCGGCACGATCGCCGAAGTCGTCGACGACGACGGGCGGTTGGCGGTCACGCTCTCCAACGGTCGTACGCTGCGCGTCGGTTGGGTCATCGACTGCACCGGGCCGGGGCAGCGGCTCGAAGACCCGCTGTGGCGCAGCCTGTTCGCGACGGGAATGGCGGTGCCGGGGCCGCTCGGCATGGGAGTCGCCACCCGCGACGGACGCCTCCTCGACGCCCAAGGCCGTTGCACACGACCCCTGTTCACCCTCGGCGCCCCACGGCGCGGCGAACTCTGGGAGACCACCGCGATCCCCGAGATCCGCGTCCAGGCCGCCGCCCTGGCCCGGCAACTGCTCGCACCCCCGGCCCGCCGCACCGCCCGCCGCAGGCCCGTCGACGGACTCGGACTCCCGCTCTCCACCCACGCCGAGGCCGCCACCGCCTACCGCAGCGGACTCGACCGCGTCCTCAAAGTACGCGCCGGGGCCGAGGACGCCTTCGCCCGCGCCATCGCCCTGGACCCCGGATTCGCCCTGGGCCATGCGGCGTTGGCCCTCCTCGGCCACGAGTGCGGGGCCGCCGTCGACGTACCCCGCGCCCTCGCCGACGCCCAGCGCTGCGCCCAGGAACGGGCCGACGAGCGGGAGCGGTCCTTCGTGGACGTCATCACGCGCCGGGTCCAATCCACCGACGGGGACCGCGCGTTGATACGGCACCTCGACACCCACCCCGCCGACGCGCTCGCCCTCGCCGCCGCCGTACCCACCATCTCCTTCTCCGGTGCCACCGACCTCGACGACGACTACGCGCTCCGCCTCGTCGAGCGCACGTCCCCCGCCTACGACGGGCACTGGTTCCACACCTCACTGCTCGCGTTCCTGCGCCAGGAACAGGGCCGGCTGCACGAGGCGGGCGAACTCGCCCACCGCGCATTGGGAGTTGAGCCCGCCTCGGGGCACGCCGTGCACGCGCTGGCCCACGTCCACTACGAGTCCGGCGCCCACGAGGCGGGCCGGGACTGGCTCGACGGCTGGGTGTCCGGACTGGGCCGGGGCGCGGTCCACCGGGCCCACTTCTCCTGGCACATCGCCCTGCACGAACTCGCGCTGGACGACCCGGCCGCCGTCCGCAGGCGCTGGTTCGCCCAGTTGGCGCCCGGGCGGGTGACCGGAGTACGCGCGCTGGTCGACTCGGGGTCCCTGCTGTGGCGGGCCCGGCTCAGCGGCAACTGGCAGGGGGAGCTGCCCACTTCGGACGTACTGGACTCCGTGGCCTGCGAGGTCCTGGAACGGCCCGCGACCGCGTTCACCGCGCTGCACGCGGCGGTGGCCCTCACCGCCGCCGGTGATCTCCCGGCGCTGCGGCGCCTCCGCGACCACGCGACCGGGGCCGATCCGGTGCAGCGCGAGGTCATCGCCCCGCTCTGCGAGTCCTTCGCCGCACTCGTAGAACACCGCTTCCACGACGCGGCCCACGGCCTCGACGCGCTCCTCCCGGTCCTGCGCAAGGTGGGCGGCAGCGCGGCCCAACGCGAGGTCGTCGAGGAGACGTTGCTGTACGCGCTCGTGTCAGCGGGGCGGTGCGACGCGGCACGGCGACTGCTGGACGCACGGCTCGACCGGAAGGCGGCGCCTCGTGATCGGCGGATGCTGGCGGGGTTGGCGGCGGTGGCGGCGGTGGCGGGGTGAGACTGGCGGGGTGGGCGCCGGTGTTGGACTCGCGCACTGGTCGTCGTAGACCCTGCGCCGGTAGCCGGTAGCCGGTAGCCGGTAGCCGGTAGCCGGTAGCCGGTAGCCGGTAGCCGGTAGCCGGTAGCCGGTAGCCGGTGTGCGGTGTGCGGTGTGCGGTAGCCGGTATGCGATATCCGCGCATCGCGCCCGTTCGTGCCGCCACCCCGCGTTCAGTCTCGTATCGGCTCCCCCAGCCGTTCCTCCCCCTCAGCCGCCGGCAGTGCGAGCGTCGCCTCCAAACCGCCCGCCGGACTCTCGCCGAGCCGGAGCGTCCCGTGGTGAAGGTGGGCCTGCTGGTCGACGAGGGCCAGGCCGAGGCCGGAGCCTGGGGAGCGGGTGCGGGTGCCGCGGGTGAAGCGTTCCGTCATGGCGTGGCGTTGGCCGGCGGGAATGCCCGGGCCGTCGTCGCCGACGCCGATCCGGACCGTGCCGGCGTCCCGGGTGAGCCGGACCTCGACGTCACCGCCCGGGCGCCCGTGGAGGGCCGCGTTGTCGAGGAGGTTGTCGACGGCCAGGCGCAGACCGACCGGCCAGCCGTCCACGCGCAGGGGCGTGGACGCGTCGGCCGACAGCCGATAGGTCGTGGTGGGGTGGCGGCGGGCCGCCTGGGCGACCGCCGTGTCGAGGAGCTCGCCCACCACGACCCGGGTGCGTTCGGGCAGGGCGTGGGCGTCGCCGCGGGCGAGCGTCTGCAGTCCGGTGAGCAGGGCGGTGATGCGGCGGTGCTCCGCGCTCATCGCCTCAAGTGCCCGGGCCCGCTGGGCGGTTGGGAGGTCGGGGTTGCGCTGGAGGGTCTCCAGGGTCACCCCGATGCTGGTGAGCGGGGTGCGCAGTTCGTGTCCGGCGTCGGCGGTGAAACGGCGGGTGGACTCCATGCTCGTACGCAACTGGTCCAGCATGCCGTTCAGGGCGCGGGAGAGGTCGGCGACCTCCTGCGGCCGTTCGGCGGCGGGGAGTTGGGGCCCGGCCGTGTCGGCGCTGATCGCGAGGGCGCCGGTCCGCAGGCGTTCCAACGGCTGGAGGATGATCCGGGTGAGCAGCCAGACCCCGCCGGCCGTGGCGAGCGCGGCGAAGAGGGTGACGGCGGCGACGATCGCGGTGTTGTCCGCGAGCCGCCGTTCGATGGGGTCGATGTCCTGGAGGACTTCGAGACGGTACCCGCCGGTGTCCAGCGGCCGGGTCAGCGAACGCCAGGTCTGCCCGCCCGCGTCGACGGTGCGGTAGCCGTCGCGGGTCGGCGGCGGGAGCGGGGCGGTCGGGGTCTCGCCGTGCTGGGCGACGACCTTCCCGCCGGAGATCAGCCGGACCAGGCTCTGGCTGCCGGCCAGCAGCCCGCCGTAGTCGTCCCCGCCGTCCCCGCCGTCTCCGCTGTCCCCGGCGTCCGGATGCCCGCTCTGGTCGAGGAGTTTCTCGGCGTCCTGGTCGCCCTTCTCGACGCGGGCGGCGAGCTGCCGGTCGACGTCGGTGCGGTCGCGGTGGTCGATGCGGGCGACGATGACCAGCCCGGCGAGCGCGACCACGACCGTCACCAGCACCGCGACCGCGGCCGTGATCCGGGAGCGCAGACTGCGCGGCAGCCATCTCACGGGCCGGTGCTCAGCACGAAGCCGATCCCGCGCACGGTCCGCAGCACCCTGGTACCGCCGTCGGCCTCCAGCTTCTTGCGGAGGTAGCCGATGAACACGTCCACCACATTGGTGTCGACGTCCCAGGTGTAGCCCCACACCTGCTCCAGGAGCTGGGCCCGGGACAGGACCTGCCCGGGCCGGTGGGCGAGCGCGAGCAGCAGGTCGAACTCGCGGGTCGTCAGCCGCAGATCCCGGCCAGCCCGGGACGCCACCCGCCGCGCCGGTTCGATCGCGACCTCGCCGACGACCAGGGGCCGTTCGGCGGTCGACTCGTGCAGCCGGACCATCGCGTGCAGCCGCGCCGACAACTCCCCTACGGAGAACGGTTTCACGACGTAGTCGTCCGCGCCCGCAGCCAGCCCCGCGACCCGGTCGTCGACCTCGTCACGGGCGGACAGCATGCACACCGGCAACGTCCGGCCCTGCGCGCGCAGCACGCGCACCACCTCGACCCCGGACAGACCCGGCATCGTCACGTCCAGCACGATGACCGACGGCGGCCGGCCGGCGACCTGGTCGAGTGCAGCCTCGCCGTCCTCGGCGAGCCGGACCGTGAAGCCCTCGAGACCGAGCCCCAGGTCCAGGGCCGCGCGCACGCCGGGGTCGTCGTCGACCACCAGCACCTCCGGTCTACGGCCCACCGCCGCCATGCAGCACCTCGACTCCCTCACCGGCGTCCGCTTCGGCGGACACCGTCGCCTGCCCCAAGGATCGGCGCCGAACGACAAGGAAGTCTAAGAACCACGCGGCCCACTCCACCCGCCGAGCCGAAGCCGTCACAGGTCAGCGGCCCGCCCACCGCCTCCGGGCGGCACACAGGCGCCGCTTTCTTAGAGCGGCCACAAAAACCGTCGCAAGGGTGATCACAGGCCTCGCCCGATCGGCGACGCCCCCCCGACCCCGCGACGAAGGAAGCCGGCCGATGACCCTGCCCACCGTCCTGCCCCGAGGGCGGCGCACACCGCCCGCCCCACCCCGCCGCGCGCGGTTCACACTCGCCGACCCGCTCGGCGCGCTCGCGATCCTCTCCGTGGTCGCGGTCGTCGCCCTGTGGGTGATGAACCAGGGAGGCCCGCTCTCCCTCACCGCCTCCGACCGGGCGACCGGCTCCCTCGGACTGCTCGCCGGACTGCTGGCCTCCGACCTGATGATCCTCCAGGTCGTCGTCCTGGCCCGGATCCCCTGGGTGGAACGGTCCTGGGGCCACGACCTGCTCACCCGCCGGCGCCGCCTGCTCGGCTTCGCCTCGTTCTGGCTGATGATCGCCCACGTCGTCCTGTTCGCCGTCGAGCGCACGGCCCGCGAACCGTCGGCCCAACTGACCGCGCTGCTACGGCTGTTCGTCACCGACTCCTGGATGCTCTGCGCGACCGCGGGCACCCTCGCCCTGATCATGGTCGTCGTCACCTCGGTCCGAGCGGCCCGCCGCCGACTCCGCTACGAGTCCTGGCACCTGCTGCACCTCTACTCCTACGCCGGCATCGCGGCCACCTTCCCGCACACCTTCACCGACGGCGCCGACTTCCACGAGACCTGGACCCGCGTCTACTGGTGGTGCCTCTACGGCTTCGCGTTCGCCGCCACCCTCCTCTACCGCCTCGCCCTGCCCGCCTGGCGCTCCCTCCGCCACCGGCTGCGCGTGGAGTCCGTGGTCACCGAGGCACCCGGCACGGTGTCGGTCACGCTCAAGGGGCACCGCCTGGACCGGATGCGGACGGCCTCCGGCCAGTTCTTCGTGTGGCGCTTCCTCGACGGCCCCGGCTGGTCCCGCGGCAACCCCTACACGCTCTCCGCCGCGCCCACCCCCGACCGGCTCCGCATCACCATCAAGGCCGCCGGCGACGGCAGCGCCCGCGCCGCCCGCCTCACCCCCGGCACCCGCGCCCTGATCGAGGGCCCCTACGGCACCCTCACCGCCCGCCGCCGCACCCGGCCCCGCCTGCTCCTCATGGCCGCCGGAATCGGCATCACCCCCATGCGCGCCCTGATCGAGGACACCCCCTACGGCCCCGGTGAGGCCACGCTCGTCTATCGCTACGGCGCGGAAGAGCACGCCGTGTTCGCCGACGAACTCCGCGCCCTCGCCGCCGACCGGGGCGTCGAACTGATCCTGCTCCCCGGCCCCCGCCGCGCCGACACCTCCTGGCAGGCCGCGGGTCCCGCACACCTCACCGACGACGTCCAGGCCCTCAAGAACCTCGTCCCCGACATCGAGCACCGCGACGTCTTCGTCTGCGGCCCGCCCGCCTGGATCACCGCCGTCCGCAGGGCGGCCCGCGCCGCCGGCGCCCACCGCGACAGCGTCCACACCGAAGAGTTCGCCTGGTAACCCCCCCCACTCCACCCCCACCTTCAGGAGCACACATGCGACGCATCACCCTCTGGCTCACCGCGACCCTCGCCGCGGCCGCCCTCCTCCTCGCCTTCCAGCTCAACGCCTCCGGCGCGACCGGCAAGTCCGGCGACGGCGGCGACCACATGCCACCCGCGGCCAACGCCACCGCTACCGCCTCTGCCTCTGCCTCGGCGAAACCAGGGGACGACACCCCGGGCGACGGCGATCACGCGGGAAAGCCCGGCGAGAACAAGTAGCCCCCGCCGGGCCCCAATTCACGGCTCACCGCTTCACCGGCTCGCCAACTCCCGCTCCACAGGCGCCTCTTCGCGCAGCCCGAACCGGTCGTGCGCCCGCCGCAACACCTTCGGCGCCCACCAGGCCCGCCGGCCGAGCAGCGCCATCGTCGCCGGAACCAGCAGCATCCGTACGACAGTTGCGTCGATCAGCACCGCGAGGGTGAGACCGAGGCCGATCTGGAGGATCGGGGAGAAGCCGCCCGTCATGAAGGCGCCGAAGACGACCGCCAGCAGCAGCGCGGCGCAGGTCACCACCCGGCCCGAGCGGCGCAGGCCGGTCACCACGGCCTCCCGGTCGTCGCCCGTCAGACGCCGGGCCTCGCGCATCCGGGCCAGGATGAACAACTCGTAGTCCATGGCGAGCCCGAAGGCGATCGCAACGATCAGCGGCGGCGCCGTCAGGCTCAACGCGCCCAGCCCCTGCACCCCGAGGGCGCCCGCGAGATGGCCGTCCTGGAAGACCCACACCACCGCGCCGAGCGCGGCCCCCAGGCTGAGGAGGGTGGTCGCGATCGTCCGCAGCGGGATCAGCACCGAGCCGGTGAAGGCGAACAGGAGGAGGAAGATTCCGGCCAGGACGGTCGCGGCGGCCCACGGGGCGCGGTCGGCGAGCATCGTACGGAAGTCGACCAACCGGGCGGCGGTACCGGTGACTTGGACCGGTCCACTGCCCCGCGTCTCCCGGACCTGGCGGACGAGGTCGGTGGCCGCGCTGCCGTCGGCGCTGCCGGGCGGTTGCAGGGACACGACCGTGCCGCCGCCGGGCAGGGCACGGGACGTGGCGTTCGGGGAGAGGGCGCGGATACGGTCGGCGGTCGCGGCGTCCGTGCCCGGTCGCAGGACGACCGTCACGGGGGAGACCCCGGTCCCGGCCGGGAAGTGCGCGTCGACCGTGTCGTACAACTGCCGTGCCTCGGTGTTCTTCGGGAGTTGCCGGGCGTCGCCGATGCTGATCCGCAGGCCGGTGACGGGCAGCGCGAGGACGAGCAGGGCCGGGACGACGACGGCCAGGACGGCGATGCGGCGGCGCGTCGCGAAGCGGGCCAGCCGGGCGAAGACCCGCCCCTCCTCGGCCTCGGGCCTGGCCCGTGCCGGCGCGATCCCGGCGCCGAACCGGGCCAGCAGCGCGGGGAGCAGCGTGAGCGCGGCCAGCATGTCGACGACGACCACGGCCGCCACCGCGAGGCCCATGCTGCGCAGGAACGTGCTCGGGAAGACGAGCAGACCGGTCAGGCTGACGGCGACGGTCAGCCCGGAGAACAGCACGGTACGGCCCGCCCGGGCCACCGTGCGGTGCACGGCCTCCACCACGTCCGCCGTGTCCCGGCGTTCCTCGCGGAAGCGGACCAGCATCAACAGGGCGTAGTCCACGGCGAGTCCGAGTCCCAGCATGGTGGTCACCTGGATCGCGTACACCGAGATGTCGGTGACCTGGCTGAAGGCGAACAGCGCCAGGAACGCCCCCGCGATCCCGCTGACCGCGATCACCAGTGGCAGCGCGGCGGCCCGCAGACCGCCGAACACGACCAGCAGCAGGGCGAGTACGACCGGCAGCGAGACCAACTCGGCGCGTTGCACGTCCTGTTGGGCCCGCTCACCGAGCTGCTTGCCCAGCAACGGACCGCCGCTGACATGGACTTCGGGCGCGTCGATCTCCCGGATGCGGTCGGCCGCCGCGTCCACCGCGTGCTCCTCGGCGTCGTCGCCCAGCCCGCCCTTGAGCGTGACGGGGATCAGCAGCGCCCGCCCGTCCCGCGAGGTGAGGCCGGGTGTGGTGTACGGGTCCGGTACGGCGGCGATTCCGGCGAGGGCGCGGACGTCGGCCACGGCCCGCTCGACCCGGTGGCGCAGGGCGGGGTCGGAGACCGCGACGCCCGCCACGACACCGGTCATGGTCTCGCCGGTCGGATCGACCCGGTCGAGATACTGCGCGGCCGACTCGGACTCGGTGCCCGGGACTTCGGGCACATTGTCGGACAGCCGCCCGAACACGCCCGTCCCGAGCCCGAACCCGAGCAGCAGGAAGAGCACCCAGACGGTGATCACGGTCAGCGGACGGCGGGTCGCCGCCCGGGCGAGTGAGACGAGCACGGTCCCTCCCGGCGGGGCATCGGATGACATGCCTCCCAGGCTGCTGCGGGAGGGGGTGCCGCCGGATCGCCGGGACGTGCGGTTTCGGGGACTCGGTCGTACGGGGGAGGAGGGGGCCGTTCCTCGCCCGTGCGGGGGAGGACTAGGAGGCCGCCCCCGGCGTCACCAGCCCCGTCTCGTACGCGCAGATCACCGCCTGCACCCGGTCCCGCAGCCCCAACTTGCCCAGCACATTGCTGACATGGGTCTTCACGGTGTGCTCGCTGACGAACAGGGTGGTCGCGATCTCGGCGTTGGACAGGCCCCGGGCGAGCAGCCGCAGCGTCTCCTCCTCGCGGGCGGTCAGGACCTCCAGGCGGCGGGGCGCGACCTCGGCGGCGGCCTCCGCGCGGCGGCGCCGCACGATGTCCGCGACCAGCCGCCGGGTCACCGCCGGAGCGAGCAGCGAGTCGCCGGCCGCGACCACCCGCACCGCGTGCACGAGGTCGTCTCGGCGAACGTCCTTGAGGAGAAAGCCACTTGCGCCCGCGTACAGCGCCTCGTACACGTACTCGTCCAGGTCGAACGTGGTCAGCATGACCACCCGGCACGCGGACTGCGCGCACACCCGACGGGCCGCCTCCAGGCCGTCCATCACCGGCATCCGGATGTCCAGCAGCAGTACGTCGGGCGCGTGCCGGCGCACCGCGGCGACCGCCTCGGCACCGTCCCCGGCCTCCGCGACCACCTCGATGTCCTTCTGCGCCTCCAGGATCATGCTGAAGCCGCTGCGCACCAGCTCCTGGTCGTCGGCCACCACCACCCGGATGCTCACCCCAGCGCCGCCTGCCGGTCGGTGGCCACGGGCAGACGTACGACGACCCGGAAGCCGCCGTCGGGTCCGCGCCCGGTCTCCGCCGTGCCCCCGCAGGCGGCCGCCCGCTCCCGCAGTCCGATCAGCCCGTGCCCGCCCACGGTGCCTGCGGGCCCTCTTCCGTCGTCCGTCACCGTCAGCACCAACTCGTCCTCCGTCCAGTCGAGTTCGACCGTAGCGGCGGAGGCGTGCGCGTGCTTGACGGTGTTGGTGAGCGCCTCCTGCACGACGCGGTAGACGGCGACCTCGGTGTCCGGGGGCAGCGGGCGCGGCTGCCCGACCGTTCTCAACTCGACGCGCAGACCGGCCGATTCGCCGACCTGGTGCACCAGACCGGGCAGCGCGGCGACCCCCGGCTGCGGCCGGTGCCCCGAACTCCCGTCCCGCTGCTCCTCCTTGAGCACCCCGAGGATGCGCCGGAGTTGGGCCATCGCGTCCCGTCCCGCCCCCGCGATCGCGTCGAACGCGGCCTCGGCCCGCTCGGGATCACTGCGGACGACCACCGGACCGGCCTCCGCCTGCACCACCATCAGACTCACGGCGTGGGCCAGGATGTCGTGCATGTCCCGCGCGATCCGGGCCCGTTCCTGTGCCATGGCCCGCGCGGTGTCGGCGGCCCGCTCGCGTTCCAGGCGCCGGGCGCGGTCCTCCAGGGCCGCGGTGTAGGCGCGTTGGACCCGGGCGAGGGACCCGAAGCCGTAGGCGCACAGCAGGCTCAGCAGATGGAAGGCGTACTCGAAGGGCTGGGCGTGCTCCTTGTGCTGCATGACCACGGACACGCCGGCCAGCCAGCCCGCGAGCATCAGCCGCCGCTGCCAGGGAAGGCACCGCGCGGCGACGGTGTACAGGACGACGAGACCGCCGTACATCACGTCCGGCGGCGGGGAGTGATACACCGCCATCGCCGGGGTGGCCGCCGACACCACCCACGCCGTCGCGAACGGCGCCGCCCGCCGCCACACCAGCGGCACCGCCGTACCGGCCCCGAGCAGCCAGCCCTGCCAACTGAGCGGATCGCCGCCCTCGTCGGGGAAGAGCCACTGCAACGACACCGCGAACAGGACCAGCGCGGCCAGCGCCGAGTCGACGGCGTACGGATTGGCGGTCCTGAACCGGGCGACGACCGGCGCGAACCAGTGCTGCACACGCATGAGCGGCTCCTCGGGGCAAGGGCCGTTCCAGTATCGCGACGTCACACCGGCGGGGCCTCGCCGGTACGGGGGATATCCGCGCCGGACACGGCGGACCCCGTCACGGCTCCGGCCGCCACCCCAGCGCCCGCGAGATCCCCCGTGCGGCGAGCCGCACCGCCGGGATCAACGCCGGTACCTGGGCGCCGACTTGGGGCACCACGACCGACACGGCCGCCACCACGGCACCGCCCGGCCCGCGCACCGGAGCCGCCACCGACAGCGCGTCGTCCGTTACCTGACGGTCGCTCACCGCCATACCGGTGCGCCGCACTTCGGCCAGCACCCGCCGCAGCCGTACCGGATCGGTGATCGTGTACGGCGTGAAGGACGTCAACTCGCCCGCGCAGTAGGCCTCTTGGAGGTCCGGTCGGTCGTGGGCCAGCAGGGCGAGGCCGACACCGGTGGCGTGCAGCGGCCAGCGGGCGCCCACCCGGATGTGCACGCCGACCGCCGAACGGCCCGAGATCCACTCGGTGTAGACGACCTCCGTGCCGTCCCGCACCGCCAACTGCACGTTCTCGTGCGTCGATTCGTACAGGTCCTCCAGGTACGGCAGGGCCAGCTGGCGCAGGGCGAGGCCGCGGGGCGCCAGCGCCGCGATCTCCCACAGCCGCAGTCCCACGTGGTAGACGCCGGACGCGTCCCGCTCCAGCGCGCCCCACTCGGTGAGGGCGCCCGCGAGCCGGTGCGCGGTGGTCAGGGTGAGGCCGGCCCGGCGGCCGATGTCGGACAGCGACAGGGCCGTGTGCTCGTGGTCGAAGGCGGCGAGCACGGCGAGCAGCCGGTCGGGAGCGGAGCGGGCGGTGCGCTCGGTGTGTGTGGACCGCGCGGTCGTCTCCGGCCGGGTGCTGGTCATCGCCGTATCTCCTTGTCCGGCGTCAGGCGAGTCCGTCCTCGGCGACCCGCTGCAACAGCGTGTGCAGGGTCTCCCGCTGGGCGGCGTCCAGCGGGCCGAGGAGTTCGTTCGTCACGCGCAGGCCGGCCTCGTCCGTGTCGCGCAGGAAGCCGCGGCCGTCCTGTGTCAGGACCACGATGCGGCTTCGCCGGTCGTCGGGGGAAGGGCGGCGCTCGGCGAATCCCAGCTTCTCCAGGTCGTCGACCAGGCCGACGATCGCGCTCGGGTCGTAGCCCAGCCGCGTGCTCAGCTCGCGCTGGAGGGCGCCCTCGGACGTGGCCAGGAAGCGGAGCAGCGCGTAGTGGCGCAGGCGCAGGCCCGACTCCTGGAGGAACGTGTTGAAGAGCTGGCCGGAACGCAGGCCCAGCCGGTACAGGAGGTAACCGGTGTCCGCGTGCAGCCCGCGCATCCACGGCTCGTGCGCGTCGATCGGGGGGTTCGCGGCGTGCTGCTGGCGGGCGATGGCGGGCTCCCTGGGTCGAGGCCCCGGGGTGGGGCGTGCGGTGGTACGGGGCCAGTGTGACGCACCTGGTCTGTCGGCAACAACTATTGACGTCAACAATTATTGCTCTTAGCTTCGATCTCGCGGCCGCACTCCGGTGGGGCCGGCAGCCGCATCGCCTTGTGAAGGGACTCGCTCGTGCCCAGCATCGATCTGACCGGCAAGGTCGCCGTCGTCACCGGCAGTGGCCGGGGCCTCGGCCTCGCCTACGCGCACGCCCTGGCCGCCCACGGCGCGTCCGTGGTCGTCAACGACATCGACGAGGCGGTGGCCGACCAGGCCGTGAAGTCGATCGCCGAGGCGGGCGGCACCGCCGTCGCCGAGGTGGTCCCGGTCGGTACGGCCGAGGCCGCCGAACGGCTGGTGAACCGTGCCGTCGAGGAGTTCGGGCGGCTCGACGTCCTGGTCACCAACGCGGGCATCCTGCGCGACAAGGTGCTGTGGAAGATGACCGACGAGGACTTCGACGCGGTGATCACCACCCACCTCAAGGGCACCTTCACCTGCGCCCGCGCCGCCGCCGTACGGATGCGCGAACAGGGCGAGGGCGGCAGCCTGATCCTGGTCGGCTCCCCGGCCGGCCAGCGCGGCAACTTCGGCCAGACCAACTACTCCGCCGCCAAGGCCGGCATCGCCGCCTTCGCCCGCACCTGGTCGATGGAACTCGGCCGCGCCGGCATCACCGTCAACGCGATCGTGCCGGTCGCCGCGACCGCGATGACCGAGACGATCCCGGCCTTCGCCCCCTACATCGAGGCCATGAAGAACGGCGATCCGCTGCCCGACTTCCTCCGCAAGGGCGAGGGCTTCGGCACCCCCGAGGACTGCGCCGCCCTCGTCCCCTTCCTCGCCTCCGAGGCCGCGCGCTCCATCACCGGCCAGGCCATCGGCATCGGCGGCGACAAGGTGGCACTCTGGTCCCACCCGCAGGAGATCAGCGCGGCCTACGCCGACGGCGGCTGGACCCCCGACACCCTGGCCGCCGCCTTCCCCACCTCGGTCGGCGCCGAACTCCAGTCGGTCGGCATCCCCGCACCGAAGCTGCCGGAGGCGTGATGGCACCCCCCAAGGCTCCCATGGACATCGGCGAACTCGTCGCCATCGACGTCCACACCCACGCGGAGGTGTCCTCCAAGGGCCACTCCTCCCTGGACGACGACCTCCACGACGCCTCCTCCGCCTACTTCAAGGTCGAGGGCAAGCGGAAACCGACCCTGGAGGAGACCGCCGCCTACTACCGCGAGCGGAAGATGGCCGCCGTGATCTTCACGGTCGACGCCGAGTCCGCGACCGGCACCGAGCCCGTCCCGAACGAGGAGGTCGCCGAGGCCGCCGCCGCCAACGCCGACGTCCTCATCCCCTTCGCGTCCATCGACCCGTTCCGGGGCCGAGCGGGCGTGAAGCGGGCCCGGCGGCTGGTCGAGGAGTACGGCGTCAAGGGCTTCAAGTTCCACCCCAGCATCCAGGGCTTCTTCCCCAACGACCGGGCCGTGGCCTACGACCTGTACGAGGTCATCGAGGAGACGGGCGCCATCGCCCTCTTCCACACCGGCCAGACGGGTATCGGCGCGGGGGTACCGGGAGGCGGCGGCATCCGCCTGAAGTACTCCAACCCCCTCCACGTGGACGACGTGGCGGCCGACTTCCCGCACCTCAAGATCATCCTTGCGCACCCGTCCTTCCCCTGGCAGGACGAGGCACTCGCCGTCGCCACCCACAAGCCCGGCGTCCACATCGACCTCTCCGGCTGGTCGCCGAAGTACTTCCCGCCACAGCTCGTGCAGTACGCGAACACCCTGCTCAAGGACAAGGTCCTCTTCGGCTCCGACTACCCCGTCCTCACCCCGGACCGCTGGCTCGCCGACTTCGAGAAGCTGCCCATCAAGGACGAGGTCAGACCGAAGATCCTCAAGGACAACGCCGCCCGCCTCCTCGGGCTGACGTAAGGGGCACCGGATGCGCAACGAGGGACTGGGCTCATGGCCCGCACGCCGGGCCCGCAAGACCCCGCACCGCACGGCTTTGGTCTACGGCGGACTGTCGACGGTCGACAGTGGATCGTCGACGGGTAGCAGCGGCTCGTCGACGGGCGGCAGCGGCTCGTCGATGGACTACGGCACACTGCATACACGCACCACCCGCCTCGCCCACGCTCTGCGCGCCCGGGGCGTCCGCCGCGGCGACCGCATCGCCTACCTCGGCCCCAACCACCCCTCCTACCTGGAGACCCTCTTCGCCGCCGGCACTCTCGGCGCCGTCTTCGTGCCCCTCAACACCCGCCTCACCGCCCCCGAGATCGCCTACCAGCTCGCCGACTCCGGCGCGAAGATCCTCGTCTACGGCCCGACGCACACCGCCCTCGTCGCCGGACTGCCGGGCAGCACCGACGTCCGCATCTACGTCGAAGTCGGCCCCGAATACGAGGAGTTGCTCGAAGCGGCGGCCACCGAGCCGATCGACGAGCCCGTCACCGCCGACGACACCTGCATCATCATGTACACCTCGGGCACGACCGGCCGCCCCAAGGGCGCCATGCTCACGCACGGCAACCTGACCTGGAACGCGCTCAACGTCCTCGTCGACACCGACCTGATCGCCGACGAACGCGCCCTGGTCTCCGCCCCGTTGTTCCACACGGCCGGCCTCAACATGCTCACCCTGCCGGTGCTCCTCAAGGGCGGCACCTGCGTCCTGGTCGAGGCCTTCGACCCGGACGCCACCTTCGACCTGGTCGAACGGCACCGGATCACCTTCATGTTCGGGGTGCCGACGATGTTCGACCAGATCGCCCGGCACCCCCGCTGGGCCGGCGCCGACCTGTCCTCGCTGCGCATCCTCACCTGCGGCGGCTCCCCGGTCCCGTCCCCGCTGATCGCCGCGTACCAGGAGCGGGGCCTGACCTTCCTCCAGGGCTACGGCATGACGGAGGCCTCGCCCGGAACCCTGTTCCTGGACGCCGAACACGCGGTGAGCAAGGCGGGTTCGGCGGGCGTACCGCACTTCTTCAGCGACGTACGGGTCGTACGGCCGGACCTCACCCCCACCGACGTCGGAGAGACCGGCGAGGTCGTGGTGCGCGGACCGCATGTCATGCCCGGCTACTGGGGGCTGCCCGAGGAGACGGCCGCGGTCTTCGCCGACGGCTGGTTCCGCAGCGGGGACGCGGCCCGGACCGACGACGACGGCTACGTGTACATCGTCGACCGTATGAAGGACATGATCATCTCCGGTGGGGAGAACATCTACCCCGCCGAGATCGAGGACCTGCTCCTGACGCACCCCGACGTTGTCGAGTGTGCGGTCATCGGGGTCGCGGACGACAAGTGGGGCGAGGTGCCGAGGGCGGTCCTCGTACCGCGCGAGGGCGCCTCGCTGGACCCCGACGAGGTACTGGCCTCGCTGGTCGGCCGTCTGGCCAAGTACAAGATCCCCAAGTCGGTGGTGGTCGCGGACGAACTCCCGCGCACCGCCTCGGGGAAGCTCCTCAAGTCCCGGGTGCGCAAGCGCTTCGGCACCAACTCTTAAGTAGGGAAAGCGATATGGGCATCACCGTCAACGGCCTCGACGAACTCAAGAAGCTCGCGGGCAGCGACCTGGGCACCAGCGAGTGGATCGAGATCACCCAGGAACGCATCAACACGTTCGCCGACGCGACCGGCGACCACCAGTGGATCCACGTCGACCCGGAGAGGGCCGCGGCCGGCCCCTTCGGCGCACCCATCGCGCACGGCTATCTCACCCTCTCCCTCTTCATCCCGCTCTTCACCGAGCTGCTGGACGTCGAGGGCGTGTCCACGAAGGTCAACTACGGCCTGAACAAGGTGCGTTTCCCCGCACCGGTGAAGGTCGGCTCGCGCATCCGGCTGGTCGCCAAGCTCGCGTCGGTCGAGGACGTACCGGGCGGGGTGCAGATCGCCGTCGACGGGACGATAGAGATCGACGGCGGGCCGAAGCCCGCCGCCGTCCTGCAGAGTCTCTCGCGGTTCTACGCCTGACCTCCAGCCGCAACTACCGCTTGCCTACTGCTGCTTGTACGAGTACACGCTGGTCGACACCACGCACACGCCCGGCTGGACCACCTCGGCGCGCAACGTCCCGCTGTTCACGTCGTAGTCGACGCCCTCGGCCTCGAACGTGCCCGTGCAGATGCTGCGTTGGGGCAGCGCGAACAGGCTCGTGACCGTGCCGGTGATCGGCCGGCCGTCCAGCTTGTGCGGCAGGTCGACCTGGAGGAGCGGGCGGATCTCGGGGAACTTGGTCCCCGACGCGTCGTCCGAGACGCACACCAGCCGGGTGTCCGTCACGAAGTCGCAGCCTTGGATGTCGTTGACCGTCCTGTCCAGGGTGATCTGCCCGGCCTGCGGCAGCGTGCCGCCCGTCGCCGGAGTGGACGGGTTGAGCAGGGGAGTGGGGAAGACCTGGAGTCTGGACTGGTCGCCCCACTCGCCCGACACCATCCACTGCGTGTCCGGCGAGATGGCGTCGAACGAGTTGTTGATCTTCTCGCCCGAGTCGAGCGGGTGGACGTACGTGTAGCGCGTCCCGGACGGCGTGGTGACCGCGAACATCTTCGACGTGCCCGTGTCGGCGGCCTGGTAGGCGTCGAAGACGTAGCCGTTCGCGATGTCGGGGTCACCGATGTGGTTCCAGCCCTGGACGCGCAGATCCAGCGGAATGGACGCCAGCCCGCGGTACAGCAGCGAGCCGTCCGCACGGGACGCGACGCCCTCACCGCCGCCGAGACTGTCGGTGTAGGCCGTGCCGGTCTCCGCCCAGGTGGTCGCGGCGGCGGCCGAGGAGATGCTCACGCCGAGCGTGAAAGCACCCAATAAGGCGGCGAGGACGGTGAGTTGACGCTTCATCAGTTACCTGCCAGGTCGACGAAGATGGGGTTGGAATAGAACCATGTGTCGGCCCACGGGTCACCGTTTCCGGGCTCGTGGGGGATCGGGCCGTGCGGGTCGACGGAGGCGCCGAGGTAGCCCGCGCCGTGCCGCTCGCCGTCGCTGCCGCGCAGCCGCAGGTAGAACGGCTCGTCCCCGACTGTCACCGGGATGCGCAGCGTGTACGTCCCCTTGCGGCCGCTCACGTCGGCCGTACGCACGACCTTCGTGTCCGGTGCCCGCCACGCGTCCCGGTCGGACACCGCGCCGCGCACCGCACCCCGGATCACGTCCACGTGCGCCAACTCCGGGAGGATTCCCTGGGCGTTGGGCCGCGAGGCCGTCGTCACGGTGACGTTCAGCGTGAGCCTCTCGCCCTTGCGGACCCGCAGGCGGCCGCCCAGCGTGACACCCCGGCCGCCGTCGCAGTCCCGCTTCAGACGCACGTCGAGCCCGTCCAGCAGATGCCCGTGGTCGACCCAGACCCGGCCCGCGCGCATCCCCGCCATCACCGCGCCGTAGCCGTAGCGGGTCACGCCCACATGCGTGCGGCTGAACTCGCCGGGCCAGAAGTCGCTGCCGGGCTGCGGGGTCCCGGTCTGCACCGGGTCGGGCAGCTTCCCGGTGTTGTCGAAGTTCTGCCCGGCGGGCCAGGCGCCGTTGGCCCAAGTGTCGTAGACCGTACGGTGGTTGTCGGAGTTGGTGGTGATCGAGAACAGCCGGCCCTCGGCCAGCATCGAGTCCCACAGCCCGCCGACGGTAGCCGTCGCCCAGTCGAACCCGCCGTACGTCACATACGCGTCCGCCGGATAGCCCGCCCAGGACTGCGCCGACGGCTTGTTCTCGTACTCGCCGCGGATGGACGTGGCGCCACGCCAGCCGGGGAGGGCCGCGCCCTGGGCGCCGGGCGCGCCCTCCATGCCGATCATGATCTCGGGGGCCGCGTCCCGCCAGGCCCGCATCTCGTGCGGGGAGTCGATGCCCAGGCGCAGCGGGTGGTTGGCGAGCACGAGGATGTCGTCGACGTAGCCCGAACGACGTTGCTCCGCAAGCCACTTGATGGCCTTGACGGCGTGGGCCTCGTTGCGGGCGGTGTCCGTGGCACCGGCCGAGCCCTCGGTGTAGCCCAGCAGCTTGCCGTCGTAGGCGAGTTCGAACTGCGTGAGGAGATCGACCTCGTGGCGGCCGGGCGCGGCGAAGATCGTGCAGTGCTCGGCGGCCGGGATGTACCACTCCAGGCCCTGGAAGATCAGCTGGCGCGGGTTCTCGGCGCGGGCCTTGAGGATCTCGGCGTGCTCCAACTCGGCGCCGTAGTTGGCGTGTCCGAAGTTGGAGTGCTCGTTGAACACCATCCAGTCGAGGCCGTACTGCGCGGCGGCCTTCGCCTGCTGGGAGAACGTGTACTTGGCGTCGTGGCTGTACACCGAGTGCACGTGGTGGTCGCCGACGAGGTAGGCGAGGCGCGGGTCGTTGCCGCCGTAGCCCCGCCCGGCCGCCACCGCGGGCGTGGCGAGCGGGCCCGCGCCGAGGGTGAACGCGGCGCCGAACAGGCCCGCGCGGCGCAGGAGTTGGCGGCGGGAGACGCCCTGCGCGTCGAGGGCGGCGGGGGAGACGGACGGGTCGGCCCAGGTGGGCAGCTGCTGCTCGGTCATGATCTTGGGGAGTCCTCTGGAGGGCTGTCAGTGGGTCATGAAGGAGGTCACGGGCAGCGCCCGGGAGACGATCCGGACGTCGCCGAGGCGGCCGTGCAGGATCTGGTCGATCTTGTCCGCGTACTCGTAGCCGCCGAGCAGCCACGGCTGTCCGGAGGAGGCGATGCCGATCGCGGGGGCGTGCGGGTTGCGGGCCACAGGGCAGCCCTGGACGTACATCGTGGTGTGCCGTCCGTCGTTGACGACGGCGAGGTGCCACCAGATCTCGGGGTCGGTCTCGTCGCCCCAGTTGGTGGCCAACTGCTGCTGGTTCAGGGGGTGTACGGCCCACTGCGGGCCCGGCCCGTCGGACAGCGACAGGGTCGCGAGCGGCTCGTCGGGGTCGTCCGTCACCGTGCCGACCGAGCCGTTGCGGCCCGTGCGGCTGACCAGACCGGCCCAGGCGTTGTGCGAGGCGTTCCAGTCCGCGGGCAGCCAGTAGAACGCCTCGATGGTGTAACCGTCCCTGAACGTCGCCGAGTTGAGCGGCGCGCCGTCGACGGTCCGCAGGTACGCGCCCTTGAGCGGGGACTTGTAGCCCGTGAACTCCAGGCTGCCGTGGCCCGGTTGGTCGGGGTGGTGGTCGGCCGACCAGCCGAGGGTGCCGCCGTTCACGGAGACCACGGTGAGGTCGTTGCCGCGGCCGGACAGGTCACGGACGGTGCCGGAGCCGGAGACCGGGGACTCGAAGCGCCAGTAGGCGGCCGTGCCCGGGATCAGCATCTTGGACGCGGGGCGCGCCGCGCGGACCGGCACCGGGTCGAAGCCCGCGAAGCGGTCCGCGAAGTCGATGTCGACGGAGAACCGGTCGGCGTCGCCGCTGAGTTCGATCTCCTGCCGCTCCAGCTCGTTGAGGCCCTTCGCCGCCCGGCCCAGGATCCACGGCGACACCGTCTCCACGTCGATGACGTCGCGGTCCAGGTCGAAGTGGTAGAGGCGGATCATCGCCGCGCCGCCGAAATACCGGTTCTGATAGTTCGTCAGATGCAAGTGGACGTCGTTGCCGGCCGTGTTCTTGCGCGTCGCCCGACGGGCCGGCCAGTAGTGGCCGTTCAGGGTCAGGAAGATCTGGTCGTGGTCCGCGATGAGCTGGTCCCACAGCTTCTGCCCGTAGTCCGACAACGTGTCGTCGTCCACGACCAGTTCGTGCGTGGTGAGGATCACCGGCGTCTTCGGGTGCTGCGCGATGACGTCCTTCGCCCACGCGTAGCCCTTCGCCGACAGGCGCCAGTCCAGCGCCAGCACGAGCCACTCCCGACCGGCCGCCCGGAACACGTGGTACGTGTTGTAGCCGTCCGAAGAGGCCCCGCCGAACGTGGACTTGTTCTTGAACCGCTGAGGGCCGAACGCGTCCAGATAGGGCGACGCCCCGCGCTGGTCGTCCGTCGACGACTTGATGTCGTGATTGCCCGCCAGCACGCTGTAGCCGACGCCCCGCCGGTCCAGCAGCCTGAACGCCTCCCCGATGGCGGCGAATTCGGGCACGGCCCCGTTCTGCGTCAGGTCGCCCAGGTGGGAAAGGAAGACGATGTTGTCGTCCTTGCCGTGCTCCAGGAGATAGCGCAGCGAGGCCTCGATCGGCGCCTTGTCGATGCTCGGCCCGTCGAAGAGGTACTGGGTGTCCGGCATCACGGCGAGCGTGAAGCGCCGGCTGTCGGTGTCGGGCCGCCAACTGGCCTTCGTGGAAGCCGAGTTCGGTGCCGCCTCGGCGACGCCCGGCAGCGCGACACCGGCCGTGGCGGCCGCACCGAGCAGCGCGGTGGCCCGCAGGAAGTTGCGTCGCCCGGCACCGGCCTGGGCGCTCTCGCACTGTTCGTCGTCGTGGTCATGCGAAGTACACACGTGTGCTCCGTGGGTAAGTGCTCGTGAAAGCTGGGGAGTTCGAAGCCGGGAAGTTCCGAACCGATGGGTTCAGAGAACGCGCAGGGTCCAGCTCCAGCGATGGACACCCGGTGCGACGAGGTACTGCGGTGTGGTGTCGGGCCCGCACGAGGCCGTGCCCAACCCCCGGTGTGCCGCGTCGAGTTGCACCACGCAGGAAGCGCGCGGCACCAGCTCGTCGTGATGCCGTACGGCGGCCAGGTCCTCGGCGCGGTGGCGGGTCACCGAGACCTGGCGGGGCTCGTCGAGGTCGACCGTGAGTCCGGTGGCGTCCGGTGCCGACAGCGTGAACCGCCGTACCCCGTTGCGGCCACCGCTCTCCTGCGGGCGCAGATACGGGGTGAACAACTCGTCGACGGGGACCGAGTGGTGGCCCACGGGCGCGCCCGCGGCGCGGTCGGGGTACGACTCCCACGGACCCCGGCCGAACCACTCCAGCAGATCAAGACCCGGCACCGTCTCGAACACGGTGCCCACCCGCGCCACGTCGTCGAACTCCTCGGGCAGTTCGGCCGATTCCTCGACCCGCACCCCGCCCGCGACCGGGGTGAACACCTGACAGTGCCGGACCACCCCCGTGGCCCCCGCGTACTCGCCGACCGTCGTCACCCGCTCGCCGTCCCGCCGCACCGAGACGACCTTGCGGACCAGCGAGTCCAGCCCCCAGGCCCGCCAGCGCGCCGCCATCCCGCCCAACTCGTCGTTGTCGGTGGGCGCCCGCCACAGCGACAGCGTCGGCGCGACCGTCAGCAGCGGGTGGATCAGCAGACCCTCGCCGTCGACCTCGATCCGACCACCGCCCGCCGCATAACCGGCCACGGGCTCCGCCGCCCGCAGCAGCACCTGGGGTGCGCACACCTCCGTGCCGCGCGCCGCCCACACCTGGTCCTCGGCCGTGGTCACCCGCAGCGTCAGCCAGGCCTCGCCGCCGTCCTCCGGCAGGGCGAACGGCAGCGGTACGGCCGCCGTCTCGCCCGGGCACAGGGCAGGCAGCTCGGCGTGAGCGGTCAGCGTACGACCGTCCGCTAGCGCCAACTCCCAGGTCCCGGCGAGCCATTCGAGGCCCCGGAAGTGCTGGTGGTTGCCGAGGACGATGCCCTCGTGCCGGAAGCACTCGATACGCACCGGCGCCGCGATCTCCCGGTGCTCGAACATCACCGGCTTGGGCGTGCGGTCGGGAAACACCACGCCGTCCGCGATGAACGCGCCGTCGTGGATCGTCTCGCCGAAGTCGCCGCCGTACGCCCAGCGTTGACCGGGCGCGGCGACACCGTTGTCATACAGTCCGGCGCCCGCGCGGCCGGTGGGTCTTCCGTCGCTCACACGCTGCAGGATTCCGTGGTCCCAGAACTCCCAGATGAAGCCGCCCTGAAGACCCGGGGTTGACTCGATGGCAGCCCAGTGGTCCGCGAGGGTCCCGTTGCTGTTGCCCATCGCGTGCGAGTACTCGCACTGGATCAACGGCTTGGTCTGCTCGCCGGACAGCGCGTGCGCGACACAGTCCTCCAGCGGCGCGTACATCGGACACGCGATGTCGGAGGCCAGATCCGGATCGGCCCAGCCGCGCTTGGCGGCACCCTCGTACTGGATCGGCCTGGTCGGGTCGTGCCTGCGGACCCAGCCGGCCGCCGCGTCGTGATTGGCGCCGTAGTCGGACTCGTTGCCCAGCGACCAGACGATGATCGACGGGTGGTTCTTGTCGCGCAGCACCATCCGCGAGACCCGGTCCACGAACGCGTTCAGATAGCGCGGGTCGTCGGCGATCTCGTGCGCGTGGTCGTGCGACTCGATGTCCGCCTCGTCGACCACATACAGTCCGAGCTCGTCGGCGAGGTCGTACAGCGCCGGGTCGTTCGGATAGTGCGAGGTGCGCACCGCATTGAACCCGAACCGCTTCAGCAGCACCAGATCCGCCCGCATGTCGTCGTACGACACCGTCCGGCCGGTCAGCGGATGGAAGTCGTGCCGGTTGACGCCCCGGATGAACACCCGCTCGCCGTTGACGAGCAGATCCCGCCCGACGATCTCCACGTCACGGAACCCGATGCGCCGGTACGACGTGTCGGCGACCGTTCCGTCGGCCCGGTGCAGCCGGACGGTGAGGCCGTACAGCTCGGGCGTCTCGGCGTTCCAGGTGCGCACCTCGGGGACGGTGGCCCTGATCCGGGCCTCGCCGAGGAAGTCGGAGACCCGGTCGTCCTCGGTGTTGAACCGGTCGAACTCCGCATCCTGGGCGAGGAGTTGCCCGTCGAGATCACCGCTGATCCACCACCCGGCGGGCAGCGCCCCGCCCGCGTCCCGCACCTGGCAGTCGACCTGCAGCTCGCCGTCGTAGCCCGCTCGCACGGTCAGGTCCGCGAGATACAGCGGGTCGGTCGCGTACAGCAGCACCGACCGGGTGACGCCCCCGTGCCACCACTGGTCCTGGTCCTCGAGGTGCGAGGCGTCCGACCACTTGACCACGGTCAGCCGTACGGTGGCCCGCGCGCCGGGACGTACGACGCCCGACAGGTCGAAGTCGGCGGCGAGGTGGGAGTCCTTGGAGATGCCGACGGGCCGCCCGTCCACGTGCACGAGCAGCACGCTCTCGGCGGCCCCGACCTGGAGCACGATGCGCCGGCCTGCCCACTCGGAGGGGATGTCGATCTCCCGCTCGTAGACACCCGTCGGATTGTCGGCGGGCGACAGTGGCGGGAATTCCGCATACGGCATACGGACGTTCGTGTACTGCGGAAGGTCGTCCGTATCCTGCATCGTCCATACACCCGGCACGTATGCCATGGACCATACGTCGTCGGCCGCCGGCGCGTCGGGCGACGGCAGCAACTGGAAACGCCACTCCCCGTCGAGGGAGACCGCATCCGGTCGACGGTCGACCGCGGACATGGGCAACCGCCCCCAGGAGGTCACCTCGGGTGACTCCCAGGGGCGGAGCGCGAAGAGCGGGTCGGTCATCAGCGGATGGCTCCCTTGCCGAGGTCGCCGATGATCTGCTTGGCGCCGACCGCGAACACGATCAGCAGGGGGACGAGGGCGAGGAGCGCGCCGGTCATGACCATTCCGTAGTCGGTGGTGCCATGGGTGCCGTTGAGCTGGGACAGGGCCACCTGGAGGGTGACGTTGTTGGGGTTGGTGAGGGCGATCAGGGGCCAGGCGTAGTCGTTCCACTGGCCCATGAAGGTGAAGATGCCGAGGAAGGCGAGGCCCGGGCGGACCACCGGGAGGGCCACGTGCCAGTACTGGCGCAGGAAGCTCGCGCCGTCGATGCGGGAGGCGTCGAGGAGTTCGTCGTGGATCGCGCTCTTCATGTACTGGCGCATCCAGAAGATGCCGAACGCGTTGGCCGCCGCCGGCACGATCAGCGCGGTCATCGAGCCGATCCAGCCGAGCTTCGCCATGATCACGAACTGCGGGATGGCGGCCAGCTGGGCGGGCACCATGAAGATGACCATCAGCAGCGCGAACAGCACGTTCTTGCCGGGGAAGTGGAACTTGGCGAAGACGAACGCGGCCAGCGAGTCGAAGAACAGGACCAGGAAGGTCACCGACCCCGCCACGAGTACCGAGTTGAACATCGAGCCGAAGAAGTCGATGTTGTCGAAGAGGCTGCGGACGTTCTCCAGGAAGTGCGAGCCCGGCAGCAGCTTCGGCGGGTAGGAGAAGATCTCCGACGAGGTGTGCGTCGACATGATCACGGCCCAGTAGAACGGGAAGGCCGAGAGCAACACGCCCAGGATCAGGGAGACATGGAGTGCGATGCCGCGGCTCCGGTCGCCCCGGATGCCCTTCGGTCGCCGTGTGCCTTGGAGGAATGCCATGGTGACCGAACTCCCTAGTCTTCGCCCCGGCGCTGCACCAGGCGCCAGTTGACGATGGAGAAGAGGATGACGACGAGGAAGATGCCCCAGGCCACGGCGGCGCCGTAACCGAAGTCGTTGTTGTCGAAGGTCTGTTGGAAGAAGTACAGGACCATCGTCTGGCCGGAGTGGCCCGGACCGCCCGCGAACGTCGAGTCGTTGGAGGTGTTCTGGAGCAGCACCTGCGGTTCGGAGAAGCTCTGCAGACCGGTGACCGTCGAGATGACGAGCACGAACAGCAGCACCGGGCGCAGCATCGGCAGCGTGATCCGGAAGAAGGTCTGGACCGGTCCCGCGCCGTCCATCCGTGCCGCTTCGTACAGTTCGCTCGGGATGGTCTGGAGACCGGCGAGGAAGATGATCGCGTTGTAGCCGGTCCACTGCCAGGTCATCAGCGTCGCGATGGCGATCTTGATGCCCCACGGGGTGTTCAGCCAGGCGATCTGGTCGATGCCCACCGCCTGCAACAGGGCGTTCACCAGGCCGAAGTTGGTGGAGAACACCGAGCCGAAGACGATCGCGATCGCCACCACCGAGGTGACGTTCGGGAGGAAGTAGGCGAAGCGGTACACGTTCTTGAAGCGGACCGCCGAGTTGAGCATCACGGCCGTGATCATCGCGAGGAAGATCATGGGGAACGTCGCCAGCGCCCAGATGATCAGGGTGTTGCCGATCGAGTTCCAGAAGTCGGTGTCGCTCAGCAGGTACTTGTACTGCGACAGACCCGCCCACTCCATCGAGCCGAGGCCGTCCCAGCGGTGGAAGGACAGATAGAGCGAGAACCCGACGGGGATCAGCCCGAAGCAGAGGAACAGCAGATAGAACGGGGAGATCGCGGCATACAGATGCCAGTACTTGCGGAAGCCGCTCTTCGGTTGCGAGGAGGTGGACGGACTGCCCACGGACACGGGGGGTTTGTCGAGTGCGGTGGCCATCAGTAGCTCACCCCCAGGTGGTCCGCGATGCGCCGGCACTTGCTCATGGCGTCACTCCAGGCCTTCTTGGGGTCCTTGCCGAGGACACCGACGTTCTTGATCTCGTCCTTGAGGGGCTGCCCGAGCGCGATGTCGAACGGGCTGTTGTAGGCGACCGTGATCTTCTGCGCGGCGGGCCCGAAGATGTCCATCGTGTCCTGCCCGCCGAAGAACGGGTCCGGCGCGCGCAGCGTCTTGAGGCCGTACGAGGCCGGGGTGGACGGGAACAGGCCCGCGTCCACGAAGCCCTGGGCCTGGTTGGCCGCGTTCATCATCCAGGTGATGATCCGGAACGCCTCTTCGGGCTCCCGGCACGCCTTGGTGATCGACAGGAACGAACCGCCGTTGTTGGCCGGCCGCACCGGCATGTCGGCCACCCGCCAGCGGCCCTTGGTCTTCGGCACCCCGGTCTTGAGGTCACTGGTGGCCCAGGAGGCGCCCAACTGACTGGGCAGCTTGCCGTCCTCCACCGCCGAGAGCTGGTCCGGCGTGCCGCTGACGAGGTTCGAGACGATCTTGCGCTGCTTGGCCTCCACGGCGAGTGCCCAGGCCTGGCGCACATGCTCCTCGCCGCCGATGAAGTGGCGGTCCTTGTCGACGTACCGCTTGGAGCCCTGGTTCACCACGTTCTCGAAGATGCTGTTGACGTCGGTGACCAGCGAGCTCCCGGGGATCCGCTTCCGGAGCTGCTCGCCCGCCGCGAAGAACTTCTCCCAGGTGTTCAACTCCGCTGAGACATCGGCCGGTTCGTACGGCAGCCCCGCCTTGCGGAACACGCCGTACTGGTAGAAGTGCGCCACCGGACCGCAGTCGATGGGGAAGCCGACCATCGTGCCGTCGTCGGCGATGCCCTGCTCCCACTTCCAGGTCAGGTACTGGCTCTTGTACTTGTCCGCGCCGAGTGTCCTGAGGTCCACGAACTGGTCGGAGTTGGGCAGGTAGGACGCCATGTCCTCGCCCTTGAGGCCGGCGATGTCGGGGATGTGGGCCCGGCCGGCCATCGTGGTGATCAGCTTGGACCGGTAGTAGCCGCCGATCTTGATCGCCTGGAGGTCGACCGTACTGTCGTAACGCGCCTTGGCGTTCTTGACGACCGTGTCGCCGAGGCCGCCGTCCCAGTACCACAGGACCATGTTCCGGCCGGTGGAACCGGTCGGTACGGCGCAGCCGGACGCCAGGCCGCCGAGCGCCGTGGCGGCCGTACCGGCCAGGCCCGCACGGAGCAGGCCTCTTCGTGAGAGCCGCACAGCTCCCACCGCCTTTCGGATCTGTTCGATCTGTTCGGGTCGTGCATACGAGGGGCTGAAGTGGGGGGCTTACAGGGGGACTTGCAAGGTGATGGGGGGTTACTGCCGTGCGGGGGGAGTGACGGGTGCATACGCGACGGGCGGGCCGGGGTCCGCCGGGATACGGTCGACGAGGAAGCCGTATGCACGTCGCAGTTCGGGATCGCGGACCGTATGCAGCCAACGGTCGACGCCGTACCAGCCCGGCGCCGCCAGCGCGCCGCTGGGATGCTGGACGGACAGCCCGGCCGCGAGCACCGCGAACCGCAGCCGTTCCTCCAGCGGCCAGCCGCCGAGCGAGGCCGCGACGAAGCTCGCGCCGAACACGTCACCGGCGCCCGTCGCGTCCAGGACGTCCACGGCCAGGGCCGGAACCTCCGCGTACTCGCCGGTCGTCTGGTCGACGGCGATCGCCCCGTCGCCGCCCCGCGTGATCACCGCGACCGGCACCAGCTCGGTGAGCGTGCCGAGCGCCGCGACCGCGCTGTCGGTGCGGGTGTACGCCATCGCCTCGGCCTCGTTCGGGAGGAAGGCGTGGCACAGGGCGAGCTGCTCCAGGAGGTCCGTGGACCACTGCTGGGTGGGGTCCCAGCCGACGTCGGCGTAGATCTGCGTGCCGTTCGCGGAGGCCTTGGCGAGCCAGGCGCGCGGTTCGGCCTCGATGTGCACCAGTGCCGTCCGCGCCTCGGGCGGGTCGCCCATGAGCACGTCCTGCGAGTACGGCGGTTCCTGGCCGTGGGTGACCAGGGCGCGGTCGTCGCCGTGGGCGAGCGAGACGGTGACGGGGGTGTGCCAGCCGTTCGCGGTGCGGGACAGGGAGAGGTCGACGCCCTCCTGGCCGGCGAGGATCTCGTGGCAGTAGGCGCCGTAGAAGTCGTCGCCGAAGACCGTGGCCAAGGACGTCCTCAGGCCGAAGCGGGAGGCGGCGACCGCGAGGTTCGCGATGCCGCCGGGGCCGCAGCCCATGCCGGACGTCCAGATCTCCTCGCCCGGCGTCGGCGGCTGCCCCAGACCCGTGAGGACGAGGTCGTAGAAGAGCAGCCCGGTCAGCAGCACATCGGGCCGGTCGTCGTCCACGCGCACATCCTCTCGTCGGCACGTCAGCTGGAGTTCGTCAAAACTCTTCATTTCGGTGACCGGAATCGTGCGCTGCTCGACGAGATTGGTCAATACCCAAGCAGAACTGAGCATAGAAATGATTGAAGATGACGAGTAGTGTTCGCGACGTGCTGGCAGAACGACGACATCAACTCATCCTGCGGGCCCTGCGCTCCGGGGGCCCCGCGGCCGTGACCGATCTCTCCGAGCAGCTGGGTGTGAGCCCCGCCACGATCAGGCGTGATCTGCTCAAACTGGAGGAGGACGGACTGCTCACCCGGGTCCACGGCGGCGCCGTGGCCGACGAGGGCGACCAGCCCTTCGCCGAGGTCGCCGAGGTGCGGGTGGCCGAGAAGGACGCGATAGCCGCGCGCGCCGCCGCCATGGTGGCCGACGGCCAGTCCGTCCTCCTCGACATCGGCACCACCGCCTACCGGCTCGCCCGGCAGCTGCACGGCCGCCGCCTCACCGTCATCACCAGCAACCTGGTCGTCTACGAGGAGCTGGCCGACGACGAGGGCATCGAACTGGTGCTGCTCGGCGGCATGGTCCGGCGCGAGTACCGCTCCCTGGTGGGCTTCCTCACCGAGGACAACCTGCGCCAGCTGCATGCCGACTGGCTCTTCCTCGGCACCAGCGGCGTGCGGCCCGGCGGACAGGTGATGGACACGACGGTCGTCGAGGTGCCGGTCAAACGGGCCATGATCAAGGCCGGCGAGAAGGTCGTGCTGCTCGCCGACGCGCAGAAGTTCCCGGGTACGGGCATGGCGAAGGTGTGCGGTCCCGAGGACCTCGACGCGGTCGTGACGAACGCCCCGGTCGACCCGGCGACCCGCTCCTCCCTGGAGGAAGCGGGCGTCGAGGTCGTCGTGGCAGGAAAGGTGAAAGCGTGAAGCTGACGATTCTGGGCGGCGGCGGATTCCGCGTGCCGCTCGTGTACGGAGCACTGCTGACCGACCGCGGCGAGGGCCGGGTCACCGAAGTGGTGCTGCACGACCTCGACGACAGCCGACTGTATGCGGTCGCCCGTGTACTGGCCGAACAGGCCGCCACCGTCCCCGACGCCCCCAAGGTCACCGCCACCACCGACCTCGACGAGGCCCTGCGCGGCGCCGACTTCATCTTCTCGGCGATCCGCGTCGGAGGCCTGGAGGGTCGCGCCAACGACGAGCGGGTGGCCCTTGCGGAGGGCGTCCTCGGCCAGGAGACGGTCGGCGCCGGCGGTATTGCCTATGGTCTACGAACCGTCCCCGTGGCCGTCGACATCGCGCAGCGCGTGGCCCGCCTCGCCCCAGACGCCTGGGTCATCAACTTCACCAACCCGGCCGGCCTGGTCACCGAGGCCATGTCCCGCCACCTCGGCGACCGCGTCATCGGCATCTGCGACTCCCCGGTCGGCCTCGGCCGCCGTATCGCCAAGGTGCTCGGCGCCAACCCGCGCGAGGCCTTCATCGACTACGTCGGCCTCAACCACCTCGGCTGGGTGCGCGGCCTGCGCGTCGCCGGCCGCGACGAACTCCCGCGCCTGCTCGCCGACCCCGACCTGCTCGGCTCCTTCGAGGAGGGCAAGCTCTTCGGCACCGAGTGGCTCCAGTCGCTCGGCGCCATCCCGAACGAGTACCTGCACTACTACTACTTCAACCGCGAGACCGTCCGCGCCTACCGTGAGGTCGAGCGGACCCGCGGCGCGTTCCTGCGCGACCAACAGGCCCAGTTCTACGACGAGATGAAGCGCCCCGACGCCTCCGCGCTGACCGCCTGGGACCGCACCCGCGCCGAGCGCGAGGCGACCTACATGTCGGAGAACAGGGAGACCGCCGGCGCCGGCGAACGCGACGCCGACGACCTCTCCGGCGGGTACGAGAAGGTCGCCCTCGCCCTGATGCGGGCCATCGCCCGCGACGAGCGCACCACCCTGATCCTCAACGTCCGCAACCAGGGCGCGCTGTCGGTCCTCGACGCGGACGCCGTCATCGAGGTGCCGTGCCTGGTCGACGCCAACGGCGCCCACCCCGTCGCCGTCGACCCGCTGCCCGACCACGCCACCGGCCTGGTCTGCGCGGTCAAGGGCGTCGAGCGCGAGGTCCTCGCGGCCGCCGAGAACGGCTCCCGCACGACGGCGGTGAAGGCCTTCGCGCTGCACCCGCTGGTCGACTCCGTGAACGTCGCGCGCCGCCTGGTCGAGGGCTATACCGAGGTCCACCCGGGCCTGGCGTACCTTAAGTAGGCACCGCCCCGGTAAGCGCTTTCCCCCGAGATCTCGGCAGCGAGTTCTCACCAGCTCCCAAGCTCTCAGCAGCTCAGCTCCCTGGTTCCCTGGAGACCTCCCATGCACGACGAACGCAGCCGGATCGAGGAGCGCGTCCAGCGCGCCCATGACCAGCGGATCAAGCCCGCGATCTACGCGGCCACCGCGCCCTTCACGGTCGAGGCCTGGCAGGCCCCCGGCGAGCCGGTCTCCTTCGAGGAGGCCGCGGCGGCGCCGTACACGCCGTTCGCGATGGACACCCCGTGGGGTCCGCCCTGGGGCACCACCTGGTTCCGGATGCGCGGACAGGTGCCCGCGGAGTGGGCCGGGAAGCGCGTCGAGGCCGTCATCGACCTCGGCTTCACGGGCGACTGGCCGGGCAACCAGGCCGAGGCCCTGGTCCACCTCGCGGACGGGACCCCGCTGAAGGCGGTGAACCCGCTCAACCAGTACGTGGCGATCGCCAACCCGGCGACGGGCGGCGAGGTGATCGACTACCTGGTCGAGGCGGCCTCCAACCCCGACATCCTCGCCAACAACTTCTCCGAGCCGACCCCCCTCGGCGATGTACTGACGGCAGGCGACCGTCCACTGTATACATTCCGCCGTGCCGACCTCGCCGTCCTCGACGAGGAGGTCTTCCACCTCGACCTCGACGTCCAGGTGCTGCGCGAACTGATGCTGGAACTGGGCGAGCACGACCCCCGCCGGCACGAGATCATGCACGCCCTCGACCGGGCCATGGACCTCCTCGACCTGGACGACGTCTCCGGTACGGCCGCCGAGGTCCGCGCCGCGCTCAAGCCGGTGCTGTCCAAGCCCGCCAACGCCAGCGCGCACATCGTCTCCGGTGTCGGGCACGCGCACATCGACTCGGCGTGGCTGTGGCCGATCCGCGAGACGAAGCGCAAGACGTCCCGCACCTTCTCGAACGTGACGTCGCTGGCCGACGAGTACGAGGACTTCATCTTCGCCTGCTCGCAGGCCCAGCAGTACGAGTGGGTGCGCGACAACTACCCGCAGGTGTGGGCCCGTATCCAGGAGTCCGTCAAGCGCGGCCAGTGGGCGCCGGTCGGCGGCATGTGGGTCGAGTCCGACGGCAATCTGCCCGGCGGCGAGGCCATCGCCCGCCAACTCATCCACGGCAAGCGCTTCTTCATCGAGCACTTCGGCGTCGAGACCAAGGGCGTCTGGCTGCCGGACTCCTTCGGCTACAACGCGGCCTACCCGCAGCTCGCCAAGCTCGCCGGCAACGAGTGGTTCCTCACCCAGAAGATCTCCTGGAACCAGACCAACAAGTTCCCCCACCACACCTTCTGGTGGGAGGGCATCGACGGCACCCGCATCTTCACCCACTTCCCGCCGGTCGACACCTACAACGCCCGCTTCAGCGGCGAGGAGATGTCCCGCGCGGTCCGCAACTACCAGGAGAAGGGCAGCGCGACCCGTTCCCTCGCCCCGTTCGGCTGGGGCGACGGCGGCGGCGGCCCCACCCGCGAGATCATGGAACGGGCGCGCAGGCTCGCCGACTTGGAGGGCTCACCGAAGGTCGTCGTCGAGCACCCCGACGAGTTCTTCGCCAAGGCCCGCGCCGAGTACCCCGACGCCCCGGTCTGGGTCGGCGAGCTCTACCTCGAACTCCACCGCGCCACCTACACCTCCCAGGCCCGCACCAAGCAGGGCAACCGGCGCAGCGAACACCGCCTGCGCGAGGCCGAGTTGTGGGCGACGACGGCCGCGCTGCACGTACCGGGCTACGCCTACCCGTACGAGAAGCTCGACCGGCTGTGGAAGACGGTCCTGCTGCACCAGTTCCACGACATCCTGCCGGGCTCCTCGATCGCCTGGGTGCACCGCGAGGCGGAGGCCGAATACGCGCGTGTGGCAACGGAGTTGGAGGAGCTGACGGCGGCGGCCGTGGCCGCGCTGGGCGGCGGCGGCACCACCGTCTTCAACACCAGCCCCTACGACCGCGCCGAGGTCATCCGCACGGCGACCGGTGTGCCGATGTACGCGACGGTCCCCGCGAACGGCAGCGCCCCGCTGGCCGCCGAGTACGTCCCGCAGGCGGTCACCGTCACCGACCGCGTCCTCGACAATGGCATCGTCCGCGTCGAACTCGCCGACGACGGCACCCTCGCCTCCGTGCGCGACCTGCGCCACGGCGGCCGCGAAGTCCTCGCCGACCAGGGCAACCTGCTCCGTCTGCACACCGACCTGCCGAACTACTGGGACGCGTGGGACGTCGACAAGCACTACAAGAACCGCTTCACCGACCTCCTGACCGCCGACTCCATCACGGTCGTCGAGCAGGACCCGCTGCTCGGCGCGATCCGTGTGGAACGGTCCTTCGGCAAGGGCTCGAAGATCGTGCAGACGATCACCGTCCGCGCCGGCAGCGCCCGGATCGACTTCGAGACCGACATCGACTGGCACGAGGCCGAGAAGTTCCTCAAGGCCGGCTTCCCGGTCGACATCCGCGCGGCGCACTCCTCCGCCGAGATCCAGTTCGGCCACATCCAGCGGCCCACGCACACCAACACCAGCTGGGAGGCGGCCCGTTTCGAGGTCTCCGGCCACCGCTGGGTGCACCTCGCCGAGCCCGGCTACGGCGTCGCCGTCATCAACGACTCGACGTACGGCCACGACGTCTCCCGCACCGTCCGCGAGGACGGCGGTACGACGACCACGGTCCGCCTCAGCCTGGTGCGCGCCCCGCGCATCCCGGACCCGGGCGCCGACCAGGGCAGGCACCGCTTCGTCTACTCGCTGCTGCCCGGCGCGAGCATCGAGGACGCGGTCGCCGAGGGCTACGCCCTCAACCTCCCGCTGCGGGTGGCCGATTCGGGCGGCGCCCCGCAGCCGGTCGTCTCCGTCGACGGCGACGGCATCACCGTCGAGGCCGTCAAGCTCGCCGACGACGAGTCCGGCGACGTCGTGGTCCGGCTCTACGAGTCGAACGGCGGCCGAGCCGAGGGCACTCTGCGCACGGGCTTCCCCCTCGCGGGCGCCCGGATCACCGACCTGCTGGAGCGCCCGCTGGAGGACGACGTCTCCTTCGACGGGGGCTCGGTCGCCGTCGCCCTGCGGCCCTTCCAGATTCTGACGCTCCGTCTGAAGCGGGCGGACGCGGGCCAGTAGAACCCCAGGGGGCGGGCCCGGTCGTCGCACGCCGGGCCCGCCCCCTGGCACATCCCCAACTGACCTTGTACGCAACAGGAGTTCAGCCGTGCCCATGCAACCGTGGTTCACCGACGCCAAGTTGGGGATCTTCGTCCACTGGGGGATCTACGCCGTCGACGGCGTCCAGGAGTCCTGGTCGTTCTACGACGACATCGTGCCGCACGACCAGTACATGTCCCAGCTCGACCGGTTCACCGGAGCGAAGTACGACCCGCGCGCCTGGGCCGACCTGTTCGCCCGCGCCGGCGCCAAGTACGCCGTCCTCACCAGCCGCCACCACGACGGAGTGGCCCTGTGGGACACCGAGTTCGGCGATCTCAACCTCGGCAAGGACTACCTCACCAGTTACGCGGACGCGCTCCGCGAACAAGGCCTCAAGGTCGGCCTCTACTACTCGCACTCCGACTGGAACCACCCCGACTACGCCACCACCCGCAAGCCGGGCCGCCCGCCGGAGCAGGAGGACAACCGGTACTCCGAGTGCTCGGCCGAGGACGAGGACCTCGCGGCCTGGGAGCGGTTCATCGCCTACCGGGACGGCCAGATACGGGAGTTGGCCTCCCGCTACCGCCCCGACCTGATGTGGTTCGACGGCGAGTGGGACCGCAGCGAGGAACAGTGGCGCATCAAGGAACTCGCCGCGCTGATCCGCTCGTACTCACCGCACGTCGTCTTCAACGCCCGCATGCTCAGCGAGGGCGACTACGCGACACCGGAACAGGGCGCCCCCATCGAACCCCCGGACGGGCCCTGGGAGTTGTGCCTCACCATCAACGACTCGTGGGGGTATCAGCACCACGACGACAACCACAAGTCGCTGAGCCAGCTGGTCCGTTACTTCACGGAGACGATCGGCGGGGGCGGCAACCTCCTCCTCGACGTCGGCCCGACGGAGGACGGCACCATCCCGCAGCCGCAGGTCGAGCGTCTCGAAGGCCTGGGGGAGTGGATCCGCAAGCACTCCGACGCCGTGTACGGCACGGTCCGCGGTCTCCCGGCGGGGCACCACTACGGGCCGAGCACCCTCTCCGCCGACGGCCGTACCCTCTATCTCACCCTGTTCGACGTCCCACGCGCCGAGATCGGCGTCCGGGGACTGGTCACCCCGGTCCGCCGGGTCACCGTGCTCGGCACCGGCACCGAACTCGCCCACCGGGTGATCGGCGGGCTGCACGAGGCGGTCGGCGTGCTGTGGATCGACCCGCCCGCAGGCGCCGACCTCGACCCGCACGCCACGGTCCTCAGGGTCGAACTCGACGGGGAGTTGGAGCTCTACCGCGGCTCCGGCCGATTCTGACGGTCGGTCACAGATAACCGTCCCGCTCTCCGTCCGTGCTTCCGTCACGCTGCGGTCCGCGCGCCCGCCAGGATTCCCGCCGGGCGCGCAGCAAGGGGGCCAGCCTGCCCCAGCACGCGACGAACACTCCGGTGATCGTCACCAGGGCGGCGGCGATTCCGCCCCAGGTCCCCACCGAGTCCAGCGTCGAGTTCCAGCGGTGCGACCAGGTGTCGCGCACTCTCAGGTGGACGGTGAGGGGCGGCGTCAGTGTGTCGAGGGCGAGGTCCGACCGGCCCTGATAGGTGGTGACGGTGAGCGCGAGATCGTAGTCGCCGGGTTCGCTCGCGGAGACGCTCCACCGCCAGGCGGCTCTGTCTCCCGGCCGAGCGATGACCTGCTCGGATTTCCGGTCGCCCCGCAGGACCAGCCGCACGTCCTGGCTCGCCGAGGTCAGCGCGGCGCCCTCGACCCCGCCCACCCGGAAGGCACGGGTCGCCGCAACGGGCCGTGCGGTGCCGTGCGACACGTTCTTCGCCCGGGCGGTGAGGCGGACGTCGTAGGTCACGGTGTCGTCGACGGACACCACGACCGAGGTGGCGTACGAGAGGGATCCGGCGAAGAGGTGTTCGCGGTCGTCGAGGACCGAGGCCCGTAAGTCCGCCTGGCTCGGCGGGGGTTCGGCGGATCCCCGGTCACCGCCCGTGCCGCAGGAGGCGAGGAGCAGGAGGAGCGACAGGCATCCGGCGACAGCGGCTCCGTTCCTCATCGTCCAGCTGTCCTCGGCACGAACTGCTCCCGGATTCCGTGTCGTTGAGCCACGGAAGGACCCCCGCGGCGGATCGGGTCAAGATTCTTCCCGCCGCGGGGGTCCGGCACCAGTCCCTTCTTCAGCCGCTCACCCTTTTCAGCCGGTGAAACCGGCCGTGATGGACGTGAACTGCCAGGTGTTCTGGCTGATCCCGGAGCAGTTGCTCACCACTCCGCCGCCGGCACACCCGCGGTCGCGGTTGACCGACCAGAACGCGAGCCGTGCGATGTGGTGCGAGTTCGACCAGTCCTTGATCGAGGTCCAGATCGCCGGCGTGGTGGTCTCCGACTGGTCGGAGAGACCGTTCATGCCGGAGATCCCGATGTGCGAGTAGGCCGTCGCGTCGTCCCACCCGAAGGTGGACTTCAGCTTGGTCTTCAGGCCCTCGGCCGCGGCGACGGTGTTGCCGTACATGTCGGCGCCGCCGCCGAAGTCGAACGGCATGATGGTGAAGACGTCGATGTTGGCGTTGAGCGACTGTGCCTGCTCGATCAGCCGGTTGCCGTAGTACGTCGGGCCCGTGGTCGAGGTGCCGAAGGTGACGATCGTCCGCAGGCCGGGGTTGTTGGCCTTGACGGTCTTCAGCGCGGTCAGGATCTTCGCCTGGACGGCCTCGTTCTCGAACTCGTCCGTGTTCTCGATGTCCATGTCGATCGCCTTGAGGCCGTAGGCGTCGATCACCTTCTGCAGCGCCCCGGCGAGCGCGCTCGCGGAGGAGCAGTTGGCGCCGAGCTTGCTGCCCTGCCAGCCGCCGAACGACGGCACGATGTCACCGCCGGCCGCGCGGATCTGGTTGATGGCGGTCTGGTCGACGCCACCGGTCAGGGCCCGGCTGCCGTCCCAGGCGGGGGTGCAGCCGCCGGAGTCCAGCACGAACGCCATCGTGAACCACTTGATGCCGGTCGCGCTCATCACCGTGCTCGGGCTCGGGGGATCGCCCCAGCCCTCGTACAGGTAGGGCGCGGCCTGCGTGAAACCGGTGCCGCCGCCGGTGCCGGCACTCGTCGTGACGCTCACCGCGTTGGAGGCAGCAGAGGAGTTCCCGGCCGCGTCCCGCGCCTTCACCGTGAACGTGTAGGCGGTGCTGGCCGAGAGCCCGCTGACCGTGGCGCTCGTACCGGAGACGCTGAGGACCTGGTTCGCGCCGCTGTAGATGTCGTACGCCGTGACACCCACGTTGTCGCTCGAGGCGCCCCACGACAGGGACACGCTGGAGGACGTCTTGCCCGTGGAGGTCAGTCCGGTCGGCGCGGTCGGCGCCTGGGTGTCGCCACCGCCACCGCCACCGGGACCGTCGAGGCTGATGTCGTCCGCGTAGTAGGTGCCCTGCGCGTACCAGCCGTGGACGTAGATGGTGGCGCTGGTCTGCGAGGCGCCGGTGGTGAACGACGTCGTCAACTGCGCGTACGCCGACGGGGACGAAGTCCACGTCGAGGAACCGCCGTTGACACCGAGGTAGACGTAACTGCCGCGCACCCAGCCGCTGAGCGAGTACGCCGTGTTCGGTTGCACGGCGACCGTCTGGGAGCACTGTGCGGTGTCGCTCGAACTCACCGCGCCCGCAAGGGCCTTGTAGCCGCCGTGCACCGGTGAGGAGACCACCGAGCCGAGGTTTCCGGTGCAGGACCAGGGGGACAGGGAACCCGACTCGAAGCCGGGGTTGGTCAGGACGTTGGCCGCCTGCGCGGTACCGGGCAGCGCGATGGCCCCGGCCATGGCCAGGGCTGCGGTACCGAGCAGAGCGAGGAGGCGACGTCTGGAACGTCTGAGTGTGTCGCGCACGCGATCTCCCTGAAGGAATGGGGGTGTTCGGGAGTGCTGGAAGGTGCGCAACCAATTTGGTCTGGACCAATCACGGTGTCAAGATGCTGCTCCATGATTGGCCCAGACCGGTATGAAGTTGTGGTGCGAGGGAGGAAAGGGAGACCCGGGAGGCCTGGGGCCCGTCCGGCGGATCATGCCGGAGACGCGGGGTGTGGCACGCACTCCCCCACTGCCTTAAAGGCGTGGGGGGACCCCCAGCGGCGTTGTCGTCGGTCGCCGACGCCCCCCCGGCCTTCGGCCGGGAGGTGCCCCCACCGCGTCGACTTCCTCCTCCGCCTTGCAGCTGCACGCACCAGACCCCGCTCACCCGTGCTGATGAGGCGCCGCTGCTTTCCTCCGGCCTGATCCGCCGGTCAGGCCCTAGGCGCGGGCCGCCGCGCGGCTGCCCAGCTCCGGTGCGAGGGTGCTCTCCGGCTCCGCCTCGCTCTGTGCGGGCACCGTCGGGAGCAGCGGCTCCGACTCCTCCGCGCGCTGGTGCGGGAGCGTCACGGGACGCAGCTGACGCGGGCCCGAGACCACCGCGTAGTCCGCGCCCAGGAACGGCGGCTCCATCGTGCCCGGGTCCTCGCCGAGCGCCAACTGCACTGCCGCCCAAGGGGCGTTGACCCCGCACAGCGACAGCTGGTGCAGGCCGCCCGCGGGACGGGTGTTGACGTCCATCAGCACCGGCTGGTCGCCGAACATCCGGAACTGGATGTTGGACAGGTAGTGCAGCCCGAAGCCCTCCGCGATCCGGCGGGCCGGCTCCAGCCACTGCTCGTGCAGGGTGAAACCGCGCCGGCGGCCGTTCTTCGTGCGGCCCACGGCGAGCCGGACCAGGTTGTCGGGACCGGTCAGGCAGTCCACCGACACCTCCGGCTCCTCCAGGCGCGGCATGACGAGCCAGTCGACCTGCTCGTCGGCCTGCTCCAGCGCCTCGACGACCGTGTCGAGCGGGACGTAGGGGCTCGGGAATCCGTTGAGGTGCATGAGCGAGAAGGGGGCGCGCGTGACCACGCGGAAGCCCACCCCGCCCGCACCGGACGCCGGCTTGAAGCACGCCTTGTGCCCGGCGGCCTCCAACTCCTCGACGGCCGCGACGAGTTCGGGCGCCGTGCGGACGCGCCACCACGGCGGCACGGGCACGCCGATCGCCTGGACCGCCTCGTAGGCGATCACCTTGTCGTGGAAGACGGCGACGGCCTCGGGGGTCGGCGCCAGCAGCGCCGTGCCCACCGCCTCGAAGTCCGCGCGGTGCGCCACGATCTCCGACTGGTGCAGCCGGGGCACGAACACGTCGATGCCGCGGCGGGCGCACTGGTCGAGGGCGTACTCGACGTAACCGGCCGGGGACAGGCCCTCGGGCTCCAGGTCGGCGGTGTCGGCGGCAGCCAGTACGGGGGAGTCCGCGTCGCCGTGCGTGGCATGGATCTCGACGGCCCGATCGCTGGGATTTCTCCGCAGCTGATCCATGAAGAACACGTTCTCCGCGTACGTGCGGTTGAGCCAGACGCGTACGCGAGAGACCATGCAGGGCCGTCCTTTCGGGTTCGCGGGCACGGCGGAGCGAGGCCGTGCCCGGCCAGGGTGGTTGGAGGGACACCAAACCGCCCTCGGCGAAGAGGCGTTCGTGGCGGTGGTGTTGGGGCGATCATACGGCTTTCAAGGGGTGCCGCGTGCAACGCCCGTGTTACGGATTTCCCGATCCTGCCCACCCGGCACATGAACTCCCGTCACAAGACCGCCCCGGGCGCCGTCCGGACCGCGCCCCGGGCGGCCTCGCCGTCTTGTCGCGGAACGGCGGGATGTGATCTCGTGGCCTCATTCGTGCGCGCGGAGGGGGCGAGGGGTGGAGTCGACGGCCGGCGGTGCCGGACAGCTGCTGGCCATCAGCGACCTGCACATCGGGTACGCCGAGAACCGCGCCCTGGTCGAGAACATGCGCCCCCACACGGACGAGGACTGGCTGATCGTGGCCGGCGACATCGCCGAGACCGTGGCCGACATCCGCTGGGTCCTCGAACTCCTCGCCGGCCGCTTCCGCAAGGTCCTGTGGTCCCCCGGGAACCACGAACTGTGGACCCACCCCAAGGACCCCGTCACCCTGCGCGGCGTCGCCCGCTACGACCACCTCGTCGCCCTGTGCCGGGAGCTCGGCGTCCTCACCCCCGAGGACCCCTACCCGATCTGGGACGGCCCCGGCGGCCCGGTCGTCGTGGCCCCGCTCTTCCTCCTCTACGACTACTCGTTCCTCCCGCCCGGCTGCGCCACCAAGGACGAGGGACTGACCTACGCGCACGGCACCGGCATCGTCTGCAACGACGAGTTCCTGCTGCACCCCGACCCCTACCCCAGCCGCGAGGCCTGGTGCCGGGCCCGGGTCGCCGAGACCGAACGCCGGCTCACGGAGATCCCCGACACCCTGCCCACGGTCCTGATCAACCACTACCCCCTGGACCGGCACCCCACCGAGGTCCTGTGGTACCCCGAGTTCGCCATGTGGTGCGGCACCACCCTGACCGCCGACTGGCACCGCAGATTCCGCGTGGACACCATGGTCTACGGCCATCTCCACATCCCGCGGACCACCCACCACGAGGGGGTCCGCTTCGAAGAGGTGTCCGTGGGATACCCCCGCGAGTGGCAGAAGCGCCCGGAACCCCCGGGACGACTGCGCCGCATCCTGCCGATGGAGGTCGGAGCCGGTGATCGAGGAGCTGCTCCCGGAGTCCGTGGTGACCGTGGAGACACACGGTGACGAGGGGTTCCAGGACGCCCCGCTGTACCCCGGGGAAGAGGCCCGGGTGGCCCGCGCGGTGCCCAAGCGGCGGCGCGAGTTCACCGCCGTACGGGCCTGTGCCCGGCGCGCCATGGAGAAGCTCGGCGTGCCTCCGCAGCCGATCCTGCCCGGTGCCCACGGCGCGCCGACCTGGCCCGCCGGACTCATCGGCAGCATGACCCACTGCGACGGCTACTGCGCCGCCGCGCTGGCCCGCGCCACCGACCTCGCCTCGCTCGGCATCGACGCCGAACCCCACGCCCCGCTCCCCGACGGCGTCCTCCCCTCCGTCTCCCTGCCCGCCGAACAGGAACGGCTGACCCGGCTCGCGGCCCAGCTGCCCGCCGTGCACTGGGACCGGCTCCTGTTCAGCGCCAAGGAGTCCGTCTACAAGGCATGGTTCCCCCTCACCGGAAAGTGGCTGGACTTCTCGGAGGCCGACATCGAACTCTTCGCCGACCCCGGCGAGGAGACGCGCGGCGGCCTGCGCGCCCGTCTCCTCGTCCCCGGCCCGGTGGTCGACGGCGAGCGCCTGGACACCTTCGAGGGCCGCTGGACCGTACGACGGGGACTGGTCGCCACCGCGATCACGGTCCCGCATCCCTGACCCCTCGTCACCCCTCCGGGCACCAGCTCTCCAGCAGCCGGAAGAACGCCTCCTCGTTGCCCGCGAGTCCGGCGTCCGTCAGGGCCTGGTCCGCCTCTGCAAGTACCGAGGGTGGGACCAGGACGGGGCGTGGGTCGCCCGGAGGGCCGTCGAAGGCGGCTCTGACCGTGTGCAGCAGTCGTAGATAGGCCTGGACGGCGGCGCGCTCGCGGTCGGTCATCACTGCGGTCTGCATAGGACGGCTCTCCCCTGATCGGCGTCGTGCGCCTCCGCACGGCGGTGGCACGACTCCAGCTTGCCGCGTGCCACTGACAATCCCGTTTTCCCCAGCGTGGGTTCGCCCGCTTAGCGGAGGCGAAACGTCCTCGAAACGCCCGGTGGGACAGCGGCCCTACGCTGGGAGGAAGGGTTTTCGGCCGTCCGCGGGCGGCCGGGTGAACGGGAGGTGAGCGGGTGGAGGACGTCCCGGCTCGGCACCCGGCGCGCGCCGCACGGCTGCGCCCGGTGGGCGACGCGGAACTCACGCTCCAGTACCGCGTCGTGCACGGATACCGCCGTGCCTTCCGCATGGCGGGCGAGGGCCCGGCGCTCGTCCTCATCCACGGGATCGGCGACTCCTCGGCCACCTGGGCCGAGTTGATCCCGCAGCTCGCCCGCACCCACACGGTGATCGCCCCCGACCTCCTCGGCCACGGCGCCTCCGACAAACCGCGGGCCGACTACTCGGTCGCCGCCTACGCCAACGGCGTGCGCGATCTGCTCACCACCCTCGGCATCGAGTCCGCGACCCTGCTCGGGCACTCGCTGGGCGGGGGAGTGGCGATGCAGTTCGCCTACCAGTTCCCCGAACGCACCGAACGGCTCGTCCTCGTCAGCGCCGGTGGTGTGGGTCGCGAGGTCAACCCCGTGCTGCGGCTCATCACCCTTCCGGGCTCCCATCTCGCCCTGTCCGCGCTCCGGTTGCCCGGCATGCGCCTCCAAGTCGGCCTCGCCGTGGGCCTGATGAGGCTCCTGGACACCGACCTCGGCCGGGACGCCCCCGAACTCCTCACCCTCGTCGACGCGTTGCCCGACGAGACCGCCCGCAACGCCTTCATCCGCACCCTGCGCGCGGTCGTCGACTGGCGCGGCCAGGTGGTGACCATGCTCGACCGCTGCTATCTCACCGAGGGCATGCCGACGATGCTGCTGTGGGGCGACCGCGACAGCGTGGTGCCGGTACGGCACGCCCACGGCGCCCACGAGGCCATGCCGGGCAGCCGCCTGGAGATCTTCGAGGGGGCGGGACACTTCCCGTTCCACACCGACCCGGCCCGATTCCTCGCCCTGGTCACGGAGTTCACCCGCACCACCACCCCGGCCCACTGGAGCCGCGAGCACTGGCGCGACCTCCTGTGCGAGGGCCGGCCCGGCGTGACGGCCCAGGGCGACGCGACCGAACGGGACCTGCGGGAGGCGAGCGAACGCAGCGCGACCTGACGAGACGTCAACTCCCGTGTCCGCGGCCCCGGATCACGCCTCGGGACGCTTCACGCTCTCCAGGAGCATGTCCAGCCACTCGGCGACCTTGTCGCGGTGCTGGTCGGTCGGCAACTGCGCGGCACGCCAGGCGATTCCGCGCACCCCGTGGTCCTGCAGCAGCCGCTCCAGCGGGTCCCCCGCGGCCTCGGCCGCCGCCCGATCGCGGTCGGCGAGCTTCTGCAACAGCTCCTGCTCGGTGCGCTGGAGGGCGCCCGCGAGGGCCTCGGGGTCCTCGGCGGTGAGGAATCCGGCGTGCACCCGGAAGAAGCGCTGGAGCGCGTCGCAGTGCTCCATCGTGGGACGCCGGTCGCCGTTGATGAGCGCGCCCGCCTGCTGACGCGACATGCCCGCGCCGTCGGCGATCTCCTGCTGGGTGTACTTGCGCCCGTTGGGCTTGAGTCTGGTGCGGCGCAACAGGTCGAGGCGCTGCAGGAACCGGGCCTGCACATCGGGCTCGCCCGCCGGACGGCCGCTCAGCAGGGCCCTGACCACGGGGTCCGGCACACCGGAGGCCACGGAGAGCCGGCCCACGTGGAAGACCTCGGCCTGCGGAACGTCGAGCCGCTCGGCGAGCGCGGTGACGCGGTCGACGACGGCGGGCAGCACGGCACTCGCCGTCGCGCCCGGTACCTCGAAGCCATCCGACACCGACAGATCTCCTACGTCTCTCACAGGCTTCTCACAAACGGTGGCCGTGAACATCCCGGAGGGTAGCGGTTCGTTCGAACTCGCATCCAGGTCTCGCCACAACTGTGGCCAATTTCAGCCGTCAACAAGCATGAAATGCCACGATAGTTGACACGGCAAGAGTCGGGGCAGCAGGATCAGGGCGCCGCGAGAAGGCCGCATAGGCAAGAGGGGTGACCTCCCGATGGCGTACCAGGCAGGTGGGCAGCGGTCCGCACCGCGGCCCGCCCCCGAGAGTCCCGAGGCCCAGGCGTATCTGCTGGACTACGCCACGCTGCTGGAGGCCGTCCCCTTTCCCTCCGTCGTCATGGACCACCGCTGGGACGTGGTGCTGGCCAACGGTGCGTTCAAGTCACTTTTCCGGGCGGTCGGTCCGCATCCGACGGCCATGCCGGGCGACAACTTCCTTCGTTTCGTGCTTTTCCACCCCGACGCGAGCACGGTTCTCGGTGAGCACGAGTCGAGTTGGTGCCTGCCGATGCTGGCCCACTTCGCCTCCGTCGTGGAGAGCCACGGCCACGACCACGGCCTGCAGGCGATCCGCCGCGACATCGCCCAGGACCCGATCATGGAGGCCGCCTACCGGCAGGGCCTGCCGCACTGGATCCGCGCGGTGGGCGAGGAGGCCGTGGAGCACGACGGCGCGGTCCGCCCCGTACTGCACCCCGACCCGCGCTGGGGCGTCACGGACTGCCGGCTCGTCGGCGAGACCCCCAAGACCCTTGAGAACATGGGCTATACGCGACTGACCCTGGTCCTGCGCGAGGCCCGCCGCACCCCGCCGCCCAGGATCCGCAGGCCGGGCCGCGGCGCGGGACACCTGAGGGTGGTCCCGGCGGCCGAGTGAGCACCACTCCAACTCGCCTCACGACGACGCGAGTTCGGCCACCACCCCAACTGGCGCCACCACCGTGCGAGTTCGGTCACCGCTCGGCGACGACCAGCACCAGCGGCACCCCGTCGCACGGCACCAGCCGCAGCCCGCGCGCATACCCCGCCCGGCCTGCCGCCAGCGCCTCCGCGAAGTCCGGTCCCTTGCTGAGCGAACCGACCAGCTGACGCGGGTCGGTGGACGCCGCGACCCGGCCGCGCGCGTTCACCAGCCGTGCAGGACCCGGCAGTTGACGCAGCATCGGCATCACGGCCGCCTCGAAGTGCCGTAGATACACGTCCGCCGCGGCCACCCCCGCGAACCGTCCCTCCACGTGCACCGGCGCGGACAGGGTGAGGCTGTACTCGTCCGAGCAGAGGTAGTCGACGTACGGTCCGGCGACCGCCCGCTCCCCGGTGTCGCGGGGCAGCGCGAACCAGTCCCAGTGCGTGTAGTCCGCGTACGCCGAGTGCTCGGGATCGAGGTCGAGCAGCAGCGGCCGGATGCCCCCGTCGGAGGTGGTCTGCCACCACTCCAGCCACGCCGGTACGTCGCTCAGCAGGCCCGGCGCGGCGACGAAGCCGACGCCGGACACCAACTCCTGCCGGGCCAGCCGGAGATGGAGGCCCGGGCGCAGTGCCGCGAGGTCGACGGTCGCGGGGCGGCGGCCCTGTGCGGCCACCTTGGCGAGCAGCGCCGTGGTGTCGGCGCGGGTGGCGGCCACGGCGTCGAACACGGACTCCAGGGCCGAGCGCACCCCGGACGCGACGGACTGCTCGGGTGCCGTGGCCGGCGGTGCCGTCGCGAGGCTCATGCGTGCCCTCCAGCAGACGGGGAGCGGACGCGGTGCCGGCTACAGGGCCAGCCGCTCGGCGATCAGCCGCGCCGTGGATTCCTGCACGCACCGCTCGGCCAGCTCCCTGGCCGAATCGTGGGCCCCATCTTGCACGGCCGAGATTACGGAGCGGTGACGGTCTGCGGCTTCTTCACGATATTCGTCGCTGCCGAGCACCAGACACAGCAGCGCCCCGACCTCGGTCTGCAACGCGACCTGCTCCCGGGTGAGCCGCGCCGACTGCGCGGCGGCGGCCAGCTCGACGTGGAACCTGCCGTACACCCGGCCGCGCGCCGCCGCGTCCTCGGCCCGCGTCAACTCCTCGGCCGTACGCCGGAGTTGTACGAGATCCTCGGGCTCGGTGCGCTCCGCGGCGAGCCGGGCCGCGGTGCCGGACAGGGCGGCCCAGTGGTCGCCGAGGTCGCGCAGCTCCTCGGTGCTCCAGGCGCGCAGCCGGACCTTCAGCCGCTCCTCGCCGGGGACCTCGGGCAGGGACACGAAACTGCCGCCGCCGCGTCCGCGCCGGGTGGTGACCAGCCCCTGCTGGCGCAGCGCCATCAGCGCCTCCCGCAGGGTCACCGTGGACACACCGAGCTGCCCGGCGAGCTCGCTCTCGCCCGGCAGCTGCTCGCCGTCGGCGAGCAGTCCGAGCTCGATGGCGTCGCCGAGCCGGCTGACGACGGCGTCCACCCGCGCCCGGTTGTCGACCGGGGCGAAGACGGCTTTTCGGGCGCCGCCGTTGCTGTGCTGCTGCTGGTTCACGGCCACCACCTTGCACGTTGACTCAAGCTTTACCCTAAGGGGGCCTTGAGCTTTGAACTATGACTTCATATGTTTCCGTGCAACGTCACAGAGCACCAGAAAGGTTCCCGCCCATGGAGGGGATTGCGATCCGGCTGCGGGATCTGCGGAAGTCGTTCGGCGAGACGACCGCCGTGGCCGGCGTCGACCTGGAGATCAGGGACGGCGAGTTCTTCTCGATGCTCGGCCCTTCCGGCTCGGGCAAGACGACCGTGCTCCGCATGATCGCCGGCTTCGAGAGCCCCACCGGCGGCACCATCGAACTCGCCGGCCAGGACGTCACCGGCCTCGCCCCCTTCGAGCGGGACGTCCACACCGTCTTCCAGGACTACGCCCTCTTCCCGCACATGACCGTCGAGCAGAACGTCGCCTACGGCCTCAAGGTCCGGGGGGTCCCCAAGTCCGAACGGCTCGCCCGCGCCCGGCAGGCCCTCGCGGAGGTACGCCTGGAGGGCTACGGCGCCCGCCGCCCCGCCCAGCTCTCCGGCGGTCAGCGGCAGCGCGTCGCCCTCGCCCGCGCCCTCGTCGGCCGTCCCCGGCTGCTGCTGCTCGACGAACCGCTCGGCGCCCTCGACCTGAAACTGCGCGAGCAGATGCAGGTCGAACTCAAGGCGCTCCAGCGGGAGGTGGGCATCACCTTCGTCTTCGTCACCCACGACCAGGAGGAGGCCCTGACGATGAGCGACCGCATCGCCGTCTTCGACCAGGGCCGCATCCAGCAGGTCGGCACCCCCGCCGAGGTCTACGAACGCCCCGCGACCCCGTTCGTCGCGTCCTTCGTCGGCACCTCCAACCTGCTGGCCGGCGAGGCGGCCGAGCGGATCGTCGGCACCACCGGCACCTACAGCATCCGGCCCGAGAAGATCCGCGTCCTCAAGGACTCCGAGGGGGCCGGCGAACCGGACCACGAGAGCGCCGCCGGCACCGTCGCCGAGGTCGTCTACCTCGGGGACTCCACCCGCTTCCTCGTCGACCTCGACGCCGGCGGCCGGCTCACCGCCCTCCAGCAGAACCTGGAGACCTCCGCCGAGGACGTGGCCGCCTACCGCGGCAGCCGGGTGCGACTGCGATGGCACCGGCGCCACACGGTGCACGTCCCCGACCCCCGCTGACCCCGCCCGCTCCTCCACCCATGTCCTCCACTCCTCTCCTCCACCCATGGAGAACGCCGTGCGTCTCACCCGAACCCTCCAGGTGACGGCCTGTGCCGCCGTCCTGCTCGCCGCCACCGCCTGCGGCTCCTCCGACTCGTCGGGCGGCTCGTCCGGCGGCCTCAACCCCCCTGACCTCAAAGCCCAGTCGAAGCTCGGCAAGAGCGAGGGCGAGGTCAACCTGATCGCCTGGGCCGGCTATGTCGAGGACGGCTCCAACGACCCCAAGGTCAACTGGGTCAGCGACTTCGAGAAGCAGACGGGCTGCCAGGTCAACTCCAAGGTCGCGGCCAGCTCCGACGAGATGGTCAAGCTGATGAAGACCGGCGAGTACGACGCCGTCTCCGCCTCCGGCGACGCCTCCCTGCGCCTCATAGCCTCCGGTGACGCAGCCCCCGTCAACACCAGCCTTGTCCCCAACTACAAAGACATTTTCCCGGACTTGAAGCTCCAGGCCTGGAACTCGGTCAAGGGCAGGGCCTACGGCATCCCGCACGGCCGCGGCGCCAACCTGCTCATGTACAACACGCAGAAGGTCACCCCCGCCCCGACCTCCTGGGCCGCGGTCTTCGACGACGCCTCGAAGTACAAGGGCCACGTCACCGCGTACGACTCGCCGATCTACATCGCCGACGCGGCCCTCTATCTCAAGGCCACCAAGCCCGAGTTGAAGATCAAGGACCCCTACGCGCTCGACCAGAAACAGTTCGACGCCGCCGTCGCCCTGCTGAAGAAGCAGAACGCGGACATCGGCGAGTACTGGAGCGACTACCTCAAGGAGATCTCCGCCTTCAAGAGCGGCGACTCCGTCGTCGGCACCACCTGGCAGGTCATCGCGAACCTCACCGCCGACGAGGGCGCCAAGATCAAGGCCTTCGTACCCGAGGAGGGTTCGACCGGCTGGTCCGACACCTGGATGATCTCCGCCAAGGCCAAGCACCCCAACTGCGCCTACAAGTGGCTCAACTGGATCGTCTCCCCGAAGGTCAACGCCCAGGTCGCCGAGTACTTCGGCGAGGCCCCCGCCAACTCCAAGGCCTGCGAGGAGACCAGCGACAAGAACTTCTGCACCACCTACCACGCCGCCGACACCGCGTACTGGAAGAACATCGCCTTCTGGAACACGCCCATCCAGCAGTGCCTCGACGGCCGCACCGACGTCAAGTGCGTGCCGTACGCCAAGTGGGTACAGGCCTGGACCGAGATCAAGGGCTGAGGCATGTCCCTGCTCAACCGGACCGCGGGGGCGCTCTACCGGCGCCCCCGGCTGCGGCTCTCCCTGCTGCTCACCGCGCCGCTGCTGTGGCTCGCGGTGCTCTATCTCGGCTCGCTGAGCGTGCTGTTCGTCTCCGCGTTCTGGACGACGGACTCCTTCACCTCCGAGGTGGTGAAGGTCTGGTCGACCGACAACTTCCACGAGCTGTTCACGGTGCCCGTGTACCGGCAGGTCGTCCTGCGCAGCATCGGCGTCGCACTCGCGGTCACCGTCCTGTGCGCCGTGATCGCGTTCCCGCTCGCCTTCTACACGGCCCGGGTCGCCAGGCCGAAGTGGCGCCCGCTGCTCGTGGTCGCCATCCTCACCCCGCTGTGGGCCAGTTACTTGGTCAAGGTCTACGCGTGGCGGCTCATCCTGTCCCAAGGCGGCCTGGCCGACTGGATGTTGAAGCCGTTCGGCCTGAGCGGGCCCGGGTTCGGACTACCGGCGGCCGTCCTCACACTCACGTACCTCTGGCTGCCGTACATGGTGCTGCCGATCCACACGGCGCTGGAGCAGTTGCCCGCCAACCTCCTTGACGCGTCGGCGGACTTGGGCGCGCGGGCCGGGCGGACCTTCCGGTCGGTCGTGCTGCCGATGGTGCTGCCGTCCGTCGCCGCCGGGTCGATCTTCACCTTCTCGCTCAGCCTCGGCGACTACATCACCGTGCAGATCGTCGGCGGCAAGACCCAGCTCATCGGCAACCTCGTCTACTCCAACATCGAACTCAACCTGCCCATGGCCGCCGCTCTTGGAACGGTCCCCGTCGTCGTGATCGTCGTGTATCTGCTCGCGATGCGCCGCACGGGCGCGCTCAGCAGCCTGTAGCAACCCGCAAGAACACCTTCGACCGCCTCCGAAGGGGGTGACATGTCATGCAGCTCTCCCGTTCCGCGCGCATCGCCCTGCGCGTGGCCGCCGGGTTCGGCTTCGCGGTGATCTACGTCCCGCTCCTGCTCGTCCTCGTCAACTCCCTGAACCCGGACCGCAGCGCGAGCTGGCCGCCGTCGAGCCTGACCCTGCACTGGTGGTCGGTCGCCTGGCAGAACTCGGGTGCCCGCGCGGCACTTTGGGTTTCCGTGAAGGCCGGGCTCGGCGCCACCGCGATCGCCCTGGTGCTCGGCACCCTGATCGCCTTCGCGGTCGCCCGGTACCGCTTCTTCGGCCGCGGCGCCATCTCCTTCGTGGTCGTGCTGCCGATCGCGCTGCCCGGCATCGTCACGGGCATCGCCCTCAACTCGGCGTTCAGCACGGTACTTCAGCCGCTCGGCGTGGGCCTCGGCCTGTTCACGGTGATCGTCGGACACGCCACCTTCTGCATCGTCGTCGTCTTCAACAACGTCGTCGCCCGGCTCCGGCGCACCTCCGGGTCGTACGAGGAAGCCGCGATGGACCTGGGTGCCGACACCTTCCGTGCCTTCGTCGACGTCACCTTCCCGCTGGTGCGCTCGGCGCTCCTGGCGGGCGGGCTGCTCGCGTTCGCGCTGTCCTTCGACGAGATCGTGGTGACCACCTTCACCGCCGGACCCGGCATCGAGACCCTCCCGATCTGGATCTTCAACAACATGACCCGGCCCCAACAGGCGCCGGTCGTCAACGTGGTGGCCGCGGTGCTCGTCCTGCTCTCCGTGCTCCCGATCTACGTCGCCCAGCGGCTGTCCGCCGACACGGCCACGGGCAGCCGGGTCTGAGGCCCTGAGCACCTGTTTTCCGGGGCGTGGACCGGTCTAAGCTCTGCGGATGACCTTGGAATGGGAACAGGTAATCGTGCACTCGGAGGACCCGGCGGCCCTGGGCCAGTGGTGGGCCACGGCTCTCGGCTGGGTGGTCGTCCACTCCGACGAGGACGAGTTCGAGATCCGTCCGACGCCGGACCGCATGCCGGGGATCGACTTCGTGCGGCTCGCCGAGAGCAAGAAGTCCAAGAGCCGACTGCACCTCGACTTCAGGCCCGACGACCAGGCCGCCGAGGTGGCCCGTCTGGAGGCCCATGGCGCCCGGCGGGTCGACATCGGCCAGGGCGAACAGTCGTGGGTCGTCCTGGCGGACCCCGAGGGCAACGAGTTCTGCATCCTCGGGCAACGGCGCCAGTAAGCACCCCCGAGTGGGGTTGTCCCCGGTCTGTTCCGGCTCACCGTCCTCGCGGCGGCGACATTCACGCGGGGACATACTCAGCCAGAGAGGTATGTGACATAGTACTGATGTGAGTAAGCGACTGACCTGCGATGTCGTGGTCGTCGGCGCCGGAGTGGTGGGCGCCGCCTGCGCCCTCTACGTGGCCCGGGCAGGCCTCGACGTCGTCATCGTGGATCGCGGCCCGGTGTCCGGCGGCACGACCGGCGCCGGCGAGGGCAACCTGCTCGTCTCCGACAAGGAACCCGGCCCCGAACTCGACCTCGCCCTCCTCTCCGCCCGCCTGTGGACGCAACTCGCCGAGGAGCTGGGGGAGTTCATCGAGTACGAGGCGAAAGGCGGCCTCGTTGTCGCCTCCACGCCCGGCGGGCTCACCGCCTTGGAACGCTTCGCCGGGGAACAGCGCGCCGCCGGAGTCGTCGCCGAACCGGTCCACGCCGAGGCCCTGTACGAGCTCGAACCCCGCCTCGCCCCGGACCTCCCGGGCGGCGTGTACTACCCCCAGGACCGCCAGGTGATGCCCGCCCTGGCCGCCGCCCACCTCGTCCGGGCCTCCGGCGCCCGCCTGCTCACGGGCCGCACGGTGACGGCCGTACTCCGCAAGCCGGATGGAACGGTCCAAGGCGTACGCACCGTCCCGGGCGACATCCTCGCCCCGACCGTGATCAACGCCGCCGGCACCTGGGGCGGCGAACTCGCCGCCCTCGCAGGCGTCACGCTCCCCGTCCTCCCGCGCCGCGGCTTCGTCCTCGTCACCGAACCGCTCCCGCGCCTGATCCACCACAAGGTGTACGCCGCCGACTACGTGGCCGACGTGGCCAGCGACTCGGCCGCCCTGCAGACCTCGCCCGTCGTGGAGGGCACGGCCGCCGGGCCCGTCCTCATCGGCGCCAGCCGTGAACGCGTGGGTTTCGACCGGGAGTTCTCGCTGCCGGTCGTACGGGCATTGGCGGCGGGCGCGACCCGGCTGTTCCCGTTCCTGGCCGATGTGCGGGCGATGCGCTCCTACCTCGGCTTCCGCCCCTACCTGCCGGACCACCTCCCCGCCATCGGCCCCGACCCCCGGGTCCCTGGCCTCTTCCACGCCTGCGGGCACGAGGGCGCAGGCATCGGACTCGCCACCGGCACCGGGCACCTGATCGCCCAACTCCTCGGTGGCAAGACGCCCGACCTCGACCTGGCACCCTTCCGCCCCGACCGCTTCCCCGACGAGGAGGGCGAGTGAGCCCAGGATCCCCGCAGAACCTCGCCGACGCCCACCCGGAACCGGCCTTCACGGTCACCCTGGACGGCCGCGAGATCGTGGCAGTCCCCGGCCAGACCGTCGCCGCCGCACTCTGGTCGGCGGGCGTGACGTCCTGGCGCACCACCCGGGTCGGGGCAACACCGCGCGGCGTCTTCTGCGGCATCGGGGTCTGCTACGACTGCCTCGTCACCGTCAACGACCGCCCGAACCAACGCGCCTGCCTGGTGCCCTTGCACCCCGGCGACGCCATCCGCACCCAGGAGGGAACGGGCCACGATGACTGAGCGACCGCACCTCGCCGTGATCGGCGCGGGCCCGGCGGGACTCGCCGCCACGGTGGCCGCCGCGGCACACGGCGTCCGGGTCACGCTGCTCGACTCGGCGGCGCGGGCGGGCGGCCAGTTCTACCGGCAGCCCGCCGCCGAACTGAACGCCCGCCGCCCGCAGGCCCTTCACCACCAGTGGCGGACGTGGGAGCGGCTCCGTGACTCCCTCGCCCGACACGTAGATGCAGGCCACGCAACACACTTGACGGACCATCATGTCTGGTTCGTGGAGCGCCGTTCGGACCACTTCACCGTGCACGCCCTGGTCGGTCCCGCACAGGAGGACCCGGTCGAAGTACGCGCCGACGCTGTCCTCCTCGCCACCGGCGGCTACGAGAAGGTCCTCCCCTTCCCCGGCTGGACCCTCCCCGGAGTCCTCACGGTGGGCGGCGCCCAGGCCATGCTCAAGGGCTCCCTGGCTGTCTCCGGACGAACCGCCGTGGTCGCCGGGACCGGTCCACTCCTCCTCCCCGTGTCGACCGGCCTCGCGGCGGCGGGCGTGGACGTGGTCGCACTCGTCGAGTCCGCCGACCCCAAGGCGTTCCTACGACGGACCCGCGCGTTCGCCGCGCAGCCCGGCAAGGTCGCCGAAGGTGCCCAGTACGCGGCCCAACTCCTGCGCCACCGTGTCAAGTTGCTCACCCGGCACACCGTCGTCGAGGCGCACGGCGACAAGCGGCTGGAAGCGGTGACCGTCGCCGCGCTCCACACCGACGGGCGGGTCCGCCCCGGCACCGAACGGCGTCTCGCCTGCGACACCCTCGCCGTCGGCCACGGCATGCTCCCGCACACCGACCTCGCCGAGACCCTCGGCTGCCGGCTCGAAGGTCTCCACGTCCACGTCGACGACGAACAGCGCACCGACGTCCCCGGCGTCTGGGCGGCCGGCGAGACCACCGGCATCGGCGGCGCGGACCTCGCCCTCGCCGAAGGACACATCGCGGGACGCTCAGTCGCCGCCCGCCTGACAGGTGCCGTTCCCGACCCGCGCGGGTGGGCGACGGCCGCCAAGTCCCGTACGCGATTGCGGGAGTTCTCCGCCGCACTCGACTCCGTGTACGTGCCGCCCGCCTGTTGGACCGATCTCATCACCGACGACACCGTCGTGTGCCGCTGCGAAGAGGTCACCGGAGGCGCGATCCGCAAGGCCGTGACCGGGCTCGGCGCCGGTGACGTACGCACCGTGAAACTGCTGACGCGGGCCGGGATGGGCTGGTGCCAGGGGCGGATGTGCGGGCCCGCGGTCGCGGGACTCGCCGGATGCGAACTCACCCCGTCCCGGCGGCCGTTCGCGCGGCCCGTGCCGCTCGGCGTGCTGGCGCGCGCCGGTGAGGCCGAGGACGACGAGCATCGATGACATGTCCCACCCCATTGAGATGAGGCGTTCCATGACCACCACCCCGAACCGTCCCTGGCGCGGCGTCCTCGTCGCCACCGCGCTTCCGCTGACCGACCAACTCGCCGTCGACTACGACAAGTTCGCCGAGCACTGTGCCTGGCTGGTCGACAACGGCTGTGACGGCGTCGTACCGAACGGCTCGCTCGGCGAGTACCAGGTGCTCACCCCCGAGGAACGGTCCAAAGTCGTCGAGACGGCTGTCGCCGCGATCGGCGGTACGCGGGTGATGCCCGGGGTCGCCGCCTACGGTTCCGCAGAGTCCCGCCGCTGGGCCGAGCAGGCCCGCGACGCCGGCTGCGCCGCCGTGATGCTGCTGCCGCCCAACGCCTACCGCGCCGACGAGCGTTCGGTCCTGGCGCACTACGCGGAGGTCGCGAAGGCGGGTGTGCCGGTCGTGGCGTACAACAACCCCATCGACACCAAGGTCGACCTGGTGCCGGAACTCCTCGCCAAGCTGCACGGCGAGGGGTACATCCATGCCGTGAAAGAGTTCTCCGGCGATGTCCGCCGCGCCTATCAGCTCGCCGAACTCGCCCCGGAACTCGACCTGTTGATCGGCGCCGACGACGTCCTGCTGGAGCTGGCGCTCGCGGGTGCGAAGGGGTGGGTGGCCGGCTACCCGAACGCGCTGCCCGCCGCGTCCGTCGAGCTCTACCACGCGGCCGTGGACGGCGACCTGGCCACCGCGAAGAAGCTGTACGAACAGCTGCACCCGCTGCTGCGCTGGGACTCCAAGGTCGAGTTCGTGCAGGCCATCAAGCTGTCCATGGACATCGTCGGACGATACGGCGGTCCGGTGCGTCCGCCGCGCGTTCCGCTGCTGCCGGAGCAGGAGGCCGTCGTGCGCGCCGCCACCGAGAGGGCGGTCGCGGCCGGACTCGCGTAAGTACCCTCGCATCGGCACCGATCCACCAGGAGCGTCATGCGCAGCAAACTCGTCCTGCACGCCGTCGACTCGCACACCGAGGGCATGCCGACCCGGGTGATCACCGGCGGCATCGGCACCATCCCCGGCGCCACGATGAACGAGCGGCGGCTGTACTTCCGCGAACACCGCGACCACATCCGGCAGTTCCTGATGAACGAGCCGCGCGGCCACTCCGCGATGAGCGGTGCGATCCTCCAGCCGCCCACCCGCCCCGACTGCGACTGGGGCGTCGTCTACATCGAGGTCTCCGGCTATCTCCCGATGTGCGGGCACGGCACGATCGGCGTGGCCACCGTGCTCGTCGAGACGGGCATGGTCGAGGTCGTCGAGCCGGTCACCACGATCCGGCTGGACACCCCGGCGGGACTGGTCGTCGCCGAGGTCGCGGTCGAGGACGGCGCCGCGAAGAACGTCACGCTCAAGAACGTCCCGTCGTTCTCCGTGGGTCTGGACCGCAAGGCCACCCTCGCCGACGGGCGGACGGTGACATACGACATGGCGTACGGCGGCAACTTCTACGCCATCCTGCCGCTGGACCAGTTCGAGCTCCCCTTCGACCGCACCCGCAAGGACGACATCATCAAGGCGGGCCTGTCCCTCATGGAGGCGATCAACGACCGGGACGAGCCCGTCCACCCGGAGGACCGGTCCATTCGCGGTTGCCATCACGTCCACCTGTACGCGCCCGGCGCGACCGCCCGGCTCTCGCGGCACGCGATGGCCATCCACCCGGGCTGGTTCGACCGCTCGCCCTGCGGCACGGGCACCAGCGCCCGCATGGCGCAGCTCCACGCGCGCGGCGAACTCCCGCTGCACACCGAGTTCGTGAACGAGTCCTTCATCGGCACCCGGTTCACCGGACGGCTCCTCGGTACCACCGAGGTCGCCGGCGTGCCGGCCGTACTGCCCAGCTTCACCGGCCGTGCCTGGATCACCGGAACCGCGCAGTACTCGCTCGATCCCACCGACCCGTTCCCGGGCGGGTTCATCCTCTAGCCCGGGGATAATGGCGGGTCACGCGTGACATTGCACCACTTGTACACCAGGAGACTCGATGGCCGTCCAGCGCACCGGCGCCCCGCCCACCACTGCACCGGATCTGCCGACGCTGGGCGGGAAGAGCAGTTACCGCGAGCGGGTCGCCGACGCGCTCAGGGCCGCGATGGTCGCGGGGGAGCTGCGGCCCGGCGAGGTGTACTCCGCGCCGACGCTCGCCGCCCGCTTCGGCGTCTCGGCCACACCGGTGCGCGAGGCCATGCTCGACCTCGCCAAGGAGGGGCTGGTCGACACCGTCCCGAACAAGGGGTTCCGGGTCACCGCGGTCTCCGAGAAGCAACTCGACGAGTACACCCACGTCCGCGCCCTGATCGAGATCCCCACGGTGGTGGGGCTGGCCGGGACCGCCGACCCCGTCTCGCTGGAGGCGCTGCGGCCCGCCGCCCGGGAGATCGTTCACGCGGCCGTGGCCGGTGACCTCATCGCGTACGTCGAGGCCGACACCCGCTTCCATCTCGGGCTGCTCGCCCTGGCCGGCAACACCCATCTCGTCGAGGTCGTCGGTGATCTGCGGGGGAGGTCCCGCCTCTACGGGCTCACCGCCCTCGTCGAGGAGGGACGCCTGCTGGCCTCGGCCCAGGAGCACCTGGAGCTCCTGGACGCGCTGTTGGACCGTGACAAGCGGGCCGTGCGTGAGATCATGACCCGCCACCTGGGACATGTCCGCGGTCTGTGGGCCGCACACGACTGACATCGGGGTCGTGACGCCATGAACCAGTTCCGGTCAGTTGCTCGATAGCGCAAACCGCTTGCGTCACTTGCGCTATTCTTGCGCACATGACGCGACGACTTGCTGAGGTGGCGAAGAAGGTCGGGGTCAGCGAGGCCACGGTCAGCCGGGTACTCAACGGCAAACCCGGAGTCTCCGACTCGACCCGGCAGTCGGTGCTGTCCGCCCTGGACGTCCTCGGCTACGAGCGGCCCACCCAGCTGCGCGGGGAACGCGCGCGACTGGTGGGCCTGGTGCTGCCCGAGCTGCAGAACCCCATCTTCCCCGCCTTCGCCGAGGTGATCGGCGGCGCGCTCGCCCAACTCGGCCTCACCCCCGTGCTCTGCACCCAGACCAAGGGCGGGGTCTCCGAGGCCGACTACGTGACGCTGCTGCTGCAACAGCAGGTCTCCGGCGTCGTCTTCGCCGGCGGTCTGTACGCCCAGGCGGACGCGCCGCACGACCACTACCGGCTGCTCGCCGAGCGCAACATCCCGGTCGTCCTGCTCAACGCGGCCATCGACCACCTCGGTTTCCCCGCCGTCTCCTGCGACGACGCGGTCGCCGTCGAGCAGGCCTGGCGCCACCTCGCCTCCCTCGGCCACGAGCGCATCGGGCTGGTCCTCGGACCCGCCGACCACATGCCGTCGGCACGGAAGCTGGCCGCCGCGCGGGCCCTGTCCCCGGATCTGCCCGACGAGTTCGTGGCGCGCGCCATCTTCTCCATCGAGGGCGGCCACGCCGCGGCCTCCCGGCTGATCGACCGCGGTGTCACCGGCATCATCTGCGCCAGCGACCCGCTCGCTCTCGGCGCCGTAAGGGCCGCCCGCCGCAAGGGACTTGACGTCCCGTCACAGATTTCCGTCGTCGGTTACGACGACTCCGCGTTCATGAACTGCACCGAGCCCCCGCTGACCACCGTCCGCCAGCCCATCGAGGCCATGGGCCGGGCCGCCGTCGAGCTTCTGAACTCTCAGGTCGGCGGCTCCGTCGTACCCGCCGAAGAACTCCTCTTCGAACCGGAACTGGTAGTCCGCGGTTCCACCGCGCAAGCCCCGCGCAGCTGACAGGCGCCCTGCTGTCGAATAATTACAGATTCTGCGCGACATCTTGCGGAGAGATGTCGGCGGTGCTTGAGTGTGGGCGCCCACCGCTCCTGCCCAGAGGGGTCCACCGATGAGAAGCACCGGGTTCCGCCGTACCTTCGCCGCGATCGGCGTCTGTTCTCTCGCGCTCACCGCCGCCGCCTGCGGGTCCGGCGACGACTCGGCGAGCGGCAAGACACGCATCACGGTCAACTGCGAGCCGCCCAAGAGCGCCAAGGTCGACCGGGGATTCTTCGACTCCGACGTCGCGGCCTTCGAGAAGAAGAACCCCGACATCGACGTCGTCACGCACGACGCGTTCCCCTGCCAGGACCCGAAGACCTTCGACGCCAAACTCGCCGGCGGCCAGATGGAGGACGTGTTCTACACGTACTTCACCGACGCCAAGCACGTCGTCGACATCAACCAGGCGGCCGATCTCACCCCGTACATCAAGGAGTTGAAGAGCTACGACACTCTTCAGCAGCAGCTGCGCGACATCTACACCGTCGACGGCAAGATCTACGGCATCCCGCGCACCGGCTACTCGATGGGCCTGCTCTACAACCGCAAGCTCTTCCAGCAGGCCGGCCTCGACCCCGACAAGCCGCCGACGACCTGGGCCGAAGTCCGCGCCGACGCCAAGAAGATAGCCGCGCTCGGCAACGGCACCATCGGCTACGCCGACTACAGCGCCCAGAACCAAGGGGGTTGGCACTTCACCGCCGAGATGTACTCACAGGGCGGCGACGTCGTCAGCGCCGACGGCAAGAAGGCCACCATCGACACCCCGCAGGGCCACGCCGTGCTGCAGAACCTGCACGACATGCGCTGGACCGACAACTCGATGGGCAGCAAACAGCTCCTCGTCATCAACGACGTGCAGCAGCTGATGGGTTCGGGCAAGCTCGGCATGTACCTCTCCGCCCCGGACAACATCCCGATCCTGGTCAAGGAGAAGGGCGGCAACTACGACGACCTCGCCCTCGGCCCGATGCCCGGCGGCCAGGGCACGCTCATCGGCGGCGACGGCTACATGTTCAACAAGCACGACACACCCGCCCAGATCCGCGCCGGCCTCAAGTGGCTCGACAGCATGTTCCTCACCCCGGGCAGCGGCTTCCTCGGCGACTACGCCCGCGCCAAGAAGGCCAACGCCCCCGTCGGACTGCCCGAACCGCGCCTGTTCACCGGCGCCGCCGACGCCAAGGACCAGCAGGTCAAGAAGGCCAACTCCAACGTCCCGGTGCAGAACTACCAGACCTTCCTGGACGGCAACGCGCCCCTCCAGAAGAAGATCGAGCCGCCGGACGCCCAGCAGATCTACTCCGTCCTCGACTCGGCCGTCTCCGCCGTCCTCACCAAGAAGGACGCGAACATCGACCAACTCCTCAAGGACGCCTCCGGAAAGATCGACGGCATCCTGGCCCGGGGCTGACCCGATGACCCGGACGGCCACCCGGAACCCCGTCGAGACGACGGCGGTACGACAGGTCGAGGCGCCGCCCCCGGTAGGGGGCCGGGGGCGGCGCCGCCTCCTCGACCAGGCCCGCGCCTACGCCTTCCTCATCGGCGGCCTCATCTGCTTCGCCCTGTTCTCCTGGTACCCGGCGATCCGCGCGGTCGTGATCGCCTTCCAGAAGTACACGCCCGGCTCCTCGCCCGAGTGGGTCGGCACCGCCAACTTCACCCGCGTCTGGCACGACCCCGAGTTCACCGCCGCCTGGCGCAACACCCTCGTCTTCACCCTGCTGGCCCTGCTCATCGGCTTCGCGATCCCCTTCGTACTCGCCCTGGTCCTCAACGAGTTGAGGCACTGGAAAGCCTTCTTCAGGGTCGTCGTCTACCTCCCGGTGATGATCCCGCCGGTGGTCACCGCCCTGCTGTGGAAGTGGTTCTACGACCCGGGAGCCGGCCTCGCCAACGAGACGCTGCGCTTCCTGCACCTGCCCACCTCGAACTGGTCCAACGGCACCGACACCGCCCTCATCTCCCTGGTGATCGTGGCGACTTGGGCCAACCTGGGCGGCACCGTCCTCATCTACCTGGCCGCACTCCAGTCCATCCCCGGCGAGCTCTACGAGGCCGCCGAACTCGACGGCGCGAGCCTCCTCCAGCGCGTGCGGCACGTGACGATCCCTCAGACCCGCTTCGTCATCCTGATGCTGATGCTCCTTCAGATCATCGCCACGATGCAGGTCTTCACCGAACCCTTCGTGATCACGGGCGGCGGCCCGGAGAGCGCGACCGTCACCGTCCTCTACCTGATCTACAAATACGCCTTCCTCTACAACGACTTCGGCGGCGCCTGCGCCCTCAGCGTGATGCTCCTCGTGCTGCTCGGCGCCTTCTCCGCCGTCTATCTGCGGCTGACCCGCTCCGGAGAGGACGACCTGTGAGCACCCGCACGCTGCTCTCCCCGGCCGCGCTCGCCCGGCCCCGCGGCAGGGCCGTCTACTGGACCGTCTTCACCGGCGTCGTCGTGCTCTTCGCGCTCGCCTTCCTCTTCCCCGTCTACTGGATGGTCACCGGCGCCATGAAGTCGCCGGACGAGATCGCGCAGACCCCGCCCACGATCATCCCCAAGCACTGGCACCTCAGCGGCTACACCGACGCCTGGGACCTGATGCAGCTCCCGGAGCATCTGTGGAACACGGTCGTCCAGGCCGCCGGCGCCTGGGCGTTCCAGCTGGTCCTGTGCACGGCCGCCGCCTACGCCCTGTCCAAACTCAAGCCCGCCTTCGGCAAGTTGATCCTCGGCGGCATCCTCGCCACGCTGATGGTCCCCGCGCAGGCCCTGGTCGTACCGAAGTACCTGACCGTCGCCGACCTCCCGCTGATCCACACCAGCCTGCTCAACGACCCCCTCGGCATCTGGCTGCCGGCCGTCGCCAACGCCTTCAACCTGTACCTCCTCAAACGGTTCTTCGACCAACTCCCGCGCGACGTCATGGAGGCCGCCGAGATCGACGGCGCCGGAAAACTCCGCATCCTGTGGTCCATCGTGCTGCCCATGTCCCGGCCCGTCCTCGGCGTCGTCTCGATCTTCGCCCTGGTCGCCGTGTGGCAGGACTTCCTGTGGCCGCTGATGGTCTTCTCCGACACCGACAAACAGCCGATCAGCGTGGCACTCGTCCAGCTGTCGCAGAACATCCAACTGACCGTGCTCATCGCCGCGATGGTGATCGCGAGCATCCCCATGGTCGCCATGTTCCTGGTCTTCCAGCGCCACATCATCGCCGGGATCAGCGCGGGCAGCACGAAGGGCTGACACCGCCCCTCGACGCCCTCCGACAGAAAGGCCAGCACAGTGGGACAGCCCACCCATGCCCAAAGCCACGACGACTGGTGGCGCTCGGCGGTCATCTACCAGGTGTACGTCCGCAGCTTCGCGGACGGCGACGGCGACGGCACCGGCGACCTCGCGGGCGTCCGCTCCAGACTGCCGTATCTCGCCGAACTCGGCGTGGACGCCCTGTGGTTCACCCCCTGGTACCTGTCGCCGATGAAGGACGGCGGCTACGACGTCGCCGACTACCGTGCCATCGACCCGGCCTTCGGCTCGCTCGCCGAGGCCGAGAAACTCATCAGCGAGGCACGGGAGTTGGGCATCCGCACGATCGTCGACATCGTGCCGAACCATGTCTCCGACCAGCACCCGTGGTTCCGTGCCGCCCTCGCCGGCGGCCCCGAACGCGACCTGTTCCACTTCCGCCCCGGACGCGGCGCACACGGTGAACTCCCGCCCAACGACTGGCCGTCCCAGTTCGCCGCCTCCACCGAACCCGTGTGGACCCGTCTCCCCGACGGCGACTGGTACCTCCACCTGTTCACCCCCGAGCAGCCCGACCTCAACTGGGCCCATCCGGCGGTGCGTCAGGAGCACGAGGACATCCTCCGCTTCTGGTTCGAGCGCGGGGTCGAAGGGGTCCGTATCGACTCGGCGGCGCTGCTCGCCAAGGACCCCGCACTGCCCGACTTCGTCGAGGGTCGCGACCCGAACCCCTTCGTCGACCGCGACGAACTCCACGACATCTACCGCTCCTGGCGGGCCGTCGCCGACGAGTACGGCGCCGTCTTCGTCGGCGAGGTCTGGCTCCCCGACACCGAACGCTTCGCCCGCTACCTCCGCCCCGACGAACTCCACACCGCCTTCAACTTCGCCTTCCTGTCCTGCCCCTGGGACCCGGACCGGCTGCGCACCTCGATCGACGAGACCCTCGCCGAGCACGCCCCGATCGGCGCCCCCGCCACCTGGGTCCTCTGCAACCACGACGTGACCCGCACGGTCACCCGCTACGGCCGCGCCGACACCGGCTTCGACTTCGCCACCAAGGCCTTCGGCACCCCGACCGACCTCGCCCTCGGCACCCGGCGCGCCAGGGCGGCGGCGCTGCTGTCGCTGGCCCTGCCGGGCGTCGTCTACCTCTACCAGGGGGAGGAGCTGGGACTGCCCGAGGTCGAGCTCCCGGTCGACCGGATACAGGATCCGATGTACCTCCGGTCGGGCGGCACCGACCCCGGCCGCGACGGCTGCCGGGTACCGCTGCCGTGGGTGGCCGACGCGCCGTACGCGGGCTTCGGCTCGCGCGGCGAGCCCTGGCTTCCACAGCCGGCCGGCTGGGCATCGTATGCGGTCGACCGTCAGCAGGGGACCGCCGACTCCATGCTCAACCTCTACCGCGAGGCGATCCGCCTCCGGCCGGCCTTCGGCGACGGCCCCCTCGCCTGGCTGCCCGCCCCCGACGGCGTCCTCGCCTTCGCCCGGGCCGACGGTGCGACCTGCGTGGTCAACCTGTCGGACACGCCCGTCGACCTCCCGCCGCACACCCGGCTCCTGCTGACCAGCGGCCCCCTGGACGACCAGGGCCGGCTGCCGCAGGACACGGCGGCCTGGCTGCACACCGCGTAAAGACGACGGGCGACTGCCGACTGCCGACGGTCGGCGATCAACGGTCGGCGATCAACGGTCGACCGCAGACAGCCGACCGCAGGCAGCCGACCGTGGCCGGTCGCCGGTCGCCGGTCGCCGGTCGCCAGTCGCCGCGGCCAGTCGCCGGCCGACCGTCACCCCGCATCCCGCTATCCCCGCACCCCCACCTCGAAGGGATCAGCACATGCACAGCACCATGTTCAGAACTGTCAGGCGCATGTCAAGTATCGGTGCGGCCGTCGCGCTCGCCGCGGGCATGCTCGTCGCCCTGACCCCCGCCGCCGCCCACGCGGCCTCCGGCGCCTCCCTCCCCTTCACCTCCGTCGAGGCCGAGTCCGCCACCACGACCGGGACCAGGATCGGCCCCGACTACACCCAGGGGACACTCGCCTCCGAGGCATCCGGGCGGCAGGCAGTACGGCTCACCTCCGGACAGCGCGTCGAGTTCACCGTGCCGCGCGCGGCCAACGCCGTGAACGTGTCCTACAACGTCCCGGACGGGCAGAGCGGCAGCCTCGACGTGTACGTCAACGGCACCAGGATCGCCAAGACGCTCGCCGTCACGTCCAAGTACTCGTACGTCGACACCGGGTGGATCGCGGGCGCCAAGACGCACCACTTCTTCGACAACTCCCGGCTCATGCTCGGCCAGAACGTGCAGCAGGGCGACAAGGTCGCGTTCGTCGCGACGGGCACCCAAGTCACCGTCGACGTCGCCGACTTCGAGCAGGTCGCCGGGGCCGCCGCGCAGCCGGCCGGATCGGTGTCCGTGGTCTCCAAGGGCGCCGACCCCAGCGGTGCGGGCGACTCCACGCAGGCCTTCCGGGACGCCATCTCCGCCGCCCAGGGGGGAGTGGTGTGGATCCCGCCGGGCGACTACCGGCTCACCTCCTCCCTCAGCGGCGTACAGAACGTGACCCTGCAGGGTGCCGGTCAGTGGTACTCGGTCGTGCACACCTCGCGCTTCATCGACCAGTCCGGCTCCTCCGGCGGCGTCCACATCAAGGACTTCGCGGTGATCGGCGAGGTCACCGAACGCGTCGACTCCAACCCGGACAACTTCGTCAACGGGACGCTCGGGCCCGGGAGTTCGGTCTCCGGGATGTGGATCCAGCATCTCAAGTGCGGCTTCTGGCTGATGGGCAACAACGACAACCTCGTCGTCGAGAACAACCGCGTCCTCGACACCACCGCCGACGGCCTCAACCTCAACGGCACCGCCCACGGTGTGATCGTCCGCAACAACTTCCTGCGCAACCAGGGCGACGACTCCCTCGCCATGTGGTCGCTCAACTCCCCTGACACCAACAGCAGTTTCGAGAACAACACGATCTCGCAGCCGAACCTCGCCAACGGCATCGCGATATACGGCGGCACGAACATCACGGTCCGCAACAACCTGGTCTCCGACACCAACGCCCTCGGCAGCGGCATCGCGATCTCCAACCAGAAGTTCCTCGACCCCTTCTACCCCCTCGCCGGCACCATCACGGTCGACGGCAACACCCTCGTCCGCACCGGCGCGATCAACCCCAACTGGGGCCATCCGATGGGCGCGTTGCGCGTCGACTCCTACGACAGCGCGGTCAACGCGACCGTCAACATCACCAATACGACCATCACCAACAGCCCTTACAGCGCCTTCGAGTTCGTGTCCGGCGGCGGGCACGGCTACTCGACCGGCAACGTCAACGTCAGCGGTGCGACCGTGCAGAACACCGGCACGGTCGTCGTCCAGGCGGAGGCGCAGGGCGCGGCGAAGTTCAGCAACGTACAGGCCACCGGCGTCGGCGCGGCCGGCATCTACAACTGCCCTTATCCGTCCGGCTCCGGCGCCTTCACCCTCACCGACGGCGGCGGCAACTCCGGCTGGAGCAGCACCTGGTCGGACTGCTCGACCTGGCCGCAGCCCGGCCAGGGCAACCCGCCCCCGGACCAGAGCACCAACCTCGCCAAGGGCCGCCCGGCCACCGCGACCGGCTCCCAGGACGTCTACACGCCCGGCAAGGCGGTCGACGGCGACGCGAACACCTACTGGGAGTCCACCAACAACGCCTTCCCGCAGGCCTGGACGGTAGACCTCGGCGCCAACCAGGCCGTGCGCAGGCTGGTGCTGAAGCTGCCGCCCGCTTCCGCGTGGAGCGCGCGCACGCAGACCGTCACCGTGCTGGGCAGCACCGACGGCGCCACCTACTCGACCGTCGTCGGCTCCACCGGCTACCGCTTCGACCCGGCGACCGGCAACACCGTCACCGTGGCCCTGCCCAGCAGCACCAACCTGCGCTATCTGCGGCTCAACGTCACCGCCAACTCCGGATGGCCGGCGGCCCAGTTCAGCGAAGTGGAGGCGTATCTGTCTTCGTGAGCCGGTCCTGTACCGGGAGTGTCCCGCGCTTCGCCGCCTGGATCTGCTCGTACACATGGGTCCGCAGTTCGGCGAAGCGCGGGGCGACCCGGGTGTGCAACTGGTCGCGTTCCACGGGCAGATCGACCTTCAGCTGCTCCTGCACGACGGTCGGCGACGCGGACAGGACGACCACCCGCTCGCCCAGGTAGACGGCCTCGTCGATGTCGTGGGTCACGAAGAGGATCGTGATGCCGCGCTCCCGCCACAACCCCCGTACCAGGTCCTCCAGATCGGCCCGGGTCTGCGCGTCGACCGCCGCGAACGGCTCGTCCATCAGCAGGACTTCGGGCTCGTACGCCAGCGCGCGGGCGATCGCGACCCGCTGCTGCATACCGCCGGACAGCTGCCACGGATACGCCCCGGCCGCATCCGCCAGCCCCACCGACTCCAGCGCGTCGGCGACCAGTTCACGCCTGCGCGCCTTGCTCAAGGCCTTCTGTTTCAGAGGGAGTTCGACGTTCTCGCCGACCCGCATCCAGGGGAACAGGCTGCGCCCGTACTCCTGGAACACGAATGCCATCCCGGGCGGCGGACCGCTCACCTTCCGCCCGCTCAGCAGGACTTCGCCCGCGGTCGGGGTGAGCAGTCCGCCCATGCACTTGAGCAGGGTGGTCTTGCCGCAGCCCGACGGGCCGACGAGACAGACGAGTTCGCCGGCGTCGACGGTGAAGGTGAGGTTCCGCACCGCCTCCACCCGGCGGCCGGAACCCTCGTAGACCTTTTTGAGGCCGGATACGTCGAGTAGCGCGTGCATGGACCGCCCTTTCACGATGTTCACGGGGACC
>NZ_BARG01000038.1 GCF_000376565.1 Streptomyces hokutonensis | reverse complement strand
GAGCCCTGCACGGCACCCACGACCGCCCCTGGACCGAAGCCGTCACCCACGGCACCCCTGACCGCAGCAGGGCCGCCGACGCCCTCTGGATCCTGCGCGGCACTCTTGATCGCAGCGGGGCCGACGACATCGACATCCGCCGAGTCCTCCAATGCCGCCTGCGCCGCCCTCCTGATCACGGCCGGGTCGAGCCCCGTGTCCAGCGCGGCCATGATCAGTGCCGTCCGGGTCGGTGCGGGCAGTGCTTCCACGGCGGGGGCGAAGGCCGTCTCCAGCCGTCCGGACAGCGGGAGTCGCGAGGGGAGCGGGGCCTGGGCCGAGCGCTGGGTGCCGGTCAGCGCGGCCGGCAACTCCCGTAGTGCGAGCGGGTTTCCGGCAGCCTCGGCCAGTATTCGGCGGCGTACCGAGGGCCTCAATCCGGGCCAGCGTGCGTCCAGCAGTTCTGCCGCCTCCGTCTCGGCCAGCGGCTCGATCTCCCGTACGGGCAGGGCGAGTTGGCCGCAGATGCCGCGTACCCCGGTGCGCAGGGTGGCCAGGAAGGCGATCGGGTGGTCGTTCATCCTGCGGACGACGAAGCCGAGCGCGGTCGCGCTGGCGAGGTCGAGCCACGGCACATCGTCGGCGATCATCAACAACGGTCCCTCCACGGCGACTTCGCCGAGCAGGGCGAGTACCGCCGTCGAAGCGGCCAGCGGGTCCGGCGGCGGCCCGGGTGCGAGACCGAAGATCCGGTCGACGACGTCACGGTGGTGTCCGGCGAGCCGCCCGGTGTGCCGGCGCAGCGGATAGAGCATCTGGTGCAGCGCCGAGAAGTTCATCTCGCGCTCGAACTCCACGCCGGAGGCCCGTAGTACACGCGTCCCGAGGCCGGCGGCCCGTGCTGCGGCGGCATCGAGCAGCGCGGTCTTCCCCGTGCCGGGGTCGCCGCGCAGCAGCAGCCCGCGGCCGGCTCCGTCCCGCCCGGTCAACAGCGAGTCCAGCAGCTCCAGTTCGGCCGTGCGCCCCACCAGGTCCGCTCCGGGCCGTGAGGTCACCGACTCCCCTCCGTCAAGTTGCTTGCCGAAAGAAATATAACGAGTCGGCGAGGAAGAATCCACGTACTGTCGCTCCACAGCAAGATCGTCGCTGATCGGGGCGGAGAGGTCGATGTTCCCGGCCACAGCGTTCGGCGCCGAGGGCAGTGGCCGCCCACACCGGCGCCCGGGCGCGGGGCAGCGGGCCGTGGGCGCCGTCCCACGACCCGCTCCCCCGGCCGCCCGCGCCCGGAGGCACTGCGGAAGTCGACTACTGAGCGGCGTCGGCGGCCTCGTCCGCCTCCACCCTCGCCAGCACCGCGTCCAGCGTGGCGTACTCCGCCTCTTCCACGGCCGCGATCGCGAAGTCGACGGCGTCGGCCGCGTAGTCCTCGGCGTCGTCGGCGGCGTGCTGGAGCCGCTTCACATCGCGCTCGGCCTTGCGCTCGTCCAGCTTCGCGCGGACCGAGTCGACATGGTCCTGCCAGGAGGTCTGTACCTGGTTCCAGCTCCCGGCGACGTTCTCCTTGGCCCGCTGTCCGCTCGACTGCAGCCGCTGCGCGCCCTGTTCGGCCTTGTCCTTCGCGTCGGCGACGGCGGCGGACAGCTTCTGCCGGTCCTCGGCGATGCTCGCCGCCACGGTCCGCTGGGCGTCCTGGGCCTTCTGCGACAGTTCGGCGAGGCGCCCCGCGGGGCCGGCCGGGGTGGTGCCGGTTGCCTGGTTCTGCTGCGGCGTCGGGTCCGACATGGTGATCCCTTCCTTGACGGATGTGTCGCTGCTCGATGACGCGCGATACCGCGGTGTGCCTGGCCGGGGTACCTGTCCGAGCCGACCGTCACTCTGCCGTCGCGGTGGCGGGGTCCGCTTCGGTCAATCGACGCAACGGACGGCGTACACGCACGCATTGCGGCCGTACGGGCAGTCGATTGACCCAAGGAAGCGCCCCCGTCCCGCACTTACGATGACGGGCGTTTCTCGTGAGCGACGGATCAAGGAGTGCCCGTGCCGTCTGGAATCAACGGGTTGGACATACGTCTCCCGAACGAGCAGGCCGTCCTCGCGCGGATGCGGGGGACCCAGGACCGGATCGCGGACGCGATCACCGCTTTCGCCGGGACCATGCAGTTCGTCTATCTCCACGCGGTCTGGTTCACGGTCTGGATCGTGTGCAACGAAGGACTGTTCGGCTCTGGCGCGGTCTGGGACCCCTACCCCTTCGGGCTGCTCACGATGATCGTCAGCCTTGAGGCGATCTTTCTGTCCACCTTCGTGATGGTGAGCCAGAACCGGCAGGCGACGCGCGAGACCGTCCGCGCCGACCTCGACTTCGAGACCAATATCCGCTCGGAGGTGTGGGCGGCCCACATGGGCCATGCCCTCGGAGTGGATGCCCGGCACGTCGAGGAGGACGTACGGACACTGCTGGCGCAGAACCGGGCGAAGATGAACGACGCCCAGCACACCCCGACCGCCGACCACCCGGCCGACTGAAGCCGCCTACTCCAGGGTCGTCAACAGCGGGGCCAGCTCCCCGCGTGAGGTGATGCCGAGTTTGGGGAAGGCCCGGTAAAGATGCGCGGCGACCGTGCGGTGGGAGAGGAAGAGCCGTTCCGCGATCTCCCGGTTGGAGAGGCCTTCGGCGGCCAGCAGGGCGATCTGCCTCTCCTGGGGCGACAGCAGGTCGGAGGCAGACGGCAGCGCATCACCTGCTCCCGACGTCATGCTCTGGCCCGCCCAGTCGGAGGCGCCGACGAGTTCGAAGGCCGCCCGCGCGGAGAGCAGCAGCGTGCGGGACCGCGCGGCCTGCCTACGGCGCCTGAGCCACTGCCCGTACGCGTGTTCCGTACGGGCCTTGACCAACGGCCAGCGGGACAGGTCCTGTTCCAGGGCGGCCAGATACAGTTGCTCGGCCGCCGAGTCGGGTGCCAACACGGCTCGGGCGCAGGGCAGTTGGACGTGGAGCAGCGAGGCGGGCGTCACCCGTGCCGCCTCCTCCGCCGACGCGAGGACCCGCACGGCTTCGGCTGCCTTGCCGGCGCGGTCCGCCGCCACGGCGAACGGCAGCACCGCGGCGAAGCCCTGCCAGCGCAGGCTCTCGTGCGGCCGGTCCAGGAGTGGGCTCAGCTCCTCGTACGCCTCCGCGTATCTCCCCTCACCGAGCCGCGCCAGACCACGGGCCAGCCGGAGCGTCGGGACGAGGTCGGCGCGCTGCCAGGCCGCCACCATGTCGGCCAACTCCTGGGCCCGTACGGCCTGTCCGCGCAGTGCGGCGGCGACCGCGTCCGTAGCGGCGAGTGCGGCGACCATGGCCGGCTGTCGGGTCTCGGCGACGATGTGCCGCGCCTCATCGGTGAGTTGGGACGCGCGGGGCCAGTCCCCGAGCAGCAGCAGATCGACCGCCTCGGTCAGGAGCGTTTCCGTGAGCAGCCCAAGTCGGCCTTCTCTGCGCAGAGTTGGTGCCGCCCGGCCGAACAGGTCGACCGCACGCACCGGATCGCCGATCTCGTGGGCGGCCGTACCGTGGAGCCGGAATCCGTCGGAGTCGGTGAGGCACCACGCCGTCTCCTTCGAAGGGAGCCCGTCGGCCACCGCCCTGCCGTGGCGCACGGGTTCGGTCAGTGCCAGAGCCGCGAGGTGGCGGGGGTCGTTCGTAGTAGGCAGACGCTCGACGGCCGCCCGCAGAGCGGGGTCGTCGCCGCTCCGGTGGACGTGCAGTGCCGCGCTCAGCAGCAGGTCGAGGGCCAGGTCGGGATCGCCCGCCGACAGCTCGGTGAGGTCGGGTGGTTGTCCCTGGGCCGGACCGGGCTGTGGCTCCGCGTCCGAGATCTCCCGCAGCCACCCCGCCTTGACCCGGTCCGCGCCGTTCAGCTCTTGGCGTTCCGCCGTGTCGATCAGGGAGTGGGCCAGTCGGACACGTCCGGCCCCGTACGCGTGCTCGGCCGCGCCCAGCAACCGGTGTCCCCGGGTGACCGAGTCCGTGGTGAGCTGCGCCGACCGTTCCAGCGCCCATACGGCAGTGAGGGCTCCGTCGTGTCGTAGCAAGGAGGCGTGGGCGGCGGCCAGTTGGTCCGCGATCTCGTCGTCGGGGCCGTTGACGGACTGGGCGCGGTGCCAGGTGCGCCGGTCCGGGTGCTCGGTGAGCACCTGTGCCAGGGCCGCGTCCGCGGCCTGGCGGCGGGCCGGGGTCTCCGCCGCCAGCACCGCGAAGCGGACCACGGGATGCGGGAAGCGCAGGGTCGTCCGGTCGAGTCGGAGCAGCGAGGCGGCGACCGCGCTGTCGAGGGCGTCCACCGCGACGGTGCGCCCGGCCAGCAGGGATGCGGCGGCCAGTATCTCCGAGACCTCCCCGGCCCGGTCCACGGCCGCGACCAGCAGGGCGTCCCGGGTCAGGTCCGGCAGCTCGCCGAGACCGGCCGCGAACGCCGTCGCCAGCGTGGCGTTCACCGTCAGAGGGGCCCAGGATCCCGGTGGCCCCGTCGGGCTCCAGGCCGCGGGGAGTTCGACCAGCGCGAGCGGGTTGCCGAGCGCTTCCCCGAGGATCCGCTCCCGGACTGCCGGGGGGAGTGCGTCCGCGTGCCGGGCCAGGAGCCGCCGGGCCGAGGGCTCGTCCAGAACAGGAACGTCCAGTACGGGGACTCCCGGCAGGGTCCGTCCGTCACGCAGTGCGCCGAGGACGACGATCGGGTTGTCGCTCGCCCTGCGGGCCATGAACGCCAGTACGTCCCGGGTGGGTCCGTCGAGTTCCCTCGTGTTGTCGGCGATCAGCACGGTGGGCTGCTCGGCGGCCCTCGCCGTGATCAGGTTGAACGCGGCCAGGGCGACCCGCGAGGTCTCGGGTGGCTGCCCGGAACCGGCGGCGAACGCCGCCCGCAAGATCTCGTCCTGTCCCGCAGGCAGGGACTCCGCCGTGCCGAGCACCGGGCGCAGCAGCGCGCGCAGACCGCTGAAGGGCGTGTCATCGGCGCCCCCGGTCACCTCGAGCAGCCGCAGTCCCGCCACCCTGGCCCGTTCCGCCGCGGCCCGCAGCAGCGCGGACTTGCCGATCCCCGGACCGCCCTGCAGCACCATGGCACCGCCGGCGTCGGGCAGCCTGTCGAGGAGTTCGTGCAGGGTCCTCAACTGCGGCTCACGGCCGAGGAGTTCGGATTCGTTCATGTGCCCTCCAGCCGTCCAGGACACCTCATGTCTTCATCAGCGGGAGCGTAGGTGGTTTCCCGGCGGCGGGGCTTGGGTCATCCGACCGCGCCCGGAACTGTACGGCGACGGCACCGGCCCGCTCGTCCACCGTACGACGGCCGGGCCCGTCACACGTAGCCGCGCCGCTGCACCACGTTCAGGGCCAGGGCGCCCAGCGGGACGTTCAGCCAGAAGGTGAGCAGCCGGTAGACGAGCACGGCCGAGGTGGCCGCCCCTGCCGGGACGCCGAGGGTCGTCAGTCCGGCGATGAGTCCGGCCTCCAGCGCCCCGAGGCCGCCGGGCACGGGAGCCGCGTTGGCGATCAGCCGGGCCGCCATGTACGCGGCGCCGACCTGGACGAAGGGGAGGTCTGCGCCCAGTGCGTGCAGGCTCATGGCGAGGCCGACGACCTGGATGAGCGGCAGGCCCAGTGCGCCGACGGTCCCCACGGCGATCTTGGCGGGTTCGGTCGCGATCCCCGCGACGGTCGAGCCGGCCGCCCTCAGGAACGGCCACACCTTCTCCTCCAGGAAGCGACGGCCCGGCGGGGTGAAGGCGAGCAGTCCGCCGGCGGCGAGCACGAGGGCGACGGCCCACAGCAGCGGGCGGCCGGCGGACAGGTGGGGACGCACTCCGGCCCGACCGCGTCCCGCCGAGGTGAGGAAGACGGCGGCGACCACGGTGTTGGAGAGCGCGCCGGCCAGGCTCTGCAGCCCCACGGAGGCGGTGGCGGCCCCGGTCTCGATCCCCGTCTTCTGGAGGTAGCGCAGGTTGAGCGCCATGCCGCCGACGTTGCTCGGGGTGATCCGGTTGAGGAACGAACTGGCGAACTGCACCTGGTAGGTGGGGCCGAACGGCAGCCGCTCCGGGATGGTGCCCTGCTGCAGGAAGGTCGAGAACGCCTGCGAGAGGAAGGTGATCGGCAACACCGCGAGCATCCACCACCAGTTGGCGTCCCGCAGCGCGTCGAGGGCCGCGGGCGCGTTGGCCAACTGCGGCAGCACGAGGTGGAGTACGAGAAACGCGCCCGCGAGCCCCAGGACGCTCTTCCAGGTGAAGCGCGCCAGCCGCGCGGGCTGAACTTCCTTCGCACCAGTGGCCGTTGAGACCTCGGCGGCCAGATCGCGCAGCAGACTGGGCCGGCCGCCGGCCCGTAGCGTCCGCCGTCCGGCCTTCTCTCCGGCGGCCCGCGCGCGGGCCTGGTCGTAGCGGGCGACCGAGGTCCGAGCGGGCCCGATGAGCGCGAGAGGTTGCAGGTACGGCAGAGCCGTCGCGAGGAGTTCCGGCCCCAGGCCGGCCAGTGCGCACGCGGTGGCGCGTAGCGGGCCGACCCGGATCGCGGTCGTGGCCAGCAGCTCCGCGAGGTCGCTGCCGAGTACCTCGGGCGGAGCGTTGAGCCGGCCGCGCGCGAACGCGGTGAGCCGGCTCTCGCCGTCCGGTGCGACGAGGACGTGTTCCGGGCGCAACTCCCCATGTCCCAGGCGGTGTTCCTGGAGGCGGGCCACGGAGGTCCACACTCCGGTGAGGAGCGGATCGGTCAACTCCTCGTCCCGCAGGGCGGACAGGGCACGGGCCTCGTCCGGTGCGGAGGTCGCCACGAGCGCGCCGCCCCCGGCCACCGGATAGGCCATCACCGGTTCGTCGGCCCGGGCGCCGGTGCGGGCCGCGAAGACCAGCATGAGCAGTTCGTGCTCGGCGGCGACGAGCGGTGTCGGAGCGGTCGTTTCGGCGGGGTGGCGCAGCAGGGTCCGCCGGGCGAACCGGTGGAACAGATCCCGGTTGTGGTCCTCGGCGGCGAGCACCCGCACCGCCAGCCGGGGTCCGGCGGTGGTCTCCGCCCGGTAGAGGGTCCCCTCCCCCGGCAGCTGCTCACTCGAAGGCAGCTCATGGAGCGTGGTGACCGAAATCCCGGACGCGGCAAGGGCCTCGGCGACCGCCTGCGCCGTCGGACGGTCGGCGGGAGCACCGCCCAGCAGCAGTACGGCCGATCCGGCCGCGCCGCCCATGGCCAGTGCGGCGAGGGCGTCCAGCGGCACGATCGCGGCGGTGGCCACACTCAGCACCGCGCAGGAACAGGCCAGCGCCCACAACGCCCGCCGTGGGCGCGCCCCCAGCCACGGCCCCGCCGCGACGACGGCCGCCGCGCAGGCCGCCAGGTACACGGCCGGGGGCCAGGTCGCCCGCAGCAGTCCGTCCCGGCCGGCCAGCACCTCCGGCCAGGTGTCCGGTCGCCCCCGCTCCAGCGCCAGGTGCGTGAGCGACCACGCGCCCAGTGCGCCGAGCAGCGCCGCGGGCAGGACCCGTAGCACCGGGTCGATCCGCCGCCGTACGCACCACACCACCACGGCCGCGACCGGTGCGAGGAGGGCGACGGCTTGGACCGTTCCCACCAGGACGTCCCGCAGGGCAGGGGGCAGCGCGGTCGCCGAGTCGAGGAGTCCCTGCTGTGCGGCGCGGACGAAGTCGCGGGTCGCGAGGGCCAGGAGTACGGCGGCCACCAGTACGGCCAGGGACAGCGACAGCCGCCACAGATCGGCCGACCGTCGAACGGTCCGAGGAGGCGGTGTGTCGATCACGGTGCTCACGTCGGCTCCTCGTCGACAGGCCGAAGCCAGGGGTGCCGATGGTCCCACCGCGACCCGGGCGGCGCATCGGTCAGTTGGCTGCACCCCTTCATGTCATGGCGACCGGGAGGTATGGAAGTAGCGGATGCAGTCGTATGACAGATCGCGGCAGGGGGGCGCGACCCTAGCCTTCGTGGCGGACCATGGCCCCGGGCGCAGACCGGGGCGACATTCGTATGGGGAAGGTGACCATGTTCAGTTCACCCAACGTGCTTCTCTCGCGCGGTCTGCTGGCCGTCGTCCTCGGTGTGGTCTCCGTCGCCTGGCCCGGCATCACGATCGGCGCGGTAGTCGTCCTCTTCGCCGTCTACGCGTTCATGATCGCGGCGACGGACGCCGCCCGCGCCTTCGCCAGTGACCGGGCGGGGCCCGTCCTCGGCTGGTTGCTGCTCTCCTTGCTCTCGCTGGCCGGCGGGGTGGTCGCCCTCGCCTGGCCCGGCATCACTGCTCTCGCGCTCACGATCTGGATCGCCGCGTGGGCCCTGACGACCGGCGCCATGGAGATCGGCCTGGCCTTCCAGCGCGGCGAGACGGCGGGGGAACGCACCTTGTTCCTGCTGACCGGCGCGGTGGCGATCGTCTTCGCGTTCTCGCTGTTCGTCCACCCGGACATCGGCGCGGTCTCCCTCGCCACGGTCTTCGGCCTGTTCAGCCTCGTCTACGGCGTCTCGGCGGTCTTCGCCTCCTTCGAGGAGCGGCGCCACCGCACCGGCGCGACGCAGGCGTGAGCCGCGGTACTCAGTCGAACTTCTCGACCACCGTCTCGAACTGCCGCACCATGGCCGACAGCGACCGGCCGTCCAGATGGTCCATGACCCGCTTGCGGGCACTGGCGAGGTGGACCGGATACGCGGCCTGAAGCCGTTTCATCCCGTCCGGGGTGAGCGTCGCCACGTTCCCCCGGGCGTCCCCCTCGTAGCGCCGTTTGACGACCTGGCCCCGGCTCTGCAGCGCGTCCACGACCCGGGTGATGCGGCTCGCCGAGAGGGCGGTGGCCGAGGCCAGGTCCGCCATGCGGAGTTCCTGGTTCTCGGCCTCGGACAGGCTCATCAGGACGACGTACTCGGTGAGCGTCAGACCCGTGGCGCGCAGCAGATCGTCGTCCAGCGAGCGCGGCAGCGAGACGATGACACGCATCAGCGCGCGCCAGAAGCGCTCTTCCTGCGCGGTGAGGGGATCTTCGGCGGTCATCCTCGCAGGTTAGCGTGCTCAAGCAAGGAACCTCAACGGCGGCCCGCTACCCGTCCAGTCGCCGTACGTCGGTGACGCTGTAGGACATCGAGGCGCGGAAACCGGCGCCGATGCTCACGGGAGCCAGGTCCGCCAGTTCCTCGCCCCGGGCGGCGAACAGGCGGATGTCTCCGGTGCCGGTCCACACGTCGGCGAGTCGCCGGTCGTCGAACTCGGCCATGACCAGCTCGTGCACGGCGGGTTTGCCGTACTCCCCGGCGAACAGGCTCGGGAAGTGCCGCAGGTTGACCGTGGGCCGGGCGAAGAGGGCCGCCGGGTCGTCCGCCGGCTGCTCGAGGGTCACCGTGGCCTCGGCGAGGGTGTGCCCGGCGGCCGACATGGACGCGCCGAACCGGCCGCCCGGCGCGAGGGTCGGTGAGGCGTTGCCGGGGGCCGCGAAGACGCGCGTCTGGTGGACCGCGCCCAGCTTCTTCGGGAAGCCCTGCACCCAACCGCGCGCCAGGGCGAGGTCGTTGTCGACGTAGATGTACGGGCACCACGAGACCGGCTCGTCCCGGTGGTGCGCGTCGACCAGGACCATGAACTCGCGGTACTGGCTGCGCACCGGGTCGAGGTACTCGTCGTGCTGCGCGGAGAACTGCCAGTCGATGAACAGCGCCACCGCGCGCCCGTCGGAGTCCGGGTCCGGTGTCAGCCCCTCGGGGAGTGTCGCCTCCGCGGCGGCCGGGTCGGTCCAGAACTCGACGCCGACGATGTCACCGGCGTAGTGCCAGGGCGGTGCGGGGGCGAGGTTCGCCTCTCCGCGCGGTGACAGCGGGTAGGTGTAGCCCTGGAGCATGGGTGCCTCCTCGACGGCGGGTGGGGCCGGAAGGACACCATGTTTCGCCGGAGGAGGCGGGTCCGGCTTGGGTCAAGTGACTGCTTCGCCGTACGCGGACGTCTGTTCGCGGGAGTCGTGGCCCGCCCGGCACCTGTCCTGGAGCGGATCGGCCACCGCCCGCAGTTCCTCGGCCAGTCGGTCGACGAGGGCCGGGTCGAGCTGGTCCATGACGCGTCGGCGCGCGCTGGCCAGGTGCGCCGGGTAGGCGCCGCGCAGCCGTTGCCGTCCCGCTTCGGTGAGTACGGCCATGCTCCCCCGGGCGTCCGTCGAGTGCGGTCGCTTGACCACAAGTCCCTGGGCCCGGAGGGTCTCCACGAGGCGGGTGATGCGGCTCGCGGACAGGCCCGTGGCGGTGGCCAGGTCGCTCATGCGCAGGCCGGCGCCGTCCGTCTCCGACAGATGCATCAGCACGGTGTACTGGGTGAGCGACAGACCCGTGGAGCGCAGAAGGTCCTCGTCGAGCGCCCTGGGCAGCGTCACCAGCAGTCGCTGCAGCGAGCGCCAGAGGCGTTCCTCGACACAGCTCAGCGGGACCGACACCGGGTTCGTGGGGTGCTGTTGCTCCGGCGTTCTCATGTCCTTCACCTTCCCGCCGAAACTCCCGGTGGGAACACTGAACCACAGGAACTACTTGCTTGACAAAGCATTTCTCATGGGCTGAAGATACTTGCCCAAGCAAGCACAACCGCCGCACGGGCCGTCCCGTGCGGCGCCGAGCGAGAGGCCAGCAGGGCATGAGCGTCTCCTTGCCCCCAGCCGGGACGTACGAGGTCGACCCCGCCCAGTCGTCCGTCACCTTCACCACACGGCACCTGTTCGGCCTGGGCAGGGTGAGCGGCACGTTCCAGGTGGAGTCGGGGCGCGTCACGATCGCGGAGCCGGTCACCCACTCCACCGCCCGGGCCGTCGTCGAAGCGCGCAGCTTCCACACGGGTACGGCCCGCCGTGACGACCATGTGCGCTCCCCCGCCTTCCTGCACGCGGAGCGCTGGCCCGAGATCCGGTTCGAGTCGACCAGGGTGGCACGCGGTGCGGAGGGCGCCTGGGTCGTCAAGGGGCTCCTCACCGTCCGCGGCCACCAGGCCCCGGTCGAACTGACGGTGGACGCCCTGTCCGTCGAGAACGGCTCACTGCGGATCTCGGCCTCGACCTCCGTCGACCGCTACCGCCACGGACTCACCGCGTCGAAGGGCCTTGCCGCCCGTTGGCTGCGGCTCACCCTGACCACCATCGCCCATCCCGTACCGAGCACGGCGGCCCCCGCCGCCGAGGCCACGGCGGCGTCCGCCGTCGAGCACGCAGCACAGCGAGAGGAAATATCCATGTCTCCCAAGATCGCAGTCATCTACTACTCGTCGACCGGGACCGTGCACGAACTGGCCGAGGCGGTCGCCGACGGCGCCCGCAAGGAGGGTGCGGAGGTACGACTCCTGCGGGTGTCCGAGCTCGCCCCCGAGGAGGCCATCGCCGCCAACGACGCCTGGTCGGCGCATGCTTCGGCCACCAAGGACATACCGGTGGCGACCCCGGCCGACATCGAGTGGGCGGATGCCGTGATCTTCGGCAGCCCCACCCGGTTCGGCAATATCGCCAGCCAGTTGAAGCAGTTCATCGACACGCTCGGCGGGCTGTGGGCGCAGGGCAAGCTGGCCGACAAGGTCTACAGCGGCTTCACGGCCACCGCCACCGCGCACGGCGGCCAGGAGTCCACGCTGCTCGCCCTCTACAACTCCGTCCACCACTTCGGCGGCATCATCGTCACCCCGGGCTACACCGACCCGGTGAAGTTCGCCGACGGCAACCCCTACGGCACCAGCCACGTCAACGGCCAGGGAGCGCTCCCCGTCGACGACACCGCCCGCGCCGCAGCCGCGTACCAGGGCAAGCGCGTGGCCACGGTCACCGCGCGGTTCAACAACGCGTAACAGCACGGCAGTCGGGTGCCGGCGGCGGTCATACGGCGGCCGTCGGCACCCGTTCCGTGACACGGCCCTCCAGTCCCTCTGCCGACGAGAGCAGAGAAACCAGCCGGGAGAACCCAGATGACCACGAGCAACCCGCGCGACGAGACCGCGTCGTTGCGGCCGGAGCTGGAGAGTGCCGCGTTCCAGGCGGACCCGCACGTGCTGCTGCGCCGGTTGACGGAGTCCGCGGCCGCGCACCGCTGCGAACCGGCCGGTGCGCCACCGCAGTTGCTGATCACCGGCTACGAGGCGGCCCGCCAGGTCCTCACCGACCCGCGCGTGTCCAAGCGCAGCGAGCGCGCCGGCCTGGAACCGGGCTGGCTGATGAGCGGTGTGCGGGACGAGGTCGGGATCGACTACATGCTCACCGTGGACCCGCCCGACCACACCCGCCTGCGCAAACTGGTGACCCGCGCCTTCACACCCCAGCAGATCGAGGCCCTACGGCCCCGCACGCGCGAGATCGCGGACGAGCTGGCCGACGCCGTACTGGCCGCGGAGACACCGGAGTTGGTCGACGGGTTCGCCGTCCGTGTCCCGATCGCCGTGATCTGTGAACTGCTCGGCGTTCCGCTGGACGACTGGGACAGGTTCCGCTGGGCCTCGGAGCAGATCGTGTCCCCGGTCGCCGGATCGGACCGGGAGGAGGCCTACGTCTGGATGAGCGGGTACCTGGCCGAACTGATCGCGGGCAAGCGGGCCGACCCCGGTCCTGACCTGCTGAGCGCGCTGGCCAACGACACCGTCGAAGACGCCCTCACCGACCCGGAGTTGGTCGGTATGGCCTTCCTCCTTCTGATCGCCGGTTACGAGACGACCGCCAACCTCATCGGTGCCGTCCTCCTCGGTCTCGCCCGACAGCCCGACCTCTTCGAGGCGCTGCGCGCCGATCCCGCGCTCGTGCCCACGGCGGTCGAGGAGTTCCTCCGCCTGGACGGCCCGGTGCTCACCGCGACCGAGCGCTTCGCCACCGAGGACATGGTGATCGGTGAAGTGCCGGTGCGCCGGGGCGACATGCTGCTGGTGTCCATCGCTGCGGCCAACCGCGATCCCGCCCGCTTCGAGGAGCCGGACTCCTTCCGCCTCGGACGCCCGGCCGGCCATGTCGCCTTCGGGCACGGTGTCCACCACTGTCTGGGCGCACCCCTGGCAAGGATGGAGGCCACGGTCGCGGTCACCGCGCTGCTGGAGCGTGTCGAGAGTCTGGAACTGGCCGTGGACGAGGCCGAGTTGGAGTGGTCCCCGGGCCTGCTGATGCACGGAGTACGTCGTCTTCCCGTCAAGGTCACGGTCTCCGGGAACACCAACACGCGCTGACGCACAGCGACTTCAGTCAACGCGGCGGACCTCGATGAGGAGTGCCTGCTCGGGGTTGAGGGGCCACCGAGAGCCGAGGCGTGTACCCCTGCTCCTTCCGGGAGTTGCTCGACCAGGTAGCGCTGGTCGCCGCTCCACGCCACGTGCACCGCCCACACTTCGCCCGTACGGAATCCGAAGCCCGGTACGCCCACCGACAGGAGATACGGCGAGTCGACGCCGGGTTTCCCGCGTCGTACTTCGCGGACATGGGCGCCCTGGTGCAGCGGACGGCGTTGCGGGGAGCGTTCTCGGCTCCACTTGCCGGTGAAGTCCAGGATCTCCGTGGCCCGGCGCGGGAGAGGGAGCAGGGTCAGGGCGCCGGAGAGGTCGTAGGGCGCCGTATCGGTGCTGGCCGGGCAGGAGAGAACGGCGTCGGCGGAGAGTATTCCGTGAGGGTCCAGGGTGTAGGTGAGGGTGGTGTCCAGGCCCAACGCCTCGTCGTTCAGCCGGAGTTGGAGTTCTCCTCCGCCTTCGGGGTCCGTGCGATGGGTGGCCCCGGTCAGGGTCGGGCGGGGTGCGGCGGGGGATGTCGGGGGCGTTGTTGAGGATCGCGGGTTCGGCGGTGAGGCTCAGGGCCGTCAGGCCCTCGGGGGTGACGTCGCCCAAGTCGGCTCCCCAGTGCAGGACTCGGGGCACGGGCTCGGTGAGTTCCACGGTGAAGCAGGTGCCGGCCGCGCGCAGGCCGACGATGCGCGAGGGGGGTGTGGGCACGCGGTCTCTTTTCGGGGAGGGCGACGGGATGCGGTGGCTCGAGGCCTTCGCCGGGGGGAACTCCTCGACGGCGGCGGGGACTTGCGTGGGGTTCCCCGCCGTACAGGCCCCGTCCCGCCTCAGTGCGCCGGAGGGGCGGCGGTCACTTCTCGGTGAGGATGCTCTTCGTCTTGGCCTGCATGTCGGCGAAGACGCTGTCGTTCTTCTGGCCGCCGAAGTAGGCCTCGATCAGCGGCTCGATCGCGTCCTGGAGGGCCGCGCCGTTACGGAAGTCCGGCGAGGGGTAGAGCTCCTTGTTCTTGAGCATGTCGGTGAAGACAGTGAGGTCGACGCCCTGCGCCTTGAGTGCCTTGGCGGAGGCGTCCATCGAGGCGGGGATGGACGGGAAGAAGGTGCCGGTCGCCGACGCCTTGGTCTGGCAGGCCTCGGAGCCCATGTAGGAGACCCACTTCCAGGCCAGGTCGGGGTTCTTCGTGCCGGCCCAGATGGTGTTGCCGTTGGAGTTGCTGAAGACGGCGCGGGTCTTGCCGTCGGGGCCCAGGACCGTGGGGCCGATGCCGACCTTGATGTTCGGGATCTTGGCGAAGGTGGACGCCGTCCACGATCCGCCGGTCTCCATGGCGACCTTGCCCGAGGAGAGCAGGTCGACGTCGGACACCGTGTTGGTGAAGGTGCCGAGCTTGGGTGCGTAGCCCTTCGCGACGAGGGTGCGGATCCAGTCCATGGTCTTCACCAGGCGCGGGTCGTTGTAGTTCAACTCGGTCGGCCAGTTGGCCTTGTTGCCGAGCCGCCAGCCCGTCGTGGAGACGAAGGAGCTCCAGGTGGACTGGCCCAGGAAGTCCTTGGCGGCCAGCTGGCCGAAGCCGTAGGTCTTGATGTGTGCCTTGTCGAAGCCCGGCTGGTCACCGCGGCGGCCCTTGGTGTCGAGGGTGAGGTGGGCGATCATCCTGCCGATCGTGCCGCCGTCGTCGGGGTTCCAGTTCAGTTTCTGGACGTCGTCGGTGGAGTAGCCGGCCTTGGTGAGCATGTCGGTGTTGTAGTAGAGGCCGGTGGCGGCCCAGTCCAGGGGCAGGCCGTACTGGTGGCCGTCGGTGTACTTCCAGGAGTCGACGCCGACGGAGAACCGTGACAGGTCGAACTTGTCCTTCTTGATGTAGTCGTCCAGCGGGAGGAGTTGATGCTGGTCGGCGTACTGCGGGAAGAACTGGACGCTGTTCTGGAAGGCGTCGGGTGCCTTGCCGGCCACGAAGCCGGCGGTGAGCTTGGTGAAGTAGTCCACGACGTTGTACTGGGTGATCTTCACCTTGGTGCCGGGGTTGGCCTTCTCGAAATCCGTGGCGCAGACCTTGTAGGCGGCGGCCTGCTTGTCGTCCCAGGTCCACCAGTTGAGGGTGGAGGAGCCGGAGCCGCTGCTCGAGCCCGAGGAGCAGGCGGAGACGAGGGCGGTCAGGGTGAGCGCGGCTCCCAGTGCCACGGCCTTGCGAACTCTCATGGTTCCTTCTTTCACTGCTCACTTGAGGCCGGAGAAGCCGATGGAGTTGACGATGCGTCTGCCGAAGGCGATGAAGAGCAGCAGCATCGGCAGCGCCGCGATGAGGGCGGCGGCCATCAACCCGGCCCAGTCGGGGGCGGCTTGGGGTGAGGACTGCTTGAAGACGCCGAGGGCGAGGGTGAGGGGCTGGACGCTCTGGTCGTTGGCGATGAGCAGCGGCCAGAAGTAGTCGTTCCAGGCGTTGACGAACATCAGCAGCGAGACGGTGGCGATCGGCGCGGCCGACATCGGCAGGATGATCCGGAAGAAGATCCGCAGCGGGCCGGCGCCGTCGATGATGGCGGCTTCCTCGACCTCGGTGGACAGGCCGAGCATGAACTGCCGCAGGAAGAACAGCGCGAAGGCCTGGAACAGCCCGCCGGGGAGGATGAGTCCGGCAAAGGTGTCGGTGAGCCCGAGGTCCTTGACCAGCACGAAGTTGGGCAGCAGCGTGAACACGCTGGGCACCATCAGGGCGCTGATCAGGATGTTGAACACCAGGTCGCGGCCACGCCAGTGCAGCCGGGAGAAGGCGTAGGCGGCGGCTGCCGAGAGCAGCACGATGAGCGCCGTCTGCACGGACGCGTAGATCAGCGAGTTGCGCAGATAGATCGCGATGTCGAGGGTGGCACCCGAACCGCCCTGGGCCTGCGCCTCGGCGGTGGTGGCGATACCGAGGACACGTTCGAAGGCGCCCCAGGTGAAGCCCACCGGCAGCGGCGAGGACGGGTTGGTGGCGAGCTGGTAGTTGTTCGACAGCGCGGTGCGCAGGATCCAGTAGAAGGGGAAGAGGGTGACGAGCACGATGCCGCCGAGGTAGGTCCAGGCCACGGCCCTGCCGGGCGAGAACCTGCGGGTGTCCTTCCGGGGCGGACGACGCGGGAGCGCCGCCGGGCCGGGTGCGACGGTGACAGCCATGGGGCGGCCTCCTTCAGCTCAGGTCGGATTCGTTGGCGCGGGCGAGCCGCAGTTGGGTGAAGGTGACCGCGATGAGCAGGGCGAACAGGGCCAGCGACATGGTGGCTGCGTAGCCGAAGTCGAACTGGCGGAAGGCCTTGCGGTAGATGTACATCTGCAGCACGTTCGAGGCGTTGGCCGGACCGCCCTCGGTGGTGACCTGCACGATGTCGAACAGCTGGAACGAGTTGATCACCGTCAGGACGACCACCATGACGAGGATCGGCCGCAGCAGGGGCACGGTCAGCCGGCGGAACATCTGGATCTCGCTCGCGCCGTCGACCCGGCCGGCCTCGTAGATGGTCGGCGGGATGGTCTGCAGTCCGGCGAAGATCAACAGGGCGTAGTAGCCCATCCACTTCCAGACACTGATCGCCGCGAGGGAGGGGATCGCCCATCCCCCGCTGCCGAAGAACAGGACGGAGTGGCCGGTCAGGTGCTTGAGGGCGATGTTGACGATGCCGAGGGTCGGGTCGAGCATCCACTGCCACACCAGCGCGGCGATGACGTTGGAGATCAGGAACGGCAGCAGGATCACTCCGCGCAGCGCCGAGGACCGGGTCACCCGATCGAGCACCACCGCTGTCACCAGCGAGGTCAGGGTGCCGAAGACGACGGACAGCAGGACGAAGTAGCCGGTGACGAGCAGCGAGTGCCAGAAGACGTCGTCTCCGAACAGCTCCCGGAAGTTGGCCAGCCCGACCCATTTCGGCGGGCTCAGGACGTGGAACTCGGTGAAGCTGAGGTAGATGCCGCGCAGGGTCGGATAGGCGTAGAAGGTCGCGAAGCCGATCACTGCGGGCAGGATGAGCAGCAGGGCGACCGGCAGGTCCCGGCGGCGGGCCGCGGCCGAACGCGTGACGGTGGGGCGCCGCCCCTTCCTCGGTGAACTCCTTTTCTTGACCGGCGAGTTGGCTGTGGTGGCCACCACACCCGGCTCACCGGGCCACGGTCTCACCGGCGTTGTGTGGTTGCCCTGCGATGTGACCACCACAGCACCCTCCTTCGTACGGTACGAACTGGTGGATCAGACGGTGATCTTGTCGATGTCCGGCGCGTAGTCGGTCGCGTTGCCGAAGCCGATCGTGTTGTCGCCGGCCTTCAGCGGCACCGGGACGGTGAGGGACTGCGGGGTGCCCCAGGCGTTGTCGTTGGTGCCGGGCACCGGAACCTGGAGCGTCGTGGCCCCAACGGACAGGTCGATGACACGACTTGAGTCGGCGTCCACGTAGTCCAGCTTCAGCAGATACGTGCCGTCCTTCGGCGCGCTCACGTGGGTGAAGGACACGACCCCGCCGCCGAGGTTGCCGATCTTCTTCCCGCCGGAGCAGCCGTCGCAGCCCGCGACGACGGCGTTGCCGGTGAGGATGTTGCCGGGCGCCTCGGCCTCGTGGGCGGTGGGACCACCGGACGCGGGCGTGGTGACCTCAACGACCTTGCTGGGAGCCGATGTTCGACCCTTGGCGTCACGGGCGACGACGGTGAAGGTGTGGGCATCTGCCGCGCTCAGGCCGTTGACGGTCGCCGTGGTGCCGGTGCTGGTGGTCACCGGGCGGCCGTCGGCGTAGACGGTGTAGCGAGTGACGGGCGAGGTGCCGGTGTTCACCTTGTCCCAGGCCAGCGACACGCTCGTGGAGGTGGCGGCGGTGCCGTGGACGCCAAGCGGAGTACCGGGGTTGGCGCCCTGCCGGGTCGGAGTGAAGGTGAAGAGCCGTGAGCCGTGCGGCGGCAGGTTCGCCGTGAGGTGTCCGGAGACGCGGCCGAGGTTCTTGTGCTGCCACAGGTCACGGACCGCGGCCGAGTCGCCAATGCCCAGGTCGGTGAAGTCCGCGGTGACGTCGGCGGTTTCGGAGCCCAGGTTGAACAGGGCGACGGTGTAACTCCCGTCGGGATTACGGGCGTACCAGGTCTGCTGGTTCGTCGTCTGGCTGACCGGCCGCGCGGGATGACCGGCTTGGTCCACGGCGATGACCTCGTCGTTGGTGAGCAACTTCAGCCCGTACGCGTCGAGTTTGGTGAGGTCGTCGCCCGAGTACAGCGGTGCCGACTCGATGGCCCACAGGGTGGCGTAGCTCTGCCGTTCGGCCTCGGTGAGGCCGTCCATGGCGCCGACGCCGACGTTCAGGGAGTCGAGGTTGTTCCAGTGGCCGGGTCCCGCGTCGTCGATCCACTGCACGACGTCGTTCCAGCGCACCTTGAGCGAGTTGTTCCAGGTGACGAGCGTGTCGCAGTAGCACTCGACATCCGTGTCGACCCGCCAGCCGTTGGAGTTGGCCTTCCAGGTGTCCGCCTGGGTGTGACTCAGTGACCAGGAGAGCGTCAACTGGATGGGACGGCCGGTCCGTTGGAGCGCGGTGTGCCAGGCCTTCACGTCCGGGGTGTTGTCGTGGTCGGCGTCGCCCTGCCACGAACCCGGGCCGACACCGTCGACCTTGAGGAAGTCCACACCCCAGCCGGCCAGTTGGTCGGCGAGGGAGTCGATGTACTTCTGTGCGCAGGGGTTGGTGAAGTCCATCTTGTACGCGGAGTTCCACCCGTTGGTCTTCCGCAGGTCGGGATAGACGATGTCCGAGGTGATGCAGCCCGGCACGTTGTGGATCGGTGTCTTCCCGTCGCCGTACGCGACGGGGTCGAGGCCGACCGCCAGGTACAGCCCGAACTTGAGGCCCTTGTGGTGGAGATAGTCGCCCAGCGACTTCATGCCCTGCGGAAACGTGGTGGGGTTCGCGGTCGGCCGGGCGTACTGGTCGAAGCCGCTCGCCCAGCCGGCGTCCACGTTGATGTACTCGTAGCCGTGGGACTTGAGCTTCGAGGCGACCACGTCGGCCTGCTGCTTGACGTGCGCCTCGGTCAGCCAGCTCACCCCGCCGTAGCCGGGATGGCTGGTGGCCTCCAGACTCCAACTGCTCCAGCCCATATAGGGCTTGGCGGCCAGGACCGCCTGTTGCCGAGTCGCGCCGGGGCCCGCGGTCGACGCGGCGGCCGGTGCCGCGAGGGACACCACGAGAGCGCCGGCGGCCAGGACGGACAGGCGACGGAGGAACCCACCGCGCGCACCGGATCTGTGCCGTACGAATGACGCGGGTCCTGCTGGACGAGCCATGTGTTTACTCCATCTCGGCGCGAAAAGGCACGGCGGGGCCCTGGGAAGGTCCGGAAGTGTCCCTGCACGGTCAGCCGCATGGGGAAATTGGTGAGTGGGCGTTCGGATCCGCCCTCGTGGCCGTACGACGACGGCCGGTCGGGGAGGAAACCGGCCGCCACCTGCGTCGGTGGACGTCCCATCCATCTGTCGCGAGGTGCCGCGAATGTAGCCAGGCTTTTCTTCCAGCGTCAACATATTGCGCCGCGCGAATCATCGACATTCGTGGAAAGAATGGAGGCGGATTCGGGAGATGAGGACGGAAGACGGACGTCGATCAGCGCGATCCTTCTTCTATCTTCTTTTCCAGTGGAAATGTATGGTCGCCGCATGACGCTCGCCGATCAGCCCCCCGCGGCCGCTCTGCTCTTCCAGACCCTTCTCGCCCACGGCCCGCTCACGCGCGCCGAAGTCGGGCGCCGTACCGGTCTGTCGCCCGGCGCGGTCACGAAGGTCGCCACTCCGCTGCTGAGCGACGGCTGGATCACCGAGCTGGGCCGCTCCACCGAGCAGACCCAGGGCCGCCCTGCCACGCTCATGGCGGTACGCGGCGAGCGCGCCCGCTTCGTGGGCGTGAAGATCACCGGTGACGAACTCATCGGTGTACTCGCCGACTTGACCGCACGCACCCTGGCCACCGCGCGGTCCGCACTCGGCTCGCGTGACGTCGGCACGGTCGTCCTGGCCGTCGCCCGGCTCGTCGAGAAACTGAACGCGAAGGCCAAGCCGTACGCGCCCGGTGCCCTGCACGGCATCGGCGTCACGATCTCCGGCGACGTCGACGGCCACACCGGGACCGTCCAGTACTCCCCCTTCCTCAACTGGCGCCGCGTACCACTCGCCCAACTGGTGCGGGACGCAACGGAGTTGCCGACCGTCATCGAGAACGACGTCCGCGCCCTGACCGTCGCCGAGCAGTGGTTCGGTGTCGGGGCCGGGCTGTCGTCCTTCGCCCTGGTCACCGTCGGCGCGGGCATCGGCTGCGGCATCTCCATCGGCGGCCGGGTCGTCTCCGGTGCCCACGGCGTCTCGGGCGAGGTCGGCCACCTGCCGGTGGGCGGCACCGACCGCGTGTGCACCTGCGGAAACACCGGCTGCGTGGAAGCCGTCGCCTCCACCCAGGCCATCATCGACCAGGCCCGCCAGGCGACGGGCGACCCCGAGCTGACGATGGACGGCGCGGTCCGCCTCGCCCACGCCGGCAACGCCGCCGTCCGCGCCGTCTTCGCCCGGGCCGGTCACGCCCTGGGCCTGGCGATCGCCTCCGTCGCCAACCTCATCGGCCCCGAACGCATCATCATCTCCGGTGAGGGCGTGGCCACTTACGACCTCTACGAGGACCAGATCCGCGCCACCTTCGCGGCCCGTGCCTTCGGCGCGGCGGCCGACTGCGACCTCGTCGTCAGACCCCTCCCCTTCGAGGAATGGGCCCGCGGCGGCGCCGCCATAGCCGCCCAGCACGTCTTCGCACCCGCCAAGTAGCCAGCGTCGCCTACGAGTTGGCCCCGTCCCGAAAGCGCACGTCATGCTGAAAGCCCTCACCGACCAGAGCATCCGCACTGTCCGCGTCCCACCCGGGCTGCTCCACTACGACCGCCCCGCCACCCGCTGGTTCGAAGCACTGCCCATAGGCAACGGCCGTCTCGGCGGCATGATCTACGGCGGCACCGACCGCGAGCGGATCCAGCTCTCCGAGTCGACCGCATGGTCGGGCGGCCCCTCCACAACGGACTTGAACCCGACCGCCCGCCAGCAGCTCCCGCGCATCCGCGAACTCCTCTTCGCGGGAGACCACGCCGAGGCACAACGGCTCGCAGCCGAGCATCTCCCGGGCAGACCAAGCTTGTTCGGGACCAACCTGCCCCTGCCGGAAGTGCGACTCACCTTCCCCGACGGCCCTCCGGCTCACGACTACCGACGGACGCTGGACCTGGACACGGGCCTCGCCGAGGTCACCTACGAACAGGACGGCGTCCGCTTCACCCGCGAGGTGTTCGCCACCAACCCTCATGGCCTGATGGCGATCCGCCTCACCCCGGACCGTCCCGGCTCGCTGGCCTTCGCCCTCTCGATCCGGGACGGCATACTCCCCGGCAGCACAAGCACCACGGACACCTGCGTCACCTTCGACGGCCATGCGTACGAGAGCCTGCACAGCGACGGGCGGCAGGGCGTCGCCCTGGAGATCCGCGCCCATCTCGAAGCCGAGGGCGGCACCGTGCAACACACTGGAGACACACTCCAGTTGGAGGGCGCCGACAGCGCGGTCGTGTACGTCGTGGTCGGCACCGACTGGGCCGGAGCGGACCCGCGAAAGCGCGCGGAATCACTGCTGTCCGCAGGCATGGAGGCCGGATACGAGACAGTGCGGGCAGCACACATCGCGGACCACCAGTCGCTGATGCGACGCGTCTCACTGGATCTCGGTTCACCGCCGCCCGACCTCGCGTCCGCCCCCACCGACACCCGCCGCGAACGGCTCGCCTCCGGCAAGGCCGACAACGCGCTGATGGCCCTCTACTTCCAGTACGGCCGCTACCTCACGGTGGCCGGCTCCCGCCCCAACTCCCCTTTGCCGCTTGCCCTGCAGGGCCTGTGGAACGACGGCCTGGCCAGCAGCGCGCCCTGGACCAATGACTTCCACCTGGACATGAACACCCAGCAGAATTACTGGGCCGCCGAACCGACCAACCTGGCCGAGTGCCAGGAGCCACTGTTCGGCCTACTGGACATCCTGGCGGACCAAGGCCGTTCCACCGCCCAGCAGTTGTACGGCGCTCCGGGCTGGGTCGCGCACACGGTGACCAACGCGTGGGGATACACGGCACCCGGCTCCGGTATCGGCTGGGGCATGAACGTGACCGGCGGGGCCTGGCTGGCCCTCCAGTTGTGGGAGCACTTCGAGTACGGCCGCGACGAGACGTTCCTCCGGGAGCGCGCGTACCCGGTACTGCGCGGAGCCGCCGAGTTCCTGCTCGCCTACACGGTCGAGGAGCCGGAGCACGGTCTGCTCGTCACCGGGCCGTCCGAGTCGCCGGAGAACTGGTATCTCGCGCCCGACGGCAGCCGGTGTTCCGTGTCCATGGGGGCGACCGCGGACCGGGTGTTCATGGAGGCGGTGCTGCGGATCTGCGCGGAGAGTGCCGAACTGCTCGGTGTCGACGCCGACTTGAGGACCAGCATCGCCGCCGCGCGCCGCCGACTGCCGCCGTTCCGCATCGGACGACACGGGCAACTGCAGGAGTGGCTTCACGACTACGAAGAGGCCGAGCCCAGTCACCGGCACACCTCCCACCTCAGCGCACTGTTCCCGGAGCGCCAGATCACCCCGCGCGACACCCCGGACCTGGCACGCGCGGCCGAGGTCACCATTGCGCGCAGACAGCAGGCCCCGGGCTGGGAGCAGACCGAGTGGGTCGAGGCCAACTTCACTGTCTATTTCGCCCGGTTGCTCAACGGCGACGCGGCCCTGAAGCACCTCACCAGCCTGATCGCGGACGCCAGCGAGGCGAACCTGATGTCGTTCTCGGCCGGCGGGGTGGCGGGCGCGGCGCAGAACATCTACTCCTTCGACGGCAACGCCGGCGGCACGGCCGGGATCGCCGAGATGCTGCTCCAGTCCGACGGACGGGACGTGGAACTGCTCCCCGCGCTGCCCGCCGCATGGCCGGGGGGCAGCGTGTACGGACTGCGCGCCCGTGGCGGTCTCACCGTGGACATCCGTTGGAAAGCAGGGAAGTTGGAGGCCGCGTGCATCCGGGCGGCACGAGCCGCCGACGTCCGGGTGCGTTACGGCGCGGACCTCCTCGACATACGGCTCGCCGAGGGAGAGACGCTTGCCCTCGGCCTCGGCTGAGGGCAAGCGTCGATGACAGCGTCACTGCGCGATCTGGCCGCCGTCGACGAGGAGGGTCTGTCCGGTCATCGCGGTGCCGTCGAGCGCCACGAAGGCCACGGCCGCAGCGATCTCCTCGGCCTCCAGCAGCCGGCCCATCGGGATCTGGTCGATCCACTGCGTCATCCGGCGGGGATCGTCCATCCCGACCGTGTCGAGGATGGGGGTGCGGGTCCGTCCCGGCGCGACGGCGTTGACCCGGACCCCGTACTGCGCCCACTCGACGGCGAGCGACCGCGCGAGCTGGGAGACACCGGCCTTCGCGACGTCGTAGGCGACGTGGTACTCGGGGTTGGACCCGATGAAGGCGGCGATGGAGGAGATGTTCACGATCGATCCGGAGCGCCGGTGCACGAAGTGCCGGCCGAACTCGCGGCAGGCCACGAAGGTGCCGGTCAGGTCGGTGTCGAGGACGCGGTGCCAGATCGCGTCGGTCACGTCGAGGGCCGCGTTCTCGTGGGCGATACCGGCGTTGTTGACCAGGACGTCGACGCGGTCGAAGCGCCGTACGACCTCGTCCGCGACCTCCGCGACGGCCCGAGGGTCGGCGACGTCCAGGGGCAGGAAGTCGCCGCCGGTCTCCTTGGCGACGGCGGTTCCGGTCTCGGTGTTGCGGTCGGTGACGACGACCCGTACGCCCCGGGCCGCGAGCGCCAGGGCGATGGCGCGCCCGATTCCCTGGCCCGCGCCGGTGACGACGGCCACGCGGTCGTCGGTCTGCTCGGTCATCTCGTTCCTTTCCTCGGTGGACGGTCGGGGTCTCACAGGGTGCGGGCCGAGCCCACCGCAGGGAGCTGCCAGCGGACCCGGGCGGCCGGTTCGATCGCGGTGGAGGCCCCCGGGCTCTGCGGGCGCTCCATGAGTCCTTCGCGTACGACGCTGCGCTCGACGAAGGCTTCCTGCGTCCAGGGGATGAACTCGACAAGGGGCGGCACCTCCGACAGGACGGTGCCCACCAGGTGCTGGTGCACCTGCATCATGTCGCCCGCGTGCGGTGCCAGCCGCAGGCCCCGGGCCGCCGCGTGTGCCGCGACCTGGAGGAACTCGGTGACGCCGCCGACCCGGGTGACGTCGGCCTGGACGACGCGGATGGCGTCGGCGGCCATGAAGGAGGCGAACTGGTGGTACGAGTAGATGCTTTCGCCGGCCGCCACGTCCAGCCGCGTCGACGACTGGAGGCGGGTGTGGGCCTGGAGGTCGTCGGCGTGGAAGGGCTCCTCCACCCAGTCCATCGCGGCCTCCTCGAGGACCGGCATGATCTGGTTGGCGGTCGACAGGTCCCAGCGCTGGTTGGCGTCGCACATCAGGGTCACGTCGTCGCCGAGCGCCTTGCGGACCGCGCGGACGCGCCGGGCGTCCTCCCGCCAGTCGGACCGGCCCACCTTGATCTTCACCCGGGACCAGCCGTGGTCGACCAGCGAGGTGAGGTCCCGGACCAGGTCGGAGTCGCTGAGGTTGAGCCAGCCGCCGTCGGTGTTGTACGCCTCGACGCTCTCCTGGGTGCCGCCCAACAGCCGCCACAGGGGCATCCCGGCGCGCTGTGCGGCGAGGTCCCACAGGGCGATGTCGACCATGGCCAGCGCCATGTGGACGACACCGGCCCGGCCGATCCAGTGCGTGGGCAGCCAGTACAGGCGTTTCCAGGTGCCGAGGATGTCCTCCGAGGAGGTGTCGAGGAGGGCGTCGGCATAGTAGGAGAGGATCACGTCGGAGAGGAGTTCGGGAGCGCAGTGCACACCGGAGATCCCGGTCCCGATCCGGCCGTCGGCGGTACGGATCTCGACCACGGGCACCGTCCAGTGCGCCATGGCGGCCGTGGAGTCGGCGATGGGCCGCTTCAGGGGCACGGCGAGTGCGTAGGTCTCCACGGAGGTGATCACGGCACCGTCGTCGCCGCGAAGGAGATCCGCTCCGTGCGCGGACAGCAGCCCGCGGGCAGTGCCGAAAGAAGTCTGATCGGTCATTGTCCCAGTCGGCCATGGTCTCCAAAACTCGTCAACAGTGAAATACGAATACCGGTGATCCGCCGCGCAGATGACCGTAAGAAGAGGAGGTTCGGCCAATGACGCTCGAACTGGCCTGGTTGCGTACCTGGGTTGAGGTCGTCGATACCGGTGGCTTCACCAGGGCGGCGGACAAACTGCATTTGTCGCAGCCGCGCGTATCGGCGCACATCGCGAATCTGGAACGCGAACTCGGCTGTCTGCTCATCGAACGCCGTATCCGCCCGCTCACCCTCACCGACGACGGGCGCGCGCTGCTGGCCCGGGCGCGCGCGGTGCTCGCGGCGGCGGACGAATTGGTCACCGCGCGCCAGACCGATCTGGGGAACATCACCGGAAGCGTCACCGTCGCGAGTTTCGCCAGCGCGAGTGCGGAGTTCCTGCCGGGAGTCATCACGTCCTTGCAGGCGAGATATCCGGGGATCCGGGTGGCGGTCCTGGACGGGGACGTGGACTTCATCGAGGCGGCGCTGTCCGAGCGCCGGGTCTCAGTGGCCCTCCGCACGGTCCGGCCCGAACCGCACGACCACGCCTTCACCATGCGGCCGTTGTGGCGCGAGCCGTATGTGATGCTCGCGCCGACCGGTCATCCCCTGCTCAAGAAGAGCGAGGTCGAACTCGCCGACTTCGCGAACCAGCGCGTCATCACGATCGGCGATCCGCTCGCCAACACGGTGGTCGGATACGAGGCCGAGGTCGAGTTGAGCATCCAGAACCTGGTCTCGCCGAACGGAATCGTGTCGCATCAGCCCACCACGCTGGGTGCCATGGTGCGCGCCGGACACGGACTCGGGATCATCAACCATCTGGGCGCGGTGATGATTCTGCGCGAAGGAATGGAAATGCGCCCCCTTCACCAACTCAACCGCTTTCGGGACGTGGGAGTGTGGTGGCATTCGGAGCGTCCGCTGGGCGCAGCCGCACAGGCTTTCATCCGAGCGGTGATGAGAGCCCCCAGACCTGAGGGCACAACAGCCATTCCACCGGTATGACATGACCCGCTTCCATTCGCGGAGCGAATACCCGGCATCTGCTATTCGGGCGTTGACGATCACGGGTGCCCGGGGCCAGGTTGAGGGAAAACGAACGGAGTCGCGATGACCAGTGTCCGAACGTACGCAGATCTCGAAGTGGCGGTCCGCAGTGAGACCTCGGACGTCGGCGAGGGACCGGTCTTCGATCCTCGCACCGGGCATCTCCTCTGGGTGGACATCTACGGCCGCAAGGTGTTCGAGGACGATCTGTCCACCGGTCGGCAGACCGTCCACGAGGTCGGCACGATGGTCGGCACGGTCGCGCCCCGCGAGTCGCACGACGGTTTCGCCGTAGCGGTTGCCGAGGGGTTCGGCTACGTCACCGACGACGGGCTGACACTGGTCGATCCCGTGCTGCCCGAACCGAACCTGCGCATGAACGACGGCAAGGTCGACTCCCGCGGCAGGTTCTGGGCGGGCAGCAACGACATGGAGTTCGCACCCGGCCAGGGCCGGTTGCACCGCTGGGACGGCGACGGGCCGAGCGTCGTCGTCGCGGACGGCCTCGTGCTGCCCAACGGGCTGGGCTGGAACGCCGAGGACACCGTCATGTACCTCGCCGACAGCTACGCCAACCTCCTCTACCGCGCGGACTTCCACGCGGAGCCGGGCGAACTCGGCCGCCTGGAGGTGCTGACCAAGACCGAGGGAGTGGGCGTCCCCGACGGTCTCGCCGTCGACGTCGAGGGCTGCTTCTGGGTGGCCATGCACGGCGCTCGCGAAGTGCGACGCTACGACCCGACAGGGCGCGTGGTCGGACTCGTTCCCGTGCCCGTGCTTCAGCCGACGAGCTGCGCCTTCGGCACGGACGGCCGCCTGTTCATCACGTCCGCGCGAAACGGCCTGTCCGCCGAGGAGTTGGCCAGGTCCCCGCTGTCGGGTTCCGTCTTCGTCGTCGAGACCGGAACGGCAGGAGTCCCTGTCCACCCGTTCCGGGCCTGACCCAACTGCCGCCGGGGCGACGGGCATTCGTATTCCGGATGACCGACCATCGATAACCGTCTTTCCCTTGCGCGGTGTTGGGGCCCTACGGTCGATCACGTGAACAGCGAACGTCGAGACGCACAGGGATCGAAACCGCTGGTGCCTCGTCCCGGCGTGGACGACATAGGCCTGCTTCTCGTGGCAGCGGCGCGAGGGACACTCCTCGAGCTACCAGACGGCACGGCACCGGCCGTCGAGGACATCCCCGCCGGGCACAAGGTCGCGCTGCACGACATTCCGAAGGGCACTCCGGTCCGCAAGTACGGCGAGGTCATCGGCGTGGCCCTCGCCGACATCCCGGCCGGCGGGCACGTCCACGTGCACAACCTGGGCGTCGGCCAGTGGGAAGAGCCGACCCCGCACCAGTCACCGACACGGTCACGACCGTCCGGTGTCTCTCCCACCCGCGACCACTTCCTCGGCTACCGCAGGGCCGACGGGCGCGCCGCCACCCGGAACTACGTCGTCGTGGTCCCGACCGTGAACTGCTCGGCCACGGTGGCCCGGATGATCGCCCAGCAGGCCGACGCCGTCCACAAGGGGACACCCGGTCTCGACGGTGTCATCGCGCTCCCGCACGACCTCGGCTGCGGAATGGCGGAGGGCACACCTGGGGATGCCGTCCTGCGCCGCACGCTGCACGGTTACCTCGGCCACGCCAACGTCGCGGCGGCCCTGCTGATCAGTCTCGGCTGCGAGGTGAACCAGCCCGAAAACCTGCTCCCCGACGGCGACTTGGGCGCCGAGACACTCACCATCCAGCAACTCGGCGGTACGGCGGCCACGGTGAACGCGGCACTCGACCGCATCGCGGACCTGGTCCCACGCATCACGCGGACCCACCGCACGCCGATCCCACTCTCGGACCTGACCCTGGGCCTCCAATGCGGCGGCAGCGACGCCTACTCCGGCCTGACCGCGAACCCCACGCTCGGTGTCGCGGCCGATCTGCTCGTCGCGGCCGGCGGGCGTGTCGTACTCGGCGAGACCCCGGAGATCTACGGCGCCCACCATCTGCTGCGGGACCGGGCGACGACCCCGGAGTCGGCGGCGCGCATCGACCAACTCATCGACTGGTGGCAGGAGTACGCGGCCGCGGGCGGCGCGACCCTCGACAACAATCCGTCGCGGGGAAACCGGGCCGGCGGGATCACCACCATCTGGGAGAAGTCCCTGGGCGCCGTGCTCAAGTCCGGGACGAGTCCGCTGAACGACGTCGTCGGCTACGCGGAGCCGGTCACCGCGCCGGGCCTCACCTTCATGGACACCCCCGGCTACGACCCGGTGTCGGCCACCGGGATGGTCGCGGGCGGCGCCAACCTGCTCGCCTTCACGACCGGCCGCGGCTCGTTGTTCGGCTCCCGTCCCGTCCCGTGTCTGAAGATCAGCACCACCAGCGGGCTGTACGAGCGGATGCGCGGCGACATCGACTTCGACGCCGGGCCCGCCATGAGCCACACCGATCAAGTCGCTTACGGCACCGCCCTGTTCGAGGCCCTGGTGGACCTGGCCTCCGGTGCGGAGAGCAAGTCCGAGGCGCTCGGGTTCGGGACGGAGGAGATCGTGCCGTGGCGTATGGGAGCGGTGCTGTGAGGGTCAGCCGGACTACTGGCCGCGAGCCCGCAGTCGGCGCAGCATGCGTGGGTCCTCGAAGCCGACCGAGCGGGCGGCGGCGTCGATCGTGGTGCCGTGGCTGATGAGGTGCTCGGCGCGTTCGAGGCGGAGGGTCTGCTGGTAGCGCAGCGGGGTGAGTCCGGTGGCCCGGGTGAAGAGGCGGGTGAGGGTGCGTTCGCTGACGCCGACGGCCGAGGCGAGGGCGGGCAGGGGCAGCGCCTCGTCGAAGCGGGTGTCGATGAGGTCCTGGGCGCGGTGCACGGTGTCGTCCAGGTGGGAGCGGTGCCGGAGCATCGCGCTGGACTGCGGTTCGTGGCCGTTGCGGCGGGCGTAGACGACCATGTCCCGGGCGATCTGGGCGGCCACGGCGGGGCCGTGCCGGGTGGCGACGATGTGCAGGGCGAGGTCGATGCCGCTGGCGATGCCCGCCGAGGTGATGACCCGGTCGTCGGTGGTGAAGAGGACGTCCCGGACGACGGTCGCCCTGGGGTGGCGCAGCGCGAGTTCTTCCTGCACGTCGTGGTGGGTGGTGCAGTGGCGGCCGTCGAGAAGTCCGGCCCGGCCGAGCGCGTCGGCTCCGGCGCAGACGCTGGCCACCGTTCCGCCGCGGGCGTGGTGCTCCCGTAGGACCCGCAGGGGCGTGGGCCCGATGGCGGGCCCCTGGGCGAGCCGGAGCGAACGCCAGCCGGGCACCACGATCAGGTCCTCGCGGCCGAGCTCGGGCCAGTCGAGCCCGGCCGTCAGCGGCAGCCCCTGGGCACTGGTGACCTCGGGTTGCTCGGCGACGTAGGAGAGCGTGTAGGGGTGCCCGAAGTCGGCCGCCGTGGAGAAGACCTGCGCGGGGCCGGCCAGGTCCAGCAGATGGACTCCGGGTACCAGGAAGAAGACGACGTGGCTCACGATCCGGTCATCATGCCTGATCGGCCGCGGCGGCTTCCAGTTCGGCGACCGTCGCGATGGTGGCGAACCGGCCGGCGAGGGCGTACTCGGTGCGGCGAATGATCTCGTCGGCGGGGAGGGTGCGGGGGTCGGCCAGGAGTTCGGCGACGGTCTGGTCGGCGGGGGCGTCGCGGTGCGCGATGGGGTTGGTGGCCGTCGCGTCGGTGACGAAGGTGACCTGGTAGCCGAAGTCGCTCGCGACCCGGGTGGTGGTCTCGACGCACTGTTCGGTGCGGATACCGCAGATGGTGAGCTCGCGGACGCCCTGCTCGGTGAGGATCTGCTGCAGGTTGGTGGTGGTGAAGGCGTTGTGCGAGGTCTTGTGGAGGAGCGGTTCGCCCTCCGCGCGCTCCAGTCCTTCGATGAGGCGGACGTGGCCGAGGGCCGGGTCGAAGACGTCGCCACTGCCGGGCTCGGAGTGCAGCACCCATACGACCAGGTCGCCCGCCCGCCGGGCCAGCTGCACCAGGCGGTCGGCCTGCTCGGCGATCTTCGGGTCGGAGATGGTCTCCCACAGGGGGCGGGCGCGGAAGGATTCCTGGACGTCGATGACGATCAGTGCTCGGTTCATGTCCCAAGACTGCGCCGTGCGGGTGGGGCGGCGACAGGCCGCATCGGGTCCGGGACCGGACCGATCCGGTCACCGGTGGGGCAACCTGTCGCCGCCGTGTACCTACCTCAGCTCGACGAGCAGGTCGCCGCCCTCCACCTGCTGGATGCGGTTGATGGCGAGGCGGGAGACCCGGCCGGACTTGGGCGCGGTGATCGCCGCCTCCATCTTCATGGCCTCGATGGTGGCGACGGTGACCCCGGCCTCCACCTCGTCGCCCTCCTCCACCGCGAGGGTGACGACGCCCGCGAACGGGGCTGCCACATGGCCGGTGTTGGCGCGGTCGGCCTTCTCGGTGACGGGGATGTCGGAGGCCGCGGCGGAGTCGCGGACCTGGATCGGACGGAGCTGGCCGTTGAGCGCGGACATCACGGTGCGCATCCCGCGCTCGTCGGCCTCGCCGACGGCCTCCAGCTCGATGAGGAGCCGGACGCCCGGTTCCAGGTCGACCGTGTACTCCTTGCCGGGCCGGATGCCGTAGAAGAAGTCCTTGCTGTCGAGGACGCTGGTGTCGCCGTAGGTCTGGCGGTGCGTCTCGAACTCCCGCGTGGGGCCGGGGAACAGCAGGCGGTTGAGGGTGGCGCGGCGGTCCTTGTCGAGGGCCGTGCGGTCCTCCGGGGAGAGTTCCTGTACGGGCTTGGGGGCGGCGCGGCCCTGGAGTGCCTTGGTGCGGAACGGCTCGGGCCAGCCGCCGGGCGGGGTGCCCAACTCGCCGCGCAGGAAGCCGATCACGGAGTCGGGGATGTCGTAGCGGTCGGGGGACGCCTCGAAGTCGGCGGGGCTGACGCCGGCGCCGACCAGGTGCAGGGCGAGGTCGCCGACGACCTTCGACGACGGGGTGACCTTCACCAGGTGGCCGAGGATGCGGTCGGCGGCGGCGTACATCGCCTCGATGTCCTCGAAGCGGTCGCCGAGGCCGAGCGCGATGGCCTGGGTGCGCAGGTTGGAGAGCTGGCCACCGGGGATCTCGTGATGGTAGACGCGCCCGGTGGGTGAGGCGAGGCCCGCCTCGAAGGGGGCGTAGATCCTGCGGACACTCTCCCAGTACGGCTCCAGGTCGCCAATGGCCTGGAGATCGAGGCCTGTTGGGCGGTCGGAGTAGTCGGTCGCGGCGACGATCGCGGACAGGGACGGCTGCGAGGTCGTTCCCGCCATGGAGGCCACCGCGCCGTCGACGGCGTCCGCGCCGGCCTGGATCGCGGCGAGGTAGGTGGCGAGCTGGCCGCCCGCCGTGTCGTGGGTGTGCAGGTGCACCGGCAGGCCGAACTCGCGGCGCAGCGCGGAGACGAGGGTCGCGGCGGCGGGCGCGCGCAGCAGGCCCGCCATGTCCTTCACCGCGAGGACGTGGGCGCCCGCCTCGACGATCTGCTCCGCGAGGCGGAGGTAGTAATCGAGCGTGTACAGGCGCTCGTTGGGGTCGGACAGGTCGGAGGTGTAGCAGAGGGCGACCTCGGCGATCGACGTTCCGGTGGCGCGTACGGCGTCGATGGCCGGGCGCATCTGGCCTACGTCGTTCAGCGCGTCGAAGATGCGGAAGATGTCGATGCCGGTGGCGGCGGCCTCCTGGACGAAGGCGTCGGTGACCTGGGTCGGATACGGCGTGTAGCCCACGGTGTTGCGCCCGCGCAGCAGCATCTGGAGGCAGATGTTGGGCACGGCCTCGCGCAGGGCGGCCAGCCGGTCCCAGGGGTCCTCGGCAAGGAAGCGCAGCGCCACGTCGTAGGTGGCGCCGCCCCAGCACTCCAAGGAGAGGAGTTGGGGCACGGTGTGGGCGACGACCGGGGCGACCGCGAGGAGGTCCTTGGTGCGGACGCGGGTCGCGAGGAGCGACTGGTGGGCGTCGCGGAAGGTGGTGTCGGTGACGCCGATCGTCGGTGATTCGCGGAGGTGGCGGGCGAAGCCCTCGGGGCCGAGTTCGGCGAGCAACTGCCGTGATCCGGCCGGGGGTTCGGTGGCGGGGACGGGCGGCAGCTTGGTGGTGGGGTCGATCAGGTCGGGGCGTTCGCCGTGCGGCTTGTTGACCGTGACGTCGGCGAGGTAGGTGAGCAGCTTGGTGCCGCGGTCGGCAGACTGACGGGCCGTCAGCAGTTGCGGGCGCTGCTCGATGAAGGACGTGGTGATGCGTCCGGCCTGGAAGTCGGGGTCGTCCAGCACCGCTTGCAGGAAGGGGATGTTGGTGGCCACACCGCGAATACGGAACTCGGCTACCGCGCGCCGGGCGCGGTTGACGGCGGTGGTGAAGTCCCGTCCCCGGCAGGTGAGTTTGACCAGCATGGAGTCGAAGTGCGCGCTGATCTCCGTACCGGCGTGGGTGGTTCCGCCGTCGAGCCGGATACCGGAGCCGCCGGGCGAGCGGTAGGCGCTGATCCGGCCGGTGTCGGGGCGGAAGCCGTTGGCGGGGTCCTCGGTGGTGATACGGCACTGGAGGGCGGCGCCGTGCAGGGTGACGGTCTCCTGCGAGAGGCCGAGGTCGGCGAGGGTCTCACCTGAGGCGATGCGCAACTGCGCCTGGACGAGGTCGACATCGGTGACCTCCTCGGTCACCGTGTGCTCGACCTGGATGCGCGGGTTCATCTCGATGAAGACGTGGTTGCCGTGCGGGTCGAGGAGGAACTCGACGGTGCCCGCGTTGCGGTAGCCGATCTCGCGGGCGAAGCGGACGGCGTCGGCGCAGATGCGGTCGCGCAGTTCGGGGTCGAGGTTGGGCGCGGGGGCCAGTTCGACGACCTTCTGGTGGCGGCGTTGCAACGAGCAGTCGCGCTCGAAGAGGTGGATGACGTTGCCCTCGCCGTCGGCGAGGATCTGCACCTCGATGTGGCGGGGGTCGACGACGGCCTTCTCCAGGAACACCGTGGCGTCGCCGAACGCGGACATGGCCTCGCGGGCGGCGGCCTCGATGGACTCGCGCAGGGTGGCGGGGTCCTCGACGCGGCGCATGCCGCGCCCGCCGCCACCGGCGACGGCCTTCACGAAGACCGGGAAGCCGATCTCCTCGGCGGCGCGCACCAGTTCGTCGACGTCGGTGGAGGGGGCCGAGGAGCCGAGCACGGGTACGCCGGCCGCGCGGGCGGCGGCGACGGCGGTGGCCTTGTTGCCGGTCAGCTCCAGGATATGGGCGCTGGGGCCGACGAAGGTGATGCCCGCCTCCTCGCAGGCGCGGGCGAGTTCGGGGTTCTCGGAGAGGAACCCGTAGCCCGGGTAGACCGCGTCCGCTCCCGCGCGCCGTGCCGCGCGGACGATCTCGTCGACCGAGAGATAGGCGCGGACCGGATGTCCGGGCTGGCCGATCTCGTAGGCCTCGTCGGCCTTGAGCCGGTGCAGCGAATTGCGGTCCTCGTGGGGGAAGACCGCGACCGTTCGCGCGCCCAGCTCATAGCCGGCGCGGAACGCCCTGATCGCGATCTCTCCACGGTTGGCGACCAGCACCTTGCGGAACATTCCGGATCCCTTCAGCCTGCCGGTGACGTGCACCATGGTGTCGGCGTCACCCCTATAACGCCATGTGAGCCGGGACACTAGTCGCAAACGTGTCGCGCGACGCGCTTCAACGGGCCGACGGTAAAGAAATCGCATGGTCTAGTCCAAAGTGGGATTTGGTCCAGTCCAATCCATTGACGTGGCCGCGACACAGCCAGAAGCTGGGCGCCTCCCCCACTCCCACCGGAGGCACAACGTGACACGTCTTCGCGCATGTCTCGGCGCGGCAGCCGCCGTGACGCTCGCCGCCGCGGGCACGACCGCTCTCATCGCGACCAACGCCCAGGGCGCGACCAACGCGGCCACCGCACTGAGCAACCGCTGGTACGCCGCGGCGCCCTACCTGATGCCGACGGACAACAACCCGCCCGACGCCGGCACCATCATGGACGCCACCGGCCTCAAGGCCTTCCAGCTCGCCTTCGTCCTCGCCCCCAACGGCGGTGGCTGCACCCCCACTTGGGGAGGCACCTCACCGGTCTCCTCGGACACCGCCGTCCAGTCGGTCATCAACACGATCCGCGCCAAGGGCGGCGACGTCTCCGTCTCCATCGGCGGCTACGGCGGCACCAAGCTCGGCCAGGCCTGCTCGGACCCGGCCTCGACGGCCGCGGCCTACCAGCAGGTCATCACCAAGTACGGCCTGCACGCGATCGACTTCGACCTGGAGGAGCCGGAGTACGAGAACACCGCGGCCATCCACAACGAGATCGGCGCGGCCAAGATCCTCCAGCAGAACAACGCGGGCCTGTACGTCTCCGTCACCACGGCCGGTACGGCGGACGGCACCGGCTGGTTCGGCAAGCAGATGCTGCTGGAGGCGAAGTCGCAGGGGTTCACCCCGAACAACTTCTCCATCATGCCGTTCGACGGCGGCTTCAACGGCGCGGCCTCGCAGACCAGCGCGCTCACCAACTTCAACTCCATCCTGCAGTCCACGTTCGGCTGGGACTCGGCGACCGCGTACGCCCACGAGGGCTTCTCGGGCATGAACGGGCGCAGCGACACCGGCGAGTACTTCACCCAGGCCGACTTCCAGACGGTCCTGAACTACGCCACCAGCCACAACATGGACCGCTTCACGTTCTGGTCCCTCAACCGCGACCGCCAGTGCAGCCCGGTCGACAACGGCGGCACCACGTCCGGGACCTGCTCCAGCGTGGCGCAGAACGCGTGGGACTTCGCCAAGTACTCGGTCCAGTTCGCGGGCGTGACCCCGCCGACCACGACACCGACCCCGACGCCCACGCCGACCCCCGGCACGTGCAAGACGGCGTGGAGTTCCACCGCGGTCTACACCCAGGGCAACGAGGTGTCGTACGGCAACCACAACTGGGTCGCCAAGTGGTGGACCCAGAACGAGGTGCCCGGTGCCTCCCAGTGGGGCCCCTGGCAGGACGAGGGCGCCTGCTGATCCGGCGGGATCAGCAGGGAGATGGGCTGCGACGTCGAGTAGGCCTTGGGAAGGGCGTACTCGACGTCGCTGTCCGATGTCCCGCTGCCCGAAGTCCGTTGCTAGCGAAGGATGTTGACCGCCCGCGCGACCACCAGGACGACGATCGACACGGAGACCGAGGACTGGCCCATCATCAGCATCTTGGCCCAGCGCGAGAGCGGCATCACGTCGGTCGGGCTGAAGGCCGTGGAGTTGGTGAAGGACAGGTACAGGTAGTCCAGGAACGCCGGTTCCCAGTCCTTCGGCGCGGTCTCCGGGCTCTGCATCTGGACGAAGAGGAAGTCGGCGTAGGGATGGCTGCCCATGACCCGCGCCATGGGTCCGCCCCGGTCCCATTCCCAGTACCAGAGCGCGAACACGATGACGTTCGTGAGCCAGATGCCGCCGCCGGTCAGCAGGAGTGGCCCGGCGTCCAGCCCCTCTGTGCCTCTCACCAGGCCCACCACCAGCCGGGCCGCCGACCAGCTGTTGGCCAGGCTGATGACCCCCGTCAGCACCAGACTCGGCCAGCGCAGCCACCGCGTGCCGGGCTCGATCCGCCGCGGATTGGCGATGAACAGACCGACCATGAGGACGAGTTCCAGGGTGGGCAGCAGCCAGTACGGCTGGAAGGCGAGCCGGTGCGGCAGCATCAGCTGCACGGCGACCGCCACCAGGATCACTGCCGACACGGCCCACCGCGTCTCCCCGCGCGTGACCTGCCGCCACGCGGGCACCACATCGCGCCTGCCGTCCTCCAGCAGCCGCTCGATCCTGGCCAGGCGGCTCTCGGGGTCGTCTCTGTCGTCCGTCATGACACCGATTGTCCCCGGCCCGGGGTCGGTTCCATGACGCGCCCCACCCTGGATGGGCTGATCGCGGTCATCCCCGCAGCGGCTCCGCCAGCCGCCCCAACAACCCCGCGACCAGCGCCGTCTGCCCGGGCACCGTGTCCGGATAGATGAACTCCCCCTGCGCATGCGCCCCGTCGCCGACCGCCCCCATGCCGCACAGCACCGGCAGCCCGAGCGCGGCGACGAAGTTGGCGTCGCTGGCGCCGCCGACGGCGGTGTCGCGCAGGGGCGCGCCGCCCTGCTCGCGGGCCACCTCGCGGGCGAGGTCGAGCAGCGGGGCGGAGGCCGCGTTGAGGGTCATCGGCGGGCGGTTCCAGGCGTGGTCGATGTCGATGCGGACGCGCGGGTCGCTGACCTTGATGGCGTCCAACTCGGCGTCCACCCTGTCCTGTTCGGCCGCGCTGCTCACCCGGATGTCGACGCCTGCGGTCGCCTGCCCGGCGACGACGTTGATGGCCGAACCGCCCTTGATGAGCCCGGTGTTGATGGTGGTACCCCGCTCCGGAGCGGCGACGTCCGCGGCGGCCACCACGAACTCCGACAGCGCGGTGATCGCGCTCGCCCCGTCCTGCGGTGCGAGCCCCGCGTGGGACTCGACACCGGTGGCCGTGACCTGGAAGATCCCGGTGCCCTTGCGGGCGGTCTTCACCGCGCCGTGGGCACTCGGCTCAAGAACGAGCGTCGCATCCACCTTCCGCGCGAGCTCCTCGATCACCGGGCGCGAGGAGAGAGAACCGATTTCCTCGTCGCCGTTGAAGAGGAAGGTGACGGTCGGCAGGGGCGCTCCGCTCTCCCTGGCCAGCTTCAGGGCCCAAATACCCTGCGCCAGACCGGTCTTCATGTCGAAGATGCCCGGCCCGCTGAGCCTCGCCCGCCCGTCCTCGGACGCCCCGGGCTGCTCCCATCCGGCGAGGGTTCCGGTCGGCCACACGGTGTCGTAGTGCCCGATGAGCGCCACATGGCCGGCATCGGAACCTGCGTAGGTCAGAGTGAGGGTGTCGCCGCACTCTCCGCCCGGGTGCCGCTGTTCGTGGTCGGGGCGGCCGAGGCGTTCGACGGTCAGCTCGCGCAGCAGATCCAGGCCGGTCGCGAGGGCGGGAAGGTCGTAGCTGCCGGTCTCGTGGCGGACGAGGGTCAGGATGTCGTCGACGATCCGCGACGAGGCGTCCTGGGCGCGGGTGGTGAGGGTGGCGGTGGGTGCGGGTGAGGCGGTCATGGTCTGCTTTCTTCTCCGAACCGGCGGGTGACGGTGGTCAGTTGGGGTTCAGCCGATGCCGAGCGGGATGCCCAGCAGGTACCAGGCCACGAAGAACGCGACCCAGACGACCCAGACGACGGCGGCGATGGGGATCGTGAAGGAGGCCAGGGTGCCGATGCCGGCCGACTTGCGGTACTGCTGGATGAAGCCCAGGGCCATGACGAAGTAGGGGCTCATCGGGGTCACGCAGTTGGTGACCGAGTCGGCGACGCGGTAGACGGCCTGGGTGGTCTCGGGGTCGATGCCGATGAGCATCAGCATGGGCACGAGGACGGGTGCGGCCAGCGCCCACAGTGCGGAGCCGCTGGTGATGACGAGGTTCATGAAGGTGATCAGCACGGCGATGCCGACGAGCACCGTCCAGCCGTGGAGGTGCAGGTCGCGCAGCGCCTCGGCGCCCTTGATCGCCAGGATGTTGCCGATGTTCGTCCACTTGAAGTAGGCGAGGAACTGGGCGATCGCGAAGAACAGGACGAGGATCGGCGCCATCGAGCGCGTGCCGTCCACCATCGCGCCGATGCTGTCGCGGGCGGCGGTGAACGTGCCGGCCATCCGGCCGTAGACGGTGCCGAGCACGGCGAAGAACACGCCCAGGACGAGCGCCATCCCGCCGATGAGCGGGGAGTTGACGATGCCGCCGCCCTCGCCGCGCAGGGGTGAGGAGGCGGGGATCATGGCGGCCGCGAGGAACGCGAGGAAGCCGACGGCGACCAACCCGGTGGCGCGCAGGGCGCGTTGCTGCCGTTCGGTGATCTCGATCGCGGCCAGTTCCTCGGCGTCGGGCGCGGCGATCGGCTCGTCGGGTTCCAGGTCGGAGCGGCGGGCGAGGACCTTGTCGACGACGAGCGTGATCACGAGCGCCACCAGGATCGAGGAGCCGAGGCCGAAGAAGTAGTTGGCGACCGGGGTGACGACGTAGTGCGCGTCGATGGTGTGGGCGGCGGCCGTGGAGATCCCGGACAGCAGGACGTCGGTGGTGGTGAGCGACGGGGAGGCGTCGTAGCCGGCGGCGATCGAGACGTAGGCGACGACACAGCCGAGGACGGGGCTGCGGCCGGCCGCGCGGAAGACCAGGGCGCCGAGCGGGATGAGGGTGACGTAGGCGGCGTCGCCCGCGACATGGCTGACCATGGCCGTCATCGACAGGGCGAAGGTGAGGTACCGGCCCGGCACGCGGGCGACCATGCGGCGCAGCAGGGCGGAGAAGAGTCCGCTCTTCTCGGCGACGGCGATGCCGAACATCACGGTGAGGATGGTGGCCAGCGGCGGGAAGGCCGCGTAGTTGTCGACGGCTCCCTCCACGGCCATGGTCAGGCCGTCCTTGCTGAGCAGGTTCTGCACCTTGATGGTCTCGTGCGTGCCGGGGTGCACGGCGCTCAGACCGGTCGCCGCCAGGACGGCGCTGAGCACGGCGACGGCGCCCGCGAGGATCCAGAACAGCCAGAAGGGGTTGGGGAGTCGGTTCCCGATCTTCTCGATCGCCGCCAGGCCCCGGAACGCGGTGCGCAGGGCCCTCGACCGAGGCTCGGTGGACTGCGGCTGAGGCTGGGCCGAGGTGACACTCATCGGTACCTCTTCACACATGGGGGGATGTTCCTGCGAACGATGGCATCTCAATGAGAGATTCTCCATCCCCTAGATGTAACGGTGGGATTAAACGGCATCTAGAGTGAGACCCATGACCCGTCCTCTCCTCGACGAGCTCGACCGGCGCCTCATCGGCGCGCTGCACCTGGCGCCCCGGGCCACCTGGGACGACATCGGCGAGATCCTGGCCGCCGACGCCAGCACGCTCAAACGGCGCTACGACCGCCTGCACGAGGCCCGCATGGTGCGCGTGATCGGACAGGCCGACTGGGGCATCCACTCCACGGCGATGCCGGTCCACGTCTTCCTGGACATCACCGGCGAGAGCCCCCTGGCCGTCCTGCACCGGCTCCGCGGCCTGCCCCATCTCCAGCTGCTGGCGCAGATCTCGGGCGACTACCCGCTCTACGCCGTCGTGCACGCCCCGTCGGAGGCGGCGACCAGCGAGGCGATCGACCGGATGTTCTCCGTGCCCGGTGTCCGCCGCGTCAACGCGCTGCCCGCGCTCAGCACGCTGCGCCGGGGCCGGACCTGGGACCCGCAGTTCCTCACGGACACCGAGCGCGCCGAGCTGCTGAAGCTCGCCGGCGCCCGCCCCGAGGGCACCGCGACCGCGACACCCCCGGCGAAGCCGCTGAGCGAGGCGGAGCGCGGTGTCATCGCCGAGCTGCTCCGGGACAGCCGCGTTTCCGCCGCGAGCGTCTCGCGGGCCACCGGCCTGGCCACCTCCACCGCGCACCGCGTCGTCCGCCGGGTCCTGGACGAGGGATGGGTCAAGCCGCGCCTGGAGATCGTGTCGGAGTGGCTCGGCTTCCAGACCGCGTTCATCCTGCGCCTGCGGGTCGCGCCGGGGGCTACCCCCGAGGTCATGCACCGCATCGACCAGCTCCCGCAGACCCGGCTCGCCGCGCATGTGGCCAGCGACATGTCGGTGCTCGCCACCGGCCTGGTGACCGACCGCTCCGCCCTGGCGCGCTTCGTCGACGACGAGCTGGCCAGGATCCCCGGCCTGCTCGGCGTCAGCGTCGCCGTCATGCTCGCCGAGCCGCGCCGCTACTGGCTGGACCGCGACCTGACCACCGGCCTCGGCACCTTCCACGCACCGGCGCTGCTCTGAGCGGACCCTCGCGCGTCAGCCGGTGCCGAAGGACCCCGTGGCGTAGGCGCACTCCGTGTAGATGTAGCCCGACCTGAGCTTGGCCGTGTCCGAGGCCGGGCTCGCGGTCGAACTGTCCGGCCGGTGCACGAAGTACGTGGTGCCGGTCGGCAGACTGATCGTCTTCTGCGGGTAGTTCTTGCCGCCGCTGCACGGCTTGAACCCGGACAGCAGGGTGGTGGACAGGGAGTACGTCGTGCAGCTGCCGCAGGCCTTGAGCGTGAAGCTGCCGGTGACCGGTCCGGTATACAGGACGGTGATGTCGTCGGGGCTGTCGTTCTTGACCGTGACGGAGATGCTGCCGCCGGACGCCATCGTCGGCAGCTTCTTGCCCGCGGCGGGGACCGTCTGGGCCACCTCGGCGGCGATCGCGATCTTCTTGGCGCGGGCCCGGTTCTTGTCGTGCGTGTTGTTCTTCACGAAGTCGTTCATCGTGGAGAGCGCCGAGTCGAAGTCACCCGACTTGTACTGCGAGACACCGCACTGATAGGCCCCGGCGCCGGCCTGGCCGTCGGCCCGCGATGCGTCGGCGCTCAGCTCGTCGGCCACGCCCGCCTGTCCGCCCTCCAGGGTCCCGATCTGGGAGGAGAGGCTCTTCAACTGCTCGACGGCCGCACACGGTTGGCTGCCGCCTACGCCCTGCGCCGCCTTGGTGACGGCCGACTTGACGGCCGGTTCGACCTGGCCCGCCTGGGACGACTGCGGGAACGTGGACAGCAGATCCCCGAAGTTCGTCGGCCAGTCGGCGCTCTGCGTGGCCAGCGAGGCGGAGGCGCATTCGTAGAGGGAGGTGGCCAGCCGGTCGTCCGGCCAGGTGGTCAGAGTGCCCAGCTGCTTCTTGCCGATGGTGCCGGGGACGGTCCGCAGATACTTCAACTGGGGTATCGCGTCACAGTAGTTCTTCTGCGCATAGGCCCCGGCGACCGTCGTGTAGAACGTCTTCAGCCGGTCGGGGACCTTGCCTGCGGCCCGCGAACCGGAGTGCGCGGTGGTGAGGTTGTCGTACACCGCCAGCGCCTGACGGTAGTGGGGCTCGGCCGCGGAGAACGACAACCTCCCGCTGTCCGCCACGAGTTGGTCGGCCTTCTCCAGCCGGTCGAGGAGCATCTGCTGGGTCGCCTCGTCACGGGCGTTGTCGTAGAGCACGACTCCCCCGGCGGGTACGGCGAGCAGCACCAGGCCCAGCACGATGGCGATCGGTGCGGCCGCGGGCCAGGCCAGCCGGGTGCGCAGACCGACCAACGCGCCGTGGACGGCGGCGAACACGAGGAACACGACGTACAGCACGACGAGCGGGCCCGAGACGCCGTCAGGGTCGGCGGGCAGCGCCACCAGCAGCAGGACGACGGTCGCGACCCAGCACACGGCCATCAGCAGCCAGCGGCGCGTCAGCGCGTAACCGAGGCCGAGGCCACTGAGGTTGAGGAGGCCGACCGCGACGGATCTGAGTCGGTCCGGCGGCGCGGGTGGAGGTGAGGTGGGCATGGGTGGGACGGCGAAGCCCTGATACCCCTGATTTCCCTGGTATCCCTGATAACCGCCGTACTGGTCCCCGGACATGGTTCTCCCCCCGCTCAACAACGCCCCCGTTACCGTGACTTGTCAGTGTACGGTCGGGTTCGCCGCTAGGACAGTGGAGACCGTGGGCCACCTGCGCCCCTGAGCACCCTGGACAGTCCGAGCGCCGCCGTCCGTACCGCCGGGGCGAGTTGGGCGGGCCGGAAGCGGGTGCGCGGTACGGCGACCGAGAGGGCGGCGACCGCATTGTCGCCGGCGAACACCGGGGCCGCGATGCAGCTCACGCCCGAGGCCGCCTCCTGCTCCTCGTAGGCGAGGCCGGAGACCTGGATCTTCTCCAGGGCCGTGCGCAGCCGGGCCGGATCGGTGATCGAGTGCGGGGTGAGGCTCGGCAACGGTAGGGACAGCACCTCCTCCGTCAACTCGGCGCCGGAGAAGGCCAGTAGGGCCTTGCCGACCGCCGTGCAGGTCAGGGGAAGGCTGCCGCCGATGCGGGAGGGCAGTCGCAGGGCCTCGTGGCCGTGGATGCGTTCCAGGTAGACCACCTCCATGCCCTCGCGGACGCCGAGGTGGATGGTCTCGCGGGTGGCCTCGAACAGGTCCTGGAGGAAGGGCAGGGCCGTCTCGCGCAGATCGCGCCGGTGCGGCACGAGCGAGCCCAGCTCGAACAGCTTCGCGCCCAGCAGATAGCGCGGCCCCGAGCGCTCCAGCCAGCCCAGCCCGACGAGGTCGGCGGCCAGCCGGTGGACGGTGGGCTTGGGCAGTCCGGTGCGCTCCGAAAGTTCCGACAGGCGGTACGGTCCGCCGCTCGGACTGAAGCAGTCGAGGATGAGCGCGGCCTTCTCCAGCATGCTGCCGCCCGCGTTGTTCCGTGTCACGGAACAAAGATTGTCCCTTGGAGGGGATGCTGTCTATACCGAGGGGTGTACCCGCACTGCTCTCCCAGGAGGTAACCCGTGCCCACCGTGCCCGACGGCGCCCGTCCGGACGCCGTGTCCCCGGCCGTGGTCAAGGCGGCCGACGTGCTGGCGGAGGCCACCCGTACCGGGGTCGCCTGTCCGCCCGTACGCGATCTGCTCGACGTAGGCGGCCTGGAGACCGCCTACGCCGTGCAGCAGCTGAACGTCCGGCGCGGTCTGGACGCCGGCCGCCGTATCGTCGGCCGCAAGATCGGCCTAACCTCGCCCGCCGTACAGCGCCAACTCGGCGTGGACCGGCCGGACTTCGGGGCGCTGTTCGCCGACATGGCGGTGCCGGACGGCGGCGAGGTGCCCGTGGGCCGGCTGCTCCAGCCGAAGGTGGAGGCGGAGGTCGCGCTGGTCCTCGGCCGGGACCTGCCGCATCCCGAGTGCACGATCGTCGACGTGCTGCGCGCGGTGGACTTCGCGCTGCCCGCGCTGGAGATCGTCGACAGCCGGGTGCGGAACTGGGAGATCTCCCTCGTCGACACCGTCGCCGACAACGCCTCCTGCGGTCTGTACGTCCTGGGCGGCACGCCCGTACCGCTGACCGCCGTGGACCTGCGCGCGGTCACGATGACCATGAGCAGGGACGGCGAGACCGTCTCCGAGGGCACCGGCGCCGACTGTCTCGGCAGCCCTCTCACCGCGGCGGTCTGGCTGGCCTCGGCCCTCGCCGAGCGGGGCGACCCGCTGCGCGCGGGCGACCTCGTGCTGACCGGCGCCCTCGGCCCGATGACCCCGGCCGCGCCCGGAGACACCTTCGAGGCGCACATCTCGGACCTGGGCTCGGTACGGGTCCGCTTCGCCACGGAAGGGAACGGCAAGTGACGACCAAGGTCGCCATCATCGGCTCAGGCAACATAGGCACCGACCTCCTGATCAAGGTCCTGCGCCTCTCCGAGACCCTGGAGATCGCCGCACTGGCCGGCATCGACCCGGACTCCGACGGCCTGGCCCGCGCCCGCCGCCTCAAGGTCGCCACCACCCACGAGGGCGTCGAAGGACTCGTCAAACTGGACGAGTTCGCCGACGTGGACCTCGTCTTCGACGCCACCTCGGCAGGCGCCCACCGCCACCACGAAGAGGTCCTACGGCCCCTGGGCCGCGCCCTCGTCGACCTCACCCCGGCCGCCATCGGCCCGTACGTCGTCCCGCCGGTCAACGGCGAGGCCCACCTCGACGCCCCGAACGTCAACATGGTCACCTGCGGCGGCCAGGCCACGATCCCGATCGTCGCCGCCGTGGGCGCCGTGTCACCGGTCCACTACGGCGAGATCGTCGCGTCCATCGCCTCCCGCTCCGCCGGCCCCGGCACCCGCGCGAACATCGACGAGTTCACCGAGACCACCTCCCAGGCCATCGAGGCGGTCGGCGGCGCCGCACGCGGCAAGGCGATCATCGTCCTCAACCCCGCGGAACCCCCGCTGATCATGCGGGACACCGTGCACTGCCTGGTCTCCGACTGCGCGACCGAGGCGGTCACCGCGTCCGTCGAGGAGATGGTCGGCCGCGTCCAGGCGTACGTGCCCGGCTACCGCCTCAAGCAGCAGGTGCAGTACGACAAGGTGGCGGCCGACGACCCGCTGCGCACCCTCGCGCCGGGCGCGGGCGAGCTGCTCAAGGTCTCGGTGTTCCTGGAGGTCGAGGGTGCCGCCCACTACCTCCCCGCCTACGCCGGAAACCTCGACATCATGACCTCGGCCGCCCTGCGCACCGCGGAACGCATGGCCGCCCGCACTGCCAAGGAGACAGCCAAGTGACCCCGTCCCTCTACGTCCAGGACGTCACCCTGCGGGACGGCATGCACGCCGTGCGCCACCGCTACACCGTCGACCAGGCCCGCGCGATCGCGGCCGCCCTGGACGCGGCCGGAGTGGCCGCCATCGAGATCGCCCACGGCGACGGACTGTCGGGCTCCAGCATCAACTACGGCGTCGGCGCGCACACCGACTGGGAGTGGATCGAGGCCGTCACCGACGCCGTACGGCAGGCGGTCCCGACAACCCTCCTCCTGCCGGGCATCGGAACCGTCCACGACCTCAAGCAGGCCCACGCCCTGGGCATCCGCTCGGTACGGGTCGCCACGCACTGCACCGAGGCCGACATCTCCGCCCAACACATCGCCGCCGCGCGGGAGTTGGGTATGGACGTGGCCGGGTTCCTGATGATGTCCCACATGGCCGAGCCGGCCGAACTCGCCCGCCAGGCCAAGCTGATGGAGTCCTACGGCGCCCACTGCGTGTACGTCACGGACTCCGGCGGCCGGTTGACGATGGACGGGGTACGGGACCGCTTCCGCGCGTACCGCGAAGTCCTCGCCCCGGAGACCGAGTTGGGGATCCACGCCCACCACAATCTCGCGCTGGGCGTGGCCAACACGGTCGTCGCGGTCGAGGGCGGCGCGATCCGCGTCGACGCCTCCCTCGCGGGCCAGGGCGCGGGCGCGGGCAACTGCCCGCTGGAAGCGTTCGTGGCGGTCGCCGACCTGATGGGGTGGAAGCACGGCTGCGACCTGTTCCCGCTGATGGACGCGGCCGACGATCTCGTACGACCGCTGCAGGACCGCGAGGTGAGGGTGGACCGCGAGACCCTCAGCCTCGGGTACGCGGGCGTGTACTCCAGCTTCCTGCGCCACGCCGAGACGGCCGCCGCCCGCTACGGACTGGACACGCGCAGCATCCTGGTCGAGGCCGGGCGGCGGGCGATGGTCGGCGGCCAGGAGGACATGATCACGGACATCGCGCTGGACCTGGTCGCCCGCGCGGCGAAGCCGGCCTGAGCCGGGCGGAGGAGAGGGGAGTCAGTTGGTCTAGTCCTCTTGACGGAGGACTCGGAGAGTTGTTTGGTATATACCAAAGCCTTTCGCGCTCCACCCCCCACAACTCCCCCTCCCCATAGGCACCCCCGAAAGGGGATCTGTCATGCGCCTGGCAAGACTCGCGGCCTCCGTGTGCACCCTCGCGCTCTCGGTCACCGGCGTCACCGTCGCCCTGGCCCCCGCGAGCAGCGCCGCGGGAAGCAGCGTCTACTCCGTGGCCCCCTACGTCGACATGTCGAACAGTCAGGAAGGACTGCTCGACACCGCCATCACCGGACACCAACTCAAGGCGTACACAGCGGCCTTCGTCCTCGGCGTCGGCTGCAACCAGATCTGGGGCGACACGCTCCCCATCGGCAACGACTCCTTCACCGACCCCCTGATCGCCAAGGCGAAGTCCGAGGGCGCGTCGGTCATCATCTCCTCCGGCGGCGCGAGCGGCGAGCCGCTGGCCTGGACGTGCTCGACGCAGAGCAGCATCGACGCCGGATACCAGGCCATCATCAACGACTACGGCGTCACGCAGCTCGACTTCGACATCGAGGGCGCCGCCATCGCGGACACCGCCGCGGTGGCCCGCCAGATGCAGGCGATGAAGGACCTCAAGGCGTCCAACCCGAACCTGAAGTTCTCCATGACCCTGCCGGTGCTGACGAGCGGGCTGACCGGCGACGGCGTCAACATCGTCAAGGCCGCCAGGACCGCGGGCATCAAGATCGACGTCCTCAACATCATGGCCATGGACTACTACGCGGGCACCGGCACCGAGATGGGGCAGGCCGCCGTCTCCGCGGCCAAGGCCACGCTGGCGCAGATGCAGTCCGTCGACTCCGGCTACACCTACGCCAACCTCGGCATCACCCCGATGATCGGCAAGAACGACGACGGCTCCACCTTCACCCTGGCGGACGCCCAGACGGTGGAGAGCTTCGCCGCGCAGAACAGCGTCGGCCGGCTGGCGTTCTGGGCGATCACTCGGGACCAGGCGTGCGGCGGCAACGCCAACTCCCTGCCCACGTGCAGTCAGATCAGCCAGAACAGCCTCGCGTTCACCGACGCGTTCGTGCCCTACACGGGCACGGGCACGGGCGGCGGCGGAGGCACCACGAGCGACTTCTCACTCTCCCTGTCACCGGGCTCCGCCTCGGTGGCCCAGGGCGGTTCGGCGACCTCGGCCGTCTCCACCGCCGTCACCTCCGGCAGCGCCGAGTCCGTCAGTCTCACCGCCTCCGGCGCACCCTCCGGTGTCAGTGTCTCGTTCAGCCCGAACTCCGTGACGTCCGGGGGCAGTTCGACACTGACGGCGACGGTCGGCTCGTCCGTGGCCGCGGGCAGTTACCCGATCACCGTCACCGGCACCGCCGCGACGGGCAGCCACAGCGCGACGTACACGCTCACCGTCACCAGCAGCACTGGCGGAGGCGGCGGCGGGGGCTCGCTGACCAACGCGGGCTTCGAGACCGGAAGTCTGAGCCCGTGGAGCTGCACGGGCGGCAGCGCGGTGGTCTCCAGTCCCGTACACAGCGGAAGCCACAGCCTTCAGGTCACCCCGAGCTCCAGCGCCACCGGCGAATGCGACCAGACCGTCACCCTGTCCCCCAACAAGAGCTACACACTCACCGCCTGGGTCCAGGGACCGTACGCCTACCTCGGGGTGAGCGGCGGCGCCTCCGCGAGCACCTGGTCCAACAGCACGAGCTGGAACCAGCTGTCGGTCCCCTTCACCACCGGCAGCAGCGGAACGGTCACCGTCTACGTCCACGGCTGGTACGGCCAGTCCAACGTCACCGCGGACGACTTCACGCTCAGCTAGTGACCCGCCGACGTACCGGCGCCGGTGCCCAGGGGACCCCTGTCCTCCTGGGCACCGTCGGCGTCGACCGGGACGACCGGCTCACGGCGGTTGTGGCGGCGGATGACCAGCCACGTTATCCAGCCGACGCCGATGATGAACCCGAAGCTGATGATCCGGTAGAGCACGACCGTGGCGATGGCGGTGCTGGTCGCCACGCCACCCGTGACCAGGCCGAGGACGAGCGCGCTGTCGATGATGCCGAGTCCGCCCGGGATGATCGTGAGGGTGCCGGCGGCCATGCCCGCGCAGAAGGCGAGCAGCAGTTGGGCGTTGCTGATCTGCGTGTCGCTTATGGCGTGGAAGCAGAGCCACAGACAGCCCGCGTCGAGCAGCCAGTTGAGCACGGCGAAGACGGCGGCGGCGACGGCGTGCCGGGGTTGCAGCCGGGCGGTGCGGAGTTGATCGACGAAGCCGCGGATCCGGTCGAGGCCCTGGGTCTCGGGAAGGTGCCGCAACTTGTTGACCTTGGCGAGCGCGGCCCGGGTGGCCGGTTCGACCTTCTCCGGGTGCCGGGTGATGCGCCGGATGCCGACGGTGAGCAGCAGGACGGCCAGGCCGAGGGTGACGAGGCTGTGCCACTGCAGACTGCCGTCGGAGGCGATCGCGGAGATCGCGGTGACGACGGCCAGGGCCGCCGCGGAGAGGATGCCGGACAGCGCGATGCACCAGGAGGCGACGGCGGGGGTGGCTCCGAAGCGGCGCATCTGCTGGTAGTTGAAGTGGGTGGAGAAGGCCGGTCCGCCGGGCAGTGTGACGCTGAGCGAGTGCGCGGCGTAGGCCAGGGCGACGTGCTTCTGGATCGGCACGATCACCCCGGCCGAGCGCAGCAGCCGACGCTGCATGCGCGCGTAGCAGCCCATGGCGGCGACTTCGGCGACGAGCGCGACGGCGAACCAGTTCAGGCGGGGTGCGCGCAGCTGTGACAGCGCCGCGGCGAGCGACGGCCAGCCGAGCACCAGTTCGGTGGTGAACAGCGCGAGCAGGACCGTGATCACCACCGGGCGCAGCCAGCGCCGGGTGCGATGCGGCGCCGTGTCGGCCGGTTCGGGGGTGATGGCGGTGGTGTCCGGAGCGTGCACAGGCAGGACCGTCGATTTCGTGAAGTGAGCTTCAACCGTCGGCGATCCCGGCGCCGCTCTAGGCGGGGACGGTGTTCTCCGAGCGGACGAGGGAGCGGGCGCCGAGGCTGAACTGTGCCCAGTTTATGCACGATGGCCCGGCGGACCGGAGTGTGCCCCCGTTCGTTCGTTGCGCGCCTACGCGATCGTGCGGGCCCCCGCTGCACGAAGGGGCCCGCATCGCACCGGAGTTCAGACGGAGTCGGCGTGCTCCTCGTCGCGGCTGGTCTCCGCCGCCTTCGGCTCCTGCTCGCCGGCCGCGCGGCGGCCTGGCAGGACCGCGAGGACGATCAGCGTGCCGGCGGCCATGATGATCCCGCCGACCAGGCTGGTCTGCGCGACACCGTGGGCGAAGGCCTCGTGCACGGCGTCGACCAGTGCCTGGGCCTGCTGCGGTCCGGCGGACGGCGTCTTCGCGATCTCCTGGGCGACCGCCAGGCCGCCGCCGACCGAGTCCTTGGCGGTGTCGAGGGCGGCGGCGGGGAGATGGCCGCCGACCAGGTCGGTCAGCTTGTCCTTGTAGACGGTGCCCAGCAGCGAGCCGAGGATGGCGATACCGAGCGAGCCGCCCAGTTCCAGCGCGGTGTCGTTGGCGCCGCCGCCGACACCGAGCTCGTTCTCCGGGAAGGAGCCCATGATCGTGTCCGTGGCGGGCGAGACGCTCAGTCCGACCGCGAAACCGAGCAGCATCAGCGTGGGCAGGAAGTCGCCGTAGGTGGAGGTCTTGTCGACCTGGGTGAGCAGGAGGACGGCCACGGTGCCCAGCACCATGCCGGTCACCACCATCGGCTTCATGCCGAGCCTGGGGGTGAGCCGTCCGGTGACCGCGGCGCCGAGGAACACGGCTCCGGCCAGCGGCAGCAGTCGTACGCCGGTCTCCAGCGCGTTGTAGCCGAGGACGAACTGCAGGAACTGCGTGGCGTAGTAGATCGAGCCGAAGGTGCCGAAGAAGAAGAACAGCACCGCTGTCATCGAGCCGCTGAAGGGGCGGTGGGCGAACTTGCGGACGTCGAGCATGGGGCGCGGGTGGCGCAGCTCCCAGGCCACGAAGGCGGGCAGTCCTACGGCGGCGACGACGGCCGCGGTGACCGGTCCGGCGCCCCAGCCGAAGTGCGGGCCCTCGATGATCGCGTAGACGAGGCTGCCGACCGAGACGATGGAGAGCAGACCGCCCACGTAGTCGATGCGGAACTTCGTGTCCGCCTTGGACGGCGGGACGAGGACCAGGGCGCCGACCACCGCGAGGACGGCGATGGGGACGTTGATCAGGAACGTGGAACCCCAGGCGTGGCTCTCGAGCAGCCACCCCGCGACCAGCGGGCCGACGGCGATGGCGAGGCCCGAGGTGGCGGTCCAGGCCGTGATGGCCCGCGCCCGCTCGTGCTTCGGGAAGATCGCGACCAGCAGGGACAGCGTGGCCGGCATGACCACGGCCGCACCCACGCCCATGGTCGCGCGGGCGGCGATGACGAGCCCGGTCTCGTGGACGAGGCTGCCCATGACCGATCCGCCGGCGAAGATCAGCAGGCCGGTGACGAGGGCGCCGCGGCGGCTGTACTTGTCGCCGATCGAGCCCAGGACGAGCATCAGCGCGGCGTACGGGACGGTGTAGCCGTCGATGACCCATTGCAGATCGCTGCTGCTCAGGCCGAGGTCCGTGGTCATGGCGGGCGCGGCCACGATCAGCGAGGTGTTCGCCATGACCACGATCAGCAGGCTCAGGCACAGGACGATCAGGGCGGACCAGCGGCGTGCGTAGGGCCCGGCCATCCGGTCGACGGGGGTGGTGACGAAGAGCGGCATCGGGGACTCCTGGGGACGCATTAATTGCTCACTGATGTGCAGACTATTTTATTGCTCATTGATGTGCAACTATGCCGGGACGAGGCAGCCCCTCCAGGAGGTGTCGACGTGATCAGCCGCAGCAGCGCCAGGGCGCACGCCACCCGCGCCCGCATCCTGGAAGCAGCCCTGCGTGAACTGGGCCGTGACCCCGACTGCAGCCTCGGTGACATCGCCGGGGCGGCCGGCGTGGCCCGGCGCACCATCTACGGGCACTTCACCGGGCGGGCCGAGCTCGTCCAGGGCCTCGCCGCGGACGCCGGGGAGGCGGTACGGCGGGTGAGCGCCGACACGCACGCGCCGACGCCGGACGCCGTGACCGCGCTGGCCCGCTTCGTCCTGGCCCTGTGGCCGGTCGGCGACCGCTACCGCACGCTCCTCGGACTCGCCCACCGCGACCTCGGCCCCGACGCGATCGACGCGCTGCTCCGCCCGGCCCGCGAGACCGTCAGCGGGATCCTCGCCCAGGGCCAGCAACAGGGCGTCTTCCACACCACCGTCCCGCCGGGACCGCTCAACCGAGCCCTGGAGGCACAGATGCTGGCGCTCCTGGAATGCGTCAACTCCGGCCTCTGGAACGACGACGGCACGGCCGCCACCACCGCCGCCCTCATCACCGCCGGCGTCGGACGCGACAGCGCCGCCGCCGCGGTTCACCATCTGCGATCGTCCAGCTGAAGGAGACCTCATGGACCAACACCGGTACGACTACGCCGACTTCACGTACGGGGCGTACGAGCCCGACGACACCCGCCCGCCGCGCACGAACCGGCGCCCGGTGGTCATCGCGGTCGGCGCGCTCGTCGCGCTGCTCGTCGTTCCCGTCGCCGTCGACCGCTTCGCGACGGCGCGGGTCGAGTCCCGTACGGCCAAGGCCTTCCAGGAGGGCATGCATACGCCCTCGGCGCCGGAGGTCCATGTCCGGGGCTTCCCCGTGCTGACCCAACTGGCCGCCGGCACCCTGCGGCACGTGGACATCACCGCCCACGACATACCGGCGAGCGACACCACCGGCCCGCTTCCGGTGAGCCAACTCTCGGTCCGTCTCGCCGGGTTGAGGAAGTCGGACGACGACAAGGAGGCGCTGGCCCGCTCGGCGGAGGCGACCGCCCTGCTGTCCTATCAGGACCTGTCCGACACCCTCGGCGTTGAGATCTCCCGCGGCACCCGCCCCGACCAGGTCCGCGCGAAGGTCCCGCTCGCTCCCGGTGCCGACGTCACCGTGGCGGCGACCGTCTCCGTACTGTCCGGCAACCGCATCGCCTTCAAGGACTTCCAGGTCACCGGCGGCCTGCTGCCCGAAGTGGGGCGCGCGGCGCTCACCCAGGTCTTCGAGCGGCCGATACAGCTGCGGAACATCCCCGAGGGACTGCGACTGCGGTCCGTCACCGCGACGGAGAGCGGGCTCAGCGCCCGGCTGTCGGGCGAGTCGGTCACCTTCCGGTCCGACGGCGGCGCGGGGAGCGGTTCGGCGTGAGTCGACTCGCCGTACCGGGTTGCCGGTCGAGGGCTCAGTCGTCCGCGCCCGAGATCTGGTCCACCACGTCACGCGCCTGCTTCTCCGGCACACCGGCGGCGATCAGGGCGGCGACGGCCACGTGCGTGCCGTCGTCCTCCAGCTCTCCGGTGTTGACCTCTTCGAGCAGCGCGACCGTCATGGCCTCGAGTCCGGCGCTCAGCACGGCGGCAGGCAACTGCGTGTGGAAGACGCCCTCGCGCTGTCCGCGGTCCAGGATGGCTGCGGCGGCGGCGCGGGCCGGTGCCAGGATCTCGGTCACCCGCTCGACGCCCAGGTCACGGCGGGTCAGGGCCAGCAGGAGCCGGTAGCGGTCGCCCACGGTCCACATCGACAGGACGAAGCGCGCGAACGCCCGGTCGGCCGACTCCGGCTCCGCCGGTTCCGGTTCGGCGGGCAGCGCGGACTTCAGCGCCTCCGAGCCCTCCTCGGCCAGCGCCTCCAGCAGCGCCTCCCGGCCGGGGAAGTGCCCGAACAGGGTGCGCCGGACCACGCCGGAGGCCCGGGCCAGTTCCTCCAGGGTGATGTCCGGATTCCGGCCGAGTTCCCGGCGGGCCGTGGCCAGGATGCGTTCCCGGTTGGAGCGCGCGTTGCTTCGCTGGGGGACTCGGGCCGGGGGCTTGGTCACGGACAACCTCGGTGAAGTACGGGAACGGCGGAGCGGGGACTGGTGGTACGTCCAGTCTGGCACGGTCCAGCGCCCGTCCGGCGTCCCGACCGTCCGCTCAGTAGGGCCGAAGGTAGCGATCCAGGCGGGAACGCGCCCGGTTCACGCTGAGTCCCAGCGCCTTGCCGAGCGCCTCGCCCGACACGTCGTCGGCCCGCACCCCGTACGCGGCCTCCCTGCCGACCCGGACCGCCATGCGCTCCAGCATGGCCACCGCCTTCAGCGCGGCCACCGGCGCCGTCTCGGCGAGCGCGTCGAGCCGTTCTTCCAACTGCTCCATCAGATCGGAGAGTTCCTCAGGCAACGGGACCGTACGGCGTTCGACCGCGCTGATGTGCTCCCACCAGTCCTCGTACGCGTCGGACGTGTCCAGGTCGTCCAGGTCGTGGTCCTCCACCTGGTCCCAGTCGATGGGATGGCTCTCGCCACGCCAGCCGCACACACAGGAGGCCCGCCAGGCCGCCGCCTTGGGGCGGCCCAGCCAGCCGTTGTACGCCCACCACTCGCGCGTCTGGAATCCGTTGGTGCCACTGCCCACGTCCAGATACACGGGTTTGGGCTCACTGCCGTCGGCGAGGGTCGCCCCCACGATGCCCTCGTGGGACTCCCCGAACTCCTCACTCCGCCACGCCACAACTCCCCCTTCCGGCAACCCTGTCACGACCGGACCGGCACCCTGGGTGCCGGTCCGGTCACAGTACGAGAGTCCCGCGGAACGGACGTCCGAGGAGGACGAATTCACCCAACAGACCGGATTGTTGGGCGGGATGGGCCCGTCAGGCGACCGCGGGATCGAGCAGCCCGGCACGCAGCCGCCGGAGCATACGGCTGATGAGGCGCGAGACATGCATCTGGGAGACGCCGAGCTCCTCGCCGATCTCGGCCTGGGTGCGCTCCTCGACGTAGCGCATGTGGATGATCTTCCGCTCGCGGTCGTCGAGTTGGGCGATCAGGGGGGCCAAGGAGCTGAGGTCGTCGACCAGTTCGAGGCCCGGGTCGTCCTCGCCGATGACGTCGGCGAGCACGGTCTCGCCCTCGCTGCCGGCGTCGGAGCTGAGCGCGGCGTCGAGCGAGGAGGAGGTGTAGCCGTTGGACGCCTTGCGGGCCTCGATGACCTCTTCCTCGGTCAGGCACATCAGCTCGGACAGTTCCCGCGTGGTGGGCGTACGGCCGAGGCGTGAGCGGAGTTCCTCGGTCGCCTTGGCGAGCTCGACGCGGGCCTCCTGGAGCCGGCGCGGCACATGGACGGCCCAGCTGGTGTCGCGGAAGAAGCGCTTGATCTCGCCCACGATGTAGGGGACGGCGAACGAGGTGAACTCGACCTGGCGGGTGAGTTCGAAGCGGTCGATCGCCTTGATGAGTCCGATCGTGCCGACCTGGACGATGTCCTCCATCTCGTTGTTGCTGCGGCTGCGGAAGCGCGCCGCCGCGTAGCGCACGAGCGAGAGGTTCATCTCGATCAGGGTGTTGCGCACGTACTGGAACTCGTGGGTGCCCTCCTCCAGCGAGGTCAGCCGGTCGAAGAACTGGCGCGACAGTTCACGCGCGTCCTTCGGGCTCACCTTCGACGGCTCCGCGATCAACGGGAGCGACTCCTCGGTCGCAACCCGCCGCCCTGCCGTGGCCGCTGCCTTCGCTGCCGTCACGGCTCCCATAACGCCCACCCCATTCGTTCGAACGAACTTCCGTCAACAGGCCCCTGCCCCGGTTCACGCGTCTCACTCCCCCTTGTTCGGTCAAATCCGGGGCGAGCGCGCGACTTTCGGTTCGGAGGTCGACCGGGCGGCTCACACGCCCTTGCGGCCGACGCCCGCGTAGACCCAGTACTCGGACGGGTTCTCCGGGATCTCGTCCGCCGGATCCGGGCGCCACAGGGGGACGTAGGTCAGACCGGGTTCGACGAGGTCGAAGCCGTCGAACAGGCCGAGGATCTCGTCGTGGGAGCGGGCGGTGACGGGCGAAGTGGCCTTGGAACGGTACAGCTTGCCGACGGCCGCGGCGGTGTCCGGGCGGTCCTGGTTCGTCGCGTGGCTCAGCGCGAGCCAGCTGCCCTCGGGCAGCGCGTCGCGGAACTCGGCGACGATGCCGGCCGGGTCCTCCGCGGGAGTGATGAAGTGCAGGATCGTGATCATCAGGACGGCGACCGGCTGCTCGAAGTCGATCAACTTCCTTACCTGCGGGGCGGACAGGACCTCGGCCGGCCGCCGGATGTCGCCGTCGACGATGTCCGCGTCCGGGTTGTCGGCGAGAAGGGAGGTGCTGTGCGCGACGGCCACCGGGTCGTTGTCGACGTAGACCACGCGGGCGCCGGGGCTGGCCGCCTGCGCGACCTCGTGGACGTTGCCCTGGGTGGGGATTCCCGAGCCGAGGTCGATGAACTGCCGTACCCCGGAGGCGACCAGGAAGCGCACCGCCCGCCCGAGGAAGTCGCGGTTGGCCCGGGCCAGGGTGCGCACCTGGGGGTCGATCGCGGTGAACGCCGCCAGCGCCTCGCGGTCTATGGCGAAATTGTGTTCACCGCCCAGCATCGCGTCGTACATTCGGGCGACACTCGCCTTGTCGGGATCGATCCCCTGCGGCAGACCTCCACTACCCGGCACTGCAACTCCTCTTCACCCGAAGATCCTTGACGAGTCATCATATGATTGCCGTCGTACGCACGGCAGACCGCATGCCCCACGCCACGCGGCCGGTCCCCACCCCGAAAGGCACGACTCTGCGGAACGAACCGCGCAGTCACTTCGGTGACGCACTCCCTGCCGGGCCCCCACGCCGCAGGCAGGTCTTCGCCCCCGCGGCGGACGTGATCGGCTCGGAGCTCGATCTGCGGCTGACCGGCACCCACGTCGTGCACGCGCTGACGCCCGGGTTCTGCGACGCGGCCTCGGTGTATCTGCTGGAGCGGTGGGTGCTGGAGGAGAACGCGACGCCCTCCGTCGATCCGGCCCAGATCGAGGCGCGCCGGCTGGCGGTGCGGGTGGGTACGGAGGCTCAGGAGACCTGGGACGGTGTGCTGCCGGTCGGTGAGGTGATCGTCTTCCCGCGCGAGACCCCGTACGCGCGCGCCCTCGCGACCGGGCACACCCAGGTGCTCGACGGGGTGGACGCGCACACCTCGCAGCGGCTGCTGGCCTCCGCGGGCGGGGACGCGCAGCGCATAGACGATCTACTGAAGACGGCGTCCTTCCTCGTGTTGCCGCTCCAACTGCGCGGTGCCGTCATCGGGTTCATCGCCTGCACCCGCGGCCCGGAGCGGGAACCGTTCCTGCCCGGCGAGGCCGTGGCCGTGGAGTCGCTCGCGGCCCGGGCCTGTGTGGCCCTGGACAACGCGCGCCGCTACGAACGCGAGCGCCGCACCGCGCTGGCCATCCGCAACAGCCTGCTCCCCGACCCGGCCCGGCAGTTCGCCGGCTGCCGTATCGCCCACGGCTATCTCCCCGCAGGGCAGGGCAACATCATCGGCGGCGACTGGTTCGACGTCCTGCCACGCCCCGGCGGCCGGGTCGGCCTGGTCGTCGGCGACGCGATGGGACACGGCCCCGACTCCGCCGTCGCCATGATCCAACTGCGCACGGCCGTACGCACGTTGGCCCGGCTCGACATGGAACCGGCCGAACTCATGCGCCGCCTCGACGAGTTGGCCTACGACACCCCGGGCGCGTCCTTCGCCACCTGCATCTACGCCGAGTGGGACGCGGCCTCGCACACCTGCACCCTGGTCGGCGCCGGACACCCTCCCCCACTGCTGCGCGGCCCCGGGGGACCGACCGCACCCGTCATCCTCGCCAGCGCGGGACTGCCGCTGGGACTCGGCACCGGCAACTACGAGGCCACGGTGCTGACGGTCTCCGAGCCGTCTCTGCTCCTGCTCTACAGCGACGGGCTGGTGGAGTCCCGGCACGCGGACATCGACCAGGAGATCGCCCGGCTGGCCGCGGCCCTCGACACGGCCGCCGCCGAACCCGCACCGTCCGGCGGTCCGGACGCGTTCCCCGGGTTGTGCGAGCGGCTGCTCCGCTCCCCCGGCGCGGCGCCCGGAGCCGACGACCGCACGCTGCTGCTGGCCGAGTTGACGCCCGCGACCACCTGAACAGGCCGCGGGCGTCCTCGCCCCCTGCATCGTCCTGGATCAGCGCCCGGTCGGCAGCATGGCCCACACGGCCTTGCCGCCGGTGAGCGCCGAGCGGTCGACCCCCCAGGTGTCCGCGAGCGCCTGCACGATGAACAGCCCGCGCCCGCTCTCGTCGTCGACGCACGGCTCACAGCGGGAGAGCCCGCCGCCGGTGTAGTCGTGGTCGTGCACCTCGATGCGCAGACAGCGGTCGTCGACGATCCCGACCCCGCACAGGAGCCGCGCACTGGGGGTGTGGCACACGCCGTTGGTGGCCAACTCCGAGACAAGGAGCACCGCGTCGTCACGCACGCTCTCGGGCAGGCCCCACCTGGCCAGTTGCGCGCCCATGACGTGGCGGGCGACCCGGACGCCGGAGCGGTGCGCCGGAAGTTCCAGCCAGTGCGCCAGGTCGGGGCTGGCGACGTCTAAAAGCTGCGGGGAGGGAGTCGTGTGGGGGGACACGGTGGTTCGCCTTCCATCGGGGGCGTGCGCAGGCGGGAGACGCGGGTCAGCGGCAACAGGCGTGCCGGAATTGGGGTGTTCCGGCGGGGGGCCTAGATCACTGACACAAGTAACTATGCCCATAGGTCAGTTCAAGCTGCAACCGGCTCCCTGATAATTACAGAACGCCGATTTCTGTCTGGCGGCAACAGCAAGTCGCTGTCAGACTGGCGCCGGTGACAGTCCCTCAGGAGGTTGGGCGTGAGCGAAGCTCGTTCGGGCGCCGGTGCACCCACGGTCCTGCGCATGATCCTCGGCCGCCGGCTGCAGGACCGGCGGCAGGACGCGGGCGTGTCCCTGGACGACGCCGCCAGGGCCCTGCGGGTGACGTCCCTGACCATCCGCCGCCTGGAGAAGGCCGAGGTCGGTCTCAAACCGCTCTACGTCGAGAAGCTGCTGGAGACCTACGGCGCCGACCGGCAGGAGATCGAGGAGTTCGTCGCCCTCGCCGAGCGCGCCAACCGGCCCGGCTGGTGGCACGACTTCCGTGACGTGCTGCCCGGCTGGTTCACCGCCTACGTCAGCCTGGAGACCGGCGCCAAGACCCTGCGCACCTATGAACCCCACTACGTCACGGGACTCCTCCAGACGTACGACTACGCGCGTGCCGTACTGAGCGGCGGCTTCCCGAACGACAACGACGAAGACCTTGAACGGCGGGTGCAGTTACGTCTGCGCCGCCAGAGTCTGCTGGAGAGGCCGGACTCGCCCACCCTGTGGGCGGTGCTGGAAGAAGCCGTGCTCCACCGGGTGGTGGGCGGTCCCGCGGTCATGCGGGACCAGATAGACCGGCTCCTCGAGGTCTCGGAACTGGACCACGTCAGTGTCGACATCGTCCCGTTCTCGGCGGGTGCCCACGTGGGGGCGTGCGCACCCTTCACCTATTTCCGGTTCGAGGAACCGGAGCTGCCCGACATCGTCTACAGCGAGATCCTCTCCGCCTCCATGTATCTGGACCAGCGATCCGACGTCGCGGCCCATCTGGAGGCGCACAACAGGATGTCGCTGCTGACCTCGTCCGCGGACAGCAAGGCGCTCTTGAACCGCATGCGCAAGGAGTACTCATGACCACCACCGACAACACGGTCTACAACGGGATGCCCGCGTCGAACCTCGGCGAGCAGGGCTGGGAATGCCCCTGGAGCGGTCCCAACGGCGGCCAGTGCGTGGAGACCAAGCAACTCGCCGACGGCCGTATCGCGTTGCGCCAGTCGACCGACCCCGCCGGACCCGCGCTGATCTACACGCCGCAGGAGATGGCCGCGTTCGTCGACGGGGTCAAGCGCGGCCTGGCCGACCATCTGATGGCCGGCTGAACCAGAACCACGGGCGTGAGGAACTGGAGCCGGCCCGGCTGCGACCTGCCCGAGACGCCGATGCACACCACTTGAGAGGGACAGCATGACCAACCCCCACGCCGCGCGGGACATCGACACCAGCAGGCCGCACTCCGCCCGCATGTACGACTACTACCTGGGCGGCAAGGACCACTTCGAGGTCGACAAGCAGGCGGCCGAGACGGTCGCGGCGGCCTACCCGGCCATCTTCGTCTGCGCCCGCGAGAACCGCGCGTTCATGCACCGGGCCACCCGCGTCCTGGCCCGGGAGCACGGCATCAAGCAGTGGCTCGACATCGGCACCGGCATCCCCACCGAACCGAACCTGCACCAGGTCGCCCAGTCCGTGGTCCCCGAGGCCCGGGTGGTCTACGCCGACAACGACCCGCTGGTCCTCAAGTACGCCGAACGGCTGATGCGCAGCACCCGGCAGGGCCGCACCACCTATGTGCAGGCGGACGTCAACGACCCCGAAACACTCCTCAACGCCCCGGAGCTGGCCGAGGTACTCGACCTCGACCAGCCGGTCGCGCTCTCCCTCAACGCGCTCCTGCACTTCGTCACCGACGCCCAGGACCCGTACGGGCTCGTGGAGCGCCTGCTGTCGGTTCTCCCCTCGGGCAGCGCCCTGGCCATCAGCCACTGCACGCCCGACTTCGACCCGGCCACCTGGGAGAAGGTGACGTCGATCTACACCAACGCCGGGACTCCGGTGCAGTTCCGCTCCCAGAAGGACGTCTCCCGCTTCTTCACCGGGCTCGACCTGCTCGAACCCGGCATCGCGGTCGGCCACCGCTGGCGCCCCGACGCCGCCGACGAGGACACCGGCACGGCGGAGCAGCCCACGGACGCCGAGGTCAGCCTGTGGACCGGGGTGGGCATCAAGCCGTAGACGCGTCGCAGGACGCCGACGGCGTTACGTGCGGGAAACCTTGACGATGGCGGTGCCGGATGCCACGATTCCGGCGCCGCCATGTTTGCGTAAACATCCCCCTCCACCACCTCACGCCGAGCCCACCGGGCCGGAGACGGCGAGCCGACATCCCCGTCCCTCCCGGTACCTGTTCCAACGGCCGCTCAGCCGCGCGCGGGCCCCGCCCCGCGTCGAGCCGCCATTCCTGAAAGGGCAAGTCGATGCGCACCAACCCCGCCAGAACCCGTCTGCGGGCCACCTTCGTGGCCGTCGCGATCGCCGCTGTCACCGGCACCACGCTGGCCGGCAGCCCCGCCTCCGCGGCGCCGAGCACGAACACGTCCCAGTTCAAGGGCGTCAACTGGGCCGACCCGCGCGACAATTACGCCGACGACCCGGTCGTCCTGTCCGGCCTGTCGCTCAGCGACACCTACGCGCAGACGTACACCAAGGCGACCCGCGTCATCTCGGCCTTCCGCGCCAACCTCGGCGCCAACACGGTGCGGCTGCCCATCAACCCGTACACGGTGAACGGCAGTTACTGGAAGTCGTACCGCGGGGTCATCGACGCGGCGACGGCGCAGGGCTTCAAGGTCATCGTCTCCTACTGGGAGGGGACGGGCGCCAACAAGGACGGCTTCATCGACGACCCCGCCACGTACTGGCCGATGTGGGACACCGTGGTGAAGGCCTACCAGCACAACCAGCGCGTCTACTTCGAGCCGATGAACGAGCCCCACGGCTACACCGACACCGAGTGGGCCGACCTCGCCGCCAAGTGGCTGGACACCTACTCCAAGGTGCCCCGCAACCGGGTGTTCGTGAGCGGCGCCGGCTACAACGACCACGTCACCACGGTCTGCGCCGACCCGCGCCTGAAGGGGACGTACCTCTCGCTGCACCACTACGGGTTCTGGAAGAGCTACGCCACCTACGACCAGTGGGTGAGCGACCTCAAGGAGCGTCTCGGCGACTGCGCGAACCGCACGGTGGCCGACGAGTTCGGCGCCCCGATGACCACGGGCCTGAACTACAACGTGCCTACCCCTGACGACAACTCGGTCAACTTCATCCAGGCCGACACCGACACCTTCCGCAAGCTCGGCATGGGCTCCGTCTACTGGCCCGGTCTGCGCACCGACGACACGTACTCGATCCAGAAGCTCATCGGCGACGCGGCCCGCCCCTGGCTGGCCACGACCAACCAGTCCGGCGCGGACCGCCTCGCCTGGGCGTGGGGTCGGGGGCGTCCGGTCAAGTCCTGAGGCGGCTGCCTGATCCGTCTCCGCGCAAGGGCGACGCGGGGGCGGATCTCGGCACCCGGCTCATGGTGAACTGGTCGGTCACGTAAGGGAGTACACGATCAGCGCGCCGGGGACAGCGCCAATCTGCGCCGCTCCCGGTCGATTTCGGTGACGACGACCGTGAGCTCGTCGCCCACCTGATGGACACCCTCCGCCGTCTCCACGGGCGCCTCGACCAACTCCCGTAGATGGACCAGCCCTTCGATGCCGTCGGCGACCCGGACGAAGACGCCGAACGGGACCACCTTGGTGACCTGTCCGTGCAGCGCCTGCCCCACCGTGACCCCTTCGGCGAACACCGCGAAGGGGTCCGGCTGCATCGCCCTCAACGACAGCCGCGCCTCTCCGTTCCAGTCGTCGAACTGGAGGAACTCGCACGTCACGCGCTGCCCGACCCGGACGACGTCGGACACCGCGTCGATGTGACGCCAGGACAGTTCGGGGATCGTGATGAACCCGACGCCGGGGAAGACCGGATGGTCGGGGCCGTCGTCCAGCGCCACGAACACACCGAACCGCTCGATGGCGGCGACCGTCCCGGAGAGAATCTCACCGGGGTGAAGCGAGGTCAGGAACGCCCAGAGTTCCGGGTTCTCGGTAGCGGTCATCGCCAGCCGCAACCGCCCCTCGTCGAGATCGACGGCCACCACTTCAGCGGTGATCCGCCGGCCGACCTCCACGGCCACAGCCGTCTTCCAGCGCCAAGAGACGTCCGCCGGCCAGACGACACCCAGCGGGCGCGCGGAGAACCCGTCCAGGGCGACCACCACCCCCTGAGACCGCGTGACCTCCACGACGGTCCCGTCGCAGATGTCCCCCACGTGGATCCCTGCCAGGAATTCCCCGGCCGCCCGATCGTCCGCCGCTGCCTCCATGCCGCGCAGGCTCTCACGGGGACTCCCCCTCCCGCATGCAGGTTCTCCGCTTGCCGGGCGACAGCCGCAACGCGCATTCCCGCTCACCCATCCTGATTCGCACGCCGGCGTCCGTTTCACGAAATTCCCTGAGGACCTGCGGACGTTCGAGCATCTGCTGTGGCTTTCCCGGGCCACGGTCTGGTCCCGCAGGACATCCGCGTGATCTCCGTCGACCTCTCCCAGAAGAACACGCATGAAGTCCCGGCCGCCGCCGACAGCCGTTGCGGCACTGCACCACTACTCCCGGTTCGTCCCCGACGACGGCTTCTTCGTGGTCGAGGACGGTCTCATGGATTCTCCGGAACTGTGCGTGCACTTAAAGCCCCCGGGCGAGACGGGTGGAGTCGTGTCGGCGGTGCGCGACTGGCCGGCCGGCGATCAGGTGCAGTTCTTCCAGGACAGGCCGGACCTGAACAGATACGGCGCTTCCTGCCGCAACATATGGTTGCGTCGCAAGGCGGTGACGACCTCCGAGTGACGGTCAGTCGTCTCCGGCCTTGACGGCGGCGACCTCCCGCATTTCCGTGATCCTCCCGTCGAGGACGGAGAAGATCGAGGTCACCCGGAATTCCTCCCGCCCGGCCTCCCCGGCGATGACGGCGTGGTCGAGGTCTCGCGTGCGGATCAGGATGTCGTGCTCGATGACGACCCTGTCCCCCGTTTCCAGGTATGTGTAGAACGGCTCACGAACCTCCACCTTCTCGTACAGCTCAGGAAAGACTTCGAAGTGCTTCCGCAGCGCCTCGATACCGGCCGCCTTGACCCGGCCGAAGGTGACGATCCGTCCGTCGTCCGCCCAGTAACGGTGAATCTCGTCGATGGCACTGCCCTTTTCGGCATCACACAGGTCCGAGATCCACGTGTACATACCGTGGAAGAGATCCCGATAGCGCTCAGTCGTATCCATGGCCGCAGAGCGTTCCTTTCATACAGGGCCGACGATCATCTTGGTCGACGCACAAGAACCGTACACACCCCTTGGTCGCCGCACAAGAGGTGCACTGTCGCAGGTTGACATCTTGGTCACCGACCAAGTTCACTGGCCCCATTCCCATTGGTCAGTGAACAAGAGAGTGAGCGAGGGAGATCATGCCGAAGACGTGGTTCATCACCGGAGCCTCGAAGGGGTTCGGCCTGGAGTGGGCGGAGGCCGCGCTCGAACGTGGCGACCAGGTCGCCGTGACCAGCCGCTCCGCGTCCTCGTTCGACGACCTCGTCGCGAAGTACGGCAACGCGGTGCTGCCCCTGCGACTCGACGTCACCGACCGCGCGGCGGCGTTCGAAGCCGTACAGGAGGCGGTCGACGAGTTCGGCGGCCTCGACGTCGTCATCAACAACGCGGGCTATGGCCTGTTCGGGATGACCGAGGAGGTGACCGAGCAGCAGGCCCGCGAACAGATCGACGTCAATCTGTTCGGCGCGCTCTGGGTCACCCAGGCGGTACTGCCGCACCTGCGCGCCCGCGGTTGCGGCCACATCATCCAGGTCTCGTCCATCGGCGGCGTCGTCTCACTGCCCGGACTCGGCCTCTACCACGCGTCCAAGTTCGCCCTGGAGGGCTTCACCGCGAGCCTCGCCGCCGAGGTCAGGGACTTCGGCATCAAGGTCACCCTGGTCGAACCCGCCGGCTACGCCACCGGATGGGCCGGACCCTCCGCCGTACAGGCCCAACACCTGCCCGCCTACGACGACTTCCGTGCCGCCATGACGAGGATCTCCGCGCGGCGCGGCGATCCGAGTGCGACGCGAGCGGCGATCCTCACCGTGGTCGACGCGGAGCAGCCGCCGCTGCGGATCTTCTTCGGTGAGGGACCCCTGGACATGGTCACCAAGGAGTACCAGGCACGGCTCGACGAGTGGCGGAAGTGGGACGACGTCTCGAAGCTCGCGTTCGGAGCCTAGGTGGCCACGGCGGCGGGCCCGCGGCCCCGTTCCGCCCGCGAAAACTCACCCGCGGTCGCGACCATGCGTGTGTTATGAATCTTCACGCGTCACCGATGTGACAGAAGACAGACAACCATTCGACCGGCCAACGGGTGAGGGCCGGTCGGGGTCGCCGATGCCGGGGTCCGCTCCCCGGGCTGCGGTGATCTTCCTGCATCAGGAGGACCTCCCGCATGTTCCGACGTATTGGCAATACGGTCGTCCGACATCCCGTCTGGACGATCGTCGCGTGGCTGATAGCGGCGGTGGCGATTGTCGCCACCGCTCCGGGCCTGCCCTCCAACAGTGACGAGAGCAGCTTCCTGCCCAAGAGCTACGAATCCATCAAGGCGGCGGATCTGCAGGTGAAGGCGTTCCCCAGCGCCTTCACCCCGTCCGCCATCGCGCTGTACCAGCGCACCGACGGCGGCACACTGACCGCCGCCGACAAGAAGGACGTCGCCCGGATCACCACCGAACTGGGCGAGAAGCACATCGACCAGGTGCAGAAGGTGGTCCCCGGCCAGCCGTCCAAGAACGGCCGCTACACCATGTCCCTGGTCCAGATGGACAGCAAGAACGCCGGCCAGCCCGTTCAGGCGGATGCCGCGAAGGTGCTGCGCGACGACGTCAAGCAACTGGTCAAGGGCACGGATCTGGAGGTGAAGCTCGGCGGTTCCGCCGCGCAGGCCCTCGATCAGCAGGACTCCTCCAAGCGCGGCGAGGCGCTGATCGGCATCGGGACCTTCGTCATCATCCTGGTGACGCTCCTGATCATCTTCCGGGCGCCGATCCTCGCCTTCCTGCCCCTGCTGCTGATCGGTGTCGTGGCGGCGATCGCCAACGGACTGATCGCGTACGCCACCAAGCTGTTCGGACTGCAGGCCAACAGTTCCGTCTCGTCGATCCTGATCGTCGTGCTGTTCGGTGTGGGCACGGACTACTTCCTGTTCCTGATGTTCCGCTACCGGGAACGGCTGCGGGCGGGTGACGAACCGAAGCAGGCCATGATCAACGCGGTCGCCCGGGTCGGCGAGGCCATCGCGTCGGCGGCAGGCGCGGTCATCATCGCGTTCCTCGCGCTGGTGCTGTCCACGCTGGGCTTCCTCAAGCAGATGGGTCCGGCGCTGGCGATCGCGGTCAGCGTCACCCTGATCGCGGGTCTGACCCTGATCCCGGCCGTGGTGTCGCTGATCGGGCCGAAGGTCTTCTGGCCTTCCAAGTCGTGGCAGCGGGAGCCGGAGAACGCCCGGTTCGCCGCTCTCGGCCGCGGTGTGCGCAGCCGTCCCGCGCTGACCGCCGTGCTCTCCGGCCTCGTGCTCGTCGCCCTGTCGCTCGGCACCCTCGGTTACAAGGCCACCTTCGACCTGGCCTCGGGTTCCATGCCGAAGACCAAGGAGTCGATGGTCGTCCAGGACGAGATGCAGAAGGCGTACTCGGCGGGCGCCGCCGCGCCCACCGACGTCTATCTCTCGAGCTCCGACGGCCGGGCGCTGGACCGGAGCACCTTCGCCGCCTACGCCGAGAAGCTCGGCGCCGTGGACGGTGTCGCGAGCGCCCGGATGAGCCAGGTCAACAAGGGCGGGACCACGGCGGACTTCACCGTGACGCTGAAGTACGAGGCCTCGACGGAGAAGGCGATCGACGCCGTGGGCCGGGTGCGCGAGGTCGCGCACTCCGCCGCTCCCGACGGTACGGAGGCCCTGGTCGGCGGCATGTCCTCGATCTACAAGGACATCAACGCCGCGGTCAACCACGACTACCGGACCGTCTTTCCCGTCGCCGCCCTGCTGATCATGCTGATCCTGGGACTGGTGCTGCGCAGTGTCGTCGCGCCGCTGTACCTCATGGCCTCGGTGGGTCTCGGCTTCGGCGCCACACTGGGCGCCACCGTCTGGATCTTCCAGGACGCGCAGGGGCACCCGGGTCTGATGTTCATGCTCCCGGTGATCATGTATCTCTTCGTGGTCGCCATCGGCACCGACTACAACATCCTGATGATCGCCCGGCTGCGCGAGGAGGCCCGCGAGGGCCGAGATCCGCGCGAGGCGGCGGGTATGGCGCTGCGGCACGCGGGACCGACGGTGGCGGCGGCCGGTTTCATCCTCGCGGCGACCTTCGCGACGATGATGCTGGCCGGCAACGCGCTGCTCACGGAGATGGGTTTCGCCGTCTCCTTCGGCATCGCCGTCGCCGCGTTCGTGATGGCGATGTTCTTCACGCCCAGCCTCACCGCCCTGATCGGCCACGCGGCCTGGTGGCCCGGCCACGCCGACCGCGCCCGGGAAACAACTCCTGCTCCGGGCACCGGTTCCGGCATCTCCGGCAGGGGGGATCGGGACTCGGTCGCCCACGATCCGGCAGGCCGACGCGGTTAGTCACGACACGAGGGCCTGTCCGCCGGACAGGCCCTCGTTCAACTCCCGGACGGCGACGCCGAGTTCTCCGAGCTCGATGGTCGTCAGCTCGTCGGTACGGCATCCGAGACCGTCGGCGACGGAGTACCGGACCCGCTCCCGGTGTCGGCGCACTCCGGGAGCGAGAGCCCGTCAGGACCTCCGGTGAGCGCGGTGGCCGTGACCCAGCCGGTGCCCCCGGCGCTGAGGGCCAACTCGACCCACAGGTCACTGGTGTAGCCGTGGGCCTGCACCGTCTCGCCGTGCGTCACGCACCGTGCCGGGTAGTTGCCGCCCGCCTCGATGTGACTGGTCCGTTCACCGGCCGTGCCCGGGCTCGTGCGGACCGGCGCGTACGCGGCACCTTCAACCGAGGTGGTCCCTGGCACCGTAGGCTCGTCCGTCGGCTGTCCGGAAGTCTCGCCGCTGCCGCTCGGCGAGAGCGACGGCGAGGGCGAGGGCGCCGTCGCCGCGACATACACCGTGGCCGGCGTACGACGGCTGGCCGTCACCCGGTCCCCCGGCCCCGGCGCACCCTCGTCGACGCGAGGCAACTGCACGGCGCCGACCGCGCCGTCGACCGGGATCACGACCCGAGCGACCATGCCCTCCGCCACCCCGTCCGCAGGCTCCGCCGCGTACTGGACCTGAAGACAGTCGGCCGCCAACTCCGTGACGGTGTCGGTGACATCGGCCCCCGCGGACACCTCGGGCAGGGTGATCCCGATGGCGTCGGTTCCCGCGCAGGAGGACGCCGTACTGGTCGGCACCGGCGAATGCTGCTGCTCCGGGGCGTCGGCGATCTGCAGCTGGGTCACTCTGCCCGGCTGTGTGTGCGTGGCGTCGACGACTATCGTGCCGCTCTTCGCCAGAGCCAGGGGCTGCCCGTTCAGCGCGGGCTGGACATGACGACCCTTGGCCTCGATCCGGTACAGCGAGTAGACCGTGCTCGAGCTCTCGGCGACCTCGGCATACCCGAGATCCGGCGCGTACGCGGAGTGGACCGCCCCCGTGGACCGGTCCACTGCCGCGTTCGCGCCGGATGTCGTGCTCCCCTCCAGATGGCGGATGGCCGCCACGAGATACGGCTTGGGGTTGCCCAGCTCTCGCTGGAATCCCGACACCGACACCTCACCCAGCGGTGTCACGATCGACGCCTCGGCGGAGAAGCTGATCTTTCCCGACGCGTCGATCGTGAACGTCACCGGCAGGAACGCGGGTTTGACGGAGACCGTCGTACCCTCTGCCGGGTCCTTGCACCCCGTTGCCAGCAGCGCCGCGAGCAGTGCCGGCGCGAGCAACCTCCCCCGATAACCCCGCATACGTTCCCCCCCGATGACCCCGCAATGGGCTGTCCCACCAGTGTGAGTTCGCCGCGGGCCGGGGTCTTCGGGGCAACCACCGGTCTCCTGACCGGTGTTCTCGGTGCTGGCCCTGATGCCGTCGCCCTGCGCGTCCGCCAGCATGGGGGCATGGGCCGCAGCGTGCTGATCGTGGACGACGATCCTGTCTACCGAGCCGCCGTGCGCGCCTTGTTGGAGGCCGACGGCGAGTACACCGTGTCGGAGGCGGCTTCGGCGTCGGCTGCTGTCACGGCGATCGCCCGGGGGAACCGTCCCGACCTCGTGCTCCTGGATCTCGGGCTCCCGGGCGAGGATGTGTTCGCCGCCACCCGGGAGTTGAGCGCGCTGGCGTCAGGGGTGGTGGTCGTCCTCTGTTCGGTGCGCGAGGCCGACGAGTTCGGCGGCCGGATCGCGCACTGCCCGGCGGCCGGTTTCCTGACGAAGGCACGGCTCTCGGCCGCCGCGCTGTCCCACTTCATCACGGCGGACGACGGCTGAGGTCAGGCGGTTCGATCGGACTGCAGATACGTGAGGACGGCGAGGACACGCCGGTGGTACTCGCCCTCGCTCTCGTCGGGGAGGCCAAGTCGCCTGAAAACGCTGCCCACATGGGTCTCGACCGTCTTGACGGTGACCACGAGGTGGCTCGCGATCGCCGGGTTGGTCAGCCCCTGCGCCATGAGTTTCAGCACCTCCAGTTCCCGGGCGCTGAGTCTGGCCAAACGCCCTTGCTGGTCAGGGCCGTTGAACAGCAGCCGTAGAACCTCCTGGTCGAACTCGCACTCCCCTTCGGCGATTCGGCGCACGGTGTCGAGGAAGTGTTCGTCGGCGACCCGCTCCTTGAGGAGATAGCCCACGCCTCTGACACCGGAACCCGTCAGTTCGGTGAGATGGGTTACCTGAATGCTCTGGGACAGCAGGAGAATCCCCACGCCGGGATGGGACTGCCGGATGTCGACCGCGGCCCGCAGGCCTTCGAGGCGCTTGGTGGGCGGCATTCTGATGTCGATCACCGCGAGGTCGGGGTCGGTGCGGGCGACCGCCGCTCGGAGGGCGTCCGCGTCGCCGACCTGGGCGGTGATCCGATGCCCCCGGCTCTCCAGCAGTGCGGCCAGCGCGGACCGGAACAGTCTCTCGTCATCGGCCAGCACGATGCGCAGCGGGTCGGTCCGCCGTACGCCCGCCGGTCCCTCCCCCTGTGGTGTCCGCCCCGAATCCCTCATCCTGGTCCGTCCTCCCCCTCGGAACACCGGGCCCGTCCGGTCGTCAACGTGGCGGCCACCACGGTCCCTTGACCCGGCGCGCTGCTCACGGTCATCTCGCCGTCGAACACCGCCACCCGGTCCCGCAGACCGAGCAGCCCGGTGCCCCCGTCGGGGTCGGCACCGCCGATGCCGTCGTCGGTGACCGCGAGCCGCAGTACGCCGTTCTCGTGTCGTACGTCGATGTCGATGGCCGTGGCGTGGGCGTGTTTCAGGGCGTTGGTGACCGCCTCCGCCGCGATGAAGTACGCGGTGGCCGCGAGGGGCCGCGGCAGTTCCGGAACCTCCGTCGCACTGACCCGCACCGGGCAGGGGGACCGGGCGGCGATCATCTCCAGGGCCGCCACGAGCCCCGTCTCGCTGAGGACGGCCGGGTGGATTCCATGGGCGAGGTCGCGCAGCTGGTCCATGCCCTCGCCCATCAACTCCGCGATACGGTCCAGGAGTTCGGCCAGCTCGGCCGACGCTGTCGGCTCGGGCACCCGCTGGTTGGCCAGTCGCTGGCGTGCCAGTCGCAGCGTCACCAGCGCGGTGACGAACCTGGACTGGGCGCCGTCGTGCAGATCGTGCTCGATCCGCCGCCGCTGCTCGTCGCCCGCTTCGACGATTCGGACGCGGGACGCCCGTACCTCGGCGAGCTGTGCCTGGACCTCGGCGGCGAGCCGCTGGTTGTCCAGTTCGAGCGCTACCGCCGAGACGACCGCCTCCAGTACGTATCTGTCCTCCCGGAGCGCCGGGTCGTGGAGCAGGACGCCGACCCGCCGGCCGTTCCGCTCCAGGGGGCTGACCTGCTGTCCGGGCGCGGCGTTGAGCGTACGGCCCTGGCTGTCGACGAAGCCGATCGCGTCCTGGGCGGGGAAGCCCACCTGCACGGAAGTGTCGCCGAGTGCTTTCGCGAGCGCGTCGCGGAGTTGTTCCTTGGAGGCGAGCGGCATCCGGCGGAGCAGGTCGGCCACGGCGGTGCGGCCCAGCCGGACGCGCCACACGCCGGCCAGGAACGCCAACGGCAGCAGCAGCACGGACACATGCGCGATGTTGATGAGGGGGGTGTGGGTCCACGAGGGCCCGGTGCCGAGCATCCCGTCCAGCGCCGAGGCGAGACCACCGACCAGGCCGACGACGTAGAGCGGGGCGAGGACGCGGCGGGCGGGGCGGGTGGCGGTCGTCCAGTGGGCCAACAGGGCGGCGACCACGGCTCCGCTGATGACGAACTGGACCACGTCGGTCGCCTGGCGCAGCCAGTCCACCGGGTGCACCAGCAGCAGGTTCCGCACGACCGAGGTGGAGAACGGCACGCTCAGCGGCATCAGCACGAAGGCCGTCAGATATCCGGCACCGGCCAGCACGCGGTCGGTCCGGGACCTCAACCGGCCATCCGGATACATCAGTAGGAGCGGGATGAGGAAGCCGCTGGACGCCGAACGGACGAGCAGGCCCACGGTGTGCACGACCGGGTCCAGGCTGATCTGCAGGTCCTCCGCGAACCAGCCGATCCCGACCAGCAGCATCATCAGCCCGACGCGGTTGCCGGGCCTTCGCAGCCGGGCCAGCAGTCCGGCCACCAGGTACAGCCCGCCGACGGCTCCCGAGAACGGGATCGTGGTCGTGGTGGTGTACCGGCCAGGAGCGGTCACGACCAGGACGTACGTCCCGAACCCCGCGCCGAACACGGCCAGCGCGACGGCCTCACGCCGGGCCGACAGCCGCACGTCCAGGGCACCGGACAACTGGCCGCCCCCTCCCCCACCGACGCGACTACTCAGCGTAGGCCCGAGGCAACCCTTCCCGTGGCGGAATCTGCGCAATACGGGTCACTCCGTCGGCGGGGCGGGCCGGAGCGCGCACCCTCAACTCCCGGATCCGGTCCCGGGTTTGGTCGTCGGGGCCGACCGAAGGAAAATGCGTGCCTCAGCTACTGGAGCAACTCGGTCACCGATCAGGCGGCGTCTGCCCCTCTCCTCGACAGCCGGCGTCGTAGGCCTTGATGAACTGCGCGGCCAGGTCGCCCCTGCCGACGATTTTCCCTTCGGCGTCCCACAATCCCGCGCGGTGGGCAACGGGTGTTCGCCTAATTGCGACGCGACGCCGGAATGGGGTGCCGCATCGGGACGGTTGCCGCCGTCGACGCGATCAGTACGGTGGCGTCGGCATCGTCGTCGCTGGTGAGACGGTGCTCCTTCGACGAGTCGAAATGCACCGAGTCCCCGGCATTCAGTTGCAGCGATACGCCGGAGATGTCGAGAGTGATCGCCCCCGACACGACATGCAGCCATTCCTCGCCGACATGCCGTGCGGTCTTGGTGTGTTTGCCGGCCGTCAATTCGACCCGGATGACGGACATCGTTTCGCGCGGCCCGCTCAGTACGGTGTAGCGGCCGTCCTGGCCCTCACGCGTCATCGCCTCGTCGGCGCGCACCAGATGGAAGTCGTCCTGGTCGGGTTCCTGTACCAGTTCGCTGATGGATACGCCGTAGACGCGGGCGATCTGCAGCAGGCTGCCGATGGACGGCTTGCGTACGCCCTTCTCCAGGCGCGAGAGATGCGCCGAGGAAATGCCGGTCTGTTCGGCCAGTGTCGTCAGGGTGATGCCCCGCTCGCTCCGCATGTCCTTGAGGCGTTGGGCAACCCACAGATCAGTGTCCTCGATCGACATTCCCGCACGATAACATGCCTGTGAGGTAATTGAACCCGCCTGCGAGGCACATCGGACGGAGCCTCTACGGGAGCTTCAGCAGTTCCTGCGCGAAGCCGTCCGGGTGCGTCAGCAGGCCGACATGGGTGACGCCGGACAGTGCTACGACCCGGAAACCGCGTTTCTCCGCCGCGGCGGCCACCTCGGTGAAGAAGTCCTGGTCGGCACAGTAGACATAGGTGACGGGCTTGGCCGCCAGAACCTCTTCGCTGCCGGGTCCGAGCGGTTCCTCGTGGGTGAACCGCGGCATCGGCGTCATCCTGCTCGACAGCCATGCCGCTCCCTCCTCGTCCGCACCGAGCGCCCCGGTGTCGAGCGGCGCCACCTCCCACTCGGCCGGCCCCCGCGCCTCGGCGAACGCGGGCTCCAGCCAGGGCAGCATCCCGAACGCCGACTCACCGGTCACGGGGGCGAAGGCGTCCGCGTAGACCACCTGCCCGACCCGGTCGGCGGCGAGTGCGGCGGCACCCGTGATCACCATCCCGCCGTAGCTGTGCCCGACGAGGATCGCGTCCTGCACCCCTTCGGATTCGAGGAGTTGGGCGATTTCCCGCGCGTGGACACCCAGCCCGACGTCCGGCGCGGAGAGCTCGTGCCGCTCGGCGAGACCGGCCAGCGTGGGGGTGAGAACCGTATGGCCCGCGCTCTCCAGCAAGGGGCGCAACCGGTCCCACACCCAGCCGCCACCCCATGAACCGTGTACGAGTACGAACGTTGCCATGGCCCGCTCCTCCTGAGACTCCAAGCCTCCTCGGCCTTTTCCACAGAGTCACGGTCCAGCTCACCCAAGTCAACCTCTCAGGCAAATTAAGTTGCCTCTCAGGCCGATACACCGACCGTCGCCACCGCCGTCACAGCAGCGCCAGCCCCGGTTCGTGCAGGATCTCCGCGACACCGGCCAGCAGTTCGGAGCCCTGGCGGCCGTCCATCAGCCGGTGGTCGAAGGAGAGCGCGAGTTGGGTCACCCAGCGGGGCTCGATCCGTTCGTCCCCGTTGTCGTCCCGGACCACCCACGGCATACGGCGAACTGCGCCCACGGCGAGAATGGCGGCCTCTCCCGGGTTCAGGATCGGGGTACCGGTGTCCACCCCGAACACCCCCACATTGGTGAGCGTGATGGTTCCACCCGTCATGTCCTGCGGGGAGGTGCGGCCGGCTCGGGCCGTTGCGGTCAAGTCCGCCAGCGCCTGGGCCAGTTCACGCAACGACATGCGGTCCGCGCCCTTGACGTTCGGCACGACCAGCCCTCGGTCCGTCGCCGCCGCGACCCCGAGGTTGACGTAGTGCTTCAGGACGATCTCCTGCGCCGTCTCGTCCCAACTGGAGTTCGCCTCAGGGGTCTTGGCCAGCGCGATCAGCAGGGCCCGGGCGAAGAACAGCAGCGGGGTGATCCGCAGGTCCCGGAACTCCCGTCTGCCGGCGATGAGTTCACGCAGCCGCATGGTGGCGGTGACGTCGACGGTGATGAATTCGGTGACGTGCGGTGCGGTGAAGGCGGAGGCGACCATGGCGGCGGCCGTGTGCTTGCGTACGCCGCGGATCGGTATGCGTGTCTCGGCGGGTCGCGCCTTGTCGGGGGCCGGGACGTTCTCCGGGGCCGTGCGTTCGGCGGCCTCGCGCACGTCTTCGCGGGTGATGGTGCCCCCGGGGCCGGTAGCGGTGACGGTGGTGAGGTCGACTCCGAGATCCTTGGCGAGTTTGCGGACCGGCGGTTTCGCCGCGGGTCGTTCGACCACCTGGTCCGGGCGGCCGGCCTCGACTCGGTCCTCGGGCAGCGAAGTCCCGTGCTGCGGTGCGGCGGAGCGCCTTCTGCGACGTCCAGCGCCTCCGCTTTGCGGGCCGTATCCGACCAGCAGCGCGGCCTGTTCCGGCTCCGGCTGCCGCGTCGCACGACCGTCCGCCGACTCCCCCGGTGGGCCGGTGTCGATCGTGATCAGCGGCTTGCCGACCGCCAGGGACCCCCCGACTTCCGCGTGGAGGGCGCTCACGACACCGGCGTAGGGCGAGGGGAGTTCTACGGCGGCCTTGGCCGTCTCCACCTCGACGATGATCTGGTTGACCTCGACGGTGTCGCCGGGCCGGACCGACCAGGCGAGGATCTCGGCCTCCGTCAGGCCCTCGCCGACGTCGGGGAGCAGGAACTGCTGCGGGCTCGTCACGGTGCGCCCCTTCCTAGTAACTCAGGCTGCGGTCAATGGCGTTGAGGATCCGGTCGACACCGGGAAGCCAGTCCGACTCGAGGCGGCTTGGCGGGTAGGGGGTGTCGTATCCGGTCACCCGAACGACGGGGGCCTCGAGGAAGTGGAACTCCTCGTCCTGCAGCCGTGCGGCGACCTCCGCGCCGAACCCGTGGGAGTGGGCGGCCTCATGAACGACGACGGCCCGGCCGGTACGGTGCACGGACGCGCGGACGGTCGTGGTGTCCCAAGGAGACAGACTGCGCAGATCTACGACCTCCACGCTGCGCCCCTCCTCCGCCGCAACCTCGGCCGCCTCCAGGGCGACGGGCACGGTCGGGCCGTATGCGATGACGGTCACGTCCGTGCCCTCGGGGCGGACCACGGCCCGGTCCAGGGGCTGGGGCGAGGAGGGGTCGATCTCGCCCTTGGTCCAGTAGTGCCGCTTGGGTTCGAGGAAGACCACGGGGTCGTCGTCGGCCACGGCCTGCTGGATCATGTGGAACGCGTCGTGCGGGGTGGAGCAGGTCACCACCTTGAGCCCGGCCGTGTGGGCGAAGTACGTCTCGGGCGATTCCGAGTGGTGCTCGATCGAGCCGATGCCGCCGCCGTAGGGGATGCGGATCACCACGGGCAGGGAGATGCGGCCCGCCGAGCGGTGCCGGAGTTTGGCGAGCTGGGTGATGATCTGGTTCGCGGCCGGGTAGACGAAGCCGTCGAACTGGAGCTCGCAGACGGGCCGGTAGCCGCGCATGGCGAGTCCGATGGCCGCTCCGACGATCCCTGCCTCGCCGAGTGGGGTGTCGACCACGCGCAGGTCGCCGAAGTCCTTGCGCAGACCGTCCGTCACGCGGAACACACCGCCGAGCCGGCCGATGTCCTCGCCCATGAGCAGGACTTTGGGGTCGTCGGTCAGGGCTTGGCGCAGGCCGTCGTTGAGGGCTTTCACCATGGAGACGCTCACTGCCGCTCTCCGTCCTGCGGCCCCGTGGAGACGAACTCCAGGTGCTCGCGCAGCTGTTGGCGCAGATCGGCGGGTATCTGCGCGTAGGTGTGCTCGAAGGGGGAGGCCGGGTCGGGCTCGGCCAACTCGCGGCAACCGGCGCGCAGTTGCTCGGCGAGATCCCGTTCGCGTTGTTCGAGGTCGGTGAAGTGGTCGTCGGTCACCGCGCCCGTGGACCGCAGATGGGCCTCCAGCCGCTCCAGTGGATCCCGGGCCGCCCAGTCCTCGGTCTCGGCGGCGGGCCGGTAGCGGGTCGCGTCGTCGGCGGTGGTGTGGGCGTTGAGGCGGTAGGTGACGGCCTCGATCAGCGTCGGGCCGCCGCCCGAGCGTGCCCGGTGCAGCGCCTGGCGGGTCGCGGCGAGGCAGGCCAGCACGTCGTTGCCGTCGACGCGGATGCCCGGAAAGCCGTATCCGGCCGCCCGTTGGGCCGCGGGGATGCGGCTCTGCACGCTGTAGGGGGCGGAGATGGCCCACTGGTTGTTCTGGCAGAAGAAGACCACCGGCAGGTTCTGCGCGGCGGCCCAGACGAACGCCTCGTTGGTCTCACCTTCACTGAGCGCGCCGTCGCCGAGGAACGCCAGTACGGCCGTGTCGCGGTCGGGGTCGCCCGTCCCGGTGCTGTCGTCCCGGTGCAGGCCCATGGCGTAGCCCACCGCGTGCAGGGTCTGCGCCCCGATGACCAGGGTGTACAGGTTGAAGTGGTGGGCGTAGGGGTCCCAGCCGCCGAGTGTGGTGCCGCGGAAGAGGCCCAGCAGGGCGACCGGGTCGAGACCGCGGCACCAGGCCACGCCGTGCTCGCGGTAGGTGGGGAAGACCATGTCCTGGCGGCGCAGCGCGTGTGCCGCGCCGACCTGTGCCGCTTCCTGTCCGCGCAGTGAGGGCCACAGGCCCAGTTCGCCTTGGCGTTGCAGGGCGATGGCCTCCGTGTCCAGCCGGCGGGTGAGGGTCATGTCGCGGTGCAGGGTGGCGAGGTCGACGGTCGCCAGGTCGAGCGGGAGCCGGTCGTCCGTGCTCAACTTCCCTGAACGGTCGAGCAGTTGTATCGGCGGGTCGGAGGGTGCTGTCTCCGGCGGCGCGGTTTCGGTGGGTGCCATGAAGTGGTCTCTTTCCAAGCGACGGGCGAAGGCGGGGCGGGATTCAGCGCGGGGGCATGCGCAGCGCGCCGTCGAGACGGATGACCTCGCCGTTGAGCATCGGGTTGTCGAGGATGTGGCCGACCAAGGAGGCGTATTCGTCCGGTGAACCGAGCCGGGACGGATGCGGTACGGCCGCCCCCAGCTGTGTCCGCGCCTTCTCCGGGAGCCCCGACAGCAGCGGGGTGTCGAACAGCCCGGGCGCGACGGTGACGACGCGGATGGCCGAGTCGGCGAGGTCCCGGGCCGCCGCCAGGGTCAGGGAGGCCACCCCGCCCTTGCTCGCCGCGTAGGCGACCTGGCCGATCTGTCCGTCGTAGGCGGCGATCGACGCGGTGCAGACGATGACGCCCCGGTCGCCGTTGTCCGGGGTGTTGCCGGCCATGACGGTGGCAGCCGCGGCGAGTACGTGGAAGGTGCCGAGCAGGTTGATCTCGATCACGCGGCGGAAGTCCTCGGCGGGCAGAGTTCCGCGCTTGCCCAGGATGCGGCCGGGGGTCGCGATCCCGGCGCAGTCGACCGCCGCGCGCACCGGCCCGTGTCCGGCCGCCTCCGCGAAGGCCTGCCGGACCTGTTCCGGATCGGTCACATCGGCCGGGACGAAGTGGGCCCGCTCCCCCAACGCGGCTGCCGCGGACTTCCCTTGACTGTCGGGAAGGTCCAACAGCACGACCGTACGGCCCTGTCGGTGCAGCCGGTGTGCGGTCGCCCGGCCCAGTCCGGAGCCGCCGCCCACGATGACGGCAACGGCGTCGTGTTCTGCCACGGTGCCCGCCTTTCTCGGATTCGTTCTTCTCAAGTTCTTTGGAATCAGGGCGCGTTCAGGAGCCGGCGAGATGGCGGCCGATGACCATGCGCTGGATCTGGTTGGTGCCCTCGAAGATCTGGGTGATCTTCGCCTCGCGCATATAGCGCTCCACGGGGTGCTCACGGACGTATCCGGCACCGCCGAGGACCTGGACGGCGTCGGTCGTCACGGCCATCGCCGTGTCGGTCGCGATGAGTTTGGCGATGCTGGCCTGCCGGCTGAACGGCCGGCCGGAGTCCTTGCGGCGGGCGGCGACCAGGTAGGTGGCGCGGGCGGCCTCGGTGCGCGCGGCCATGTCGGCGAGCAGGAAGCCCACGCCCTGGTGCTCGATGATGCGGCGGCCGAACGTCCGGCGCTCGCGGGCGTATTCGACCGCGTGATCGAGGGCCGCCTGCGCGATGCCGACCGCGACGGCGGCGATGCCGAGCCGTCCCGCGTCGAGTGCGGACAGCGCGATCCTGAGACCCTGGCCGGGCTCGCCGATCAGCCGGTCCTCCGGGATGCGCACGTCGTCGAAGTTCATGACTGCGGTGGTCGAGCTGCGCAGCCCCATCTTTCGCTCCGGGGCGCCCGCGCTCAGGCCGGGCGACCCGGCGTCCACGTGGAAGCAGGAGATGCCGTTGCGCGGGTCGTCGGAGGTACGGAGAAACGCGGTGTAGAAGTCGGCCTCACCACCGTGGGTGACCCAGGCCTTGGTGCCCCGGGCCACCCACGCGCCGCCGTCGTCGTGTGCCGCGCGGGCACGGATGGCGCTGGGGTCGGAGCCCGCGTGCTCCTCGGACAGGCAGTACGCGCCGAGTGCGGTGCCGCTCAGCTGCCACGGGAGCAGCGTCTGCCGCTGGCTCGCGGAGCCGAAAGACGCGACTGCGTGGCAGGACAGGGTGTGGACGCTGACACCGACCGCGACGGCGGCCCAGCGGGCGGCCAGCTCTTCGAGTACTTGCAGGTAGACGGCGTAGGGCTGGCCACCGCCCCCGACGTCCTCGGCGAAGGGGAGGGTCAGCAGTCCCGTCTCGCCCAGGACGTGGAACACCTCGCGGGGGAATCGGCCCTCCTCCTCGAACTCCGCGGCGCGCGGGGCGAGTTCCTTGTCCGCGATGTCGACGGTCAGCTCCAGCAGCTCGTGGGCTTCGCCGGAGGGTAGTTCGCGCTCAACTTTCACCGCTGAGTCCCTTTCTCACGCCCTCGAACGGCGGTCGCCGACCGGTTGGCAGGTGTGGACAGTGGAGCGGCGGGACCCAGCGGCAGGCAATTAAGTTGCAGGTATCTTGCACACGATGCAAGAAACTGGACTCACATCAAAGTTTCCCGCAAAGAACGGGCGCCACCAGGAGGACGGGACATGACCGACACGGGACTCATCGACAGCGTCGACCGCGCGATTCTGGATCTACTGGTCGAGGACGGCCGCCGGACGATGACGGAGATCGCGGAACGGGTCAGCCTCTCCCCGTCGGCGGTCAAGCGCCGGGTCGACCGGCTGGAGCGGGTCGGTGTCATCGCGGGCTACACGGTCACCCTCGACCACGGAAAACTCGGCGCCGGATTCGAGGCCTTCGTCGAGCTGCGGTTCGCCGGTGACGTCAAGGTCGAGGCCATCACCATGGCCGCCACCAGCGTCCCGGAGGCCCAGGAGGTCTTCACCGTCGCGGGCGACCCCGACGCCCTGGTCCGCGTCCGGGTGACCGACGTGCAGCACCTGAGAGATGTCATCGACCGCCTCCGGCGCACGGGCGCGGTGATCGGCACCAAGACGCTCATGGTGCTGGGCGCTTGGCGGAGGGGCGACTGAAGAGAACGCATAATCTGCCACTGAGGCAACATAAGTTGCCTCTGAGGTTGACATCAGGTCGAGGATGGTTGCAGCCTGAAAGAAATTCCTCGTGACCTCGCACCGGAAAGGACGTGCTGATGTCCGTCACCACCGGCAGCAACGACATCGACTTCGACAACACCGAGGAACTCGACATTCCTCGCCTCGCGGAGAGCCGCGACACCATCGAGGCCGAACGTGCGCACCGCAAGCGGCAGTTGGCCGCCGCGTTCCGGATCTTCGCCCGCTACGGCTTCGACGAGGGCATCGCCGGACACATCACCGCACGGGACCCCGAGTTCCCGGACCGGTTCTGGGTCAACCCGTACGCGGTGCACTTCTCCAGGATCCGCGTCAGCGACCTGCTCCTCATCGACGAGGAGGGCCGGGTGATCGAGGGCGACCGCAGGACCAACAAGGCGGCCTTCTGGATCCACTCCTCCATCCACCACGCCCGCCCGGACGTCGTGGCGGTGGCACACGCCCACACCATCCACGGCAGGGCCTTCGCCTCACTGGACAAGCCCCTGGACCCGATCGTGCAGGAGTCCTGCGCCTTCTACGAGGACCATGTCCTGTTCGACGAGTACAAGGGTCTGGTCCTCGAGAAGTCCGAGGGCGAGCGCATCGCCGTCCGGCTCGGCGACCGGAGGGCGGCCATTCTCCGGCATCACGGCCTGCTTACCGTCGGGCGGTCGGTCGAGGAGGCCGCGTGGTGGTTCATCACCATGGAGCGCGCCTGCCAGATGCAGCTGCTCGCCGACGCCGCCGGGACGCCCCGGATCATGACCGAGGAGGAAGTGACCCTGGCGCACCGGCAGTTCAGCAACGCCAACATGGCACAGCACAACTTCAATCTCCTGGCCGACCTTGTCGTGGAGGAGGAGCCCGACGTACTGAAGTGATCAGAGGGCCCACCAGCAGTACAGTCGCCGGTTCTCCGCCACGGCCCGCCGGGCCAGCCCGGACAGCAGCCGAAGCAGCTCCAGCGCCTCGGCAGGCGGCAGACCCACTTCCTCCACGGCCCCGAACGGCCCCGCCACCAGGCCCAGTTGGCCATCCGTTGCCGAGGCCAGCGCGTCCCGGAGCGTGTCGGAGACGCTGATGACGAAGGCGGCTTCGGCCTCGGGGTCCGAGAGCAGTTGCCCGGAGCGCGGGCGGGCGCGTGCCTCCTCGTAGGCGCAGTCCGTGAGGAGGCCTTCGAGCCGCGCCATGACGACCACCGGGTCGATGCCCTTCAGGGACAGCACGTCGAAGACCGACGGATCCGGTCCGCCCGGTGCGTCGAGGACTCCGACGGCGGCCTCGTCGCTCGCGGCGGAGTAGTAGTCGCACATCGCCATGCCGTAGATCCTGCCCGATCCCGGGTTCCGGAGGACGCCTGTCGTACGGTTGCCACTCGGGGTTGGTGAACATTGGGGTGGAAATGGCCGTTTCCGACGACGAGTTGACACGCACGCTGCCCGGCATTCTGCGGGAGCACTCGAATCGGATCGGCGACAAGACCGCCTATCTGGACGACCGACGCGCCGTCACCTACCGGGAGTTGGAGCAACGCACCACCCGGCTCGCGGGCCATCTGGTACGGCTCGGGGTGGGGCGCGGGGACCGGGTCGCGATCCATCTGGGCAACCGGGTGGAGCTGGTCGAGGCCTGGCTCGGCGTGTTGCGCGCCGGGGCGATCGGCGTGCTGCTCAACTCGGCCGCGTCGGAAGAGGAGTTGGCGTACTTCCTCGACGACAGCGGCGCCGTCGCGATCGTGACGGAGGCGCCGGATGCCCAACTGGCCGCCGTACGACAGGTGATCGTCGTCGGACGGGACGAACTCGCCGACGGCACCCTCGACTTCGAGGATCTGGCCGGAACGGATTCGGGTACGGCCGCCCGTGACGACCTCGGGCTCGACGAGCCGGCCTGGATCCACTACACGTCGGGCACCACCGGGCAGAGCAAGGGCGTGGTCTCCACGCAGCGTTCCGCGCTGTGGTCGGTGGAGAAGGCGTACGTATCGGCGTACGGGCTGGAGCAACAGGACCTACTGCTCTGGCCGTTGCCGATGTTCCATGCCCTCGGCCACTCCGTGTGCCTGCTGGGTGTCGTCTCGGTCGGCGCGACGGCGCGTGTCCTCGGGCCGGGCGCGAATGTCGCCGAGGCGCTCGCCGCAGAGCCGTTCACCGTCCTGGGTGGGGTGCCCGCCACCTATCGTCTGCTGCTGGAGTCACTGCGCGAGACGGCACGTCCGGTGCCCGCGTCGCTGCGGGTGTGTGTCAGCGGCGGGGCTCCCTGTTCGCCCGAGTTGCGGGCCGAGGCCGAGCGGATCCTGGGCGCTCCTCTGCTCGACGGGTACGGCTCCACGGAGACCTGCGGGAAGATCGCGCTCGAGCGGCTGGACAGCCCGCGTGACGACCTCTCGCGCGGTTTTCCGCTGCTGGTGCTGGACGTCCGGATCACCGATCCGTCCACCGGTGCCGAGGCCGGCGACGGGGACGAGGGCGAGATCTGGGTGCGCGGTCCCGGGCTGATGGCCGGCTATCACAACCGTCCGGAGGCGACCGCTGAGGCGTTCATCGACGGCTGGTACCGCACCGGGGACCTCGGCCGGCGCGACGCGAACGGCCATCTCCATGTCACCGGCAGGGTCAAGGAACTCATCATCCGGGGCGGTGTGAACATCAACCCGTCCGAGGTGGAACGGGTGTTGCTGGCCCGCCCCGACATCGTCGACGCCGCGGTCGTCGGCCGGCGCCACGATGTGCTCGGCGAAGTGCCGGTGGCCTTCGTCGTGCCCGGCCCGGATGGCGTCGACACGGAGCGCGCGCTCGCCGCCTGCCGAGAGCGGTTGTCCGGGTTCAAGGTGCCGGACGAGATCTATCCGACCGCGTCCCTCCCCCGTACCGCGTCCGGGAAGATCGCCCGCGCCGTGCTCGTCGAGGAGTTGCCGGAGCGCCTCGCCGCGGAACGTACGGCCGCCTCGGCCGCGCTGCGCGAGCGGCTCGCCGCCGCGTCCGACGCCGTACTCGACCTGGTCCTCGGCGTGACGGCACGGACCCTCGACGTCCCCCTACCGGAACTTGACCCCGAAGTACCGTTCAGCGCCCAGGGGTTGACCTCGCTCGGCGCCGTCCTGCTGCGCGACCGGCTGGGCACGGCGACCGGTCTCGCGCTGCCCGCGACGCTGGTCTTCGACCACCCCACGCCCACTGCCGTGGCGGACCTGGTGCGGGACGCGTTGCACGGCGAGAGCCACCCGGCGCCCGCGCGCACTTCCGCGAGCGACCCCGGGGAGCCCATCGCCGTCGTCGCCATGGCCTGCCGCTATCCGGGCGGGGTGGAGTCCCCGGAGGACCTGTGGCGACTGGTCGCCGACGGCACCGACGCGACCTCCGACTTCCCCACCGACCGCGGCTGGAACGTGGCCGACCTGTACGACCCGGACCCCGACCGCCTGGGCAAGTCGGTCACCCGCCGGGGCGGTTTCCTGCACGACGCGGCCGACTTCGACGCGGCCTTCTTCGCCATGTCACCCCGCGAAGCCCTGGCCACCGACCCCCAGCAACGGCTGCTCCTGGAGACGAGTTGGGAGCTGCTGGAGCGGGCGGGGCTGGACCCGGCCGGTCTGCGCGACAGCGACACCGGTGTCTTCGTGGGCGTCATGCACGCCACCTACGCGAGCCGACTGCACCACGGCGGGCACGAGTTGGAGGCGCATCTCGCCCTCGGCTCGGCCGGCAGCGTGGCCTCCGGCCGTATCGCCTACACGCTGGGGCTGCGCGGCCCCGCCGTGACCGTGGACACCGCGTGCTCGTCGTCGCTGGTCGCGATGCATTCCGCCGTACGGTCCCTGCGCGACGGGGAGTGCTCTCTCGCGCTGGCCGGCGGAGTCACGGTCATGTCGTCGCCCGGCCCGTTCATCGCGTTCAGCAGACTGCGCGGGCTGGCCCCGGACGGCCGCTGCAAGCCCTTCTCGGTGGCGGCCGACGGCACCGCGTGGGGCGAGGGCGTCGGCCTGGTCCTGCTGGAACGACTCTCGGACGCACGCCGCAACGGCCACCCCGTACTCGCCGTGCTGCGCGGCTCGGCCGTCAACTCCGACGGCGCGTCCAACGGCCTCACCGCCCCCAACGGCCCCGCACAGCAACGGGTGATCCACGCGGCACTGGCCGACGCGGGGCTGTCCCCGGGCGACATCGACACCGTGGAGGCACACGGCACGGGCACCGCGCTCGGCGACCCGATCGAGGCACACGCGCTCCTCGCCACCTACGGCCAGGACCGCCGCCCCCAACGCCCGCTGTGGCTGGGCTCGTTGAAGTCCAACCTCGGACACACCCAGGCGGCGGCCGGGGTCGGCGGTGTCATCAAGACGGTGCTGGCGATGCACCACGACCGACTCCCCCGCACCCTGCACGCCGACGAGCCGTCCCCGCACGTGGACTGGTCGTCGGGCACGGTACGGCTGCTGACCCAGGACGAGGAGTGGCGGCCCGAGCCCGGACGGCCGAGGCGGGCGGCGGTCTCGGCGTTCGGCATCGGCGGGACCAACGCGCACGTGATCCTGGAGGAGGCGGAAGCAGCAGACGTCCCACCATCCCCGCGCAACGCGGTGACACCCCCATTGCTGCTCTCGGCCGCCACCCCGTCCGCCCTCCGGGCACAGGCCGCACGCACCGCGGCCTTCCTCCGCGAGCACCCCGAACTCCCTCTGCTGGACGTGGCGTTCACCCAAGCCATCAGCCGGTCCGGACTCCCCCATCGCGCGGCCGTCACCGCGAGCGACCGAGCGACGACCCTGACCGCCCTCGACGCCCTGACGGAGTCCGCTCCCCCGCACACAGCCGCCCGCCTGGCCCTGTTGTTCACGGGCCAGGGCGCCCAACGGACCGGCATGGCAAGGGAGTTGTACGACTCCTTCCCGGTGTTCGCGACCGCTTTCGACGCCCTGTGCACACGCTTCGACACCCACCTGGAACACCCGCTGCGCTCAGTGCTCTGGGACGCGGACAAAGCCGCCCTCCTGGACCGCACGGACTTCGCCCAGGCCGCCCTGTTCACCTACGAGGTGTCCGTCTTCCGGCTGCTCACTTCCTGGGGTGTACGCCCGGACTTCCTGGCCGGGCACTCGGTCGGCGAGCTGGCGGCGGCCCACTGCGCGGGCGTGCTGTCCGAGGCGGACGCCGTCGAACTGGTCGCGGCCCGGGGGAGGTTGATGCGGGAACTGCCGGAGGGCGGCGCCATGGTGGCGCTCGACGCCACCGAGGCAGAGGTGACAGCCGAGTTGACCGAGGGGGTCGCGATCGCGGCCGTCAACGGCCCGCGCGCGGTCGTCGTCTCCGGCGCGGAGCACCCGGTCCTCGCGCTCGCTGAACGCTTCGCCGTACGAGGCCGCCGTACTGTCCGGCTACGGGTCAGCCACGCCTTCCACTCCCCACAGATGGAACCGATGCTCGCCGAATTCGGCCGAGTCGCGGGTGAGTTGACGTACGGCACCCCCAACATTCCGGTGCTGTCGGGCCTGACCGGGCTTCCGGCCACCGGGGAGGAACTGCGCTCGGCCGCCTACTGGGTACGGCACGCCCGTGAGGCCGTGCGGTTCGGGGACGCCGTCAACTGGCTGGCGCACGACGGACGGGTGACCGCGTTCGCCGAGGTCGGCCCGGACGCCCACCTCACCGCCCAGGCTGCCGGCGCCGGCAAGGAACTCCTCTTCGTCGCGACGGCTCGGCGGGGAAGCGCCGAGCCGCGGACTCTGTACGACGCGCTCGGCCAACTCCACGTGCACGGCGCGCGGTTGGACTGGCGTCGGGTCTACGCGGGCAGCGGCGCCCGACGGGTCGACGACCTGCCGACCTATCCCTTCCAGCGGCAGCGCTACTGGCTGCCCGACACCAGCAGCGACACGACCGCCGGTTCCGGGCACCCGCTGGTGACGCAGGCGGTCACGGTGCCGGGTACGGAACGGCTGCTGTGCGGCGGCCGGTTGTCCGGTGCGGCTCAACCTTGGTTGCGGGATCACGTCGTGGGCGGACACACCCTCGTACCGGGCGCGGCCTTCGCGGACCTCGTGCTGCACGCGGGCGACCTGTGCGGGCTGGCCGTACTGGAGGAACTCGCCCTGCTGAACCCGCTGTTCCTGCCCGACGACGACGAAGAGGGCGTCCAGGTCCAGGTGGTGCTGGGTGAGCCGGACGACTCCGGGTGCCGCGCGGCGGACGTGTACGCGCGGCCCGAGGAGTCCGGGGCGCTCGGCGCCTGGACACAGCACGCGACCGGCCGGCTCGGCCCGATCGTGCCGGGTGTCCTGGCCGACCCGCTCACCGTGTGGCCGCCGACGGGCGCCACACGGGTGGATCTCTCCGAGGCCTACGACCGGGTGGCCGCGGCCGGGCTGGCGTACGGTCCGGCGTTCCAAGGGGTCACCGCGTTGTGGCGGCGGGACGAGGAACTCTTCGCCGAGGTAGGCCCGTTGCCCGTCGCGGACGTCCGGCGCCATGTCCTCCACCCGGCGCTGCTGGACGCCGCCCTGCACCCGGGGCTGCTCGCCGAACCGCCCACCGGTCCGGCCAGGCTGCCATTCGCCTGGCGGGGCCTGACCGTGCACGCCACAGGCGCGACGGCACTGCGCGTCCGCATGACGAGGCCCGGCCCGGACACGATCACCCTAGATCTCGCGACCCCGACCGGCGCACCCGTGGCCCACCTGGAGTCGATGACGACCCGCCCGGCACCGGAGATCGGTCCTGCTCCGGCCGGGGAGCTGTACCGGCTGCGGTGGACGAAGGTGCCCGCTGCTGGTGAGGTGCCTGCCGTGGACGTGTCACAGACGGACGATCTGAACCTGGCCGCGTTCCTCGCCTCCGCCGACGACGAGGAGACACCGGAGACGACAGTCGCCTCCTTGACCGCTCCCGGCGACCAGGACACGGACCCGGTCACGGAGGCACACCAACTCACCGTACGAGCAATGCAGTTGCTGCAAACGCACCTCGCCGGTTCCGGACACCTGGCCGTGGTCACGCGCGGCGCCGCCGCACCGTCTCCCGACCTGCCCGCCGCCACGGTCTGGGGCCTGCTCCGAACCGCACAGGCCGAGTACCCCGGGCGCCTCACCCTCGTGGATGTGGACGACCACCCCGAGTCCCTACGACAGCTGCCCGCCGCGCTCGCCACGGGCGAACCCCAAATCGCCATACGCGACGGCGTGTTGAGCGTGCCCCGGCTGGCAGCCGCGCCCCCTTCCGAGGCCGAGGGCTCGCTCGCCGGCGGCACCGTCCTCATCACCGGCGGCACCGGATCCCTCGGGGCGATGCTGGCCCGGCATCTCGTCGAACGGCACGGAGTACGGCGGCTCGTCCTCCTCAGTCGACGCGGCGAACAGGCGCCGGGCGCCCGGCAGTTGCGTGAGGATCTGCAACAAGCGGGCGCTCAAGTGGATCTGGTGGCCTGCGACATCACCGAGCGGGACCAACTCGCCCCCGTGCTCAAGGCGTTCGGGCCCGACCTGACCGCCGTAGTGCACGCGGCCGGGGTGCTGGACGACGGCGTGTTGGCGTCGATGACACCTGAGCGGCTGGCGGCGGTGCTGCGGCCGAAGGTCGATGCGGCCTGGCAGTTGCACGAGTCGACGAAGGATCTGCCGCTGGCGCGATTCGTGCTGTTCTCGTCGGCGGCCGGGCTGCTGGGCAATCCGGGACAGGCCAATTACGCGGCGGCGAACTCCTTCCTGGACGCGCTCGCGCACCACCGCTCCCAACTGGGCCTGCCCGCACTGTCGTTGGTCTGGGGCGCGTGGGCGGACGAGGAGGGTATGGCGGCGCGCAGCGGCCGAGTGCACGGCGGACCGGTTCGCGCGGTCTCTCCGGAGCAGGCGTTCGCGCTCTTCGACGCCGCGCTGGGCAGTGTCGAACCGGTCCTCGCGCCACTGCCGTTGGACCGCTCGCCGAAGGCGGTCTCGGCCGGGACAGTCGTCCCGCCACCGCTGCGCGAGCTGTTGCGCGCGGGCCGGCCCTCGGCCGTCGCAGCGAGCACGGGTGGCGTCGGGGTGCCGGACGACAGCGCCGGATCCTGGCGGAGCCGACTCGCGGCCCTGTGCCCGTCCGAGCGGTTGCCCGCCTTGCGGTCACTCGTCCGTACCGAGGTCGCCGCCGTGCTCGGACACACCGAAGTCGACGCCGTGGACCGGGACTTCACGGAACTGGGCCTCGACTCCCTGATGAGCGTCATGCTCTGCAACCGGCTGAGCCTGCTGACCGGGACACCGCTGGCGGTCACCGTGGCCTACGACTGGCCGGACACCGACCAGCTCGCCGAGCACCTGTACGGCGAGTTGCGCGGCACACTGCCCGACGAGCCCGCCGACGCAAGCGTCCCGGCACCGGCACCGGCGCGGTCCGGTGGGCGCGGTCGCGGAGCCGGGCAGTCGCTGCCGGCCCTGTACCGGCAGGTGTGCGAAACCGGTGATGTCGTATCGGCCATGCATCTGCTGGTGACCGCTTCCCTCGGCGCCACCGCCTTCGGCCCGGAGGAGGCCGCCCGGCACACGCTGCCGCCGCTGCGGCTCGCCTCGGGCACCCGGGGGCCGGCCCTGGTCTGTGTTCCCGGCTTCGCCTCCAACCTGGGCCGGCCCTGGTACGCCGGGCTCGCCGCCTGCTTCGAGGGTGAGCGGGACGTGTTCGAGGTGCGGCACGCCGGGGTCGATCACGGGGACGCGGTGCCACGGGATCTGGAGACGCTGACCGCGTCGCTCGCCGTGACCGTGCGACACCAGCTCGGGGATCGCCCCTATGTAGTGGTCGGTCATTCCATAGGCGGTTCGGCCGCGCACGCGCTCACCGCGCACCTGGCGGGTCTCGGCGCTCCCCCGGCCGGACTCGTGCTGATCGACTCGTACCAGATCACCCCGGACCGGGAGGCCGAGCCGTGGCTGCTGTCCCTGCCCGCCCGGATTCCGCTGGCGGCCGGCGAGAGATTCGACACTCTGGTGGACGATCTGACACTGCTGTCGCTGGGCGCGTACACGCGGATGTTCCGTGGCTGGCGGCCCGAACCCACGCGGGTGCCAAGCCTGTTGGTGCGGGCCTCCGCGCCGCTGGCGGACATGCCGCAGGCGTGGCGGTCGTCCTGGCCCGGCGTGCGGGACACTGCGGATGCGCCCGGCACTCATCTCAGCCTGCTCGAAGGGGACGCGCCGACCACGGCCAAGGCGGTGCGCGACTGGATCGAAGGCCTCGCATAGCCCGGCGGGAGAGCGAATATCTGTGTTCGCGGCATGAGAAACGGAATTCACGGCCGCACACTCACGATCGCACCGTGCTACTATTGATCTCAGTTGCAGTTGTGGTTGCCAAACCCTTCAGATGCCCGCACCGCCCTCCGAGGCGGTGGAGCATTTTTTTGTGTGTCCGGTTTTTCTTCCGGCGGGGTGATCATCACGGCGACACGGAGCCCGCACAGTGCGGACTCCGCTGACCGCCCCGAAGGAGAACAAAATGGCCAGTGGCACCGTGAAGTGGTTCAACGCGGAAAAGGGTTTCGGCTTCATCGAGCAGGACGGCGGCGGCGCTGACGTCTTCGCCCACTACTCGAACATCGCCGCCCAGGGCTTCCGCGAGCTGCAGGAGGGTCAGAAGGTGACCTTCGACATCGCGCAGGGCCAGAAGGGCCCGACGGCCGAGAACATCGTCCCTGCGTAACACCGACGTTAACTTCGCAGCTGGGGCCCGCACCTTGGGGTGCGGGCCCCAGCTCGCTGCATTTTCCATGCTTCGGCGATATTCCGCCGAAGCCACCGGCTCGTTCTTGCGATTCTCTGCGCCGTTCAATTACCGCGGGAATTCCTTGATACGTGCCATATCAAGGAAGGTTCCACATTGAACCGCGCACGTACAAATGATCGCTTCGCGCGAAAGCGCAATGGAAATCCGGAATCCGGAAAGAGCGGCGGCTACCGCTCGGCGGCTCCGTCCGGCAATCGCTCGGGCGCTCCGCGCCGCTCCAAGGGCGGCGGCGGCCGACCGGTCGCGCTGCAGGGCGAGTTCGCGCTGCCGAAGACGGTGACCCCCGGCCTGCCCGCCGTGGAGTCGTTCGCCGAACTCGACATGCCCGCCAAGCTGTTGGCCGCGCTCGGCCACGAGGGCGTCACCGTCCCGTTCCCGATCCAGGCGACGACCCTCCCCAACTCCCTTGCCGGGCGCGACGTCCTCGGCCGCGGCCGTACCGGCTCCGGCAAGACCCTCGCCTTCGGCCTGGCGATGCTGGCCCGTACGGCGGGCCGTCGGGCCGAGCCGCGTCAGCCGCTCGCGCTCGTCCTCGTCCCGACCCGCGAGCTGGCCCAGCAGGTCACCGACGCGCTCACCCCGTACGCCCGTGCCGTCAGCGTGCGGATGACGACCGTCGTCGGCGGTATGTCGATCGGCCGCCAGGCCGGGGCACTGCGCGGTGGCGCGGAGGTCGTGGTCGCGACGCCCGGACGTCTCAAGGACCTGATCGACCGCGGCGACTGCCGTCTCGACAACGTCACCATCACCGTCCTCGACGAGGCCGACCAGATGGCCGACATGGGCTTCATGCCCCAGGTCACCGGTCTGCTGGACCAGGTGCAGACGGGCGGCCAGCGGATGCTGTTCTCGGCCACCCTGGACCGCAACGTGGACCTCCTGGTCCGCCGCTACCTGACCGACCCCGTCGTCCACTCCGTCGACCCCTCCCAGGGCGCGGTCACGACGATGGAGCACCACGTCCTGCACGTCCACGGCACGGACAAGCAGCGGGCGACCACCGAGATCGCGGCGCGCGACGGCCGGGTCATCATGTTCCTGGACACCAAGCACGCGGTGGACAAGCTGGTCAAGCACCTGCTGAACAACGGCGTCCGCGCGGCCGGGCTGCACGGCGGCAAGTCCCAGCCGCAGCGCACCCGCACCCTCGCGCAGTTCAAGGACGGGCATGTGACGGCGCTGGTCGCGACCAACGTCGCGGCGCGCGGCATTCACGTCGACAACCTCGACCTGGTCGTCAACGTCGACCCGCCCACCGACCCCAAGGACTATCTGCACCGCGGCGGCCGTACGGCACGTGCGGGCGAGTCCGGCAGTGTCGTGACGCTGGTCACCCCCGACCAGCGCCGTGACTTCACCCGTCTGATGACCATGGCCGGCGTGACCGCCGAGGTCACCTCGGTACGGTCGGGCGAGGAGGAGCTGACCCGGATCACCGGCGCCCAGGCCCCCTCCGGCGTCCCGGTCGTCATCACCGCCCCGGTCGTGGAGCAGCGCGAGCGTGCCCGCCGCAGCCCCTCCTCCTCGTCGTCGCGCGGCCGCCGTGGCCGTCCGGCCGGCGAGGGCCGGACCGGCGGCGGCACGGCCCGCCGCAGTGGCGGCAGCGGCGGTGCCGGCGGAAGCGGCAGGGGACAGCGACGCTCGTCCTTCGGCCCCGCGGCATAGGGATCAACTCGGCCTTTTCGGCGGTCTTTTCGGACGGCTTCTCCTTCTCTCTGTGAGGCAACATGCGTTGTGTCATCGCCCGGTATCCCTTCGATCTCACCAAGCTGGGAGTCCTGGAGACGATGAAGGGCATCAAGCCCGAACTGGTCACGGGTGAGTCCGTGACCATCGGGCGGCGCCGCTACCCCGTCAAGCAGGTGGGGCAGGTCATCACCCGGCAGGACCCGCGCGACTTCAACAGCGGCGAGGTCATCCGGGCCATGACCCGGCTCGGCTTCACCTGCCACGGGCTGCCCGAGGCGGTGCCCGTGCATGTCCTCACCCCGATGGAGAACGCGTCGGCGCTGCTGGGCAGCGGCGCGGCCCAGGACGCGTAGGAACGACACCAGCTACAAAACCGTGAGGGCCCTGCCGACGCGCGTCGGCAGGGCCCTCACGGCGTTCGGCGGCCCAGGAGGGACCCCTTGGAACGAGCAGATGAACAGCGGGTTAGCATATGAGCGCCGCCTAGCTCGAAAGAGAAACCTGTGCCTGTCAACGAGGACTCGTTCACCAACTGGAAGCACCGCGAGGAAATCGCGGAGTCGATGATCCCGATGATCGGGAAGCTGCACCGCGAGCGGGACGTCACCGTCCTGCTGCACAGCCGGTCCCTGGTCAACAAGTCGGTGGTCAGCATCCTCAAGACCCACCGGTTCGCCCGCCAGATCGACGGCGAGGAACTCTCCGTCACCGAGACCCTGCCGTATCTGCGGGCGCTCACCACGCTCGACCTGGGCCCCTCCCAGATCGACATCGGCATGCTCGCCGCCACCCACCGCACCGACGAACGCGGCCTGACCGCCGAGGAGTTCACCGCCGAGGCCGTCGCCGGTGCCACCGGCGCCGAGAAGGTCGCGTTCCGCGAGGGCCGCGATGTCGTGCTCTACGGCTTCGGCCGCATCGGCCGCCTGGTCGCCCGCCTGCTCATCGAGAAGGCCGGCTCGGGCAACGGACTGCGGCTGCGCGCCATCGTCGTACGCCAGGGTGGCGACCAGGACATCGTGAAGCGCGCCTCGCTGCTGCGCCGCGACTCGATCCACGGCCAGTTCCAGGGCACGATCACCGTCGACGAGGCGAGCAACACGATCGTCGCCAACGGCAACGAGATCAAGGTCATCTACGCGAGCGACCCGTCGGAGGTCGACTACACGGCGTACGGCATCAAGGACGCCATCCTCATCGACAACACGGGCAAGTGGCGTGACCGGGAAGGCCTTTCGCAGCATCTGCGGCCCGGCATCGACAAGGTCGTACTGACCGCGCCCGGCAAGGGCGACGTCCCGAACATCGTGCACGGCGTCAACCACGACACCATCAAGCCCGACGAGCAGATCCTGTCCTGCGCGTCCTGCACCACCAACGCGATCGTGCCGCCGCTGAAGGCGATGGCCGACGAGTACGGCGTGCTGCGCGGCCATGTGGAGACGGTCCACTCGTTCACCAACGACCAGAACCTGCTGGACAATTACCACAAGGCCGACCGCCGCGGCCGTTCGGCGCCGCTCAACATGGTGATCACGGAGACCGGTGCCGCGTCAGCCGTCGCCAAGGCGCTGCCCGACCTCAAGGCGCCGATCACCGGCAGCTCGATCCGCGTCCCGGTGCCGGACGTCTCGATCGCCATCCTCAGCCTGCGGCTCGGCCGCGAGACCACCCGCGCCGAGGTCCTGGACCACCTCCGCGACGTCTCGCTGACCTCGCCGCTGAAACGGCAGATCGACTTCACCACCGCCCCCGACGCGGTGTCGAGCGACTTCATGGGCTCCCGCCACGCCTCGATCATCGACGCGGGCGCCACCAAGGTCGACGGCGACAACGCGATCCTCTACCTCTGGTACGACAACGAGTTCGGCTACTCCTGCCAGGTCGTCCGGGTCGTCCAGCACGTCTCCGGGGTCGAGTACCCGACGTATCCGGCACCGGCCGTCTGACCGACCGGACCCGCCGGACGTACGACGGCCCGGCCGCCCTCACTGGGGTGGCCGGGCCGTTGTCGGTTACAGCCGTACGCGGTGTCAGCGAGTGCTGCGCTTGCCCCGGTACAGCACGACGAATCCGGCGACGAGCAGCAGCGCTCCGGCCGCGGCCGGCCACAGGTTCGCGCCGGTCTCCGCCAGGCCGCCCTGAGCCTGCGGCTGGTTCGGGCCTACGGCCGCGTAGCTCTCGCCGCCCGAGGACGAGGCGGGCGGGGTCGCCACGGGACTGCCGACCTGACCGCCGGCGTTGTTGTCCGAACTCCCCTGCGTCTCGGTCGACTTGGACCCTTCGGTCTTCGTGTCGGCCTTGGGGACCGACACAGCGGTCGTCAGATCTCCGGGGTCGGTGGTCCGGGTGTCCGGGGCGCTGGTCGCGGGCTCGGCGGTGGGCTGGTCGTCGTTGCCGCCGGTGCCTCCGTTGTCGCCGTTGCCACCGTTGTTTCCGCCGCTCCCGTCGTTGCCGCCGTTTCCGGCGGGCTCGTCGGACGCGGTCTCGGTGGGCGTCGCCGTAGCGGACTCAGTGGCCGTAGGAGACTCCTGCGGCTCACCCGAACCGCCGCCCGTACCGGATCCGTCACCCGAACCCGAGCCACCGGCCGTGCCCGAGCCGTCGTCCCCGCCGGTACCGCCGCCGGAACCCGAACCGCCGCCCGATCCGGGGTCGTTGTCCGTGCCGGCGCCGCACTTCTCGCCGCTGTTGATGCAGGTGACCATGTCGTTCATCAGGCCCTCGGAGAAGACGTTGATGAAGTCGCCGTGGTCGGTGACGGGCTTGTGCTGCTGCTCGGGGAAGGAGTCCACCGCGAACAGCGGGCTCGTCTTGTCGCCGTCCTGGAGGCTCGGCGCGTCGACGGCGTAGACGATCCGCTGCACCAGCTGCGGAATCGCCTTGAAGCCGGCCGGGCAGGTGCCGTCGGCGGCCTCGAAGGCCACGTGGGTGCGGTGGTTGGCGCTGTCGATGTTGCGGCCGTCCCAGCAGCTCTGGAACTTGAAGGTGCGCACGACGTCACTGCCGGACGGGCACAGCGGGTACTTGTCCTTGAGCTGCCGGTCCTCGAACCCGGTGCAGCTCCAGGAGGCGTTGGCGTTGGCCGGGCCGTTGACGAAGGCCTTGGCGTCGCCGGTGATGATGCGCAGGAGCCGCGGCATCGCGACGACCTTGCTCTGCGGGTTGCCCTCGAAGGTCAGGGTGACCTGCTTGGCCGTGACGATCTCACCGGTGTTGCCCTCGGTGCCGCCGCCGGGCTTGTCCGCGTCCCGCTCCTGCTTGCCGTTCTGCAGACGCAGCACGGGCCAGTAGTAGGTGGACTTGTCGCCCGGGTTCTCGCAGCTCGTGTCGGCGTTGGCGAGGTCCTGGTCGCTGGCGAAGGCGTTGTTGGACTGGTTGCCGATGTAGTCGTGGAAGTGGTGGGCGCCGTTGGTGACTCCGGGCGCGACGATCACGTTGTCGGAGTTGAACAGGCCGTTCTCGTTCACCCCGCAGGCGGTGACGAACGTCCCGCGGGAGGCGTCGGCCTGCTGCTGCGGAGCGTTCACATTCGGCTGCACGGAGGTGATGTCCGCGTAGTCCGAGGCGACGGGCCCGTTGGTGATCTGCTGCTGGCCCTGACCGCCCTGGCCGGAAGCACTGGCGCTGGCACTGGCACTGGCACTCTGGTCGCCGCCGTTGCCGCCCTGGTCGCCGGTCTCGTTCGTGGGCGCGATCAGGGTGCATCCGGCGAGCGCGTCGAGCCCTTCCGGGCGGTCCCCGACGCGTGCGATGGCGTCGTCGATCCGTCCGATCGTCGCCGCCCGCTTCTCCTTCAGCGGATTCATGATCGCGTTGTCGGCGAAGGAGGCGTCCTGGCGTATGGCCTCCGTCGAGTCCCGGAGTTTCTGGTAGGCCTCGGTTATCTGCTGGTCCAGATTCGCGAGTTCCTTGTCGACGTCGGTCTTCGCCCCGTCGGGCACCGTCGTCAACTGGGTGCCGATGTCCGGGCAGTCGATCGTCGCGCCTCGCGACGCCGCGTCCGGAGACCCCTGTTGGGCGGAGTCGCCGCCCCAACCGCCTTCGGACGCCGACGCGTAGACGTTCGCCGCCATCAGTCCTCCGCCGCCCAGCATCAGGGCGACTGCTGCCATCGTCGCGCGTCGTGCGCCTGTGGGGCGTCTGCGCGTGTTGCGTGCCAAGGAAGTTGCTCCTACGCGTATCGGTCGGCCCGGCTCGTCCCGGCATGGAAATCCCCCAACCCAATACGGAGCGCGGCGCCGGTGTGTTCAACCGTCCCAGAAATTCATAGCGACCTCTTATGGATCACCGGCCCCGGAGGGCTCCAGACCCCTCGACACACCAGGGCGAGGTAAAGGTCACAAATACGTATCGGACATATCGCGCTTCAACCTTCACACGAGGCACACACGTTGGCTAAGTTGGCGCCCAGGCCGTACGACCTACTCCGGCGATCGGCGCCGGGCCGCACGGCTTGCGCCGAGTCCGGCGTGCCGCTCGCGGCAGCCGGAGCCGGGGACCCAACCGAACTTGGGGTGAATCGGTCCAACTGCCCTTCAGGGCAAGGACCGTAGGGCAAACCTTCCGTGATCGACGCCCGAACCCGACAGCTAACCCGGTAGGCGCGAAGCGGAAGGAGCACGTCTGCCATGCCGGCAGAACGACGCACGCGCACCGGAGGCAGTGGCCCCACCGTGGACGACCGACCCAGCCGCGACGAAGTCCAGCGGCGGATCAACTCCCTTTACGACAGGGCCGAGACGGCCACCGGAAACTACAACGCCACACGTGCGATGTCCGGGAAACCGCGCAAGCGCGTCGAGTCCCGCCCCAGCGCGTCACGTCCGTCCGACCCCGCCGTCGAAGCCGTCACCCGGCAGCTGTTCGACCGCGCCCGCACCCAACTGGGCCCGACCGTACCGGCGATCCTGCCGCCCGGCAGGACCCCGGCCCGCCCGGCCGAATCCCGCCCCGAGCGGTCCGAACGACGTCCCGAGCCCCAGAGCACCGGCCTCGCGCTCGAAGCGCAGCCCGGTCGCGCCGTGGCCGAACTGACCACGGGGACCGGCACCGCGCCGGAGCCCACCGCTCCGCAACTCATGGCCGCCGCGCCGGAGCTGACCGCGGCGCCCGTCGCCGCGTTGTCTCCCGCAGCGCCGCTGACACAGACACAGACACAGCAGTCTCCTGTGATGCAGCAGATGTCGCAGACGCAGGTGCCTCAGCCGCAGATGTCTCAGATCGCCCAGATCGCACAGATGGCTCAGGCCCAGATGTCGCAGACGCCTCCGGCGACCGTCCTCGACCTGCCGCCGGTACCGCCCGCCCCGGCCGTCGAGATGCCGCCCGCGCGCGTCATGGCACCACAGCAGTTCGCGACCGCCCCGGCACCGGCCTTCGACCCGCTCACCGCGAGCCTGGACCTGCTCCCGGCCATCGGCGCACCGCGCACCGAGACCCCGCCGACGGGCGCCACCTGGCCGCCCCCGGAGACGGCCTGGTCCGCCCCGGAGACCACGTGGTCCACCGGACAGATGCCGATGGTGACCGAGCAACAGACCTGGGCGACAGGCCAGATGCCCGCGGTGACCCAGCAACAGCCGTGGTCCACCGGCCAGTTCCCGGCAGTGACCGAGCAACAGGTGTGGTCAACTGGGCAGATGCCCGCAGTGACCGAGCAAGCCGCTTGGTCCACCGGGCAGATGCCCGCAGTGACCGAGCAACCCGCTTGGTCCACCGGGCAGATGCCTCTGATCCCCCAGCAGCCCGCGGCCCAGCCCGCCTGGCAGCCCGCACCGGAACCGTCCTGGCGCCCGCCGGAGCAGGAGTGGCAGCCGACCGCCCCCGCCCCCGAGGTCTCCTTCGCCGCGGCCCCGGCACTCGCACCCCCTGCCCCTCCGGCCATGGCCCCGGAAATCACCCTCCCGCCGGCCCCGGCCATGAGCCCGGCACCCGCCGTCACCCCCACCGCACCGGACGCCGGCACCCAGAGCAAGACCGACACCGCCCTCGCCTTCGCCCGCGCACAGATCGGCAGGCCGTGCCTGTGGGGCGCGGCGGGACCCGACGCGTACGACTGCTCCAGCCTCACCCAGGCCGCCTGGAAGGCAGCGGGCGTCCTGCTCCCGCGCACCGCCCAGGAACAGTCGGGCGCGGGCGCCCTCGTCCCCCTCACGGACATCCGCGCCGGCGACCTGATCTTCTTCTACGACAGCATCGACCACGTCGGCCTCTACACCGGCAACGGCCTGATGATCCACGCGCCGAGCCCGGGCACGCCGATACGCGAGGAGTCGATCTTCTACGCCGGTTCCGCCGCCATCCGCGGCGCCGTGCGACCGGCCTGAGCCACTACGTCACGCGCGGCCCGCTACTCCCGGCGGGCCGCGTCGTTGGTCCCTACGAGTGGTGGAACCCAGGACGCGGTCGTAGCGTCGAACGAGAAGAGCGACGACGACCGTGTCTCGCCGGGCGGGCCCACCGCCGGTGCGGGTGCGGAGCGACGGGTACGACAGGCGGCCGGGAGCGGACATGTACAAACACACCATGGTCGGACTCGTCACGGTCTGTGCCGCCGCCCTGCTCGCGCCGGCCATGGGCACCTCGTCCGCGGCGACGGTGAAGGCGGCTCCGGTCGCCCAGCGGCAGCCCGCGGTCCCCGTGCTGGTCGACTGCCTCTGGCATCCCGAGGTGCGCCCCGCCGACTTCATGCTGGCCTGCGGCGACGGCAACAGCCGCCTGGCGTCGCTGCGTTGGACCAACTGGGACGCCAACTCCGCGACGGCCACGGGCGTCAACTGGGTGAACGACTGCAAACCCTATTGCGCGGCGGGCAAGTTCCACTCGTACCCGGTCGTCGTCCGGCTCGACAACGCGCAGACGTGGAAGCGGCATCCGGGGGTACGGCAGTACGGCCGGATCAGCCTGACGTACACCGCCGGAAGGCCGGACGAGTTCGCGCACGTCGTGACCTACCCCCTGTGGAACTGAGCCGGCTCACAGCGACAGCTCCACCACCAGCGGCCGGTGGTCCGAGATCGCCGTCCTAGGTGCGTGTGCCGTCCCCATGGCGTCCGCGTCGAGGCCCGCAGCCAGGATGTGGTCGAGCTGGACGCGCGGGCGGTGCGAGGGGTAGGTCGCCCGTCCGGCCGGACCCCGCCAGCTGTGCCGCGCGGACGCGTTGAGGGCGACCCGGGGCAGCGCGCCGATCAGGTTGAAGTCGCCCAGCAGCAGCTGGGGTCGGGGCAGATCGGCGATCCAGCGGCGGACGGTGAGCAGCTGGCGGATGTTCCAGCCCGGTACGAAGGAGAGATGGAGGGCCACGGCGGTGAAGGGGCCGCGCGGTCCTTCCAGCACGGCGGCCAGGGCGGCTCTGGGCTGATCGCGGGCCAGCACCGGAGCGGTCCGCCCGGCCACCTTCAGCGGCACGGCCAGGGGCCCCGGAGAGAGCCGTAGGGCCCGCCACTCGCGGACCGGCAGGCGGGAGAGCAACGCGACGCCCTGGGACGGGACTTCGGGCTCCAGTGCCTCGGTGCCGTGGACGCGCGGCGCGGGTTCGGCCGGGTCGTTGACCCAGCCCCGGCCCGGCACGAGACGGCTGTGCAGCGCGGTCGCGTAGCGCCAGTCGAGTGCGCCGAGCGCGGCGGCGGCGACCGCCGCCTGGTCGACGCGGCCGGAGCGTTCCTGGAAGCGGTCGACCTCCTGGAGGGCCAGTACGTCGACGTCCAGGGACGCGACGGCTTCGGCGAGGGGCGCCGAGGCGTCGTCGGGGCGGGCGGCGGCCGGATGTCCGTCCGGCCGGATCAGCTGGCCGTGCAGCACGTTGAACGTCGCGCACCGCACCCGTGTGTCACCCATGGCCGCTCCCTCCCAGGGGAGCGATCTTCGCATCCGGCGGGACACGCCGTGCGGCGGTCGACAAGATCGCTCCCAATCACGCGGAATTTCGAGTCAATCCGCGATCGCACACGTACCAGCGGTCATGGGCGCCCCGCGCCGACCCGCCACGTCACCGACTCGGAGAACAGGCACCCCATGAACGCATCCGCACCGAACAGCCCAGCCGCCGACGCCACCGCGCAGATCGGCGTCACCGGCCTGGGTGTGATGGGCCGCAATCTGGCCCGCAACTTCGCCCGCAACGGCTACACGGTCGCCGTCCACAACCGGTCGCCGCACCGGACCCACGAGTTGATGAAGGAGTACGGCGACGAGGGTGCCTTCGTCCCGGCCGAGACGGCACAGGAGTTCGTGGCCGCCCTCGAACGCCCCCGCCGCTTGATGATCATGGTGCAGGCCGGTCCGGCCACCGACGCCGTGATCGACGAGTTCGCCGCGCTGATGGAGCCCGGCGACATGATCATCGACGGCGGCAACGCGCACTTCGCCGACACCCGCCGCCGCGAGGCCGCCCTGCGCGAACAGGGCCTGCACTTCGTCGGCGCCGGGGTCTCCGGCGGCGAGGAGGGCGCGCTGAACGGGCCGTCGATCATGCCCGGCGGCTCGGCGGAGTCGTACGCCGTGCTGGGCCCGATGTTCGAGTCGGTCAGCGCGAAGGTCGACGGGGAGCCCTGCTCCACGCACATCGGCACCGACGGCGCCGGGCACTTCGTGAAGATGGTGCACAACGGCATCGAGTACGCCGACATGCAGCTCATCGCCGAGGCCTACGACCTGCTGCGCCAGGTCGGGGGTTACTCCCCCGCCGAGATCGCGGACATCTTCCGCCGCTGGAACGAGGGACGGCTCGGCTCCTACCTGATCGAGATCACCGCCGAGGTCCTCGCGCACACGGACGCGGAGACCGGCGGGGCGTTCGTCGACATCGTCAAGGACGCGGCGGGCCAGAAGGGCACCGGACGCTGGACCGTGCAGACCGCGCTGGAGCTGGGTTCGCCGGTCACCGCGATCGCCCAGGCCACCTTCGCCCGCGCCTCCTCCAGCCAGGCGGACCTGCGCGCGGCCTACCGAGGGCTGCCCGGCGGCACCACTCCCCCGCTGAGCCGCACCGAGGCCGAGCGCTTCACCGCCCAGGTCGAACAGGCGCTGTACGCCTCGAAGGTCATCGCCTACGACCAGGGCTGGAAGATGATCCAGGACGCGGCCACCGAGTACGGCTGGTCGATCGACCTCGCCGCGGTCGCCGGCATCTGGCGCGGCGGCTGCATCATCCGCGCCTCCTTCCTCGACCGGATCCGCGCCGCCTACACGGCCGACCCGGGTCTGGTGAGCCTGCTCGGCGAGGAGACCTTCGCGCGCGAGATCGGCGACGCGCAGGTCCCGTGGCGCGAGGTGGTCGCCTCCGCGGCCCGTCGCGGCATCCCCGTCCCGGCGTTCTCCGCCGCGCTGTCGCACTACGACACGCTGCGCGCCGAACGCCTGCCGGCGGCCCTGCTCCAGGGTCAGCGCGACTTCTTCGGTGCCCACACCTACGGGCGTACCGACCGCTCGGGCACCTTCCACACCCACTGGTCCCGGCCCGGCCGCCCGGAGACGACCGCCTGACCAACTCCCTTACCCGGCCCGCCCGTTGAGGCGGGCCGGAAAGACCTTGCGCCCGCTACTCGTCCACGGCGAGGGCGGGCGCCGCCGTACTCGCGCGCACCACGAGCTCGGTCGGCACCAGGGTGGTGCCGTGCTCGTCGCCCCGGTCCCGCATCCGCCGTAGGACACCCTGCACGCACAGGCGGCCGACCTCGGCGAAGTCCTGGTGGACGGTGGTCAGGGGCGGCAGGAAGGAACCGGCCTCGGGGATGTCGTCGAAGCCGATCACGCTGACGTCCTCGGGGATGCGCCGGCCGCGCTCGTGCAGGGCCCGAAGGAGGCCGAGTGCCATCTGGTCGTTGGCCGCGAACACGGCCGTGCAGTCGGCCTGTTGGGCCAGTTCCAGTCCCACGCGGTAGCCGGACTCCGCGGACCAGTCGCCGCGCACCACGGGTGGCACCGGGCACCCCGCGTCGGTGAGTTCGGCGCGCCAGGCGTCGGCGCGGCGCTGGGCGGCGAAGGACTCCTCGGGTCCGGCGAGGTGCCAGACGGTGCGGTGGCCGAGGTCGAGGAGATGCCGTACGGCCGCGCGCGCCCCGCCGTTCTGGTCGGTGTCGACGACGCTGTAGCGGTCGCCCGCGTCGGAGTCGGCGACGACGACCTGGACGTGGGGCGGCAGCGAGATGGTCGCCGCGTCGAGGAGGTGGACCTCCATGATCGCGATGACGGCGTCGACGGCGAGTTCGCCGAGGCGGGAGAAGGCGCCCCGCACCTCGTCCTGGGTGGGGACGGCGACCGGCAGCAGTGTGACGGCGTAGCCCTCGTGCGCGGCGGAGGTGGCGATCGCCTCCAGGGTGCGCATGTTGCCCGTGGTGGAGAGGTTGAACGTGATCACGCCGATGGTGCGGAACTCGCCGCGTTTGAGCGCGCGGGCTGCGCTGTTGGGCCGGTAGCCCAGTTCCTTCATGGCGGCGAGGACCTGCTGCCGGGTTTCCTCGTTCACACCCGCGTAACCGTTGGACACCCGGGAGACGGTCTGCGAGGAGACGCCGGCCAGGCGTGCCACATCGGCCATGGACGCGCTCGGGGCGCGCCGCAGCACCCGTTTCCCGCCGCGTCTACGGGGCTCCTCGGTGCCGGCCGAGGCACTGTGCGCTGTGTCCACCCGTCTCCTTCCCCTATCGATCCGATTGCCTGGGGCACGTTTCTCCAAACGGCCCTTGACCACCGACATTGGGGCAGTGTAGACATGCCGCCATCAGATGTTTACGTAAACATAACAGGCCGGGACCATCTCGGACCTGGGTGTTTACGCAACCATCGCGACGGCGTGTGACGCCGGTTCCGAGATGGACGAGCGAGGAACTACATGACGACGCTTCAGCCCCCTGCGGCCGCGAATCGGCCCCCGGTCCGGCCATCGGCCAAACGGGACCGCCGTTCCTGGACAGGGTGGGGTTTCATCGGCCCCTTCGCGGTGGTCTTCGCCTTCGTCTTCCTGGCTCCGATCGTGTACTCGGTCTATCTCAGCCTGTACCGCAACCAGCTCATCGGCGGGAACCACTTCGTCGGCCTGGACAACTACACGCAGGCCTTCCAGGACGACCAGTTCTGGTCCTCCCTGGAGCGGGTCTCGCTGTTCCTGGTGATCCAGGTGCCGATCATGCTCGGCATCGCCCTGTTCGTGGCCCTCGCCCTGGACAGCGGCCGGCTCTTCGGCCGGGACTTCTTCCGGATCACGATCTTCCTGCCGTACGCCGTGCCCGCGGTGGTCGCCACCCTGATGTGGGGCTTCATGTACGGCACCCAGTTCGGTCTGGTGGGAGACATCAACAGCGCCTTCGGCGTCACGCTGCCCGACCCGCTCTCCACACACCTGGTGCTGGCGTCGATCGGCAACATCGTGACCTGGGAGTTCGTCGGCTACAACATGCTGATCTTCTACTCCGCGCTGCGGGTCATCCCGACCTCGCTGTACGAGGCCGCGGAGATCGACGGTGCCGGGCAGTTCCGCGTCATCACCGCCATCAAGCTCCCCGCGATCCGCGGCGCGCTGGTCATCGCGACGATCTTCTCGATCATCGGCAGCTTCCAGCTCTTCAACGAGCCGAGCATCCTGCGACCGCTGGCACGCAACGCGATCACGACGGACTACACCCCGAACTTCTACACGTACTCGCTGTCCTTCAACGGCCAGCAGCACAACTACTCCGCGGCGGTCGCGATCATCATGGGGCTGATCACCATGGTCATCGCCTATGTCGTGCAGCTTCGCGGCATGCGCAAGGGAGCCTGACCATGAGCACCCCCGTCACCACCGCCTCGGCGTCGGCGCCCGCACCGTCCGGCGGCGGCTCCCGAACCGCGCCCCGGCTGCGCACGCCCCGCAAGAAGCACACGCCCGGGCGCCCGAAGCGCAGTGTGCTGCTGACCGTGCTCACCGGTCTGATCCTGGTCTACACCGTGGTGCCCCTGATCTGGCTGGTCATCAGCGCCACCAAGACCCAGTCGGGACTGGCCGACTCCAACGGCCTGTGGTTCGCCCACCGTTTCGCCCTCTGGTCGAACATCCACGACACGTTCACCTACCACGACGGCATCTTCGGCCGGTGGCTGCTGAACACCCTGCTCTACGTCGTGCTCGGCGCCGGCGGGGCCACCTTCCTGGCGATCCTCGGCGGCTACGCGCTGGCGAAGTTCAACTTCCCCGGGAAGCGCGCGATCTTCGCCGTGGTCATCGGTGCCGTAGCCGTCCCGGGCACGGCCCTCGCGGTGCCCACCTTCCTGATGTTCAGCAAGATCGGACTGACGGACACCCCTTGGGCTGTGATCATCCCCTCGCTGATCTCGCCGTTCGGCCTCTATCTGATGTGGGTCTTCGCGACCGAGGCCATCCCGGTCGAACTCCTCGAAGCCGCCCGCATGGACGGAGCGGGCGAGATCCGCACCTTCTTCCAGGTATCGCTGCCGCTGCTCGCCCCCGGTGTCGTCACGGTGCTGCTGTTCACCACCGTCGCGACCTGGAACAACTACTTCCTCCCGCTGATCATGCTCAGGGATCCCAACTGGTACCCGCTGACGCTTGGTCTGAGCGCCTGGAGCTCCCAGGCGCAGACGATCGGCGGTGACGTGATCTTCAACCTGGTGATCACCGGTTCGCTGCTCACCATCGTGCCGCTGATCGCGGCGTTCCTGCTGCTGCAGAAGTACTGGCAGTCCGGTCTCGCCGCCGGAAGCGTCAAGGAATAACCCCACCCTCAAGTAGTCCCACCCACGAAGAAGTGGAAGCACCTCCATGCGCAGAACCACCGGCCGCCTGCTGCGCGGCCTCGCCCTCCTCTCCGTCCTCTCCCTGGGGGCGACGGCGTGCGGCAGTTCGGACGACGACAGCTCCAGCACCAAGGCCGTCTCGGCCTCGGACATCCAGGCGGCCCTGAAGAAGGGCGGCTCGGTCACGGTCTGGGCCTGGGAGCCCACCCTGAAGAAGGTCGCGGCCGACTTCGAGAAGAAGTACCCCAAGGTCAAGGTCAACCTGGTCAGCGACAAGTCCGGTGACAAGTACTACACCGCGCTGTCGAACGCGATCGCGGCCGGGAAGGGCGTCCCGGACGTCTCCCAGGTCGAGTACTTCGCCCTCAGCCAGTACTCCCTGACCAAGGGGCTCAGCGACCTGGCGCCGTACGGCGCCGACAAGCTGGCGTCCAAGTACACGGCCGGTCCGTGGAACGCGGTGAGCGACGGCTCCAAGGTCTACGGCCTGCCGATGGACTCGGGCCCGATGGCGATGTTCTACAACAAGAAGGTCTTCGACAAGTACAAGATCGCCGTCCCGACCACCTGGGACGAGTACGTCGACGCGGCCCGCAAGCTGCACAAGGCCGACCCCAAGGCGTACATCGCCAACGACGCCGGTGACGCCGGCTTCACCACCAGCATGCTGTGGCAGGCCGGTTCGCGCCCCTACAAGGTCGACGGCACCAAGGTGACGGTCAACTTCGAGGACGCGGGCGCCAAGAAGTACACGGACACCTGGCAGAAGCTCCTCGACGAGAAGCTCGTCTCGCCCATCAACGGCTGGACCGACGACTGGTACAAGGGCCTCGGTGACGGCACCATCGCCACCCTGACCACCGGTGCCTGGATGCCCGCCAACTTCGTCAGCGGTGTGGCCGGTGCCTCCGGCGACTGGCGCGCGGCCCCGATGCCGCAGTGGACCGCGGGTGCCAAGGCCAGCGCGGAGAACGGCGGTTCGTCCCTCGCCCTGCCGACGCTGGGCAAGAACAAGGAACTCGCCTACGCGTTCGTCGAGTACGCCAACGCCGGCGCCGGCGTCCAGACCCGTGTCGACCAGGGCGCCTTCCCGGCGACCAAGGCGGAACTCCAGTCCTCCGCGTTCCTGAACAAGGAGTTCCCGTACTTCGGCGGCCAGAAGGCCAACCAGATCTTCGCGCAGTCGGCGTCCGAGGTCGCTTCCGACTGGTCGTACCTGCCCTTCCAGCAGTACGCCAACTCGATCTTCAACGACACCGTCGGCAAGGCCTACATCTCGGGCACCACGCTGGCCCAGGGTCTGAAGAGCTGGCAGGACGCCTCCATCAAGTACGGCAACGAGCAGGGCTTCACGGTCTCGAAGTGACCCGCTCGGAGTGACCGGTTCGACGTAGCCGGCACCTCCTCGGGAGCCGCCGCCGGGCAGAACTCGCCCGGCGGCGGCCCGCCCGGAATCCACCCCGCAGCTCGTTCCACCTGTGCAGTCACCGGAAGGACCCCCATGATCTCCACCCTCCTGTCCCAGTTGCGGCACGGGCCGGACGGTGACGCCACCCCCCGTCTCGCCTACGGCGCCGACTACAACCCGGAGCAGTGGCCTCGCGAGGTGTGGGACGAGGACATCCGGCTGATGCGCGAGGCCGGCGTCAACATCGTCTCGTTGGGGATCTTCTCCTGGGCCCGCATCCAACCGTCCCGGGACGTATGGGACTTCGGCTGGCTCGACGAGGTCATGGACCTGCTGCACGCGGGCGGCATCGGCGTCGACCTGGCCACCGCGACCGCGTCACCGCCGCCGTGGCTCAGCACGGAGCACCCGGAGATCCTTCCGGTAACCGCTGCCGGCGAGACCCTGTGGCCGGGCGGCCGCCAGCACTGGCGCCCCACCTCGCCCGTCTTCCGCGAGCACGCGCTGCGCCTGGTACGGAAGTTGGCCGAGCGCTACGCGGACCACCCCGCACTCGTGGCCTGGCACGTCTCGAACGAGCTGGGCTGCCACAACGTCTACGACTACTCCGACGACTCGGCCCGCGCCTTCCGCGACTGGCTGCGCGCCCGCTACTCGACCGTCGAGAGCCTCAACCAGGCCTGGGGTACGGCCTTCTGGTCGCAGCGGTACAGCAACTGGGAGCAGATACTGCCGCCCCGGCTGGCCGCTTCCTTCCCGAACCCGACCCAGCAGCTCGACTTCAAGCGCTTCTCCTCCGACGCGCTCAAGGACCATCTGCGCGCGGAACGCGACCTGTTGCGCGAGATCACCCCGGGCGTGCCGGTCACCACCAACTTCATGGTGATGGGCAACACCAAGGGCATGAACTACGCCGACTGGGCCGCCGAGATCGACTTCGTCTCCAACGACCACTACGTCACGCCGGGTTCGCAGGACCGCGACGAGCTGTCCTTCTCCGCGAACCTCGTCAGCGGCATCTCCGCCGGCAAGCCGTGGTTCCTGATGGAGCACTCCACCAGCGCCGTCAACTGGCAGCCCGTCAACGTGGCCAAGCGCCCCGGCGACCTGGCCCGCGACTCGCTGCTGCACGTCGCGCACGGCGCCGACGCCGTCTGCTACTTCCAGTGGCGCCAGTCGGCGGCCGGCGCCGAGAAGTACCACTCCGCGATGGTGCCGCACGCCGGTGCCGACAGCGAACTCTTCCGCGCGGTGGCCGAACTCGGCCGCACGCTGCGGACGTTGGCCCCCGTCGCGGGCACGGACCGCGAGACCGCCCGGGTCGGCATCGTCTTCGACTGGGAGTCCTGGTGGGCGAGCGAGCAGGACTCGCACCCCACCGACCGGCTCGACTACCGCCAGGAGGCGCTGGACTGGTACTCCGCCCTCCTCGACCTCGGCGTACGGGCCGACATCGTCACGGCCCAGACCGCCCTGGACCGCTACGACGTGGTGATCACGCCGGTCCTGCACATGATCCCGGCGTCCCTCTCCAAGGAACTCACGCGCTACGTCGAGCAGGGCGGCCACCTGGTCGCCACCTACTTCTCCGGTGTCGTCGACGAGAACGACCACATCTGGCTCGGCGGCTACCCGGGCGCCCTGCGCGACCTGCTGGGCATCCGCATCGAGGAGTTCGGCCCGCTGCTCGACGGCGACACGGTCGAGCTGGACCTCGACACCGCCGCCACGGGCTCCCTGTGGACCGACCGGATCACGGTGACCGACCCGGAGGTGGAGGTGCTGGCCCACTACCGCAGCGGCACGTACACCGGCCGCCCCGCCGTCACCCGCCGTACGGTGGGCGGCGGTTCGGCCGCCTACGTCTCCACCCGCCTGGGCCGCGCCGGCCTCACCGGCCTCCTCCCCCAGCTGCTCGCACCCGCCGGCGTCGACAGCGAACTCCCGTCCGGGGCAAGGGGAGACGTCGAACTGACCGTCCGCCGCGACACCGACAGCCGCTTCCTGTTCCTGGTCAACCGCACGGACGGAACAGTGCCGTTGACCGGCCTGCCCGGTGAACTCCTGGTCGGCACCGCGGGCGAGGACGGTTTCCCGGTCCTCTCCCCCAGGGACGTCGCGGTGGTACGCCAACCCGCGAACTGACGCCGAGGCGGCGCGGGTCACGCGCGTGGCGCGACCCGCGCCGCCTCGGCGACCTGACGTACCTGGTCGACCGTCAGGCGCCGGACGTCCCAGAGCAGTCCGGCCGCGTCGACCGCCGCCGGGCTCTGGGGCGGCGGTCCGTCGGGGACGTCGACACCGGTGAGGACGGACAGGGTGTCGACGGGAACGCCCAGGACGGTCGCGAAGTCGGCCAGCAGGTCGGGCGTGACTTCCTTACGGCCGTTGCCCACGGCTCCGTACGTGGACGCGGCCCAGTACCGGCCCGTCAGGGACACGAATGTCCGGGCGATCCCGCTCCAGCTCAGGTTGCGGTTGCCGACCATGCCCAAGAGCACGCCACCGGGACCGCGCTCGAACTGCTCGTACACCTGCGGTGTCCGAACAGGCTCCGTGCGGCTCTCCTGGGGCAACGTGCGGGCCAGTTGAAGCAACCGGCGTCTGCGCTCCAGTGGCAGGCCGACGGCGTCCTGTACGAGGCCGGCGACCAGGTCTCGCGCCCGCGCGTCCAGCGGAGCGAGTTCGTCCGGTATCGCCAGGCCCGCGATCACGAACAAGTCGGCGGCATGCAGCCGCAACACCGGCGCGAGCCTCCGAAGGAGCGAAGGACTCGGCGCCGTTCCCTCATACACAGAGCGGAGTTCGGGTTCCGGGATCTCGGCCGACCTCGACAGGTCGGCGATGTCCAGCTGCCGGTGACCTGCCAATCGTGCCAGCAGCACGTCGAAGTCCGGAAGCCCCGTCATCCCGCGGCCGGCCGGCGCAGCCCGGCAAGGGTGACCGAGACGAGGCGTCGTGCCGCCGCCTTGGACGGCAGGACGCCCGCCGCGGCGAGGGCGTGGAGGCAGTAGGTCGCCAGTTCCTCCGGGGAGACGTCGTCGCGGATGACGCCGGCCCGCACGCCCTCCGCCAGGAGTTCGCTCAGGAAGCGGTGGAGGTGCTGTTCGGCGCCGGCGACGTGGTCGTCCCGGTGCAGGACGGCGCCGAGTTCGGGGCCGTGACCGTGGCGCCGTTGCTGGATGAGCGCGAACGCCTCCAGCACCGCTCGCAGTCGCTCGCCCGCACTGCCGGGGCCGTCCCGGAGTTCGGCGAGTTCGCGCAGATGCCCGGTGATCTGCTGCTCGTGCCACGCCGTCATGATCGACTCGACGTCCGGGAAGTACTTGTAGAGCGTGGCCCGGCCGATCCCGCTCGCTTCGGCGATCTTCGACATCGTCACCGAGCGCAGCCCGCGCTCGGTCACCAGCACCGCCGTGGTCTCCAGCACCGCGTCACGCACGGCACGGCGGTGCTCCTCGATGGTCTCGTTCCAGAGCTTCGGCACGGCCTCAGCATACGTGCTGCCACTGTCGATACATCGTGCATTGACAGCGACACAGTGTCTCGATAAAGCTGCCGAGGAAGCACGCGCCGCGGAACCGGACGACCGAACCGAGGTACCCATGCACACCTCCGAAGCACGCATAGTCACCGAACGCCCCAGCCGGTATCTCGCGCAACTCTGCAAACACTTCGACAACAAGGGCCGCCATCTGACCCACCGCCCGCGGGCGCACGCGCTCCCGGACGTCCCCACCGACCAGATCCATGTCGAGTGGACGGACAGCGACGGGGTACTCCGCCTCCCATGGGGGCAGTGCACCCTCCGGGCCACCCCCGGCTCGCTGCGCGTGCGCGTCGAGGCCGAGAACCAGGAGAACCTGGGGCGACTTCAGGAGCTCGTCACCACGCACATCGACAGGTTCAGCAGGCGTGACCCGTTGCGGGTGGAGTGGCAACCGTCGCCGTAGCCGCCGCCCTCCGTGCGTCAGATACCCCCTAGGGGTATAGTCCAGCCAGACGCACACCGGAGAGGGGCGGATTCATGGGAGCGATCGGGCACGCGTTGTCCATTGCCGGTTCGATGACTTGGGAGGTCACCTGGGCGCTGATCCTCGGCTTCACACTCTCCGCCGTCGTGCAGGCGGTGGTGCGCCGGTCGACGGTCGTACGGCTGCTCGGTGACGACCGGCCACGCACGCTGGCACTGTCCGCCGGGCTCGGCGCGGCCTCGTCGTCGTGTTCCTACGCCGCTGTCGCGCTCGCGCGTTCCCTGTTCCGCAAGGGCGCGAACTTCACCGCGGCCATGGCCTTCGAGATCGCCTCCACCAATCTGGTCGTCGAACTCGGCGTGATCCTGGCCCTGTTGATGGGCTGGCAGTTCACCGCCGCCGAGTTCGTCGGCGGACCGATCATGATCGTCGTACTCGCCGCGCTGTTCCGGCTCTTCCTGCGCCAGCGTCTGCTGCACCAGGCGCAGGAGCAGGCGGAGCGCGGGCTGGCCGGTTCCATGGAGGGGCATGCGGCGATGGACATGTCGATCGGGGGCGAGGGCAGTTTCGTCCGCCGGCTGTTCTCGCGGGACGGGTTCACGTCCGTCGCGCACATCTTCGTGATGGAGTGGGCCGCGATCCTGCGCGACCTGGTGGCCGGGCTGCTGATCGCGGGCGCGATCGCCGCGTGGGTGCCGGACAGCTTCTGGCACACGTTCTTCCTCGCCGACCACCCCCTCGCCGCGAAGCTGGTCGGCCCGCTCGTCGGCCCGTTGGTGGCCATCGCGACCTTCGTCTGCTCGATCGGCAACGTGCCCCTCGCGGTGGTCCTGTGGAAGGGCGGCATCAGCTTCGGCGGGGTGATCGCCTTCATCTACGCCGACCTGCTGATCCTGCCGATCCTGAACATCTACCGGAAGTACTACGGCGCCCGGATGGCCGGCTTCCTGCTGGTCACGTTCTTCTCGGCGATGGCCGTCGCCGGCTACATCGTCGAATTCGCCTTCGGCGGGCTGGGGTTGATCCCCGACCAGGCCGACGCCACGATCCCCGACGACGGCATCACCTGGAACTACACGACCTGGCTGAACATCGCCTTCCTGCTGCTGGCCGCGAGCCTGGTCGTACGGTTCCTGCGCAGCGGCGGCCCGGCGATGCTGCGGATGATGGGCGGTTCGCCGGACCACGGCGAGCAGCACCAACAGCACGAGCACCACCACTGACCCGGGACGGCTCGCGACGAATTCCCGCAGCGTACCGGTCAGTTCACTGTAAAGAACCTTGACAGACGATTGGTCTAGTCCAAATATGGTCGCTGTTCGCCCCGGTCCGGGGCGACTTCTCTCCTTTCAGCATGGGAGCGTCAATGAGACGACCTGGGCCTCTTCGCGTGTCACTGTCCTGTACGGCCGTAACGGCCCTGTCCGCGGGGCTCGTCGCCCTCGGCGGGGGTGCCGCGAGCGCCGATCATCGCGCGCGGCCCATGCCGGACCATGTCGCGGCGCCGTACTTCGAGGCGTGGACCGGCGAGAGTCCGGCCGCGCTCGCCGCGGCCTCGGGCAACAAGTACCTCACGATGGCCTTCCTGCAGACCGAGGCGCCCGGTTCGTGCACGGCGTACTGGAACGGCCAGCCCGCCCAGCCGATCGACAGGTCGACCTTCGGCAAGGACATCGCGACGATCCAGGCGCGCGGCGGCAACGTCATCCCGTCCTTCGGCGGCTACAGCGCGGACACCACCAACACCGAACTGGCCGACAGCTGCACCGATGTCGACGCCATCGCCAAGGTCTACGAGAGCCTGGTCACGACCTACGGCGTGAGCCGTATCGACCTCGACATCGAGGCCGACTCCATCAACAACACCGCCGGCATCGACCGCCGGAACAAGGCGATCGCCAAGGTGGAGCGCTGGGCCGAACGCACCGGCCGCAGCGTGGAGTTCTCCTACACGCTGCCGACGACCACGACCGGTCTCGCACCCAACGGCGTGGCCCTGCTGCAGAACGCGGTCGACAACGGCGCGCGCGTCGACGTCGTCAACATCATGACGTTCGACTACTACGACGGCGCCACTCACGACATGGCGGAGGACACCAAGACCGCCGCCACCGGCCTGCACGCCCAACTCGCCGCGCTGTACCCGAAGAAGAACCCGGCGAAGCTGTGGAAGACGATCGGCGTCACCGAGATGCCCGGCATCGACGACTTCGGCCCCGCCGAGACCTTCACCACGGACAACGCCGTCACGGTGAAGAAGTGGGCCGTCGCCCGGGGCATCAACACGCTCTCCTTCTGGGCGCTCCAGCGCGACAACGGCAACTGCGTGGGCACCGGCGGTGCCAACAACTGCTCCGGGATCGCCCAGGACACCTGGTACTTCAGCCACACCTTCAAGTCGTTCACCCGCCGGTGACGGGGACGATCAACTCCCAGGTGTCGACCCCGAAGTCGAGGGTCATGCCGTGCCGTTCGTACAGGGCGAGCGCCTTGCTCGTGTTGTCGGTGTCCACGCCCAGGCCGACGCGGTCGCGGCCCAGCGCCGCGTAGTGGCCGAAGCCGTAGCGCAGGAGGTGGCTGCCCAGGCCGCGGCCTCGGGCCTGGCGCAGCACGGCGAGGTTGCCGATCCAGGCCATCGAGGCGCGGTCGTTGTGGGTGCGCAGCATCGCGACGTCCCCGAGGCCGTCGACGTGGGCGATCCAGATCAGCGACCAGTCGACCCGCTCGGCGTCGATGTCGTCCAGCCACTGTGAGTACGTGCGGTACTGGAAGTCGAAGTGCTCGGTCATGGCCTCCTGGAGCAGCGCGTGGGCGATGCGCCGGTCGGCCTCCTCCAGGCAGGTGCGCAGGGTGACGCCGGGCGGGGAGGCGGGCAACGGGTCGTCCGACGGTGACAGTTGACGGGCCATCACGTTGTAGCGGCGGACCGGCTGCCAGCCCCGGGCGCGCAGTGCGGGCAGATCCATGGTGGGGTTCAGGGTGAGGTGCAGATGCACCACGGCGCGGGGCGCTCCGTTGACGGCGGCGCGCTCCGCGGCCCTGGCCTCCATCAGGTCGAACAAGTGCAGAGCGCCCGGCAGTTGGCCCGGCACGATGTAGTGGTCGATGTCGATCCGCTCGCCGCCCGAGTCGTCCCACAGCAGGCCGTAGCCGATCAGGCGGGCGCCCTCGAAGAGCAGCCAGGAGTCGCGCTCCAGGTCCACTTCGGGGTGCTTCAAGTCCGCCTGGATCTCGGCCAGTTCGGTGTCCGGACGGCCGATCTCCAGCAGGTCGACCTCATTGAGCAGGGCGCAGACCGCCACCGCGTCGTCGGGTGTCGCCGGGCGGACGCGCAGGCCGGGCGGCAATGGTGTGGGGGCGGTCATGAACCCACTGTCGGGTGACGGCCCCCGGCCCGCAACGGAGTTTCCGCGCCCCCGTCGTTCAGTCGGCCATCAACTCCCGCACCAGGGGCGCCACCTTCGTGCCGTAGAGCTCGATGTTGGTCATCAGGGTGTCGTGGGGCATTCCGGTGATGCCGTACTTCAGGTTGAAGCGGGTCGCGTCGAGGGTCTTCAGGGTGTCGGCGATCTTGCGGGCCACGGTCTCGGGCGATCCGACGTGCAGGGCGCCGCCGGGGCCGACGTCGCGCATGAGGCTCTCGCGGGTCGGGGTGCGGAAGCCGCGTTCCCGGGCCACGCTGCGGATCAGTTCCTGGAAGGCCGGGACGAACTCCTCCACCGCCTGTTCGTCGGTGGCGGCGACATGGCCGGGCGCGTGCACGCCGATGGGCCGCGCGGAGTGGCCGAACTCCGCCAGCGCCCGCCGGTACAGCTGGGAGAACGGGGCGAAGCGGGCTATGTCCCCGCCGATGATCGCCAGCATCAGGGAGAACCCGTACTGGGCGGTGCGGATCACCGACTGGGGGCTGCCGCCGACGCCGATCCAGGTGGGGATCGAGCCGGTCTCGCTGTGCGGGTAGACGGAGACGCCGTCGAGGGCGGCACGCGTGTTGCCGGACCAGGTGACGGGCTTCTCCTTGAGCAGTTCGGCGAAGAGGGCGACCTTCTCCTCGAAGAGTTCCTCGTAGTCGTTCAGGTCGTAGCCGAAGAGCGGGAAGGACTCGGTGCTGGAGCCTCTGCCGAGGATGACTTCGGCGCGGCCGGCTGAGACGGCGTCGAGGGTGGCGTAGCGCTGGTAGACGCGGACGGGGTCGTCGGAGCTGATCACGGTGACGGCCGAGCTGAGGTGGATGTTCGAGGTGCGCGCCGCGATGGCCGCGAGGACGACGTCCGCCGCCGACAGGGGCATCGCCTCGGTGTGGTGCTCGCCGATGCCGAAGTGGTCGACGCCGACCCGGTCGGCGAGGACTCCTTCCTCGACGAGGCGGCGGATGGCCTGGCCGTGGGTCAGCGGCTTGCCGTCCGTGCCGTTCGTGACGTCGCCGAACGTGTCGAGACCGAGCGTGACGCCGTCGGTACTGGTGGGGGTGGTCATGTCGTACTCCTTGGGTCTGCTCGGTGGGTCAGGTGGCGATACGGCGCATCACGCCGAGGAGCCGGGTCAGGTCGTCGGCGTCGACGTGGTCGAGGACATGGCGGCGGACGCTGGCGAGGTGGGCGGGCCACGCCTCCTGGAGGCGGGCGAGGCCCTGGTCGGTGAGGACGGCGTTCCAGCCGCGGGCGTCCTCGGCGCAGCGTTCCCGTCCGACCAGGCCCTGTGTCTCCAGGCGGGCGACGATCCGGGTCATGCCGCTCAGCGAGAGGTTGCAGACGGAGGCCAGCTCGCTCATGCGCATCCGGCGGTCCGCGGCCTCGGAGAGGTGCATGAGGGTCGTGTACTCGGACAGCGGCAGGCGCTGCTCGCGCATCATGTCGGCGTCGACCGCGCGGGGCAGCACGAGCATCACCCGCGCGAGTTCGCGCACCAGCGCCTCTTCGTGCGGGCTCATGGGGTGCAGCGGCTGCTCGGGGGTGGTCATGGCACCAGTTTACTTGATTGACGCAGCAATGACTTTTCGGCAGCAGAAAGGGCTCAGCACAGCTCTCTTGCTCACCCGAGGGGCGAGGTCTCCCCCGCTGTCTCCCCATGCCCGTGATAGCGCAGCAGGAGCATCGCCGCGTCGTCGTGGAGCGGGCCGGCCGTATGGCGGACGAGGTCCTCGCGCAGGGAGTCGAGCGCGCTCTGCGCGTCGGGTTCCTTCAGTAGATGTGCCCGCTCGCCGAGCGGATAGAAGGTGCCGTCCTCGTCGCGGGCCTCGGTGACGCCGTCGGTGTAGAGGAGCAGTTGCTCACCCGGTGCGAAGCACACAGGGAACGGTTTCGGGGGCTCGCCGCCCTGGGCGCCGCCGAGGCCGAGCGGAGGGGCGTAGGCGGGCGGTGCCGGGAAGTCGGCGGTGCCGTTGCGCCGTACGACCATCGGGGGCGGGTGGCCGTAGTTGAGGAAGAGCACCTCGTGGTCGGTGCCGATCTCGGCGAGGACGGCGGTCACGAACTTCTCGTCGGACAGGACGCGGGAGACGCTGCGCTCCAGGCGTTCGCCGAGTCCGACCAGGTCGGGTTCGTCGTGCGCGGCCTCCCGGAACGCGCCGAGGACAACGGCGGCCGTCTCGACGGCGGCCAGGCCCTTGCCCTGCACATCGCCGACGATGACCCGGACGCCGTGCGGGGAGGCGACCACCTCGTAGAGGTCACCGCCGATCCGTGCCTCCGCGACGGCCGAGGTGTACGACACCGCCGCCTGGAGCGGGCCGGCGGTCAGCGGCACCGGGCGCAGCAGGACACGTTGGGCGACCTCCGCGATGGACCGCACGCTGGCCAGTTCGGCCTCGCGGCGTCCGCGCATCACGGCGGCGGCGATGCCCGCGCCGGTCACGCCCACCACCGACACCATCGCCAGGAAGCCTCTTCGCTCCTGGAACAGGCCGTCGTAGAGGCCGAGTCCGACGCACAGGGCGAGGGCCGCCGCGCCGAACCACGCGGTGCGGCGCCAGCCGCCGACGAGTCCGGCGAAGGCCGGTCCGAGGGAGGCCAGGGGCAGGAAGCCGAGTCCGGGGCCGGTGACGAGGTCCCCCACGGCGACGACCGCCATCACCGCGGCGGGCAGCCAGGTCAGCACCGAGAGACTGCGCTGCGGCTTCATTGCGGCCATGGTCCACTCCAACGGCGTCGCGGCATCCGGAGCCGCCCTCGCCTTCCGCGCAGGGGTCCCTCCCCCACCTTGGACATCGCAAGGCTGCCAGGCAACCCCTCGGAAGTGCCCGGCCCTTTACCCAATTGATTCCGAGAACTGACATTTCCTGATCGGCGACAACCAATCGGCGCAGGCCGGTTGGCGATCACGGACTCCGGGCAAGTGAAGTGTGAAGGACCCGCCGCGCAAGAGATGCAGCGGCCCCGGTGCGGTGACACCGCGGGGATACCGGGTGTCCTAGGAGGGGAAGTGATTCGCCATGCGTACGCATAGGCGTACCCATAGGCGTTCCGTACGCGTGGAGTACCTGCTGCCGGACGAGGCCGCGGCGGCGGGGCAGGCACGAAAGCTGACATCGGAGTTCCTCACCCGCTCACGCAGCCGGATGGCGCGGGTGGACGAGGAGCAGATCGACGACGCGACGCTCATCGTGTCCGAACTGGTCGCCAACGCGACCGAACACGGGCGCGGCGAGTGCCGGCTGCGGCTCCAACTGTCCGACGAGCGCGTCACGGTCGAGGTCTACGACGGCAATCCGACCCCGCCCCGGGTGCGGCCACTGACGGCCGAGGGCGAGAGCGGACGCGGCCTCGCCATGGTCCGCTGCCTGGCCCACCGCCTCGATGTCACCCCGCTCACCGGGGGCGGCAAGCGGGTGCGGGCGATCCTGGCCATCTGACCCGACTCCTGATCCGACTCCCGGGACTTAACAGCAAGGCAACGCGGGCGTACTGCCGAGCGAAACGTGGCCGCGCGATTTTTTGCTCTACGGACGTAGAGAAAAAAATCCCCCGGAGGCCCGTATGGCTGCCGCTCCACATCCCCTCGACCCGCTCACCCCCGAAGAGATCACCTCCGCCCGCGAGTTGCTCGCGGCGGCCGGTCTGGTCACCGAGGCCACCCGCTTCGCCTACCTCGGGCTCCTCGACCCGCCCAAGTCCGCACCGGAGCAAGGCGATCGCCGGCTGCGGGTCCTGCTGCTCGACATCTCCGGCGGTCCCTCCTGCGACGCGACGGTCTCCCTGACCGAGTCGCGGGTCGTGTCGCACCGGCTGATCGACGCCGCGACGGAAGGGCAACTCCCGGTACTGGACGCGGAGTTCGCGATCGTCGAGGAAGTCCTCGCCAAGGACCCGCGCTGGCTGGCCGCGCTGGCCGACCGCGGCCTGGACGTGGACTCGGTGCGCGTCGCCCCGCTCTCCGCGGGGGTGTACGACGCCGAGTATCCGCAGGAGCGGGGCCGCCGCATCCTGCGCGGGCTGGCCTTCGTGCAGGAACACGCCAAGGACCACGCCTGGGCGCATCCCGTCGACGGGCTCGTCGCCTACGTGGACGTCCTGAACCGGAGCGTGGACCAGGTCATCGACCACGGACCGGTGCCGGTGCCCGCGGAGTCGGGGAACTTCGACGACCCGGCCGTCACCGGTCCGCCGCGCACCACCCTGAAGCCCATCGAGATCACCCAGCCGCAGGGCCCCAGTTTCACCCTCGACGGCAACACCCTGACGTGGGAGAACTGGTCGCTGCGCATCGGCTTCGACGCCCGCGAGGGGCTGATCCTCCATCAACTTGCCTTCGCCGGACGCCCGGTGATCCATCGTGCGTCGATCGCCGAGATGGTCGTGCCGTACGCCGACCCCTCCCCCGTGCGGTCCTGGCAGAACTACTTCGACACGGGCGAGTACCTCATCGGGCGCTACGCCAACGCGCTCCAGCTCGGCTGCGACTGTCTCGGCGACATCACCTACCTCGACGCGGTGATCGCCGACGAGACCGGCACACCGCAGACGCTCACCAACGCCGTCTGTCTGCACGAGGAGGACTACGGCATCCTCTGGAAGCACACCGACCTCTGGGCGGGCTCGACCGAGACCCGGCGCCAACGGCGCATGGTGCTCTCCTTCTTCACCACGGTCGGGAACTACGACTACGGCTTCTACTGGTACCTGTACCTCGACGGCACCATCGAGTTCGAGGCCAAGGCCACCGGCGTCGTCTTCACCTCCGCCCACCCCGGCGGCGACTATCCCTACGCCACCGAACTCGCCCCCGGCCTGGGCGCCCCGTACCACCAACACCTGTTCAGCGCACGGCTGGACATGGCCGTGGACGGCCCGGTCAACCGCGTCGAGGAGATCGAGACGGTCCGGGTGCCGATGGGGCCCGACAACCTGCGCGGCAACGCCTTCGCCCTCAAGCGCACCCCGCTGACGCGGGAGAGCGAGGCCCAGCGGATGGCCGACGCGGGCGTGGACCGCGTGTGGCACATCTCCAACCCCGGGTCCCTGAACCGGCTGGGCAGACCGGTCGCCTACGCCCTGCACCCGGAGGGCAAGCCGGCCCTGCTCGCCGATCCCGAGTCCTCCGTCGCGGCCCGCGCCGCCTTCGCCACGAAGCACCTCTGGGTCACCGCGTACGACCAGGCCGAGCGCTACCCGGCGGGCGACTTCGTCAACCAGCATCCCGGCGGGGCGGGACTGCCCGCGTACGCCGCCGCCGACCGGGACCTCGACGGGCAGGACCTCGTCGTCTGGCACACCTTCGGACTGACCCACGCCCCGCGCCCCGAGGACTGGCCGATCATGCCGGTCGACACCACGGGCTTCACGCTCAAGCCGGTCGGCTTCTTCGACCGCAACCCCACCCTCGACGTGCCGCCGAGCACCTCCGGCCACTGCGGGACAACAGACACAGGAGGCTGTCATGTCTGAACAGACCATGAGCGGCAGCTCAGTTGACGCTCCGTCAAAACTCCGTGGCTCGATCGGAGTCGGCGGAATCGTGTTCATGGTCGTCGCGGCCGCCGCCCCGCTCACCGCCATCGGCGGCGCCCTGCCGGTGATGCTCGCCATCGGCAACGGCCCCGGAGTACCGGCCGCCTACCTCCTGGTCGCCGTCGTCCTGCTGCTGTTCAGCGTCGGGTACGCCGCGATGAGCCGCCATGTCGTCGACACCGGCGCCTTCTACTCGTACGTCACCGCCGGGCTCGGCCGGATCACCGGCACCGGGGCGGCCGGACTGGCGCTGCTCACGTACAGCACGATCCAGGCCGGGATCTACGGCCTGTCCGGCGTCACCCTTCAGGGACTGGTGGTGAAGTACGGCGGCCCCGACCTGCCGTGGTGGCTGTGGGCCGGTGTGCTGTGGGGACTGGTCGCGGTGCTGGGCTTCCGCAACATCGAGGTCGGCACGAAGGTGCTGTCGGTGCTGCTGGTCCTGGAGGTCGGCATCGTCACGGTGATGACGGTGGCGATCCTCGCCCAAGGAGGCGCCCACGGCATCGACTTCGACTCCTTCACGCCGGGTGCCTTCAGCACGGGGTCTGCGGGCATCGGGGTGATGTTCGCGGTCGCGTCCTTCGTCGGCTTCGAGGCGACCGCCATCTACAGCGAGGAGGCGAGAGACCCCAAGCGCAGTGTGCCCAGGGCGACTTACCTCGCGGTCATCGCCATCGGCGGCTTCTACGCGCTGTCCAGCTGGGCGGTCGTCCTGGCGGTCGGCACGAACGAGGTACAGGGCGCGGCGGCGAAGAACACGAGCGGGCTGGTCTTCGCCGTGGCCGGGCAGTACGTCGGTTCGGCCGCCTCCGACACCATGGAAATCCTGCTGCTGACAAGCCTGTTCGCGGCGCTGCTCGCCTTCCACAACGCGATCTCCCGCTATCTCTTCTCCCTCGGCCGCCAGGGCGACGCCCCCGCGATCCTGGGCCGCAGTCACGCCAAGCACGGTTCGCCGCACGCCGGTTCGCTGGTGCAGAGCGTCTCGGCCGCCGTGGTCGTGGGGGCGTTCGTGCTCGCGGGGTCGGATCCGGTGCTGGAGCTGTTCACCTGGATGAGCGGGCTGGCCACGCTCGGGGTGCTGGTGCTGATGATCCTCGTCGGGGTCGCGATCATCGCCTTCTTCGCCCGCACGGGGGCGGACACCCGCCTGTGGCACACGCGGCTCGCGCCGGCCCTCGGCGCCCTCGGGCTGTGCTGGATCACGTACATGGTGCTGGCCAACTTCACCACCCTGATCGGCGGTTCGGCCTCCCTCGCGCGGCTCTTCGAGGGGATCGTCGTCCTGTTCTTCGCGGCCGGGGCGGTCTCCGCCGCCGTCCGGCGCCGCCGTGACGCATGACGTCCTCCCGGCCGCCGTCGCGCTGACGGGCTCCGGTCTGTGCCTCGCGGGGCATGTGCCGGGGCCCGTGCGGCGCTGGGGTCCGCACGCCGTGGTGCTCGCCGTGACCTTGCTGATGGTGGTGGGGAGCCCGGGGCCGTACCCACTGCTCGTGGGAGCGGGCGTGACGGCGGGCATGTGTCTGTTCACCCGTGGGCCGGTCGCCGCCGACCTCGCGGTGATGGCCGTGGTCACGGCGGCCATGTCCCGGCTTCCGGACGGACAGCACCACCACCATGCCGACGGCCATGGGCTGTTCGCGCTTGCGGTGGTGCTGTGGCTGCTGGCCCGGGCGGGGGCCGTCATGCACCGGGCGCTGCGTCCCGGTGTGCCGTGCGCGGGTCCGCTCAGCGGTGCGGGCGGCGCGATGATGGCCCTCGGCATGGCTGCCATGCTGGGCTGACCGGGTCGGACCTGCGACGGAGCGGCTGGATTAAGGTCGGTGCATGCCCAAAATCGTCGATCATGACGCGCGGCGCCGCGAGATCATCGAAGCCGTATGGGCCCTGATCGCAAGACGCGGGCTCGACGCCGTCACCATGCGGGACCTCGCCGCCGAGGCCGGCTACGCCAACGGTGCGCTGACCGGCTACTTCCGCAACAAGGACGAGATCCTGCTCGCCGCCTTCCAGCACGCCTTCGAGAGCACCAACGTCCGCGCCCGCGAGTCCATCGCCGACGCGACCGGCCTGGCGGCGCTGCGCCTGCTCTGCCTGGAGATCATGCCGCTCGACGACGTACGCCTCATGGAGGCGCGGGTCGTCATCGCCTTCTGGGACCGTGCCGTCCACGACGACCGTATGGCCGGGGTCCACGAGAGCGCCATGGCGGCCTGGCGCGAGCAGATGTGCGGCTATCTGCGACAGGCCCGCCGACAGGGCGACATCGGCACGGAATCACCCGACGACGAGGTCGTCGACACTCTCCTCGCGGCCCTCATGGGCTTCCAGATCAACGCGGTCCTGCTGCCCCACGCCACCACGCCCCTGCGTCAAGAGGCGGTTCTCGACGGCCTGTTGGGCTCGTTGCGGCCGTAGAGCAGCGGGGGTACGACGGGTACCTCCGGGGCGGTCTCGATGTCGGCCGGTGTCATGCGGAACTCGACGGGGTACGCCTCCCGGCGGGTGCGGCGGTCGGGTTCGGTGGTGCGCCACATGTAGAGGCAGCGGACGCACTGGAGTACGTCCCACACGCCGGGCACCGGCGAGGTGGTCACGGTGTCGACCGTGTCGTGGGCGCAGCGGGGGCAGGTCATGGCGGGTGGCTCCTGACGGTGGTGGTGCGTGGGTCGGGTCAGCGGGCGGCGATCAGGGCGCGCAGCCGGTCGGCCCACTCGGGCGTCTCGGGGAGGTCCCGTACCGGGGTGTCGAAGTGGCCACGGTTGTCCGGTGCGACCGGGGTCGTGGCGTCGATGATCATCTTGCTGGTGATGCCGGGTGTGTTCGCGGCGGGTGCCAGTGCCATGACCGAAAGGTTCGGGACGATGACCACGTCGTCCTGGGGGTTGACCTTGGCGGACATCGCCCACATCACCTGGGGCAGGTCGAAGGGGTCGACGTCCTCGTCCACGACGATCACCTGCGTGACGTAGCCGAGGCCGTGCGGTGTGGTCATCGCGCGCATGCCGACCGCCTTGGCGAAACCGCCGTAGCGCTTCTTCGTCGAGATGATCACCGCGAGGCCGTGGGTGTACATGGCGTTGACGGCCTGCACCTCGGGGAACTCGGCGCGCAGTTGCTTGAGCAGCGGGACGCAGGTGTTGGGGCCGACGAGGTAGTCGACCTCGGTCCACGGCATGCCGAGGTAGAGGGACTCGAAGACCGGGTCGGTGCGATACGAGACGCGGTCCACGCGGATCGTCGGCATCCGTCGTCCGCCCGAGTAGTGGCCGGTGAACTCGCCGAAGGGGCCCTCGATCTGGCGCTTGCGGCTCTCGACGACGCCCTCGATGACGACCTCGGAGCCCCAGGGGACGTCGAAGCCGGTGAGCGGTGCGGTGGCGATGGGGGCGGGGGCTCCGCGCAGGGCGCCGGCCATCTCGTACTCGGACTGGTCGTAGCCCATGGGCATGCCGGCGACGATCGTGATCACCGGGTCGTTGCCCAGAGTGATAGCGATGGGCAGGTCCTCGCCCAACTCCTCGGCGGCGTGCAGGTGTTGGGCCACGTCGTGCATGGGTACGGGCTGGAAGGCGAGGCGGTCGCGGCCGATGACCTCGATGCGATAGGTGCCGACGTTCTGCTTGCCGAAGTGGTCCGGGTCGCGCGGGTCGCGGGAGACCACGGCGGCCTTGTCGAGGTAGAAACCGCCGTCGCCGTCGTTGAGCCGGAACAGCGGGAGGACCTTGAACAGGTCGATGTCGGGGCCGAGTTGGGTGATCTGTCGCCAGGGCGCGTCCTCGCGGCGCTCGGGTGCGACCGGGAAGGCGTCCCAGCGGCGGGCGAACTCCTCGACCTGTTCGCGCACGGAGGTGTCCGGAGGCAGATCGAGGGCGAGGGCGTGGTTGCGCCAGGAGCCGTGGACGTTCATCGCGATACGGGCGTCGGTGAAGCCCTTGACGTTGTCGAAGTAGAGGGCGGGCGCGCCTTCGCCGATACGGCCGGCCGCGTTGGCGGCGGCGGCCAAGTCCGGTTCGGGGAGCACCTGTTCGGTGATCCGCAGCAGCTGGTTCTCCTTGTCGAGGGTGTCCAGGAAGCTGCGCAGGTCGTCGTAGGCCATGGGGAGACTCCGTGGGTCCGAGGGGCTCAGGCGGCGGGGTGGATGCGCGCGGCGCGGGCGGTCCGCATGCCCTCCCAGCGCTTGGCCGCAGGGGCGGGCAGGTCCAGCTGGTCGAGGACGCGGGAGGTGATGTGGGTGACGATGTCGTCGACCGTGGCGGGGTGGTTGTAGAAAGCGGGCATCGGCGGCACGATCCGGACGCCCTTGCGCGCGAGGTCGAGCATGTTCTCCAGGTGGATCTCGCTCAGCGGGGTCTCGCGCGGTACGAGGACCAGCGGGCGGCGTTCCTTGAGGACGACGTCGGCGGCCCGGCCGATCAGCCCGTCGGCGTAGCCGGTGCGGATGCCCGCCAGGGTCTTCATGGAGCACGGCACGATCACCATGCCGTCCGTGCGGAACGACCCGGAGGCGATGGTCGCCCCCTGGTCCTCGGCGTTGTGGACGACGTCGGCCAGCCCGGCGACCTCGCGGGCGGTGCGTCCCGTCTCCAGCTCCACGGTCGTACGGGCCCACCGACTGAGGACGAGATGCGTCTCCACCTCGGGCAGCTCGGCCAGCTGCTCCAGGAGCCGTACTCCGAGGACGGCTCCGGTCGCCCCGGTCATGCCCACGATCAGTCGCACGTTCGCCCAGCTCCTTGCCCGGTCCGGTCTCTGTGCTTTCGACCGTAGGAGCGGTTCGGGGCCCGACAAGGGTAGGCTCGGGACTCACCATGGGAAAAAACGGTCACCGTGATATCACGGACGTCTCCTACCGTCCGTCACTGAGCGCACCCATCGGTATGGACGTCCTGGACTTCGCCGAGCTGCTGACTCGCGGTGAGCGCCGCGGCCTCGACCTGTCGGCCCCGCAGCGGCCGGACTTCCATCACCTGATCCACGTCACGGAGGGCACGCTGCGCCACCGGGTGGACTTCACGGACTGCGCCGTCGAACCGGGCGGCTGGCTGTGGGTGGGCTCCGGGCAGGTGCACCAGTACGTCCCCGCCGACCTCACGACGGCCCGGGGCACGATCGTCATCTGGCAGCCGGGCTTCGTGCCGGCCGATCCGCCCTTCGACCAGTCACCACTGCTCCCGACGGAACCCCACGCCGGTGCGGCCCGCCTGACACTGCGTCACCTCGCTCACGAATACGCCGACTTGACGTCACTCCCCCTCGACGCACATCTCCAGACCCTCCGCATGCTCCTCTCCGTCCTGCTGCTCCGTCTCTCGCACGTCCGCCCGGACCCGGTGTCGTCCGCCCCGGCCGACGACACGTTCCGCCGCTACAGCGCCGCGCTGGAACGCGGCTTCCGCACCAGCCACCACGTCTCCGACTACGCCGCCGCCCTCGGCTACAGCCCGCGCACCCTCACCCGCGCGACCCTCGCGGCCACCGGCACGACCGCCAAGCAGTACCTCGACGCCCGTGTCCTCCTGGAGGCCAAACGCCTCCTCGTCCACACCGACGCGACGGCGGCGGACATCTCCCGCACCCTCGGCTTCGCCGAACCGACCGACTTCGCGAAGTTCTTCCGCAAGCGGGAGCGCCGTACGCCACTGGAGTTCCGTGCGGTGGCACGCGGGCAGACATGACTCGTGCAGGAATTACAGCCGGACGAGACGGCAGTACGACGTGATGTGTTCCGTCGGAAGGTGTGGAGCGCTCACGCGCTCCGGGTCGTCGAGGACACCCCGGAAGCACTTGTCCTCGGCTGCGGGCCGGGCGCGGAGCTGGCGGTCCCGACGACCTGGATCGAGTGGCTGCGCACGGGTGACGCATCCGCCCGCCAACGCGCCCTGCCGAACCTGGCCGACGGCAACTGGCGGCTCGGCCGGTGGACTTGGCGCGACACGGCCCATCTCCAATGGGTGCCGCCGGACACCTGGTTCAGCGTCAACGCCTTCTACGACGCCCCGGGCGACCATCGCCTGACGCACTGGTACGTCAACTTCCAGCGCCCGATGCACCGCACGCCCATCGGCTTCGACACCTTCGACCTCCTGCTGGACCTGGTGGTCGCGCCCGATCTGTCCCGGTGGGAGTGGAAGGACGAGGACGAGTACGCCCACGGCCGGCGGCTGGGGGTGGTGAGCGGGGCCGAGCACCGGACGGTGGAGGCGGCACGCGAGGAGGCGTTGGCGATGATCCGGGCGGGCGGGGGCCCGTTCGCGGCCGACCGGGGCCTGCCGAAGTGGCGGCCCGATCCCCACCGCCCGGCTCCCGCGCTGCCTCCCGGAGTCCTGACCGTCGGCTAGACGCCCGGCGCCGCCGGTCCGAACCGCACGGGCAGAGCGCTCAACCCCCGCACCAGCGTGCTGGTCCGCCAGCGCAGTGTCGTGGGGTCGGTGGCGAGGGTGAGGTCGGGACGGTGGTGCAGGAGGAGGCGTACGGCGACGGCGGCCTCCGTACGGGCCAGGGGTGCGCCGAGGCAGTGGTGGAGGCCGTGGCCGAAGGCGAGGTGGGCGGGGCCCCGGCGGCGCAGGTCGAAGCGGTCGGGGTCGGGGTAGTGGAGGGGGTCGCGGGAGGCGGCCGCCAGTGAGATCTGTACCGCGTCTCCGGCCGGGATGCGGATGCCCGCGAGATCGATCGGCTCGGCCGCGAAACGGAACGCCGTGGCGTGGACGGGTGCGCTGTGGCGCAGCGACTCCTCCACGGCTGCGCCGACCAACTCCGGTTCCGCGCGCAGTAGTTCGAGTTGGTCGGGGTGAGTGAGGAGGGCATGGACGGTCGCGGAGATGAGGTTGACGGTCGTCTCGTGTCCGGCGACGAGGAGAAGGAAGGCCATGCCGAGGAGTTCTCGGGAGGTGAGGGGGGACTCGGGGCTGCGGGCCGCGGCGACCAGGTCGCCGAGCAGGTCGGCCTCTCGGGTTCCGCGCTTGTGGTGGATCAGGTCGGCCAGGTACCCGCCCAGGGCGTCGGCGGCCGAGGCACCGGTCTCGGGCGAGGCGGGCATGACGAGTTCGTTGGACCATGCGTGGAACACCGTACGGTCCGCGGTGGGCACCCCGAACAGGTCGCAGATCACCGTGACGGGCAACGGCAGGGCGTATCCGCCCACCAGGTCCGCGGTCCCCCGCGTCGGCAGCCCGGCGAGCAGATCCACGGCGATCGTCTCGACTGCCGGGCGCAGCGCGGCGATCCGCGCGGGCGTGAAGTGGCCCGCGACCAGCCGTCGTAGTCGGGTGTGGTCCGGTGGGTCGGTCTGGAGCATGTTGCGGCCGAGAGCGTGGCCGCCGTCGTCCTGCCAGGTCGAGGAGTGGCGGATGTCGTTGCGCAGGCGCGGATCGGTCAGTGCGGCGCGGGCCGCGTCCCGGGTGACCACCAGCCAGCTCTCGCCGCTGCCCGGGACCAGGACGCGATGCACGGGACCCCGTGCGCGCAGGGCCGCGTAGACGGGGTGGGGGTCGGCGGCCGGGTCGTGGCCGTCGGGGGCGAGGTCCTGAAGGGTGGGCGCCGGCACGGCACTCCTTTCGATGGTCGGACGGGAACGCGCGGCCGCGGTGTCACCTGCCTGTGCGCCATACGGCGGCCACCGTGTGCGCCAGGGCCATCGCCTGGGCGTGGCCTGCCCTGGCGGCCGCCGGGCGGCGGGCGTCGGCGGTCATGTCTCGGCCCATCGCACGGCGGGCCGCGCGGTCGGGGGTCACGAGGGTGATCTCGGTTCCCTGGGCGGCGAGTTGGGCCGCCTGCTGCATGGCACTGGGGTGCGGGCCCACCGCGCTCGGTATCGGTGAGACGGCCAGGACGTGGCGGTGTTCGGCGACCAGTTGCAGATTGGTCGTCGTACGGCTGCCGCCGTCGATCCAGCGCCGGCCGACGGCCGTGACGGGCGGGAGGACGAGGGGGACGGCGCAGCTCGCGGCGACCGCTTCGAGGAGGGTCGCCTTCGTGTCCGCGTCGAAGGTCTCCAGGGATCCGGTCGCGGTGTCGACGGCCGTGATCCACAGCGCCCGCACCGGCCAGTCACGTGCGCCGCGCAGCAATGTGCCGACCGCGTCGAGAAGTTCGGACTCGGTTCCGGTACGGGCATCGAGGGCGGCCCGGGCCAGCCGTTGTACGGAGCGCTGCGGATCGCGGGATCCGAGCGCCGCCCACAGGAAGCGGGCCGTCTGGGCGACGGTGACGCGCAGGTGCATGGAGTCGGCCCGGGCCAGTTGGCGTTCGTACAGCTCTCGCGGTGTCTCGCCGGCCGCGAGTCGGGCACCGAAGATCGCACCCGCCGAGGTGCCGATGACCACGTCCGCGCGCGTGACATCGACGCCGGCCTCGGTGAGCCCCGCGAGCACCCCGGTCATCCACGCCCCGCCGACGGGCCCACCACCGCCCAGGACCAGTGCCGTGTCCCGCATGTCGTCACCCCCTGTCGCCAAAATGGGGAGTACTCCCCACTTGATGGATCGACGATAGCATCACTACCGGGGAGCACTCCCCACTGGTTCGGAGGGTGATGATGACGGGCCCGAACGACGCGACGGCACCCGGTCGGCGGCGCGATGCCCAGCGCAACCGGGAGCTCCTGATCGAGGCCGCCCACGAGGTCTTCGCCGAGCAGGGTCTGCACGCGCCGATCGACGTGATCGCCCGCCGGGCAGGCATCGGCAACGCCACCCTCTACCGGCACTTCCCCACCCGCGCCGCTCTCGTGGACGCCGTCTTCCGCGACCAGCTCACCGACACGATGACCGCGGGCGAGCAGGCGCGCGGCACCGACGACGCCCTGGCGGGACTGACGGGTTATCTCCGCACAGTGTTCGCCGGCCTGGCCGCCGACCGCGGCACCAACGACCTGATGACCACCCACCTCGACGGCGTCGACTCGCTCCAGGCCGTGCACGCCCACAACCGCCGCACCGTGGAGACACTGCTGAGCCGCGGACAGGACCAGGGCACGATCCGCACGGACGTCACCCCGGAGGACCTGCTGTTCGCGCTCGCCGCCCTGGGCCGTACCGTCCCCTCCCTCACCGCGGCCGCGGGACCCGACGCCTGGCTCCGCCCCCTCGCCCTCCTCCTCGACGGGCTGCGCGGCACGTCCGCCGCGCCTCCGCTCCCGGTCCCCGCCCTGACCGCGGCCCAACTCGACCAAGCTCTGCAGGGCCTGGGACCTGGAAGCTGAGTCCGTCGAACAGCACATTGCCCGGCGCCGAAGACCGGTCCCCCGGTCCTACGACGCCGGGCAGTAACTCCCCCGTACGTTCACCACGCTCAGGTCAGGACTCGACCCCGGCCCCTTGCCGCGCGGCCACCGTCTCGGGCTCCTTCTCGTCCTCCTGGGCGGTCTGGCGTACGGCCGGGATCGCCGCCGCGACAAGGGCCGCGAGGAGGGCGACGCCGCCGCCGATGAGCAGGCCGGTGCGGAAGCCGTCCTCGGAGGTGAAGGTGAAGCCGCCGGCCGTGTTGGTCATCTGGGCGAGGACGACGCCGATCACCGCCGCGCCGATCGAGGTGCCGAGGGAGCGCATGAGGGTGTTGAAACCGTTGGCGGCGGCGGTCTCGGAGAGGGGGACCGAGCTCATGATGAGGGCGGGCATCGCGCCGTAGGCGAGGCCGACGCCGCTGTTGATGACGATGCAGACGACCATCAGGCCCCAGGCGGAGCTCATCAGGCCCATCGACAGGGCGTAGCCGGCGGTGATGACGAGGACGCCGCTGATGAGGGTGAACTTGGGACCGCGGGCGTTGGTGAGCTTTCCGCCGAGCGGGGAGACGATCATCATCATGATGCCGCCGGGGGCCATCCAGAGGCCGGAGGCGAGCATCGACTGGCCCAGGCCGTAGCCGGTGGCCTCGGGGAACTGCAGCAGCTGGGGCACGACCAGCATGCTGGAGTACATGCCGACGCCGACGAAGACCGAGGCGATGTTGGTGATCAGGACCCGGGGGCGGGCCGTCGTACGCAGGTCGATCAGCGGGTCGCTCGTGCGAAGTTCCCACACGCCCCAGGCCAGGAAGGCCACGATCGCGACGGTGAACAGGCCCAGCACGGTGGTCGAACCCCAGCCCCAGTCGGCGCCCTTGGAGATGCCGAGCAGCAGGCAGACGAGCCCGACGGCGAGGCCGAGCGCGCCGGGGGCGTCGAAGCGCTGACCCTTGGCGGCGGCCGGTACGTCCGGGATCAGGAACCAGATCAGCGCGGCGACGACCGCGGCGAGGGCGGCCGAACCCCAGAACAGGGCACGCCAGTTGGCGTACTGCGCGATGGCCGCGGCGATCGGCAGACCGAGACCGCCGCCGATGCCCATGGAGGCGCTGACGAGCGCGATGGAGGGGCTGAGCCGCTCCTGCGGTACGACGTCACGCAGCAGGGCGATGCCCAGCGGGACCATGCCCATGCCCATGCCCTGAAGTCCGCGTCCGACGATCATCGGGACGACGGAGGAGGAGAGCGCGCAGACCACCGAGCCCACGATCAGCGGGACGGAGCAGGCGAGCAGCATGCGGCGCTTGCCCAGCAGGTCGCCGAGGCGGCCGACCACCGGCACACAGACCGCGGCCACCAGCAGGGTGGCGGTGATCACCCACGCGGCGTTCGAGGACGAGGTGTGCAGCATCTCCGGGAGGTCGGCGATGAGCGGGGTGACCAGCGTCTGCATGATCGCGGCCGTGGTGCCGGCGAAGGCCAGCGTGGCGACCACGCCGCCTGCGCGGGCTGTGGGCTGGGGGGCGTCCATGACGGGACTCCTCGGCGTATCTGTTCGGTCGGGACGTGAAGGGATGTGCATCGTACACATCGTATGTATCAACCATGTGATGGGGATGATGCATACCGTCGTGCGAGGATGGGTCCGGCCGCCCCGAACCGCATCAAACGGCGGCGGTATCGGCAGGAAGCAGGAGGCAGCGGACCGATGGACAGGCGCACGCGCGAAGTCGAGTACGAGCAGATGCTCCTCAGCCGGCACGGCCTGCTTGCGCAGAAGGGCGGGCGCCGCAAGGACGGCGTGCTGGACCGCAGCGCCTACATCCTGCTGAGCCGGATCCGCATCCAAGGGCCCATGTCCATCGGCGAGTTGAGCGACGCCTTCGGCCTCGACACGTCCACCCTCAACCGGCAGACGGCGGCCGCCATGCGCTCCGGTCTGGTGGAGCGGATCCCCGATCCGCAGGGCGGCATGGCCCGCAAGTTCCGCATCACGGACCTGGGCGCACACATGCTCGACGAGGAACGCGAGGGTCTCGTCCAGTCCCTGGACCGGATCATGGACGACTGGTCGGAGGCGGACATCGCCGCCTTCGCGGCCTTTCTACGACGGTTCAACACCGACATCGAGCGGCTCGGCGGGCGTCCCTGGCCGCGGCCGTGAGTGAGCCCCGCCCCGTGGCAAGTCACGGGGCGGGGCTCTCAGTTCACGCCGGGTGCACCCGGATCAACCGGGTCAGGAGGAGGAGCGGCGCGAGCGGCTCGCCGCGTAGACCACACCGCCGCCCAGGGCGATCACGAGGGCCGCGCCGCCCGCGAGGAGGCCGACCGGCGCGTTGGATCCGGTCTCCGCGAGCGGCTGCTTGCCGCCGTTGGGCGTCGTCTTCGGCGTGGGCGAGGGCGTCGACTTCAGCGGCGGGACGTGCGCCGAGGTGGGAGGCGTCGTCGACGGCTTGGGGCTGGGCGGCGGGGTCGTCTCGTCGGCGGGCGGCGTGCTGCCGGCCGGGGTCGACGGCGTCGCGGGCGGGGCCGAGGCCGGCTGGGTCGGCGTCGGGGTGGGCGAGTCCGGGGTGCTGGGAGTGCACTCCTTGTCGCCGCCGTTCCAGGCCGCGATGAGGTGGTACGGGGTCACGATGTTGTCGGGCTCGTAGGGGAGCGGGCCGTGGCCCTCGCCCGTACCGCCGTCGTAGGCGACGTCGTCGCCGTACAGGTCTATCTGGCCGTAGCAGTCGGGCGACTTGACGTTGAGCTTCTGCCAGGTCTGCCCCGAGCCGTCCGCGCCGGCGACGTCCTTGGCGGTGAGGTAGACCGTGGCCTTGTCGACCATGGTCTGGTGGCCGGAGGTGTACCAGGTGGAGCCTTCGGCGGTGTACTCGGCGAGCGAGACGGGGTACTTGCAGCCCTCGCCGACGCTCTGGCCGGGGGCGAGCCGGACCTCGACGGTGCCGGGGACGGCGTCCCACTGGTGGAAGCCGCCCTGCGAGGTCCAGTCGGCCCCAATAACGTTTCCATCGGCGCCGACGATGCGGTACTGCACGGTGGCGGACTGGCACGCGTCGTTCTCGGTGGCGCTCGCCGTACCGGCCGCGAGCACGGGCGCGGCGGCGGCGATGAACGCGGTGGCCGCCAGGGCGGACAGGGATGGGAGGTGGAGCGAACGTGACAAGGTGAGCCTCGACGATGATAAAAGGTGTGGGAGGTGGCAGAGAGAGCGGCGGGCGCACGAAAGGAAACGATCGGGGGCGTGCGCGACCGGACCGCCCGCAAATGCTTCGCTCAGCGAAGCCACAGCGAAGCAAGCTGAATTCTTGTCACCTTTCACAACTCCCGTCAATCCTTCACCAGTTGGCCACAGGTCAAGATCCGGGCATCACCGCGAGTAGATGCCGGCGCAGACCGTCCAACTCGACGTAGAGACCGGGGTCCAGCAGTTCGTCGCCGTCCCGATCGTAGGTCACATCGGAAAGCAGTTCGGTGAGTTGACGGCGACCGCCGCGCAGGTCGGTCCACGGGAGGCGGACCCGGCCCTGGGCCGGCTGCTCGGACAGGTTGACGACGACGAGATGGCGACCGGAATCGGTCGTCCAGGACCAGGCGATCAGGTTCTCGTGGGACGGGTTGTCGGGCCAGCCGGTGCAGTCCAGCAACTGCCACTCCCCTCCCGTGCGCATGCCGGAGGCGCCCACCGCGGTGAGCAACTGGTGGTAAAAGGCCAGGAGTTCCTTGTCGACGGGCTCTTCCGGCCGACGGGAGAGGAAGACCGGCGGACGGACCCGGCGCCCCTCGAACTGCCCCTCGTGCCAGAGGGTCGCGCCGGGCAGCGTCGCGATCGTGACCGCAGCCGCCCGTTCCCGCTCGGGTGTCAGGGTGGCGGCGGCCCGGGGTTCGTCGTGGTTCTCCAGGAAGCGGACCAGGCCGCGCTGGTAGCCGAGGTCGGCCCGCAGATGCCCGCGCACCGAGTCCGCGCCCTCGTGCAGCAGCCGGTCGTAGAGCCGCTTGTCGTAGCAGTGGTCGAACCCCTGCTGCTGGAGGGCCCATTCGAGGTCCCAGTAGGCCTCGGCGACGAAGAGGAGGTCGGGGTGTCGTTCGCGGACCTTCGGGACGACGTACGGCCAGAAGTCCTCGGCCGGTGCCGTGCCCGCGCGTTCGCCCCAGGTCTTCGCGAAGACGTCGGTCATCAGCAGCATGGCCATGTCGCAGCGCACGCCGTCCGCCTGGTCGCCGATCGAGGCCACGGTGTCGACGGCCGCCGTCCGCAACTCCTCGCTGAACGCGTTGAGTTGGACGACGTCGGGCCAGGGCGCGAAGTAGGGGTCGCGGCCCCGCGCGAACACCTTGCCGCCGCTCTCAAGGAAGGCGCCGGGGTCGTGGGCCAGGTCGTCCGGGGTGCCCTGGACCAGGCAGCCGGGGCGTTCGGTCAGCCAGGGGTGGTCGGGGGCCACGTGGTTGGGGACGTAGTCGAGGATCAACCGGACGCCACGCGCGGCCAGTTGGGCGCGGGCCTCCGCCAGTCCCGCCGGGCCGCCCAGGGACGCGTCCACGACGTAGTTCCGGACGCAGTACGGCGATCCGGCCACGTCCTGCGGGCGGAGGTCGGGCAGGGCCGCCCGGAAAGAGGCCTGCAACGACTCGTCGCGCAGGGCGATCTCCAGTCCGGCCGGGCTGCGTTCCCACACGCCCATCAGCCAGACGGCGTCGACGCCGGCGAGGGCGACCTCGTCCCAGGCGGGCGCGGGCACCTCGCCGAGGGTGACGGGGCGGCCGTAGCGGGTGCTCAACTCCCCCAGCCAGATGAGGGTGTTGATCTCGTAGATCACCGGGTGCTCGGGCCAGGGGGTCATGACAGCGGCTCCTCTCGGTCGCCGGTCGGGCGCAGACTCTCGCGGCCCCGGGCCGACCACTCGCCGTCGCCCAGGGTGTGGAAGAGGGTGGCGGTGACGGCGGACAGGCCGGTCCAGCCGGTCTGGTGGGAGGCGCCGAGGCCGGCGCCGTTGTCGCCGTGGAAGTACTCGTAGAAGAGGATCAGGTCCTTCCAGTGCGGGTCCTTGGCGAACTTGGCCTGGGCGCCGTGCACCGGCCGGTGGCCGTCCTCGTCGCTGAGGAAGGTGGCGGTGAGCCGGTCGGCGATCTCGCGGGCGACCTCGTAGAGGGTGAGGTGACGGCCCGAGCCGGTCGGGCACTCCACGGTGAAGTCGCTGCCGTGGAAGGCGTGCAGGTTCAACAGGGCGCGGATCAAGAGCAAGTTGACCGGGAACCACACCGGGCCTCGCCAGTTGGAGTTGCCGCCGAACATCCCGGAGTCGGACTCGGCCGGCAGATAGCCCACTCCGTAGGTCTCCCCGTGCACGTCGAAGGTGTACGGGTGCTCGGCGTGATAGCGGGAGAGGGAGCGGATGCCGTGCGGGCCGAGGAACTCGTCCTCGTCGAGCATCCGGGACAGGACGCGCCGCAGCCGGTCCTCGCCGAACAGGGCGAAGAGGTAACGGCCGTCGGCGTTCGGACCCATGGCCTCGTGCGAGGAGATGGTGGCCTCCACGGCCGGGTGGCGTTCGATGAACTCCAGTGCTCCGGCGACGAGTTCGGGGAAGCGCTGGTCCGCCCAGCCGCCGACCAGGCTGGTGGCCGCGAGGGGGATCAGGCCGACGAGCGAGCGCACCTTGAGCCGGGTCGCCGTGCCGTCGGGCAGCCGCAGCACGTCGTAGAAGAAGCCGTCCTCCTCGTCCCAGAGGCTCGCGTTGTCGGCGCCGATGCGGTTCATGGCGACGGCGATCCACGCGAAGTGCTCGAACAGGGACTGCGCCTGCTCGACGTAGACGGGGTGGTCGACCGCCAACTCTATGGCGATCTCAAGGAGGTTCTGGCAGTACAGCGCCATCCACGCGGTGCCGTCCGCCTGGTCGAGGTGGCCGCCGGTGGGGAGCGGGGCGCTGCGGTCGAAGACGCCGATGTTGTCGAGGCCGAGGAAGCCGCCCTGGAAGACGTTGTTGCCGTCGGTGTCCTTGCGGTTGAGCCACCAGCTGAAGTTCTTCATCAGCTTCTGGAAGGCGTTCTCCAGGAAGGCGCGGTCGCCCTTGCCGGTGCGGTGCTTCTCCAGCTCGTAGAGGAACAGGGTGGCCCAGGCGTGGACGGGCGGGTTGACGTCCCCGAAGTTCCATTCGTACGCCGGGATCTGGCCGTTGGGGTGGAGGTAGAGGCGGCGCAGCAGCAGGTCCAACTGGCCCTTGGCGAAGGTGAGATCGACCATCGACAGGGCAACGGTGTGGAAGGCGAGGTCCCAGGCGGCGAACCACGGGTACTCCCAGGTGTCCGGCATCGACATGATCTCGTCGTTGACCATGTGGTACCAGTTGCTGTTCCGCACCCGGGGGTCGGAGGCGAGCGGGTCGACGCCGTGCTCGGTCAGCCACCGCTCGACGTCGAGGTAGTAGTACTGCTTGCTCCAGAGCATCCCGGCCAACGCCTGCCGCACCAGCCGCCGTTCGTCGGCGCCCGCGTCGGCCGGGGTGCAGGCGTCGTAGAACTCGTCTGCTTCGGCTCGCCGTTGGGTGATGACCGTGTCGAAGTCGGCGGTCCAGTCGGCCAGTTCGGCGGCGGTGAGGCGCAGACGGACGGTCGCGCTCTGTCCGGCCGGGATGGTGAGTACGTGGTGGACGGCGGCCTTGGTGCCGGTCCGGTCCGGGTTGACCGCTCCGGTCTCGCCCTGGACGACGTACCGGTCGATGCCGTCCTTGACGTACGGGGAGGTGTTCGGACTGCCGAAGATCTTCTCGTTGTTGGTGTCGTTCTCGGTGAACAAGGTCTGCGCCTCCGCGTCGCAGTACAGCCGGCGCGGGCCCAAGTCCTCGTGGTCGGCGCGGAGTTGTCCGCCGGATTCCTGGTGGATGGACGGGACGGCGGTCCCACCCGCCCAGGACCAGGTGTGCCGGAACCACAGGGTCGGGAGCAGGTGCAACGGGGCTTCGTCGGGGCCGCGATTGTGGGCGGTGATCTCGATCAGCAGGTCCTCGGGGCCCGCCTTGGCGTACTCGACGAACACGTCGAAGTAGCGGTCCTCGTCGAAGATGCCGGTGTCGAGAAGTTCGTACTCGAAGTCGCCGCGTCCGCGTGCCGAGTTGGTGGCCTTGAGGTCCTCGTACGGGTACTCCGCCTGCGGGTATTTGTAGAGGTACTTCATGTACGAGTGCGTGGGCGTGCTGTCGAGATAGAAGTAGTACTCCTTGACGTCCTCGCCGTGGTTTCCCTCGGAGTTGGTGAGGCCGAACATCCGCTCCTTGAGGATCGGGTCGCGACCGTTCCACAGGGCGAGCGCGAAGCACAGCCGCTGTTTGTCGTCGCTGACGCCGGCGATGCCGTCCTCGCCCCAGCGGTAGGCGCGGGAGCGGGCCTGGTCGTGGGTGAAGTAGGACCAGGCGTCGCCGCTGTGGCTGTAGTCCTCCCGTACGGTCCCCCACTGGCGCTCGCTCAGATAGGGGCCCCAACGGCGCCACGGCACCCCGGAGTCGTCGGCCTCGGCCAGCCGCCGCCGTTCGGCATCCGGTGCGTCACCGTTCGTCGCCATCATGTGTCCTCCTCGTGGCCCGGCACATTCCCTCAGACTCAGGCGTCTTGGACTCGACCGCAACGGCTTGCCCGGATGGCCATCCGGTGGTCGCGTCCCGTTCGATCACCGGGCCGGGGCGGGAGCCGCGACGCGAGTCCATGAGAACCACCGTCACGGCGAGCAGCAACGCCGTTCCCGCCGCCGCCGGCGCCACCAGAAAGGCACCGGCGGCGCCGTGCCGGTCGGCCAGGTAGCCGGCCAGCGCCTGCCCGGTCGCGGTGCCCAGCGGGCCGCCCGCGCACAGGATCGTCAGGGCGACGGTCGCCCGGTCCGCGGGCGCGAGGCGTTCGGTGAGCGCGTACAGACTGATCAGGTACGGCGCCACGGTCACACCGGCGACGGCCATCGCGGCGGGAACGGCGTGCAGTCCGTACCCGGCGACGAGGGTGAGGGTGCCCAGCAGCAGGGTCGCCGCGAAGGTCACGTACCGGCGGAGCAGCGTGAAGCGGGCGGGGAGCCAGGCGCAGGCGGCCCCCGCCAGGGCGCTCCCGATGCCGAAGAGGGCGTAGAGGAGTCCCGCACTGCCGGGGTGTCCGCTGTCGTCGGCGTAGGCGGTGACGCCGGTCTGTACGGCGCCGAAGACGGTGCCCATCGCGGCCATGGCGAGGAACATGACCGCAAGTGGCAGGCGCGGCAAGGGGGTTCGCGAGGTGCCCGATGCCGGGCGGTGTGTGATTCCGCCGGGGGCGAGGGAGAGCGCGAAGGGCAGGGTGGCCAGGAGGAGCAGGGCGATGGCTGCCAGGGTCGGTGCTGTCGGGCCGAGGGAGGTGAGCAGTCCGACGATCGCCGGGCCCGCGACGAAGCTGATCTCGTCGGCGGTCGCCTCGTAGGAGAGGGCGGTGGGGACGAGGTCGGGCCGCTCGCGCGCGTGGAGCAGGCGCGACCAGTGGACGCGGACCAGGGAGCCGACCGGCGGTTGGGTGAGCCCGGCCAGGGCAGCCGCGGCGATCATGCCCGGGCGGCCGGTGTGGCTCGCCACGACGAGGCCGGTCAGGGCACCGGCGTTGGCGAGTGCGCTCACCGCCCCGACGAGACGGTGGCCGTGCCGGTCGGCCAGTGCTCCGGCGACCGGGGAGCCGAGCGCGTTGGCGACGCCCTGGGCAGCCGCGGTGAGACCGGCGAAGGCGTAACTGCCGGAGGCGGCCCGGACCAGGATGAGTGTCGCGAGCGACGAGGTCGCGTAGGGAAGGCGGGCGAGGAACCCGAGCGGGAAGAATGCCGCGCCGGGAACGTGGAGAAGGGATCGGTACGCCATCGGCGTCTCCCGTGAGCACGTCGGAGGGACGCGCTACCCAGCCACCGACGCGTTGACGATCCCGCTTCTGCCGCGCAGCCTAGCGAGCCGACTGCCCTGCCACCAGAGCGACTTCGCCACTCACGGCCGTCGCGCAGCGCCTTGAGTACGGATATGGCGTTCTCATTTCACGAGAGGTAGCCTCTCATCCGATCGTCACGTCTCGCCGGGGAGGCCGTCATGGCAGGCACGATGCAGGGCAAGGTCGCGGTGATCAGCGGCGGTTCGACCGGCGTGGGGAGGGCCGTCGGGGCGCAGCTCGCCGAGAACGGGGCGCAGGTGGTGCTGCTCGCCCGGCGCGCCGACCGGCTGGAGACGGCCGCGCGGGAGATGGCGGGCTCGGTGCTGACGGTCCCGACCGACGTCAGCAGCGGCGACAGTGTGCGGGCGGCGTTCGCTCAGGTCGAGGAGCGGTTCGGGCGGGTGGACATCCTGGTGAACAGCGCGGGCGTGGCCCGTATCCGTGCCATCGAGGAGACCGCCGACGAGGACATCCACGCCTGTGTCGGCACCAACCTGCTGGGCCCGATCCACACGATCCGCTCGGCCGTACCCCTGCTGCGGGCGGCCGGGGGCGGCGACATCCTGAACATCTCCTCCGAGATCACCCTCGACCACATGCCGCTGATGGCCATGTACGCGGCGAGCAAGCACGGCCTGAACGGCTTCACCGCCGCGATGCACAAGGAGCTGCGCGGCGACGGCATCCGGGTCGCCCTGGTGATCCTGGGCTCGATCTCGGACAGCGCCTTCGTCGAGAACTTTCCCGGCGAGGACCGGCAGCGCGCCGCGCCGGTGTGGGAGGCGGACGGCTATCTGACCAGGGTGGGTGCCATGAAGCCGCTCCCCTCGGCGACCGTCGCCCGGGTCATGGTCCAGCTGCTCGCCACCCCGCCCGAGGTCGTGCAGGACGTGGTGCACATCCGCCCGGCCGGCTGAGACCTCCGATCGCGGCCACGACCCTCCGGTCGGAACCAAGGCCCTCCGTTCCGGACCATGCGGCAGCCTTGGACTCCCCATAAGTCGGCCTTATGAGGTCATAGATCGGACCCGCGTACCGAGTTAGGCATGCCTTAGCTTAGGCTTCCCGTCGAGTCGCCTGTCACCGTTCGAAGGGAACCTGATCATGCCGCGCCCCCTGCGGGTAGCCATCGTCGGAGCCGGTCCCGCCGGGATCTACGCCGCCGACGCCCTGCTCAAGTCCGAGGTGGCCGCCGAACCCGGTGTGTCCATCGACCTCTTCGAGCGGATGCCCGCGCCCTTCGGCCTGATCCGGTACGGCGTCGCCCCCGACCACCCGCGCATCAAGGGCATCATCACCGCCCTGCACCAGGTCCTGGACAAGCCGCAGATCCGTCTCTTCGGCAACGTCGACTACCCGACCGACATCAGCCTCGACGACCTGCGCTCCTTCTACGACGCGGTGGTCTTCTCCACCGGCGCCACCGCCGACCGCGAGATGTCCATACCGGGCATCGAGCTGGACGGTTCCTACGGCGCCGCCGACTTCGTCTCCTGGTACGACGGCCACCCGGACGTCCCGCGCACCTGGCCGCTGGAGGCCGAGAAGGTCGCCGTCCTCGGTGTCGGCAACGTGGCCCTCGACGTGGCCCGCGTTCTCGCCAAGACCGGCGACGAGCTGCTGCCGACCGAGATCCCGCCGAACGTCCACGAGGGCCTCAAGGCCAACAAGGCGCTCGAAGTCCACGTCTTCGGCCGCCGCGGCCCGGCGCAGGCGAAGTTCTCCCCGATGGAGCTGCGCGAGCTGGACCACTCCCCCACCATCGAGGTCATCGTCGACCCCGAGGACATCGACTACGACGAGGGCTCGATCGCCACCCGTCGTGGCAACAAGCAGGCCGACATGGTCGCCAAGACCCTGGAGAACTGGGCGATCCGCGATGTCGGCGACCGCCCGCACAAGCTGTTCCTGCACTTCTTCGAGTCGCCGTCCGAGATCCTCGGCGAGGACGGCAAGGTCGTCGGCCTGCGCACCGAGCGCACCGCTCTCGACGGCACCGGCAACGTCAAGGGCACCGGCGAGTTCAAGGACTGGGACGTCACCGCGGTCTACCGCGCGGTCGGCTACCTCTCCGACAAGCTCCCCAAGCTGCCCTGGGACATCGACTCGGGCACGGTCCCGGACGAGGGCGGCCGGGTCATCCAGGAGACCGGCGAGCACCTCCAGTCGACGTACGTGACGGGCTGGATCCGGCGCGGCCCGGTCGGTCTGATCGGTCACACCAAGGGCGATGCCAACGAGACGGTCGCGAACCTGCTGGACGACCACGCCAACGGCCGTCTGCACACGCCTGTTTCGCCCGACCCGGAGGCCGTGGAGGCGTTCCTCGCCGAGCGGAACGTCCGCTTCACCACGTGGGACGGCTGGTACAAGCTGGACGCCGCCGAGAAGGCGCTGGGCGAGCCGCAGGGCCGTGAGCGCGTGAAGATCGTCGAGCGTGAGGACATGCTCCGGGCGAGCGGCGCGTAAGCCTCGACGAGTTGAAGTGCGAGGGGCCCGGCGGCCGTACCGCCGGGCCCCTCGCGCACGTCAGCGCACGGCCCTCCCGTACCGGGCGAACACGGTGTGCCCCGGCTTCTCCACCTCCAGGCACTCCAGGTGCGCGGGCGGACCCTCCGGGGCGAAGAGCCGCTCGCCGGCGCCGACGACGGTGGGGAAGGTGATGAGCCGGTACTCGTCGACCAGATCCTCCGCCATCAGCGTGTGGACGACGCTCAGGCTGCCCATGACGATCACCTCCCGCTCCTCACGTTTCACGGCGTCGACGAGCTCGCCGTCGAGGACGGTCGAGTTCGCCCACGCCGAGGCATCGGTCAGGGTGCGGGAGGCGACCAGTTTCGACGCGGCGTTCATGCGGTCGGCGAACCGGTCGTCGCGGCCCGGCCACAGCCGCGCGAACGCCTCCCACGTGCCGCGGCCGAGCAGCAGCACCCCGTCGCCCAGGGTGTCGGCCAGCCGGAACCTGTCGCCCTCGATCTCCTCGCGGCCGTAGCGGAAGAGCCAGCCTCCGTAAGGGGTGCCGTCGGACCCGTCGGGGTCGGAGACCACCCCGTCCAGGGTGGTGAACTGAATGACGGTGACGCTCATGATCCATTGTCCTTTCGGTCGATGCTCACCGGTACGTACCGGCGGCAGCGGCCGAACTCATCGCGGCGGGAGCGGTCGATCCGAGGAAATCCGCCGGGGCAGGTCGAAGGACGCCAGGACCTGCGGCTCGGTGAACACCACGTTGCGGGTGACACGGCCGGAGACGACCGTGAACACCTGGACGCTGTGCAGCCACCGGCCTCCGTCGGGGTCCCTCGCGTACGCGGCGAGCGCGGGCTGCGAGTTGGCCGTGATCGGCGTCAACGCCCAGTCCGTACCCCGGAGTTCGAAGACGCGGCGCATGAACGCGCCGTAGTGCCCGGTGCCCAGGAACCAGAGCGGGACCGGCGGCATCTCCAGGACGACCTCGTCGGCCAGGAGCCGTACGAGGGCGGGGACGTCGGCCGCCTCGAAGGCCCGCAGGTAGCGGTCGATCACCTCGCGCGCCTCCCGGTCGTCCGGTTCGGCGACCGTGTGGCCGTCGCCGATGTCCGTGAGGGCGGCGCGGGCCCGCTGGAGGGTGCTGTTGACGGCCGGGACGGTGGTGTCGAGCTGGTCGGCGACCTCGGCGGCGCTGAACTGGAGCACCTCACGGAGTACGAGCACGGCCCGCTGGCGCGCCGGGAGCCGTTGCAGGGCCACGACCAGCGCGAGCCGCATGTCGGTGCGCGCCTCCATGTCGTAGCGCGCGTCCGGGAAGGGCTGGAGCCAGGGGATGTCGGTGGCCGGGGTGAGCGGGGTCCAGGGGTCCTCGCCCGGTGCGCCGAGGCCGGACGGGAGGGGGCGGCGGGCCCGGCCTTCGAGGGCGGTCAGGCAGACGTTGGTGGCGATGCGGTACAGCCAGGTCCGGACGGACGCACGGCTCGCGTCGTAGCGCTCGCGGGCCTTCCACGCGCGCAGCATCGTCTCCTGCACCAGGTCCTCGGCCTCGTGGAACGAGCCCAGCATGCGGTAGCAGTACGCCACCAACTCGCCCCGGTACGGCTCGAAGTCCACCCGCCCATCATGGCCTACGGGGCTGTTAACGTCCTCCGGTGTTCTCCCTCCTCGAACCCCCGTTCTTCTCGCGGCTGCGCGACGCGCGCCGGATCCTCGTCGCCGGGGCCGGCGGCGGCTTCGACGTCTACGCCGGGCTGCCCCTCGCCCTCGCGCTGCGCTCGGCCGGCAAGGAGGTGCACCTCGCCAACCTGTCCTTCGCCGATCTCTACGGCCTCGACCAGGACGTGTGGGTGGAACCGGACGTCGCGGCGGTACGCCCCGGCACGGAGGCCCGGGGGGACTACTTCCCCGAGCGTTCCCTCTCACGGTGGCTCGAGCTGCAGGGCATGCCGTCCACGGTGTACGCCTTCCCCCTGACCGGCGTGCAGCCGCTGCGGGCCGCGTACCGCGCGCTGATCGACCACCTCGGAGGTGTCGACGCCGTCGTGCTGGTCGACGGCGGGACCGACATCCTGATGCGCGGCGACGAACACGGCCTCGGCACACCGGAGGAGGACATGGTCAGCCTCGCCGCGGTGGACGGTCTCGACGAGGTGCCGGTGCGGCTGGTGGCGTGCCTCGGCTTCGGCATCGACGCGTACCACGGGGTCAACCACGCGCTGGTGCTGGAGAATCTGGCCGCCCTGGAGCGCGAGGGTGCCTACCTCGGCGCGTTCTCCCTCCCGCGCGAGAGCCGCGAGGGGCAGCTGTACCTCGACGCGGTGGCCCACGCCCAGGAGTCCACGCCGGACCACCCGAGCATCGTCAACGGTTCCGTCGCCGCCGCCGTACGCGGGGACTTCGGCGACGTCCGCTTCACCGAACGCACGCGCGGCAGCGAGCTGTTCATCAATCCGCTGATGTCCCTGTACTTCTGTGTGGACGCTCCAGGCCTCGCGCGCCGCAACCTCTACCTCGACCGGCTGGGGCGAACCGCGTTGATACGGCAGGTCAGTTCCCGCATCGAGGAGTTCCGCGAGGAACTGCCCAGGCAGCGGCCACCGCGCGCCTATCCCCACTGACCCGCCCGCCCCGGCGTGGTCAACTCGCCGGTGACAGCGCCTGTTCGGCCCAGATGGTCTTGCCGGTCGCGGTGTGCCGGGTGCCCCAGTCGGCGGTGAGCTGGGCGACCAGGAGCAGGCCCCGGCCGCCCTCGTCGTAGATCCGCGCCCGGCGCAGATGGGGCGAGGTGGAGTTGCCGTCGGAGACCTCGCAGATGAGCGTACGGTCGAGGATCAGGCGGAGTTGGATCGGCTCGGCGCCGTAGCGGATCGCGTTGGTCACGAGTTCGCTGACGACGAGTTCGGTGACGAAGGCCTCCTCCGTCAGCCCCCAGGCGTCGAGCTGGGCGGTGGCGAGCCTGCGGGCCTCGGAGACGCCCTCGAAGTCGGCGGCCAGGTCCCAGACTTGGACGTGGTCGGCGTCAAGTGCCTTGGTGCGGGCGAGCACCAGGGCCACGTCGTCGCCCGGGTGCTTCGGCAGCAGCGCGGAGAGCACCTGGTCGCAGCGGTCCTCCAGGGTGGACCGCGATCCGGCCAGGGCCTGTCGCAGCCGGGAGATGCCGAGGTCCGGGTCCAGGTCGGCGGCCTCCACCAGACCGTCCGTGTACAGGGCGACGAGCGTGCCTTCGGGCAGTCGGAGTTCGGTGGTCTCGAAGGGCAGGCCGCCCACGCCCAGGACCGGGCCGACGCCGATGTCGACCATCTGCGTGGTGCCGTCCGGCAGGACGAGGACGGGCGGCGGATGACCGGCGCTGGCGGCGCTCAGCATCCGCGACACCGGGTCGTAGACGGCGTACAGACAGGTCGCCCCGGTGCCGCCGACGCCCGCGCGCCCGCCGTTCTCGTCGTCGCCGCCTAGCCGCAGGACCAGGTCGTCGAGGTGGGCCAGGAGTTCGTCGGGCGGCAGGTCGACGTCGGCGAGCGTCTGGACCGCGGTACGCAGCCGTCCCATGGTCGCGGAGGCCTGGATGCCGTGGCCGACCACGTCACCGACCACCAGGCCCACCCGCGCGCCGGAGAGCGGGATGATGTCGAACCAGTCGCCGCCGACACCGGCCCGCGAGTCGGTGGGCAGATAGCGGCAGGCGACGTCGACCGCCGACTGCGGGGACGTCCCGCGCGGCAGCAGACTCTCCTGGAGAGTGAGCGCCGTGCTGCGCTCCCGGGTGTAGCGGCGGGCGTTGTCGACGCACAGCGCCGCCCGGCCGGCGATCTCCCGCGCCAGCGCGAAGTCGTCCTGGGTGAACGCGTCGGGCCGGGTGCGCAGCAGGACGGCGACGCCCAGCGTGGTGCCGCGCGCGATAAGCGGCACCGCCAGCAGTGAGGTGACGACGAAGCCCCGCATCTTCGCGGCCCGCGCCGGGACGCCCGCGATCCACCGGTCGAAGTCCGGGTCGCCGCTCCCGCTGAGCACCGGACGGCCGGTGTGCAGGGCGCGGGCGGGCGGCGAGAACGGCGGGTAGGCGTCGCTCGCGCCCAGGCCGATCACGGCCTCCGGGGTCCCCTTCTCGGTGGACAGATGCGCGGCCCGGCGGAGCACGACGTCCGCGTCCGGGCCGCCGCCCTCGGGTTCCTCGCCGTGCATCACCGCCTCCAGCAGGTCCACGCTCGCGAAGTCGGCGAACCGGGGGACAACCAGTTCGGCGAGTTCCCGCGCTGTGCGGTCGAGGTCGAGGGTCGTGCCGACGGAGACGGCGGCCTCGTCGAGCACCGCGAGCCGCTGCCGGGCCCAGTGCTGCTCGCTGCTGTCGAATCCCGCCATGCCTACGGCGCACACCTCGCCCCGGTCGTCCCGGACCGGCCACAGCTCCAGGTTCCAGGCGTGCTCGCGGATTCCGGACGGGGCGCGGGTGTAGCTCTCGTAGTGCGCCGGTTTGCCCGTGGCCGCCACGTCGCGCAGTGCCTGGAGGGTGCCCAGCTGGTCGACGTCCGCCGGCAGGCCGTAGGGGAAGGCGTGGCCGCGCAGGGCCTCCTCGCCGAGCCCCATGACCTCGCAGGCCACCGCGTTGAGCCGCAGATACCGCTGCTCGGCGTCGAACACCGACATCGAGAACGACGCCTGCCGGAACGCGCGCTCGATCAGCGCGCGCTCGTCGTCGTCCCCGCGGGCGGGATCCATGGGATCAGTGTGCTCCCGCACCCGGACGCCAACAACCGGGCGCCGGAGCGGCCGTCCGGGGTTTGCGGGATCGAACGAATACTTGGGGTCCGTAAATGCTGTGAAGTGCCCCACGACGGGTAGTTCTTAACTCAGCGCCTCTTCCGCGTGAACACCTCCACTCAAAGGAACTGTGGTCTTGGCTCTCGCGTACCCTGACGCCCCGTCAGCCCGTCGACCCGGGCGTACCTGGACTATTCGCATCACAGGTCACCGTGACCGCACCGCCTCGGTCAGCTGCTCCTCCGGGTGCGGCATGCCCGCCAGGTCGCGTGACCTCCCGGCCCTGCGGCGCTTCGCCGAAGCCCATGCGGCGGCCCATGTCAGAGCGGCGACCGTACGCCCCGACGCGGCCTGCGGCTGCCGTCGGCAGCGGTGCGCGGCGCACGAGGGGACCCGGGTCGACTGCTCGGGCTCGGTGCTGCTGGTGCTGCGGCACGATCCGGCGGTCGGTCAGGTGTGGACCCTGTCCGAGGTCTGCGCGGCCTGTGCCTCGCTGATGACGCACACCCGGGTCGTCGGCAGGCCCGCGCCGCGCACCCGGCCGCCCCGCCAGGAGACGGTCGTACCCCTGCAGGCGCCGCCCCCGGCGAGCTCGCGTTCGGTGCCGGCCGGATTCAGCGCGCCGCCGGCCGAGGCGGGTGTGCCGTCCCGGCCGGAGCGCCGGCGAAGGTGAGGTACGCGGGAGTACACGGAAGGGACCCACCCCGAGCGGATGGTGGGCGGGTCCCGTCCGCGCCACCATTCTGCGGACCGGGCCATGTCAAAGGCACGTGTGAAACCCCGCCGCCCGGAGTGGACCGATCACACCCCGCGCGTATGCTCACGCGGGATCGCAGGAATTCCGGGCATACGAGACTCCACGACCCCCGCTTGACCCGCCAAGATCTCCGACGCCCATACTGGTGGGTCAGCCCCGCCCCCGCCCGCAGATTGGCCTATGTCGAACTCCTCCACAGCTCCGCCCACGATCCCCCACACGGTGTGGCTGGCTCGCGGCCGCCACGTCGGGTCCGAGGACGCGGCGAATGTCGTACGGCGACAGTTGCAGCGACTCAAGGACCGCGAGGTCATCGACGACCATCTGGAACCGGACGAGGACCAGGGCCATGATCCGCGGGAGCTGGTCTTCGAGGCCCGCTGGCGGGTCGAGGGGACGGTGACCGTGCGGGCGCGGCTCACACTGCCGGCGCCGCCGGAGCCGGGCTCGCCCTCTGCCCCGGTTTCGACCGACGGGCAGGAATGGATCCTGGTCGCGGAGGCCGAGCGGCCATGGAACCCCCACTGGCCCTCCCCCGCGACCGTCTTCTGGCCCGAGGACGCGGACTCAGGCTGGGACCACGCGCCGGTCCCCGGTCTGCGCTTCCGGGAGGTCAATCCGCTGCCGTCCGACGAGAAGGACCTGCGGCGGCTGTTCCGGAGTTGCGCGCAGGACGGCTGGAGCGTGCACGTCGTCGTGCACGAGGCGATGACCCCGGACGCGCGCGGCCGGCTCCCCCTGGCCCCGCAGCTGCCGGCGAGCCTGCGGCACTGCGTGGTGGAGCACCGGGCCACACCCGACCAACTACGGTCCGTCAACTGGGCGTTGCTGCGCGAGTTCGACTTCCAGGTGCCGCGCGGCGGCGCCGTCGTGCTGCCCACCAACCCGGCCGCCCCCGGCTACGACGTGCGCGACTTCTCCGTCCGCAGCGTCTTCCTCGACGGCTCCGAGCCCACCGAACTCGTGGACGTGCTCTGCCGCTACGCCGCCTCCGCGCGCCCCCTGCCGGAGGGCGGCGCGGAAGCCGTCACCGCGCTGCGCGAGCAGTGGAGCCTGATGACGCTGGAGGAGGAACTGGCCCGGGAGCGCAGGCTCGTGGCCATGTACGCCGAGGCGCTCGAAGCGATGACGAAGTCCCGGGATCTGTACCGGGAGGCGGCCGACCGCGCGAACGAGGCGCTGGCCGCGCTGCGCGAGTCCGGTGGCGCCGTTGTGCCGGGCGAGCCTCTCTCGTCTTCCGGGTCCCCGTTCCAGCGGACCTTCGGCCGCTTGCGGGACGCGACGAAGGCACTGCGCCCGGCGCCCCCCGCCGAGAGAGACCCTGTACCGCCGGCGGCCGACGGGGACCGCGTCGAGCCGTCGCGGGACGACGGCGGGTCAGCTGAAGAGCGGTAGCCGGTCGGCGTCCGCACGGAGGGAACGTCGTTCGTCCCCGGTGAGGGGTGCGCGGCCCGTGGCGGCGCGCGCGTAGTGCTCGTCCGTCCAGTCCAGGGGGACGGGGCGGCCCAGCAGTCCGTCCAGGGTGGTGCGCACAATGGCCAGTCCGTTCGCTGACGGACCGGGCGCGCCGGGCAGCTCGCGGACGAGGTCGAGGTGGTGGATGCTCGCCTCGACCGCGAGGGTGGCCATCAGGTCGGCGGCACTCAGGACATGGCCCTGGGTCGACACCAGGAGGTCCGGGTCCGTCGCCGCGGCGGCCGTCACCGTGGCCGTCGCGGTCCCCAGGTACAGCGCGCGCAGCTGCCGGAAGTCGAGAAACATGCTCGCCCCGACCCTGCTCCAGCGCCGCCCGTTGGCCGCGCCGACCGGGTCGGGCCGCCAGTCCTGCCAGTAGGTGACGGCATCGCGGTCGGTCGGCCCCGGGGCGGGGGTGTGCAGAGCGACCAGAGCGCGCTGGGCGTCCGCGAGGCAGTGGAAGACCAGATCGCGCACGGCCCAGCCGGTACAGGCGGTCGGCAGCCAGGACTCCTCGTCCCCGAGCGGCGCGACGACGGACGCCAACGCCTCGTAGGAATCGCGCAGCACCCGGACCGGGCGACTCCCGTGACGCGCGTGGCTTCCGGGAACCTCAGTCATGCGACCAGCCTACGCAGCACAGCGTCGGCGGTGAAAATGGACCACCAATGGTGATCACCGCCCACGCGCCCCGCCGTCCCTCGGCCTAGCTTGGCGGTATGCCGATGCAACCCTGGTTCCGCGATGCCAAGTTGGGCATCTTCGTCCACTACGGGATCTACGCCGTCGATGGTGTGCCGGAGTCCTGGTCGTTCTACACGGGCCAGGTTCCGCACGAGCAATACATGCGCCAGCTGGACGGGTTCACCGCGGCGCGCTACGAACCACGGGACTGGGCAAGGCTGTTCGCACGTGCCGGTGCCCGGTACGCGGTACTGACCGCCCGGCACCACGACGGTGTGGCCCTCTGGGACTCGGCCCACGGTGACCTGGACGTGGTCCGCCGCACCCCGGCCGGCCGCGATCTGATCGGGCCCTATGCCGACGCGCTGCGCGAGGAGGGTCTCAAGGTCGGGCTCTACTACTCCCACTCCGACTGGAACCACCCGGACTACGCCAGTGCGGTGCACCCGAACCCGCCGGACGAGGAGATCCGCGCCAACCCGTACGCGTCCGCGCGGCCCGGCGAGGAGGATCCGGCCGCCTGGGCGCGGTACCTCGCCTACCGCGACGGCCAGGTCGGCGAGTTGGTGGACCGCTTCCGGCCCGACCTGCTGTGGTTCGACGGCGAGTGGGAGCGGGCCGAAGAGCAGTGGGGCATGCGGGAGTTGGCGGAGCTGATCCTCGCCGGGAAGCCCGACACCGTCCTCAACGCCCGCATGCTGAGCCACGGCGACTACGCGACGCCCGAGCAGGGGGTGCCGCTGCAAGCCCCGGACGGGCCTTGGGAGTTGTGCCTGACGGTCAACGACTCATGGGGTTTCCAGCACGGGGACCACCATCACAAGTCGGTGCGGCAGCTGGTGCGTTACTTCACGGAGACCATCGGGATGGGCGGCAATCTGCTGCTCGACGTGGGCCCGAAGGAGGACGGGACGATCCCGCCCGAGCAGGTGGAGCGCCTTGAGGGTCTCGGCGCGTGGATCGCCCGCCACTCCGACGCGGTCCACGGCACGGTGGCCGGCCTGCCCGCCGGGCACCACTACGGTCCGAGCACCCTGTCCGCCGACCGCCGCACGCTGTACCTGGTGTGCTTCGACCCACCGCGCGAGTCGGTCTCGTTGCGCGGCCTCCGTACGCCCGTGAAGCGGGTCACGGTCCTCGGCACCGGCGCCGGACTCGGCCACGACGTGATCGGCGGACTCGGCGAGGTTCCGGGCGTGACGTGGATCGACGCCCCGCGGGCCGCCGATGTGGACGAGCTGGCGACGGTCCTGGCGGTGGAGCTGGACGGGGAGTTGGAGCTCTACCGGGGTACGGGCCGGGACTGATCTGCGCGGCGCTGATCCCGCGCCGAGCTGCGCTGCTCCGGCTCGGACCGGGCTCCGCGACGCCGGTCTGGGCCGAGCCGCACGACACCGCCCCGGGCTGAACTGCATCGGCCGGAGGCGACCCACCCGATGAGGGCCGGGGCCGACCCGCACAGTGCCGGCCCGGGCCGACCCGTACGGCAGCGGCCCCGATTCACCCGGTCCCTGCGCGCACCGCCCTCGGCGAAGCCCCCAGTTCGCGTCGGCACGCCTTGTTGAAGGCCTGTAGGTCTCCGATGCCGACGGCCGCCGCGATCGCGGGGACGGACAGCGTGGACTCCCGCAGCAGGTGGCGTGCGTGTTCCAGGCGGCGGTGCCGGATGTAGGCGACGACCGTGCTGCCGAGTTCGGCGCGGAACAGGCGGATGAGGTGGTTGTGCGAGACGCCGGCCGCGCGCGCCACCTCGGGCACCGTCAGCGGTGCCGCGAGGTGCGCCTCGATGTGAGCGACGGCGAGGGCGAGCGCGGGGTGGGGCCCGGCGGCGTCGCCGGCGGCCGGGGTCGCGAGGTCGGCCACCCGCCACAGCACGGTCCACAACTCGGCGGCCGCACGGGCGGAGTTGCGCGGTGCCGCCGCGACGGCCCGCAGCATCAGGTCGGTGAGCACCGGCGTCTGCGTGCCGGCGTCCTGCATCACGGGAACGGTCAACCGCTCACCTGCGGAAGGGAGTTCCAGGTGGGCGAAGAGGTGCTCGGAGCGGCCCCGGTAGTGGAAGCGCACCAGCGCGCCGGGCGGCACCAGGCTCACATGGCCGGGCCTGATCCCGTACGGCACCCCGTCGACGGTCAACTCCGCCTCGTACCGGTAGAGATGGAGCTGCCAGAGGTCGGGCAGCCGGAACACGTCACGCGGGCTCACCGTGCCGTGCACACCGACGCCGAGGCTCGCGACGCGCGGTGGGGCGTCGAGGCAGATCTGTACGTGGGTTCCCGTTCCCGTCCCGCTGGTCGCGCTCACGGTGAAAACGTACCAGTGCCCGACACGGTGTCGGTGGCTGTCAAGACTCTTCCGGGCGTTCGGGTGTGATGTTCCCCTCTTCGGCAATACCGGGGCCTCAACCGGGCATCCGGATAGGGCACATGTCGTGCGGCCGGACCGGAAAAGGGGAGCCCGTGGATTCGACCACAACCGTGATCGTCGTCGCCGTGGTGCTCGCGGTGGCGCTGCTCGCCGTGGCCGTCGGAGTGCTGGTGCGGCTCGTCCGCATGCGGCGCGGACTGCGGCGCGCAGGGCTTCCGACCGGCCCCAAATGGGTTTTCTGGGGTGCCGTCCTCTACTTCGTACTGCCGACCGACCTGATGCCCGATCCCGTGTACTTGGACGACATCGCCGTACTTCTCCTCGCCCTGCGCTCGATGCGCAAGTCCCTCGGCGAGCAGGAGGAGGGGCGGCCGGGCGACCTCGGCTGAACCCGGCGAGCGTCTTACCTTCCTTACTATGACTACGCAGAGTAAGGAAACCATTCACTCGTTCGATTCGTATAAGTCTCTGGAAGCAGACGGAAGTCAGCGGGCCAAGCGACCTCGCAGGGTGGCCACCGCTTGCACGAGGCAGTACCGACGAGGGAGAGACGATGCAACCGTTCGCGCTCAACTACGCTCGCCCGGCAGCACAGTTGGAGCTCACCACTCCGTACAGCTACGACTCCGGACTGCAGTTGAACGTGCTCGCCGACGGACGGGTCGCCGCCCATGATCTCGCTCTGCTGAGAGAACTGGGGACCACGACGTCCACCGCGGGATCGAAGACTCACTTCGACGACTGAACACGGAACGACGAAAATGACCGTGTTGGTCCTTACCTGCGAAGAGGACGTCACCGCGGACCTGGTGATGGTGCATCTGCACGCGGCCGGCGTCCCCGTGGTCCGGATCGATCCCGCCGACCTCACCGGCGGGGTCGCGCTCTCCGGCGAGTACGTCCACGGAGCCTTCCGCGGCCATCTCGCGGCCGGCGGACGGCTGGTGAGCGTGAGCGGACTGCGTTCCATCTGGGTGCGCAGACCGGGCGCCCCGGCGAACCGCGCACCGCAGCCCTCCGCGTGGCTCACCGAGGAGGCCTCACAGGCGCTCTACGGCATGCTGCGCGGCTCCGGCGCCCGCTGGATGAACCACCCCGACGCGGCGCGCCGCGCCCGGCACAAGCCCTGGCAGCTGCGACTGGCCCAGCGCAGCGGACTGCCGGTGCCCGCCACACTCATCACCACGTTCCCGCAGGCCGCCCGCGAGTTCTCGCGGCGCTTCCCGGACCTGGTGGTCAAGCCGGTCTCCGGTGCCCACCCGCAGGATCCGCCCCGGGCGGTGCCGACCAGCCGGGTCGCTCCGGACACCGACTTCGCCGCCGTGGCCTTCGGCCCCACGCTGCTGCAACGCCGGATCGCCAAGCGCGCCGACATCCGGCTCACCGTGGTGGGCGACCGGATGCTGGCCGCCCGGATGGCGACCGCCCCGGACGCGGACCCCGCCGAGGTCGACGTCCGCTTCGCCGCACCCGCCCAGCCGTGGCACCCCGCCGAGGTCCCGCCGCGTATCGCCGAGGCTGTCCGGACGTATCTGCGCGAGGCCGAACTGGCCTACGGCGCCTTCGACTTCGCCGAGGACGGGGACGGGACCTGGTGGTTCCTGGAGTGCAACCAGTCGGGCCAGTTCGGCTTCGTCGAGGCGGACACCGGCCAGCCGATCGCCCGCACCATCGCGGAGTGGCTCGCCCTGCCCGCCGCCCCGGAGCGGGAAGGCCTGGTCAACGGGTCGGACAGCACGGTCGCTTGAGGTAGCGGAAACGGTTCGCCGCGGTCACAGTTCGCAGTCGTCCTGCCAGTTGCACGCGCCACAGATGACCAGCCGCAGCGCTCGGTCGTTCTGATGGTCGACCGTGACGTACGGGCGCAGCCGTTCGCTGGTCCCACCGCACCGCGGGCAGCTCGCGAACAGCCCGAGAGGGCCGAAGTCGCTGATCACCAAGGTGTTTTCGGTGGGCGTGCCCCGAACGGGGAGCGGCGGCACGAGGGCCGGGAAGCCGAGGCGCACGATCATCGCCGCCGCCTCGTCCGACACCCGGCCCCGGCCCTGAGCGAGCCGTACGTGGCGCAGCCCGGCCAGGGCGGACGGCAGCGGCGTGTCGTCGAGGCGGACGGGCACGTGTGTGCCGGGCGGCGCGGGTTCCGTCTGTGTTCGGTCCCACGCCGCCGACCACAGCAGGACGACGACGGTCTCCGGATCGGGGGCACCGTCCGCGGTTGTCGGCCACACGTCGAGCACGACGTCGGCCCCGGCGCGTCCCAGCGCGTCCGCGAGCGCGAACGCCGCCCGCTCGTCCTGCCGTTGATAAGTGAGTCGCGTGTGCACGCACTCATGGTGCGGCATGCCGGAGGCGTCCGGCACGCCTGTGGTGTTACGACCCGTATGTCCCCAGGAGGGCGCACACCGCGTCCTCCTCGACCGCGCGCACTTTGCTCAGCAGAGTGGCGTTCCCCGCCTGGTTCACCTGAGTTGTCAATGAGAAAGTGAGCGCGCGCCGGCCGTCGGGGGTGGCCGCGATCAACTGTGTGTAACCGAGAGTGTTTCCGGTATGTCCGAGAACGACCCCGCAGCGGGTCTCGTAGCGGAAGATGGCGAGTCCCGCGCTGTTGCTGCCCGGTCCCGCCGGTTCGGAGGCGCCGGGGATCCAGTGCCGCTGTTCCCGCAGCGCCGCCTTCGAGGTGAGGGCTCCGGAGGCGTAGCCGCCGATGAACGAGGCGAGGTCGCGGGGTGAGGAGGTGATGCCGCCGGACGCCCACACCCCCGACATGCCGATCGCCTCGCTGACGTCCTCGGGTCCCGACGGTCCGCCGACCGTGTAGCCGTGCATGTACGGCTCCGGCATCCGGTACCCCTGCGGCAGGCTCGTGTCGCGCAGGCCCAGCGGCCGGTACACGTCGCGCCGGAGCAGGTTCTCGTAGCGCGCGCCGGTCGCGGCCTCCGCCATCAGCGCCACGGCGATGTTGTCGGAGTTGGAGTACTGGTACCGCGAGCCGGGCGTGAACCGCAGCGGCTCTCCCGCCACGAAGTCGAGCAGGCGCCGCGAGTCGAAGTGGTGGTGCGGGTCGGCCTGGATCAGGCTCCGGAACTCCGCACTCTGGCTGAAGTCCGGGAGCCCACTGGTGTGCTGCAACAGCTGACGCAGGGTCACTGCTCCCCAGGCCTTGGGCAGTTGGGGCAGCCGCTTGCCGATCGTGTCGTCGAGGGAGAGCCGGTGCTGTCGTACGAGACTCAGGGCCACCGCCCCACTGAACGCCTTGCTGGTGCTCGCGGTCCGGGTGTGGTCGTCCGCTTCGAGCGGGCGGCCGGTGGCGACGTCGGCGGTGCCGGCCCGCAGGACGCGCTGCCGGTCGCCGTCGCGCAGCACGACGATCACGCCGGGCGGGCCGTCCGGGGCGGCGACCAGTTCGTCGAGGCCGCGCTGGAGGGAGAGGTCGTCGGCCGCGGCGGGCGACACGGGCACGAGGGCGCCGACGCAGCCGGCGACCAGGAGGGAGACGAGACGGAGCGGAAAGGGCATCGGCTGTCCTGTGGGGAGTGGGGGCAGGGCACGATCAGAATCCGGGGGCTCGTCGGCGCCCGCGCGGGTATGTGCTCCATACGGCCGCGTCCGCTCCCCCTGTCCTCACGGTGTTGCCGGGTGGGGCGGGCTGTGCCGTAATCGGATGACCGGCGGTGCGGATCTTGGTGGTGTCGTGCCGCGCCGGAAGGAGCGGCTGGATGGACGCGTACGGTGCCGAGGACGGTGTCACGGCCGCCTCGGGAGGACTGCTGGACCTGTTGCAGGTCGCGGCGGTGGTCCTGGACGCCGGCGGGTACATCGCGCTGTGGAGTCCCGAAGCGGAGCAACTGCTCGGCTACTCCGCCGAGGAGGCGCTGACGCAGCGCGCCGACCGGCTGCTGGTGTCGCCCGACGACCGGGTCCGGGCACGTGAACTGTTCGCCCAGGTGGGCTCCGGTGCCCGCTGGGCGGGCGTCTTCCCACTGCTGCACCGGGACGGCACCGAGCGGCCCGTGGAGTTCCGCACCATGCGGCTGCGCGACAGCCACGGCCAGGCGCATCTGCTGGGTCTCGCGGCGGACGCCACGACGGTACGGGGCGTGGAACGGGACCTGGCGCTGTCCCACAGCCTGGTGCGACAGACGCCGGTGGGCATCGCCGTGTTCGACACCGATCTGCGGTGGGTCACGGTGAACCCGGCCCTGGAGCGCATCAACGGCGTGCCGGAGGCGGAGGTCGTCGGGCGTCGGGTGGGCGAGGTGCTGCCGGGTCTGGACGTGGCGGCCATCGAGTCACGGATGCGGCATGTGCTGATCACCGGCAAGCCGCTGCTCGACCAGCAGACCGTGGGCCGTACGGCGGCCGACGCCGTGGAGCGGGCGTACTCGGAGTCGTACCACCGCATCGAGGACGCGCAGGGCCGGGTGCTCGGGCTCGCGATGGCCGTCCTGGACGTCACCGAGCGGGAGCAGGCGGCGGCCGAGGTCGCGCAGGCCCGCCAGCACCTGTCCGTGGTGGCGGAGGCCGGGGTGCGGATCGGGACGACGCTGGACCTCCAGCAGACCGCGCGGGAGCTGGCCGACGTGGCGGTGCCGCATGTGGCCGACCTGGCGGCCGTAGACGTACTGGAGTCGGTCGTGGCGCACGGCCGCATCACTCCGGTGGCCGGGGACGCGCAGGTCGAGTTCCGGGCACTGGCCGTCGCGGCCGGATACCTCACCGACGCGATCCACGCGGCGGACCCGGTCGGCGAACTGGCCACCTACGGCCCTCACCGCATCATCACCCAGTGCGTGCGCGAGGCCGGGCCGATCCTGGTGGAGCGGGTGGACCGGCCGATGATGCGACGCATCGCCAGGGACGCACGCGCCGCCCAGACACTGCGCGCGGCGGGCGTCCACTCCTACCTCGCCGTCCCGCTGATGGCCCGCGGCGAGGTCCTCGGCACGCTGAGCCTCTACCGCACCGTCAACGAGCGCCCCTTCGACGAACAGGACCGCCTCCTCGCCTCGGAACTCGCCGCGCGCGCCGCGATCTGCATCGACAACGCCCGCCTCTACGGCCGTGAGCGCACCACCGCGCTGACCCTGCAGCGCAGCCTGCTGCCGCCGGCCCCGGCCCGGCAGGAGGGGCTCGACATCGCCGCCCGCTATCTGCCGGCGCTGAGCGAGGTCGGGGGCGACTGGTACGACGTGCTGCCGCTGGGGCCCGGCCGGACCGGGCTCGTCGTCGGCGACGTGATGGGCAAGGGTGTCCAAGCGGCCGCCATCATGGGGCAGTTGAGCACCGCGACCCGCGCGCTGGCCCGACTCGACCTGCCCCCGGCGGAGTTGCTGCACCACCTCGACGACCTCACCGGCTCCCTCGACACGATCGCGACCTGCGCGTACGGCGTGGTCGACCTCGGCCGGGGCACCTGCGCCCTGTCCAGCGCCGGACATCTGCCGCCCGTCCTGATCCGCCCCGACGGCCATGCGGAACTCCTCGACATCCCCGGCGGAGTCCCGCTCGGTGTCGGCGGAGTGGACTTCGGGACCGCCGAAGTGCCGTTCACCACGGGCGCGTTGCTCGCCCTGTACTCCGACGGGCTGGTGGAGAACCGGGGTGAGTCGATCGACGTGGGGCTGCACACCCTGACGCGGCTGTTGCAGAGTTCCCGCCGTCCCCTGGAACAGACGAGCGACATGCTCCTCAACGCCCTGCGCCCGGAGCCCGACGACGATGTCGCGCTCCTCCTGGTCCGCGCCACGGGCTGACCGGTCAGGCGCCCGTGGTCGAGCCGGGGCGGATGATCATGAGGACGGTGACGGTGGCCCACAGCAGGTTGAAGATGCCGGTGAACATGGCGAGTTGAACGGTCCCGGCGCGCTCCACGGGCTTTCCCGCGCCGAGTTCCTCAAGGAGTTCGTCCTGACGCGGCAGCACGAAGGCGATCAGGAGGCCGGCCGCCACCGCGGTGAGGGTGATGGAGGCGATGAGCCAGCCGCTGCCCAGGACGCCCATCGCGGCGGCGGTGGCGAAGCCGAAGAGGGGCACCGCGAGGCCGACCGCGCCGTAGAGGCGGCAGATGCGGTGCAGCAGTCGTACGGTCGTCACCCCCGCGTCGGGACCGGCCGTACCGGTGAGAGCGCGGCGGGCCGCCGGTGGGAACATGCTGGCGGCCACGGTCACGGGGCCGACCGCGACGATGGCGGCCAGCACATGCAGTGCGAGAAGGATCTTGGTCACCGGCCCAGGCTAGGGAGGTCCCGGCCGACCGCACAGGGGCTGGAATGACAGCTTCCAACGGATTCCCGCCAACCTCTGTGGTCAGGCTTGAGGGACATAGGGCCTTGTCACCGGGCTGGCGGGAATCTGCCTATCGTGGTGTTCATGCATACCGTCGCGATCCTCGTTCTCGATCATGTGGTGCCGTTCGACATGGCGACCCCGATGGAGGTGTTCGGCCGAACCCGGCTGCCCGACGGCCGGAACGCCTACCGGATCCGGGTGTGCGGGGAGACGCCGGAGGTGCGGACGGACGGGTTCGCGCTGCGGGTCGACCACGGGCTGGAGGCGCTGGCGGACGCCGACACCGTCATCGTCCCCGGCTGCTCGGAGCGGGCCGCGCCGCCCTCCGCGCGGGTGCTGGCGGCGTTGCGGGAGGCAGCGGCGGCGGGTACCCGGATCGTGTCGATCTGCGCCGGTGCCTTCGTGCTCGCCGCGGCCGGGCTGCTGGACGGGCTGCGCGCCACCACCCACTGGATCGCCGCGGACCTGCTGGCCCGCGAGTATCCGCTGGTCGAGGTGGAACCGGACGTGCTGTACGTCGACAACGGGCAGATCCTCACCTCGGCCGGGGCCGCCGCCGGGCTCGACCTGTGTCTGCACCTCATCCGCCGGGACTTCGGCTCGGCCGTCGCCGCCGACGCGGCCCGCCTCTCGGTCATGCCCCTCGAACGCGAGGGCGGGCAGGCTCAGTTCATCGTGCACCGGCACCCACCGGTCCCCCAGGGCTCGACCCTCGAACCGCTCCTGCAGTGGATCGAGGACAACCTCGCCCACGAGGTCACGTTGGGGGCGCTGGCCGCGCGATCGGGCATGAGCGAGCGGACGTTCAGCCGCCGATTCCGCGAACAGACGGGCAGCACACCGCTCCAGTGGCTGCTGCGCGCCCGGGTCCGACGCGCCCAGTACCTGCTGGAGAACAGCGACCATCCGATCGAACGAGTCGCCCAGCAGGCCGGGTTCGGCTCCCCCACCGCGTTCCGCGAGCGCTTCCGAAAGGTCGTCGGCACGAGCCCTCAGGCGTACCGCTCGGCGTTCCACGGCAGGACGGCGCGTGAAGTGGCGCTCTCCTGAAGGCTCTACGCGAGGGCGCGGTCGTCCGCGGTCGCGTCACGGGCCGCCGCCAGCAGGGCGTCCGCCTTGGCGATGGCTTCGCGGATGTCCGTGGTGCCCGTCATCACGCACAGGGTGTAGCTGACGTCGTTCAACTCGGCGGCCGTCTCCGGGCGTTGCCTCTCCGCCTGGGCGATGCGCAGCACCGCGTACCGGGTGAGCAGTTTCCTGACGGCCTTCGGGTCCGGCACGAGCACGGAGCGCCCCTCTCTCGATTTGCGCTTCGTGTGCCCCGCCTGAGCCGGATCAAGCGTCAAGAGGTCAGGTCAGGCGACCTGCCCGCTGTGGAGCGCCGTGTACGCCCCGCCCCGGCGCAGGAGTTCGTCGTGCGTGCCGACCTCCAGGATCTCGCCGTCACCCATCACCACGATGCGGTCGGCGCTCCGGACGGTGGACAGGCGGTGCGCGACGACGAAGGTCGTACGGCCGTGCAGCAGTCGGGCGAGGGCCTGTTGGACGAGCGCCTCCGAGCGGGTGTCCAGGGCCGAGGTCGCCTCGTCCAGGACGAGGACCTTGGGGTCGCGGATCAACGCCCGTGCGATGGCGAGGCGTTGACGCTGGCCGCCGGACAGCCGGGCCCCGCGCTCGCCGACCAGGGTCTCCAGTCCCTGCGGCAACTTGTCCACGAACTCGAGGGCGTTGGCGTCCCGCAGCGCCGCGCGTACCGACTCCTCGTCGGCGTCGTCCATGCCGTAGGCCACGTTGTCGCGGATCGTGCCGTCGAAGAGGATCGACTCCTGGGGGACGACCGAGACGAAGCGGCGGTACGTGCGCAGGTCGAGGGTGTTCATGTCGGTGCCGTCGAGGAGGAGTTGGCCGGCGGTGGGGCGGATGAAGCCGATGACGAGGTTGAGGACCGTGGACTTGCCGGCGCCGGACGCGCCGACGAGGGCGACGGTCTCGCCGGGTGCGACGGTGAGGGTGAAGTCGTGGACGGCGGGACGGAGTTGGCCACCGTCGTAGGTGTGGCCGACGTTCCGGAAGGTGACGGCTCCGCGTACCGCGGTGACCACCTCCTTGCCCTCGTTGTCCTCCAACTCTGGTGCCTGGAGCACCTCGCCGACCGAACGGACCGATTCCAGGCCCTTCGTGATGACCGGGGCCAGGCCCATGAGGGTCGTGGTCGAGTTGGTGAGGGTGGTCAGGAAGGCGCTGAGCATGACGACGTCACCGGCGGTGACGCCCCAGACGCCGTAGTACGACACCAGGGCCGCACCGGCGAGGACCAGGACGCCGACGACGTTCAGCACCACCCAGGCCAGCGAGCCGAAGCGGCCGTTGAGGAGGTCGAGGCGGTTTCCGGTGGTGAGGAGGCGGCGCAGGGTGCCGTCCATGCGGCGCAGCGCCTTGCCCTCCAGGCCGTGGGCGCGGGTGACCGGGATGAGGCGGGTCATCTCCGTGACGCGTGAGGACAGGGTTTCGACCTCGTGGCGGAAGTGCTCGTTGTGGGTACGGAGGCGGGCGCGCAGCCGGGACACGAGCAGGGCGGCGACCGGCACGACGACCACGAAGACGGGCACGAACTCCGGTGTGCGGAAGGCGATGATGACCAGTCCGCCGGTGAGCACGGTGATCGCGCCGAGCCCGGTCTCGGCGGTCTGCTGGACCATCTGCTCGACGGTCTCCACGTCCCGTACGACCTTGGCCTGGAGCACTCCGGCGCTGACCCGGGAGTGGTAGCCGATGGAGAGCTGCTGCATGCGGGTGCACAGGGCCGAGCGCAGGTCGGTGCCCATGCGGCGGACGCTGCCGTAGAGGAGGCGGACGTAGAGGACGTGCAGGGGGTAGTTGATCAGCAGGATGAACAGGATGACGCCGGTACTGATCCAGAGTCTGCTGACCGGCTGGTGCTGGACGACCGTGTCGATGATGGACGCGGTGATCAGCGGGAGCAGCCAGATGGGGCTGTGCTTGACCGTGAACACGGCGACGGCCAGGGCGAGGCGTCTGCGGTCCTCGTGGAACAGGTAGGCGAGGGTGCGGATCGGGTGTTCGTCGCGGTAGCGGTGGTCGAGCGGCTTGTCCGTGGACGACGCCATCGGCGGTGGTCCTCCCCCTGTGACCGGTTGGCGGGCAAGCGCTTTCTTCCCCTGCCCGCCACAACTACACCTCCGGCGTCACCGCCGTCTCAGGCTGCGTCCAGCTCCGCGAACTCCTCGGCGGAGAGCGTCAGTTCGGGTGCGGCGGCCGAGTCGCGGATCGTCTCGGGGCGGCTGGAGCCCGGAATCGGTACGACGACCGGCGACTTGGCGAGCATCCAGGCCAGGCACACCCGCTGCGGGCTGACGCCGTGCTTCTCGGCGATCTTGGCGAACGGCGCGTAGGCGGAGCCGAGTTCACCGGCGCGGCTGATGCCGCCGAGGGGGCTCCAGGGCAGGAACGCGATACCGAGTTCGTCGCACAGCTCCAGCTCCGGCTCGCTGGAGCGGAAGGCCGGGGAGAACTGGTTCTGCACGGAGACCAGCCGGCCGCCGAGGATCTCGTTCGCGAGCCGGATCTGCTCCGGGTTCGCGTTGGAGATCCCGGCGAGGCGGATCTTGCCCGCGTCCAGCAGGTCCCGGATCGCGCCGACGGAGTCCGCGTACGGGACCCTCGGGTCGGGGCGGTGGAACTGGTAGAGCCCGATGGCCTCCACGCCCAGTCGGCGCAGGGACGCCTCGCAGGCCTCCTTCAGGTACTCGGGGCTGCCGTTCAGGGTCCAACTGCCGTCCCCGGGGCGCAGATGCCCGCCCTTGGTGGCGACCAGGACTTCCCCGCCCCGGTCGTGCGAGGCGAGGGCCTTGGCGATCAGGGTCTCGTTGTGTCCGACCTCGTCGGCGTGCAGGTGGTAGGCGTCCGCGGTGTCGATCAGCGTCACGCCCGCGTCGAGGGCGGCGTGGATGGTCGCGAGGGAGCGTGCCTCGTCCGGCCGACCCTCGATCGACATGGGCATACCGCCCAGACCGATCGCACTGACCTCGACGTCACCGATACGGCGGGTGTCCATTGCTCGTGCTCCTCTTCCGGTCTTCCGGCTGTCGCGCAGAACCGTGCCGTCCCGCGCCGCCGGACGACCGATCGGGTCGTGGCGGGCAGGGCGCGTCCTCCAGCCTCTCCGGCCGGGGTCCGCAGGTCCAATAGAAGAAATCGAACGCATCCAGCAGCGGGACTGCTCAATCGGTGTGCGGCCGCAGTGGGCGACGGGTTTGTCAGGACTTCTTAAGGCGCGCGTGAGCGTCTCCCCAGGTACGGCGCCCAGGCTCGGAGTAGTTGCCCAGCGAAGGGACCCCCACCATGAACAACCACGACCTGCTGTCCCGGAGAGGCGCGCTGATCACGGCCGCCGGTCTGGCGTGCGCGGTGGCAGGAGCCGGGCTCGGCAGTACGTCCGCCGTCGCGGACTCGTCGTCTCCCGCACCCGCGGCGACGGCCTCGCCGACTCCGACGCCGACCGGTCCGGAGGGCGGCGGCACCCGGGCCGACCCGTCCGACGGCGGTGCGACCGGCATCGTCGACGCCACGTCCGCGTCGGGCTTCACCATGACGACGGCGACGGGCGTGAAGGTGACCGTGACCGAATCCTCCGCCACAAAGACCACCGGAGCCCCGGCCAAGGCCGTCAAGAAGGGTGCGAGCGTCCTCGTCCTCGGCACGGTCGACAGCGCGACCGTCGCCGCGACGCGGGTCGTCGTCCAGCGCGGTGGCGACGGCGGAGCGGCAGCCGCCGAAGCAGCGGGAGTGATCGCCTTCCAGCAGGGGACACCCTCCCCCGGCAAGTCGGTCGGCCGCATCCCGGACTACACCGAGGGCGAAGGCACGATCGTCAACGGCACGACCGCCTACAAGGCGATCAAGGCCGCCCAGGCCGTCGTCCCCGGCGGCATCAACGACCGTGTCGTACAACTGAGCGACGGCGAGTACGAGGTCCACAACATCAGCGTCAACTGGCCGCACCACGTCTTCGTCGACAGGAATTTCAAGGTCGTCGGCTGGGAGTAGACACCGACAGGGCTTGCGCACCAGCCCCGTTCGTATGGCACGCTCACCGGCGACCGGCCGCTCGGATCAATTCCGGTGGTCACCAGGTTCGCCGCGCGGATGCACACCGTGCATCCGCCCCGTGGAGAGGCACCGCCATGCGCATCGGACTGCTCGGCACCGGCCCTTGGGCACAGATGGCACACGCCCCCGCCCTCGCCGGACACGCGGAGTGGGACTTCGCGGGCGTATGGGGCCGCCGCCCGGACGCCGCCAAGGAACTGGCCGACCAGTACGGCGTGCCGGCCTACGACGATGTCGACGCGCTCCTCGCGGACGTGGACGCCGTCGCCGTGGCCCTTCCGCCGTCCGTGCAGGCCGAGTTGGCGGTGCGGGCCGCGCGGGCGGGCCGTCATCTGCTGCTGGACAAGCCCCTCGCCCCGACAGTGGAGCAGGGGCGGGCCGTGGTCGACGCGGTGCGGGAGGCCGGCGTCGCGTCGGTCGTGTTCTTCACCACCCGCTTCCAGCCGGAGACCGAGGCTTGGATCACCGAACAGGCCGCCGCCGAGGGCTGGTTCACCGCTCGGGCCGAGTGGCTGGGCTCGGTGTTCACCAGCGACAGCCCGTTCGCCGCCTCGCCCTGGCGGCAGGAGAAGGGCGCGCTGTGGGACGTCGGCCCGCACGCCCTGTCCGTGCTGCTCCCGGTGCTCGGTGACATCCGCCGGGTGGCGGCGGCGGTGCCGGGTCCCGGGGACACGGCCGTGCTGGTCCTCGACCATGTGGACGGTGCGTCGAGCACGCTCACCCTGAGCCTCACCGCGCCGCCCGCGGCGGCGGGGGTCGCGGTCGAACTCCGGGGCGCGGCCGGGGTGACCACCCTTCCGGACAGCTCGGGCACCGCGGTGTCCGCCCTGGGCCGGGCCGCGGACGCGCTCGCCGAGGCGGTCCGCACGGGCCGGCCGCACCCGTGCGACGCGGCTTTCGGGCAGCGGGTCACCGAGATCCTGGCGAGGGCCGAAGCGATGGTGGCCGGCGCGGCCGACTGATCACTCACCGCCGGGCGCCGCCTCGTCGCCGTCCTCATCGTCGTCGAACGGCTCGTCGCTCCACCGGAACCAGGCCCGCTCCCCCTCGATGTGCAGCAGGAACTCGGGCACGGGCCCGTCCGGCGAGGTGAGTGCCACCTGTCTGCGGACCTCGTCGTAGACCTCCTCCCACCGCGCCCACTCGTCGTCCGCCTGCGCCAGGGCGAGCTCCCGCGCGAACAGCTCCCGTACGGCGTCGAAAGCCGGACCCGCGGTGAACTTGCCCGACAGCCAGGGGAAATCGGCGTCGTCGATCAGGATCTCCCCGACCGATTCGTCACCCTTGTGCACCTGCCAGACCTCGCCGACGAACCCCATGCCCGCCTCCATCCCGCCGTAGAGCCATGTGCCGTGGATCGACCTGCCGCCAGCATGGCACCCGGCACTGACAGTCGGCCCGGAACCTGGTGGCGGGCCGGGCCGACCGCTCTACGAACCGGTTCGGCTACTCGACGAACTCGAAGTTGGCGCGCTCGCGGATGACCGGATAACCGACCTGGGCGAAGTGCGCGGCCATCGGGAAGTTGCCCTGGTCCGTGGCGGCGGCGATGAACTCGGCGCCGCGCTCGGCGAGATAGTGGGTGCACTCGGCCAGCAGGTCGCGGGCGTAGCCGTGGCCGCGCTGTTCCGGTACGACGCCGATGAAGCCGACGCAGGGGCCCGACGGGTTGCGGGCCGGGATGTGGATGCCCGCGAGGTCCCCCTCCGGGGTGCGGGCGACCTGCCACCACTCGCGCGGGGACGGGCACCAGCGGAAGAAGTCGATCTCCTCCTGTGCGGCCTTCTCGACTCCCCCTTCGCGGATGGCCCGTTGGGCATGTGCGTCGAGGGTGACGGAGTGGATGCGGCGCAGTGCGTCGAAGAACACGGCGTCGTCGGGTTCGGGGGCGAAGTCGAGGCGTCCGGGGCGTTCGGGCAGACCGCACTTCGGGGTCCATCGGTAGATGAACCGCTCGACGAGGAGGTCGTAGCCGGCCGCGCGCAGGGCGGTGAAGCGGGTCTCGGCGGCGGCGCACGCCTCGGGGCTCTCGCGCCAGCCGGCGAAGAGGTTCAGTTCCGCGCCGACGCGCCAGGGTGCGCTGCGCAGGAGTTCGGCCCCTGCCTCCTCCTCGCCCTCAAGCACGTCGAAGCAGTTGACGGTGAGGGGTTCGGTGTCGTTCGGGCCGCCCCACCAGGCGCCGCGCGCGACGACCGTGCCGTCGCGCAGAGCCACCCGCTGCCAGTCGGGCCGCCAGACCGTCAACCGGTCCGCGGCTCGGGCGCCGAGCGGATCGGGAAGTGCGTCGAAAAGATGCGCGTCGTTCTCGTCGAGCGCGCGGATGACCAGATCGGTCATGGATTCCTCCGGGATGCGTACTGCGTGAAGCGCTCCCGGTCAGGTCAGTCTTGGCACACCGGGCCAACAGGGAGGGAGCGCGGGGGTGTTGTGAACCTCATGGCACTCGCCTCCTTCCGTTGGTCTCCGGGCGTGCACGCAGACTCTAGGGGGTTGGTCTCCCGTCCGTCCATCGCATTTGGCCCTGCCCCCTGCCCTTATCCCCTGTTCGTCCCAGCAGTGATCCGTCCCCGCAGGTCACAGACGCGTGACTGTCCTGGCGTCCCAGTGCGGGCAAACGGATCCGGCCAACGCGACAGCCGCTGCCAGCATGAGCCTGCCGGGGCTCCCGGCAACTCATCAGAGGGGGAACACCTGATGGAACGAAGGACGCTTCTGCGGGGTCTGACCCTCGCCGTGGCAGCGGTCCTGCCCCTGTACGGGCCTACGGTGGTGCGGGCGGCCGACTCGGCGGTCGAGGCGCAGTGCGAGCTCAACCTGGCGACGAAGCCCAGCAAGTACACATCGATCGCGGCGGACGGCTCGTTCGGTCCGGAGACGGCGACGCGGTGTGCTGGAGCTCGATGACACGGGACCGGGTCCCGCCCCCGGCTCAGCTCTTCGGTGTGTTCTTCAGCGCCGCCTCGCAGGAGGGCCAGTCGTGGAAGTCGTGCTCGGCACTCCACAGCCGGTGGGCGGCCTTGATGTTCCACTCGGGGTCGAACGCCCGCAGCGGGGTGCCGCCGAGTTCCGACAGACGGCGGTCGGAGATCTGGAACACGCCTCAGCTGCGGCTGCCGTTGGTGTGGGGCAGGACGTACAGCGGGTCGAGGAACGACGCACAGCGGGCCACGGCAACGGCGGTGTCGGGATCCTCGGCGAACACCTCACGGATCAGCTTCGTGGCCGGCGGACCAGCCGGCACCTGGAAGCCGAGGCTGTCGTAACCCCGGCCACTGCGACCCTTCAGCATCCCCAGGTGGGCGGCGAACACCTTCGCTCTGACGACGGTATTCGACAGTGTGTCAATCAGCGGCTGAAGCCCCTGCCGCCCCCTCCCTGCGACCGCTCGCCGCCAGCAGGGCGATCACCGCGAGCACCGCCAGGAAGACGAGTACCAGGAGCAGCACCGTCAGGACGGTGGGGTGATTCCACAGGGCGAACAGCAGGGCAAGTAGCAGCAGGAAGCCGATCGTGAGCCGGCGCCGGTTGTCCGCCGTCCACGTCCCCGCTCGGCCGGTCCGGATGTCGTGGGCGTCCGCCCAGCGGGCGACGGAGTCGGCGGTCCGCTCGGAGCTGGTCCGCACGGCCCGCGCCCCTCGGCCGGGCCCCACGAAATACGCACCGAGGGCGACGACCACACCGAGCACGATCACGGTGCGCAGCGTGACCCGCAGGAAGTGCAGGAGATGGTCGAAGACGGCTGCCGCGGCCGCCTCCGACTGCACCTGCGGGGGCAGATGATCCAGGTAGTAGTGGCGGGCGACGACCAGGCCGATCGCGACGATCAAGGCGGCCCCGGCGGCGCCCAGGGCGGTCTTCGCCAGGGCGCGTCGGCGTCCGTACGCGAGGAACACCCCCGCCGCTCCGAGGACCACCGTCAGCACCGGCATCCAGGTACCGACCACGTCGAGGGCGTGCGCCGCGCTCTGCATGCGCTTGAGCTGATCGGACTTGAAGAGAACCATCTGCTTGTTGACGTCCGGGATGTTCTCGGCCGGTGTCAGACCGGCGTCGACGAGCTCCTGCTTCACCCGGTCGACGGCGGTGCCGACATCCAGCGTCACGGTGCCGTCGTCGACGCCTACCGCGCCGCGTCCCTTCCCGGTCAGCGCGTGCACCACGGCCGCGTGGGCGGCCCGGTTCGCCGAGGTCCACACCTTCTCGAACCTGTCGCTCCGGACGAAGCGCGTCGCCACCTTGTCCGCGGCGCCGGTGACGGCGGCGTCCAGTTGCGGGGCCAGTCCTCGCACGGCCCGAGCCGCGGTGGGCGGCAGGCCCTGCGACTGCAGCCAGGCCGCGAGTTCGGCGGTGGCACGCTTGCCGTCGACCCGTACGTCGACGGCCTGGACGATCCGGTTCCGCGCGGCATCCTCGATCGCGGGGTCGGAGGCGAGGGGCTTCACCGTGGCGACGTAGCGGTCCGTGTCGAGGGCGATGTCGTGCACCCAGACGGTCAGTACCGACACGGGGACCAGGACGCAGGTGAGGACGATCAGAACCGCCGAGGCGACCTTCCGTACGATCCGGCCGCCGGTGGTCGACCGGCCGGCCGACGGCGGATCGTCCGGGGCAGCGGCCTGTGATGGTTCCCTCGGGCTGGTCATCCGTCCTCCAGGCGTGGGCGCGGCCTGTTGTGGCTGCCGTTGGTACCCATTGCTCCCGATCTCGGGGCACCCGGCATCCGGGGTGCGCCATCCGGAGTGCCCGCAGGGGCACGCCACCCGTTCGTCGTGTCGATGCCGGGCACGCGGGTGCCGGGTCGGATCATGCTCAGGTCGGCACATTCGATCCCGATTGGTGCTCAATGTCGGAAAATGCATCAGACAGACGGTGCTGCGCTCCGTCGCGGGGCGAGTCGTCGCGGCAGGTGACCGCGACAGTGCCGTCCTCGGCCCCGGCCGACGCCTGGGCGGTCGGCATGGTGCACCTGCCGGGCGGTCCGTTCCTGATGGGCGCGGAGGACGACTGGGTCGTTCCCGAGGACGGGGAGGGACCCGTTCATCCGGTTCGCCTCGTGCCCTTCTGGATCGACCGCTGTGCTGTCACCAACGCGGAGTTCGAGGAATTCACCGACGCGACCGGGCACATCACGGACGCCGAACGCTACGGCTGGTCTTTCGTCTTCGCCGGGCTGCTGCCCGACGACTTCCCGGACACCCGCTCGGTCGCCGAGGCCCCCTGGTGGCGGCAGGTGCACGGGGCGTACTGGCGCCGACCCGAGGGCCCCGGCTCCGATGTGGGCGAACGCGCCGAACACCCGGTCGTCCACGTCTCGTGGAACGACGCCATCGCCTACGCCGCGTGGGCGGGAAAGCGGCTGCCGACCGAAGCGGAGTGGGAGTACGCCGCCCGCGGCGGTCTCGAACAGACGGTGTTCCCCTGGGGCGACGAGCTGGAGCCCGGCGGCGAGCACCGGATGAACGTGTGGCAGGGCATCTTCCCCGACCGCGACACCCGCGCGGACGGCTGGTACGGAACGGCACCCGTCACCACGTACCCGCCGAACGGATACGGCCTGCACAACATGTGCGGCAACGTCTGGGAGTGGTGCGCCGACTGGTACTCACCGGCCTACTACGCGCGCGGCCCGCAGGACGATCCGCCCGGCCCGTCGTTCGGCGTGCAGCGGGTGATCCGGGGCGGGTCCTACCTGTGCCACGCCTCCTACTGCCGCCGCTACCGCGTCGCCGCCCGCAGCTCCAGCACCCCCGACAGCAGCACCGGCAACCAGGGATTCCGCTGCGCCCGCGACGCCACAACGGTGAGGTCCCGGTGAGCGGTGGCAGTGCGTGGGCCGGGGCGGCCGTGGCCGCCGTCACGGCGGGGTACGCGCTCGTCTCCAGGCGGCTTTCCACGACCGCCGTGTCGGGGCCGATGGTGTTCGCCGGTTTCGGGGTGGCCATCGGCCCGCTCGGGCTCGACCTCCTCGACCTGGAGCACGACGCGGGACCGCTGCTCACCCTGGTCGAAGCGGCCCTGACACTGGTCCTGCTGACCGACGCGATGTCCGTACGGCGTCGTGATCTGCGGGTCGGCGGGTTCCTCCCCGGCCGGCTGCTGGGAATCGGACTGCCGTTGACCATCGGGGCCGGCTGGCTCCTGGCCTGGCCACTGCTGCCCGGGCTGACCCTGTGGGAGCTGGCGCTGGTCGGGACGATCCTGGCGCCGACGGACGCGGCGCTGGGCAGGACCGCGGTCTCCAGCCCACGTGTCCCGCCGCTCGTACGCGGCGGTCTGAACGTCGAGAGCGGTCTCAACGACGGGATGGCGCTGCCCTTCTTCCTGCTGTTCCTCGCGGCTCTGCCGGGAACCCACGCCTCGGAGGAGGGAGTCGCCGGAGTCTTCTGGCGTGCCCTCGTGGTCAGCACCGTGCTGGGGCTGGCCGTCGGAGGGTTCGGCGGACGGCTGTTGTCCTGGTCGCGCGGGCGGGGGTGGGTCAGCCGCACCTGGCATCAGGTGTTCGTCCTGGCCCTGGCGGCGGGCTCGTACACGCTGGCGGTCGTCGTCGACGGGAGCGGGTTCATCGCGGCCTGGGTGGCCGGCTTCGCCTTCGGTGCCTCCCAGCGGCGCTCCACAGCGGCGGAGCCCGTGGACAGGAGTGCGGACACGGCGCGGCTTGCCGAGCAACTCGCCGAGTTCCTGGCGTCGTTGAGCTTTCTCGTGTTCGGTGCCGTGCTCCTCGGGCCGGCTCTGGAGCACCTCGACTGGCGGATCGTCACATACGCCGTGCTGAGCCTCACGGTGGTGCGCATGCTGCCCGTCGCCGTTTCCCTGATCGGGAGCCGACTGGCCCTTCCCACGGTCGGCTACATCGGGTGGTTCGGACCGCGCGGACTCGCGTCCGTCGTCTTCGGGCTGCTGGTGGTGGAGGAACAACACGTGCCGGGGGTTCGGCTCATCGGCCGGGTCGTCGCCGTCACCGTCGCAATGAGCATCCTGCTGCACGGCATGTCTGCCGTGTTCCTCGCGAACCGGTACGGCGCCTGGCATCGGAGGGCCGCCGTCGCGCGGCCGCACCTGCGTGAGGGGACACCGGAGGGGAGCCCCGGCACGCGCTAGGACAGAGACGAGTCACGGAGGAATCATGGGTGGCGACGACACAGGGCATCGCGGCAGCAGGACGCAGCGATGGGCGGCCCGACTGGCCATCGCGGCGGCCGCCGTCGCCGTGGCTCTGCCTCTCGTGGTCGCGGGTTTCAGGAGTCTGGGGCTGGCCGCCGTCGCGCTGGCCGGGCTCGCCCTGAGCGCGGCCGGGCTGTGGTGGGCCCTCAGCCGCAGGGGGCCGGTGAGGTGGCTCGCGGTCGCCCTGGCCGTGGCCGTACAGGGGGCGGTGATCGCGCTCTTCGTCGCTGTCGGCCTGTTCTGGCTCGTGATCGTCGTTCTGGTGCTGTGGGCCGTGGTGTGTTTCGAGGGCTGGGCCGCGCTCGCCGAGGACGGCGGACGTGTCGCTCCGGTCGAATACCGCACCCCGCCGCCCGAGCACCCGTTCCTCATCATGAATCCGCGCTCGGGCGGCGGGAAGGTCGGGAGGTTCGGTCTGCGGGAGAAGGCGGAAGCCCTGGGCGCCCAGGTCGTGTTGCTCGACCCGGCGCACCCCCGGGATGTCGCCGCGCTCGCCCGGGATGCGCTGGAGAACGGTGCGGACCTTCTCGGCGTGGCGGGCGGAGACGGCACGCAGGCCCTCGTCGCCGGGGTGGCGGCGGAGCACGACGTCCCCTTCATGGTGATCTCGGCCGGTACCCGCAATCACTTCGCCCTCGACCTCGGGCTCGACCGCGAGAACCCCGCCACGTGCCTCGACGCGCTCACCGACGGTGTCGAACTCCGCGTAGACCTCGGGCGCGTCGGAGAGCACACCTTCGTCAACAACGTGTCGTTCGGCGCCTACGCCGAGGTCGTCCAGAGTCCTGCCTACCGGGACGACAAGATCGGCACCATCCTCCGGATGCTGCCGGACGTCCTGACCCATCACATCGGCTCCCGGCTCAGGGTTCGGGGCCCGGGAGTCAGCATCGACTCCCCCCAGGCCGTGCTCGTGAGCAACAACCCGTACAGCACGGACGACCCGGTGGGCCTGGGGCACCGGGAGCGGCTGGACACGGGCGTCCTCGGAGTACTGGGCGTCAAGGTCGACAACGCGGCCCAGGCGGCCGACCTGATCCGTGGCCGACGCTCGTCCGGGCTCACCGTCGCCACCGCGCAGGACGTCGTCATCCATGCCGACACACCCGAGGTGGAGGTCGGTGTCGACGGCGAGGCCCTGTCCTTTCCGACCCCCGTCCGGTGCGCGATCCGCCCTCAGGCCCTGCGCGTACGGGTCCCCCGCAGCCGGCCCGGCGTACCCCGGACGCGGCCCCGTCTGGACTGGCGACGCCTGCGCGATCTGGCGCTGGCGCACGGCCGAGTCAGCGGCGGCGCAAGTACCACACCAGCGCGGTGATCGCGGCGACGGCGAAGACCGCGAGCACCATCACGCTCCAGTGCTGGTCGCCGAAGCGAAGGTCGGCGGCCAGCACGACGCCCACGATCACGACCGGCACCAGGCACGCCAGCAGGACCCGCACCGTCACCAGGAGGAGGCCCGGGCGCAGCGTGGCCCGCCGCCCCGCCGGACCGCCCTGAGGGAGCACACCGGTCCCGCCCCGCAGCGCGAAGTGCCGGGCTGCGACAACCGCGAGCTCGTTGGTCGCGCGCCGGTACGTCCCGGCGCAGACCGGAACCCAGACGAACGGCACCACGAAGCCGACGAGGACCAGCGCGATCATGCCCACCCACACCGCGGCACCGCGCAGCCTTCCGCGCGGATGTTCCTGGGGCGTGACGAGACCGATGAGGTACGCCAGTCTCCGTACTGTGCTCCACCAGCCGGCCTTCGTCTCGCCGCCCCCGGCCGCAGGACGTGCCTGCCGCAGCGCCTCCTCGGCCTGTTCGACCGTCGGATGGACGCCCTGGATCACGAGGAGGTCGGCCACGACCGTCTCGTCCCCGGGGTCGCGGCCGGACAGAGCCGCGAGTTCGAGCACCATCCGCACCTGGGCGAGCAGCGCACCGCAGAACGCGATCGGCAGCAGCGCCATGAACGGGCCGCCCAGGAAGGAGCCTTCCACGACGGATGTGCGCACTCCCCGGCGCACCACCTGGTGTGCCCGTTCAGCGGTGTCCACTCGCTGTTCCGGTCCCCCGGGCTGTCGCTGGGCCATCCTCTCCGCGGCCGGCGGGCCGAGGAGTTCGACCGCGAACACGGCCATGCGCTCCGGCATGTGCCGCGGATCCGCGCGGACCGTACGCAGCAGTTTCCTGGCCGCGCCGGGAGTATGACGCCCCGCTGACTCGCCGTCCTTCACCTGCCGCACGCTAGCCAACCCGGCGCGTCTTTCCGCTTCGCCGATCTCTCTCACCGGCTGATTCACCCGGATGAAGCGCACATGACGCGAGCCCCTGAAGGCGGTGGCGGTCTCTCTGTGCGAGGAATGGACTGTGAATCGTAAGCAGCTCGGGGACTGGGCGAGGGCGGCTCAGGACATGCCCCGGCGGACACCGGTGATCGGTCGGATGCTCGGCCGGCTGATCAGCGTGAACTGGATGGACGCCAGCGCGCGGCTGGCGGCCCAGACGTTCCTCGCCGCGCTGCCGCTGCTCATCGTCGTGGCCGCGTTCGCACCGAAGCCGGTCAAGGACGTGCTGGTCGACTCCGTCCAGGCCATGCTCGGGAGTGACGCGCCGGTCGAGGACATCGAGAAGACGTTCGGCGCGCAGGGCGGCACGAAGGAGACGTACGGAGCCGTCGGAATCGTCGTCACGCTCATTTCGGCGACCGCCCTCAGCCGCGCCCTGCAGAGGGTGTGCGAACGCTGCTGGGATCTGCCCAAGGCCGGCACTCGAATGGCCGCGTGGCGCTGGCTGGCGTGGCTGCTGGGCTGGCTGGCCACGGTGCTGTTGCAGGCTCCGTTGCGCCACGGCTTCGGAGGCGGCACCTGGCTCGGTGTCCTGCTCTCGCTGGCGACCTCCGTACTGCTGTGGTGGTGGACGCAGCATCTGCTGCTCGCGGCGCGCATCGGCTGGCTGCCGCTGCTGCCCGGAGCCGTTCTCACGGGCGTCGGCATGGTGGCGTTCGTCTATGCGTCGGGCCTGTTCATGCCCGCGACCATGAAGCGGAGCATCGACCAGTTCGGGTCCCTCGGCTACGTGTTCACGCTGCTCTCGTGGTTGATCGGGTGCAGTTGCGTGGCCGTCGCCGGAGTCGCGCTCGGCCAGGTCACCGCGGTTTCGGGGCCGTTCCCGCGGTGGCTGGGCACTCCTGCGGAGGGCGAGGAGTCGTAGGTCCGTCAGCCCCTGAGGATGCGGTCCTTCTGGACGGCGAACTCCTCGTCCGACAGCACGCCCTGCTCATGGAGCTTGCCCAGGCGTTCCAGGTTGGAGATCTCCTCGTCCGTCAGCCCCGAGGACGCGTGCCCGGCGGCTTCCGCGTCGGGCACGGTCTGCTGTGCGGCGGCACGCTCTGCCCGGTGCCGGGCGACCCGGCCGGAGACCGCGCTCGCAGTGCCGGCGGCCACCGCCGTACGGGCGGCCACTCCGACGAGGCCGGGACGTTCACGACGCGCCAGACGGCGACCCAGCATGGCACTCACCTTCCCTTTCCGGTGCGCGTGTGCCGCCTCAGGCGGCGTCCTGGTACGCCCGCTCCACCACTTCGGCGGGGATGCGCTCATGGGCGACGAGCCGGCCCCCGGCGCGGCGGACCGCGCCGGCCATTCCGGCGGCCCAGGTGTCCTCCCACAGGAGGAGGGCCGCCGACGAGTCCGGCGGGAGTTCCCCGGCGACCAGGGCGAGGTCCTCCCGGGTGAACAGCCCGCCGACTTCTCCTTCGATGTCGTCGAACACCGATGCCTCCGTGGGGTCGAGGGCGTCGAGCTCGATGTAGGAGACGGCGCCGTCCGCGTCCTTCTTGACGAAGGTCAGATCGAGGATCCGTACGGTGCCGCTCGCCACGAGAGCTCTCAGCTCCGGTGCGATCTCGCCCCGGAAGCGGTTGCCGGGAAAGGCGACGATCACGTATTCGACAGGTCCCACGTCCATGGCAGTGCCCCTTCCTCACCCACCGTCAGCCGGCGAGCACCTTCTCCTTGGCCTGCTCGTACTCGGCGTCGGTGATGTCCCCGTGGTCGTGCAGGCCGGCGAGCTTCGAGAGTTCCTCGACGTGACCTGTGGGTGCGGGCGTGCCACCGCCGGTGTTGGCGGCCTCCCGGACGTAGGCCTGGAATTCCTGTTCGTTCCTGCGTGCCCTGAGCATCGCGCGCTCGCCCATGCCCTTGCCGCGGGCGATGAGGTACACGAAGCAGCCGAGGAACGGCAGGACGACGCAGAAGACCGACCATCCGGCCTTGCCCCAGCCGCTCAGCGAGTCGTCCCGGAAGATGTCGCCGAAGACGCGGAAGAGCAGCATGAACCACAGGACCCAGAGGAAGACCCACATGATGGTCAGGAAGGCGTTCAGCAGCGGATAGTCCATGATCCTTCTCCTTGCTACGACGTCATGGGCACTGACTTGGTCACTGGCGTCCCATGGCGATACGGATGCGGTCCTCGGGCCGGATGAAGTGGTCCGCGTCGTTGGGCCCGGTGTCGACCTGGACCCAGTGGATGTCACCGGTGAACGCGCCGTCGGGGCTCACGTAGTCGGGGGCGACCGGAGTGCCGGTGTCCAGGCCCACGTCGGCGGTCTCGTCGGCGGAGAACAGGAACGGCAGCGTGTGCTCGACGCGGCCCTCGCCCACGTTGTCGCCGTCGTAGTACAGGGAGACGGTGCCGCCCTTGCCGAGTCCGCCGCCGTCGTAGGCGAACTCCATGCGCACCTGGTGTTCTCCGGAGGGCAGCGGGCGCTCGGCCTCGACCTGGGCGATCTCCAGGGCGCAGAGGTTGTACGCGAACTTGGCCCGGCCGTGCCTGGTGTACAGGCTCCAGCCGCCGAAGCTGCCGCCCTGGGCGAGGATGACGCCCTCCACGGGACCGTCGGTCGAGGCGATCTCCGCGGTGACGGCGAACGACTTGTTCTTGACGTTCACCAGGCTGCTCTCGGTCAGCCGGCCCATGCCGCCGTACAGCAACTGGTGGTCGGATTTGATGAGTTCGGGCCGTCCCGCGATCTCCGCGTTGAAGCGTTCGGCGGTCCGGTCGTCCATGGGCAGGACGTTGTACCGGGTGGCCTCGATCAGCCAGAGCCGTTGCAACTCGTGCAGCTTCCCGGGCATTTCGGCGGCCAGGTCGTGGGCCTGGCTGGGGTCGGTGGAGCCGTCGTAGAGCTCCCACACGTCGTCGTCGAAGGCGACCTGGCTGCCTGTCGCCACCCATGGGGTGCGGTGCTTGGTGACGGCGGACCAGCCCTTGTGGTAAATGCCGCGGTTGCCGAACATCTCGAAGTACTGCTGGTCGTGGCGCTCGGGCGCGTCGGCGTCCTCGAAGCTGTAGAGCATCGAGATGCCCTCCATCGGCGACTGCTGCACGCCGTTGACCGTGGTGGGCTCGGGGATCCCGGCCGCTTCGAGGATCGTCGGGGCGACGTCGATGAGGTGCGTGAACTGGCCGCGGTTCTCGTCGTTGGCCCGGATGCGGGCCGGCCAGTGGACGATGGTGCCGTTGCGGGTTCCGCCCCAGTGCGAGGCGACCTGCTTGGTCCACTGGTAGGGGGTGTCCATGGCGTGCGCCCAGCCGACCGCGTAGTGGTTGTACGCCTCCGGGGTGCCGAACTTGTCGATGCGGGAGGCCATGAACTCCGGCGTCTCGATCTGCGCCATGCCGTTGAAGGCGAGCAGCTCGTTGAAGCTGCCGCGCAGCCCTCCCTCGGCGGAGGCGCCGTTGTCGCCGGTGATCACGTACGTCAGCGTGTCGTCGAGGATCCCCAGCTCCTCCAGGGCGTCGAGCAGCCTGCCGATGTGGTGGTCGGTGTGGGTGAGGAAGCCTGCGTAGACCTCCATCTGCCGGGCCAGCACGGGCCGGAACTCCGCCGGGATCTCCTCCCAGGCGGGGATCTCCGCGTGCCGCTTCGTCAACTCGGCGTTCGGCGGGACGACTCCGAGCTCCTTCTGCCGGGCGAGGGTGTCCTCCCTGATCGCGTCCCAGCCCATGTCGAAGCGGCCGCGGTAGCGGTCGGACCACTCCGCTGGCACATGGTGCGGCGCGTGGGTGGCGCCCGGTGTGAAGTAGCAGAAGAACGGGCGGTCCGGCATCAGGGTCTTCTGCTGGCGCACCCAGCCGATGGCCCGGTCGGTCAGGTCCTCGGTGAGGTGGTATCCCTCCTCGGGGGTCTTCGGCGGGTCGACCGGTGACGTGCCCTCGTACAGCGCGGGCTCGTACTGGTTGGTCTCGCCGCCGATGAAGCCGTAGAAGTACTCGAAACCGCCGCCGCCCGTGGGCCACGCGTCGAAGGGGCCGGCCGGGCTGGTCTGCCACACGGGGACCTCGTGGCACTTGCCGAACTGGGCCGTGGAATAGCCGTTGAGCTTGAGGATCTCCGCGAGGGGCGCCTTCGTGTTGGGGCGCATCGAGTTGTAGCCGGGGGCGGAGGTGGCGATCTCGGTGACGCCGCCCATGCCCACGGAGTGGTGGTTGCGGCCGGACAGCAGCGCCGCACGGCTCGGCGAGCACAGGGCGGTGGTGTGGAAGCGGGTGAAGCGCAGGCCGTTCTGTGCCAGGCGGTCGAAGACGGGGGTCTCGCAGGGACCGCCGAAGGTGCTGGGGGCGCCGAAGCCGACGTCGTCGAGCATGATCAGCATGACGTTCGGTGCCTGCTCGGGCGGCAGCAGCGGGAGGATGGGCGGGAACGAGGTGTCCGGGTCCTTCGCGTCGTACGTGATCGGTCCCAGGCGACGCACGTCGGGGATCGGGAGGATCTGGCGGTGGGTCTCGGACATGGGCCGTGCCTTCTTTCCAGGTCGTCCCGGTGGGGCCCGCTCCCCTGCCCCCGTCGTCCCGGTGGGACCACGCTTTCCCTGCCCCCCACGGTGCGCCGGACCCGCGCCCTCGCGCCTCACCCGTCCCGGGTGAAGAGCGGCGCGGCGGCGCGTCCGGCCGCAGGTCGTCCGGGCCGGGGGCTGACCTGCATCCATTGCGGCATTCCGGGCCCGGGGCGATGATCAATCGGTAGGCGTTTTTCCGGACTGCGAACTGCGGTGTTGCGGTGAGTGCCATGCCCGATCCGACCTCCGGCCGACACCGGGACGCTGCTGCCGAACGCCTCGCGCCGAGCGGTGATCCGCTCCTGGCAGCGCGGTTCAGTGTGCCTGCTCCTCCGGACACGTTCGTGCGCAGGCCGCGGCTCGTCGAGCGGCTGACTCTGGGCATGCAGGTGCCCGTAACCCTTGTCAACGGGCCTGCGGGCGCGGGCAAAACGCTGCTGGTGGCCGACTGGATCGCCATGGAGGAGTCGCCGAGCCGTCCGGCGTGGCTGACGGTGGAGACCGAGGACAACGCCCCCGGTGTGTTCTGGACCTACGTGCTGGAGGCCATGCGGCGCCTCGGACTGGGTCCGCCGGACACCGTCGGCAGCCCGGCCCGCCCCGGCGAGGTGGACCACTCGCTGCTCGCCAGGCTCGCGGCGCATCTCGGTGAACTGACGGAGCCCGTCGTCCTGGTGCTCGACGAGTTCGACCGTGTGGCGGGCTCGACGGAGATCGCCGACGAGCTCGAGTTCGTCCTCCGCCATGTGGGCGAAGGGCTGCGCCTGGTCCTCATCAGCCGTACGGAACCACTGCTGCCGTTGCACCGCTACCGCGCCGCCGGCCAGGTCACCGACATCCGCGGCGCCGACCTGGCGTTCCGGCAGGAGGAGACGGCCGAGCTGCTGAACAGGCACGGCATGCACCTGTCGGACCGGGGCGTGCGGGCACTGACCGAGCGGACCGGAGGCTGGGCCGCCGGGCTGCGGCTCTGCATCCTGGCGGCGCAGCGGGCCGAGGATCCCGACATCTTCCTGAAGAACTTCGAAGCGGGCCAGAGCACGCTCGCCGACTTCCTGCTCGCCGAGGTGCTCGACACACAGTCGGCCGAGACCCAGGACCTGATGGTGCGCAGCAGCATCCTCGAACAGATCCACCCCGACCTGGCCAATGCCCTCACGGGCCGTGACGACGCGCACCCGATCCTCGCCGGGCTGCGGCGCGCGAACGCGTTCGTGGGGCCCGTCGGCCACTCCTGGTACCGGCTCCATCCGCTCTTCGCCGAGATCCTCCGGGTCCATCTGCGGGTCCGCTGCCCGGGGCTCGAACCCGAACTGCACCGGAGGGCGGCACGCTGGCTCAGCGAGGCGGGGAGGTTCGCGGAGGCGCTGCCCCATGCCGCGGCCGGCGGGGACTGGGAACGCACGTCGCACCAGTTCGTCGAGGAGCTGGCGATCGGGCAGCTGCTCACGGGGCTGGATGCCGAACGCCTCGACCGGCTCTTCTCCCAGATGCCCCCGGCCACGCCCGGTCCCGCCGCGGATCTGGTGCGCACCGCCCGGCATCTGACCCGCCACGACGTCGACCGAGGGCTCGACCATCTGCGCCGGGCCGAGGACAACCTCCACTACGACGGCCCCCCGTCCGCGGCCCTACGGCTCAGCTGCGCCGAGCTGCGGGTGCTCGCCGCCCGGATGACCGGCGCGGCCGATCTGGCCGAGGCCGCCGCACAGGACGTGGAGGCGGCGCGGCGCGCCGTGCCCGCCGAGCGCCTGGAAGCCCACCCCGAGCTGCGGGCGCTGATGCTCACCGACCTGGGATCGGCCCAGTTGTGGGCGGGGCGCTTCGACGCCGCCCGGTCGACTCTGTCCGCAGCCGTGCGTCTGCACGACGGTCCGCACACCGCGTTCCCCCGGCACGAGTGTCTGAGCCGGCTGGCGCTGATCGACTTCCTGCGAGGCTGGCCCGACCGTGCCGAGCGGCATGCGCGGGAGGCGGTCGCCGAAGCGGAGCGCGGCGGCCTGCCTCCCGCCACTCGTACCGGAGTCGCCCAGTTGGTGCTGGCCGCCGTAGCCCTCGACCGTGACGAGCTCACCGCCGCACATGCCAACCTCGATCAGGCCGCCGCCTCCACGGCGGCCGCGCACGATCCCATCGTGCTCGCCGGCCTGAGCCTCCTGCGGTCCCGTCTCCTGCTCGCCAAGGGCAACCCCGAAGGGGCACTCCACGTCCTGGACGAGCTGGAGGAACCGCACGCCGTCGCCGAGCCCTCGCCATGGGTGTCCGACCGCACGGCCCTCACGATGGCCGGCGCGCACCTCGCGGCGGGCCGGCCGGAGGTCGCCACGGAGATCCTGGGGAAGGACCGGGCCGCCGGGCCGGAGAGCGTGGTGGCCGCGGCCCGCGCCCGGCTTGCCGTCGGCGCCGTCGAGGAGGCGCTGGAGCTGCTCGGCTCACTCCCGGGCGGACCGGAAGACGGCCCAGCCATCACGACCAGGGTGCTGCTGGCGCGGGCGCAGGCCGCCGACGCGCTGGGCGACAGCTCCGCGGCGGAACGTCTGACCGCGAGAGCCCTGTCCACGGCCCGGCCCGCGCGGCTGAGGCGGCCGTTCGTCGAGGCCGGACCGTGGCTGCGGCACCTGGTGCGCCGGCGGCCGGAACTGACCCGCGGGCACGACTGGCTGCCGCCCGCGCTCCTGGGACACACCCGGGTACCTCACGCGCACGACACGGGCCCCGGCCTCCTGACCGAGCCGCTCAGCGGGCGTGAGCACGAGGTGCTGGAACGGCTGGCCCAGACAATGTCGACGGAGGACATCGCCGCGGACCTCCATCTGTCGGTCAACACCGTCAAGACCCATCTCAAGAACATCTATCGCAAGCTCGCCGCGACCCGGCGGAGCGAAGCCGTGCGGCACGCCCGGGAGCTGCGCCTCCTGTGAGGAGGTGCCGGTCACCTGGGACGGGTGATGCAGCACACCGTCCGGCCGCCCCAGCATGGAGCGTGTGGCCCGGAGCCGCCGTACGACTGCGAGAGAAGCACGCTCATGCGCTACGAGATCCGTGTCGACGGGGAGATGTCCCACACGATGACCGAGGCGTTCCCGGAGCTCGAGAGCGTCGTCGCGCCCGGGCAGACCGTGCTGTCCGGGCAGATCGCCGACGAGGTACAGCTGTACGGCCTGCTGACGCGTTTCCAGTCGCTGGGGCTGCACGTGGTGGAGATGCGCCGCCTTCATGAGTGATCCGGCCCGGGCGTGCGGCGGACCGGATCACGGGGACGGGCTAGTTCACGCGGCGAGCACCCTGGACTTGGCCTTCTCGTACTCGGCGTCGGTGATGTCGCCGTGGTCGTGCAGGCCGGCGAGCGTGGCCAGTTCGTCCGCCTTGTTGGCCCGCGGCGCCGTGTTATCGGCCGCCGCCTTCCGCACGTAGGAGCGGAACTGCTGCTCCCGGGCCTGCGCCTGCTGCACGTCCCGCTTGCCCATGCCCTTGCCCCGGGCGATCAGATAGACGAAGACGCCCAGGTAGGGCAGCACGCACACGAGGAGGGTCCAGCCCGCCTTGCCCCACCCGCCGAGCTTGTCGTCGCGGAAGATGTCGCCGATGACCCTGAACAGGAGCATGAACCACAGCACCCACAGGAAGAACCACATCATGGTGAGGAACGCGTCGAGCAGGGGGTAGTCGGACATGTTGACCTCCGATGGCCGCAGCCGGGTGGTGTTGACGGCACCACGTTCCACCGGCACGCCAGGCGGCGGATCACCCGGTACGGGTGGCCTCACGGGCGGCTCGGTGGCCGCATCCTCAACACCAGGAGCCCGTTCGACCCGCGCACCACGTGGTCGAGATACGACCAGGAGGCAGAGCCATGGCAACGGATCTCGTTCCCGGGACTGCGAACCTCGCGGATGCCCTGGCGGCCGTGGAGGCCGCGTACGGTGAGCTGAACGCCGGCGACGGCGCCGATGAGCGGTCGCTGCGGCGGCTCCACCAGTGCGCCGAGGAGCTGGCCGAGGCGACCGCCCGGCACGGGCACCGTCCCGGAGTCATCCGGCTCGACGAGCCGTGGAACCTGCCGGAGCGGCTGCGTCACCGTTACGTAGCGGCGGATCACGGGGCGCACTGGATCATGCGGCACTGCCACTGAGGTGTCCGCGCGGACGGCCCCGGCAGGGGCCTCCGGCCTCCATCACGCATCACCCGTCGCGGGTGGTCCACCCCGGTGTGACTTGGCGCGCGCGAACGACGCCCGGCTCTTACGGTGATCGCGTGGAGCTTGAGCCGTGGCACACGCGAGGTCCCGTCACCACGCCCCGCGTCAGGCGCCTGGCCGCGTTCCTGAGCCCGGCCGTGGCGGTGGCGACGATGGCTGCGGCGGTCGGACTCGGCCTGGGACTGCCGCACTGGGAGGACTCTCTCCCCCAGGTCGGCCTCACCTACGACCCGGGAACCGCCGCGACGACCCTCGCCGCCATCGCGGGCGGCATGATCACCCTGTCTGGGTTCGTCATCACCGCGGTCACCCTGGTCATCCAGACCGTGCAGAACATGTCTCCGCGGCTGATCGGGGTCATCGGCCACTTCCGCCGGTCGCTGGCCGTCGTGGGGCTGGTGACCGGTACCGCGGTGTACGCACTGGTCGTGCTGGCCCAGATCCGGCCCGACGAGACACCGCGGTTGTCCGTGACCGTGGCCGTCGCCCTGGTGGTCGTCGACACGGCCGTGCTGCTGCAGAGTCTTACCGGGCTCCGGCACCTGGTGACCGGCGGCGGGCTCGCCCGGGCGGTGGGTGAGCTCATGGCCGGGTCGATCGACGCCGCGCTCCCGCCCGGCGGCACGGCGGTGGCTTCGGGCGCGGCGGACGGCTGGGCCTCCGGATCGGGGGTTCCGTTGGTGCACACCGGGCGGTCGGGTGTCGTCCGGAGCGTCGACGAGCGTCGGCTGCTGCGCATCGCGACGGACCGGGATGCTCGTGTCTCGCTCACTGTCGGTCCCGGGGACCATGTCTGTGAAGGCACGGTCCTGGGGTACGTGCACGGGCCGGAGCCGTCGCACGAACCACGTCCCGTCCCCCTGCGACGTCTGGCTTCCTGCGTACGCGTCGACCGTGTCCGCACCATCGTCCAGGACCCGGCGTACGGTCTCCGGCTCCTGGCCGACATCGCGATCCGCGCGCTCTCACCGGCCGTCAACGACCCCACGACCGCCGTGCAGGCACTGGACCAGATCGAGGAGACCCTCGTCCGGCTCGTCGCGCGTCCGCTCGGCGTGACCTTGGTGACCGACGCCGACGGGACACCCCGGCTGCGCCGGTCGGCCCCCTCATGGCACGAGCTGGTGAGTCTGGCGCTGGACGAGATCCTCGACTACGGGTCGGCGTCCTTGCAGGTCGTACGGCGCGTACGGGTGCTGCTCGACACCGTCGCCGCAGTCGCCCCGGACCACCGGCGAGCCCCGCTGGCCGAGCGTCTCGCGCTGCTGGACCGCCTCGCCCGCACCTTCCGGGATCCGCTGCTCGTCGCGGTGGCGGAGGGTGCGGACCGGCAGGGACTCGGCGGGGCCGAAGCCCCGTCGAACCCTCGCTAGCCGTTCTGGTCCTTCCGCTGGACCACGCACAGCGCCCAGATGACGAACCCGTAGAGGGCGATCAGGGTGAGCGACCAGACGGGGTAGTACGGGATGGAGAGGAAGTTGGCGATGATCAGCAGCGCCGCGATGCCCACCCCGACGACCCTCGCCCAGGTGGCCGTCGCGAACAGGCCGAGGCCCACGATCATGGCGATCACGCCGAGCGACAGCTGGATCCAGCCCCAGCTCGTCAGGTCGAACTTGAAGACGTAGTTCGGGGTGTTGACGAAGACGTCGTCCTGAGCGATCGCCATGATCCCCCGGAACAGGTCCAGGGTGCCGGCGACGAACAGCATCACCGCGGCGAACAGTGTGAGTCCGGTGGCGGCGGACTGAACCCCCGCTGAGCGGTGGTGGATGGTGGTGGCCATTGCGGGACCTCCGTTCCTCGTACGGCTGCGGCCCGCAGCCGCTCGTGTCAGAGCCTCCACCCGGCCGGCCGGTCCGTCGTCACCCGGGAAGGGTGACCGGTGCCGAGGGGCGACCGGGACTCAGGCGGCCATGGCGGTGACCCGGTCGGCCTGCACGGCCTCGGCGAAGACCTCGTAGTCGCGCTCGTTCTGGTCGGCGTACGCCTCCGCGAACTCGACCATGGCGCGGTCGAAGGCACCGCCGGTGCCGAGGTAGGCGGCGATGGCGACCGGATCGCCCGAACGGGCGTGGGCGCGGGCCAGCGAACCACCGCACAGGCCCGCGTAGAGGCGCAGCATGGCGGGCGTCATGGTCTCGGGCCGTGGTGTGCCCTTCCAGTCGCGCAGCTGCCTGACGTAGAAGTCGCGCAGCCTGCCGTCCATGCCCGTGACGCGTTCCCAGCCGAGGAAGATGTCGCTGTTCGCCTGCATCAGCCGCTGCCCGGCCACGACCCGCTTGCCCTGGTTGTCGTAGCGGCCGGGGCCGCAGTACGGAGCGAGGACGGACTCCCCTGCCTCCTTGGCCTGGAGCAGCAGTGGATCGCCTTCGTCCCTGCCCACCATGAGGACGATCCAGCAACGGGTCCCCACGCTGCCGACCCCCACCACCTTGCGCGCCACGTCGACAAGGCGGAAGCGTTCCAGCAGGTGCCGGCGCTCGGTGGAGAGGCTGCGCCCGTAGTCGGCGATCAGCGTGCGCACGGGCCCTCCGAGTTCCTGGTACTCGGTGCCCGGAGCCAGATCGCCGAGCGGCGTGATGAGGGGTGGGTCGGCGACGATCCGGAGCTCGCCGTCGACCACACCGGTGAGCTTGTCGAACGCCTGGAGGCTGTCCCGGGTACGGGCCTTGGCCATGGCCCGGGACGTCCGTCGGCGTGTCTTCTTGCCCGGCAGCAGGACGTGAAGCCGGTCGGCGTCGTCCTGGGCGTACCAGATGTCCAGGGTGCGCATGCCGGAGAACCGCTGCATCCGCTCCCGGTACGCCCGCACCGCCTCGGTGACAATGGCGGCGCGCTGGTCGTCGTCCAGACCGTTGGCGCGGCCGGCGACGGCGAAGCTGGCGGTCAGCCGCTTGACGTCCCATTCGAAGGGGCCCGGCAGTGTCTCGTCGAAGTCGTTGATGTCGAAGACCAGGTGCCGTTCGGGCGAGGCGAACAGGCCGAAGTTCAGCAGGTGGGCGTCGCCGCACAGCTGGGCCGTGATGCCCGTGTGAGGCGCCTGGCCGAGGTCGGCGGCCATGATCGCGGCGGCACCCCGGTAGAACCGGAAGGGCGACTCCACCATCCGCCCGTACCGGATGGGCAGCAGTTCGGGTACCCGGGTGACGGCCTGCTGCTCCAGAACGCCGACGGGATCGGGCCGCCGCTCGGCCGGGACGAACCCGGCGTGGCTCGACCGTGGTGCGGCGGAACGGGCCGCCCGGCCCCGTGCCACTCGCTCGGCCACGGTGAGGTGGCCGCTGACCTGATATGTCGTTGTCATCGCGTCCTCCCTGTCGCACGCGTCTCCACATCCGGCAGGCGGCGCATCTCGTCGACGCGCAGTCCCAGGTTCCGGAAACGCAGGAGCAGTCCGTACAGATGCGCCTCGTCCGTCACCGAGCCGGTGAAGACCGTCTGTTCGGAACCGGTCTCCGTCGCCAGCTCCGGGAACGCCTCGGCCAGTGCCATGGAGACGCGACCGTCGACACGGAACTCGTAACGCATGCCGGCACCACCCTCTCCCACCGCGCTGGGGACCCTCTTCCCCGCATGCTGCCCGCTGTACGGCCCCGCCGGATCACCCGCCCGAGGTGACTGCACGACTTTCCGCGCGCCCGGACCCGGTGTCCGGCGGACCCACCCGCCAACCGGTTGACCTCGGTGGCGGGTCGCGGTTCGATCGCCGCGGTCGCTGCGACGATGCGCCCATGGCATCCCGGGAACACAGCGCTGAGAGTCCGGCGACCGCACGACCGGTCCTGGTGACACTCGCGGCCGGCCAATTCCTGATGGCCCTCGACAGCTCCGTCATGAACGTCTCGATCGCGACAGTGGCCGACGACGTGAACACGACGGTGACGGGCATCCAAGGCGCGATCACCGCCTACACCCTCGTCATGGCGATGTTCATGATCCCGGGTGGCAAGGTCGGCGCGCTGATCGGCCACAAACGCGCGTTCATGATCGGCTGCGCCGTGTACGGGTGCGGCTCCCTGACCACGGCGCTGGCCCCGAACCTGCCGGTGCTCCTGTTCGGCTGGGCACTCCTGGAGGGCCTCGGGGCGGCGCTCATCCTACCCGCGATCGTGGCGCTCGTCGCCGCCAACTTCGGTGTCGAACGCCGACCCGCCGCCTACGGACTGGTCACGGCCGCGGGAGCCGTGGCGATCGCCCTCGGGCCGCTCATCGGAGGCGTCGCGACCACGTACTTCTCCTGGCGCTGGGTGTTCGCCGGTGAAGTCGTGATCGTGCTCGGCATCCTGGCCCTCTGCCGCCGCATCACCGACGCGCCGGCCGAGAGCCACCCGCGCATCGATCTCGTCGGCGCGGCCCTCTCCGCCCTCGGACTCGGGATCTTCGTCTACGGCGTCCTTCGCTCGGACGAGTGGGGCTGGTTCCAGCCGAAGCCCGACGCACCCTCCTGGCTCGGGATCTCGCTGGTCGTCTGGCTGATGCTGGCCGGGCTGATCCTGATCTGGCTGTTCCTGCGCTGGGAGGCGCGGCTCGTGGAGCGGCGCAGGGAGCCGCTCGTGGACCCGGCACTCCTGCGGAACCGTCAGCTCACCGGCGGGCTGACGATGTTCTTCTTCCAGTACCTCGTCCAGATGGGCGTGTTCTTCGTCGTACCCCTCTATCTGTCGGTGGCCCTCGGCCTGTCCGCGCTCAAGACCGGCGCACGCATCCTGCCGCTCTCGCTGACCCTGCTGGCCGCCGCGATCCTCATCCCGCGTTTCCTTCCGCATGTCTCACCGCGGCGGGTGGTGCGGCTCGGGATCCTGTCCCTGTTCGCCGGAGCGGTGGTCCTGATGGCCGCGCTCGACGCCGACGCGGGTGCGGAGGTCGTCACCGTCCCCCTCCTGCTGATCGGGCTCAGCATGGGCGCGCTGGCGTCCCAGCTGGGCTCGGTCACCGTGTCCGCGGTTCCTGACGAGCGGAGCGCGGAGGTCGGCGGCGTCCAGAACGCGGTCACCAACCTCGGCTCCTCGATCGGTACCGCACTCGCCGGGTCGATCCTGATCGCCGCGCTCACGAGTTCCTTCATCAGCAACATCGAGCAGAACCCGGATGTCCCGGAGCGCGTGAAGAGCTCGGCGAGCGTCGAACTCCAAAGCGGTGTGCCCTTCCTGTCGGACGCCCAGCTCAAGGCGGCTCTCGACAAGGAGGGCACGAGCTCGGACGTCACACAGGCGGCGCTCGACGCGAACGCCGACGCGAGACTCGACGGACTGCGCGCCGCACTGGCGATCCTCGCCCTCACCTCGCTGCTCGCGATGTTCTTCACCCACCGGATCCCGACGACCCAGCCCCGTTCGAAGTCGTGACCGGCCGCCGGACACCCTTCCGGCTGTCCGGGCGAGCATCCTGCGGCCGGCGGACGACGGGGCCGCCGGCCGCGGTGCGGGTCAGTTCGGGAGGCCCTCCGGATCGGTCGCCCAGGTCGTGTCCGGTTCGGTGGCCAGCCTGAAGTCCAGCCTGCCGCCCTTCAGGGTCAAGGCCGCGCCGGTCCATGAGCGGGTGAGGTCTCGGCCGTTGAGGCGTACGGCGTCGACGTACGGGTGGGTGTCGTCGGCGTCGGGTGCCGTGATGACGATGTCCGTGCGGCCCGGTCGGTCGAGGACCGCCTTCGGGAAGAGCGGTGCGCCGAGAAGGAGGTCGGCGCTGCCCGGGGTGCGCGGATAGATGCCGAGGGCGGAGAGGACGTACCAGGCGGACATGGTGCCGAGGTCGTCGTTGCCGGGCAGGCCCTTGGGGCCGGTGCCGTACGCGGTGTCGAGGATCTGGCGGACGGTCGCCTGGGTCTTCCAGGGCTGTCCCAGGGAGTTGTAGAGCCAGGGGGCGTGGATGTCGGGCTCGTTGGTCGGGTCGTAGCGCAGTGCGTCGCCGCCCCGGACCGACCATGCGCCGTCGGCCGTGTGGAAGAAGGCGTCGAGGCGGGTGGCGGCCGTCTCGCGTCCGCCCATCGCCTCGGCGAGGCCCTGCACGTCCTGCGGGACCATCCATACGTAGGCGGCGGCCGAGCCCTGGGCGAAGCCGAGGTCGCTCGCCGGGTTGAACGGGGTCACCCAGGAGCCGTCGAGGTTGCGGGCCTGGATGTAGCCGGTGGCGGGGTTGAAGACGTTGCGCCAGTAGGCACCTCGCGCTTCGAAGGCCTTCGCCTCCTCCGTCCGCCCCAGCAGTTTCGCCCACTGGGCGAGGGCGGAGTCGGCGACCGCGTCCTCCAGGGTCTCGGCGGCGCCGCCCCAGCAGTGGCAGGCGTCCTGGGCGGCGTAGTGGGAGGTCATGTACTGCGCCAGGTTGGGGCGTTGGCCCACGCACTGGCCGGGGCAGCCGGCGTCCGAGAGTTCGTCGGGGTTGGGCACGGTGGCCTGGTGGACGAGCGAGTCGAAGGCGCCCTGGTAGTCGAAGTTGCGTACGCCCATGGCGTAGAAGGTCGCCAGGGTCGCGGCGGACGGGTCGCCCGTCATGACGTGGGTGGCGCCGCTGATGTGCACCCAGCGGTCCCAGACTCCGCCGTTCTGCTGGGCGAAGTTGTAGAGCGATTGAGCGAAGTCGCCCGCGACGGTGGGCTCCAGGAGGGCGAGCAACTGGATCTGGGCGCGGTACTGGTCCCAGCCGGAGAAGTTGCTGTACTGCGCCCGCTGGCCGCGCGCCAGCCGGTGGACGGCCTGGTCCATGCCCCAGTAGCGGCCGTCCGTGTCGCTGATCAGGTTGGGCTGCGTGAGGGCGTGGTAGAGCGCCGTGTAGAAGGTCTGGCGGCGGGCGGGGGTGCCGCCGTCGACGCGTACGGTGCTCAACTCGCGGTCCCACGCGCGGGCGCCCGCCTTGGCGACGTCGGCCACGCGCGCGTGCGGGGCGATTTCCTGGCGGAGGTTGGTCTCGGCCCCGGCGAGGCTGACGTAGGAGATGCCGATCCGCATGTGGACATCGTTGTCAGCCGCCGTGTCGAAGCCGACCCAGCCGCCGGATCCGCGTCCCGCGCGGTCGGCGCCGGTGGCGTATCCCTCGCCTCCGGAGGCGGTCGCCGAACCGGGTGACACCGTGCTGTCGTGCCAGGTGCCGACCGAGGAGAAGGCACGGTCGAAGGAGGCGCTGAAGTAGAGCCGGTAGTAGCTCTTGCGGTTGTTGACACCGCCGTTGGCGCGGCGCCCGCAGAAGGCTCCCGTGAGGACCCAGCCGGTCACCTTGCGGTGGGCGGTGTCGATGTCGACGTGCGCGTCCGCGCTGCCGTTGAGGGAGTTGGAGACGCGGAAGAGGAGGCTCGCCGGGCGGTCGGCGGGGAAGGTGAAGTCGGCGACTCCGGCGCGCTTGCCGACGGCCAGGTCGGCGGTGGCTCCGGAGGCGAGGCCGAGGGTGTAGCGGCCGGGGGTGGCCTTCTCGTCGGCGTGCGAGAAGTTCGACGCGTAGACGGCGTCCTTGGTGTCCGCCGACGGTGACGAGGTGACGTCGCCGACGAACGGCATGATCGGTACGTCGCCCGCCGCGCCGGGGTTGCAGCCGGCGCCGTTGACATGGGTGAGGCTCAGACCGCGGATGCGCGTGGCGCCGTACTCGTAGCCGTTGGCGGCACCCGTGCTGGTCTGGTCGCCGGTGGTGCTGGTCGGGGACCAGGCGATCATGCCGCCCGGGAGAGTGGCGCCGGGGTAGGTGTTGCCGCCGTTGGAGGATCCGATCAGCGGGTCGACGAGGGAGGACAGCTCGCCGGAGGTGCCGCTCGCCGCGGCGAGGGCGGGGAACGGGGCGGCTGCGGCGAGCGCGGTCGTGACCGCCGCGGCCGCGACTCCGACGCCGAACCGTCTTGCCGTGCCCAGTAGTTGGTGACGCATGCGTCAAGTCGCCTTTCGGGGAAGGGACATGGGACCGAAGAGACAGGGGGCGTCGCGAGGCTAGGAGGCCGCGCGATGGGAGGGAAGAGGCACCCGGGTACGGGTGATGAAGTGCGGGTGAATGCTTCGCCGCGCGCTTAAGTGGCCCTTAAGCACGGGTTAAGCGACCCGTCTCATCTCGTTTCCGCAGGTCAACGTGGTGACGACTTCTCCTCGACCCGTTGGCCGAGGCAGCGCTCCTGCGTAATATCAGGCCCCGGCGGCGGTGCCGACGCACGCTGTGAGAGCGCTCTCAAAGCGTCGGCACCGTCCGCTCCGAACGGCCCGACCCGCACGGAGGCCCCCCACATGACTCCCCCGACTTCCCGTCATCGGCGCACGCTCGGCCGCCGTCAGCTCCTCTTCGCCCTCGGCGGGGCGGCGGTGGCCGCTCCGGCAGTCGCGGCCCTCGCACCGCACGCCCTCGCGGACACCAAGTCCATGGAGACGAACGCCGATCAGGCGGGCGGGCTGCCGTTGACGCTGGTCAACAACAGCGGTTCATTCGACAACGCGAGCGTGCACGTCTACATCGTCGGCAACGTGGACGGCAAACAAGTGCGGGTCGCCCCCGACGGGACGCTCGCGCCGATAGCGCTCTCGGACAACGGTGCCGACGGCTTCACGGACTACGCGATCAGCCTCAACTCCGGCGCCGAGACGACGATTTCACTCCCGTACCTGTCGGGCCGCGTCTACGTCTCCCTCGGCGCGAAGCTCAAGTTCAAGGCGGTGGCGGACGGCAACGGCAACCCGGCGCTCCAGTACCCGGCCGACTGGGTCACGTCCGACCCCAACTACCAAGTCCTGCACGACTGCGCCGAGTTCACGCACAACACGTCGGGCATGTTCTGCAACACGACGATGGTCGACATGTTCAGCGTGCCGTTGAGCATCCGGCTGACCGGCGCCCAGGACCAGACGACGGGCACGCTGCGCGACGGCGGGCGGGCGTCGGTGTTCGCCGCGGTGCGGCAGGTAGAGGCGTTCGCCCCGCTGGTCGTGGACGACACGCGGGTCATCGCGCCGGGGCACGGGCTGGACGCGGGCCTGTTCGCGGCGGACTACTTCGCTCCGTACATCGACGAGGTGTGGAGCACCTACACCGGCAAGGACCTCACCGTCACCACGAACGCGGGCGCCTTCACCGGCCGGGTGCGCGCCGACCGGTTCGCCTTCACCGGCCCCGCCCCGGTCTCCTTCGCGAAGCCGTCGACCCGGGACGTACTGTTCTGCGACGGCAGTCTGGCCGCCCCGAACGACGGCACCACGGGCCCGGTCGCGGCCGTCCTCGGCGCGGGCTTCAACCGCTCCACGCTGCTGTCGAACTCAGCCCAACCCACCACCGACGCCTCGGAGTTCTACCGCACCGACCTCACGAACCACTACGCGCGGGCGGTGCACGCGGCCACCGCCGACGGCCGGGCCTACGGCTTCGCCTTCGACGACGTGGCGGACTTCGCGTCGTACGTCCAGGACACCGCACCGACGGGGATACGGCTGACGCTCACGCCGTTCTGAAGCCGGAGAGGGCGGGAGCGCGGCCCCCGCCCTCTCCCGTTCCGTGCCGCTCAGTTCGGCCGTTGCATGCGCCGGCGCCACCACGCCAGACCCGCGCCGATCAGCAGGATCCCTGCCGCGCCCGAGCCCACCGACGCGGCGATCAGACCGGTGTTGCTCGTGCCGTCGGCCGAGCCGGTCGGCTGCAGGGCGTTGCCCACCTGGTCGCGGACGCTGTTGCCACCGGCCGTGCCCTTCGCGAGCGGGCCTCGCGAACCGGCGACGGGCTGGGCCAGGTAGGGGAAGGAGTCGCCGAACTTCTGGTCATTGGAGTCGACCGCGTCCCCCAAGTCGTTCTTGGCGCCGACCAGTTCGCCCTCGACGACCTGGAGCGAGATGTCCACGACGTCGTCGGTGAGCCGGCGCCCGTTCGGGAAGCCCGCGTTGTCGCCGTCGAGGACACCGAGCCGTTTCGGGTCGGCGGTCGGCTTGATCGAGGTGTTCAGGCGCAGCATCTCGGCCGGTCGCACACCAGGCGGCTGGTTGAGGCCCTTGACGCCCTTGAGGAAGACGTCGACGAGATCATTGCGGGGTTCCGCGGGTGCCTTGATCTTGTAGATGGCCTCCATGAGCTTCGGCAGTTCCGGGTTGGTCACGTTCTTCAGGAACTGGGCGTCGTTCCAGGGCGAGGACGCGTTGAACTTGTCCTTGTCCTTCAGCGGGTTGACGACCTCGTTGACCAGCGGGTTGCCCAGCCGCGAGACCTGCTCGTAGTCGCCCTGGGCGTTCCTTCGCTGGGTGGTCGACCAAATGCCCACGACCGGTTGCTGCTTCGACTCGGTGATCATGTCGGTGGGCAGCTGCAGGGCGATCGAGTTGACGTTGTAGCCCTTGAGGGTGTCGTTGCCGACCTCGGAGAGGTTGCCTCCGTAGAGCAGGTCGAAGACGCGCAGGTCCAGGAAGAACGGGTCGTCCGCCTGGCCGGCGAACGTCCGCCCTCCGTGGGCGAGTTGACGGACCGCCTGCTCGCGCAGCTTGGCGTAGTCGGGCATCGACGCCTTGCCGACGTTCGACGGGGCCACCGGTACGTCGTCGGCGAGCTTCGTCTTCGAGACGAGACTCTGGTTGTGCAGCTTGAGCAGGTCGACGTCGTAGGTCTGGGTGACGTTCAGGTCCGGGTCGTCGAGGCTGGTGACCGGGCCCGTGTTGTACAGGAACGTCTTCTTGTTCTTCGTGTGTGTCTTGAAGGTGTAGCGCAGCAGCAACTCGCCTTGCGCGTCACCGTTGTTGTCGATGTGGATGTCGTACTGGGCGTCGTCCGCGAACGTGTAGAAGTTCGGGCCGCCCGCCGGATCCTCGAACGGGATCCAGTTCGCGATGATCGTCGTCGTCGCCGGATCGTCCGGGCTGACGAAGGCGTACACGTCCGTGTTGTCGTACTTGGGGTGCCCCGAGATCAGCGGGGCCTCCCGGTGACTGGAGGCGGAAGCCGCCCCCGGTTCCAGCGTGGTCATACCGGCGGCTGCGAGTCCCCCGGCGGCCAGCGCACCTGCTACGAGGGTGGCGAGGCTCCTGCGCCGCGCACCGCTCCTGGCGATTGGTGTCATACCGTCCGTCCTCCGTGCCAACTTCCCTGACGCTCGAGGATTCGGAACGGCCACCCCTTGCGGATTGGTGAATATTGACTGATCTGACCGATCTTTCAGTTGATCTATCGATTTGGCGCTCGGAGTGCGGGGCCGGTCCCGTCGTAGGAGCGTGGTGGTGTGGGAAAGGTGCGGGGTCTCGTGTCGCGCCGGAACCGGGAGCCGACCCGGCGCGGCTGGCTCCGGGGCGCGCCCGCTCCCATGTGGGTGCGGGTGCTGCCGGCCGTGCTGGTCGTCGGTGTGGGCGTGGCGACGCTGATGAGTCGGAACCGGCTGGACGTCGGCTTCGTGCTGGGTGCCATTCCGCCGCTGGCCGGTCTGTCGTACGGCGTGGTGGCGACCGTGTTCTACGGCGGACTCAGCGTCGCGCTGCTGACCGTCCCGGCCTTCCACCTCAACGATCCGGGCAGTACGGACCTGTTGACCATCTGCTTCGTCGCGTTGCTGAGTGTGTTCATCTCGTTCGTACGGAGTCGTCGGGACGCCCAGCTCGATCTGGAGCGTACGGTCGCCGAGGCCGCGCAGCGGGCCGTGGCGCCGCCGTTGCCGGAGCGGGTGGGGCCGGTGCGATGTGCGGGGCTGTACCGGGCGGCGCAGCGCGGGACGCTGGTCGGGGGTGACTTCTTCGATGTGCGGGACGGGCCGTTCGGGGTGCGGGCGGTGATGGGGGACGTGCAGGGGCACGGGCTGTCGGCCGTGGCGACGGTGGCTTCGCTGCTCGGCGCGTTCCGGGAGGCGGTGCTCGACCGGCAGGAGCTGGAGTCGGTCGCCGCGCGGCTCGACCGCAGGCTCGTGGTGGATTCGGCGCGGTCGCCGCACGCGGAGCTGTTCGCCACGGCCGTACTGCTGGAGTTCTCGGCGGACGCGCGGGCGGTACGGATCGTGGCCTGCGGGCATCCGGCTCCGGTGGTGCTGCGCGAGGGGCGCGTCGCGGAGATCGACATCGTGCCGTGGACGCCGCTGGGTCTCGGTCTGGCCGACTCGGGTCCGCTCGGTGCCGTCACGGTGCCGCTGCGGCCCGGGGACCGGCTGTTCCTGGCGTCCGACGGGGTGTGGGAGGCACGGGACGCCTCCGGTGCCTTCTATCCGCTCACCGGGCGGCTCCCCGCGCTCGCCGACGGGGACCCGGCCGACCTGGCGGAGCGGGTGTGGGCCGATGTGCTGCGGTACTCGGAGGAGATCCGGGACGACGTCACCATGCTCGTCCTGACGCCCGACGACTGAGGTTCACCGCGCCTCCTGCTCACCCTCCGCGTCGATGTGCGGCAGGATCCGGTCCAGGAACCGGGGTGTCCACCAGGCGTGCCGGCCCAGCAGGGTCATGACGGCGGGCACCATCAGCAGCCGTACGACCGTCGCGTCGATGAGCACACTGACAGCCAGGCCGAGGCCGAGCATCTTGACCACGATGTTGTCGCTGAGGACGAAGGCCGCGAAGACGCTGACCATGATCAGCGCGGCGCAGGTGATGACGCGCGCGGTGATCTCCAGGGCGTGGGCGACGGAGGCCTCGGCGTCGCCGGTGCGCAGCCAGGCCTCGTGGACCCGGGAGAGCAGGAAGATCTCGTAGTCCATGCTCAGGCCGAAGATGATCGCGAACATCATCATCGGGACGTAGCTCTCGATGGGCACCTTGCCGGAGACGCCCAGCGCGGGGCCGCCCCAGCCCCACTGGAAGACGGCGACGACGACGCCGTAGGAGGCCGCGATCGAGAGCACATTGAGGACGGCGGCCTTGACGGCGACGAGGAGGCCGCGGAACACGGCGAGGATGATCAGGAAGGCCAGGGCGACGACCACACCGATGATCAGGGGCAGCCGGCTCGACACGATGTCGCGGAAGTCGACCTGCGCGGCCGTCGTGCCGGTGACGTAGCCCTTGGCGGAGGTGCCGGAGACCGCGTCGGGGAGGGTGTCGTGGACGAGGCGGTTGGTGAGGTCGGTGGTGTCGGCGCTCTGCGGGGACTGCTTGGAGTAGACGGTGCCGACCAGGACGTCACCGTCCTTGGTGGTCGTCAGCGGGGTGACCTTGGCGGCGCCCTGCACCCCGTCGAGGGTCTTCTGTGCCTGGGTGGTGAGGTCCTGGCGCTGCGAGGACGGGACGCCCGTCTGGTCGATGACGACGGTGAGAGGGCCGTTGGAGCCGGGCCCGAAGGCGTCCGTCATCAGGTCGAAGGCGCGCCGGTCGGTGAACGAGGTGGGGTCGGCGCCGTCGCCGATGTGACCGAGCTGGAGGGAGAAGACCGGGATCGCGAGGACGACGACGGCCGCGACGCCCGCCGCGAGGAAGGTCCACGGCCGGTGTTCCACGCGCTGCGCGTAGCGGTGCCAGGTGCCCGTGGGTTCGGTGCCGGGCTCGGCGTCGGTCTCGGCGACCGGGCGGCGCACGCGGTAGCGGTCGATCCGTTTGCCGACGAGCCCGAGCAGGGCGGGTACGAGGGTGAGCGCGCCGATGACCGCGGACACGACCGTCACGGCGGCCGCGAGCCCGAGTTTGCCGATGAAGGGCACTCCGGAGACGAAGAGTCCGGCGAGCGCGATGATCACTGTGCAGCCGGAAACGAGCACGGCTCGGCCGCTGGTGGCGGTGGCCTGTCCGGCGGCGCGCACCGGATCCGCGCCGTTCATGAGGTTCTGCCGGTGACGGGTGATCAGGAACAGGGCGTAGTCGATGCCGACGCCGAGTCCGATCATCGTCGCGAGGGTGGGTGACACCGTCGCGAAGGTGAAGGCCGCCGCCAGCAGTCCGAGGCACGCGAGTCCGCCGATCACGCTGATCAGCGCGGTCACCAGGGGCATCGCGGCGGCGATCACACTGCCGAAGCCGATCAGCAGCACGACGATGGCCACGGCGAACCCGATGAGTTCGCTGACCCGGTCGTCGGCGGCGGGGCGGGCCAGTTCGCCGAGCGGTCCGCCGTACTCGACCTGGGCGCCGGCGGCGCGGAGCGGCTTCACGGAGTTGTCGACGCCGTGGAGGTAGCCGTCACCGAGGGTGGACGGCTGGACGTCGAAGCGGATGGTGATGTAGCCGGTCTTCGCGTCGGTCGACAGGGGTCCCACGTTCGGACCGGTGGACGTCGGTGGCTGCGCTCCGGGCTGCGGCAGCGGGTTCTGCACCGACAGGACGTGCGGAAGCTTCTGCAGGTCGCCGACCGTCTCGGACATCTGCGAGCTCAGCGAGGTGAGCTGTTTGTCCTTGTCGTGCAGGACGATCTGGCTGCTGTAGCCGCCGGCCGCCGGATCGTGGTCCTTCAGGACCTGCAGACCGTGCTGGGACTGTACGCCGGAGAGCGAGAAGTCGTCCGAATAGTCGCCCCCGAAGGACCTGTTGAGGACCTGGAGCGCGGCCAGCGCGACGAGCCAGGCCACGACGACGATCACGAAGTGCCGGGCGCACCACTCCCCCAGCCTCCTCAGCACCCCCTTGGCTGCGGCCCCGCTGCCCCCTGCACTGGAATCCGTGGGCGTCATGACCTCGGCCTTTTCCGCCAGGGGACATTTCCGACACCCCCATTAGACGCCCACGGGATCACTACGGCATCTCGGGCCCGCGCTCAGGCGGCGGTCACCCCACGTCCCACAGGAACCGGTGGGTGTGGATCCCGAAGTACGGGAACGACTGGACGCTCCTGACCCCTTCGATCGGCCGTACGACGTCGTTGACGAAGTCCAGCAGGTCCCGCGGTCCCGGGGTGACCACTTCCGCGAACAGGTCGAAGCCGCCGGAGGTGAGCACGGAGTACACCACCTCGTCGCGCAGGGCGAGTTCGTCGGCGACCGTGCGCGGGTCGCCGTCCACCTCGATGCCGAGCATGGCCATGGCCTGCCCGCCCATGGCCATCGGGTCGGTCACCCCGACGACCTGAACGGCCTTGGAATCCAAGAGGCGTTGGAGCCGCTGGCGAGCTGCCGACGCGGACAGGCCGACCTTCGGTCCGAGGTCGGCGTAGGCGATACGTCCGTCGGTCTGGAGCTCGCGCAGGATGGCCCGGTCGATGTCGTCCACGTGCTTGTTCTCCAACTCCCTGTGTCAGTCGGCCAGTTCGGCGAGGGCTTCGGCGAAGACCCGGGTGTGGGTGTCGACGTCCTGCTCGGTGGTGTCGGGGCACATCAGCGCCATGCTGTGGAACGGGGTGAGCAGGATGCCCCGGTTGGCGAGGTAGAGGTGCAGGAAGTCCTCCAGCTCCGGGTCGCCCGCCGCCTCGGACTCGGTGCCGGTGCGCGGGGCCGGGGACGCGAAGCGGTACTCGCTGCGGGCGCCGAGGCGGCTCACCGTCCAGGGCAGCGCGTGGGCGTCGATGCCCTCCTGGACACCGGCCGCGAAGCGTTCGGAGAGCTTCGCCATATGGGCGAACGCCTCGTCGGTCAGGACGTGTTCGAGGGTGGCGCGCATCGCGGCGACGGAGAGCGCGTTGCCCGCGAGGGTGCCGCCGACCCCGCCCATGTCGACCAGATCCAGGTCGGCGCGGCCGAGCAGCCGGTCGGCGAGTTCGACGGAGAGGCCGTAGGCACCAGCCGGGATGCCGCCGCCGATCGCCTTGCCGATGGTGAGCAGATCGGGTTCGAGGTCCCACTCGGCGGTGCAGCCGCCCGGTCCCGCGGAGAAGGTGTGGGTCTCGTCGATGATGAGCAACGTGCCGTGTTTCCTGGTCAGTTCGCGTACGGCGGCCAGGTAGCCGGGCTCGGGCAGCACGATGCCGATGTTGGTGAGCGCGGGTTCCATCAGGACGGCGGCGACGTCGCCGTGCGCCAACTCCCGTTCCAGCTGGGCGGGATCGTTGAACTCGGCGACGCGGCTGGTGAGCGTGACATCGCAGGGAGCGCCGACGTTGCCGGGGCGGGCCGTACCCTGCCCGTCCGGCCCCACGACGATGAGCGACTCGTCGACGCTGCCGTGGTAGCTGTAGCTGTTCACCAGGATCTTGGGGCGGTCGGTGACGGCACGGGCGAGCCGGATCGCCCAGCGGTTGGCGTCGGTCGCGGTGAGCGAGAAGCTCCAGCGGGCGAGCCCGAAGCGGCGGGTGAGCTCCGCGCCGACCCACTCGGCGTCCTCCGTGGGCAGCATCGCCGTGGCACCGCCCTGTTCGGCGAACCGGCGCCGCACCGCCTCCGCGACCACGGCGGGCGAGTGGCCGGCCATGGCCCCGGTGTCGCCGAGGCTGAAGTCGATGTACTCGTGCCCGTCGATGTCGGTGACGCGGGCGCCCCGGGCGGTGTCGAGATAGCGGGGGAAGGCTCCGGCGGTCTTGTTCATCCAGGTCATCGGCACCCGCCCGAAGAGATGCTCGGCGCGGGCGTAGGCGGCCTTCGAGCGCGGATTGCGCCGCTCGGCCTCGGCGCTCTCCCGGGCGAGCAGGTCCTGGAGGCGGGTGCGGCGGTCCATGGGATACCCCGGTGGTGTCGGCGACGGAATGTCCGGACGATACGACCGAAAGCATCGTATGGGCAAGACGCAGCTGCGGAATCAGCTGTTGAGACGATCGATTCGTGCGCACACCCCATCCCGCGGCCCGCCCGGTTCGACGGATGCGCGACATCCCCCGCAGCGCTCCGCCTCCGCGCCCGATGCATCGCCCCCGGCAACTCAACTCCCTTTCTCCACGCGCCATTTCAGACACTTGACGCAGAAGTGAACAGAGAGCTGTCAGTTTCGAAGAGAACTCCTGTTACACCGTGCGAGAGCGGTCGATGACGGTGTGTACTGTGCTCCGGGCACCCCGCCTCAGGGGCTCGAAATCAGCCCTGCCCGACTTCTCTTGGACTCGATTCGATGACCGAATTACCGGACCTGGTGACCGGCGCGCTCGCCGCCGGCACGCTGTCCGCGCTGGCGCTCGGCGCCGGTCTGCTGCGGTCGCGGCGTCAACGTGCCCTGCAACGGGCGGAGATCGCGGAGCTGCGGGACCGACTGGCCGATGTCCAGACCGCGTTCGTGGCCGAGGTCGAGCATCTCTCCGTCCAGCGGATCCCGGCCGTCGCCCGGCAGTTGACGCATCCCCGGGTGACCGTACCGGGACCGGCGCAGCCGCAGTTCATCGGCTCGCCCCTCGGGATCGCCCTCGAGAGCGTGCTCACCACCCTGCGTTCGGAACTCACCGCGCAGCGCACCCGTATCGACGCCGCCGCGCAGGCCGGGATGCGCGGGGCCACCCGGGAGATCCAGGCCGCGCTGTACCGCTTGCAGGACGCCCTGCGGGCGCTCCAACAGCGGTACGACGACCCGGAGTTGACGCAGACCCTGTTCACGCTGGACCACGAGAACGAGCAGTCCCTGCGCCGGGCTCAGGTCACGGCGGTCGTGTGCGGGGCCTGGGTCGGGCTCGCCCGTGAGGACTCGCACCTCGTGGAGGCGGTGACCGGCGGGCAGGCCCGTCTTGCCGGATACCACCGCGTGCGGGTGCACAACCACCTCGAAGCCGGTACCGCGCTGGTCTCGCACGCCGTCGAACCGGTCGCGATCATCGTGGCCGAGCTCGTCGACAACGCGCTGCGGCACTCGGCCCCGGACACCGAGGTCGTGGTCAACCTGGAGCACGTCCATCACGGCGTCTGCGTCACCGTCGACGACGCGGGCGTGGGCATGACCCCGGACGAACGCGAGCACGCCCGGCGGACGGTGTCCGGTACCGACCCGGTCCTGCTCACCGACCTGGGCGACCCGCCGCGCATGGGGTTCGCCGCGATCGGCCGCCTCACCCGGCAGTTCGACCTCGGTGTCGACGTGTCCTCGCCCTCCCCGTACGGCGGTGTCCGCGCGGTCCTGCGGATCGACAGCCACCTCCTCAGCCGGATCGACCCCGAGCGGCAGCCGCCCGCGGCGGGCGCCCCGCGCTCCACCCGCCCGGCCCCCGCTCCCATCCGCGCGTCCGTGCCCTCCCCGGCCCACTCCTACGGCTCAGAGCGCGACGAACAGGCCGCGGCCGAGGTGCCCGGTCACCAGGCCGTCCCCGACGCCGGCGGACTGCCGCGCCGGCGTCGCCGCACCCCGGCCGCCGCCGTGAACGCGCAGACAGCCCCGGCCGTACCCGTCGCCCCGGCACAGTCGGAGTGGCGCCCGGAGCAGGCCGCGGCGGCGCTCGGCGCGCTCCAGTCCGGCACGGCCGCCGCGCGTGCCGCGAGCGTCGTGGACGAAGAGTCCGCGGGACCGCGACCGGCGGTGCGCGACCTCGATCAGAAGAACAACGGGAACGACTACGAGGGGGGAGCGGCTAGATGATCAGCCGCGATGGGGGCGACACGGCGTGGGTGCTCGATCCGATCCTGGAGGTGCCGCATGTGGTGGCCGCGGTGCTGCTGACCCGGGACGGGCTGGTGCGCGGGTACACCGACGCGCTGTCCCAGGCCTCGGGCGAGCGGGTCGCCGCGATCACCAGCACGGTGCAGGGGGCGTGCCGTACCGCGGCGGCGGCGTTCGCCGACCGGGAGGGCGCCGAGATCCGGCAGGTGGTGATCGAGTCGGACCACGGGTATGTGCTCATCGTCCCCACGGATCACGGGACTTGTGTGGCGGCCTACGGCGACACCGAGGTGCGGCTCGATCTGCTCGCGCACCGGGTGCACTCGCAGGTGGCGCGGCTGGGCGAGAAGACGATGGCCGCCGCTCCGCGGGGAGTTGACGGCGGCGCGTCGGCATGACGGGCCGCCGCGGCGGCCGTCCTCTGGTTCCCGCGTATCTGTCGACCGGCGGGGTGGCCCGGCCGAGCCGCCCGCAGCTGGAGCGGCTGACGGTGCTCTCCGGCAGCGGCGAGCCCGTACCCGCCGGGCTGCCCGCCGCTCAACTCGCCCTGCTGGACGCTCTGTTCGGCGGTTCGCTGACGGTCCTGGAGGCGGCGGCCCTGCTGGAGCTGCCGGTCTCCGCGGTACGGGTCCTGGCCGCCGGTCTCCTCGACCGGGGACTGGTGCTCGCCCGCGCCCCGATCCCGCCCGCCGAGTCCTTCGACCCCGACCTGCTGAAGAGAGTGGCCGATGGCCTACGCGCCCTCAAGCACGACTAGCGGCATCCATCTGCCGGACACCGCACAGGAGTTGGTGAAGATCCTGATCGCGGGCCCGTTCGGGGTGGGCAAGACGACCCTGATCGACTCGGTGTCGGAGATCCGGCCGCTGCACACCGAGGAGCGGCTGACCGAGGCCTCCGTCCACGTGGACGATCTCGACGGGGTACGGGAGAAGTCGACGACGACCGTCGCCATCGACTTCGGGCGGCTCAGCCTCCCGGGCGGGATCGTGCTGTATCTCTTCGGCACGCCCGGGCAGGAGCGGTTCCGGGCGCTGTGGGAGGAGATCTCGCACGGCGCGCTCGGGGCGCTGGTCCTGGTCGACAGCCGCCGCATCGACGCCTCCTTCGACATGCTCGGACTGGTCGAGGAGAGCGGGCTGCCGTACGCCGTCGCCCTCAACACCTTTCCGGACGCGCCCCGGCACCACACCGACGAACAGCTGCGCGCCGCCCTGGACCTGGCGCCGGACACCCCGCTGGTGACCTGCGACGCCCGGGACGCGGAGTCGTCGATCGACGCGCTGCTCGCCCTGGTCCAGCATCTGATCGACCGCGACCCTCCGGAGCACCGGTGACCACTTCGTCCCCCGTCCGACCCGTCCGGCTGTGGGAGGACGGCTTCGCGCTGGATCCCTACGGCTACTACGCCGCCCTGCGCGCCCAGGGCCCGGTCGGCTGGGCCGAACTCGCCCCGGGCGTACCGGCTTACGTCGTCACCGAGCGGCGGGCCGCGCTGGAGCTGCTGCGCGACACCGTCACGTTCTCGCACGATCCCCGGCCGTGGGAGTCGACGGTCGCCGGGGACTCGCCGGTCCTCGGGATGATGCGCTGGCGGCCCAACTCCCTGTTCGCGGACGGCGCCGCGCACGTCCGCTACCGTGCCTCGCTGATCGACGCCTTCGACCGGATCGAGCCGCACGACCTGCGGGACCGGGTGCACCGGGCGGTCCATGTCCTGGTGAGCCGGATCGGGCCGCGCGGACAGGCCGATCTGGTGGGCGAGTTCGCCCGGCCGCTGATGGCGCTGGTCTTCAACAGCCTGTTCGGACTGCCCGACAGCCAGAGCGAGCGACTGGACCGGGCGCTGGGCATGATGATGGAGGGCGGTGCCCAAGCGGCCGAGGGCGAGGCCGAGTTCGGCGGCTACGTCCTCGAACTCGTCGCCGCCAAGGCCGAGTTACGGGGCGACGATCTGCCGAGCTGGCTCCTGGACCATCCGGCCGGGCTGAGTCCGGAGGAGGTCGCCTGGCAGGTGTTCCTCACCCTGGGCGCGGGACACGAACCGACCGCGAACCTGGTGTCCAACGCCCTGTCCCGCATCCTCGGCACCTCGGTCTACTACTCCACTTTGACCAGTGGCGCCCGCCCGGTGATGGACGCCGTGGTGGAGGTCCTGCACCACGAGACCCCGCTCGCCAACTACGGGATCCACTACGCCCGTTCGCCCGTCACCTTCCACGGTGCGTGGATCAGGCCGGCGATCCCGGTGGTCGTCTCGTACGGCGCGCTCGCGCACTTCGCCGAGCAGGAGGTCGTCAGCGGCCGGCATCCCAAGGACGCCTCGCACCTGTCGTGGTCGGCGGGCCCGCACGCCTGCCCGGTCAAGCGGCACACGCTGCTCATCGCGACGGAGGCGATCGAGCGGCTCACCCTGTGGCTGCCCGACCTCGAACCCGTCGTGGAACGGGAGCAGTTGACCTGGCGTCCCGGCCCCTTCCACCGCTCGCTCACATCGCTGCCCGTGCGGTTCAGCCCCCGCTCCCCCGACCAGCCAGGAGACCCGTCGTGACCGTGTCCGACCGCATCGCCCTCGACCCGTTCGGCGCCGACATGGCCGCCGAGAGCGCCAAGCTGCGTGCCCTCGGCCCGATCGTGCCCGTCGAACTGCCCGGCGGCATCCCCGCCTGGGCACCCACCGGCTACGACACCCTGAAGGAACTGATCCTCGACCCGCAAGTCAGCAGGGACCCCCGGCTGCACTGGCGCCTGTGGCCCGAGCTGGGCGAACACCCTTCCTGGGGCTGGGTGTTGGGCTGGATCGGCGTCGTCAACATGCTCTCCACGTACGGCGCCGACCACTCCCGGCTGCGCAAACTCGTGGCGCCGAGCTTCACGCACCGCCGCACCGAGGCGATGCGGGCCCGGGTGGAGACGATCACGGCGGAACTGCTGGACGCGGTGGCGGCCGACGACGCCGAGGTGGTCGACATCAGGGCCGCCCTCGCGCATCCCCTGCCGATGCGGATCATCTGCGAACTCTTCGGTGTACCGGACGAGTTGGTGGCCGACACCGCGCGGCTCATCGCGGCCATCATGGACACCTCCGACCCCTCCCCGGAACACGCGGCGTTCGTCCAGCAGCAGATCGGCACCGTACTGCCCGCGCTGATCGCCCACCGCACCGAACACCCCGGCGACGACCTCACCACCGAACTGATCCGGGTGCGGGACGAGGACGGCGACCGGCTCAGCGACGAGGAACTGCTGTACACGCTGCTGCTGGTGATCGGCGCGGGCTTCGAGACGACCGTCAACCTCATCGGCAACGCGATCGTCGCCCTGCTCAAGCGCCCCGAGCAGCTCGCGGACGTACGCGCCGGGAACATCACCTGGGACGCGGTCGTCGACGAGACCCTGCGCGTCCATCCCTCCATCGCCTCGCTGCCGCTCCGGTTCGCGGTCAGCGACCTCACCGTCGGCGACGTCACCGTCCCGGCCGGGGACGCCATCATCACCACGTACGCGGCGGCCGGGCTCGACCCCGCGCACTACGGCCCCGACGCGGACGTCTTCGACGCGGCCCGCGGCGCCGACGACCACCTGTCCTTCGGCATCGGCGTGCACCGCTGCATCGGCGCGCCGCTGGCCCGGGTGGAGGCCCTGACCGCGCTGCCCGCGTTCTTCGACCGCTTCCCTGACGCCCGCCTCGCCGTCGCCCCGGACACCCTGCTCCAGGTGCCGTCCTTCATCGCCTTCGGCTGGCAGGAGATCCCAGTACGGCTGCGCGGCTGAGCACCGCCGATGAATCCGTACGGCGGCTCGCGCACCCGGCGCCGGAACGGCTCCGCCGCGGCCTCGGAGGGGAGCCGCCGGCGGAGCCGTCCTGCCCGGGTTCGGGGGAGAGCCCCGAGCGCACTGGTCGGCTTCCCCGGTTTCGCCGGGGTACGCCCATGCGATTCGGGCGGGGTGAGGGGCCGCGCGGCGACCCGTGGCCGTACGGCATAAGCTCGGCGGGTGGCCAAGTACTTCGACGTGCACCCGGACAACCCGCAGCCCCGCACCATCTCGCAGGTCGCGGACAGTGTGCGGTCGGGTGCGCTGATCGCGTATCCGACCGACTCCTGCTACGCGCTGGGCTGCCAGCTCGGCAACCGTGAGGGCATGGAGCGGATCCGTACGATCCGGCAGCTGAACGACCGGCACCACTTCACGCTGGTGTGCCAGAACTTCGCCCAGCTGGGCCAGTTCGTGCACATCGACAACGACGTGTTCCGCGCCATCAAGGCGTCCACGCCCGGCAGTTACACCTTTATCCTCCCGGCGACGAGGGAGGTGCCGCGCCAGTTGCTGAACGCGAAGAAGAAGACCGTGGGCGTGCGCATCCCCGACCATGTCGTCACCCAGGCGCTGCTGGCCGAGCTGGGCGAGCCGCTGCTGTCCAGCACCCTGCTCCTGCCCGACGAGGAGGAGCCGATGACCCAGGGCTGGGAGATCAAGGACCGGCTCGACCACGTGGTGGACGCGGTGGTCGACTCCGGTGACTGCGGCACGGAACCGACGACGGTCATCGACTTCTCCAGCGGCGAGGCCGAGATCGTCCGCAAGGGCGCGGGGGACGTCTCCCGCTTCGAGTGACCCCGGCGGCGGGGCCGTGGGCAGGCGTGCCACGATGATCGGAACACGCCGCTCCGGGTCGGCAGCAGGCCCGGCGCCGAACCGCTGGGAGGCACCCCCGCCATGACCGCCGTACAGGGCACCGCCGTGGACATCCCCACCGAGGACGGCATCGCCGACGCCTATCTGGTGCACCCCGGCGACGAGCGCCCCCGTCCGGCCGTGCTGCTCTACCAGGACGCCTTCGGGCTCCGTCCCCACCTCGAGGCGATGGCCGACCGGCTGGCCGAGGCCGGCTACACGGTCCTCGTGCCGAACGTGTTCTACCGGCACGGCCGCGCACCGGTGGTCGAGCTGCCCGAGTTCATCGATCCCGAGGCCCGGCCGGAGATCTTCCAGAAGGTCGGCCCGCTGATCATGGGGCTGACCCCCGATCTGATCGAGCGGGACGCCGGTGCCTATCTCCGTTGGCTGGCCGAGTCCCCCGTGGTCGCCGACGGGCCGGTCGCGATCACCGGGTACTGCCTGGGCGCCCGCCTCGCGCTGTACACCGCCGGCGCCTACCCGGACCGGGTGGCGGCGGTGGGCGGATTCCACGGCGGGCGGCTGGCCACCGACGACCCGAACAGCCCGCACCTGGCCGCCGAACACCTCACCGCCGAGGTGTACTTCGGCCACGCCGACCAGGATCCCTCGCTGCCCGAGGACCAGATCAAGCGGTTCGACGACGCGCTCACCGCGGCGGGCGTCCGGCACCGCTGCGAGGTCTACCCGGGCGCGCAGCACGGCTACACGCAGGCCGACACCTCGTCGTACAACGCGGAGGCCGACGAGCGTCACTGGGTCGCGCTGCTCGATCTGCTGAACCGTACGTTCTGATCGACGGACCGCTTTCACTGATTCAATCCAGGTGCCCACGGAGCGAGTTGCCGTGGGCACCTTTCGTTCAACTCATTGACATGCTCGCGCCTCGGCGCGACTCTGAGAGCGCTCTCACACAGGTACGGACCAATTTCTCGTACACCCCCCACACGGAGGTGAGTAGTGCTCGGCAGAATCCTGCGCCGACTGGGCGCCGCGACCGCGGTGGCCACGATGCTCGCGCTGGCCACACCGCTGACGGCGGACGCGGCGGTGCCCGCCACGATCCCGCTGAAGATCACCAACAACTCGGGCCGCGGCGACGCGGTCTACATCTACAACCTGGGCACCAACCTGGCCACCGGCCAACAGGGTTGGGCCGACGCGGCCGGCACGTTCCACGCCTGGCCGGCCGGCGGCAACCCGCCCACTCCGGCACCGGACGCGTCGATCGCGGGCCCGGCGGCCGGACAGTCCACCACCATCCGGATCCCCAAGTTCTCGGGCCGCATCTACTTCTCGTACGGTCAGAAGCTCGTGTTCAAGCTGACCACCGGCGGCCTGGTGCAGCCGGCCGTGCAGAACCCGACCGACCCGAACCGCAACATCCTCTTCAACTGGTCCGAGTACACGCTCAACGACTCCGGGCTGTGGATCAACAGCACCCAGGTGGACATGTTCTCGGCGCCGTACGCGGTCGGGGTGCAGCGGTCCGACGGGAGCACGGCCAGCACCGGGCACCTCAAGTCGGGTGGCTACACCGGGTTCTTCAACGCGCTGCGCGGACAGCCGGGCGGCTGGGCCAACCTGATCCAGACCCGGTCCGACGGCACGGTGCTGCGAGCGCTCTCACCGACGTACGGGATAGAGACGGGTGCCCTCCCGAGCACGGTGATGGACGACTACATCAACCGCGTCTGGTCGAAGTACGCGTCGTCGACGCTGACCGTGACACCGTTCGCCGACCAGCCGAACACCAAGTACTACGGCCGGGTGTCGGGCAACGTCATGAACTTCACCAACAGCTCCGGCGCGGTCGTCACCACCTTCCAGAAGCCGGACGCGGCCAGCATCTTCGGCTGCTACAAGTACCTCGACGCCCCCAACGACCTGGTGCGCGGCCCGATTTCGCGCACGCTGTGCGCGGGCTACAACCGCTCCACGCTCCTGGTCAACCCCAACCAGCCGGACACCACCACGGCGAACTTCTACGTGGACACGGTGACCAACCAGTACGCGCGCAAGATCCACGCGCAGATGGCGGACGGCAAGGCGTACGCGTTCGCGTTCGACGACGTCGGCGCCCAGGAGTCCCTGGTGAACGACGGGAACCCGCAGCAGGCCTATCTGACGCTGGACCCGCTGAGCTGAACAAGACCGGAACACCCCGCACGCCTGGGGGCGCGTGCGGGGTGCCGGACGGAACAGGTGGAGCGGATCAGCTGGTCGTGACGGCGGTGTCGTCGATCACGAAGCTGGTCTGGAGCGAGGAGTCCTCGACCCCGCTGAACTTCAGGGCGACCGTGGTCCCCGCGAAGGCCGACAGGCTGAAGGACTTCGCCACGTAGCCGCTGGCCGCGTTGAGGTTCGAGTAGGTGGCCAGGGTGGTCGATCCGGCGGTGACCGTCAGCTTGTCGTAAGCCGTGCTGGTGGTGGTCTCGGCCGTGTCGATGTGAATGTAGAAGGTGAACGTCGTCCCCGTGCAGCCGCTCGGGATCGTCACCGACTGGGACAGCGTGTCCGTGTGGGTCGAGCCGTAGCCGTCGAGCCAGGCCTTGTACGAACCGGTGCGGGCCGCCTGGCTGCTGGAGCTGGTGATGACCCCGCTGGTCGCGGTCCAGGTGGTGTTGCCCGACTCGAAGCCCGCGTTGCCCAGCAGCTGCGTCGAGGTGCAACTGCCGCCCCCGCCACTGGAACTGACGGTCCAGGTGAAGGACGCGGTGCCGGTCGCCCCGGTGCTGTCGGTGACGGTCACCGTGGTGCTGTAGGTGCCCGCGGTCGTCGGGGTGCCGGTGATGGCGCCCGTGGAGCTGATCGACAGGCCGGTCGGCAGTCCGGTCGCGGCGTACGTCAGGGTGCCGCTGTTGGTGGAGCTGGCCGCGATCTGCAGGCTGACCGCCGTACCGACGGTGGAGGACTGGCTGCCCGGGTTGGTGACCGTGACCCCGCTGGTCGGCACGGTGATGTGGCTGCCGACGTTGATGCCGGCGAAGGCGTTGCCGACTCCCGCGTACTGCGCGGAACTTGTGCCGTACAGCGCCGCTGCCGCGTTGAGCGCGGCGGTGCGGGCGGCGGCGTAGTTGGTGCTGGACGTCATGTACGTCGTCAGTGCCTTGTACCAGATCTGCAGGGCCGCGGCCCGGCCGATACCCGCGACGGCCACGCCGTCGGAGGTGGTGCTGGTGTAGGTGGTGCCGTTGATGACCTTGGTGCCGCTGCCCTCGGAGAGCAGGTAGAACATGTGGTTCGCCGGGCCCGAGGAGTAGTGGACGTCGAGGTTGCCGACACCGGAGTACCAGCTGTCCGCGCTGCCGCCGTCCTTGCTCGGCTTGTCCATGTAGCGCAGCGGCGTGCCGTCGCCGTTGATGTCGATCTTCTCGCCGATGAGGTAGTCGCCGACATCGCTGCTGTTGTTGGCGTAGAACTCGACGCCCGTGCCGAAGATGTCGGAGGTCGCCTCGTTCAACCCGCCCGACTCACCGGTGTAGTTGAGCCCGGCCGTGTTCGACGTGACGCCGTGGCTCATCTCGTGCCCTGCCACGTCCAGCGAGGTCAGCGCGTGCGTGGAGCCCGAGCCGTCGCCGTAGGTCATGCAGAAGCAGCTGTCGTCCCAGAAGGCGTTGACGTACGCCGTGCTGTAGTGGACGCGCGAGTAGGCGGCGACGCCGTCGTTCTTGATGCCGCTGCGGCCGAACGTGTTCTTGTAGAAGTCCCAGGTCGTCTGGGCGCCGTAGGCCGCGTCGGCGCCCGCGGTCTGGGTGTTGGAGCCCGCGCCGGTGCCCCACACGTCGTCGGCGTCCGTCATCAGGGTGCCGGTGCCGGACGTGGCGTTGTTCAGGCTGTACGTCTTGTGACCGCCGCGCGTGGTGTCGTACAGCTGGTACGTCGAGCCGGACAGCGTGGTGCTCAGCGAGACCGTGCCGCTGTACTGGGTGTTGCCGGTGCCGGTCTCGATGCCCTGGAAGCGGGAGAGCTCCTTGCCGGTGGTGGCGTCGGTGATGACGTGCAGCTGGCTCGGGGTGCCGTCGTCCTGGAAGCCGCCGATCACCGTCTCCCAGGCGAGCTTCGGGCTGCCGTCGCCGGCCCAGATGACCTTCCGGGCGCTGTCGGTGCTCGGCGCCTTCGCGTCGAGCGTCTTCGCCGTGGTGAGGGCCTTGGTCTCGGCCGCCGACTTGGCGACGGACGCGGTGGTGGAGGGGACGGTGAGGGTGTGCTTGTTGTTGAAGGTCGCGCTCACCGTGCCGGTCGCCTGCGCGGCGGGCGGGGTGTGCACGACGAGGTCGCCGCCGAGGACGGGCAGACCGGCGTAGGTGCGCTCGTAGCGCGTGTGGACGGTGCCGTCGTTGTCCTTGACGACGTCCTTGACGACCAGCTTCTCCTTGGCGCCGAGGCCGAGGGTGCGGGCGGTCTTCGTGCTGTTCGCGGTGGCGGTCTTCACCAGGGCGGTGCGCTGTGCCGGGGTGAGCTTCGCCTCCAGGCTGCCGGTGCGCAGCGGGCTGGGGTGGGGGGACGCGGGCTTCGCGCTCGCCGGAACCGACTGGATGCCGACGGCGAGGAGCGCGGCGGTGGAGATCAGGGCTCCAACCGCGGTCCGCTTGCGGGGGATGCGTCTCACTCGTACTCCTCCTGCGACGGCCGCGGACGCGGCCGGTGACAGACCGGACAGCCGGGTCTGCTGTCCGGGAGAGCTGAGCTGTGCGGGGCCGACCGAACTTTGACCGATCCATGGAGGATCCGTGGGGTAACTGCGTGGAGGATGACAGCGTTGACCCGTCCATGTCACGCAGGGTCGGGGCACTCAAGGGTTTTCCCTCTGTCCCCGGGCCCAACCGGCGTCGCGGACCGGCCACTTGCCGTTCGCGAAGGTGACGGAAGGGGCCCGCCGGGTACGGTCCGATCATGCCCCGACTCGTGGATGTTCCCGGGTACGCGCGCTTCTGGACGGCCTCCGCGGTCTCGGCGTTCGGTTCGCAGGTGACGGGGCTCGCCCTGCAGATCCTCACCGCCGTCACGCTGCACGCGTCCGCCACCGAGGTGGGCCTGGTCAACGCGGCCCGCTGGGCGCCCTATCTGCTCTTCGGCCTGGTGGCCGGAGTCCTCGTGGACCGCTGCCGACGCAAGCCGGTGCTGGTGGCCATGGACCTCGGCCGGGCCGCACTGCTCGGCGCGATTCCGCTGCTGTACGCGCTTGAACGGCTCGACATCGCCACCCTGTGCGCGTGCGTCTTCGCCTTCGGGGTGCTCTGCCTCTTCTTCGACGCGGCCAACCAGTCCTACGTCCCCCAGCTGGTTCCCCGAGAACTTCTCAACGCGGGGTACGCCCGGGTGGGACAGGCCGACGCGGTGGCCGGGTCGACCGGGCCGCTGATCGCCGGCGTGCTGATCAAGCTGCTGGGCGCACCGGTCGCCGTACTCGTGGACGCGGCCAGCTATCTGGCCTCCGGTCTGCTGCTCACCTCGGTGCGGGCCCCCGATCCGGTGCCCGACCGGGGAGCGCGGCGCGGTCTCATGAGCGAGCTGCGGGAGGGAGTGGCCTGGGTCTACCGCCACCGGACCCTGGCCTCCATCGCGCTGACCTCGCATCTGATGCTTCTCTTCAACACCGTGGTCAGTACGGTCTTCGTCGTCTTCGCGCTGCGTGACCTGCGGATCGGGGACTTCGGCCTGGGGGTGACCTACGCCTGTGCGGGACTCGGCGGAGTGCTCGGCGGCGCGTTCTCGGGACGGGTGGCGAAGAGGCTCGACGTCGGCGCCACCCTGATCGCGGGCCGGCTCCTCGCCGCCGTCGGCTGGCTGCCGCTGGTCCTCGCCCACCGCGGGCCGTGGGCACTGGTCTCCGTGTCCGCGGCCTTCTTCGTGGTGTCCGCCGCGATCTCGCTCGAGAGCCCGGTGGAGATGAGCTACCGCCAGGCGGTCACACCGGACCGGCTGCGCGGCCGGATGAACGCCACGATCCGCTCGTTCAACTGGGGAATGGTGGCGATCGGGGCGCCGCTGGGCGGGCTCCTCGCCGACCACGTCGGCTACCGCTTCGCCCTGTCCGTGGGCCTGACCGGAGCGGTCCTCCAGGCACTCGCGCTCGCCGTGTCCCGCACGCGTGGGGCCCGCGCCACCGACGGACACGAACCGCTGGTGCCCGCCTGACGCACGGCACCGAAATGCGGCTTGCGCGAACGCGGGGGATGCTGGGAGGGCCAACGCACGTCCGAAGGAGGACACCCATGTCGTTCATGGAAAAGGTCAAGGGAATGCTCGGCCAGAACCCCGACAAGGCCAAGCAGGGCGTGGACAAGGCCGGAGACATGATCGACGAGCGCACCGGCGGCAAGCACGCCAAGCAGGTCGACATGGCGCAGGACAAGGCCAAGGACTTCATCGACCGCGAGAAGCCGCAGCAGCCCTGACAGCCCTGACCGGCTGACCGCATCTGTCCGCGTATCGCCCCCGATGCGCCTCAAGTGATCCCTGAAAGTGGAGACTTCGTCAAGTACAGATGTGAAAGCGGTGCGCGGCCCGGCCCCGATTCGTACATACTCCCCCCACAAGCAGCCAGGACTCTGGGGGGAGTTGGCTCATGCAAGGCACGATCGACGGGTTCCGCTACGGTGCGGTGACTCCGGTGGCGGCTTATTTGATGGCCTGCCTGGGAGGTGCTCTGGGACTGCGCTGCGTGGTGCGGTCCCTGCACAACGAACATTCCTGGAAGGCGGGTTGGCTCGCGCTGGGCGCGACATCCATCGGCACCGGCATCTGGACGATGCACTTCATCGCGATGATCGGCTTCCAGGTCGAGGAGACCCGCATCGGCTACGACGCCGGCCTCACGGTGCTGAGTCTGGCCGTGGCGATCGTCATGGTGGCCGTCGGGGTGTTCATCGTGGGATATCGCGGCGCCACCACCGGTACGCTCGCCGCGGCGGGCGTCATCACCGGCCTCGGGGTCGCCGCAATGCACTATCTCGGCATGGCAGCCCTCAAGTTGAACGGCACCATCGAGTACCGGACCAGCACGGTCGTCCTCTCCATCGCGATCGCGATCGTCGCCGCCACGGCGGCCCTGTGGGCGGCCGTTTCCATCCGGGGTTTCCTCGCGAGCCTGGGCGCCAGCCTGGTGATGGGCGTGGCCGTGTCCGGGATGCACTACACGGCCATGGCCGCCGTGAGCGTCCATCTGCACAGCACCGGAGGGGCGTGGACGGGCGACTCCGCCACCTCGCTGCTCCTGCCCATGCTGCTGGGCCCGGTCATCTTCCTGCTGCTGGCCGGGGTCGTGGTGATGTTCGACCCGCTGCTGGTGATGGGCGAGGGCAACTGGGACCGTTCCTTCGCCCGGCACCCCATCGCCCCGAAAGCCGCTGACAGGCAAGCGGATTCGGCCTTCGCCGCACGGGACTCCGCGGCCCCCCGGGCCGTGGAGACCAACAGCGGTCGCCACGGCCCGAGTTCGACCACGAGCCGCCGCAGACCCCGATAGCGGGGCGCCTCAGTTGGGCGCGCCCGGCGGCACCCGGGGCAGCGGATCGAGCCGCACCGAGCCGGGGTCGGCGAGGAATGCGCGGATCAACTCCCCGGCCTCACGCGCCTGTTCGTCGCCCTGGCAGCGCAGCTCCGTCGCGAGCCGCCGCACGGCACCGCGCAAGGACATCCGCACCGGAGTGTGCAGCGTGGTGTCGTCGAGCAGGGTCAGCAGGTGGTTCAGGAGCGTCCAGTCCGCCGCGTGCTGCACGGCGGCTCCGCCGGGCAGTTCCCCGGGCACGGGGTCGCTCCGGCGCCAGGTCGTGGCGACGAGCGCGTCGACGATGTCGGCGACACCGGGCACCTCGGGGTCGGCCGTGTGCTGCCAGGCGACCCGGTTGAGCCGGGCCGGGTCCAGCAACCGCTCTGTCACCAGGGCGGTCGCGGTCCGTACGGCTTCGAAGGGGTCGAAGATCCGTCCGGCGCCCGTGTCGAGGTACTGCTCCGTCCGGCCGTAGCGGATCGCGGGTGGGGTGAGGGTGTCCAACACCGCGTGCGGCAGGGCGAGTTGTTCGGCGCGCAGTAGTTCGGCGAGTCGGGTCAGTGCCGTGTGCTGAGTGGCCGCGTCGACGGCTTCCGTGCCCCGGCCGGCCTCGCCCGCGAGCCCGTACGCGTAGCGCACCCCGCCCACCAGCCGGGCCACGGCCGCCACCTCGTGCCGGTGCAGGAGGTGCAACAGCGCGGCGCGTTCCTCCAGTTCGCCGGTCTGCCGGTCGGGCGGCAGCACCCCGGCGGAGAATCCGTCCAGGGCGATACGGCGGACTCGAAGCATCGTCTCCAGCGACTGGAGGGCGTCCGATCCGCTCACCCAGGGCACGGCGTCGGCGTGCGCGGCGTGCGGGCCCTGGGCGTCCTCGTCGGAGACGTAGGTGAGACCGGCCTCGGCGGCTTCGCGGCGCAGCGCGGCGAGCGCGGTGTCCTCCTCGGTCGAGCCTTCGCCTTCGCCGAACCGTCCGTAGGCGTGCGCGACCAAGTAGTGGTCCCACGGCCCGAGTTCGGTGCCGTACGCCGCGGAGAGGTCGAGATCGCCCTCCTCGGTGACACGGATGCGGGCGTGCGGGTAGTCCATGACGGACGGCTCGGAGTGCCCGCTACCGGCGAAGTTGTGCATGAAGCCGAGTGCGTGGCCGATCTCGTGCGCGGCCAGCTGGCGGAGCCGGGCGAGCACCAACTCCTCGACGGCGGCGAGCCGTTCGGCCTCGTCCTGGCGGCCGTAGGGGGCGAGGAGCGACTCGCCGAGGGCGCGGACCTGCTCGACGCGCTGGGAGCCGAGCCGTACCCGGGCGTGCAGGATCTCGCCGGTGCGCGGGTCGGTGAGCCCCTGCCCGAGGGACCAGCCGCGGCCGGCCCGGTGCACCCAGACCACGCCGTTGACGCCGGGCTCGTAGGGGTCGAAGCCGGCGCCACCGGGCTCGACCCGGTAGGCGTCCGGGAGGCCGATCCGGGCGAAGGCCCGCTGCCACCAGTTGCCGCCCTCGACGACTGCCGAGCGGAAGGGTTCGGGGACGGCCGGGTCGACCTGGAAGACGATCGGGTCGCCGCCGGGTTCCGCGCGGAAGCGGGGCTGGAACCTGACCTGGGTGCCCGCCCGGCCGACGAGGCCGTGGTCGGCGTAGCCGATGCCGTAGCCGCCCGAGGCGGGGTGGTAGCGGCGGACGGGCAGCGGGGTCGCGGGCAGCCGCATCAGGTTGAGCTGCTGGACGACGGTGAGGGCGCGCGGATCGGCGGCCACGGCCTGGACCGCCCTGCCCCGGCCGGGTCCCCGGAAGGTGAGGAGCGCGGGCAGCCGGACGGCGCGCGGGCCGGTGCGGCTGTCGGCGACGAGCGGGAGGCTCGCCGACCCGTCGATCGTGTAGTCGCCCTGCTCGTGTGCGTGCAGATGCTCGGCGACCCGGTCGTGGTCGGCGACGACCAGGCCGGTCGCGTCGACGACCACCGCCCCGTCCTCCTCCCGCAGCACGGGCCCGCTCCACACCACGGACAGCGCGAACGACTCGTCCCCGGCCCGTACGGCGGCCTCGTCGCCGGAGGTGAGGAAGTGCTTGTTACGTACCGCGAACAGGACCCGGTCGCCGATCCGCCGGAACTCCGCGAGCCGCGCCTTGCCCGCCCTGCCCCGGTCCAGCCACAGGTCGCTGGAGCCGAGGCCCTGGGAGAGGGAGACGGTGAGGAGGAAGGGTTCGTCGAAGTGACGGATGCCCAACAGCAGCCGGTCCGACCGGAGTTCGGGGTCGGGGAGCAGATCGATGAAGTCGGCTTCGCCGGGCATGCGGGGGCCTTTCGGTTGAGCGTCGTCGAGTTGATGTTGCCAGGCCCCCGCCTCTCGCCCCGCCATGGCTCGTTGTTACGGTTCGCCGGTGTCTGAATCCTCACGTGATACCGCCGAGGGTGCCGGTTGGGGCACCGCGGAGCGCGGCGCGTACCAGCAGCTCATGCCGACCCATGTCCAGAAGGTCTCGTGGCTGAATCCGAAGACCCTGTGGGCCGCGCGCAACGGTGTGCTGGCGTCCTGGTTCGGGGACCCGACCGGCGACACCCGCAGCCGCTGGGTCGCACAGCGCACGGCGGCCGGCGCCTCCGCCGACAAGGTGATCCGGCGCGAGGACGCGGACACCTTCTCCTTCATGGTCATCGGTGACACGGGCGAGGGCGACGATCCCCAATACGCCGTCGTTCCAGGGTTTCTGAAGGTCAGTCAGGGAACGGACTTCGCGGTCATAGCCAGCGACGTCATCTATCCCGTCGGCACCGCGGACGACTACGGCACGAAGTTCTTCCGCCCGTACCAGGACTATCCGGCGCCCATCTACGCGATACCCGGCAACCACGACTGGTACGAGGGCCTCGGCGGCTTCATGCGCGTCTTCTGCGACGACGCGCCCGCGCTGCCCACGCCGGAGTCGAAGCCGCGCCCGCTGACCCGGGCCTGGTGGCGCTCGCTGCTGTGGCACCACCCCCGCCCGTCCGACGGCGAACACCTGGACAAGGAACGGGAGTTGCGTTCCTCCCCGCTCCAACAGGCGGTCCAGCCGGGCCCGTACTGGGCGATCGACGCGGGACCGGTACGGATCATCGGTATCGACACGGGCCTGTTGGGCACGATCGACGCCGAACAGGGCGCCTGGCTGCGGGAGGTGGCGAAGGGGCCGACGCCGAAGATCCTCGTCACGGGCTCGCCGCTCTACGTCGACGGCAAGTACGACCCCTGCGCCATCGAGGGCGGCGGCACGGTCGACGACATCGTCCGCGATCCCGACCACCACTTCGTGGCGGCGATCGGCGGCGACATCCACAACTACCAGCGCTATCCGGTGCGTTTGGACGACGGGCGCACGCTCCAGTACGTGGTCTCGGGTGGCGGCGGCGCGTTCATGCACGCGACCCACACCGTCCCGCGCGTCGACATCGCGGGCGTCACCGAGCAGGACTTCCGCTGCTATCCGCTGCGCGGCGACTCCCTGGCCTTCTACAGCCGGCTCTACGGGCGCCGACTGCGCCTGAGCCGGTTCTTCACCCTCACCGAGGCCGAGGCGTCGGCCGTGATCTGCGAGCGCCTCGGCATCCCGCCGACCCGCACCCCGGGCCCGCCGGTCCGCGTCACCCGGCGGATCCGGCTGGTCGCGAGCCTGCTGGGCGCGGGCGGCCGTCCGGACCGAACCTCCCGCTTCCGGCTCCCGGTGCGCAAGATCTACACGCAGCTGTTCTCGCCCGGCTCGGTGACGTACAGCCCGCCGTTCTTCAAGTGCTTCCTGCGGCTGGACGTCACCCCGGAGGCGGTGCGCCTGCGCTGTTTCGCGGCCACCGGCAACCGCGCCCAGGAGATCGACCCGCCGGTCGAGGACGAGATCGTCATTCCGCTGCGCTGATCACACGCCCGCAACGTTCACCTGCCACAATCGGGACAGAACAGCACTGACGTACGACCGCCGGAGGAGCCCGTGCCGCCCACCTCACGCCCGCTGCGGAAGCTGGGCTTCCTCACGATCGGCCTCTTCGAAGAGGCCGATCCGCGCCGGGGCCACGAGTCGACGCTGGAGATCATCGAACTCGGCGAACGGCTCGGCTTCGACAGCGCCTGGCTGCGCCACCGCCATCTCCAGTACGGCATCTCCTCCCCCGTCGCGATCATGGCGGCGGCCTCGCAGCGCACCAGCCGTATCGAGCTCGGCACCGCGGTGATCCCGCTGGGCTGGGAGAACCCGCTGCGGCTGGCGGAGGACCTGGCGACCGTCGACATCCTGTCCGGGGGCCGGATCAACCCGGGCGTCAGCGTCGGCCCGCCGATGCACTACGACCAGGTCAAAGAAGCGCTGTACCCCGACACGGCCGACGCCGAGGACTTCAGCTACGAGCGGGTCCGGCGGCTCGTGGACTTCGTGCGCGGCAAGCCGGCCACCGACTTCAGCGGCGTCGAGGGCTTCGAGGTGTTCTCCGACCGGGTCCAGCCGCACTCCCCCGGTCTGGGCCGTCGCCTCTGGTACGGCGGCGGCAGCGCGAGTTCGGCGAAGTGGGCCGGCGAACACGGCATGAACTTCCTGACGAGCAGCGTCGTCAAGGCCGAAGGGCCGGACGAGTCAAGGGACTTCGCGGAGATCCAGCTCTCCCACATCCGCACGTTCCGCGCCCACCACCCCGACGGCGACGCCGCCCGTGTCTCCCAGGGCCTGGTCGTGATCCCCACCGACTCCGCGTCGCCCGAACAGCGCGCGAAGTACGAGGAGTTCGCCCGCAGGCGCACTCCCCGTACGACGTCACCGCAGGGCCCGGCCCGGCTGATGTTCGCGCCGGACATCGTCGGCACCTCGGAGGAGATCGCCGAACTCCTGGGCGCGCACGCCGCGTTCAGGGAGATCGACGAGGTGGCGTTCGCGCTGCCGTTCACCTTCGAGCACGAGGACTATGTGCAGATCCTCACGGACATGGCGACGAAGCTGGGCCCGGCGCTCGGATGGCAGCCCCCCGCCTGACCCGGGTGTCACCAGCGGCCGGGCTCGGTGCCGACGATCGGCTCCGACGGCTTCCCGTCGACGCCCACCGGTATGTCGCCGGTGAGCATCACCCGGTGCATGGTCCGGGGGAAGCCGAGGTGGGCGTTGTCGCTGGGGGCGAGGTGGATGGTGGCCCGGTTGTCCCAGAAGGCCACGCTGCCCGGCTCCCAGCGGAACCGGACGGTGTACTCGGGCCTGGTCGCCTGCGCGAGCAGCATGTCCAGGATCGCGGCGCTCTCCGCGCGGGAGATGTCGGTGATCTGCTCCAGGTAGTAGCCGTTGACGAACAGCACCCGCTCCCCCGTCTCGGGATGCACCCGTACCAGCGGGTGCACCGAGGCGACCTGGTGGTCCAGGAGATGGCGGACGTACGCGTCGTCGCCGGGCCGCGGCTGGTAGCCGACGCCGAGCCGGTGCTCGGCCCGCAGTCCGTCCACGAACTCCCGTACCGGCTGCGACAGTCCGGCGTAGGCGGCGGCCAGGTTGGACCAGGTGGTGTCACCGCCGTACGGCGGGACGGTCTCCGCGCGCAGGATCGTCGCGGCCGGCGGGTCGACACGGGCGCCGTGGTCGCAGTGCCAGCCGCGCAGCAGGGTGTGCCGGCGGCGCTCCAGCCACTCCTCGTGCTCCATGCCGAACCGGCCGCCCAACTCCAGCCGGTCGGAGGTCGTTTCGACCTCGGGGAAGCCGGCCGGTGAGGCGCTGCCGCGCCGGCCGAGCACGACCGGTTCGCCGAACCTGCGCGCGAACGCCACATGCCCGGCGTGATCGAGCGGTTGGTCCCGGAAGAACACGACCTTCCAGCGCAGCACCGCCGCCCGGATCGCGGCCACCACGGCGTCGTCGAGTTCACCGGCCAGATCGACACCGGTGATCTCGGCCCCGATGTGCCCGGCGGCCGGCTTCACCTCCATGCCGTCCACCGGCACCGCCCCGTCCGTCGTACCGCTGTCCTTCGTCATGCGCGCTCCGTCGTCGTACCCGCTCGGTCGGTCGTGCCCACCGGGTCGTACCCAGGTCGTACCGGGTTCAAGAAGATCGTGACAGCGATCACCGCACGAGGCGACAGGGCTCCCGGACGCCCATACTGGCTGTACCGCACAGTCAAGGGAAGGTCGACCGTGATCAGCATCCCGACGCACACGCTCAACGACGGAACGCAGCTCCCCGCCATCGGACTGGGCACCTGGCCGATGGACGACGCGACGGCCGAGGAGGCCGTCGACGGCGCGTTGCGCATGGGTTATCGCCTGGTGGACACGGCGACGAACTACCGCAACGAGACCGGCGTCGGCCGGGGCATCGCGCGCAGCGGTGTGCCGCGCGAGGAGATCGTCGTGACGACGAAGCTCCCGGGCCGCCACCACGGCTACGACGAGACCCTCGCGTCCTTCGAGGAGTCCCGGGCGCGGCTGGGCGTGGAGTACGTGGACCTGTATCTGATCCACTGGCCGCTGCCCCGCGTCGGCAAGTACGTCGATTCCTGGAAGGCGATGATCAAGCTCCGCGAGGAAGGCCTCGTCCGGTCGATCGGTGTCTCCAACTTCACGCCCGGGCACATCGAACGGCTGGAGAAGGAGACCGGCGTACTGCCCTCCGTCAACCAGATCGAGCTGCATCCGCTGTTCCCACAGGACGAGCTGCGCGCCTTCGGCGCCGAGAAGGGCGTTCTCACCGAGAGCTGGAGCCCTCTCGGACGCGGTTCCGCGCTGCTCGACGACCCGACCGTCGTCACGGTCGCGGAGGCCTTCGGTGTCACGCCGGGGCAGGTGGTGCTGCGCTGGCACACCCAGCTCGGGGCGGTCCCGATCCCCAAGTCGGCCGACCCGGACCGGCAGCGCGCCAACCTCGACATCTTCGGCTTCGAACTCGGCCCGGCCCAGCTGGCCGCCCTCTCCGACCACGCCCCGCAGCGGCTGGGCGGGGACCCGGAAACGCACGAGGAATTCTGAGAATCCGGGGGTGGAAGTTGCGTGTTCCCACCCCCAACTCGCCTTCCCTGCCTCTATGTTCACGGCGGAGGCTCACGATCTCACCGGAAGGTTCCCGTATGCGCACCGCGTTCCGTACCGCCGTGACCGGAGCGGTGGCCACCGCCGCCCTGCTGGCCGGCGGCACCGTCGCCCAGGCGACCCCAGCCGGGCCCGGCGTCACCGCCAAGCTGATCAGCCAGACCACGATCGGCGACACCGACTACACGGTGCGCGAGATCACCATTCCGCCCGGCCAGGCCACCGGCTGGCACTACCACGACGGCCCCCTGTACGGAATCGTCAAGGAGGGCACGCTCAGCCACTTCGACTCCAGCTGCGCCTCCGACGGCGTGTACCGGAAGGGCAGCACTATCCAGGAGCCGGCCGGGGCGGGCAACGTGCACATCGGCCGCAATCTGGGGAAGACGCCGCTCGTCCTGGACGTGCTGTACGTCCTGCCGCACGGGTCGCCGTTCTCGGAGGACGCGCCGAACCCCGGCTGCCCCTTCGAGTGAGCGGTCCGTTCAGTCGGGCCCTGATGTCGGCGAACGGTTCCGTCAGTCGGGAGGCAGCGGCTGCTCCGCCCAGATCGTCTTGCCGCTGCCTGTCTGCCTGCTCCCCCACCGCTGGGTGAGCTGGGCGACGAGGAGAAGTCCGCGTCCGCCCTCGTCGTAGGCGTGGGCGCGGCGCAGATGCGGTGAGGTCGAACTGCCGTCGGAGACCTCGCAGATGAGGGCGCGGTCGCGGATCAGGCGGAGCTGGATGGGCGGTTGGCCGTAGCGGATGGCGTTGGTGACGAGTTCGCTGACGACGAGTTCGGTGACGAAGGCCTCCTCCTCCAGTCCCCAGGCGGCGAGTTGGTCGGTGGCGGCCTGCCGGGCCCCGGCCACGCGCGCGGGGTCCGGTTCGATGTCCCAGGTGGCGACCCGGTCGCCGCCCAGCGCGCGGGTGCGTGCCAGCAACAGGGCCACGTCGTCGCTCGGTTCCTCCGGCATCACGGCCTTCAGCACCGAGTCGCACAGCGCGTCCAGGGAGTCCGCGGAGGCGGTGAGCGCGCGGCACAGTTCGGCGGTGGCGTGGTCGACGTCGCGGTCCCGGTCCTCGATCAGACCGTCCGTGTACAGGGCGACGACTGCGCCCTCGGGCAGCTCCAACTCGACGGCCTCGAAAGGGAGTCCGCCGACTCCGAGCGGTGGTCCCGAGGTCATGGGGACGAGGCTCGCGGTCCCGTCGGGCAGCACGAGGGCCGGCGGTGGGTGTCCGGCGGCGGCCATGGTGAGGCGGCGCGAGACGGGGTCGTAGACGGCGTAGACGCAGGTCGCGCCGAGTTCCGCGACCTCGTCGCCGGTGTCGTCGGACGCGAGGTGGGTGACCAAGTCGTCGAGGTGGGTGAGGAGTTCGTCGGGCGGGAGGTCCACGTCGGCGAGTGTGCGGACGGCCGTACAGAGGCGGCCCATGGTCGCCGAGGACGCGATGCCGTGTCCGACGACGTCGCCGACGACGAGGGCGACCCGGCTGCCGGACAGCGGGATCACGTCGAACCAGTCGCCGCCGATGCCCGCGAGCGAACCGGAGGGCCGGTAGCGGTGCGCCACCTCGACCGCGGCCTGTCCGGGCAGTCCTCTGGGCAGCAGGGTGTGCTGCAGGGCCAGCGCGGTGCTGCGTTCGCGGGCGAAACGGCGGGCGTTGTCGATGCAGACGGCGGCCCGGCTGGCCAGCTCCTCGGCGAGTACGGCGTCGTCCTCCGCGTAGTCGTCCGGGTGCGCCATCCGGACGGCCACCGCGACGCCGAGGGTCGTGCCGCGCGCCCGCAGCGGCACCGCGATCATCGAGTGGACGCCCTTGCGGTGCGGACGGCCTTCGGGAGAACGGGCGTTGCGGTCCGCCACCCAGCGCACGAAGTCGGGTTCGCCCGCCTGGCCGCGCACCGCCCGCCCCGAGCGCAGGGCCCGCACGGGCGGCGAGGACAGCGGGTACACATCCGCCTGCCCGAGGTGCACGGCGGCGTCCGGCGCGCCCTCGGTGACGGAACCGTGGGCCACGCGGCGCAGCACGATCTCGCCCTCCGGGTCCTGCGGCAGCTCGTCGGCGCCGAGCACCCACGGCAGCAGGTCGACGCTGGCGAAGTCGGCGTACCGCGGCACCAGCAGTTCCACCAGTTCCTCGGCGGTGCGCACCACGTCGAGGGTGGTGCCGATGCAGGTCGCCGCCTCGTTCAGCAGGGCCAGGCGCTGCCGGGCGAGGTACTGCTCGGTGCTGTCGAACGCCGCGAGGGCGACCGCCGTCAGCTCCCCGGAGGGGTCCCTGAGCGGCCACATCTCGATGCTCCAGGCGTGCTCCCGGTTCAGGGCGGGGGCGCCCGCCCAGCTGTCGTAGCGGACCGGTCTGCCCGTCTCGACGACCTGGCGCAGGTTGCGGAGGAAGCCCCGGCTGTGTTCGGCGTCCTCGACGGTCTCCGGGAAGAACCGGCCGATGAGGACGTCCTCCGGGACTCCCATCACGCGGCAGGCGACGTCGTTGACGCGGAGATAGCGCTGCCCGGTGTCGAAGACGGACAGGGACATCGACGCCTGTTCGAAGGCCTGCTCGGCAAGAGTGGGGCCGGGGTCGGCGGTGAGGACGTATCCGTCCGGTGCGCCGTCCGCGCCGAGCACCGCGCACGCCCGCACGGTGAGCGGGAGCGGGGAGCCGTCCCGGTGTCGTAGCACCACCGGGCCGGCCAGCGCGGCCACGGACGTGGCGGCGGGGGGTTCGGCGAGCAGTGCCGCCACCGACCGGCCCACGGCCTCCTCGGCCGGGTATCCCGTCAGTGTCCGGGCACCCTCGCTCCACCCCGTCACGATGCCCCGGGCATCGATGACCGCCGCGGCGGAGGCCTGCTCCATATCGTCCAGGATGGTCCCTGTACCGCGCGGCATCAACCGCGATACGGCATTTGCGGCCCCTGTGTCACTTCCGGTGGGCGCGCAGTGCGGCGAGGGCGCGGTCGGCGTGGGTGTTCATCCGGAGTTCGCTGGCGACGACCTCCAGGATGGTGCGGTCCTCGCCGATGACGAAGGTGGCCCGCTTGGTCGGCGCCAGCGAGAAGCCGCGCTTCACCCCGAACCGCTCCCGGATCGTCCCGTCGACGTCCGAGAGGAGGGGCATGCCGAGGGTGTTCTTCCCGGCGAACTCCTTCTGTTTGTCGACCGTGTCGCCGCTGATGCCGACGGGCCGGGCGCCGACGGCCGCGAACTCGGCAGCCAGATCACGGAAGTGGCAGGCCTCGGCGGTGCAGCCGGCGGACAGGGCGGCCGGGTAGAAGAAGAGCACCACGGGCCCCTCGGCGAGCAGTTCCGTGAGACTGCGTTCCGCGCCGGTCTCGTCCGGCAGCGTGAAGTCCTCGACCTTGTCGCCGATGTTCGGGCGATCACTCATGACTGTCCCTCCCCATTGTTCTTCGCGACACTACGGGCCCACAGCACGAGGGGTATCTGCAGGGGCAGTCGTCCGAGGGCCGCCGCCTTCTGCGGGGCCGGGCGGTCCCGCCAGTCGATCGCCATCTGCACATTGGCGGGGAACACGCCCACGAAGAACGCCGCCGCGGCCAGTGCGGCCGGCCGCCGGGTGCGCGGCACGGCGAGCCCGGCGGCCAGCGCCAGTTCGACGGCACCGCTCGCGTACGTCCAGGTCCGAGGCGCCCCCGGCAGGGCGCGCGGGATCGTCGCATCGAACTGTTTCGGCGAGGCGAAGTGGGCGACCCCCGCGGTCGCCAGCAGTCCGGCGAGCAGCAGCGACGAGCGTTCGGACCGTGGCACGGTTCCTCCTCTGATGGCCTGCCGCGCGATATTACTCGACGGTAGGCCCTTATCGGTCCCCTACTGCTTCGGTCTGACCTTTGATATGTTTCGCAACCGGAACCGGAGAAGGGTCCGTGCATGGACTTCGAACTGACCGAGGACCAGGAAACGATCCGCAAGTCCGTCGCCGGGCTGCTGCGCGACTTCGACGACCAGTACTGGATGGCGAAGGACCAGGCGCACGAGTTCCCGACGGAGTTCTACGAGACCGTCGCGGGCGGCGGCTGGCTCGGGATCACCATCCCGGAGGAGTACGGCGGTCACGGACTCGGCATCACCGAGGCCAGCCTGCTCCTCGAAGAGGTGGCACGGTCGGGCGGCGGCATGAACGCGGCCAGCGCGATCCATCTGTCCATCTTCGGCATGCATCCCGTCGTGGTGCACGGCTCCGAGGAGCTGAAGCGCCGGACACTCCCCCGCATCGCGAGCGGCGACCTGCACGTCTGTTTCGGCGTCACCGAACCGGGCGCGGGACTCGACACCGCGAGCATCACGACGTACGCGCGACGGGACGGCGACCACTACGTGGTCAACGGCCGCAAGGTGTGGATCTCCAAGGCGATGGAGTCGGAGAAGATCCTTCTCCTGACCCGCACCAGCAAGGCCGACGAGGTCACCAAGAAGACCGACGGGATGACCCTGTTCCTGACGGACATCGACCGCGACCGGATCGACATCCGCCCCATCCCGAAGATGGGCCGCAACGCAGTCACCTCGAACGAACTCTTCATCGACGACCTGCGCATCCCGGTCGAGGACCGCGTCGGCGAGGAGGGCCAGGGCTTCCGCTATCTCCTCGACGGCCTCAACCCGGAACGCATGCTCATCGCGGCGGAGGCCCTCGGCATCGGCCGGGCCTCGCTCGACAAAGGCGTGAGGTACGCCAAGGAGCGGGTCGTCTTCGGCCGCCCGATCGGCATGAACCAGGGCATCCAGTTCCCCCTCGCGGACTCGCTGACCCGCCTCGACGCCGCCGAACTCGTGCTGCGCAAGGCGACCTGGCTCTACGACAACGGGAAGCCCTGCGGGCGGGAGGCGAACACCGCCAAGTACCTGTGCGCGGACGCCGGGTTCACGGCCGCCGACCGGGCGCTGCAGACCCACGGGGGCATGGGCTACTCCGAGGAGTACGCCGTGGCCCGCTACTTCCGCGAGGCCCGCCTCATGCGGATCGCGCCGATCAGTCAGGAAATGATCCTGAACTACCTGGGATCGCACACGCTGGGACTCCCGAGGAGCTACTGAATGACCGACAGCACAGGGCTGTTCGACCTCACGGGCCGGTCGGCGCTGGTCACCGGCGCCGGGGGCGGCATCGGTTCCGCGGTCGCCGAGGCGCTGGCCCGCGCGGGCGCCGCGGTGCTGGTGACCGACGTCGACGAGTCGGCCGCCGCGGCCGTAGCCGGGAAGATCAACGCGGCGGGGCTGACGGCGGACAGCGCCGCACTCGACGTACGGGACCGGTCCGCCGCCGATACGGCCGTGGCGCGCGCGGCGGCGCTCGGCGACGGGACCCTGCACATCCTGGTCAACAACGCCGGGGTCATCGCCCCGGCCATGTTCGACAAGCTGGAGGAGGAGGCGTTCCGGCGGGTCCTCGACATCCATGTGATGGGGACCTTCCACTGCGCGCAGGCCGCGCTGCCGTTCCTGCCGGACGACGGCAAGGGGCGGATCATCAACGTCACCTCGTCGGCGGGCCTGGTCGGGACGCTCGGGCAGGTCAACTACTCGGCCGCGAAGGCCGGGATCATCGGGCTGACGAAGTCCCTGGCCCGCGAACTGGCGCGCCGGCGTGTGCTGGTGAACGCGCTCGCCCCGCTGGCGGCCACGCCCATGACGGAGACCATCCGGACCAACGAGAAGTTCGCGGCCCAGATGCTCGCCCGGATTCCGCTGGGAAGGTGGGCGGAGCCGGCGGAGATCGCGGGCAGTTTCGTGTTCCTCGCCTCGGACGCGGCCTCCTTCATCACCGGTCAGGTGCTGCCGGTGGACGGCGGCATGGTGATGTGACGGTCGGGCCCGTGATGTGACAGGTGGCGCGCGTGCTGTGTTGAATGGTTCAGCCAAAGAGGCCGAAGAGCGCGGCCTGCGACGAGAGGCCCGAACCTGTGCAGAGCGCCGAGCATCCTTCCCGCACCGCCCGGGGGCGCGCCGCGGCCGGTGAGCCCCGGCCGCGCTTCGACACGCTCACGGTGCCCAAGGCCTCGGACGTGCTGGCGGCGGAGGTGCGCGAGCGCATTCTCTCCGGCGAGTTCACGGAGGGCATGGCGCTGCCGCCGGAACGGCAACTGGTCGAGCAGACGGGACTGAGCCGGGCGACGGTGCGCGAGGCGCTGCGCGTCCTGGAGGTCGAACGGCTCCTGGAGATCAGGCCGGGGCGCGGGGGCGGTGCCTTCGTGCACCGGCCGGGGCGTGAATCGCTCGCGAACACCGTGCGGTTGGTGATCCGGGGTCAGCGGATCCGCCTCGAGGACCTGCACGAGACCCGGGAGGCGATCGAGCCGGCGTGCGCGGCGCTGGCGGCCAGGCGCCGGACGGACGCGGACCTCGCGGAGCTGGACGACGCGCACGCGGAGCTGGTCGCGGCGGGGGACGACATCCAGCGGTTCCTGCGCGCCAACATCCACTGGCACAACGCCGTGGCGAGGGCCGGTGAGAACGAGCTTCTCATCGGATTCATGAGCGCTCTCTCGCAGTCCATCCACGCGGCCACCGACATCGAGCAGTTCATGGACGCGGACATCCGCAAACTCACCGCCCGCGCGCACGCCCGGATCACCGAGGCCATCCGGGACCGCGACAGCGAGGCGGCGATGCGCCGTATGACCCGCCATGTGTGCGGCTTCGCCCAGGCCGCCGCCGAGGTGGACCGCCGGGACGGCGTGGAGCTGACCGATCCGGAGAACTGACCCCGCCAGGGATGAGAATGTGATTCTCTTCTTCGTGCAACACCATTGACAGTTTCGGTCTGACCTTTAATACCATCGCGGTATGAGCAAGGTGAGTTCCGTGCTGACCGTGGCCGCCGACGGAGACGTCCGCATCGTCACCCTGAACCGCCCCGACCGGTTGAACGGCGTCTCCGAGGAACTGCACCGACGGCTGTCGGAGGTGTGGCGCGAACTCGCGGACGACACCAAGGCCCGGGCCGTCGTCCTCACCGGCGCGGGACGCGCGTTCAGCGCCGGCGGCGACTTCGACCATCTCCTACGGCACCACACCGACCCGGAGCTGCGGGAGCGGTCCATCCGTATCGACCGCACCATCCAGACCGAGATGATCCGCTTCCCGCTGCCGGTGATCGCCGCCGTCAACGGGCCCGCGGTGGGCCTGGGTTGCAGCCTCGCGCTGGCCTGCGATCTCGTACTGATCGCCGAGGACGCCTACTTCGCGGACCCGCATGTGTCGGTCGGCCTGGTGGCGGGCGACGGCGGAGTCACCCTGTGGCCGCTGCTCACCAGCCTGCTGCGGGTGAAGGAGTACCTCTTCACCGGAGACCGCATCCCCGCCGCCAAGGCGGTCGAGTTCGGCCTCGCCAACCGCACGGTCCCGCCCGACGACCTGATGCGCGAAGCACTCACCCTCGCCCACCGACTCGCGGCCCAGCCCGCCGAAGCCCTCCGCGCCACCAAGCTGGCCCTCGCCGCCGTCGTCGAGCAGGTCTCGCGCGGCGGCATGGAGGCGGCCCTGATGGCCGAGCGGGCCACGATGACCAACCCCGACCACATCCGCATCATCACCGACCTCGCGGCCCGCGCCGAGCGGCGCGCCAACTCCCCCGAGGAGCGCTGAGCGTGGAGCGCGAGGAGTTCGTCCTGGTCCGCGACACGGTGCGTTCGCTCGCACCCCGGTACGGCGTGACCTCGCCGGACGAGGTGAAGCCGGCGACCCGAGCCGCAGCCCAACAGGCCCTGGACGACATGGGTTTGAGAGATCTCCGGCGCTCATCTCCCCCGGCGGCGACCGCGCAGGAGTGCGCACTGCTCGCGGAGGAACACGGCCGACACCCGCTCACCACCTCCCTGCTCGGTACGGTCCTGCTCGCTCCGGAACTGCTCCGGCTGCTCGGCGACGACACCTCGCGGGGAACCCCCACCGTCGCGCTCACCCGCGAACTCCGCTTCCCCGGGCCGGAGTCGGCGGACCTCGCCGCCTGGGACTGCGAGGGAGCCGACAGCGCGCTCTGCGTCACCACCGACGGGACGGTCACCCGGGTCGAGTTGGGCCCTGCGGCACCGAGCACGGACCTCGTGCGCTCGGTGCGAGCAGTGTCGCCGGGTGCTCCCGTCGAGACCGTCGGCCGCCTGACCGCGCCCGACCAACTCCGCTGGCAGGCCTACGCACTCGTCGTCGTGACCGCCGAACTCGTGGGCGCTGCGGGCTCGTTCGTGGAGCAGGCGGTCGAATACGCCCGCGTCCGGCGCCAGTACGGACAGGCGATCGGCTCCTTCCAGGCCGTACAACATCTCCTCGCCGACGCGACGGTCCTGGTGGAGGCGGGCACCAGTGTCACGCGCTGTGCGGCCTGGTGTCTGGACAACGAACCGCCGGAGCGGGCCCTGACGGCCGCGCGTGTCGCCAAGGCGGAGGTCAACTCCTCGGCGCTGGAGGCGGTGTACGCCGGGATGCAGGTCTTCGGCGGTATCGCCCAGACGTGGGAGCACATCGCGCACCTGTATCTGCGCAAGGTGCGGCTGGGCGCGACGCTGCTCGCCACGACGGACGAGCTGCTCCCCGCGCTGGCCGCACCGGAGGTGACGCGATGACCGACACCCCGCTGGACTTCGGCGACCCGGCCGACCTGGACCGGCTGCGCCACGAGTTCCGCGCCTGGCTGGACCGACACCCGCTCCCCGAACGCGAGTCGGGCGAGCCGGTCCCGGTCTTCCTGCACCGCTGGCACCGGCTGCTGCACTCGGGCGGCTGGGTCGGGCTCGACGTTCCGGAGCGCTACGGCGGCCGGGGCCTGACCGCGCTGCACCAGGTCGCGATCAGCGACGAACTCGGTGCCTGCCGAGCCCCGGGCGTCCCCCGGATCGGCTATCTCGCCCACGCCCTCCTGGAGTTCGGTTCGGAGGAGCAGCGACTGCGGTTCCTGCCAAGGATGTTGGCCGGTGACGAGGTGTGGTGCCAGGGCTTCAGCGAACCGGGAGCCGGCTCCGACCTGGCGGGCATGACCACCTTCGCCGAACGGCACGACGGCCACTACACGGTACGCGGTCAGAAGCTGTGGACCAGCTACGCCCAGTACTCCGGCCTCTGCCTGCTGCTGGCCCGCACCGACCGCTCGGCACCGGCCCACAAGTCGATCTCGGCGTTCGTGCTGCCCTTGGACCGCCCCGGCGTGACGGTACGGCCGCTGCGCGCGGCCAACGGCGACGACGAGTTCTGCGAGCTGTTCCTCGACGACGTCCGCGTCGAGGAGTCCGAGCGCGTCGGCGCCGAGGGCGTCGGCTGGGCGCTGGCGATGACGACGGTGTCGTACGAGCGCAACGCTCTCGACACCGGGCACATCTCGAAGTACGGGCTGCTCGTCGAGCGGCTCCGGCGTCATGCGTCCGAACACGAAGGCACGTTGCCCGACGGGCTGCTGTCGCGGATCGGCCGGTGTGTCGTGGACTACGAGGTGCTGGTGGCGCACGCCCGCCGCCGTACCGCCGAACGCCTGGCCGGGCAGGTCGCCGGCCCGGAGTCGTCCGTGGACAAGCTGCTGATGACGAGGACCGAACAGCGGCTCTACGACACGGCACTCGAGGTGTTCCCGGCCGAACTGGCCCAGGACGGCGGCGAGTTGTTCGGCGACTACCTCTACTCCCGTGCGGCCTCCGTCTACGGCGGCACCTCCCAGATCCAGCGGAACATCATCGCCAAGCGGATCCTGCATCTCCCCTCGAACGGCTAGCCCTGGAGCCAACTGATGCGCTACGACGACGAATTCCTGAGCATCCCCCACGTCATCAGGCTGGCCGCCGAACGCTTCGGGGACGCCACGGCACTCATCGACGGAGACCGCCGCTGGACGTTCCGGGAGTTGAAGGACCGGATGGTCGACGCGGTCCGCGCCACCATCGCGCTCGGCATCAAGCCCGGGGACCGGGTCGGGCTGTGCGCCCCCAACTCGGCGGAGTGGATCTTCGCCGCGCTGGGCATCCACGGCGCCGGGGGCGTACTGGTCCCGCTCAACACGCGGTTCAAGGCGCAGGAGATCTCGTACATCCTGCGGAAGTCGGAGGCGGCGGCCGTGTTCGCCTCGCCCTTCCTCGGGAACGACTACGTCGGCGAACTGCGGAAGTCCGATCCGGGACTGCCGGCGCTGCAGAGGACGGTGTCCGTTCTCGGTCCGCAGGGGACGGCGGATCGGTCGTGGAACGACTTTCTCGGCGCGGGAGAGGGCGTTTCCCTGTCCGCCGCCCATGCCTCGATCGACCGGCTGACGCCTGACGACGTGTCCGACGTGATGTTCACGTCCGGCACGACCGGTCACCCGAAGGGCGTGATACTCACGCACGGCCAGTCCCTGCGCGCCTATGGGTGGATGGCGGAGGAGTACACGTTCCGGGAGTCCGACACCTTCCTGGTGATCCCGCCGTTCTTCCACTGCTTCGGATACAAGGCGGGGTGGCTGGCCTCCCTTATGCACGGGGTGACCGTCATCCCCATGGCGGTCTTCGACGCCGGGCGGGCACTGGATCTCATCGCCCGGGAACGGGTGAGCATCCTCCTCGGGCCGCCGACGATCTTCCACGACCTGGTCAACCATCCGGACCGTGACACCCACGACCTGACCTCGCTGCGAGTCTCCATGACGGGCGGTACCACGATTCCGGAATCGCTGATCCGCGCCATGAAAACGGAGTTGTCGTTCGACATCGTGATGAGCGCCTATGGCCTCACCGAGTCCACGGCGCTGGTGGCCACGACCCGGGTCGGGGACTCGGAGGAGACGGTCGCGCACACCACGGGAAGCGCCATTCCGGATGTCCAGGTCCGGATCGTCGCCGACGACGGGCTCGACGTCCCGATCGGACTCGACGGCGAGATCCTCGTGCGCGGCTACAACGTCACCCGCGGCTACTGGGACGACCCCGACGCCACCGCCTCGACGATCGACGCCGAGGGCTGGCTGCACACCGGGGACATCGGACGGCTCGACGACGACGGCAACCTCGCCATCGTCGACCGCAAGAAGGAGATGTACATCGTCGGCGGCTTCAACGCCTATCCGGCGGAGATAGAGAAGCTGCTTCTCGGCTGCGAGAGCGTCCAGCAGGTCGCCGTGATCGGCGTTCCCGACGAACGGCTCGGCGAGGTCGGCTGCGCCTTCGTGGTCGGGGACCCGGAGCACCCGCCGACCGAGGCCGAGGTCATCGCCTGGGCCCGCGAGAACATGGCGAACTTCAAGGTCCCCCGGCATGTCCGCTTCGTCGACCAACTACCGCGCAACGCAAGCCAGAAGGTACTGAAGGACGAACTCCGTACCAGTTTCACGGTCGTGGGCTGAGACATGACGACAACGACCGGGCCACTGGCCGGAATCACCGTGGTCGCGTTGGAGCAGGCGATCTCCGCTCCCATGTGCACCCGCACGCTCGGCGACTTCGGCGCCCGCGTGATCAAGGTCGAGAACCCCCAGGGCGGGGACTTCGCCCGCCACTACGACGACGTGGTCAAGGGACTCGGGGCGCATTTCGTCTGGGTCAACCGGGGCAAGGAGTCGGTGGCCCTGGACCTGAAGACACCCGGCGGCATGGGCGTCCTGCACCGCCTGCTGGAGCGCGCCGACGTCCTCGTCTCCAACCTCACACCCGGTACCACGGCCAAACTCGGCATCTCCCCGGGCGACTTGACGACCCGTCACCCCGGACTGATCGCCGTCGAGATCGACGGCTACGGTCCCGGCGGCCCGCTCTCCCACAAGCGGGCCTACGACCTGCTCGTGCAGGCCGAGTCGGGCGCCTGCTCGGTGACCGGGCACCCGGGAGCACCGGCCAAACCCGGCCCGCCGATGGCCGACGTGTCCAGCGGCCTGTACGCGGCACTGTCGGTCGTCGCGCTGCTGTACGGCAGGGAGCGCGGGGTGGGTCCGGCTGCCTCGTCCGTCGCGGTGAGCCTGTTCGACACGATGACGGAGCTGATGGGCTATCCGCTCACCTACACCCAGCACTCCGGGGTCGAGCAGCAGCCGCTCGGTCTGAGTTCGCCCGCCGTGGCACCGTACGGCGCCCATCGCACCGCCGACGGCCACACCGTGATCCTCGGGACGACGAACGACCGTGAATGGCAGCGCCTGGCAAGGGAGTTGCTCGACCGTCCCGACCTCGCGGACGACCCCCGCTTCCGCAGCAACGCGGGACGGGTGGAACACCGGGACCTGCTGGAGCCGGAGATCAGCGCCTGGTGCGCACGGCACGACCTCTCGTACGTACAGGACCGCGCGGACGCGGCCGGCATCGGCAACTCCCGTTACAACACGACCAGCGACGTCATCGCCCACCCGCATCTCCAGGCGCGCAACCGGTGGCGGGAGATCGACACGCCGTCCGGTCCGGTGCCGGCGCTGCTGCCGCCCCCCGTTATCGCCGGGTACGACCCGCCGATGGGCGCGATTCCCGCGCTCGGCCAGCACACCGACGCCGTACTCGCCGAACTCGGCCTCACGGGCGAGGAGATCGCCGTTCTACGGGCAGAAGGAGCTGTGCGATGAGCGGGCCGCCGGTGCTTCTCACGAGCGACGCCGACGGTGTTCGCACGCTGACGCTGAACCGGCCGGAGCGCAAGAACGCGATCGACGCCGAGCTGTGGGACGCCTTGAGCAGGGCGCTCTCCGCTGCGGGCAGTGATCGTTCGGTACGTGCGCTGGTCCTCAGCGGTGCGAGCGGTGCGTTCTGCTCCGGGGCCGACATCCGCAAAGGTGTCAGCGACGAGCATCCGCTCTACCGGATGCGGACTCTGACCGAAGTCACGCTGCTGCTGCACGAGTTGCCGATCCCCACGGTCGCCAAGGTGCACGGCGTGGCGGTCGGCGCGGGCTGGAACCTCGCCCTGGGCTGCGACTTCGTCGTCGCGACTCCGGAAAGCACGTTCTCGCAGATCTTCGCCCGCCGTGCCCTGTCCCTGGACTGCGGCGGTTCCTGGCTGCTGCCGAAGCTGGTGGGGCTGCAACAGGCGAAACGGCTGGCGCTGCTGGCGGAGACGATCGACGCCGAGGAAGCCCGCGCGCTGAACCTGGTGACCTGGGTTGTGGACGCCGACAAGATCGACGCCTTCGTGGACGACCTGACCGCCCGGCTGGTCGCCGGAGCTCCGGTCGCGCTCGCGCAGAGCAAGGCGCTCCTCAACGAGAACGCCGACCGCACGCTGCGCGAGGCCCTTGCCGGTGAGGCGCGGGCGCAGGCCATGAACTTCGCCACTGCGGACGTCCCGGAGGCGTATGCCGCCTTCGTGGCGAAGCGCCCGCCTCGCTACATGGGGCGCTGGGCAGTGCCGGGAACAGCCGCGCCCAGAGCGACAAAGGAGACGTGATGCGTGAGGCAGTGGTGGTGGAGGCGGTCCGCACCGCCGTCGGCAAACGGAACGGCGGTCTGGCCGGTGTGCACGCGGCCGACCTCTCCGCCGTCGTTCTCCAAGCCCTCGTCGACCGTACGGGCCTGGATCCCGAGGTCGTGGACGACGTGGTGTGGGGCTGCGTGGGCCAGCTGGGCGACCAGTCGAGCAACATCGGCCGCTATGCGGTGCTGGCCGCCGGCTGGCCCGAGACCATCCCGGGGACCACGGTGAACCGGGCCTGCGGATCGAGCCAGCAGGCGCTGGACTTCGCCGCCCAGGCGGTCATGTCCGGGCAGCAGGACGTCGTGGTGGCGGGCGGCGTCGAGGTGATGAGCCGGGTACCGCTCGGGGCCTCGCGGGGTGGCGGGACGCCGTACGGTCCTCAAGTCCTCGCCCGTTACGAGGACTTCTCCTTCAACCAAGGTGTCTCGGCCGAGCTGATCGCACGGAAGTGGGGACTGGGCCGGAGTGTCCTCGACGATTTTGCCGCGCTGTCGCATCAACGGGCGGCGTCCGCGCAGGACGGCGGGGCGTTCGACGCGCAGATCGTGCCGGTGACCGAAGGCACGGGCGGCACGGGCGGCACGGTGACCATGGACGAAGGCATTCGGCGAGAGACCAGCAGCGCCACTCTCGCGAAGCTGAAACCGTCCTTCCAGGAGGACGGGGTGATCCACGCGGGCAACTCCTCGCAGATCTCCGACGGTGCGGCGGCCCTGCTGGTGACCACCCCGGAGAAAGCCCGTGAGCTGGGACTGACGCCCATCGCGCGCTACCGGGCGGGCGTGGTCACCGGCTCCGATCCGGTCCTGATGCTGACCGGGCCGATCCCCGCGACCGAGAAGGTGCTGCGCAAGGCCGGAGTGGGACTCTCCGAGGTGGGCGTCTTCGAGGTCAACGAGGCCTTCGCGCCCATCCCGCTCGCCTGGCTGGCCGAGACCGGAGCGGACCCGGCTCTCCTCAACCCGCTCGGCGGTGCCATCGCGCTCGGGCATCCGCTCGGCGCGTCGGGTGCCGTCCTGATGACGCGCATGCTCCACCACATGCGGGACCACGGGATCCGCTACGGCCTGCAGACCATGTGCGAGGGCGGCGGCACCGCCAACGCCACCGTCGTCGAACTCGCTTCCTGACAGGGGATGTTGTGCGCCGAGACGTCTTCACCGACGACCACGAGGCATTCCGCCGGCTCGCCCGGGACTTCATCGCCAAGGAGGTCGTCCCGCACTACACCGAGTGGGAGGAGGCCGGCCGGCTCCCCCGCACCCTCTTCGAACAGCTGGGCTCGCTCGGCCTGTTGGGCACGGCGGTCCCCGAGGAGTACGGCGGAGCGGGCCTCGACGACTACCGCTACAACGTCGTCCTCCAGGAGGAATCGGCCCGCGCCCTGGTGACCTTGGGGACCGTCCGAACCCAACTCGACGTCGTCCTGCCGTACTTCCTCACCTACGCCGACCGGGATCAACGCGACCGCTGGTTCCCCGGCCTGGCCTCCGGGAAGCTCCTGACAGCCATCGCGATGACCGAGCCGGGCACGGGTTCCGATCTCGCCGGGATCCGTACGACCGCCGTGCGCGACGGGGACGCGTACGTCCTCAACGGCGCGAAGACCTTCATCACCGGCGGGCTGCTCGCCGACCTGGTGATCGTCGTGGCCCGTACGTCGACCGACCCGGACAATCGCCGCGCCGGGCTCACCCTGCTGGTCGTCGAGGACGGCATGCCCGGTTTCACCCGGGGCCGGGTGCTGCACAAGCTGGGCATCAAGGTGCAGGACACCGTGGAGCTGGCCTTCGACGACGTACGCGTCCCGGTCGCCAACCGGCTCGGCGAGGAGGGTGCCGCGTTCGGCTATCTCGGCCACAACCTCCCACAGGAGCGGATGACGGTGGCGGTGGGTTCGGTCGCGCAGGCTCGGGCCGCCCTGGACACGACGATCGCCTACGTCAGGGAACGCAAGGCGTTCGGGAAGCCGGTCGCCTCCTTCCAGAACACCAAGTTCGAACTCGCCGCGGTGGCCGCCGAGATCGAGGCCGCGCAGGCAATGTTGGACAGGGCGGTCCTCGAACTCGTCGCGGGTGAACTGAGCGGCCCCGACGCCGCCAAGGTCAAACTCTTCTGCACCGAGATGCAGGCCCGCGCGGTCGACCGCTGTCTGCAACTGTTCGGCGGCTACGGCTACATGCTGGAATACCCCATCGCCCGGCTCTACGCGGACGCGCGCATCACCCGCATCTATGCCGGAACCAGCGAGGTCATGAAGGTCATCATCGCCAAGTCCCTCGGATTGTGAGGCGGTTACGGTGCCGGACTTCTCCAGCAGACCAGGTGTCGCGTTCGTGGCGGGCGGCTCGGGCGGCATCGGGGCGGCGATCGTACGGCTCCTCGCGGAGCGGGGCAGCGACATCGTCCTCACCTACCGGGCCAACCAGGAGGCGGCGGACGCCGTCGCCACCGAGGTCACGAAGATGGGCCGTCAAGTGCGGGCGATACGCCTGGACTTGACCGACGAGTCGGCCACGGCCGAGGCGGTCGCGAAAGCCGGCGGAGGCATCCACACACTGGTGTACGCGGCGGGCCCGCATGTACCGATGAGGCACCTGAGCAGGGTCTCGCCGGGCGAGTACCGCGCCCAACTCGAAGGCGACGCCGTGGCGTTCTTCAACCTCGTCCATCCCGCACTGCCACTGCTGCGCGAGAGCCGGGGCAACATCGTCGCCGTGACGACCGTGGCCACCCGCCGCTTCCCGGTACGGGACGGACTGTCGTCGGGCGCGAAGGGCGCGGTCGAGGCGGTGGCCCGGGCGCTGGCCGCCGAGGAGGGCCGCTACGGCGTCCGCGTGAACTGTGTGGCGCCCGGCATGCTCAACGACGGTATCGCCGGCCGCCTGATCAGCTCCGGCGAACTCGACGAGGACGCCCTCACGGTCACCCGGCGCAACATCCCCATGCGCCGTTTCGGCGATGCCACGGACATCGCGGAGGCGGTCGCCTTCCTCGCCTCGGACCGGGCCGGGTTCATCACCGGGCAGGCGTTGGGAGTTGACGGTGGGTACAGCGTGTAGGAATCACGCGGGCGTGATGCGGCGGCCCGACACGTATGCGGCGCGGACCAGTTCACCGGACAACGCGTCGAGGGCCGTGCGCAGCGGTACGTGGAGCAGGCACAGGTCGGCGACCGCGCCCACCGCCAACCGCCTTGTCCGGGCGGGGTGTTGGGGATCACCGGTGAACAGCCCCAGCGCCGCCTCCGGTTGGAGCCGCTCGCCGTCGTCCCGTTCCGTCGCCGCCCGCATGACCGCCCAGGGGTCCGGGGTGCCGTAGGGCGCGTCGGTGCCCGCGGCGAGGGCGATGCCGGCCTCGGTCAGGGTCCGGCAGCGATAGAGGTGAGGGCGGTCGTCGGCGTCCACGTCGGTGGCGTACGCGGCGGCCCGTTCGACGGGGAAGTGAGGCTGGGTCACCACCGTCACCCCGAGCCGTCGCAGCCACGGGATCGTCTCGGCCGGGATGACCGAGCCGTGCTCGATGCGGTCGCCGTCGGCCGGGCCCACCTCGTCCAGGGCGAGCAGCGTCACCAGCAACTGCACCCGGGTCACGCAGTGCACGGCGACCGGCCTGGGCCTGATCTCCCCTATGGTGCGAGCGAGTTGGGAGGGCGTGGGGAGCGTGGGATCGTCGAGCATCAGCTTCACGGGCTCGTCGACGCCCATCACCAGGAGCCGTTGCGGGAGGACCGACAGCATCTGGGTGAGTCCGCCGGCCGGGTGCGGGTCGGCGTTGGTGAACCCCGTGACGCCGAGTGCCGCCGCCCGCCGCCCCACGCCCTCCAGATCCAGCCGTACGGGCGGCACGAACCCCCGCAGCCGCTCGTCCTCACGCCAGAACCGTCCGTCGCCGTCCAGCCCTGCCGCCCGCAGCGCGGCACTGTTCCACACCCACAGCGCGCCGGTGCGATGCTGCACCCGCACCGGCCGATCGGGGACGAGCGCGTCCAGCGTCCAGCGGTCCAACTCCCCTGCCACGCCCTCGTGGTAGCCCACGGCCCGCACCCACTCCCCCGGCGGCCCAGTCGCCAAGGCCGCCGCGAACGCCGTACGGTCTCGCACGTCCCCCGGCCCGACGCGCACGGAGGCGGCTTCGGCGGCCAGCGCCGCGAGGTGGATGTGATGGTCGTGCAGACCCGGCAGCAACGCACCGCCACGGCCGTCCACTTCACCCCGGCCCGGCAGCCCGGGCCCGATCTCGGCAATGCGCCCGCCTTCGATCCGTACGTCCACCGCGGGCCCGCGACCCTCGACCTCCACGTTTCTGATCAGCACGGCGGGCGGACCCGGGCAGGCGCGTCGGCGAGGGTCGCGGCGCAGGCCGCCATGGAGACGCAGAGGAGTTCTCCGCCTCCCTCGGCGAGAGAGCGGGCCGCCGCGTGGGCGGCGAAGACGCCGGTGACGGGGTCGGCGAGCGCGTCGCCGAGGAAGACGGGGTCGCCGTTCGGGTCGAGGCCGGTCAGACCGCCGGCGACGGCAGCGTCGTCTCCGAAAGCGATACGGTCGTTCTCGCGTCCGTAACCGGTGATGCCGACCCAGACCCGGCCGGGGCGGGCGGCGAGGAAATCCTCGGCGCGAAGGCCGAGTCGGCGCAACGCGCGCGGTCGCGAGGCCTCGATGACGACGTCGGCCTCGGCGACGAGTTCGTCCAGCGCACCGGGGACGAACTCCACGACGGCGTTGTCGTGTCCGTCGTGCAGCCAGCCGTAGAAGGCCGGTGTCCCGAGGCGCGCGCCGTCCGGTCGCGTCGCGCTCTCGACCTTGACGACCCGCGCGCCCGCGAGCCCCAGCAGCCGGGCGCACAGCGGGCCCGCCCAGAGCGCGGAGAAGTCGACGACCCGCAGATCGGCCATCGCGCGCACACGCCGTTCGCCCCACCGCTCGGTGCGAACCGCAGGCCGTGCGTCCCGGGTGACCGATCCAGGTACTGCGGCTGCGATGCCCAGCAGCTGCGCAGCCTCGGCCACTCCGGCAGCCGTGACCTGTTGTACCGCCTCGTGCAAGCCCCCGGTCTCGGCGGGCGGTGAACCGAGCAGTGCCAGCAGTGCGGGTACGGCGGCGAGGTCGTCGGGGCGAGCCAGATTCACGGCGGTCCAGCCGTCGGCGGCTCGCAGAAGGTGGCAGGAGCCGTTGGCCGAGGTCCTGCCCGGGCGTTCCAGACCGGCCAGTTGGGCCCGGAGGAACAGTGCGCTCGGCAGATCCACCGGAACACCCGTCAGACCGGTGAACGAGCAGGCGATGTCGGAGAGAGGGGCCACGTACGGCTCGACAGTGTCCATCCAGGCGTGGAGAGTGCGATTCTCTGTCATTCGAACCCCCTTCTCTCCACAGGTGATCTCAAATTACACTCCGGTCCACGCCTGGAGGGAGATCACCGTGGAGTCGCCCCTCGTGATCGTCGATCTCGACCGCAACCCCGCGTGGGAACCAGACACCCGCGACCGTGTCGTGATCGGTGTGGCTGCAGCACCCAAGGACGCGATCGACGGGTACGACGTACTGCTCACCGCCGTCCCCGATCCGCCCGCCCCATGGGTGTGGTGTGCGGATCCGCATGCCATGGCCCGGGAGCTGGGGCACATCGTCGAGAGTCGGCCCGCCGCAGCTGTCGCGCTCGTGCAGGTACTGCGGATGGGCGGCGGGCTCCCGGTCCCGGACAGGCTGGTCCTCGAATCCCTTGCCTATTCGACGCTCCAGGGCGGCGCGGACTTCCGTTCCTGGCTGGCCGCCGCTCCCGGGCGCACGCACCGCCCGGCCGAGACTCCCGTACGGCTCGGTCGCGACGGTTCCCGGCTGGTGATCACGCTGGACCGGCCCTGGGTGCGCAACGCGTTCGACGCGGCGACGCGGGACGCGCTGTGCGAGGCGCTCGAGGTGGCCGTGGCCGACCCGTCGATCACCCGCGTCGACCTGTACGGGAACGGTCCGACGTTCTGCAGTGGGGGCGACCTCGCCGAGTTCGGTACGTCCCGTGATCCGGCGCAAGCTCATCTGGTGCGGGTCCGTCGCAGCCCGGCCGCGCTGCTGCACCGATGTGCTCCGCGCGTGACCGCGCATCTGCACGGCGCCTGTGTCGGCGCGGGGATCGAGCTCGCGGCTTTCGCGGGGCGCGTGGTCGCCGCGCCGGACACGGTGATCCGGTTGCCGGAGATCGGGATGGGGCTGATTCCGGGTGCGGGCGGCACAGCGAGCATCCCCGTCCGAGTCGGCCGGGAGCGCGCTGCCTATCTCGCCCTGTCCGGCGCGGAGTTGAGCGCCGTGGAGGCACTGCGCTGGGGGCTGGTCGACGAGATCGGCGATACCGATGACGTGACCGCCGATGCTCAGGAGGCGGTCCGCTCCTGAGCATCACTCCGGTGTCTCCGACCGTCGCCGAGGACACCGGAGTTGGGTCACTTCCCGGTCCACACCGGGCTACGGCGTTCGGCGAAGGCGCGTGCCCCCTCTGCCGCGTCGGCGCTCCTGAACACCGCCTCGACCTCTGCGGGTTCGGCCCAACGGCGTTCCCGCATCAGCTTCTTCGTCATCGCGACACCGAGAGGGCCGTTCTCGGCGATGCGTTCCGCCAGGGCCAGCGCTGTCTCCCGTACCTTCTCGGCCGGGACGGCTCGGTTGACCAGGCCGAACTGCTTGGCGTCCGCCGCCGTGACGAGGTCGCCGGTCAGCCCCATCTCCAGGGCGACGGCCAGCGGCACCCGGTCGGCGAGGGTCGTACCACCACCGGCCGCGAACAGGCCCCGCTTGACCTCGGCGATCCCCAGCTTGGCGTCCTCGGCGGCCACCACCAGGTCGCAGGCCAGGGCGAGTTCGAAGCCGCCGGCGAGTGCCGAGCCGTTGAGGGCGGCGATCACCGGGGTGGCGATGCCCTCGCGGAAGAACCACACCAGGCCGTCGAATCTGCCGCCGCCCTTCGCGAACGCCTTGAGGTCCATGCCGGAGGAGAAGACCGTTCCGGCGCCGGTGAGGACGATCGCCCGGACCGCCGGGTCGGCGTCCGCCTCCCGCAGCACGTCTGACAGGTCGTCAATCAGTTCCGGGCTCATGGCGTTTCTGACCTCGGGACGGTTCAGGGTCGCCACGAGGACTGCGCCGACCCGTTCCGTCAGGACCAGGTCGCTCATCGGGCCGCCGCCACGGCCGCCCGGGCCTTGGAGCGGAATGCCTCCAACTTCTCGGCGGGCTCGATGAGTTGGTGGCTGCGGGACCGGGTGGTGACGTCGTGTCCCTCGGCCGCCTTGCGCAGCGCGCCCACGGTGGCCTGCTCGCGCGGGATGTGCGCGAAGGGGTCGAAGGAGTACCAGCGCATCGCGTTCTCGAAGGTGATCTTCCGGGCGTCGTCGTCGGGGACGTCGCAGCTCGACAGCACGTCGTGCAGCTGCTCGGGGGCGTCCGGCCACAGGGAGTCGCTGTGCGGGTAGTCGCCCTCCCAGCAGATGTTGTCGATGCCGATGTCGTGGCGCAGCCGTACACCCAGTTTGTCCGTGATGAAGCAGGTCAGGAAGTGCTCGCGGAAGACCTCGGAGGGGAGCTTGCCGCCGAAGTCCTGGAGGGTCCACGTCGAGTGCATCTCGAAGGTGCGGTCGAGGCGCTCCAGGAAGTACGGGATCCAGCCCGTACCGCCTTCCGAGAGGGCGATTTTCAGGTTCGGGAACTGCTTGATCGGGGGTGACCAGAGCAGGTCGGCGGCGGCGGAGACGATGTTCATCGGCTGGAGCGTGATCATCACGTCGGGCGGCGAGTCGGCGGCGGGGACGGCGAGCCTGCCGGAGGAGCCGATGTGCACCGACATCACGGTGTCCGTGTCGGACAGCGCGCGCCACAGCGGGTTCCAGTACGGGTCGTGGAAGCTCGGGTAGCCGAGGACGGCGGGGTTCTCGGTGAAGGTGAGCGAGTGGACGCCCTTCTCGGCGACCCGGCGCACCTCGGCCGCGCACAGCTCCGCGTCCCAGATGGCCGGCAGCGCCATCGGGATGAAGCGGCCCGGGTAGGCGGCGCACCACTCGTCGATGTGCCAGTCGTTGTAGGCCCGCACGAGCGCGAGGGAGAAGTCGGCGTCCTCGGTGGCGAAGAGCCGGGCCGAGAAGCCGGGGAAGGACGGAAAGTTCATCTGGGCGAGGATGCCGCCCGCGTTCATGTCCTTGATGCGCTCGTGCACGTCGTAACAGCCGGGGCGGATCTCGTCGAGGCCCTGCGGTTCGACGCCGTACTCCTCCTTGGGCCGGCCGGCCACGGCGTTGAGCGCGGAGTTGGTGATGGTCGCGCCGCCGAACTGCCAGACGTCGGTTCCGTCGTCCCGGTGGACCAGTTGGGGCGCTTCTTTCTTGTATCGCTCGGGGAGGTGGTTCACGAACATGTCGGGCGGTTCGATGATGTGGTCGTCGACGCTGATGAGGATGAGGTCGTCGCGGTCCATGACGGCTCCTTCGGGGGTGGGTCGGTCAGTCGGAGGCGGGCAGCGGCTTGGCTGCCTTCAGTGCCATGGGGGCGCCGTCACAGGTGAGTTCGCCCGCGCCGGAGGCGGTGCAGAGCAGTTCGAGGGTGCCGGTGGCGTCGACGTACCGCTTGCCGATGAGGGTGGTGGTGCCGGCCGGTCCGGGCTTCGCCGGGGGTGCTTCGGCCGCGGGCACCAACGGGCGTCCGCCGCAGGCCAGTTGGGGCTGCACGTCGGCGGGGGCGCGGATGACGACCACGCGGGTGCCGCAGACGGTGCTGGCGAGTTGGTCACCGGGGCGCGGCGTCGGTGCCGGTGGGGTCATGGCGGAGTTCCCTTTCGAGCAGGCGGTCGGCGAGGAGTTCCACGTCGTAGGACTGACGGGCCATCCAGTACCGCAGGAAGCCGGTGAGCGAGTACCGCAGGAAGAGCGCGGACCCGACGACGCTCCCGGCGACCGCGGCGAGGCCGAGGGTGAGGGCGTCGTTCTGCACCAGCGGGTCGCTGGTGTTGTGCGAGATGAAGTAGGCGCTCACGCCGAGGACGACGCCGATCGTCATCAAGGCGGCGCCGGCGCGCAGCCAGAGCGCGGCCCTTCCGGCGGCCGGGTCCGGGATCTTCAGGACGGTGAGTTCGCGGACGAAGCGGTCCGCTCGCGTCTCGGTGGACGTCATGTGGAACTCCCCAGGTAGAGAGCGGACAGTTCGGCGCGCAGGCCGCCGTCGGGGTGGCCCTGCCGTTCGACCCTGCCGCGGACGAGGACGGCGGCATGGTCGCAGATGTCGAGAACCGCTGCGGCGAACTGCTCGACCACCAGGACGGCCACGCCCTGCCGGGCGATCTCGCCGACCTGTTCGTAGAGCCGGCCGACCACCAACGGGGCGAGCCCCATGGAGAGTTCGTCGAGCAGCAGGACGGCGGGGTCGGTGGCGAGGCCGCGGGCGAGGGCGAGCATCTGCTGTTCGCCGCCGGAGAGGGTGCCCGCCGCTTGTCCGGCGCGCCGGGCCAGGACGGGGAAGCGGGCGAACGCGATCTCCTCGATCTCCTCGCGGCCGCGGCCGGTGAAGGTCATCATGAGGAGGTTGTCGCGGACGGACAGGTTCGGGAACACGCCTCGCCCTTCGGGGATGAGGCAGACTCCGGCGCGGGCCAGGTCGCGGGGGTCGGCGCCGGTCATGTCCCGTCCACCGAGCACGAGTTGGCCCGACTCGACGGGGTGGACTCCGGCGGCGACGCGCAGGGTGGTGGTCTTTCCGGCGCCGTTCGGTCCCAGCAGCGCGACCACCTGTCCGGCGGCGACGTCGAGGTCGACGCCGTGCAGGACGGTGATGCGTTCATGGGCGGCGCGGATGCCGCGCAGTTCGAGAAGTGCGCTCACGCGTCCCCCAGGTAGGCGGCGAGTACCGTTTCGTCGCTGCGGATCACCTCGGGCGGGCCGACGGCGATGATCTTGCCGAGGTCGAGGACGTACACCTCGTCGCAGACGGCCATCACGAGGCTCATGTCGTGCTCGACGAGGACGACGGCGGTCCCGTCCTCGGTGAGGGCGCGCAGGAGTTCCGCGAAGCGTTCGGTCTCCTCCGCGTCCTGTCCGGCGGCGGGTTCGTCGAGGAGCAGCACCTTCGGTCGGATCGCAAGGGCCCTGCCGACCTCGACCAGGCGGCCGACTCCGGTGGGGAGGGCGTCGGGTGAGGTGTCGGCGACGTCCGTGAGATCGAGGCGGTGCAGGATCTCGGTGACGACCTGCTCCGCCCGGCGGCGTTCGGGGCCGAGTTCGGCGGCGACGAGGAGGTTGTCGCGCACGCTCAACCGGCCGAAGAGTTCAAGGCGTTGGAAGGTGCGGGCCAGTCCGTGCCGGGCGCGAGCGGAGGGTCGGGCCCGGGTGACGTCCCGGCCGTCCAGCCGGACCTGCCCCGAGGAGGGCCTGCGCAGTCCGGACGCGACGTCGAACAGGGTACTTTTTCCTGCCCCGTTGGGTCCGATGAGCCCGGTGACCCGGCCCGCCTCGGCGGTCAGCGCCACTCCGTCCAGAGCGCGGTTCCCGCCGAAGGAGACGGTCACTCCACTAACCTGCAGCGACGCCACGGGCCAGCACCTCCTCGTCCTCGGGGCGCCACTCACGCCGTAGGCCCCACCACTCGACGGGGATCTCCGGCTCGGCCGGAGCGGTCTGCCGGGCGTCCGCCCAGGAGCGGAGCGCTATGGCGAGGAGGAGTGAACCGCCGTAGTACGTCCAGTCGTTGATCACGTCGCCGAAGCGCAGCGCCCAGGCCAGGGCAAGGACGCAGAGCAGGGCCGGCAGGGCGATGCGGTCGCGGGCGAGGGGCTCCCACTGGCGGCGGAAGCGGGACACGATGCCGTCGGGGTTGTGGCCGAGTCCCACGCCGGCCAGGCCGGGGAGCAGGGCGACCAGGTTCGCGGTACCCGGGGCGACGGCGATCAGGGCGTTCGTCGGACCGACGAACGCGGTGCCGGCGAAGAGCCCGTTGCCGACCGCGCCCAGTCCACCGACCACGGCGACGAGGAAGATCGGCAGCCCCGCGATGAGGCTGAACTGGTCGGCGGTGACCGTGCGTTGCTGCATTCCGTACAGCGCTCCGCCGAGTCCGGCGATGCCGGAGGCGAGGGCGAACACCGCCACCTTGGCGACCAGCAGGTTGCCGCCGAGGGTGGCGTACGCGGCCTCGCTGTCGCGCAGGGCGATCAGCCGCCGTCCGAAGCGGCTGCGGCGCAGGGCGGCCACGCCGATCGAGGCGAGGGCGAGGCAGACGGCGGCGAACACCATCAACTGCCGTCCGCTGTCGAGCCGTAGACCGAAGAGGTGGGGCCCTGAGATGTCCACCGAGCCCTGGTCGAACAGGGCGATCCGCAGGCCGAGGACGTGGAAGGCCGGGATGGTGAAGATCCAGCGGTCGAGGATCACGGCGAACGCGGCTGTGCCCAGGGCGAGATACACGCCGGAGAGCCGTAGTGCGGGGAGTGCGACCAGTGCTCCGGCCGCCGCCGAGACGAGGATCGCGGCGGCGAGCGCCCACAGTTGGCCGTGGGCGCCGAGGTGTCCCCAGACGACCGCGCCGATGCCCGCCATGCTCAGCTGGCACAGCGAGACCTGTCCGGCGTACCCGGCGAGCGGGACGTACGAGAGTGCCACTACGCCCAGGGAGAAGATCGCTCCGTAGGTGATGAGGTCGGCTTCTCCGAGGAGGGAGGCCAGTACCGCGCCGAAGGTGATGACCACCGCGGCGAACACGAGTGTGCCGCGCGCGCTCGGCACCGGTACGCGGGCAAGCCGTCGCTCACGGCCTCGCAGGCGTCGATGTGGGAACACCAGCAGGGCGAGGAAGAGGAGGAGTGCGGGAGCGGCGAGCCTCAGTCCGGGGAGGTAGTCGTTCTGCGGCAGGTAGCCGGTCAGATAGCTCTCCATGCAGCCGACGACGACGGCGCCGAGGAAGGTGAGCGGCAGGCTGCGCAGCCTGCCGAAGACGGCCGCGGTGTAGGCGCTGACGATCAGCAGGGAGAGCTGTGCGGCGTCGAGCGTGACGGTCGGGGCGATCAAAATGCCGCCGATCGCGGCCAGTTGGGTGCCGAGGATCCAGGAGACCCGGCCCGCCCGGACCGGGTCGGCGCCGGTGAGGCCTACGAGTGCCCGGTCGTCGACGGCGGCGCGCATCTCGGCTCCGGCGCGGGTGCGGTAGAGCAGGATGCGCAGGCCGATCGCGACGGCGACGGCCACCGCCATGGTGATCGCCTGGTGCCAGGTGATGACGGCAGGGCCGAGATGGAAGGGCTTGCGGTCGGCGAAGAACATCGGCAGCGGGCGCGCCACATTGGGGTCCCAGATCCAGCGCGCCGCCGCGATGAGTCCGCTGAGCAGCGCGACCGTCATGACGAGCCGTTCGGCTTCACCGAGGGCTTGGACAGGCCGCAGTACGAACCGCTCGACGAGCAGCCCGAAGCCGGGGGCGAGCACGAGCAGCACCACGACCAGGGCGACCGGAACGGGCCAGCCCCAGCCGACGGTCAGCTGCCAGTACATGAACGCGGACAGCATGCCGGCCGCGCCGTGCGCGAAGTTGAACACGCCGGTGGTGGTGTAGGTGAGCACGAGCCCACTGCCGATGACGGCATAGATCGCGGCCGTGCTCAGGCCAACGATCCCGAAGGTGAGGAACTGGTCCATCGCGTCGGATCTCCCCTCTCCATCGCTGGAAACTAGCTTCTCATCTACGGAGAATCAACCATTCAGACAGAGACTGTTGACGTCGCCTCACGCGTCGTGGAAATCTGCCACTCATCTGAGAGAATGCCATTCTCGCTCATGGTGAAGGGTGGAAAGTCCTTGTCCTCCTTGCCTGTTCCGGCTCCTCCCCCTGGTCCGACCGACGACCTGATGGAGATCCAGCAGCTCCTCGCCCGCTACGCGGTGTGCATCACCCGCGGCGACCTGGACGGGGTGCTGGCGGTCTTCACGCCCGACGGCACGTACAGCGCCTTCGGGGACGCCTACGGCCTCGACGAGTTCCCGGCGCTCGTCGCCGCCGCCCCCAAGGGGCTGTTCCTCACGGGTACGCCGGCCGTCGACCTGTCCGGCGACACGGCCACCGGCACCCAGCCGCTGTGCTTCGTCGACCACGCCACGCACGACATGCGGATCGGCTACTACAACGACACCTACGTCCGCACGGACCAGGGGTGGCGGCTGCGCACCCGTGCGATGACGTTCATCCGCCGCAGCGGGGCGCACGACTCGGGCCGTCCACACGCCTATCAGCGTCCGGGAACATGAACACCCGTTCGGAGTCCGGGTACTCAAGCGTCGCCGACTTCCGCTCGGACCTGCGCGGCTGGCTGGACGGGCACGACCTGTCCCCCGGCCGCGACCACTCTCTCGACGCCCAGGTCGCTCAACTGGCCCGGGTGCGCCGGGCGTTGTACGACGCGGACTGGATGCGGTACGGCTGGCCCGCCGAGGTGAGGGGGCTCGGCGGGCCCGCGGTGCTGAGGGCGGTGCTCGGCGAGGAGGTCGCCACCCGGGAGCTGGCCGAGCCGGGGATCTACTCGATGATCGAGGTCCTCGCCCCGACGATGATCTCGTACGCCCCTCCCGCACTCGCCGCCGAGATGGTCCCCCGGCTGCTCAGCGGCCGTGAGCAGTGGTGCCAGGGCTTCTCCGAACCCGGCTCCGGCAGCGACCTCGCCTCCCTCACCACGCGGGCCGTTCCGCGCGACGACCACTGGGTGATCAGCGGCCAGAAGGTGTGGACGAGCCTGGCCCAATTCGCCGCCCGCTGCGTCCTGTTGACCCGCACCGCACCCGGTCACAACGGGATCACCGCGTTCTTCGTCGACATGGACACCCCCGGCATCACCGTCCGGCCGCTGCGCACGATGCACGGAGTGGACGAGTTCGCCGAGGTGTTCTTCGACGACGTGATCGTGCCCGCCGAGCGGATGCTCGGCCAACCCGGCGACGGCTGGCGTCTGGCGATGGACCTGCTCCCGCACGAGCGCTCCACCTGCTTCTGGCATCGGATCGCCCATCTCTACACCCGACTTGACCGCCTCATGGCCGAGACGAACATCCCCGAAGACGCCGAACTCGGCGCCGCCTACCTGGCGTTGCACACCGTCCGCTGCCGCTCCCACGCCACGCAGCGACGGCTGGCCGAGGGTGAGCGGCTGGGCGCGGAGACGTCGGTCGACAAGGTGCTGCTCGCCACCGCCGAGCAACGGCTCTTCGAGACCGTGCGCGATCTGCTGCCCGGCGTACTGGAGTTGACGGACACGCCGTGGCGCTCGGAGTACCTGTACGCGAAGGCGGCGACCATCTACGGCGGTACGGCAGAGATCCAGCGGAACATCATCGCGCGCCGACTGCTCGACCTGGGGAAGGAGTAGCCGTGGACGCGGCCGAACGGGACCTGCTCGCCGAGACGCTCCGCAAGACGATGTCGGCGGCCTCGGGACAGGCACTGGACACCGCCCTGGCCGACCTCGGCTGGGCCGAACTCCTCGCCGAACAGCCGGACATCGCCGCACCGCTCACCTTCCGCCTGCTGGGCGAGACGGGCGCCCACGCGCCCCTCCTCAACGACGTCCTCCTGAACACGATGGGCCGTCCGCTCGGCGGCACACTCCCGCTGCCGTACACCGGCGGTACGTGGGTCGTCTGGGAGCGCGACGACAGTGCGGCAGGGGCGGCCCTGGACGCCGAACTGCCCCTGCGTTCCGTGCCCGCCGGAGCTCCCGTCCCGCTCGCCGCCGGCCGGGTGGCACTCGGCTGGTGGCTGCTCGGGACGGGCCGCGCCCTGCTCGCGCTGGCCCGTCAACACGCCGTGGACCGCGTGCAGTTCGGCCGCCCGCTTGCCTCCTTCCAGGCCGTACGGCACCGGCTCGCCGAGACCCTCGTGGCGCTGGACGGCGCCGAGGCCACCCTCGTGGCCGCCACCGACGATCTGGGCGCGCTGCTGGCCAAGGCCGCGGCCGGACAGGCGGCGCTGACGGCGGCCCGGCACTGTCAGCAGGTCCTGGGCGGGATCGGCTTCACCGCCGAGCACGATCTCCACCGGCATGTGCGGCGGGCCATAGTGCTGGACGGACTCCTGGGCAGCGCACGGGAGTTGACGCGCGAGGCGGGGGCGCTGCTGCGGACCGGCGGCTCTGCGCCACGACTCGTCCACCTGTGATCGACAAGCTCGTCCGCTTGTGATCGACCGAGGAGTGACATCAGTGACCGATCTATGGAGCGACCTGCTCTCTTGCCTGGACCTCGACGCCCGACCCGGTGCCGTGTACGAGGGCCGCAACCAACAACTCGGCTATCACCGCATCTTCGGCGGGCAGTTGCTCGCCCAGAGCGTCCGGGCCGCCCAACTGGCCTGCCCCGACAAGGCGGTCAAGAGCCTGCACGTGCAGTTCGCGCGGGCCGGACGGCCGCAGGAGCCGGTGCGGTACGAGGTGACGCGTCATCACGAGGGCGGTTCCTTCGCCACGTTGACGGTCGTGGCGCGTCAGACGCAGGGTGTCGCGGCCGTGGCGGCCGTGGCGCTGCACTCCCACGAGGAGGGCCCCGACCAGCAGATCGCGTTCCCGATGCCGTCGGTGCCGGGAGCCGAGCACGACGTGGACCTCTCGCTGCTTCCCTGGGACACCCGGGCCACCGTCGACGTGGACTCGCCGAAGTCGGAACCGCCCGAGTACGACCTGTGGATGCGCACACCGGCGGTGGCGTCTGGACTCGCGCCCGCGTTGACGGCGTACGCGAGCGATCTGAGTCTGATCGGTACGGCGCTTCGCCCGCTGGAAGGGGTCACCCAGCACGATTCGGGAACGGCGTTCACGTCCGCCGTCACCGCGCACACGGTGTGGTTCCACCGCCCTTTCACGACGGACGGCTGGCTGCTCCTGCGCCACCGGAGCCCGCTCGTCGCCCACGGCCGCTGCTACGGCCGGGGCGATGTGCTCACCGCGCAGGGGTCTTTGGTCGCCTCGTTCGCGCAGGAGGCTCTGCTGCGCTTCCGTACGGTCGAGTAAGGCCGCCCCCGCTCAGCGCATCACGGTGCCGCCGTCGACGTTGATGACCTGGCCGTTGATCCAGGCTCCCGCGTCGGACATGAGGTGGGCCACCATGGCGGCGATGTCGTCGGCGCGGCCGTGCCGGGTGCTGCGGGTGCGAGCGAGCAGAGCCTCCAGCAGGTCCGGGTCGGCGCCCTCCTGGATGGCCGGGGTCAGGATCAGACCGGGGGCGACCGCGTTGGCCCGGATGCCCTCGCTGCCCCAGCGGGAGGCGACATGGCGGGCGAGGGCGTTGATGCCCGCCTTGGTCGCCGAGTAGGCGGGACGCGCGGCCTCGCCGGTGAAGGCCGCGATGGACGAGGTGTAGACGAGCGCGCCGCCACCCCGGGCGAGGAGTTCGGGAACGGCGTATCGCGTGACGAGCATGTGGCCCCGCAGGTTGACGGCGAAGGTCCGGTCCCAGACCGCGAGGTCCATGTCGACGACGTCGGTGTCCTTGGAGACCGCGCCCATGTCACCCGCGTTGATGTGCACCGCGTCCAGGCCGCCGTACGTCCGCACAGTGGTCGTCACCAGTTCGCCGACCGAGTCCTCGTCGGAGATGTCGAAGCCCGCCGCGACCGCCTCGCCACCGGCGACACCGATGGCCGAGGCGGTCCGCCTGGCGCCCTCGACATCGAGATCGGCGACGACGACCCTGGCGCCCTCGTCCGCGAGCCGCCGGGCCGACGCGGCGCCCAGCCCGGTGGCCGCGCCGGCGACGAGAACGACCTTCTCCTTCAAGCCCTCCACAGCGTTCCCCTCCTCCCTGTACTTGAGCGCTACGGCGCCGGCACCTCGATGACCGTGGCCGAGCCCATGCCGCCGCCCGCGCACATCGCGGCGACGCCGATGCCACCGCCCCGGCGGCGCAGTTCGTGCACCAGCGTGACCAGCATCCGGGCACCCGTCGCGGCGACCGGGTGGCCGAGGGAGCAGCCGCTGCCGTTGACGTTCACGCGGTCGGGGTCGAGACCGAGCAGCTTCACCGCGGCGACGGGCACGGCGGCGAAGGCCTCGTTGATCTCGAAGAGGTCGACGTCGGAGGTCGAAAGTCCCGCACGGGCAAGGGCTTTGGGGATGACCTTCACCGGGGTGAGGCCCGTCTCGGCGGGGTCGGCGCCGACCGAGGCCCAGGAGCGGACCACAGCGAGTGCGGGCAGACCGAGCCGGTCGCTGGCCACCACCAGCGCGGCGGCACCGTCGTTGGCGCCGCCCGCGTTGCCCGCCGTGATGGAGAAGCCCTCGATCTCCGGGTGGAGCGGCTTGAGCGAGGCCAGTTTCTCCAGGCTCGTGGTGCGGCGCGGGTGTTCGTCGACGGAGAACAGGCCGTGCGGTGTGTCGATGGGCACCAGCTCGGCGTCGAAACGGCCTTCGTCGATGGCGCGAATCGCGTTCTGGTGCGAGCGCAGCGCCCAGGCGTCCATGTCGGCGCGGCTGAGACCGGCCCGTACGGCGGTGTTCCAGCCGACCGTGATCGACATGTCCAGGTTGGGCGCGTCGGGGCGGTCGGGGTGCGTGGGCGGACTCCACGGCTCGACCCACTCCCCGTCCACGCGGAAACGCTGTTTCGGCGAGGTGGAGGCCGAGTTGACGCCGCCGGCGATGACGAGTTCGTCCATGCCCGCGCGGATGCTGCCCGCCGCGCTCTGCACGGCCGCGAGACCGGCGGCGCAGTGACGGTTGTGGGCGAGGCCGGGTACGGCGGTGAGCCCGACGGTGAGCGCCGCGTGCCGGGCCACGACCCCGCCGCCGTACAGGCCCTCGCCGAGGATGACGTCGTCGACGGCGTCCGGATCGAGCCCGTCCGTGGCGGCAGCGGCGGCGACGATGTGGTGGGCCAGGTCGAACGCGGTGGTGTCGCGCAGGGTGCCCTTGACGGCGGTGCCGACGGGGGTACGCAGGGCGGACACGAGGACTGCTTCAGGCATGGGTGGTCTCCAACTCGGCCAGCAGAATGCGGCGCAGCAGCTTTCCGGTCTCGGTCTTGGGCAGTTCGGCGCGGAAGACGATCGTGTCGGGGGTCTTGGAGGAGCGCAGCCGGTCCCTGACCCACTGGCGGACCTCCGCCGCATCGCCCTCGCCGACCACGACGGCCACGATCCGCTGTCCCCACTCGGGGTCGGGCACACCGATCACCGCGGCCTCCACGATCCCGGGGTGGGCGACGAGAACGTCCTCTATCTCGGCGGGAGCGATGTTCTCGCCGCCGCGAATGATGGTGTCGTCGGCGCGACCCTCGATGAACAGATAGCCGTCGGCGTCCAGACGGCCCCGGTCCCGGGTGGGGAACCAACCGTCCGCGTCGAGTGCGCTGCGTCCCCCGTATTCGCCGGAGATCTGATCGCCGCGCACGAAGACCAGCCCTGTCTCCCCGGCACGTGCCGGCTTCCCGTCGTCATCGCGGATCTCGATCTCGACTCCGGGCAACGGCCGTCCCACGGAGCCGAGTCGATCCCGTACGGCCGGGTCGGCGGATGCCAGCGCCTCGCGGTGGTCGTCAGGCCCCAGGACCGCGACCGAGGAAGCCGTCTCCGTCAGACCGTACGCGTTCACGAACCCCGTGCCGGGGAAGATCTCCAACGCCCGCTCCACCACGGGCCGCGGGGTCCTGGCACCGCCGTAGGCCAGGCTGCGGAGTGTGGGCGTGCCGGCGTCGTCCGCCGGGACCTCGGCGACGATGCGGGCCAGCATGGTGGGCACGACGAGTGCGTGGGTGACCTGCTCGCGGCGCGCGGTCTCCAGCCACTCCCCCGCGTCGAAGGCGGAGAGGTACACCAGGCGGCGGCCGGAGTAGAGGTTCGTCAGCAGGTTCATCAACCCGGCCACGTGGTATGGCGGAACGGCCACCAGAGCCGCGTCGCCCTCCTCGGCGGAGGCGAACTCCTGGGTGTTGAGGACGTAGGCCAGCAGGTGGCGGTGGCGCAGCAGGGCCGCCTTGGGTTCGGCGGTCGTGCCGCTGGTGTAGAGGACCACCGCGACGGAGTCCTGGTCCTGGAGCAACTCCGGTACGGCCGTCTCCTCTTCGCTCAGCAGGGCGTCGAGGTCGGCCGGGCGCAGGACGAGGGCGCCGGGGTGGCGGGCCAGAAGGCGGTTCAACTGGTGTTCGCCGAGGCGGTAGTTGAGGGGGATGAACGGGATGCCCGCCAGAGCGGCTCCGAACAGGGCCACCGGGTAGGCGAGGTGACTGGGGCTCAGATAGAGCACGGCCGGGCGGCCCTGGAAGCGGTGCGCGGCGGCGCGGGCGCGGGCGAGCAGTTCCGAGGCGGTCAGGGAGCGGCCGTTCGCCGTGACCACCGGTCGGTCGCCGCCCGAGGCCACCATCTCGAGAATCATGGTTATATTCATGAGAATGCTATTCTCGTCTCACTAGAGCGCTGTTCGCAAGAGAGGAAATCCTTGATGCAGATCAGTGGGAGCTCCGCGGTCGTCGTCGGCGGGGCGGGCGGCCTGGGCGAGGCCACCGTCCGTCGGCTGCACGCGGCGGGAGCGAAGGTCGTCGTGGCCGATCTGGCCGACGAGAAGGGCAAGGCCCTGGAGCAGGAGCTGGGTGTGCGCTATGTGCGCACCGATGCCACCTCCGAGGACGATGTCCAAGCCGCGCTGGCCGAGGCGGAGTCGGCGGGACCGCTCAGGATCTCGGTGGACGCGCACGGCGGCCCGGCGAGCGGCGGCCGGCTGGTCGGCAAGGACGGCTCTCCCCTCGACCTCGCGGGCTTCCGCACGACGATCGACGTGTACCTCACCGGCGTGTTCAACGTGCTACGCCTGGCCGCCGCCGCGATCGCCCGTCAGGAGCCGCTGGACGGCGGCCGGGGTGTCATCGTCAGCACGGCGTCGATCGCGGCGTACGAGGGCCAGATCGGCCAACTCCCTTACGCGGCGGCCAAGGGCGGGGTCGTCAGCATGACCCTGGTGGCCGCGCGCGACCTGTCCCCGCTCGGCATCCGGGTCGTCACGATCGCGCCAGGCACCTTCAACACGCCGGCCTACGGCAAGGCGGGCGACCAGTTGGAGGCCTACTGGGGGCCGCAGATCCCGTACCCGAAGCGCATGGGGCTGCCGGCCGAGTACGCCGGTCTGGTGCAGCACATCGTGGAGAACGACTATCTCAACGGCGAGGTCGTCCGTCTCGACGGCGCTCTCCGGTTCCCGCCGAAGTAGGGGAAGTGACCGACGTGGGCGGATCGTTGAAGGGCAAGGTCGCGTTCGTCGCGGGCGCCAGCCGTGGCATCGGCCGTACGGTCGCGCTGGCGCTCGCCGAGGCGGGCGCCTCGGTCGCGGTCGCCGCGCGCTCCGAGCGGGAGGGCCGGCTGCCCGGCACGATCCACTCGGTCGCGGACCGGATCGTCGCGGCGGGCGGGAGCGCGCTGCCGGTGCCCTGTGATGTCAGCGACGAGGCGTCGGTCGACGCCGCCGTCGCCGCCACGGTCGCGGAGTTCGGCGGAATCGACATTCTCATCGCCAATGCCGGGGTGCTGTGGCTCGGCCCGGTCGAGTCGACGCCGCTCAAGCGCTGGCAGCTGTGCCTGGACGTCAATCTGACCGGGGTGTTCCTGGTGACCCGGGCCGTGATTCCGCACGTACGCGCCCGTGGCGGTGGGTCGTTGGTGGCCGTGACGACCGGCGGGGTGGGCATGACGGACCGGGGCGCCAACGCGTACTGGGTGTCCAAGGCGGCGGTCGAGCGCCTCTATGCGGGGCTCGCCGCCGACCTGCGGAAGGACAACATCGCCGTCAACTGCCTTGCCCCGTCACGGGTGGTGCTGACGGAGGGATGGCAGGCGGGCGGCGGAGGCCGGGAGATCCCGCCGGAGATGGTGGAGCCGCCGGAGGCGATGGCGAGGGCCGCGGTTCTCCTCGCGGGTCAGGACGCGACCGGCCTCACGGGTACCGTCCAGCGCTCGGAATCCCTTGTCTGAACGGCAGTTGGGCCCGCGCGCGTGATGCGCGGCGGGCACGACTGATCGGCGCCATCGGGGGCACACGGAACGACGAGCCGCCGGGGTCACCGGTGGCTCGTCGTCCATTCGTAGGGGTATTCAGATGCTTGCCTTTGTGGCTGCCGCGCTCTTCGTCATCGCCTTCCTCATCCGAGTCACCGAGACATCGACCCAGCTCGTCTTCACCCCGACGAGCCTCATGCTCCTCGGACTGGCCTTCCTCGCCGCGCACTCGGCCGGCCTGGGGACGGGCTGGTCCGCGCGCCGCAGCGGGCGTCGGCGCTGACGTGGTGCGGCGTCACCGGACCGCCGCACACACCCCACCGTCCACGAGAACGTCGATCCCGGAAACGAAAGCGGCCTCGTCGGACAGCAGGAACGCCACCGCCGCCGCGACGTCCTCGGCCCGCCCCGTCCGGCCGAGCGGCGTCCGTTCCACCAATGCGGCCATCGCGGGCTGGGCCGCTGCCTCCTGCCGCCCCTGAGGGGTGTCGATGACACCCGGCGAGACGGAACACGCGCGAGCGCCGTACGGCCCCAGCCGTACCGCCTCCCGCCGTACGAACCGGTGCACCCCGTGCTTGGCCCACGCGTAGGCGAGCCCGGAGTCCTCGACAGCGGGCCCGAGGGCCTCCCGGAGCCGGTCGAGGAAGTCGTCCCGGAGCGGGTCGTCGAGAATCGCCGCTACGGCGGAATCGGCCTCCAGGTTGCCGAGCAGCGGGGCCATCGAGGCGAAGCACACCAGTGCCGTCCCCTCGGTGGCAAGCGGGCGAAGGGCCTCCGCGAGGCGCGCGGTGCCGACGAGGTCGACCTCGAAGATGCGCCGCCAGTCGGCCATCGTCGGTGAGATCCCGGCGGCGTGGGAGACGGCCCTGAGGGTGCCCAACTCGGCTGTAAGGGAGGCGAGTTGGGCGAGTCCGGCCGGGTCGGTGATGTCGAGGACGAAGGGTTCGACCCTCACCTCCCCGTCGGCGGCCGACAGTTCCTTCGCGGCGGCGGTGACGGCCGGTTCGTCGCGGTCCACCAGCAGCAAGGTGTCCACCAGGTCGGTGAGCCGCCGTGCGCAGGCCAGTCCCATGCCGCGCCCGGCCCCGGTCGCGATGCCCACGGTCGTCATGCGGTCCCTCCTCCGTGGCTCCAGTACTTCTCCAAGCCCGGCCGCGCCACCCGGTCCACGAGTTCCACGAGCAGACCGCTGGGCCCGCGCAGGAAAGCGAAGGGCGCGCCCCCGGAGCCGACCCGGCGCGCCTCGGTCACGAATCCCTGCCGGGTGAGTTCGGCGGCGTCGGCGGCGACATCGTCCGACCAGTAGCCGACGTGGTGCACTCCCCCGCCGGCCACCGGCTCCCACAGAGTGCCCGGCACCCGGCGGACGATCTCCAGTCGAGGGAGTGTCCGGGAGTAGGCGCAGCTGATGTCCAGAACTGCGTCTCCTGTCGGCAGCGCCAGCGGCACCGCTCCCCCGATCTCGGCGCACCACTCGTACCCGAACGCGCCCGAGAGCTCGGCCAGGGTCGCTTCGAAGTCCTCGACTACGAGCCCGAGATGGAACTGGTCCTCGGCTCTCACGACTCCACCACCGTCCCGGAAACGTCATGCTCGCCGAGCCGGGGCGGTGGCCCGTAGTCGGGCTCGTACCCGGCGACCCGGACGGGACTGCGCACCAGTCGGAAGTCCCCGGCCGTGACTACGGCCTCGGGGGTGGCGGCGAGCGCCTGCGGCAGGGTCCGTACGGCAGCGGCGGGCACCCCGAGGGGACGCAGCCGCGCCTCCCAGGACACGGCCGTGTCGCCGGCCAGGGCGTCCGTGACGGCGACGAGTACTTCCTCCCGGCGCTCCGCCCGCTCGGCCATCGTGGGGAATCCCTGGAGGCCGGCCTCGGCTGCGAAGGACTTCCAGAAGCCGTCGTGGGTGATGAAGAGCGCCAAGTGGCCCTCGGCCGTGGGGAAGAGCTGGGCCGGCACGTAGAAGGAGTGCGCGCCGAGCGGCAGTCGGCGCGGTTCGACGCCCTCGTTGAGGTAGGCGGAGGCACGGTAGTTGAGCTGAGACAGCATCACATCCCGTAGCGACACCTCCACTTGGCCGCCGCGCCCGGAGACGATGTGGGCGAGGAGTCCCAACGCGGCTGTCAGACCGGATGAGTTGTCGGCGGAGGAGTAGCCGGGCAGGGTCGGCGGACCGTCCGGGTCGCCGGTGAGGGCGGCTACGCCGGTGGCCGCCTGGACCACGTAGTCGAAGGCGGGTTCGTCGCCCGCCGCCAGCCCGTACCCGGTGAGCGCGACACACACGATCCGCTCGTTCCACTTCCGCAGCACGTCGTACGTCAGCCCTAGCCGGTGGATCGCCGACGGCTTGAGGTTGACGAGCAACGCGTGGGCGTCGGCGACGAGTTCACCGAGACCGGCCTGTCCCTCGGCGGTCGTGAGGTCGAGGCGGACGCTGCGCTTGCCGCGGTTGAGGCTGGCGAAATACGCGTCGCTCACCTGGCGGGAGATGTCCCCGCCGGGCGGCTCGATCTTGGTGACCTCGGCGCCGAGGTCGGCGAGCATCATCGTGGCGTAGGGGCCTGCCAGCATGTGGCCGACCTCCAGGACGCGGATGCCGTCCAGCGGTCCGGCGGTCATCGCAGATCCGCGGCGAGGGCGGCGAGCATGTCGCGGGTGCGGTACTTGGAGGCGACCAGCTCGTCGCGGTTGTCGCCGATGGGCAGCAGCCGTACGGACAGGTCGGTGACCCCGGCATCGGCGAAGCGCTGGAAGCGGGCGGCGATGGCGTTCTCGTCGCCGGCCGCGCACAGGTCGCCGATGTCGCGCGCGTCGCCGTACTCGAGCACCCGTTGGTAGTTGGGCGAGATCTCGGCCTCGCCGAGGATCCGGTTGGCGCGCTCGCGGGCCTCGTCGACGCGGTCGGGTGCGCACAGGCAGACCGGGATGCCCGCGACGATCCGGGGTGCCGGGCGTCCGGCGCTCTCGGCGGCCTTGGTGATGCGGGGTACGACGTGTTCGGCGACCGCGCGTTCGTCGGCCATCCACAGGACGGTTCCGTCGGCCCGTTCCCCTGCGAGGCGCAGCATGACCGGGCCGAGGGCGGCGAGCAGGACCGGCAGCCGGGAGACGGGGGCGAGGGTGAGCGGGTTGTGGACGGTGAAGGTGTCGTTCTCGACGTCGACCATGTCCGTTCCGCCGAACGCGGCGTCGAGGACGTCGAGGTAGTCACGGGTGAGCGCGGCCGGTTTCTCGTACGGCAGCCCGAGCATGTCCTGGATGATCCAGTGGTGGGACGGCCCGAGGCCGAGAGCGAGCCGTCCTCCTGCCGCTGCCTGGGCCGAAATCGCCTGGCGGGCAAGGGCGATGGGGTGCTGGGCCTGCAACGGCACGACGGCGGTGCCCAGTTCGATGCGCTCGGTGCGCACGCCCATGAGCGCGATCGCGGTGAGCGCGTCGAAGTCGGTGGGGATCTGCGGCACCCACACGGTGTCGAAGCCGGCCTTCTCCGCCCATGTCACGTCGTCGATCATCCGTGTGACCTTGCGGACCGAGTCCCCGCGCTCGGGCCCGATCATCACTCCGATGCGCACGCTGCCTCCAGGTTTTCGGGTTGCCGCCGGGTCATGGCGAGGTGACGGATGTCAGGGCGCGCATCTCGGTGACGAGGGTGTCGAGCGGTGTGCCCGTGGGGAAGACCGCGGCGGCTCCGGCCGTGAGCAGTTTCGGTACGTCGGCCGGTGGGATGGTGCCGCCGACCACGACGGCGATGTCCTCGGCGCCCGTGGCGCGCAGGGCCTCGATCACGCGGGTGGTGAGAGCAAGATGTGCGCCGGAGAGAATGCTGAGTCCGACGACGGCGACGTCCTCCTGGACGGCGACGGCCACGATGTCGTCGACGCGCTGCCGGATCCCGGTGAAGATCACCTCGAAGCCCGCGTCGCGCAGGGTCCGCGCGACGATCTTGGCTCCGCGGTCGTGTCCGTCGAGCCCCGGTTTGGCCACCAGTACACGGGAGTTCATCAGAACACCACCGGCTGCTGGAACTCGCCCCAGACCGCCTTGAGCGCGGCCACCATCTCGCCGACCGTGCAGTAGGCGTTGGCGCAGTCGATCAGGATGGGCATGAGGTTGTCGGTACCTTCCGCGGCACGGGCCAGTTCGGCGAGGCGTTGCCGTACGAGAGCTGCGTCGCGGGTGGCCTTGACGTCGGCGAGGCGTTTCAGCTGCCGGTCGCGGCCCTCCGCGTCGAGTTCGTAGGTCGCGAGGTCGGGCGGCGGCTCGTCGGAGACGAAGCGGTTGACGCCGACGACGGGCCGGGTGCCCGCCTCTACCTCGCGGTGCAACTGGTAGGCCTCGTCGGCGATGAGGGTCTGGAGATAGCCGTCCTCGATGGCCCGGACCATGCCGCCGTAGCGCTCCAGGTCGTCCATGATCTCGACGATGCAGGCCTCGGTGGCGTCGGTGAGTGCCTCGACGAAGTACGAGCCGCCGAGCGGGTCCGCGACCCTGGCAACGCCCGTCTCATGGGCGAGAATCTGCTGCGTGCGCAGCGCGAGCGTCGCCGACTCCTCGCTGGGCAGGGCGAAGGGCTCGTCCCAGGCGGCCGTGAACATCGACTGGACGCCGCCGAGGACCGAGGCGAGCGCCTCGTAGGCCACGCGGACGGTGTTGTTCTGCGCCTGGGGTGCGTAGAGGGAGGCGCCTCCGGCGACGCAGCCGAAGCGGAACATGGCCGCCTTGTCGCTGTCCGCGCCGTACCGTTCGCGCACGATGGTGGCCCAACGCCTGCGTCCGGCACGGTACTTGGCGATCTCCTCGAAGAAGTCGCCGTGCGTGTAGAAGAAAAAGGAGACCTGCGGGGCGAACTGATCGATCGTCATACGGCCCCGGGCGAGCACCGTGTCGCAGTAGGTGACCCCGTCGGCGAGGGTGAACGCCATCTCCTGTACGGCGTTGGCGCCGGCGTCGCGAAAGTGCGAGCCGGCGACCGAGATGGCGTTGAAGCGCGGTACTTCGGCGGCGCAGAACTCGATGGTGTCGGCGATGAGCCGAAGGGACGGTTCGGCGGGCCAGATCCAAGTGCCCCTGGAGGCGTACTCCTTGAGGATGTCGTTCTGGATCGTCCCGGTGAGTTTGGCGCGGGGCACGCCCGCCCGTTCGGCGGCGGCTACGTAGAAGGCGAGCAGGATCGCGGCGGTGCCGTTGATGGTGAAGCTGGTGCTGATCCGGTCCAACGGGATGCCCTCGAAGAGGACTTCGGCGTCGGCGAGCGTGTCGACGGCGACGCCGACCCGGCCCACCTCCTCGCCGACTTCGGGGTCGTCGGAGTCGTAGCCGCACTGGGTGGGCAGGTCGAGCGCCACCGAGAGTCCGGTGCCGCCCTGTTGGAGCAGGTAGTGATAGCGGCGGTTGGACGATTCGGCGGTGCCGAAGCCGGAGTACTGGCGCAGGGTCCACAGCCGTCCGCGGTAGCCGGTGGCGTAATTGCCGCGCGTGAAGGGGAAGTTGCCCGGCGCGGGCGGATTTGCCTTCACGTCGTCCGGGCCGTAGACCGGTTTGAGGGGCAGGCCGGACGCGGTCCGGACGGGTTCTTCGCCCTGGGGCGGTGTGGGAGGCGTCATCGCAGGAGGTCCTTCATCACCTTTCCGGTGGCGTTCAGCGGCAGTTCCGTCAGGAACTCCACGGTCCGGGGCACCTTGAACCCGGCCATCCGGCGCCGGCTCCACTCGATCAACTCGTCGGCGGTCAGCGGCTGCCGGAGGACGACGAAAGCCTTGCCGACCTGTCCCATGCGTTCGTCGGGGACGCCGATCACGGCGGCCTGGGCGACCGCCGGGTGTTCCATCAGGAAGCCCTCGATCTCGGCCGGGTAGGCGTTGAAGCCGCCGACGATGAACATGTCCTTCTTGCGGCCGACGATCCTCAGATAGCCGCGGTCGTCGAGCGTGCCGAGGTCCCCGGTGTGCAACCAGCCGTCCTGGTCGATGGCTTCGGCGGTGGCGTCGGGGTCGTTGAAGTAGCCGCGCATCACGCTGTAGCCGCGGACCAGCACCTCGCCGTCGTCGGCGATGTGGACCTCGACGCCGTCGCAGGGGGTGCCGACGGTGGTGGCGATGTCCTCGAAGGAGTCGCCGGGGCGGGTGGCGGTGGCGGTGCCCGCCTCGGTCAGGCCGTAGCCCGTCATGATCGAGGTGAAGGGCAGTTCGGTCATCACCCGGCGGATCAGTTCGACGGGGATGTCGGCGGCTCCGGTCACCGCAACTCGCAGTGAGGACAGGTCTCTTGAGCCACGGTCGGTGAGCAGGGAGTGGTAGAGCGTGGGCGGGCCGGGCAGGACCGTCACCCGCTCACGCTCGACCAGGTCGAGGACGTGGTCCACGTCGAAGACGGGCACGGGGAGGATGGTCATGCCGCGGATCAGCGAGGCGACCATGCCCGCCTTGAAGCCGAAGATGTGGAAGAACGGGTTGACGATCAGATAGCGGTCGCCCTCCCTGACTCCGGCCAGGTCGCACCACTCCGCGTACAGGCGGAGCGTCTGGGTGTGGGTCATCAGGACGCCCTTGGGCCGGCCGGTGGTGCCCGAGGTGAAGACGATGTCGCTGACCTGGTCGCCGGTCACCTTCCGCTCGAAGGGTGAACCGCTCGCCAGGAAGCCGGACTTGAGGTCGATGACCGGCACACCGGGCGGTGTCTTGAAGTCCAGGCCGAGGAAGCCCTCCTGGACGAGAACGGCCTTCGCACCGCTGCGCACGATGATGTCGTGCGCCTCGTCCGCCTTGAAGCGGGTGTTGACGGGCACGACCACACCGCCCGCGGTCATCAGACCGAAGGCGGCGACGATCCACTCGGCGGAGTTGGGCGCCCAGATCGCGACCCGGTCGCCCTGCTCCACCCCGGCCGAGGCGAACGCCCCCGCAGCCACGCGCACCCGCTCGACCAGCTCGGTGAACGTGAGGCGGAGCGGGCCGTCCACCACGGCTTCGGCGTCACCGAAGCGGTCGGCCGCGCTCAGCACCATCTGCGGGATGCTCTCCCAGGTCATACGCCGATCAGGCGGGCGAGATTGCCGCCCATGATCTTGGCCTGGTCGGCCTGCTTCATGCCCTGGATCGCGTCGATGTAGGAGACCGGGTCGGCCAGCCCCTCGGGGTGCGGGTAGTCGGACCCGAACAGGACGCGCTCGACGCCGACGACCTCGGAGAGGGCGGCCATGTCCTCCTCCCAGAACGGGCTGATGTGGATGCGGTTCCTGACCTCTTCGACCGGGTCGCCGAGGAAGCCCTTGGGCTGCTTCTTGTAGGTGCTGGCGAGTTGGTCGAGCAGCGGGAGCAGCCAGGAGGAGCCGTTCTCGATGACCGAGACCTTGAGTTCCGGGAAGCGGAACAGGGCTCCGTGGCAGACCCAGGACGCGACCGCGTCGGTGACCGGGCGCCACTCGGACATCATCCGGAAGACCTGCGCCTGGAACGGCGTCATCTCCTGGCTCTTGCCCTCCCAGTCGCTGGAGTAGCGCGAGTAGCCGCTGTCGGAGGAGTGCATGGCGACCAGCACACCCGCCTCCTCGACGCGCTTCCAGAACGGGTCGAACTCCGGCAGCGCGAAGGAGCGCGAGCCGCCGTAGCCGGGGACAGGGGCCGGCCGGACGAGAATCGCCCGCGCTCCGCGCTCCAGGCACCACTCCAGTTCGGCGATCGCCTTGTCCAGGATCGGCAGGCTGATCACCGGGGTGGTGAAGATGCGGTTCTTGTAGTTGAACTGCCAGGTCTCGTGCAGCCATTGGTTGAGGGCGTGCACGACGACATGGATCAGCTCGGGGTCGTCCCGCATCCGTTCCTCGACGAGGCTGGCGAGGGTCGGGAACATCAGGGTCTGCTGGATGCCCAGGTCGTCCATGAGCGCCAGGCGCGGCGCGGGTTCGCGGAACGCGGGGATCGACCGCATCGGCTCGCCGAACAGCTCCCGGTGGGACTTGCCCTCCGGGTTGCCCTCGCGGAAGTAGTCCTCCCAGGCGCCGGGCCGGGCGACGACCTCGAACGTGGGGTTGGGGATGTAGTCGCTGATCTGACCGCGGATGGCGATCTTCGTACGCCCCTTCACCTGCACGTACTGGATGGCGCTCGCGTACTGCTTGGGCAGGTACCGGGTGAGCGCGTCCTCGGTCTCGTACAGGTGGTTGTCCGCGTCGAACAGCGGATACGGCGGCACACGCGATGGCATGAGATCCTCCTTCGCAGATTGCGAGAATCCTATTCTCACTCTTGATGGGCGGCAATATCCTTGCGGAGAACGAACTTCTGGACCTTGCCGCTGGCGGTGCGCGGGAAGTCGTCGACGACGTGCAGTTCCTCCGGCCACTTCTGGCGGGCCAGGCCTGTCGCGGCGAAGTGGGCACGGAGATCGTCGAGGGTGGGTTCGGGCCGGCCGGGCCGCAGTCGTACGACGGCTGCCGCGTGCTCGCCGAGGCGGGCGTCCGGGGCGGCCACGACCGCGGCCTCGGCGACGGCCGGCAGGGCGAGGAGGACCTCCTCCACCTCCAGCGCGCCTATGTTCTCGCCGCCGCGGATGATGATGTCCGCCTTGCGGTCGGTGATCGTGAGGTAGCCGTCCCCGTCGAGCACGCCGATGTCGCCGGTGCGGTACCAGCCGTCCGCGTCGAAGGCGCGCTCGGTGAGGGCGTCGTCGGTGTAGCCGAGACACAGGTCGGGGCCGCGGCTGAGGATCTCGCCGTCCTCGGCGAGCCGGATCTCCACGCCTGCCAGCGCGTCCCCGTCGGTGTAGAGCCGCTTGTCCTCGGGCGCGGTGTGGCTGGAGGCGGTGATCGAGGGGTGTTCGGTGCTTCCGTAGGCGCGGAAGACCGTGATGCCGAGGTCCGCGAGCCTTCTGGTCACCGCATTGGGGACGGCCGCGCCGCCGAGGCCCGCGTACTTCATGCCTGCCAGGTGGGCGGGGGTGAAGTCGGGGTGGTCGAGGAGGCTCGTCATGTAGTAGGCGGCGCCGCCTCCGACGGTGAGTCCGTCGCGGGCCATCAACTCCAGTGCCTGGCCCGGGTCCCAGGTGTCGGCGAGGTTGACCGGACTGCCGTCGAGGACGGGGATCAGGAAGGCGTTGACCATGCCGATGAAGTGGCCGACGGGTGCGGAGGTGAGCTGGTCGCCGCGGTCGGGCGGGTAGCGGCCGGCCAGTTGGCGGGTCTCGAAGCCCAGGGTGTGGTGGCTGTGCACAACTCCCTTGGGGTCACGGGTCGTTCCTGAGGTGAAGGCGATCAGCGCGGGGCCGGACGGATCCGTCGGTACGACGCCGGGTAGCGGTTCGTCGGCGAGCAGGTCGTCGAAGTCCCGCCCGACGACGCCGACCACGGGGATCTTCGCGCTCAGGTCGGGGTCGTAGGAGAGATGGCCGAACCGGTCGGCGGTGACGAAGACCTTGGGTTCGACCGTGTCCAGGATGTAGCCGACTTCCTTGCGTCCGTAGAAGTGGACGATCGGTACCACGACGGCGCCGAGGAACGCGGAGGCCCAGAAGACGGCGGCGGCCTCCATCCAGTTGGGCAGTTGGAGTGCCACCACGTCGCCGGGGGCGACGCCCCGCTCGCGCAGCCCTGCGGCCAGTCGGCGGGCCGTCAGTTCGACCTCGGCGAAGGTGCCTTCCCAGGGCCGTACCGCCGAGTGCACGCGGAACGCGGCGCCCGGGGCGGCCTCCAGTCCCCGCGCCAGCAGGTCACCGATCGTCTCCCCGGTCCACCACCCCTCCGCCTCGTAGCGCCTGACCAGTTCAGCGGGGACAGTTCGCACGACAGGAACTTCCTCTCGTCATTGAGAATTGCACTCTCTCAGAGCGAGAAGGTAAATTCCATACATGGGACGAGACCACGGGTTCCACCCGGTCCGGATCACCCGGATCATCCAGGAGACGCCCGACACCCGGACGTACGTACTCGACGCGCCCTTCCCGTACCGGGCGGGCCAGTTCGTCACGATCAAGGCCTGTGGCACGCTGCGCAGTTACTCGATGTCCAGTTCGCCGGAGACGGACGCCGAGTTGATGACGACGGTGAAGCGGGTGCCGGGCGGTCTGGTGTCCAACTGGATGCACGACCATCTGAACCCCGGAGACGTCCTCGAAACCACGCTGCCCGCAGGGGTGTTCTGTCTGCGGGAGGGCGAACAGGCGGGCTCCGCCCACGAGTTCGCCGCTCCGGTGGTGGCGTTCTGCGGGGGCAGCGGGATCACTCCGGTGCTCTCGCTCGCCAAGTCCGCGCTGGCCGGCACCGGGCGCCCGGTGCGGGTGCTGTCGGCCAACCGGGACGCGGGTGCCGTCATCTTCGCCTCCGCACTGGGCGAGTTGGAGCGGCGGTACCCCGGACGGTTCGAGATCCGGCACCACCTCGACGACTGGGAGGGCTTCGTCACGGCGGACCAGGTACGGGAGTTCGCCGGCGGCGACACGGACGCGGACTTCTACCTCTGCGGGCCCGCGCCCTTCATGGAGCTGGTGGAGAACGCACTGCTCGCCCATGGAGTCGCCCCGGAGCGGATCTTCGTCGAGCGGTTCGCGCAGGCCGCCGATCCACCACCCGAGGACACCCCTGAGCAGGAGGGGACTCTCACCCTCGTGCTCTCCGGCAAGCGGCACACGCTCGCGCAGCGTTCCGGCGAGACGTTCCTGGAGAGCGCGCGTCGGGCGGGTCTGGCCCCGCCGTTCTCCTGCGAGGCGGGCAACTGCGCCACCTGTATCGCCCAAGTCACCGAAGGCGAGGCCAAGATGCGCGTCAACAACGCGCTCGACGAGGACGAGATCGCCGAGGGCTGGGTCCTGACCTGCCAGGGCGAGCCGACCGCGCCGCACGTCACTGTCGTATACGAGGACTGAGGCCCATGGACGTAGATCTCGAACTCGACGAGGGCCTGGCGGTCATCACCATCGACCGCCCGCAGGCCCGCAACGCCATCGCCCCGACCACGATGGACGAACTCGACAAGGTCCTCGACGCGGCCGCGGGTGCCAAGGCCCTGGTCGTCACGGGCGCGGGCGACAAGGCGTTCGTCTCCGGCGGGGACCTGAAGCAGCTCAGTGCGGTCCGGACCGAGGAGGACGCGATGGCCATGGCCCTGCGGATGCGCGGGATCTGCGATCGCATCGCGAACTTCCCGGGACCGGTGATCGCCGCGTTGAACGGGCACGCGTTCGGCGGCGGTGCCGAGGTCGCGGTGGCCGCCGACATCCGGGTCGCCGCCGACGACATCAGGATCGGCTTCAACCAGGTGGCGCTGGCCATCATGCCGGCGTGGGGCGGCGCCGAGCGCCTTGCCCACCTCGTGGGCAGGGGGCGGGCGTTGATGCTCGCCGGGGCCGGGACCGTACTCGGCGCGGACGAGGCGCAGCGTGTCGGGCTGCTCGATCTGGTGCTGCCCCGTGCCGAGTTCACCGAAGGCTGGCGCACTCTGGCCAGATCGCTGGCGACCAACCCCGCGCGGGAGATCAAGCGCGTGATGAGCGGAGCCGTCCCGGAGGAGGAGGCGGCCCGCGCCTTCGCCCGCCTCTGGGTGTCCGACGAGCACTGGCAGGCAGCGGAGAGGGTGATGTCCCGTGGGTGACGCACGAGTTGGGGCGACCGGAGCGAGTGCCGACCTGGCCGACGTACGAGCGCGTCCGGCTCGGGCGGGGGCCGGCGACGGGCGGGTGCGGGTCGAGTCGAGCCCGGTCGGGCCGATCGTCCGGCCGCCGGACGCGAGCGATCTGGTCATCCTGTATCTGCACGGGGACCGGCAGTTGTCGGGTTCGCCGGAGTCGGCGGTCGATCTGGCCGAGCGGCTCGCCCTGCGCACGGGGGCAGTCGTGGTGTGCCCGCGCTACCGTTCGTCGTTCCCGGGGGCGCTGGACGACGTGCACGCCGTGTACAGCTCGTGCCAGGCCCGTGGTCCGGTGGCGCTGGCCGGTGAGCGGCTCGGGGCCGGGCTCGCGGCCTCGCTGCTGGTGCGGCTGCGGGACATGGGGGCGCAGGAGCCGGACTGCGCGGTGCTGAGTTCGGCGCTGCTCGATCTGACGCTGGACGCGCCGAGTCTGCTGTTCAACGCGGCGGCCGATCCGGGCTTCGACATCGACGAACTCCGGCTACACGCGGCCCGGTTCGCGGCCGGCGCCGACCGGACGAACCCGCTGTTGAGTCCGTTGCACGCCAATCTGCACGGGCTGCCGCCGATTCAGCTGCTGGTGGCGGGGACCGATCCGCTGCTGGACGACTCGCTGTCGTTCGCGGCCCGCGCGGCCCGCTCCGGTGTCACGGTGGATCTGCGGGTACGGCCGGACGCGGTGAGTCTGCATCCCGAGAGCGTGACGGCGATGGCCGATTTCATACAGGCGTGGGCCCGAGCAGCACACCCATCACCTCGCGGATGATCTCGGGGTAGTCGGTCTGCTCCTCGTCGAGCATCCACTGCTGCTGGACCCCGTCGAGCATCGCCACCACGGCGGTGGCGGCTGCTCGCGGGGTCAGGCCGCTGGGTACGCGGTCGCCGTAGAGCGCGGTGAGGTACTCGACGGTGTGCTCCTGGATCGCGCGGTAGTAGTCGTGGCAGAACCGCTGTGCCTCGTCGCTGCCGGTGACGCCCTCGGCGACGAGAACGCTGTGTATCTGGGCGAGACCGGGGTTCTTGTGGTCGTGGGTGATGACCTCGGCGAGCAGCCCGGGCAGGTCCTCGCCGGGGTCCGTGTCGAGGGCGGCCAGGTGTTGGCGGGCGAGGTCCTCACGGAGCGCGACGAGGGCGAGGAGCAGCCGTTTCTTGCTGGGGAAGTAGTGCAGGACGCCCTGTCTGGTCAGACCGGCGCGCTCCGCCACGGCGTCGATGGACGCCTTCCTGTAGCCGCGCTCGGCGAAGACCGCCAGCGCGGCGACAAGGATCTCCTCGTATCGGGCCGTCGTCATTGGGGACCCCTCTCACCGCGGCAACACCGATGTGACACTACGGTTGCCGTGGCGATAGGGCGACCCTTCCGGCCATAGCCGAACCGTTGCTCGTCACCGGCCCCGGGGCGGCATCTCGAAGCCGGACACGATCACGGCGTTGGTGTCGGCCGCGGCCTGCCGCAGCGGCTTCGCGCGCCCGTACGTCTCCGACTCGTACCAGGCGCGTGCCGCTTCGACCGAATCGAATTCGAGGACGACGGTACGGTCACCGTGCCACTCGCCCTCGAGGAGCTGCGGTTGTCCGTCGACCGCCAGGACGGACGCGCCGCCCTCGGCCATCGACGGTCCGGCGGCCCGGCTGTAGGCGTCCATCCCGGCCGGGTCCTTGATGGACTCGGTCAGGATGACGTACCCCTTGGGCATGCGTTCTCCTCAACTCATCGAGCGGCCCGGCTAGTTCACCGTGATGGCGCGCTCGGGGCAGCTGCCCGCCGCCTCCCGGACCTGGGCCTCGTACGCGGTGGGGACCTCGGGGGTCAGTACCTCGGCGTAGCCGTCGTCGGTGAGGTCGAAGACCTCGGGGCAGATCGACCAGCAGATGCCGTGGCCCCGGCAGCGGTCCGTGTCGATGACGGCTTTCATCGGGCGGGCTCCTCGGCGAGCGTGAACTCCAGGTTCAGATGGGTGAGTCCGCGCAGGATGTACGTCGGCAGGTACCGGTAGTTCCGTGCCTCGGCGGGGCCGTGCACGCTCTCCGAGATCCTGATGTCGGTCGTACGGTCGAGGATGCGCTCGACGCCCACCCGGGCCTCGGCGCGGGCCAGCGGGGCGCCGGGACAGGTGTGCGGGCCGCGGCCGAAGGCGAGGTGGTGGCGGGCGTTGGCGCGGGCCGGGTCGAAGGTCTCGGGGTCCTCGAAGTGGCGCGGGTCGCGGTTGGCGGCGCCGTTGAGGACCATGAGGGTGGTGCCGGCCGGGATGTCGACGCCGCCCACCGTGGACGCCACGCGCGACAGCCGGAAGTCGCCCTTGATCGGGCTCTCCGTGCGCAGCGTCTCCTCGATGAAGTTCGGGATGAGGTCGCGCTCGGTGCGCAACAGCCGCTGCAGATCGGGGTCTTCGGCGATCAGCTTCAGGGCGTTGCTCAGCAGCCGGACGGTGGTCTCCTGGCCGGCCGCGAAGAGGTTGGTAGCGACGCGGGCCACGTCGGCGACGTCCGGGGTCGAGCCGTCGGAGAACTTCGCGAGGGCGAGTCCCGTGATCACGTCCTCGCGCGGCTCGCGGCGGCGCTCCTCGACATAGGCCGAGAACTGCGCGTACAGGTACTCCAGCGGCGAGTACGCCAGCTCGCCGTCCGTGCTTCCGACGCCGCCCCGCGGCTGGTGTTCGAGGCCCTCCACGAACGTGTTGCGGTCCTCGTCGGGCACTCCGAGCAGGTCGGCGATGACCCGCAGCGTGAAGGGGCCGGCGAACCCGCTGATGAAGTCGCCCTCGCCGGCGGCGAGATACGCGTCCAGCTGGGCGTCGGCGAGGTGCCACATCGACGCCTCGTTCTCCTTGAGGCGGCGCGGGGTGATCATCCGCATCAGCAGACCCCGGTGGTCCGTGTGCATGGGCGGGTCGAGTGTCGGCAACTGGTCGCTCATCGGGAGCTGGTCGCGGTACTGCTCGATCAGCGCGCTGACGTCGACCTCGCCGTCCAGCGGGACCGGGAACCCGGGGAAGGGGCCGGTCACCGAGAGGCAGGACGAGTACGTGTCGGTGTCGTTGAGGACCTGGATCGCCTCGTCGTAGCCCGTCACCATCGTCACGTCGTGGTGGCTCTCGCGCAGCACGGGGCACTTCCCGCGCAGGGCCGCCAAATAGGGATAGGGGTCCGCGACGACCTCGTCGTCCTGGAAGAAGTCGATCGCCTCGAAGTCCTTCACGGTGTGCACGGTTCCCTTCCGTCACCAGTCTGACGACGAGCGACGATATCAATGTTCTCCACTGGCGAGAAGGTTGTTTCCGTTTTCGTGGAGCGGGAGTTGAGGTGCTGTCCGGCGGCCTTGGCCCATGCGGTCGAGGGCCGCGTCGGCCGCCGCGAGTGCGGTGCCCGCCGTGGCGTCCGCCGACTCGGCGAGGTCGGCCAGGAGTCTCACGTCCTTGCGGAGCAGCGGTCCCGCGCGCTCCGCGAGGGGGTCGAGGGTGCCGCCCGCGGACTTCACGCGGTCGAGGGCGAAGCTCGCTCCGCTGCCGTGGAGCACGGCTTCGGCGAGAGCGCCGCGGTCGATGCCGAACTCCGGTGCCAGCGCCAGCGTATCGGCCGCGGTCGCCAAGTTGGCTGTGAACAATAGGTTGTTGAGCAGTTTGGCGATCTGTCCCGAGCCGAGCGGGCCCATGTGGAGCACGGGGTCGCCGAAGGTCTCGAACACCTTGCGGCAGTAGGCGACGGTGCCGGTCTCGCCGCCCGTCATCACCAGCAGCCGACCCTCGGCGGCGGCTCGTCCGCCGCCGCTGACCGGTGCGTCGACGACGGACACGCCGTGCACCTGGGCCCGTTCGGCCAGCCTTCGGCAGGTGTCGGGGTGGACCGTGCTGTGCACGGCGATGACTCCGCCCCTGCGCAGGCCGGTCAGTACGCCCTGCTCACCCGTGACGACCTGCTCGACGTCGGCGTCGTCGACGACACAGACGCACACCAGGTCGCTGGCCGCGGCGAGTTCGACGGGGGACGCGGCCCGCCGGACGGCCGTGTCCGCGAACGCGGCGAGGGTGGCCGGGCGGCGCGCCCAGAGCGCGGTGTCGAAGCCCGCCTCGACGATCCGGCGCGCCATGGGGGCACCCTGACTGCCCAGCCCGATGAATCCGACGCGCATCAGCGGGCCTCCTGGTCGACCTGCTCGGGGGTGTTGTCGGCCGCCACCGCTTCCACGGCGGGCTCCGGTCGCCAGAAGGTGCCCAGCAGTCCCCCGGTCGCCACCACGGCCGCGCCGAGCGCGATCGCGCCGCCGGTCCAGCCGGTCGGGTCGAGGCCGGCCGCTTGGTCGAGGGACCAACGGCCGGGGCCCAGCACCGCGAGCGCCAGGGCGACGACGGCGAGCGTGAGGACGTACTCGTAGCCGTCCTTGAAGACGAAGAACCCGTTGGGCCGGTGGGCGAGCAGTCCCGCGACCAGCATCACGGAGATCACCGCGGCGCAGGCCAGCGGTGTGAGCAGGCCGAGGATCAGCAGGATGCCCGCGCCGACCTCGGTGAGCACGCTCATCCAGGCCTGCAGCACGCCCTGTCTCAGGCCGAGTCCGGTGAACCAGCGGGCGGTGCCCTCGATCCTGCCGCCACCGCGCCAGTGATTCAGCCCGTGCATGATCATGATCAGTCCTACGACCACTCGTACGAGCAGCAGTACGGCGTTGTCGGCGTCGCTCATCCGGCCCTCCTCGGGAGACGGTCGATCCCGTCGTTCTCCCGGGCGAGAACGCACTCCTCGACGAACGAGAGGATCTTCAGGTGGTATCCGGTCGCGGTGCGCCCGATGCTCAAGTTGTGGCCGCTGTCGGCCTGTTCGTCGGTGACGACCCGCGGGGAGGCGGTGAACAGGCTCGCGATGTCGGCCATGGCCGCGGGCCCGGAACTCCACACGCGTTCGTGGTCGCCGAGCGTGTAGTGCACGGGAATCCTCACGTGGGCCGCGACTTCGGCGAACTCCAGGGGCCAGCGGCGGGCCACGGTGCCTTCGTACGGCGGGCCGGGCGACTGGATGCGGGCGGCGCCGACGACCTCGGCCGGATACAGGCGCGACGGCTCCCACAGCAGGTCGCGCAGTCCGGGTCCTGACCGTCTCGGCACGGCCGGGTCGCGCTGCTTGAAGTCGAGGATCTCGACGGCGGCGGGCGCGTGGTGGCGTCCGGTGCCGGCGATCTCCAGGCCGAGAAGGTCGCTGCGCCGTTCGTCACCGGCCATGCGCACGCCCAGGGCGCAGCCGATCGAGTGCGCCCACAGGAAGAGGCCCGCTCCGCGCGGACGCGAGGCGAGCAGCCGGTCCACCACTCCGTAGGCGAGGTCGACGCGTCGCGCCGGGGAAGCCATGCTCTCGCCGTACGGAGCCGAACTCCCGTATCCGGGGCGGTCGATGGCGACGGTGGTGTAGCCGAGTGCCGCTGCCGTGCGCAGGAGGGACAGCCTGGGCTGGTCCGGGTAGTCGAAATAACGGGAGGTCACCGCTCCCCCGTGCAGCGCGACGAGGACCGCGCGCGGTTCGCGAACCTCGCACAGCAGCGCCGACATGGGGATGCCGTCGACGTCGACGACGCGCGAAACGACCTCCGTGGTACGTGGGTTCATCCGTCCGCCCGGAAGAGGATCACGCCGCTCGGGGTGAGTCCGCCGCTGCTCGCCACCGCCACCCGGGCGCCTGCGACCTGCCTCGGCCCGGCCGCGCCGCGCAGCTGGGTGATGGCCTCGTGGACCAGTCCCATGCCGTGGGTGCGGCCGTGGGAGAGCTGTCCGCCGTGGGTGTTCAGCGGCAGTACGCCGTCCCGCGCGATGTTCTTGCCTCCGTCCAGGAAGTCCTTGGACTCGCCGATGCCGCAGAACCCCAACCCCTCCAGCCAGGAGAGGCAGTTGAAGGTGAAGCCGTCGTACAGCTCGGCCACGTCGACGTCCTCGGGGCGCAGCGAGGTGCGGGACCACAAGTGGGCGGACTGGCCCAGCACTTGGGGTTCGTGGGTGAGCGTGCTCTGGTCCCATTCGAGGCGTTCGAGGATCTGGGTGCCGACCGCCTCCACCAGAACGGGTGGTTGGGCCAGGTCCCGGGCCGCGTCCACGGCCGACACGATCACGGCGACCGCTCCGTCGCAGGGGACGTCGCAGTCGTAGAGGCCGAACGGGGTGGTGATCGGCCGGGCGTTGAGATAGTCGTCCATGGTCAGCGGGTCGCGGTAGACCGCCGTGGGGTTGAGTGCCGCGTTGGCCCGCTGGTTGAGGGCGATCCAGCCGAGGGTCTCGCGGGTGGTGCCGTAGCGGTGGAAGTGGCGTTGGGCGTTCTGGGCGAGGGTGTGCGCGGCCGAGGTCGCGCCGAACGGCTTCATCCAGCCGTCCAGTTTCCGCGGCGGGTCCTGCGCGATCCGGCCGCGGCGCACGAGATCGCCGTACGACGCCTCCCAGACCGTGCGGAAGCACAGGACGTGCCGGGCGAGTCCCCCCGCGACGGCGAGCATGGCGGAGATGAGGGAGCCGCAGGGGCCGAAGGTCTCGCTGCCGCCGTTGTACCAGGTGGGTTCGAGGCCGAGGGCGGATTCCAGGGCGGTGACCCCGCCTTCGCCGAAGCCGCCGTAAGCGGTGCCGGCGCCCGGGTAGGTGGCCAGGCCGTCGATGTCGTCGACGGTCAACCCGGCGTCGGCGATGGCCTGTTGGCAGGCCTGGACGGTCAGGGAGACTGGTGGGACCAGGAGGCGGCGGCCGATCCCCGACATGCCGATGCCGGTGATGGCGACCTTGTCCTCGAACTTGTCCGTCGACGCCATCGGCCGTACGCGGCGGGCGAGTTGGCGGGTGTCCACCTCGGCGAGCGGCAACGGGTCGGGGGCCGGGCGTTCGGGCGCCGGGCGGAACAGGGGCAGCCAGGCGTCCTCGACCTGCTCGAAGACGACCTCCATCCGCATGCCCAACTCCAGCTCGTCCGGGGCGCATTCGACGGCGTTGGTGGTGAGCCGGACGCGGGGGTCCTCCTCCAGGGCGACCTGGGCCACGACGTAGGGCGCGGGCAGGCCGGGCAGGGCGAAGCGGTGGTTGACGGTGAAGCCGATCAGCGTCGCGCGGCCGGAGACGGCCCGGACGCCCATGTCGTGGCCGTGGCAGTAGCGGCACACCGGCTGCGGCGGGTGGATGAGGGCCTGGCAGGACCCGCACTCCGTCAGCCGCAGCCGGCCGTCCGCGCCGGAGGTCCAGAAGAACTCGTTCTCCTCCGTGACCACCGGACCGGGGCGCTGACTGTCCGTCATGTGTCGATCCGTGCCGTGGACTTGCGGACGGTGACGGGTTCGGCGAGCCGCTGTTCGTCGCAGAGCTTCTGGAGTTCGGCGAGGGTCTCGTCGAGTCCGGCGCCGAGCCGCTTGCCCGGGGTGAAGGTGGCCGGGAGGTGGCGCATGCCCTGGATGACGCCGATGGTCTCGTAGTGCACGGCGCCCTCGGGGTCGCACTCGTAGTCGGGCATCCGGTCGAGTACGGCCGTCACCATCCGCTTGAACACGGTACGGGCCACGTTGGAACCGATGCAGCGGTGGATGCCGAGGCCGAAGCTGCTGTGGCGGTTGCCCTTGCGTTCCATGTCGATGCGGTCCGGGTCGGGGAAGACCGACGGGTCGCGGTTGGCCATCGCCCAGGAGAGCCAGAGGCGTTCGCCCTCCTTGAACTGGGTGCCGGCGATCTCGCAGTCGGCCGTGATGGTGCGGCCGTCTCCGGGTGCCGGGGTGTAGAAGCGCAGGAACTCCTCGGTGGCGGAGTCCAGCAGGGTCTTGCGCTCACGGCTCAACCGGGTTCGCTCCTCCGGGTGTTGGGAGAGCCATTCGAGTGAGTGGGCGGTGAGCGCGGTCGTGGTGTCGAATCCGCCGCCGATCAACAGGGCGCAGACGCCGAGGAGTTCGCCGTCGTCCGGGTTGCGGCCGTTGATGTCGGCGCGCACCAGCGCGTCCACCAGGCCCGGACGGGGGTTCTTCCGGATCTCCGCGAGCTGGGCCATGAGATCCATGCCCATCTTGCGGCTGAGGTCCAGCACCCGTTGTATGTCGGGCGAGTTGGGCGGTGTGTAGACGGAGGCGTGGGCCGGTTCGTTGTAGATCGTCCAGTGCTCCAGCGGGATGCCCATCATCGCCAGGGTGAGCACGGCGGGGACGATGTTGGCGAGGTCGTCGACGAAGTCGATGTACCCGGACTCGATCTTCTCGTCGATGCTTGCGCGGACGACCTCGTCGACGAACGGGACCCAGCGCTGGATCGCGGCCGGCGACAGATACGGGTTGAGGGTCTGCCGGTAGTGCCGCTGGTCCGGCGGGTCCATCTCCAGGAAACCGCCCTGGGCCTCGCGGGCGCGGGGCGGCGGGGGGATGGAGATGCCCTTGTAGCCGCGCCGCTCCCCTTTCACGTCATGGTCGTTGGAGAGGAACTCGGCGGACCGCGCGAGTTCGAACACCTCACGGTTGCCGCTGGCGACCCAGTGGCCGCCGTGGGCCTCCGTCCAGGCGATCGGGCACTGCCCGTGCAGTTCGTGGGTGATGTCCTCGAACCGGTCGCGGTAGTCGGGGGTGTGCCGGTCGAAGTGCACCAGGTGGTGCTTGCGGCCACCGTCGTCGTCGACGGCCGCTTCTTCCGTGGTCATGCGGAGTCCTCTCCTGCTCGGTGGTTGAGGTGGGGGGTCAGGAGATGAGGGAGATCGCCCGCTCCGGACAGGACAGGACCGCCTCGCGGACGTCCGCCTCCTGATCGGCGGGGACTTCTTCCGCTACGACCGAGGAGTGCCCGTCGATCTCGCTGAGTTCGAAGGTGTCCGGTGCGCGCATCGCGCAGAGCGTGTGGCCCTGACAGCGCTCCGGGTCGACTCGTACCTTCACGGTCCTTCCTTCCTGCCGTGGTGAACGGGGGGCGTGGCGTGGCTACTTGAGGTCGGACAGCGACTTGCCGACGTCGGCCAGGGTCGGCGGCTTGCCGTAGTTCCCCTTGAACTTGTAGGCGGGCGCGTCGCAGCGGTAGACGCCCTCGGTGGGCTTGAAGTCGGCCGGTACCCAGCCGCTGGTGGTGGCCTTCTCGACGTTGAAGCACTTCAGGGGCTCGTCGGGCGAGGAGAGGTTGACCGAGGCGTGGAGCCCTCCCCCGGTCCAGTCGGTCTGCTTCTTGGCGTTCTCGAGGACACAACTGCGGGTCAGCTCGGCGCAGTCGCGGGCCGAGGTGGCGAACAGCAGCCAGCTGGAGAAGGCCTGCATGGCGGGCAGGGTGAGCTGCGCGTCGGGCGCGTACTTCTTGAACAGGGCGACCATCTCCTTCGTCGCCGGGTTGTCGTCGGCCTTCTCCAACGGGTATCCGTTGATGGAGGCGAAGTTGGTCTGGGTACCGAGCGCGGGACCGGCCAGCTTGAGGAAGGCGGGACCGTAGGCGTTGCTGTTCGCGTCGATCCAGTCGAGCTTGTAGTCGATGTTGGTGAGCGCCTGCTCCAGCTTCGCCAACTGGGTGAAGTCACCCAGGAAGACGAGTCCCTTGACCTTCTTCGTCTTGATGGACTGGGCGTACGGCGTCCAGTCGGAGACCCCCTGTGCGGGGTAGAGGTCGGAGTAGGTGACCTTGCCGCCCATCGCGGTGAGGACTTCCTTGTCCTGGGCCGCGAGGAGCTTGGTGATGGGCACGTCTCCGGTGATGATGCCGACGCCGCTCGCGGACGACGGGTACGCCTCCTTCAACAGCCAGGAGAAGTAACCGGCGTAGGGCGAATAGCCCGTCGAGGCGCCCATGGACATGACCTGGAGGTCCGCGCCGATCTCGGAGGTGACCTGGGCCGGGAACTCGGGCAGCAGGCACTTCAGGCGGGTCTTGACGCCCAGGCCGTCGAGGGCGGCGCCGCCGCCCACCTCGAAGAAGTCGGTGCGGCAGGCCCCGATCATCTGCTGGTTGACCTGCATGAGCGCGGAGTCGTGCGTCACGGGTGTGATCTTGCGGCCGTTGATGCCGCCGGCCGCGTTGCACCAGGAGGTGAAGACCTTGGCCGCGTTCACGAACTCCGGGTTCTTGGTGAACCCGACGTCGCTGAAGACGCCGACCTTTATCTCGGAGCTGGTGACGCCCTGGCTGCTGACGGTCTTGGCCGTGCCCTTGCCGCAGACGGACTTCAGCGTGCCGAAGTCCGCGGTCGCCGTGTCGGCGGCTCCGGTGGTCGAAGGGCTGGTGGTGTCCGCGGACTTGGTGCGGCCGGAACATCCGGCCGCGGCCGCGAGGGCCAGGACCAGTGCGGGGATGAGCAAGCGTCTCATCGGTTCTCCTCGTTGAGAATGTGAGTCCCGCTGTCGGGTGATCAGGTGACCGCGCCCGCCGCCTTGAGCGCGATGATGCGGTCCCAGTCCAGGCCCAGTTCGAGGAGGATCTCCTCGGTCTGGGCGGCGAACTCGGGCGCGGGCCCGAGCCTGGGGGCTTGCACGTCGAACTGCACGGGGCTGCTGACCAGTTCGAGCTCCCCTGCGCGGAGCAGGTACTCGTTGGCTCTGATCTGCGGGTCGTCGCCCACTTGCAGGGAGTCCTGCACCGGGGCCCACGGCCCGGCCAGAGTGGCGAAGCGCCGGCTCCACTCCGCGAGGGTGCGGGTGGCGAGGACCTCGCGCAGGATCTTGACGGCCTCCGCCGTGTTGGCCACGAGGTGCTCGGCCGTGTCGAAGCGTGGGTCGTCGGCGAGTTCGGGGCGGTCGATGTGCCGGCACACATCGGCCCAGAACTTGCCTGGCTGCATCATGACGAACGCCAGGTGATGGCCGTCGGAGGTCTCGTACAGCCCGGACAGGGGGTTCGCGACGGATCCGTGGGTGCCGACGGGCGGCGGGATCCAGGGCTTGCCGAGGTGCAGGGAGAGCGCGGTGGCATGGCCCATCGCCCACAGCCCGCTGCCGAGCAGGGAGACGTCCACGACCGAGGGTTCACCGGTGCGTTCGCGTTTCAGGAGCGCGGCCGCGATGCCGCCGGCGAGGTTGGTGCCGGAGATGGTGTCGCCGTAGGCCGGTGACGGCGGGTTGATGATGCCGTCCGTGCCCTCGGGGGTGATGCTCGCGGCGGTGCCGGCGCGGGCCCAGAACGCCGTCATGTCGTAGCCACCCTTCCCCGCTTCCGGTCCACGCGGCCCGAAGGCACTGCCCCGGGCGTAGACGATGCGGGGGTTGACGGTACGGATGTCGTCGACGTCGATGCCGAACTTGTCCCGGTGGCCGGGAAGGAAGCTGGTCAGGAACACGTCGGCGTGCCGGGCGAGTTCGTACAGCACCTCCTTGCCCTCGGGCCGGGAGATGTCGAGGCCGAGGCTGCGCTTGCCGCGGTTGGCGTGCTCGACGTTGGGGTTGGGGTCGCCCTCGACGCGCATCGTGCCGGTCTGGCGGAGGCCGCGCTGCGGGTCGCCGGTGACCGCGTGCTCGATCTTGATGACGTCCGCTCCCCAGTCGGCGAGGACGGCTCCCGCCGAGGGCACGAAGCCGTACATGGCGACTTCGAGGACGCGGATTCCGTCGAGCGGCATCATGACCGGACCACGACCGCGAAGGACTTGTACTCCAGGAACTCCTCCAGGCCGGGCACTCCGCTCTCCCGGCCGATGCCCGACTGCTTGTAGCCGCCGAACGGCACGTCGGCGGCGAAGTAGTTGCCGCCGTTGATGCTGAAGGTGCCGGTGCGGATCCGGCGGGCGAGGGCGATGGCCCGCTCGTCGTCGCCGCTCTGGATACCGCCGGAGAGACCGAAGACGGAGTTGTTGGCGATGCGGACGGCGTCGTCATCGTCGTCGTACGGAATCACCACCAGGACCGGGCCGAAGACCTCGTCCTGGGCGATCTCGCTGTCCGGGTCGACGTTGCTGAGGAGCGTCGGCCTGTAGAAGAAGCCGGGGTCGACCTTCTCGCCACCGGTGACGAGGTTCGCGCCGGCGGCTACGGCCCGCTGCACCATCCCGTCGACCTTCTCGCGCTGGCGCTCGCTGATGAGCGGGCCCGCGAAGGTCTTGGGGTCGGCGGGGTCGCCGAGCGGGATGCGGGCGAGGCCCGCGGCCACCTTCTCGACGAGCTCGTCGTGGTGCTCCCGGGGCACGAGCAGTCGGGAGGTGAGCGCGCAACCCTGCCCGGAATGGGAGCAGATGGTGCCGGCCGCGAACATGGCGGCGGTGGCGAAGTCCGCGTCGTCCAGGACGATCATCGCGGACTTGCCGCCGAGTTCCAGGAAGACCTTCTTCACCGTACGGCTGGCCGCTTCCATGATGCGGCGGCCGGTCGCGGTGGAGCCGGTGAAGGTGATCATGTCGACGTCTGGGTGCGTGGTGAGCGTCTCGCCGACGTCGGCACTGGAGGACGTGAGGACGTTGACCACGCCGGGCGGGAAGTCCGTGTGCTCGGCGATGAGTTGACCGAGGAAGAGGGTGGTCAGCGGGGTGTCCGGCGCGCCCTTGAGGACGACCGTGCAGCCGGCCGCGAGCGCGGGGGCGAGCTTGGCGAGGGCCAGTTGGTTCGGGTAGTTGTACGCGATGATCGCGGTGACGACCCCGGCGGCCTCCTTCTCCACCCAACGGCGGTGGCGCTGGCCGCGGATCTCGACCTCGCCCAGCTCCTCCGTCAGCGGGTACTTGCGCAGCAGGTCCGCGTAGAACCGCACCAGCTTGACGGGATCGTCGAGTTGGGGGCCGTAGGTGAGCATACGGGGCGCGCCGACCTCGGCGATCGTCAGCTCGCGCAGCTCCTCGACATGGTCGAGGAGCGCCTGGTGCAACTGGTCGAGACAGCGGATGCGCAGCTGTACGTCGGTGGACCAGGCGGTGGTGTCGAAGGCGGCCCGCGCGGCTGCTACGGCGGCTTCGGCCTGGGCGGTGGTGGCCTCGGGGGCGTGTCCGTAGACCTCGCCGGTGGCGGGGTTGAGGGAGGGGAACGTCCGCTCCCCGTCGACCAGTTGGCCATTGATGAGCAGGCGGGTCACAGCCGCACCACCTGTCCGCCGTCCACGCTGATGGTCTGGCCGGTCAGCCAGCCGGCGTCGTCCGAGAGCAGGAACAGCACGGTGGGCGTGAGGTCGCCGGGGGTGCCCATCCGTTTGATGGCCAGGGCCTGGGTCATCCGCTGCTGGAACTCGACCGGTACGACGGTGGCCGTGGCCTCGGTGTCGGTGGGGCCGGGGGCGATGCCGTTGACGCGGATGCCCCGGCCGCCGAGTTCGGCGGCGAGGGACGCGGTGAGGTGGTTGATGCCGATCTTGGCCAATCCGTAGTAGCCGCTGGCCATGTAGGCGGCGGCGGAGGACTGGTTGACGATCGCGGCGCCCTCGCCCAGGTGCGGGACGACGGCCCGGGTGACGTACAGGGCGCCCATCAGGTTCACCTGGATGAAGCGGTTGAGGTAGTCGAGGTCGACGGTGGTCAGGCCCTCGCGCCGCATGCTGTGGTAGATCGCCGCGTTGTTGATCAGGTAGTCGATGCGGCCGAACTCGGCGACGGTGGCGGCGGCCAGTGCGTCGGCCGAGGCGGGGTCTCCGACGTCGACCTTGACGAAGAGCGCGGAGTCGATGTCCTTGGCGACCCGCTGCCCCTGCTCCTCGTTGATGTCCGCGACCACGACCCGTGCGCCCTCGGCGGCCAGCGCCCGGGCGTAGTCCTCGCCGATTCCCTGTCCCGCTCCGGTGACGATCGCCACCTTGTCCTGGAACCGCATCCTGTTCTCCTCGCATGGATGGGCGGCTTGCTCCAATGAAGCGGAAACTACATTCTCCTTATACGCGAATCAACCATCCGGAAGCGAGAATGTCATCCTGACCGATGGCTGACAGATGCACGGAGTGCGGCGAACAGCCCCCGCCTGCGCGGGACTTCCGGAAGCACCGGAGACGAGAATACGCTTCTCAGATCTGGAAGGGAGATTTTCATGATCGAGACGAAGGGGGTTCCGGCATGAGGACAGCCCTCGTCACAGGCGGCGGCTCCGGCATCGGACTGGCCATCGCACAGCGCCTGGAGGCCGACGGTCTCCAGGTCGCCACCCTCGACCTCAATCCGTCCGACAGGGGCTTCTCCCGGAAGGCCGACGTCTCCGACCGGGCCCAGGTGGACGAGGCCCTGACCGAGATCCGCGAACAGCTCGGCCCGGTCACGGTTCTGGTCAACGCGGCGGGGATGGAGGGCTACAAGCGCTTCGCCAACCTGACCTTCGAGGCCTGGCAGCGGGTCATCGACGTCAACCTCAACGGCGTCTTCCACTGCGTCCAGGCGGTCCTGCCGGACATGGTGGAGGCCGGCTGGGGACGGATCGTCAACATCTCCTCGTCCAGCGCGCACTCCGGCCAGCCGTTCATGACGCACTACGTCGCCGCCAAGTCCGCGGTCAACGGGCTGACCAAGGCGCTCGCCCTGGAGCTGGGCCCGCAGGGCATCACCGTGAACGCGGTACCGCCCGGCTTCATCGACACGCCCATGCTCCGCCGCTCCGAGGAGCGTCAACTGCTCGGCGGGACGGTCGAGGAGCACATCCAGCGCACTCCGGTACGGCGGGTCGGGCGCCCGGAGGACATCGCCGCGGCCTGCGCCTTCCTCGCCTCCGAGGAGGCCGGCTACATCACCGGCCAGATCCTGGGCGTGAACGGCGGGCGGAACACGTGAGCGAGAACGGCGAGACCACCGCCGAGAACGGCGTCCGCATCCCGCCGGTGCCGTACGACGAGTGGGACCACGACCTGTTCTCGGTCATCAACCCCGACAAGAAGCTGCCGGAGGCCAACGTCCTGGGGATCTTCCAGCGGCATCCGGCCCTGGCCCGGGCGTTCCTGACGTTCAACATGCACCTCAACACCACGACCCTCCCGGTGCGCGTCCGCGAGCTGGCCATCATGCGCGTGGCCTGGCGGCGGGGCAACAGATACGAGTGGGCGAGTCACGTCCTGATCGGCCGGAAGTACGGGGTGACCGAGGCCGAGATCGAGGAAGTCCGCACCGGCGCCGACACCTTGCTCAACCGCGCGGTGGACGAACTGGACACCGACTCGGGCCTGTCGGACGCGACCTACGCGGCGCTCGCCGTCGACCTGGACGAACACCAGCTCATGGACCTGGTCTTCACCATCGGCGCCTACACGATGCTCACGATGGCCCTCAACACCTTCGGTGTGGAACTCGACCCCGTGATCTCGGAAGAGAACTTCAGTTTCCCAAAACGAGAATGGTATTCTCACAAGCGAGAGGGGTGATCCCATGCCACACTTCGCCAAGCCGGCGGCCGGGAGCTGGACCGAGAACTACCCCGAGCTGGGCACGAGCCCGGTGAACTACGAGGACTCCATCGACCCCGCGTACTACGAGGCGGAGAAGGAGGCGATCTTCAAGAAGACCTGGCTGAACGTCGGCCGGGTCGAGCAGGTCCCCAAGGTCGGCAGCTACTTCACGAAGGAGCTGGCCGTCGCCGACACCTCACTGGTGATCGTGCGGGGCAAGGACAAGGAGATCCGCGCCTTCCACAACGTGTGCCGCCACCGCGGCAACAAGCTCGTGTGGAACGACTACCCGGGCGAGGAGGTCAAGGGCACCTGCCGCCAGTTCACCTGCAAGTACCACGCCTGGCGCTACAGCCTCGACGGCGATCTGACCTTCGTCCAGCAGGAGAAGGAGTTCTTCGACCTGGACAAGGCGGACTACGGCCTCAAGCTGGTCCGCTGCGAGGTCTGGGAGGGGTTCATCTTCGTCAACCTCGACCCGAACGCCCAGCCGCTGAAGGAGTATCTGGGCGAGTTCGCCAAGGGACTCGAGGGCTACCCCTTCCACGAGATGACCGAGGTCTTCACGTACAAGGCCGAGATCGGCAGCAACTGGAAGCTGTTCATCGACGCGTTCGCGGAGTTCTACCACGCCCCCGTCCTGCACATGAAGCAGGCCGTCAAGGACGAGGCCGACAAGCTCTTCAACGTCGGGTACGAGGCGCTGCACTACGAGATCCACCCCCCGCACTCGATGATCTCCTCCTGGGGAGGCATGTCCCCGCCCAAGGACCTGACCATCGTCAAGCCCATCGAACGCGTCCTGCGCAGCGGCCTGTTCGGGCCGTGGGAGGCGCCCGACATCGAGGGCCTCGACCCGCTTCCCCCCGGCCTCAACCCGGGCGGACACCGCGCGTGGGGCAACGACTCCTTCGAGTTCTTCCCCAACATGACCCTGCTGATCTGGAAGCCCGGCTGGTACCTGACGTACCACTACTGGCCGACGGCGGTGGACAAGCACCTCTTCGAGGCCAACCTCTACTTCGTGCCCGCCAAGACGGCGCGCGAGCGGCTGAAGCAGGAACTGGCGGCGGTGACGTTCAAGGAGTACGCGCTCCAGGACGGCAACACGCTGGAAGCCACCCAGACGATGCTCAAGAGCCGGGTCGTCACCGAATTCCCGCTCTGCGACCAGGAGTTGCTGCTCCGCCATCTGCACAAGACGGTCGCCGACTACGTCAAGGAGCACACCGATGCTGCCCAGTGAGTTCGCGGTGCTCGAACCGTTCAGCGAGTGGGTCCTGGAGTCCGAGCGCGAGCGGTACAGCAAGCGCCTGGCCAGCCCCATGGAGGAGATGCAGGCCTTCTACGACGCCGCGTTCCCGCTCCTGAAACAGGCCTCCGACCACCTCGACAAGTTCCCGCTCTCCGAACTCCCGGAGCAGGAGCGCAACTTGCTGCTCCTGATGTTCTCCCTGGTGAACGTGTCGTTCCCGGTCGAGGTCTGGAAGCAGGCCCGGGTGCCGGACAGCGGGGCCGCCTATATGGACCTCGTCGTCGAACCGAAGGTGTGACAGGTCGTGCTCACGCTCAGAGCGGCGCGTGTACTGCACGTGGAGACGGGCGAGTTGGAGTCACCGGGCCTGGTGACGGTCGACGGCGACCGCATCGTAGGCGGCACCGGCGACAACGAGGTTCTCGACCTCGGTGACGTGACCCTCCTGCCCGGTCTCATGGACATGGAAGTCAACCTTCTGATGGGCGGCCGGGGAGAGACGCTCGCGTTCTCCCCCGTCCAGGACGACCCACCGCTGCGGATGCTCCGCGCGGTGGGCAACGCCCGGCGGACCCTGCGCGCGGGGTTCACCACGGTCCGCAATCTCGGGCTGTTCGTGAAGACGGGCGGCTATCTGCTGGACGTCGCGCTGGCCAAGGCCATCGACGCCGGCTGGATAGACGGCCCGCGGATCGTGCCCGCCGGTCACGCCATCACACCCACCGGCGGGCATCTCGACCCCACGATGTTCGCCGCGTACGCCCCCGGAATCATGCCTCTCTCCCTGGAGGAGGGCATTGCCAACGGTGTCGACGAGGTACGCAAGGCCGTCCGCTACCAGATCAAGCACGGAGCACGGCTCATCAAGGTCTGCGCGTCCGGGGGCGTGATGTCCCACACGGGCACCCCCGGTGCGCAGCACTACTCCGACGAGGAACTGCGGGCCATCGTCGACGAGGCCCACCGGCGCGGACTGAAGGTGGCGGCCCACACCCATGGGGCCGACGCCGTCCGCTCGGCGGTGGAGGCGGGCATCGACTGCATCGAGCACGGCTTCCTGCTCGACGACGACACCATCGCGCTGATGGCGGAGAGGGGTACTTTCCTGGTGCCGACCACCGCTCTCATCGACGGGATGGACATGTCCCACTCCGCGCCCGAACTGGTGGAGAAGGCCGCCGAGATCTTCCCCCGGGCGAAGACCGTGGTGTCCAGGGCCGGGAAGGCGGGTGTCCGGATGGCGCTCGGCACCGACGCGCCGGCGATTCCGCACGGCCGCGGCGCCCAGGAGCTGATCGCCCTGGTCGACCGCGGGATGACTCCCCTGGAGGCGCTCCAGTCGGCGACCGTCAACGCGGCGGAGCTCATCGACGCCGACGACCGGGGCCGTATCGCGGAGGGGCTGCTCGCCGATCTGATCGCGGTGCCGGGCAATCCGCTGGAGGACGTCTCCGTGATGGCGGACGTCCGGTTCGTGATGAAGGGCGGGAAGGTGTTCCGCGACGAGCGCCGCTGACACCAACGCCCTTTTGCGCTGGGCGAGTTGATCAGATCAGTGGCCCGTCGAGCGGCCGTAGCATCCGCAGGATCATCTCCACCGTGCGCTCGACCGGGCGGTTGCGGGCCGTGACCGTGGACAGGAGGGTGCGGGTCAGTACGGCGCCGAGGAGCATGTCGAAGACGTCGTCCGGGTCCACGGCGGGGTCGACGGTCCCGGTCGGCGCGGCGCGCAGGATCTCCTGGAACTGCGGTCGCGCCGACACCCGCAGCAGCATCTCGGGCGGCCGGGGGCGGGTCGACGTCTGGGAGTGCGCGAAGAGCCCGGCCGCGGCGGCCCGGGCGGCGGGTGCGCCGAAGGCCGCCAAGTAGGCACGGATGAACCGTCGAAGATCACGGCGGAGGTCCCCCGTCGGCCGGACGCTCAGCGGGCTGAGTCCGGGGAACGTGGCCTCCTCGATCAGCTCGATCCGGGACGGCCAGCGGCGGTAGATGGCGGAGGCGTGCACCCCCGAGTGCTCGGCCACCGCCTGGATCGTCGTCGCCTCGAAGCCACGCTGGACGAGCAGTTCACGCGTTGCCGCGAGGGCCCGCTCGTTGATGCTCGTGTCACGTGGACGGCCCGGGGCGCGGCGGGGTTCTGCCATGGCGGTGATTGTAGTGACCGGGCCATGTCCCGCCAATTATAGGAGACGGTCTTCTGTAATTCCCGCCGTGTGGCTACAGTCCGAAGGAGACGGACTTCGGGGAACTTCGAAGATCGGAGGAGAGCCTGATGCGTGCTGCGGTGCTGCGTGGCGGGACGGTCGAGGCGCGGATCGTCGGCGATCCGGTCCCCGGACCGGGGCAACTCCTCGTCCGCTCGCTGGCGTGCGGGATCTGCGCGTCGGATCTGCACTTCATGGACCATCCGGAGGCGGGCGCCGACGACGACAGCGGGATGTCGACGTACGACCAGGACGTCGACATCGTGATGGGGCACGAGTACTGCGCCGAGGTGGTGGGCTACGGCCCCGGCACCGAGCGGCGGATCCCGGTCGGGACGCGGGTGAGTTCGCTGCCCGTGCTGAACACGCCCGCAGGGCGCAGGATCATCGGCCAGAACCCCGAATCACCTGGTGGGTTCGGCGAGTTGTTCCTGTTGACCGAGGCCATCACCCGGGTCGCGGTGTCGGAGCTGCCGAGTGAGATCGTGTGTGTCGCCGACGCGATCTCCGTGGGCTGGTCGACCGCTTCCCGCGCCCAACTGACCGCGCGTGACGTGCCGTTGGTCATCGGCTGCGGCGCCATCGCACTGTCGGCTATCGGCCGGCTCAAAAGCCTCGGCGTCGGCCCGATCGTGGCGGCCGACCTGGTCGCGTCGCGTCGTGCGACCGCGCTGGCGATGGGTGCCGATGTGGTCGTCGACCCGGGCGAGGTCTCGCCGTACGAGGCATGGCGCAACGCGGCCGGTCCGCAGGCGAGTTGTGTCGTGTTCGAGTGCGTCGGCGTGCCGGGTGTTCTCGACTCGATCATCAAGGGGTGTGAGCGCGGCACCCGGATCTTCTCCGTCGGCGGTCCGCCCGAGGGCGACCATCTGCACACCCTGACCGCCAAGCGGAAGGGGCTCAACATCCAGTTCGGGGGCGGTCCTTCGATGGACCACTGGGACGAGGCGTTCCGGGCCGTCTGCTCCGGCAGCCTCGATGTCGGGCCGATGCTCGGCCACTCCGTCGGGCTGGACGGGGTTCCGGCGGCGCTCGACGCGGCACGGGACGCCGATGGTCCGGCCCGCATCATCGTCGTACCAGGGAGTTGAACCCACTCATGAGCGAGAGCGACGAACTTGCCCAACTGCGTTCCACAGTCGAGGCGTTGACGGCGAAGGTGCGCGCCTTGGAGGACCAGGTCGAGATCACTCAGCTCGTCGCCCAGTACGGGCCGGCGGTCGACAGCGGTTCGGGAGAGGCCGCCGCGGCGCTCTGGACCGAGGACGGTGTCTTCGACGCGATCCCCCATCTGCGGATGGAGGGCCGGGACGGCATCGTCGGCATGGTGCACGGCCCGGGCCACCAGAGCGTGATCCACAACGGCTGCGGCCATGTACTGACCGCGCCGCACGTCGTCGTGGACGGCGACCACGCGACCGGCCGCAGCCATGCGCTGCATCTGCGGTGGGACGCCAAGGCCGGACGGTTCTGGGTGTTCCAGGTCTCCGCCAACACCTGGCGCTGGGTGCGCACTTCGGAGGGGTGGCGGATCACCGAGCGGGTCAATGCCAACCTCGACGGCAGCGACGGGCCGCGTGCGATGTTGGCACCGTCCTCCAATTCCGTGGCGCTGGAGGAGAGTTGAGGATCGGGTTCATCGGGTGGGGGCGGATGGGGCGGCCGATCGTCGAACGGCTGTCGGCCGCCGGGCATGACGTCACGGTCCTTGTACGTCGTCCGGAGGCCCGGGAGGCTGCCCAGGAGAGCGGGCTCGCGTCGGCCGACACGGTCCGGGCGACGGTCCGCGACGCCGACGCGGTGCTGGTCACCGTACTGAAGGACGAGCAGGTGCGAGCGGTCTGCCTCGGCACGGACGGCGCCCTCGCGGCCATGAAGCCGGGAGCGACGCTCGTGCAGCACACGACCTCCGATCCGGCCACCGCACAGTTGCTCGCCGAGGCGGGCGCGGAGCGCGGTGTCGGGGTGCTGGACGCCGCGCTCTCTGGCGGTCCGCACGACATCGCGGCGGGCCGTCTCACCCTGTGGGTCGGTGGGGACGAGGCTCAACTGGACGCGATGCGCCCGCTGTTGGAGACCTACGCCTCGCCGGTCATGTTTGTGGGGCCGGCCGGGAACGGGCAGCGGGTCAAGCTCGTGAACAACGCCCTGTTCGTGGCGCAGGTCGGGCTCGCGGTCGACGCGGTGCGGGTCGCAGGTTCGCTGGGCATCGACGAGAAGGCGATTCTCGCCGCGCTCCAGCACGGCAGCGGCGCCAGTCGCGCGCTCGGTGTCGTCGTCAGCGGGGGTTCGGTCGACGCGGTAGCGGAACGGCTGGCGGACCTGATGAGCAAGGACGTCGACGTGGTGCGCGAGGTGGCGCGGAGCGCCGGCGCCGACCTGGGGATCATCGGGACCGTGCTGTCGTCGGACGCGGTCGAGAAGAAGGTTCTCGGTTCACCTTGAATGATCTGCCCGATCTCTCTGATCTGCCTGATCCGAATGAGGAGTGAGAAGTGACTGAATCGCTCGCCGCCAAGTACGGGCCGTGGGGTGTCGTCGCCGGCGGATCGGACGGAGTGGGTGCCGCGTTCGCCCACCGGATGGCCGCCGACGGAATGAACGTCGTGCTGGTGGCCCGGCGGCTGCCCGTGCTGGAGGAGTCCGCCGACGAGATCCGCGCCCGGTACGGCGTCGAGGTCCGCGCCGTCGCCCTCGACCTCAGCTCCCCCACTGCCTTGTCGGAGTTGGAGCGGGCGACCGCCGGTCTGGAAGTCGGTCTGTTCGTGTACAACGCGGGCAGCGACGACCGCAGCGTCCCGTTCCTCGACAAGGATCTCGACGTCCACCTGGGGCTGGTGCGGCGCAACTGCACGGCCGTACTCGAAGCGGCGTACCGTTTCGGCGCCCCGATGGTGGCGCGCAAGCGGGGCGCCGTGGTCCTGGTGACCTCGGGCGCGGCCTGGGCGGGTGGTGCCACGCTCGCTGCGTACGGCGCCACGAAGGCGTTCGACCTGATCCTCGCCGAGAGCCTGTGGGCGGAGTGGCAGGGCAGCGGGGTGGACGTCCTGGGGCTGGTGCTCGGCAGGACCGACACCCCGTCCCTGCGGCGGACGCAAGAAGTCCAAGGGGGCTCGTACGGCGGCGACTTGGCCGACCCGGACGACGTGGCCGCCGAGGCGCTCGCCCATCTCTCCGACGGTCCGACCTGGATCTGCGGCAGCCCCACCCCGACCGGCGGTTCACCGTTCGGGGCGCTGAGCCGCCGTGACGCGGTCCTCGCGATGAGCCGGGGCGCGACCGCGCATCGCGAGTGATGCGCGGTCGGGCCATCGCCTACTGCTCCTTGAGGCGTTCCTTCATGCCGTCGAGCTTCGTGAGAATGGGATACCCGGAGACGCTCAACGCGTTTCCGTGTCCCGTCTCGTGGATGTCGAACACGGACTGGATGGCCGCGTAGAAGCCCTGGACGTCGAGGCTCTGGTTGACGGCGCGCTTGGCCTGGCGGAGGCCGAAGGACGGCATGCGGGCGATCTGCCGGGCCAACTCCATTGCTTCGATGTCCAGTTGGTCGAGGGGGACGACCTTGTTCACCATGCCGACCTTCTCCGCCTCCTCGGCGGTGACGGCCCGTCCGGTGAAGAGGATCTCCTTCGCCTTGCGCGGGCCCAACTCCCAGGTGTGACCGTGGTATTCGACTCCCCCGATGCCCATGTGCACGACGGGGTCGGAGAATTCGGCGTTCTCGGCGGCCACGATCAGATCGCAGGGCCAGCACAGCATCAGTCCGCCGGCGATGCACTTGCCCTGGACCGCGGCGATCGACGGCTTGGGGACGTTGCGCCAGCGCAGCGTGTATTCCAGGTAGCGGCGGGACTCGGCGGCGTAGATCCACTCCAGGGTGATCTCGCTCGGGGCCGGCCAGCGGTCCTTGAGGTCGTGGCCGGAGGAGAAGTGTTTCCCGTTGCCCCGCAGGAGAATCACCTTCACCTCCTCGTCGGCGGCGGCCCGGCTCCAGGCGGCGTCCAGCGCGTCGAGGAGCACCGCGTTCTGGGCGTTGGCGACCTCGGGCCGGTTCAGGGTGATGACCGCGACCTTGCTGTCGACCTCGTAGAGGACCTCGTCCGTGTCCGCTGCGTCTGCCGCTGTGTCTGTCATGGGTCCCGTCTTCCGTCGGCTCTATCGGGGCAGGCCGAGGATGCGCTCGGCAATGATGTTGCGCTGGATCTCGGAGGTGCCGCCGGCGATCGTCCCGCCGAAGCTGCGCGCGTACCGCTCGAACCAACTGGCGGTGAACGCCTCGATGTTCATATGGGTGTACGGCCCGGTCTGCACCGGATGCAGCAGCGCCTCGGTCCCGTGGTGTTCGAGGGCGTGCAGTTCGGCGCTCTGCGCGGCCTCGGAGCCGAGCAGCTTGAGCACCGAGATCTCCACCGGGTTCCGGTCGGCCCCGAGCAGCCGATAGCCGAGCAACCGCAGTGCCTGGACGTCCATTTGGAGCGTCGCGTACCACTCCTCGTCACAGGGCGAGTCCTGGATCAGGCCGTCCATGCGCTCGGCGTAGTGCACCCAGAGCAGGGTCCGTTCGTGGCCGAGCGAGCCGTTGGCCACCCGCCAGCCCTCGTTGAGGGGGCCGACGAGGTTCTCCTTGGGGACGCGGACGTCGGTGAAGAACACCTCGTTGAAGTCGAGGTCGTCGGGTGCGGCGATCGATCCGAACGGCCGCCGGACCAGGCCTTCGGAGGCGGTGGGGATCAGTAGGACGCTGATGCCCTTGTGCTTGGGGGCGTCGGGGTCGGTGCGGACGAAGGTGAGCAGGACGTCGGCATCGTGCGCGCCGGAGGTCCACACCTTCTGCCCGTTGACGACGAAATGGTCGCCGTCGAGGACCGCACGGGTGCGCAGCCCCGCCAGGTCGGAGCCGGCTCCGGGCTCGCTCATGCCGAGCGAGGCGGTGATCTCGGCGCGCAGCAACGGTATGGCCCAGTCGCGTTTCTGCTGCTCCGTCCCGAAGGTGAGCAGCGAGGCCGCGATGATGTTCAGACCCTGCGGGTTGAAGCTGTGGTAGATCCGCCGTCTGGACAACTCCTCCAGGTGGGCGACGACTTGGGGCAGGGTGGCGTTGCGTCCGCCGTACTCGGGCGGCTGGGCGGGCAGCAGCCAGCCCTCGTCGAAGAGGGTGCGCTGCCAGCGCCGGGCCCAATCGGGAATGTCCGCGCTGGACTTGGAGCGGACGGTGGCCTCTTCGGGGGTGGGCAGGTGGGTGTCGAGGAAGGCGCTGAAATCGGCGCGGAACTTCTCGACCTCGGGGTCGGGGGCCAGCCTCATACCAGCAGCGCCTTCCTGTGCTCGGACGCCGTGCCGAGGAGCAGGTCCCCGGCCTTGGCCCGCTTGAGATGGATCTGCAGCTCGTTCTCCCACGTGTAGCCCATGGCGCCGAAGAGCTGGAACCCATTGCGGAAACACACCCGTTGGCAGTCCCCGGCGGCGGCCTTGGCCATCGCGACGGCCCGGCCGCGGCGCGGGTCGTCCTCGGCGATGGTGAGCGCGGAGAAGTAGGCCAGCACCTTCGCTCGTTCGATGGCGACGTACATGTCGGCGGCCTTGTGCTTGACGGCCTGGAACGAGCCGATGGGCACGCCGAATTGGTGTCGTTCCTTCACATGGGCGACGACCAGGTCGAGGATGCGCCGGCAACTGCCGACGGTGCTGACCGCGAGGCCCATCAGGGCCAGGTCCGGTACACCGGCGACCAGGTCCGGTGCGTCCACCCGGGCGACGTGCAGGGTCGGGTCGAACACGGACAGCCGCTCGGCCGCCAGGTCCTTTCCGTCCCGTACGACCACGCCCTCGGAGGTGAGCAGGGCGATCTCGTCCGCGCGGTCGGCGTCGAGGACGAACCGGCCCTCCCCGTCGAAGACACCGGTGCCCGAGCCGCGCGGCAGCCGTCCGGCCAGCGGTGCGAACCAGGTGGCGGTGGCGAGGAAGGGCGTCGGGTCGGCGGCGTAGCCCAACTCCTCCAGCACGATGGCGAGTTCCACCGGAGGGGCTTCGAGCCAGCCCAACTCCAAGTAGGTGTCCCAGAGTTGGTCCTCGGGCAGCGAGCGCGTCCTGGTGACCGTTTCGCGGACCACTCGCTGGAGCAGCCGCTGCTCGTCGTCGAACTCAAACTCCATGCGCGACCTCCAGAAGGACCTTGCCGATGGCGCGGCGCCCCAGGCTGAGGGCCGCGGCGACTTCGGCGAGCGGATAGACGGCGTGGACGCGGGGCCGGATCCGTCCGGCGGCGAACAGTCCGTGGAGTTCGGTGCGGGCGGCGACCAGGTCGTCCCGCCGGTGCCGCGCCCAGCCGCCGAGGTCGAAGCCGTGGACGCTGACGCCCTTGAGCATCGGGAGGTTGAGCGGGATGCGCGGGATCTCCCCGCTCGCGAACCCCACGCTCACGAACCGTCCGCCCCAGCGCATCGCCCGCAACGCCTCCTCCGCGTACGGCCCGCCGACCGGGTCGATCACGACATCGGCGCCGCCCGCGTCCCGCAGGCTCCGCTTCAGATCGTCGTAGGGCAAGGCGACGTGCGCGCCCTGCTCGGCGCACACCGCCCGCTTCTCCGCCGTCGAGGCGACGGCGACGACCTCCGCGCCGAGCAGTGCGGCGAGTTCGACGGTGGCGAGGCCCACCCCGCCGGCCGCGCCGAGGACGGCCACCCGCTCGCCGTGCTGTACGTCGGCGACCAGGCGGAGCGCGTCGAAGGCGGTGGCGTGGCTGACCCCGAAGGCCGCGGCTCGCTCGGTGGGGATGCCCTCCGGGATGCGGCTCAGGCCGGCGGGGCGGGCGGTGACGCGTTCGGCGAAGGCGCCGACGAACATCGAGCCGAAGACCCGCTCGCCCTTCTCGAATCCGTACGCCGAGGCGGCGACCACGCCGGCGAACTCGCTGCCCGGGGTGAAGGGCGGCTCCGCCTTCACCTGGTAGGCGCCGTCGATCACGAGGACGTCGGCGAAGTTGACGGCGGCGTAGTGCACGTCGACGGGGATGCCGCCGTCCGGCCACGCCAACTCCCCTTCAGCGAAGGGTGGTTCGGGAATGTCCTCAACGACGACCGGGCCGCCGACGGCGTTGCAGCGGGCCGCTCTCATAGCCGGGTCGTGGCGGCGAGCTCGGCCGCCTGGGCGGCCATCTGGAGGACGACGTCGCCGTAGTGGGCCATCTTGGGGTTGCCGCCCTCGCCCCTCACATGCCGGGCGTAGCCGCCCTCCAGCACTACGGCCATCTTGAACCGGGCGAGGATGACGTAGTAGTCGATCTCGCCGACGTCCCGCCCGCTGACCTTGGCGTAGTGCTCCAGCACGTCGGTGCGGTCGGGCATGCCGGTGTAGTCGACGTAGCCCTTCTGGGTGCGGTCCTCGTCGGCGTCCGGCCAGCCCATGATCACCCAGCCGAGGTCGAGCAACGGGTCGCCCACGGTGGCCATTTCGAAGTCGACCAGGGCCGCGAGTTCGGCGGGCGCGCCGTGCCGGAACATGACGTTGGCGAACTGGTAGTCGCCGTGGATGATGCCCGGTGTCCAGTGGGCGGGACGGTGTTCCCGCAGCCAGGCGGCGGCCTTCTCCAAGCCGGGGATCTCGCGGAACTTGAACTTGGCGAGGTGGGCCAGCCAGCGGTCGACCTGTCTGTCGTGGAAGCCGTCCGGGCGGCCGAAGCCCTCGAGTCCCTGGGCGCGCCAGTCGACATTGCCCAACTTGGCGATGCCCTCGACGAGTTGGTACGCGAGGCCGGGGCGAAGCGACAGGTCGCTGAGGAACGGCTCGGGCCAGCCGCCGGAGTTCATCGGGGACCAGCCGTCGACGTGCGCCATGAGGTAGAAGCAGGAGCCGAGCACGCTCGTGTCGTCGCACACCGCGATCGCCTCGGGGTGCGGGACGTCCGTGCCGTTGAGCGCCTTGAGAACGCGGTATTCGCGGAGCATGGTCTCGTTGCGCCCCGGCGGAACCTTCTCCGGCGGCTTGCGCAGCACCATGCTCTGCTCGCCGCGCCGGATGCCGTAGATGTCGTTGGAGGTGCCCCCGGAGATGTACGACGTCTCGACGGGTTCGCCGGGGGCGATGCCCTGGTCGTCCAGCCAGTGGGCGAGGGATTCCGTGTTGGCGAGCGTCACAGCAGGTCCTCCAACTGCTTCCGGGCCCATTCGCGGCGGGTGGGCAGGTGCTGGGTGGGCCACAGGCCGGGGGCGGCTTCGTAGCCGCGCAGGACGTCACGGGCGACAGTGATCTTGTGGACCTCGGTGGGGCCGTCGACGACGGCCATGACGGCGGCGCCGTTCCACATGTCCGAGAACGGCATCTCGTTCGACACACCGAGGGCACCGTGCAGATGCATCGAGCGGTAGACGATGTCGTGCAGCACCTTGGGTGTGAGGAACTTGATGGCGGCGATGTCCTTCCGGACCCGCTTGTAGTCCTGGTAGCGGTCGATCTGCCAGGCGGTGTGGAGCACGAACAGCCGGAACTGGGCGAGTTGGGCGTAGGAGTCGGCGATGTCGGCCCGTACGAGTTGCTTGTCGGCCAGCAGACTGCCCTGGGTCTCGCGGGACAGGGCCCGCTCGGCCATCATGTCCAGCGCCTTCTGGCTCTGGCCGACGACCCGCATCGCGTGGTGGACACGGCCACCGCCGAGCCGGGTCTGGGCGATCGCGAAGGCCTGGCCCTCGCCGCCGAGCAACGCGTCCGCGGGGACGCGGACGCCGTCGTAGGCGATGAGTGCATGCATGCCCTCGTCGGTGGCCTCGCCCATGATGCCGAGGTGGCGCTCGATGCGGACGCCGGGGGTGTCGCTGGGCACGAGGAACATCGACATGCCCTTGTAGGGGCTGACGTCGGGGTTCGTCACGGCCATGACGATGACGAACTTCGAGGTGCGGGCGTTGGAGGAGAAGAACTTGCGGCCGGTGATGACCCAGTCGTCGCCGTCGCGCTCCGCGCGGGTGGTGAACATCGTGGGGTCGGCGCCGGCCTGGGGTTCGGTCATGGAGAAGCAGGAGAAGCACTCGCCCTCCAGCAGCGGCTGGAGGTAGCGCTCCTTCTGTTCGTCGGTGCCGTAGCGGGCGATGATCTCGGCGTTCCCGGTGTCGGGGGCGGCGGTGCCGAAGATGACGGGGGCCCAACTCGACTGGCCCAGGATCTCGTTGATCAGCGCCAGCTTGACCTGGCCGAAGCCGCGCCCGCCGAGCTCCGGGCCCAAGTGCGGTGCCCACAGGCCCTCGTCGCGGACCTGTTGCTTCAACGTCCTGACGACAGGGCCGAGTTCGTCGTCGAGCGGGTGGTAGGCCCGGTCCGGATACAGCAGGTCCAGGGGCTCCACGCGCTCGGCGCGGAACCGCCTGATCCACTCCAGCTTCTCCTCGAACTCCGGCTCGGTGGAAAAGTCCCATGCCATGTCAGACGAACCTCCTGCCAACCCGGACGAATGTCGGTGAGAATATCATTCTCATCTCACGCAAGTAAGAGTCTCGGAACTTGCAGTGCGGTCTTCGGTAGGGGAAGCCGGAGTGTTACCGCTGAAGTGGAGTATCGTTCTTCATGTGACAGCTGTCCCCGAAGAACAACCAGCCTGGCGCCAGCGCGCCGTTGAGCGTTCCACCCGTGCCGCCAAGCTCCGCGCCGAACAACGTGTGCAGCGCTTCCTGGACGCGGCGCAGGAACTGATCGCGGAGAAGCGGACGACGGACTTCACCGTCCAGGAGGTCGTGGACCGCTCCAAACAGTCACTGCGCAGCTTCTACCAGCACTTCGACGGCAAACACGAGCTGCTGCTCGCTCTGTTCGAGGACGCGTTGTCCAAGTCGGCCGCCGAGATCCGTGAGACCGCCGGCTCCGAGTCGGATCCGCTCCAGGCGCTGCGGCTCGCGGTGGAGATGCTCTTCGAGCAGTCGCTCTCCAACCCCGGTGTGGAGCGCCCGCTGTTCAGCGACTTCGCGCTGCAACTCCTCGTGAAGCACCCCTCGCAGGTGGCGACCGCTCATCTCCCCCTGCTCACGGTGTTCACCGAGTTGGTGGAACAGGCCGAGGACGCCGGCGCCATCCCCGCCGGGAAGCCTCGCCGTCAGGCCTCGATCCTGATGCAGACGGTCATGTTCGTCGCACAGGGCAACGGCGTTCCGGCCGGCAGCCATGCCGCGGCGGTCAGCGCCGAGGAGGTCTGGCAGTTCTGCCTCGGCGGCCTCTCGGGCGTTCCGGTGCGCAACTGACGATCCTCCATGCATAGTTGACGCGTAATTGACGCTCTCCGAAGCGGAGAGTACGGTTCTCGCCCACCGATCGGGAGGTGGGCGATGACCGAGCCGCTACGGCATGGAGTACAGCGCTACCGGGTCGTGCAGTGGGCCACGGGGAACATCGGTGCCCGCACGATGCGTGCCGTACTGGAGCATCCGAAGCTGACCCTGGCCGGCGTGTATGTCCACACGCCGGCCAAGTCGGGCCTGGACGCGGCTGAGTTGAGCGGCGGAGAGTTCGGCACGACCGGGATTCTCGCCACGCACGACATCGACGAGATCCTGGCGCTCGACGCCGACTGCGTCCTCTACACCCCGCGCGCCTGCGACTTCGACGAGGTGTGCACGCTGCTCTCGTCAGGTGTGAACGTCGTGTCGACGCGCGGCGAGTTCCATCACGCGCCCAGCCTCGACCCGGTCGTGCGGAAGCGGATCGAGGACGCGTGCGCGGAGGGCGGGACCTCCGTCCACAGCACGGGCAGCAGCCCGGGGTTCATCACGGAGGCCCTGCCGATCGTCCTCACCTCGATCCAGCGGCGGCTCGACGCGCTGACGATCGACGAGTTCGCGGATCTCTCCCAACGGGACTCCCCCGGGCTGCTGTTCGAGGTGATGGGCTTCGGGCAGCCCCCTGCCGCATTCGGCGAACAGCGGCTGACCGGGCTGCGCGACAGCTTCGGCCCGTCGCTGCGCCTGCTGGCCGAGGCGCTGGGGACACCGCTCGATTCGGTGGAGGCGACCGGTGAGGTCGCGCTCGCCCGGCGCTCGACCACGATCGCGGCGGGCACCCTGGCGGAAGGGACGGTGGCCGCGCAGCGGATCACGGTCTCCGGTCTGCGCGAAGGCCGCCCCCTGCTGCGGTTCCGCGCCAACTGGTACTGCACCACCGACCTCGATCCCGCCTGGGACCTGCGTGCCACGGGCTGGCACGTCTCGGTCGAGGGAGACGCGCCGCTCGACATCGACCTGCGCTTCCCCGTGCCCCTCGACCGGATGGCCGCGATGTCCCCCTCCTACACCGCGAACCGCGCGGTCAACGCCGTCCCCTTCGTCTGCGCGGCGACCCCCGGAATCCGCACCACGGCCGACCTGCCGCAGATCGTCGCCGACCTCGGCTGAGGCGGGTGCGATCCCCGCCCAGTGCTGACCATGCTCAGGCGGTGGTCGCCGGTGCGGCTGCCTCCGGCTCGCTCTCCTCGTCGATCGCGTAGTTCAGGAAGTCGTCGACCATGCGGTGGAACAGCGTTGCCAGTTGCTGGAGTTCGTCCGTCGACCACTCGGAGAGGGCCATCTGCATTCCGCGCGCACCGGCGTCCCGGACGCTGGCGACGGCCTTCTCGCCGGCCTCGGTCAGCTCGATCCGCTGGGCGCGGCGGTCGTCGGGGTCGGGCACGCGGGTGACGTAGCCGGACTTCTGCAGCTGCTGGACCGTGCGGGTCACATGCGAGGCCTCGACGCCGAGGCGGTTCGCCAGTTCCCCGGGGCGCAGCGGCTCGGAGTCCGCGACCTGCCGCAGCAGCGCCACCGCCGCACGGTCCAGCGGCACACCGGCGAGGGCCATGAGCCGGTCGTGCTGACGGGCGCGCGTACTCAGGTAGGTGATCCGAGTGAGAGCTCGCTCGATCTCGGTCACCTCCGGAGAGGCGGGGGCGGTAGGGACCGGTGGTGTGGACATGAGACCCACTTTACCATATTGTTGCGTAACTCAAGTAAGTTACGGCGTGCGTTTACCCCGTATACGGCGGAGAGAGTACGTCACCCGTAGACCGCCATCGGCACCGACGTCACCAGCGCTTCTGGCTCGCGAAGAATCGCCCGAAGAAGTCCGCCTTGGGCGCGTCCGCCAGTGCGAGCGCGCCGAACCGGTCGCCGAGTTCCATCGTGATCGGGAGACGGTGGTTCGCCGCGGGCCAGTGGGTGAGGCCATGGCCGTTCGGGTCTCCGTGGGTCACGAAGTTCACCACGTAGTCGGACAGGGTGTCGGCGACCGCACGGTCCGCGTCGGTCCAGGGCAGGTTGGTGGCGTAGAGGTTGTCGAAGACATAGTTGATCTCCGAACCGTGGTACGCGCCACGGGAGTTGGGACCGGTCGCCGTCGGCGGGACATGCTCCCAGTAGTACGTGAACACCGGACTCTTGGCCGTCTTCGCCCACTCGGCCGCCCACAGGTTCGCGGAGACGCGCGAGCCCTCGCGGGCGGAGGCGTTGCGGGCCTGGCCCGCCTCCGTGTCGGTGGTGGCGGGGTAGAGCGCCAGGAACTCGTCGGCGAGAGTGCCGTATTCCTTCTCGACGGTGGCCAGATAGTCGGCGAGCTTCACGGTCGGGCTCGGGGAGGCGCCGTTCTCGTCCTTGTTGCCGCCGGCCAGTACCGGTACGTCGTTCAAGTGGCCGCCCGCCAGGGCCTGTTCGTACGTCCACGGCTTGACCCAGCCGTCGAGGACCGGGCGGAACTCCGGCGGGTTGCCGTTCACCGGCCCGCTGACCGTGGTGTCGTTGGCGTTCTGACCCGCCATCAACTTGTCGCTCGCCAGAGCGCGGAGAGCGTCGAGCGAGGTGGCGCCGAGTGCGGCGGCGTACGCGGTGCCCTGGCTCTCGGCCGTCTCCAGAGTGCGGTACGACGCTGCCAGCGCGGCGATCTCGGGGTCGCCGGTGGCGCGGGCGCCGCCGCTCTCGGAGATCGCGCCCTGGAACAGGCCCTTGGCGAGCGGGGAGTAGATGAGGTGCATCACGGAGGCGCCGCCCGCCGACTGGCCTGCGATCGTCACCCGGTTCGGGTCGCCGCCGAACGCGGTGATGTTGCGCCGTACCCAGCGCAGGGCCGAAATCTGGTCCAGGAGACCGTAGTTGCCGGAGGCGTGGTGGCCGGACTCGGCGCCGAGTTCGGGGGTGGCGAGGAAACCGAACGCGCCGGTGCGGTAGTTGAGGGTCACCACGACCAGACCCTTGGCGGCGAGTCCGGCGCCGTCGAAGCCGGGGTCGGAGGCGTAGCCGCCGGTGAACCGGCCGCCGTAGATCCAGACCAGGACCGGGCGCTTCTCGCGTGAACTCGCGGCTCCGGTCCAGACGTTGAGGTTGAGGCAGTCCTCGCTCATCGTGACGGAGGCCGAACCCGTCACCTGCTGCGGGCAGATGTCCCCGAAGGTGTCCGCGACGCGTACGCCCGTCCAGGAGTCGGCCCGCTGCGGCGGGCGCCAGCGGTTGGCGCCGGCCGTGGTCGCGGCGTAGGGCAGGCCCTTGAACACGGTGACGCCGGAGACCAGGGACGCCACGCCGGACACCCGGCCGGCGTCGATCCGGAGCGGGCCCGTCAGCGGGGTCGCGGAGCTGTCGCGGTCCGCCGCGTCGGCGCCGGTCGCGGTGCCGACGAGGGCGGCCGTCGCGGCGGCGGTCAGCGTCCCGTTGAGGAAGGTCCGGCGGTTCATGGCGTTCGAAAGCATGGGGGGCTCCCTGGTCCAGGTACTTGCGAACGTAAATTCCGCCGACCGGGAGCGCCAACAATATTGTCAACTTCAGAGCAGATCCACAGCATGCTCCCGCAGCGGCCCCACGGACAGCCCGCGGATCGCGCAGGTGTCGAGGATGCGGGGCACCGCGCCGAGGGTGGCGCGCCAGGAGCCGGGGGCCGAGGTGCAGTCGGAGTCGTGCAGCAGGATCGTGCCGCCACCGCGCAGGTCCGCGGTGACCGTGCGGTGGACCGACTCCGGTGTGGCGCGTGCCCGCCAGTCCTCGCCCCAGGCCGTCCACAGCACCGGCGTGAGGTCGAGGCGGCGGGCCGCGAGGTGGGCGGCGGTGGACATCACGCCGTAGGGCGGGCGGAAGAGCCGTGGTGTGCGGCCGGTGAGCTCGCCGACCGTGTCGCGGGCGCGGGCCAGGTCGTCGAGGGTGGCACGCGGGCCGCGCAGCAGGAGGGGGCGGTGGAGCCAGCCGTGGACGGCGATCTCGTGTCCGGCGGCGGCGATCTCGCGGACCAGGCCGGGGGCGCGTACCGCCTGATTGCCGAGGAGGAAGAAGGTGGCGCGGACCCGGCGCTCGTCGAGCAGGCGCAGGAACAGGGGGGTGGAGAGCGGGTCCGGTCCGTCGTCGAAGGTGAGTGCAACGTGGTCGGGTCGGCCGCGGCCGGAGAGGCGGGGCATGACGCGGTTGCGGAGCGGGCCGTAGGTGGACAGGACGGGGGCGGCGTACGCGGCGGCTGCGAGCAGGGGCAGCGCGGGGAGCGCGGTGCGGAGGAGGCGGGCGGCGGTCATGCGGGGCGTCCCGTCGCGGGGCCCGCGGCGGACGCGGTGGCGGGGTCGGGGTCGGGCGGCGCGAGACGAGCGGCCGTAGAAAGAGGGCGTACGACTGTCACGAGCGGTCTCCCTTCGCATGGGCCTCGTGAGCCGTGTGGAGTTCGTGGTGTCCGTCGCCCGGGTCGTCGAAGTCGAGGCTCTTGCCTATGGCGTGCATCAGGCCCGGGCCGCCGTCGGTCGTGGCGACCGCCGTGCCGACCGCGCCCGCCCAGACCGCGCAGGCCAGGGCGGTGGTGGTCGCGAGCCGCAGGGCGGTCGGACGGACCGGCCTGGTCCGGCGGGCGGTGATCGGGGTGGCGGGGCCGGCGCCGGCGCGGCAGACCCGTACGGTCTCGGCGGCGGGGCCCCGGTCGGCGCCCGTCGCCTGCTCGTGGTGTGCGGCGTCCTTCCCGGCAACCCGGTCCGGTTCCCCGCCCGCGAACAGTGCGAGCCCGGCCTCCCGTTGCAGCAGCCCGCGCGGACCGTCGATCAACTCGGCCAGTACGTGCTTGAGTTGGGCCGGGTCCTGGATCCACGCGGCGACGCCCGCCTGGTCGAGGGCGGACGCGTTGGTCAGGCCGTGGCCGGGTATGCAGCCGTAGCTGGCGACGGGCAGGCCGGCGGCGAAGGCCTCAAGGGAGGTCAGTCCGCCGGCGTTCTGGACCAGGACGTCGGCGGCGTGCATCAGGCCGGGCATGTCGTCGACCCAGCCGTGGACGTGCTCGATGCCGTCCGCGCGGAGCTGTGCGGCCAGTTCCTCGTTGCGGCCGCAGACCACGACCGGTACGGCCGCACCGCAGTCGCGCAGTTCGCGGGCGACCTGCCGTACCGGGCCCACGCCCCAGGAACCGGCGACCAGCAGGGCCAGCGGCGCGTTCGCGGGCAGGCCGAAACGGGTGCGGGCCGCGGTGCGTTCCGTCGCGTCCACGGGGTGGAAGCGCGGGTCGGCGACCGGGCCGCACACCCGTACGTCGTGTGCGCCGGCGGCGCTGGCCTGGGCGGCGGGCACGGCGTGCAGTGCGAGGTGGACGTCGACGCCTTCGGCCACCCACAGCGGGTGCACGGAGAAGTCGGTGAGGTAGGTGAGGACGGGCACGGTGAGCCGACCCGCGAGCCGGAGGCTGCCCAGGACCCGGCTCGCGCCCGGGTAGGTCGAGACGACGGCGCCCGTGTCGGCGGGCAGGGCGCGCAGCAGCCTTCCCTCGGCGGAGCGCAGCAAGGCGCGTGCGACGGGGCCGCCGCCTCCGGCGCGTTCGGTGCTGCTGTAGATCCGCTGGTAGAGCCAGGGTGTCCGGACGAGCATGCGGTGGTAGCCGTCCCGGACGAGCCGGCCGAGCCGGGCGGGCAGCACGTCCAGCAGGTCGAGCCGGTCGACCGCGAGTCCGGCCGCGACCAGGCGCCGTTCCAGCTCGGCGGCGGCGCCGTCGTGACCGGCTCCGACGCTCGCCGAGACGATCACGATCCGCTCGGCCGCCGACGGACGGCTGGGCGGGGTCGTCTGGCGGGGGCGCAGGGTGGCGACCGCGAGGGCGCGCAGATGCACCGTACTTCCGAGGTGGGGCATGGGCTTTTTCCTCCGCAGGTGGAGTGGAGCGGCGAAACTCTACAACATGTAGTAGGTAAGGTCGTACAACATGTAGTAGATCGCGAACGCAAAGGCCTGCCCGACCCCGACCGGTCGCTTCGAGCCCTTGACGCACTTCCTACAGGCCGTAGTAGGTCGGCGGGTAGGCTGGGACGCCGAGCGGTGAAAGGCGGTGGGGTGAACAGTGCATGATCGGCAGAGCGACGAACCCGGCGCGACGTCCGGCAGGCGGGCGCGCGGTGAACTGGAGAGCGGTGTCCTCGCCGCGCTCTACGGAGCCACCGAACCGCTGACCGCCCGCCAGGTCAGGGACGGACTGCCCGGGGACCTGGCCTACACCACCGTGCTGACGATCCTTTCGCGCCTGTACGACAAGGGGATGCTCGTCCGGCATCGCGCGGGCCGCGGGTACGCGTACGCGCCCGCCCGCGACGAGGCGACGCACACGGCGGAGCGGATGCGTTCCCTGCTGGAGCACGGCGCCGACCGCGAGGCGGTGCTCACCCGCTTCGTCTCCGAACTGTCCGAGGAGGACGAGCAGTTGCTCCAGCGACTGCTCTCCGGGCATGACGGCCCGCAGCACATCGGCCGCGCCGACGAAGGACCGTGAGCCGGTGCTGATCAGTGTCTACGTCCCCCTTCTGATCACCATCGTGATCGCGCTGTTCGCGCCGCGCGCCGCCCCTCTGCTGGCCCCGCGCACGGCCGCCTGGTCGCTGGCCTCCGCCGCACTCGTGGCGTCGCTCGGCTGGCTCGGCTCCCTGGGACTGCTCGCGTTCGCGGGCCTTGTGCAGATCCCCGAGGTCGCCCAGGAAGGGCAGTGGTCGGTCGCCGCCGTACGCGCCTCCGATCCCGTCTACCTCACGGTCGCCGGAGTTGCCGCGCTCGCCCTCCTCTCGTCGGTCGCGGGTCTCGCCGTCGCCGCCACACGTCAGGTGCGGCATCTGCGCTGGGCCCGCCGTGAGTGCCAACAGCTGCCCGGCGAAACGGAGTTGGCCGTCCTCGACATGGCGACACCGGAGGCCTTCGCGCTGCCGGGGAAGCCGGGGCGGATCGTGGTGTCGCGCGGCATGCTGCGCTGCCTGGGCGACCGCGAGCGCGAGGCACTGCTCGCGCACGAGCGGGCCCACCTGCGCGGCCGGCACCATCTCTTCCAGACCCTCTGGCGCCTGTCCGCCGCCGTGAATCCGCTGCTACGTCCGCTGTCCGCGGCCGGTGGCTTCGTGCTGGAGCGCTGGGCCGACGAGGAGGCCGCGGTGCGGGTCGGCGATCGTGCGGTCGTCGCCCGTGCCGTGGGCCGGGCGGCGCTGGCCACCTCGGCGAACCGCTCCCGCCCGGCGCTCGCCGCGACCGGCGGGGCGGTGCCGCAGCGGGTACGGGCGCTGCTGGCGCCTCCTCCCCCGCGCCGGGCTCTGCCGTTCGTCGCGGGCGCGGCGCTGCTCGTGGTGTGCTGCGGGAGCCTGGCCGATGCGGCGACCGACAGCGAGCAGATGATCGAGACCGCACAGCACGCGGCATGCGTGACGGCACAAGCCGCGACCGCTCCGGCGGTCCCGCTACACCACGGCCCCTGCTGCGAGCACGAGCACCTTGACGGGCCGGTGCGACACCACTGACCGGCGGGCACCCCCACCCACCGGCCGGCCCAACCCGGCCGACCTCCAGGCCCAGTTCGCGCCCCACCTCTTCGGCTCCGGCTCCGGCTCCGGCTCCGGCTCCGGCTCCGGCTCCGACACCAGCGGTACGGCCTGGCTGCCCGAGCACGCGGCCACCCTGATCGAGACCCGGCGCGGCGCCGTCCGCCAGTGAAACCGACGCCCACCGCCGGCCGCAGCGGCGGCGGCCGCGCCGCCGTACCGCCGCCGCCCTCCCACGACCCCGTCGTGCCCGTCCCGGTCGGCGCCCCCGACACCGGTTTCACACACCCACCCCACCCCCGGCCGCCCCTCAACAGCGCCGATCACAGCATCCGTCCGGAATGCACCCGTGTTATCGTCGCCCTAACCATCGCCAGGAATCCTGTCGATCGATCCCGGGCGATCGGACCGCACTCCCCCGTCGCGCGCACTCCATGAATGGAGCGGTATGTCTGTTCTGGCCCGGCCGACGGTGGCCGCCTTCGCCGCCAAGTCCCTGCAGTGTCTCTCCCTGATGGCCGACCGCCGCCCGAGCGGGCGCGGTTCCGCCGCCGCCTCGCATCAGCGGTTCCCGCAATTCCCGCGCAACACACGGGAGTTGACGATCCCGGCCTCGGTCGCCCCGGCGCGCGCCACGGTGTATCTGCCGGCCGGCGAGGGCCCTCCTCCGCCGGTGCACGTGAACTTCCACGGCGGTGGCTACGTCGTGCCGCTCACCGAACTCGACGACCCGCTGTGCCGTTTCCTCGCGGCGGAGGCAGGTGTCGTGGTGGTCAACGTCGACTACGTCGTCGCGCCGCAGCACCCGTTCCCCGCGCCGCCCCGGCAGGCCTTCGAGGTGGTCCGGTGGATCGCGGAGCACGGCGCCGAACAGGGCTGGGACGGCGACCGGCTCACCGTCGGCGGGCAGAGCGCCGGGGGCGGACTCGCGGCGGCGGTGGCCCGGCAGTCGCTGGAGGAGGGCGGTCCCTCGATCGCGCTCCAGGTGCTGCACTATCCCCCGCTGGACCTCGCGACCAGCGCCAAGGACAAGCGGGCCGCCGTCGCCAAGCCGGTGCTGCGCCCCTGGATGGCCGAGGTCTTCGACACGTCGTACGTCCCGGATCCCAAGGTGCGCGCCGACCGGCTGGTGTCGCCCGCCCACCCCTCGGACACCGCGGACCTCAAGGGCATCGCCCCGGCACTGGTCGTCACGGCGGAGTACGACCTGCTCAGGGCCGAAGGCGTGCGCTACGCCGACCGGTTGCGCACGGCGGGCGCCCTGGTGGAGCACGTCGACGTCGCCGGAGCCGACCACGGCTACGACGGCACGGACGACGAACGGGCGCTGGAGACCTACGCGCTGATCGCCCGTCAGGTACGGCAGGCAGTGGGAACCAGCTGAGCCACCCTCAAAAGCAACGCACTTCGCCGACCGTCCCTCTCCAGGACGGTCGGCGAAGTACCGCCGGGTCACGCCGAAGGCACCGGCTCCGGCGGCGTGAGGCCGAACTTCCCTGCGGCCTCGGTCAGTTCACGCCACACCTTGGGCGCGACGGGAATGCCCTTCGCACCGCGTCCCTCGGCGACCGCCGCACTGCGCTCACCGGGGTAGAAGACGCCCTCGGCGCCGTCCGCGGGCGGCAGTTGCTTGAGGGTGGCCAGCGTCGCGTCGACCGCCTCGGTGAAGGCGGCCGGGTCTCCGAAGGCCGCCGGGTCCAGGGCGATGAGCAGCGCGTTCTGGCGGTGCTTGCGCCCTTGCGGGTCGTCCGAGTGGAAGGCGGCGAAGATCGGCGCGCCGACCAGCACGCTGGTCAGCAGCTCGAAGGCGAGGGACATCCCGGAGCCCTTGGCGCCGCCCAACGGCAGTGGCATGACGGCCAGTTCGGGGTCGGTGGTCGGGGTCCCGTCGGCCGTGGCCGCCGCGCCCTCGGGCAGCGGGGTGCCGCTCGCCTTCGCCTGGCGGATCTTGCCCAGGGCGATGGTGGCGGTCGCCATGTCGAGCAGCAGCGGGGCATGCGCCTTTGCCGGTACGGCGATGGCAAGCGGGCTGGTCGCCACGGCCGCGCCCTTGACACCGGTGTAGCCCATGTTGGGCATGCCCGAGACGTAGCCGATGCCGACGAGACCCTGCTCGGCGATCTTCGACACGTAGTAGCCGATGGCGCCGGTGTGCACGGTCCGGCGGACTCCGACGGCGGCAACTCCACTGATCCGGGCCCGAGTTACGGCCTCGTCGGCGGCCGCACTGAGGGCGACCGGACCGGGGGCGCGGTCGGCGTCCAGTACGGCTGCGGCCGGGGCGGTGGACTCGACCTTGATGTCGGCGTCGGCGTTGGCCACGCCCTTGGCCAGCAGCTCCAGGTAGGCGGGGACGCGGGCGATGCCGTGCGAGTCGACGCCACGGAGCGCGGCCCACACGAACACGTCGGCGGTGGTGCGCGCCTGCTCGGCGCTCAGGCCGCCCTTCTCAAGGAGCGCGGCGGAGAAGGTGCGCAGGTCGTCTGCGGCGACAAGTACCTTGCCCGGCTTGGGCGTTGCGGTGTCGGACATGGTGGCGGGTGCCTTCCTGGTTCAGCGGGTGACGAGTACGTCGACGACGGCGGTGGTGCCCTCCGCCACGGCCTTGAGCGCACGCTCCAGCGCGGGCGCGAGCGCCTCGGGCGCGTCGACCGTCTCGGTGTGCATCCCGAAGGGCTCGGCGAACGCGGCGAGCCGGGGCAGCCGGTGCAGGTCGGTGCCGAGCCACTCGCCGGTGTCGGCGGCGGCGCCCTCGGGGTAGAACCTGCGGTGGTTCAGGTTCATCGACTTGTAGACGCGGTTGTTGAACACCACGATCAGCAGCGGGAGTTCGTAGGCGTTCGAGGCGTCGTACGACTGGATGACCGGGTTGTAGGTGAAGGCGCCGTCGCCGATGGTGAGGACCACCGGGCGTTCCTTCGCGGCGAGTTTGACGCCGAGCGCGACCGCGATGCCCTGGCCGAGGCCGCCCTGGACGTAGAAGTACGAGTCGGGGTCGGCGGTCTGGACATGGCGCTTGACGACGCGGCTGTGGGTGATGGTCTCGTCGACGACGATCCCGTCCCGGCCCTCCAGCAGCTTGCGCAGCGTGGCGGCGACGAGCACCGGGTCGATGCCCTCGGCGCCCTCGGCCTTCGTCTCGGCCTGGGTGATCGCCGCCTGCTCGGCCGCGAAGCGGGCCTCCTGCGCGGCCCTGCGTTCCGCCACTGCCGTCTCGTCCAGGTCCTTCGCCCGCTTGGCCAGCTGGCGCAGGGTGTTGGCGACGTTGCCTTCCAAGTACTTGTCGGCGAAGAGGACTTGGTAGACGACGTGCGGGCGCTGCGGTACTTCGTCGATGACGACGACGGTCGCCTTGGAGGGGCGGCGCGACGGCGGGTAGAAGGGGGCGCGGCAGTTGACCAGGAGGATCAGGTCCGCCGTGTCCATCCACGGGCCGATGTCGCTGCCGGCGTGCAGCGGGTGGGTGCGCGGGAAGTTGCCGCAGACCGCCGAGTCGGGCTCGACGACGGGGATGTTCCACGCCTCGGCGAAGGCGACGAGCGCCTCGAAGCCGCCCGCCTCGCGCCCCGCCGTCTCCGTGACGATGACCGGATTCGAGGCCTCACGGATCAACTGGGCGACCGGGTCGACCTCTTCGGGCGAGCTGTGCGTGGAACCCGGCACCACGATCGGCTTGGCCTCACGCCCGTCCCACTCCTCCAGGAGGATCTCCAGCGGGACGTTGAGGTACGCCGGTCCCGCCGGAGCGCGCCAGGCCAGTTCCGCCGCCCGCGTCACCATCGTAGGAAGGGTGTGGACGCTCGCGGCCTCGTTGGACCACTTGGTGAAGGGCTGGGCGATCTGGTGCGGGCCGCCGACGATGGACAGGTTGCGGTACCACTGGCCGCCCGGGTCCTGGCCGGGGCCGTCGCCGTACGTGGTGGACTCCGAGGAGCTGACCACCATCGGGACGCCCGCGAGCAGCGCCCCGTGCACGGCCATCGAGCCCTGGAGCAGACCGGGGGCCGCGTGCAGGAGTACGCCCTGCGGCCGGCGCCTGATGAGTCCGTAGCCGGTGGCCATGCCGACGGCGACGGTCTCGTGGGTCAGGTCCAGGTACTGCGGGCAGGGCAGTCCGTCGCGGTGACGGCGGGCCAGGGACTCCCAGACGGGAGCCCACTCGGAACCCGACGAACAGAAGATGTAGTCGGCGCCGACGGCGTTGAAGGCGGTAACGAGAGCATCGCCGCCGTCGGCGCCCGGGGAGTTGGTGGTGTCGGTCATCTCTCGCGCTTCCTCAGCCCTCGATCGGCCAGTTCAGGACCTCGGAGATACCGCGGCCCATGATCCATTCAAGCTCCTCGGGCGTGAAGTCCCAGTGCTTGGTGAACTGCTCGATCGTGTCGGTGTAGGTGATGCCGTGCCCGAGCAGCCGGGTGATGTCGGTGCCGTAGAAGCAGCGCTGCGGGCCCATCTTGTCGACCATCTCGCGCACGTACTTCTGGATGTTGTTGTTCGGGAAGGGCTGCGTGGAGTAGCCGGGGAGCGCCGAGACCTTCACATAGATGTTCGGGTGGGCGGCCAGGTCGGCGGTCTCCGAGACCCAGTAGCCGATCGCGTCGTCGACACAGCGGGCCATGATGCCCATGTGGTCGATGATGATCTTCAGCTCGGGGTGCTTGGCGGCGATCTCGCCCAACTCCCGCTTCCAGATGGGCGCGTGGACCATCGTCGGGATGCGCAGCTCCTCGGCGATCGGCCAGTACCAGTCGTTGGTGCCGTCGATCATCCAGTTGCGGTCCTGCGGCCGGTGGAAGGTGAGGCGGGTGCCCTTCACATGCGGGTTCTGCGCGAAGTCCTTCAGCATCGCCTTGCCCTCTTCGGGCTTGTTCTGCGGGATGCGCGCCATGATCCCGAAGCGGTCGGGGTGCGCCTCGCAGGCCTCCAGGGCGTAGTCGATACGGTCGCCCTCCCAGGACGGCGGCAGGATCAGGGCCCGGTTGACGCCGGCCTCGTCCATCAGCTCCAGGGCCTCCTCGTAGGAGAAGGGGTCCTCACGGTGTCCGTTGAGACGGATGCGCTCCCGCGCTCCCGGGACCCAGGGGCGGTCCGGGCTCTCTTCCTTCCAGATGTGGATCTGCGTGTCGACAACGAACATGTCCGGAACTCTTTCTCTCGAAGGTCTTTACGGAAGGAACGCTAGGCGGGCGAGGGGGCCTTGCCGAGCGCTGGGAGTGCAAGCAGTAGTTGCGCGAAACACCGCTGTACGCAGGGCATTCTCAGTTTGCGGACGAGGCGCCGAACACGGCCTCGACGATGTGTTCGGCGATCGCCATGGAGGCGGTGGCGGCCGGCGAGGGCGCGTTGCGCACGGCGGTGATCCGGCCCACCTGATGGATGCGGAAGTCGTCCACGAGCGTGCCGTCGGGATCCAGTGCCTGGGCCCGGACACCTGCCCCGCCCCGTACGACGTCGGCGACGCCGACACCGGGGACGTAGAGCTTCGCGTCCTTCATGAAGGCCGACGCGGACAGCGAACCGCGGTACTCCTTGATGCCGGTCCGCCAGTGCTGGGCGGCCATCCGCCAGGAGCCGGGATAGGCGGCGAGTCCGGCGAGGTCCTTGAGGGAGATCCGGCCGAGCTTGTAGCCCTCCCTGGCCAGGGCGAGGACGGCGTTCGGACCGACCTCGACGCTGCCGTCGACACGCGGGGTGAAGTGCACGCCGAGGAAGGGGTAACGGGGATCCGGCACCGGGTAGATAAGCCCGCGCACCAGATGGGTCCGGTCCGGCCTGAGGAGCATGTACTCGCCCCGGAACGGGATGATCTTCGGTGCCTTCTTGTCCTGCGCCAGCTTGGCCACCGCGTCGGAGTGCAGCCCCGCGCAGAGGATCAGCCGGTCGACCCGGACCCGCTCCTGCCCGGACGCGACCTCGATTCCGCCCGGCACATTGGTGATCGAGGTGACCGGGAAGCCGAGCTTCACCTCGCCGCCGGAGGCCTCGATGTCCTTGGCGAACTCGCGGGCGATCGCCGGGTAGTCGGTGATGGCGGTGCGCGGGGAGTGCAGGGCGGCGATACCGCCGACATGCGGCTCCAGCTCCTTGATCTCCTCCCGGGAGATCTTGCGGAGTTCGGGCACGTGGTTGTTCCTGGCCCGCTCGTACAGGTTCTCCATCCGGCCCAGCTCGTCCGGCCGTACGGCCACGACGAGCTTGCCGATCTCCTCGTACGGCAGCCCGCGGTCCTGGCAGTACTCGCGCAGGATCGATACGCCCCGGACGCACAGGTCGGCCTTGAGACTGCCCGGCGCGTAGTAGATGCCGGCGTGCACGACACCGGAGTTGTGGCCGGTCTGGTGGACGGCGACCTCGGGTTCCTTCTCCATCACCACGACCCGGGTGCCGGGGCGGCGCAGGGCGATCTCACGGGCGGTGGCCAGGCCCACGATGCCCGCGCCGACGATGCCGATCGTCTCGTCAGCCATCGGCATCCTCCTCTCTCTGTGCTGCTCGCCCGCTCATGCGCCGATGTGGACGGCGACGGTCTTGACCCGGGTGGAGAAGCGCAGGACCTCGTCGCCCTGCTCCTTGTAGCCCGTGCCTGATTCGTGAAAGCCGCCGAAGGGCAGGTGCACGTCCCAGCCGGGGGTGGTCGCGTTGACGGCGATCTGCCCGCATTCGGCGTCGTCGGCGAAGCGGTACGCGGAGGCGAGGTCGCGGGTGAACACCGCTGCGGCCAGGCCGAATTGGGAGTCGTTGACCGCATCGACGGCCTGTGCGAAGTCGTCCACGGCGCGGACGGCGAGGACCGGTCCGAAGACCTCCTCGCGCCAGATCGCCGTCTCGGCGGTGACATCGGCGAGCACGGTCGGCTGGACGAAGCAGCCGTGCGCGTGGTCGCCCTCGGTGTCGGCGTCGCCGCCGGTGAGGACGGTGGCGCCCTGCTCGACGGCGCCCTTGAGGTGGGCGAGGACACTGTCGCGCTGCTTGGGGCTGGAGAGCGGGCACAGGGTGGTCGCCGGGTCGCTGCCCGGGCCGACCTTGAGCGCCTCGACCTCGGCGACCAGCAGCCGGGTGAACTCGTGGTACACCGGACGCTCGACGATGACACGGCTCGTGGCGGTGCAGCGCTGTCCGGCCTGGCCGAAGGAGGCCGCTACGACAGTCTTCGCGGCGAACGGCAGGTCGGCGTCCGCCAGGACCACCGAGGCGTTCTTGCCGCCGAGTTCGCCCTGGAAGCGGACGTTGCGGTCGGCGAGGCGGCGGCGGATGCGGTTGCCGACCTCGTTCGAGCCGGTGAAGGTGATGCCGACGATGCGCGGGTCGTCGAGGAGCGCCTCCTCGATCTCGGCCGTACGGCCCGTGACCACGTTCAGCACGCCTGCGGGCAACCCGGCGTCGTGCAGGGCGCGGGCGAAGTGCAGGCCCGACAACGGTGTCTCGGTGGCCGGCTTGAACACGGCCGCGTTGCCGGCGGCGAGCAGCGGGGCGAGCTTGCGGGCCGGGGTGATCAGCGGGTCGTTCCAGGGGCTGATCACGAGGATCACGCCGATCGGCTCGCGCTGGGTGTGCACGCGGGTGTTGGGCCGGGCGTCGTGCAGGAGGGTGCCGTAGCCCTGGCGGGCCAGGCCGGCGTAGTAGTCGAGGAAGTCGGCCGCCTTGAGGGTCTCGCCGCGGGCCTCGGCGCCGGTCTTGCCGTTCTCGGCGGTGACGTCGGCGGCGATCTCGTCGACCCGCTCGCGGATCAGCCTGGCCGCGTCCGTGAAGATCCTGGCCCGCTCGAAGGGGCTGGTGCGCTTCCAGACGGCGAAACCGCGCTCGGCGTGGTCGTAGGCGCGGGTGACGTCCTTGGCGGCGAGGGCGGGGATGCGCGCGAGGGGGGTGCGGACATCGGCGGGGTTGTGCACCTCGATCCACTCGCCGGTCGCCACCCACTCTCCACCGGAGAGGGTTTCCAGGCTTCGCATGAAGATCACTTCCTTCGTCCGCCGCGGTGCGGGTCCGCGGTCTGCACAGTCAGCGGCCACAGTGGGCCGAATGCGACAACACACCATGTGAGGGCGGTGCCACCAGCCCCGCACAGGCAGGCATTGCTTGCGCCGCGCGCAGGTCGGCGGAGGGTTGATCCGTGCTGGAATCGGCAGGCCGGACGGCATGTGCCACGCCGCCGGGAGCCGAGAATCCGCTGAGGATTCGATCGAGGATTCGTTGAGGAGACACACGACATGGCCTACGCAGTCATCGCCCGCTACTTCTGCGAACCCGCCGACGAGGACGCTGTGCGGGCCGCGTTGCTGAAGGTGCGCGAGCAGACCCGTGCCGAGCCGGGGAACCTGGCGTACGAGGTGCACGCCGAGGCGGAGGTGCCGGGGAGTTTCGTGCTGTACGAGCAGTACGCCGACCGGGCCGGTTTCGACGCGCACAAGGCGGCCGAGCACTTCGACGAGCTGATCGTGCGGACGATCTGGCCGCTGCTGACCGATCGCAGGGTGACGTTCGCCGAGGTGCTCTGACCGGGCCCTGCCGGGAAGCGCGGTGTCGCGCTTCCCGGCTCACGCGTCAGAACTCGTTGCCCCAGACGTATCGGGCGATCGTCTCCACCAGCTCGATCTTCCGGCGCTGCTCCTCGGCGGTCAGCAGCGGCCGGCCCGCCACGTCGGCGAAGCCACGGGACGGCGCTACGGCCCCGTCCTCCAGGTCCTTGAACTCGCCCACCGCGTCGAGCCTCGCCATCACCATGTCGATGTCCTCCAGCGCGGGCACGGTCGCGTCGACGACACCCAGGCAGAAGTCACAGTCCTCGGGCAGGGCCTTGACCAGGGCGAGTTCGGCCGGGGTGCCCTGGTCGAAGGGCAGGATCCAGCGATCGGCGCCGATCCCGCCGTAGAGCCGCTCGGTGCGGGACGGGTCGAGCGTGGCGGGGGCTACCGGGCCGGGGGCCACCGCGATGCGTACGCCCTCGGGGCGCTCGTCCAGGCGTACCGCCAAGGCGTCCACCGCGAGAGCGTCCTCGAAGGAGAGCGCGCCGGGGGCGGCCGGGTCGGTGGCCAACTGGCCGAGCAGCAGCGGGTTGTTGAGCTGGATCAGGCGTACGCCCTTGGCGACCAGTGCCTCGATCTCGGCGAGGACGATCTCGGCCAGGGCCTCCCCCAACTCCCTTGCGGAGGACGGGCCGTGACCGGGTTCGAAGGTGGTGGCTGCGAGATACGCGGGCGAGGGCAACGAGGCCTTCGGGGCTATCACCGTCAGTTCGGTGAGGTGGGCCGCCCAGTCCGCGAGCAGGGGGCCGTTGGCCTTCGGCAGGGATTCCGCGACCCAGCGGACCAGGCCGTCGGCGTCGGTCTCGTCCGTGCGCCGGAAACCTGATACTCCGTCAAGGACCGCGCTGCGGAAGTCCTCTCGCGGGAAGTCGCCGTCGGTGACGACGGTGGAGCGCAGCTTGCGCTGGAGGACGACTGCCTCCTTGACCGCCTGGAGTTCCGCCTCCTTCAGCGCCTCGGGGTCACCGGCCGCGCGGGCCGCGGTCAGTTCGGCCGGGCGGACCAGGCTGCCGTGGTGATCGATGCGGTAGTTGAACGTATCCGCCATGGGTCATGCGTCCTTTCCGGACGAGGGCGAGGACGGGGCGGGCGTGCCCGCGACCCCCCAGGCGGCGAACTCCAGTTCGTAGCCGAGCGAGGCGAGGACCTCCTCGGCGATCTGCTGGTCCTCGTCCGCGGTGCCGCCCGCGATGCCGAGACCGCCGATGATCTCGCCGTCCTTCTTGATGGTGAGGCTGCCTTCGGTGGCCATGATCGGCATGGCGGCGCCGGGGAGTTGGGAGAGCTGGGAGAAGAAGACCGGCTGGCTCTCCTGCCACTTCTTCAGCATCTTGCCGGGCCGCTGCATGATGGCCGCCGTGTACGCCTTGGCGCGGGCGATGTCCGGGGTGAGCGGGCGGGCGCCGTCCGGGCGGCGGATGGCGATGGGGAAGCCGCCGGCGTCCACGACGGCGACGCTCACCGCCTTCCCGAGGGCCTGGGCGCGTTTGTGGGCGGCGTCGATGATCTCCTCGGCGGCGTCCAGGGTGAGGCTGCTCATGCTGCTTCCTTCGGTGCGGTGAGAGTGCGGCGCAGGTGGGCGACGGCGGCGTTGTACTCGGCGGGCGTCTCCCAGTACATGGAGTGCGGGGCGTCCGGGACGATCTCCAGGTGCGAGCCGGCCAGCAGTTCGTGGGCGCGGGTCACGGTCTTCACGCTGAGCACCGCGTCCTTCTCGCCCGCGAGGAAGGCGACCTTCACGCCCGAGGCCTGAATGTCGTCCAGGGACGGGCCGTTGGTGTCGAGGTTGCGCAGGTCCTGCATCCTGGCCACGTTGAACGTGCCCATCTGCTGGAACAGGAAGGTGAGGTCGGCCCGCTCCTCCTGGAAGCGCTTGGTCAACAGGCGGTCGATGACCGGGAGTTTGACGGCCTCGGCGCGGTCGGCGGCGGCGAGTTCCTTGAGCTCGGGGTGGCTGATGCCGCCCAACGAGTGGCCGAGCACGACGGAGCCGACCCGCTCGGGCCGCAGCAGTCCGGCGCGCAGCGCGGCGACGGAGCCGATGGACTGGCCGACCAGCATGGCGCCGGTCAGGTCCTCCTGGTCGAGGACGGCGACGACGTCACCGGGGAAGTCCTGGCCGTCGAACTCGGGCCTGGACGAGTTCGGAGGGGTGGGTGCGTCGGACTTGCCGAAGCCGCGCAGATCCACGGTGACGACCGTGAACTCCTCGCGCAGCGCGGCCACTTGCTGCCACCAGGCGGCGTGGTGGCCGCCGCTGCCGTGCACGAACAGGATCGCCGGACCGCTGCCGTGGCGCTCGTAGTAGATGGAGGTGCCGTCGGAGTCGGCGATGGGCATGGGGGTGAACTCCTGTACGCGCGGGGTCAGTTGGGGCGGCGGCCGTGGAAGACGAGCTCGATCATGGTGTGGTCGGGGTCGTGGATGTAGCAGAACTTCGACTGGTTCTCGGGCCGTTCGATCGGCCGGGTGTGCCTAATGCCCAGGTCCTTGAGGTGGGCGAGGAAGTCGTCCCAGTCGTCGACCTCGACGGCGAAGTGATAGGGCGCCATGCGCTCCATCTCCTCGACCGGGGTGAAGTGCAGGTCGAAGTTGCCCCGGGTCATCAGCACCACGCGGGTGTTGGACTTGGGCATGATCCGCTTCATCCCGAAGACCTTCGTGTACCACTCGGCGGTCCGGTCGGGGTCGGTGGTGGGGAAGTTGACGTGGTGGATGTAGCGGGGTGCGCTGCTCATGACGGATTCCCTTCACTGTGTACGGGGTTGGACAGGACGCCGATACCGCTGATCTCGATGTCCACGGTGTCCCCTGGTTCGAGTTGGCAGGTGGCTTCGGCGCCCATCCACAGCACGTCCCCCGGGTGCATGGTGATGTGCTTGGTGAGCTCGACGATGTGGTCGAACGGGTCGAAGACCATGTCGCCGGTGGCGAACGAGGCCCGAACCTCCCCGTTCACACGGAGAGTCGTGGTCTGCGCGAGCGCGTCGACGTCGGTCTCGATCCAGGGCCCCATCGGCTTGAACGTGTCGCTGTTCTTGCTGCGCCAGAACGAGCGGTCCTGGTGCTGCCAGGTGCGGGCGCTGACGTCGTTGCCGATGGTCCAGCCGAACACCGACTTGCGGGCCTCGTCGTAGGTCGCGTGGCGCAGGGTGCGGCCGATGACGGCGACGAGTTCGGGCTCGGCCTCGAAGCGGCCCTCGACCCCGGCCGGCTTGACGATGGGTGAACGGTGGCCGGTGAGCGCGTTGTTGGCGCGGTAGCCGACCTCGGGTCGGTCCGGGGTCTCGGCGCCGGCGTGCGCGATGTGGCGCGGGTAGTTCATGCCGACCGCGTAGAACACGGGCGGGACGACGACCGGCAGCCACTGGGCGCCGGCGACCGGCACCGTGCCGATGACGGACGGATCGCCTTCCAGAGGGGACTCGGACAGCAGCTCGATGTCCCTCTCCCCCACACGGCCCCAGACCGCCCGGCCGCCGACCGCAACTCGGGTGTACCTCATGGCGGTTCAGCCCGCCAGCAGGTGGGAGACGCGCTTGGTGATCAGGTAGGCGTCGAGGGCCTCGGGGCCGCCCTCCCTGCCGTAGCCGCTCTCCTTGACGCCGCCGGAGGGTGCCTCGGCGACGGAGCCGCCGCAGTGGTTGATGGAGAGGATGCCGGCCTCCAGCGCGTCCGAGAGCTTCTCGGCGGTGGCGGCGGACTCGGTGAAGCCGTAGGCGGCGAGGCCGTAGGGAAGGGAGTTGGCGAGCGCCAGGGTCTCGTCCAGGTCCGTGAACGGGACGATCGGCGCGAGCGGGCCGAAGGGCTCCTCGTGCATCAGCTTCGCGTCCGCCGGTACGTCGGTGAGGACGGTCGGGGCGTAGAAGTAGCCGTCGCGCGCTAGACGTTGACCACCGGTGAGTACCTTTGCGCCTCGCTCCACGGCGTCGGCGACCAGGTTCTCCATGGCTTGCAACCGGCGCTCATTGGCGAGCGGCCCCATGGTGGTGTCGGCGTCGAGACCGTCGCCTACGGTGACCGATTGGGCCGCCTTCACGAACTCGGCGGTGAACGCGTCGACGATGCTCTCGTGGACGAAGAAGCGGCTCGGCGAGGTGCACACCTGGCCGGCGTTGAAGAACTTCGCCTGGGCCGCCTTGCGGGCGGACTTCACCGGGTCGGCGTCGGCGCAGACGATGACCGGGGCGTGGCCGCCGAGTTCCATCAGGGTGGGCTTCATGACTTCGCCCGCCTGGGCCGCGAGGAGCTTGCCGACCGGGACCGAGCCGGTGAAGGCGACCAGGCGGACCTGCGGCGAGGGGATCAAGTGGGCGGAGACCTCGGCCGGTTCACCGAAGACGAGGTTGAGGACACCGGCCGGGAGTCCGGCGTCGGCGTAGCAGGCGACGAGGGCGGCAGCCGTGCCAGGGGTCTCCTCGGACGCCTTGATGATCATCGAACAGCCGGCGGAGAGGGCGGAGGACAGCTTGCGGTTGGGGCCGCCGACGGGGAAGTTCCACGGCACGAACGCGGCCACGGGTCCGACGGGTTCGCGGCGGACGGTAAGGACGGTGCCGGGTGCGGACGGGATGATCCGGCCGTAGGCGCGGCGGGCGTCCTCGATGTGCCAGCGCAGGGTGTCGGCGGTGCGCAGGGCCTCGGTGGTGCCCTCGCGGAGCGGCTTGCCCTGTTCCTGGGCCATGATCCGGCCGATCTCGGGGGCGCGTTCGGTGATCAGGTCGGCGGCGGCGTGCAGGATCGCGGAGCGCTTGGCTATCGGGGTGTTGCGCCAGGTGCGGAAGCCCTCGGTGGCCGCGTCGAGGGCGCGGTCGAGGTCGGCGGTGGTGGCGAGGGGTACGTCGCCGATCACCTTCTCGGTGGCCGGGTTCACGATCGGGGCGGTCCGTCCGGTGCCGCCCTGGCACCACTCGCCCGCGATGTACATGCGGACGGCGGGGTAGCCGTGGTCGGAGGTCATGAGTGGGTGCCCTCTCAGGCTGGGGGGAGAGTCAGTTGGCGGGGGCGTCCTGGTCGCGGTTGGAGCGCAGTGCCCAGATGTGGTGCGGCGGGGTGGTCTCGTGGACGCGGGTCTCGTAGGTGTCGTCGACGCGGTCCATGTCGGCCGCGTACTCGACGCGGCCTCCGCAGGGGGCGTGGACGAACCGGAAGACGTTCGAGCCGACCGTGTGGCGGCCGAGCTTGCGGGCCTCCCGCCAGCCGCGCTCGATCATGTAGTTGCCGCCCTCGATGACGTCGTCGAAGCCGGGGACCTCGTAGGCGATGTGGTTGACGCCCGCGCGGTCGGGGCGGTGGCACAGCAGCATGGTGTGCTGGTCGTCGTCGCCCGGTGCCTGCATGAAGACGCCCATCGGTTCGACGATGTCGGTGGGCCGGAAGCCGAGCCGCTCGGTGTAGAACGCGACGGCCTCCTCGCGGCCTTCCTTGACGATGTTCAGCGCGACATGGCACATGCGCAGCGGGAAGGCCCGGGTGAGCGGTTCCAGCGCGGTGTTCCAGCGGTCGACGCTGCCCGTCGCGTTGGCGGGGCGCGGGGTGACGTCCACGTTCTTGGGGCGGGCCAGCGTGAGTCCGGCGCCGAAGCCGCTCTCGTCCACGGTGTGGAAGACCCCGTCGGCGCTCTCGTGGATCTTGCGGTCCCGGCCGACGGCGGCGACCAGCCGGGCCAGTTCCTCCGGGGTGTCGACGCCCCAGACGACCTCGCGGATCGTCGGCCCGGCCTCCACCGGCGGCGGGAGCAGGGGGCCGGGCACGGTGTCCAGGTGGAGGGTCTGCCCGGCGAGCGTCTCGAAGACCGCGTGCTCCTCGGTGCGCTCCAGCAGGAACAGCCCGAAGTCGCCGAAGAAACGGACACATTCGTCTACGTCGTCGATGCCGTAGGTGACCGATTCGATTCTCTGGATTCCCATGGATGCCTCGTTTCGCGGGTCGCCCGGTGAGCCTAGATTTCAGGGCGTGAAGGCCTCAATGGTCCGAGCTCGACTCAATTCGCAATCGTTTCTTGCAGTTACGCGCGGATGGCCGGAATCGGATTCTGTGAGAACCATTCGGCGAGGAAGTCCAGGAAGACGCTGACCTTGCGCGGGGTGGCCTGGCCGGGGCCGTAGATCGCGAAGAGCGGGCGGTCGGGTACGGCGAGCTCGGGCAGCAGGACCTTGAGGGCGCCGGAGAGGAGGTCGTCGTAGGCGGGGCGCTGCGGGAGCAGGGCGATGCCGCGGCCGTGGACGGCGGCCTTCTGGAGCGCGAGGTAGGAGTTGGAGGAGAACGCCACGTTGCGGATCTTGTGCAGGGTGCTGGTGTGTCCGTGGCCGATGCGCCAGACCGGGTCGTTGACGTGGACGAGGCACTCGTGGTGGGCGAGGCCGTTGGGCTCGGTGAGCGGGCCGCCGCGCTCCAGGTACTTCTCGGAGGCGCAGAGCACGAAGGGCAGGGAGGCGATCTTCTTCAGCCGGACGCTGGAGTCGCGTAGGTCCCGGGTGTGGAAGGCGACGTCGAAGCCGCTGTCCAGGAAGTCGTACGTGCGGTCCGACATGCCGCCCAGTTCGAAGCGGACGTGGATCTTGGGGTGGGCGGCGGAGAACGCGGCGATCGCGTCTCCGAGGTCCAGGCTGCCTATCCACTTGGGGCAGATGATGCTCAGGGTGCCTTCGGCGCGGTCGTGGAGGTGCGAGATGACGGCGTCCTCGGCCTCGATCTCGTCGAGGATGCGGGAGGCGAACTCGGCGTACCGGAGCCCTGGTTCCGTGAGGCTCACCGAACGGGCGGTGCGGTTGACGAGGCGTACACCCACCTGGCGCTCCAGCTCGGCGACGTGGCGCGAGACGAGGGAGCCCGACGAGCCGAGTTTCTTGGCGGCGCCGCTGAAGCTGCCGGTCTGGGCGACGGTGACGAAGCTGTGCATGAGGAGCAGTCGGTCCATGATTCCTCCGGAGGCCCACGTGTGCCAGGGGTGGGCCCCGGCGGCGGTGCCGGTCGTGCGTAGGGGTCCGGCAGGATCCGGAATGCCCTTATAGCGGCTCTATCAGGACATTCCAGCGATGTGTCGGACGGGCGGCTCGGGACAGGCAGGGACAGGCGTCGCTGCCCGCGCGGCTGTGTTACTCGGGGCAGTACTGGGGTGCCTTGTTCAGGTTGTCCTTGGTGACCAACAAAAGAGGAATGTTGGCAATCTTGTCAACCTTCTTCTTGGCCAGGAGTCCGACGGCGTTCTTGACCGCGGTCTGCCCGATCGACATGGCCGAGTTCGCGACGGTGGCGGAGAGCCGTCCGTCCTTGACGGCGGCCAGGCCCTCGTCGGTGCCATTGGCGGTCACGATCTTCACGTCCTTCTTGCCGGCCGCGTCGAACGCCTTGCGGGCGGCCAAGGCCATGTCCTCCGAGGCGACGAACGCGTACTGCAGGTCGGGATGTGCCTGGATCATGTTCTCGGCCACGTCCTGCGCCTTCACCGGATTGAACATGCCCGGCTGGTTCGCGACCACCTTGGCGGTGCTCGGCAGCGCCTTCGTGAAGCCGCCCACCATCAGGTCGGAGGCCGCGCCGGGCGCCCCCGCGATCACGCCGACCTGGACGTTCTTGCCGCCCGCGTCCTGCGCGATCCAGCCGGCGTCCAGGGCGCCGAGCTTCCCCAGGTCGACGACGGCCGCGCCGAGGATGTCGTTCACGTCGCTGGTGGCCACGGACGTCAGGTAGATCGGTATGTTCGCGGCCTTCGCCTTGGCGATGTCGCCCTTGAGCGCGTCGACGTTGACCGTCTGCACGATCAGCGCGCTCACGTTGCGCGAGGTCATGTCCTCGATGTTGGAAAGCTCGGTGGTGGAATTCTGGTGCGAGTTGGCGGTGAAGATCCTGGCGTTCTCCGTCTTCGCCGTCTGCTCGACCGCTTTCTGGAGACAGCTGTGGAACTCGGTGTCGCCGCCGTTGACGAATCCGAGGGTGACATCGCCGGAACTCCCGCTGTCGTCACTGCTGCCGCAGCCGCTCAGTACGAGGGTGCCGCCGGCGAACGCGGCGAGCACGGTTCTGCGGGAACGGACCGAAATTCTCATGGTGAACCGCCTTGTGTCTATGGATGCGGTGAGTGGGGCCGGTCAATGACGTGCGGAACGTGCCTTGTGCATCTCGTTGGCGATGGCCGCGACGAGCAGCACTCCGCCGACGGAGACCGACTGGTAGTTGCTGGAGACCTGGAGCAGGTTCAGCGCGTTGGCGACCACACCGAGGAGCACCACCCCGAGCGCGGTGCCCACGACGGTGCCGTAGCCGCCGGCCAGGGCGGTGCCGCCGATGACGACCGCGGCGACGGCCTGGAGCTGGAGGGAGAGTCCACCCGTGCCCGGGCTGCTGCCGCTGAGCCGGGAGAGCAGCATCAGGCCGGCCAGTCCGGACAGGGCGCCGGTGAGGGCGTAGAGGGAGAGTTTGCGGGCGGTGACGTTGATGCCGCTCAGGCGGGCGACGTGCTCGTTGCCGCCGATGGCGAAGGCGTCGCGGCCGAACACGGTGAACCGCATGACCAGGGCGGTCGCCAGCAACACGAGGATCGCGACAACCAGCAGGTACGGCACCCCGAGGATCTTGTTGTTGCCGAGGGCGAACATCTTGGTGCCGATGGAGACGCTGACGCTGTCGAGCACGAGCAGCGCGACACCGTCCAGGAGGGTCGCCGTCGCCAGGGTCGCGACGAACGGGGCGACGTTCGTGAACGTCACCACCGCCCCGTTGACCAGACCGATCAGCGTGGCCAGCACCAGGCAGGCGACGACGGCGAACGCCGTGGAATGGCCGTGCGCCAGCAGCTGCGCCCCGACCGCGGTCGTCACGGCGACGTTGCTGCCCATGGAGAAGTCCATGCCGCCCGCCGTCATCAGCAGCGTGAGTCCGGCCGCGATCACGGCGACGACGCTTACCTGGCGCAGGATGTTGATGACGTTCGTGTCGGTGGCGAACGAGTCGGTGCGCAGCGAGGTGGCCACGATCACGACGATCAGGACGGCGATCAGACCGGTGTGCGGGGCGCCGCGCAGCGCGGACAACGAGAGCTTGGGGCGCGCCTTCCTGGACGGGTCGTCGACGCCCGGGGCGTCGGCAAGTGTCTTGACGCTCACTGCGGTTGACCTCCGAGGGCGGTGGCGACGAGTTCGTCGTGGGTGATGGCGTCGATGTCGTGCTCGGCGACGGTCCGGCCTGCACTGACGACGACGACCCGGTCGGCGAGGCGCATGACCTCCTCGGCGGAGGAGGAGGCGAGCAGTACGGCGACTCCGCGCGAGGCGAGGTCGTCGAGGAGGGCGTGGATGTCGGCCATGGCCGCGATGTCGACCCCGTTGGTGGGGTCCTCCAGGAAGCAGGCGACCGGCTCTGTCTGGAGCCACTTGGCGAGGAGCACCTTCTGCTGGTTGCCCCCGGACAGCGCGCCCACCGGCGGGTTGCCGGCGAGGGCGACCACGCCGTAGTTGCGGCGCAACGGGGCGGCGCGGCGGGCGAGTTGGGCACGGCGGTGGGTGCGGCGGCGGGCGAAGCGGTCGCCGGCCAGCATCAGGTTCTCGTCCAGGGAGAGTTCGGGGACGAGGCCCAGGGCCCGGCGGTCACCGGTGACGCAGCGCAGGCCGCTGGCGAGCGAGGCGTGAACTCGGCCGAACGGCACCGGAGTTCCGTCCACGGCGAGGTCGCCCGTGTCGGGGCGGCGGCGCCCGGAGAGCAGGTCGAAGAGGCGTGACTGCGCGTCCCCGGCCGGGCCGAGCACGGCGACGATCTCGCCCTTGCGGACGTCGACGGTGAAGTCCCGCACGGCCCGGCCGTCGGTGAGGCCGTGCACGGTGAGCCCGTACTCGTCCTTGGGCGCGGGCCGTTGGGATCGCCGGGACACGACGTCCCTGCCGACCATGCTCCGTACGAGTGCGGCGGCGTCGAACTCGGCGGCGGGCGCGCTGCGTACGACCGCCCCGTCCCGCAGCACCGTCACACGGTCAGCGACGGCCAGCACCTCGTCGATGTAGTGCGAGATGTAGACGACGGCCACGCCCTCGTCGCGCAGGGTGCGTACCAACTCCCTTATCTGGTGGGCCGCTTCGGCGCTCAGGCAGGCGGTCGGTTCGTCGAGGACGAGGATGCGGCCACCGCGACGGACCTCGCGGGCCACCTCGACCATGGTCTGTTCGGCGACGGTGAGCGAGCCCGCGGTGCGGGTCACGTCGATGTCGATGCCGAGGGCCTCAAGTGCAGTGCGGGCCTCGGAGTTGACGGCCTTCCAGCGCACGGCACCGGCCCGGGTCGGCAAGTCGCCCAGCATGACGTTCTCGGCGACGGTGAGCCCCATCGCCAGTTCGCGGCGCTGGGGCACCGAGGCGATGCCGAGTCGGCGCGCCTTGCGGACCGTAAGCCCGTGCTGCGCCTGCCCGTTGACCTCGACGGTGCCGCCGTCGGGCTGGTGGATCCCCGAAAGGACCTGTACCAGCGTCGACTTGCCGGCTCCGTTCATACCCATCAGCGCGTGGACCTCGCCGGGGTACAGGTCGAGGTCCACGCCCTTCAGCGCGGCCGCCCCGCCGAAGCTCTTGGTGACGCCCCGGACGCGAAGTACCGCGCCTCCCCCCGGGGTTGTCACGGGCGTGGCTCGGTGCCGTCGGAGCCGTCCGGGGCGACACGGCCGTAGCCGCGGATGTCCGGGAACGGGGGTTCCTTGTCGGCCTGGAGGTCCACCTGGAAGGTGTTGAGGCACATGCCGAGCATGGTGAAGTTGCCGAGCGCGCCGATGGTGTCGACCAGGCCCTTGGAGCCGAAGTGCTCCAGCGCGGCGGCGAAGGTCGCGTCGGTGACGAAGTGGTCGTCGAGGATCTCGCGGCAGAACTGGTAGAAGACCTGGTCCGCCTCGTTGTCGAAGACGGCCTCGCGCTTCTCGGCGATCGCCTTGACGGCGGCCTCCGGGATACCGGCCTCGATCGCCTGGTGCACATGGGCGTTCCAGGAGTACTGCGCGTCCCAGTTGCGGGCGGCCATCAGCAGGGTGAGTTCGCTGAGGTGCTTGGGGAGGCTGCTGTCGAAGCGGGCGAACGCACCGAGGGATTCGGCCCGTTCGCACATCTCCGGGCTGTGCAGCCAGACCCGGAAGGGGCCGCGGACGGAACCGCGCCGGCCGGCGATGCGGGCGGCCAGTTCCTGCTGGCGCGGGTCCATTTCCTCTTCGGTGAGAACGGGGAGCCTCATGGGCCGATACCTGCCTTTTCTTTCCGGCGCGTTACGTGCACGGTTCGTGAAGCCGTGCGATGCGTGCCGACGCTACAGCCGGGTCCGGAAAGCTCACCCCTCTGGAAATGCAAGGTAAAGCTGCACGCCAGAGGGCACCCATTCCCCCACGCGAGGCCTAACGTCGTTCGACGCAGAAGTGTGTAAGTGGAAAGGAACTCCGGATGACCACGATCATCAAGGTCGCGTCCGTGCCCGTGCTCGACCGGGGCGGAGCCGTCGCCTCGACACCCCTCATCACGACGCCGTCGGCGGGCGGGGAGAACCTGATCACCAGTGGGATGAGCGTCTATCCGGTCGGCTCCGGAGCACCGTTGCACTCGCACAACTGCGACGAGCACGTGACGATTCTGGAGGGCGAGGCGGAGGTGGTGGTCGACGGCGAGGTGACGCGCCTGGAGCAGTACGACACCACGTACGTCCCCTCACCGATCCCGCACCTGTTCCGGAACGTGGGCGACACCCCGCTGCGCATCCTGTGGGTGTACTCGTCGGGCTATGTCACGCGGACGTTCACCGAGACGGGCAAGACGGTGGAGCACCTGTCCGCGGAGGACCAGATGGGCAAGGACTGACCCGCCGCACACGGAGGCGCCCGCGTCTTCCGACGCGGGCGCCTCCGTGTGTCACGTCAGTGGGCGGAGACCAACTCCTGCTCCGCGCCGGTCCGTTCGGCCTGCTTCGAGCTGCGCAGGGCGGCGATGCCGATGAACACCATCGACGACAGACCGGCGATGGCGAAGGACGTGAAGCCCCAGTCGCCGTTGCCGGAGGCGAGCAGCCGGCCGCCGAGCCACGGGCCGAAGACGGCGCCGAAGCGGCCCATGCCGGAGGTCCAGCCGACAGCGGTGGCGCGGTTGTCGGGGGTGGAGCGGATGGAGACCGTCGCGTAGATCATCGTCTGGGCGCTGTTGAGGAAGACGCCGGTGAGGAAGACGACCAGCATCGTGACGGCCTGGTTCATGTGGACGCCGAGCAGGAAGACGCCCACGGCGGTGAGCGCGAACCAGATCGACGAGATGCGCGGGGCGCCGAAGCGGTCGGCGGCGCGGCCCGCCGCGAGCATGCCCACGATGCCGCCGAGGTTGAAGACGACGACGAAGGTGAGGGCGTCGGCGAGCGCGTAGCCCTCGGCGCGCATCAGGGTGGGCAGCCAGGTGGCGACGCCGTAGACGAGGAGCAGGCCGCCGAAGGAGGCGAACCAGTACAGCAGGGTCTGGATCCACTGGCCGCCGCTGAAGAGGTTGCGCAGGGCGTCCCAGCGGTCGGCCGCGGTCTTCTTGCCGGTGGCGGCGGGGAGTTCGACCTCGAAGCGCTCCGCGAGGGCGGTGGCCTCGTCGGTGCGGCCCTTGGCGACCAGGAAGCTCAGCGACTCGGGCAGGAACTTCAGCAGCACCGGGACGAAGAGCAGCGGGAGGACGCAGACCCAGAAGGCGGCGCGCCAGCCGACCGGGTCCACCAGCCACTTGGCCACGTAGGCGGAGAGGATGCCGCCGGCGTGGTGGGCGGTCATCAGCATGCCGATGGTGAGGGCGGTCCGGCCGCGCGGAGCGTAGTCGGAGACCATGCTGATCGCGGTGGGCAGCAGCCCGCCGAGGCCGACGCCGGCGAGGGTGCGGCCGAGGCCGAAGACCTCGACGCTGCCGGAGACCGCGCAGATCCCGGAGGCCAGCGAGAACAGCGTCACGCAGGCGATCATCAGCTGCTTGCGGCCGATCCGGTCCGCGACCGTGCCCGCGGTCAGGGCGCCCACCAGCATGCCGAAGGTGGCGTAGCTGCCGAGGTCGCCGGCCTGGTCCGCGGTGAGACCGAAGGTCTTCGTCTCCAGCAGGTGCGGGAGCACCGAGCCGTAGATGAACATGTCGAGGCCGTCGAAGAGGACGGCCAGCCAGCACAGGCCGATGACCAGGAGGGCCAGTCGGCTGCCGCGGGCGGACAGAGCGGGGGACGGGGAGGGGGAGGAAGACATCGTTGGTTACCTCTCGTGCTTGGTGCGCCAGACGCTAAGGAGTCACCTCCCGGATAGTCAACGTTTTTGTCAACAATCTCATCGACAATCGCGTGGGGGTGACTCCGACGGCTCCTGCGCGCTGCTCAGCCGACCGGCGGAGTCCCGTGCGTGTGGAAGGACTCGATGGTCTTCAGGCCCCAGGCCTGCCCCTTCTTCCGCTCCTCCTCGGTCCAGGTGATCAGCGGCCAGTCGGGCGCCAGGACGAGCCGGGTGAGCGGGTTGCACAACTCGATGCGGTTGCCGCCGGGTTCGTAGACGTAGAGGAAAAACGTCTGCTGGATGGCGTGCTTGTGCGGCCCCGTCTCGATGAACACGCCTGTGTCGATGGCGAGATCGGCCGCGCGCAGGATGTCCTCACGGGTGTCGGTCGCGAAGGCGATGTGGTGCAGCCGCCCGGTCGAACCGGTCCAGTCCTCGGTGTAGACGACGTCGTACGACTTGTTCGTGTACGTCAGCCAACGTGCCGCGATCCGCCCGCTGTTGAGCCGGATCTGCTCCGTCGGCCTTGCGCCCAGCACGTGTTGCTGGAACTCGGCACTGGAAAGCACGTCTGCCGCAAGGAAGTTGATGTGGTCCAGTCGCCGAACTCCCACGCCCCGGTTGGGCTTGGCCTGCGGCTGGTTCTTCAGGGCCGGTTTCAGTTCGTCGGGGGCCTGGTAGTGCTCGCTCTCCCAGTAGAGGGCGTGCTCGTGACCGTCCGGGTCGGTGGTGACGTAGAGCTTGCCGAGGCCCGGTTCGTCCTCGACCCACTTACCGGTGCCGCCCGCGTCCTCGATCGCCTTGATACGGCGCTGGAGGGCCTCCTCGCTGGAGGTGCGCAGGGCGAGGCGGCCGAGGCCGGGCTGTTCTCGGGCGGTGAGGACCAGGCTGTGGTGCTCGTAGTCGTCGTAGGTCCGGAGGTAGACGGTGTCGCCGTCCTGCCCGTTGACGGTGAGGCCCAGGTAGTCGGTGAAGAAGGCGACACTGGCGTCCAGGTCCGGGGTGAAGAGCCGGGCGTGGCCGATATGGGCGATGTCACCGAGCGGCGGAGCCATCGTTGCCTCCAAGGGGTCGTACGGGTGCGGGTGTGGGGGCTGTTTCGGCGGGCCGGGGGAACACGGTGCCGTCGAAGATCTTGCGGGCGGTGCGCACCACGGCGGTTCTGCGGACGACGGGAGCCGAGTCGCCGGATGCGGGGGCCACGCTAGTTTCGATGTCTAGGAATCCGCTGGGATGTTCGATGCGAATTCGGTCACTTTGCACGGGGACGTCCGCGATCCCCTCCCCCACCCCGCCGGGCAGGAGCAGTCCCGCCGCCACGCTCGCGGCGCCCAGGACGCCGATCGAGGTGTGGCAGCGCACGGGGATGAAGGTGCGGGTCATCACGGCTCCGCCGTCCCGGGGCGGTGCCAGCAGGCTGAGCTTGGGGACGGTGGTCCCCTCGACATCGCCGAGACCCATCAGCTTGCCGGCCTCCAGGCGGATCTCCCGCAGGCGGTCGGCGAGCGTGAGGTTCTCCTCCAAATCCTTGGGGCTTTCGTAGCCGGTGACGTCCAGTGCGGCGGCCGGGATCAGGACGACCGGCATGCCGTTGTCGACACACGTCACCTCGGTGCCGGCGATGACGTCGCGGATACGGCCGGTCGGCAGCAACGGGCTTGCGCCCTGGGGGAATTCGATCACCACGGGAGCCGCGGTGCCGGGCACGCCGGAGATCTCGGCCGTGCCGGTGTAGTCGACCCGGCCGCCCGGGGTGGGAAAGCTGGCGATCGCGAGTTCCCCGGTGTTGAGCATGCGGATGCGGACGGAGGTCTCGCCGTCACCGGGGGCCACGAGCCCCCGCTCCACGGCGAACGGCCCTATTCCGGCGAGGATGTTGCCGCAGTTCTGACGATCTGTCACCTCGGGGCGGTCGACGGCGACCTGGAGGAACAGGTAGTCGACGTCGGCCTCGGGGTCGGCCGAGACGGAGACCACGCCGACCTTGCTGGTGAGCGGGTGGGCGCCGCCCAGGCCGTCGATCTGGCGCGGGTCGGGGCTGCCCATGACGTGCAGCAGGAGGTCGTCGCGTACGGCGGGGTCGGCGGGGAGGTCCTCGGCCAGGAAGTAGGCGCCCTTGGAGGTGCCGCCGCGCATCAGCATGCAGCGCACCTCCTCGGGCCCGGTCACGACCCGGCTCCGGTGTACTCCTCGTACGACCGGTACTCGACGCCGAGTCGCTGGAGGGTGTCGCGCAACCCGTAGCGGTCCAGGCCGAGTTGGCCCTCCAGGAAGGCGGCGCGGGTGGCCGCTTCCTTCGCTTCGCGGGCCTCGGACTTCTCGGCGGTCCCGCGGGCCTTCTCGCGCGGTACGACCACCACGCCGTCGTCGTCGGCGACGATCACGTCACCGGGGCGGACGACCTGACCGTCGATGGCGATGGGCACGTTGACCGAGCCGCCGGTGGCCTTGACGGTGCCCTGGGAGGAGACGGCGCGGGACCAGGCGGCGAAGCCCATGTCGCGCAGTTCCTGGGTGTCGCGGATGCCGGTGTTGAGGACGACTCCGCGCACCCCGCGCTTCTGCAGCGCGGTGGCGAAGAGCTCGCCGAACAGGCCGTCCGTGCACGGGGAGGTGGTGGTGACGACCAGGATGTCGCCCTCGCCGCACTGCTCCACGGCCGCGTGGATCATGAGGTTGTCGCCGGGCCAGCCGAGCACGGTGACGGCGGTGCCGGCGACCCGAACTCCCTGCTGAACGGGGCGAATCGACGGACCGAGCAGGCCCGTACGCCCCATGGCCTCGCTGACGGTGGCCACGCCGAAGGCGGCCAGCGCCTCGACATCCTTGGCCTCGGCCTTCGGGGGGTTGGTGACGATCACACCGCCCATGGCTATGCCAGCTCCTTCGCGATCTGCGGGTACGGGCGCATGTACGCCTCGGCCATCGTCTTGTGGGCCAGGCCCAGGTTCGGGCCGGCGTTGCGCTTGAGCTGGACGCCCCGGCGGACGGCCAGGTCGGTGTAGTAGTCCCACAGGTGCTGCTGGGCGCCGAGGCACTCCATCGCCTTGCGCTTGGTGTCCCAGACGTCGGTGATGTCGAGGAGGACCTCGGGCTTGAAGCCGCTCATCTCGGGCTGGTGCGGTTCGAAGTAGAAGACCGGCGGGGCGCCGATGATCTCGCCCTCGCCGGGGTAGCCGATGGCCTGCGCCAGGACACGGGCCTCCAGCGCCATCCGGTTGGCGGCCGGGTGGTCGCCGTTGTACGGGTCCTCGGTGGGGTGGGTGAGCACGACGTCCGGCTGCGTCTCGCGGTAGACGGCGACGAGTTGGTCGGTCAACTCGGCGGTGGCGACCAGGGGGTAGTCGCCGGCGTCGTAGAAACGGACCTCGGCGCCGAGGGTGGCCGCGGCACGCTCGGCCTCGTCCCTCCGTATCGCCTTGATCTCGTCCAGCTTCTTGCCCTCGCGCCAGGCCTTGGCGGACTCGCCGCGCTCGCCGAAGGTCAGACAGGCGATGGTGACCTTCTCGCCACGGGCGGCGGCCAGGGCGATGGCCCCGCCCGCCCGCCACACGAAGTCCCCGGCGTGCGCCGTGACGACGAGTGTCGATCGTGGGGATGCGGGCGCGTTGCCGTGCGTCATTGCGTCAATCTCCTTGGTGGACAGGTGTGCGCCCGCCCCGGATGTGCCGATCCGCCGCGCCTCAGTCGCGCAACGCCTCGATCACACTGGTGAGATGGGCGCGGACGGCCGCCTCGGCCGCCTGCGGGTCCCTGGCCGTGATCGCCTCGATCATGGCCAGATGCTCGTTCAGGGACTGCTGCGGACGCCCCGGCCGCAGCGCCAACTGGAAGCGGTGACGCACCAGTTGGGCGTTGAGCCGCTCCAGCAGGGCCAAGGCCGTCTGCTGGCCGGAGAACTCCCGGACCTTGTCGTGCAGTTCGTGGTTGAGCTCGGAGTACGTCACCGGCTCACCGTCGGCCACGGCCTTCGTCATGGCCCGGCCCAGGTCCGCCAGTTCGGCCAGTTGGTCGTCGCTCGCCGCGACGGCCGCCTTGGCCGCGCACAGTCCCTCCAGGACCATGCGGCACTCCGTGATGGCGACCGCTTCGTCCACGGTCACCACCCGCACCCGGGAGCCCCGGTTGCGGATCCGCTCGACCAGTCCTTCGGCCGCCAGATCGATCAACGCCGCGCGGATGCTGGCCCGCGTCACATCGAGTTGCTCGGCGAGCTCGTTCTCCACCAGCCGCTGTGCCGGCGCCATGTCGCCGTGCAGGATCGCCTGCCGCAGCTGCGTGAGCGCATGCTGCTTGGCCTGCTCCCCGGTGCTCGGACGGGCTTCTTTCGGCATCGTTGCCCTCCCTGAGTGAGTGCCTGTCGAACCTAAATCTAGCCAAACAAGATTGTCAACAATTTTGTCCGCCGTATTGCACGCATGCTTCCGCCCATACTTACCCCAGACATGCCGCCGCCCGCCCATGGACCGGCCGTGGACGGGCGGTGAACCGTCTCCCGCTACGGCTCGCGGTAGAGCGCGGTGAGCAGTTCCAGCACGGCCTGGGTGGCGGGATGCGGGTCGTCCTTCCACCAGGCGAGCCGGACGGCGATGGGCTCGCCGTCGCGCACCGGGCGGTAGACGACTCCGGGCCTCGGGTACTGGTTGGCGGTCGACTCGGCGGTCATGCCGACACTGCGGCCGGTGGCGATCACCGTGAGCCAGTCGTCGACGTCGTGGACGTCCTCGGTGACCGGGCGGCAGTCGGGCGGCCACAGGTCGGCGGTGGTGGTGCCGGTACGGCGGTCGACGAGGAGGGTGCGCCCGGCGAGGTCGGCCAGCCGGACCGAGCGGCGACGCGCGAGGGGGTCGTCGGAGGCCATGGCGCACAGCCGTCGCTCCAGCCCGACGATGGCCGACTCGAACCGCCGGTCGCCGAGGGGCCGGCGGACGACGGCCAGGTCGCAGGCGCCCTCCCCGAGCCCGGAGGTGGCGGAGTTGACGCGGACCAGGTGCAGGTCGGTCTCCGGGTGCGCCCGGCTCCAGCGGCGCTGGAAGGGGAGCGTGTGCCGGCCGAGCGCCGACCACGCGTAGCCGATGCGCAGATGGGCGTGGCCCAAGGTGGCGTCCAGGACCAGGTCGTCGACCTCCCCGAGGACCCGCCGGGCGTGCGCGACCACCCGCAGCCCGGTGCTCGTCGGGGTCACCGACCGGGAGGTGCGCCTCAACAGCCTTACACCCAGGGCCTGTTCGAGGGAGGCGAGGGTGCGGGAGACGGCGGCCTGGGAGACGCCGAGCGCGAGGGCGGCGTCCGTGAAGGTGCCTTCGTCGACGATCGCGACGAGACACCGCAACTGCCTCAGCTCCAGATCCATGACTCCAGCGTATAGATCGCCCGGCTGATGCATTTTGCGCAAGTGCGGGTGAGGCGCACGATCGGAACATGCCTGGAGCCTCCGCAGCGACAACTCCCTTGACCGCCACGTCACATGGCACCCCGCGGCCGTCTTCCCGGGTGGGCCTCGCCGGGGTGGCCACCATGGCCGGCAGCGGGCTGTCCAACCAGACGGGTGCCGCGCTCGGCTCCCTCGCCTTCCCCGTCATCGGGCCGGTGGGGGTCGTCGCGGTGCGCCAGTACGTCGCCGCGGCCGTGCTGTTCGCCGTGGGCAGGCCCCGGCTGCGGGAGTTCACCCGGCGGCAGTGGTGGCCGGTCCTGCTGCTGGCGATGGTGTTCGGAACGATGAACCTGTCCCTGTACACCGCGATCGACCGGGTCGGCCTCGGCCTGGCGGTGACCCTGGAGTTCCTGGGTCCGCTGTCCATAGCGCTGGCCGCGACCCGGCGGCGCGTGGACGTCCGCTACGCGCTGATCGCGACGGCGGGCGTGGTGACGCTGATGCGCCCTCGCCCTTCGGCGGACTATCTGGGCATGGGCCTCGGGCTGCTCGCCGCCGCGTGCTGGGCGTCGTACATCCTGCTCAACCGGACTGTGGGCAGCCGCATCCCCGGGGCGCAGGGTTCGGCGGCCGCGGCCGGGGTGTCCGCGCTGATGTTCCTGCCGGTCGGGATCGTCGTCGCGGTCCGGCATCCGCCGACGCTCGCGGCGGCCGGGTGTGCGGTGGCGGCCGGGGTGCTGTCGTCGGCGGTGCCGTATCTGGCCGACATGTTCACGCTGCGCCGGGTGCCCGCCCCCGCCTTCGGGCTGTTCATGAGCGTCAACCCTGTGCTCGCCGCCGTGGTCGGCTGGATCGGCCTCGGTCAGCGGCTGGGCTGGGCGGAGTGGGCGGGCATCGGAGCCGTCGTGGCGGCGAACGCGCTGAGCATTCTCACGTCACGGGACTGAACCGGCCGAGGCCCGCCCTTCCGCCGTCACCGCCGCATGTGGCGACGCACCCACGCGGCCTGCCCGCCGTCGACGAGCAGATCGGTGCCGGTGATGAACTGCGCCTGCGGGCCGGTGAGAAAGGCCACGGCCTCGGCGATCTCGCCGGGGGTGCCGGTACGTCCGGCACCGCAGTCGCCGAGCATCTTCAGCATGTGCCCGCCGTGCGGCGACTCGGCCTCCGCCTTCGACATCGCGGTGGAGATCACGCCGGGGCTGACGGTGTTGATGCGGGCGCCGCGCAGGTTCCAGGCGAGTGCGGCGGCCTCCACGCGCACATGGTTGGCGCGTTTGGCGACCATGTAGGCGCGCAGCGAGTCGTCGCCGACGGCCGCGACGACCGGCAGGGAGAGCAGTTCCTCCGCCGGGGCCGTCGCCAGGGCGGCCTCTTCCTCGGGACTGAGCGAGGCGTAGTGCCCTGCCATGCTGGACACCGCGACCAGGGCGGTGCCACGCCTCGCCACCGCCTCGAAGGCGTCGATCACATGGACCGTGCCCAGCAGGTCGACCTCCAGGATCGTCCGCGCCGACGCGATCGAGGCGGAGACCCCGGCCGTGTGCGCCACGGCGACGACCCTGCCTTCGCCGGCCGCCGTCTGCGCGAGCTTCGCTACGGCCGTACGGTCGGAGATGTCGGTGAGGACGCCGTGCGCCGCGTAGCCCTCGGCGCGCAACGCGGCGACGGTGCGGTCGAGTTGGCCGCGCGAGGCGTCGGCGAGGAAGAGGGTGCGTCCGCTGCCGAGGCGGCGGGCGATCGCCGTTCCCATGCCTCCGGCGCCGGTGACCACGACGACGTCGCGGGGTTCCTCAGACGGTCGTCGCGCCATGGACGGCCTCCTGCCAGTTCACTCCGGCGGCGATGGCGAGCCGCCAGCCGCGGATCGCTTTCGGGGGCATGCCGACCGCGAGGGCGCCGGTGAGCCGGTCGCCGGTGCGGTAGGCGGCGACGAACCGCCGCTCCCCCACGTCCCCCTCCACGACAGCGACTTCGTCGTGGCCGCGCAGATAACCGTGGGCCTGGATCTTCATGTCGTACTGGTCGGACCAGAAGTACGGCACGGGCGCGAACGCCTTGCGTGCCTGGGAGTCGAGGAGGTTGCGGGCGGCGGCCATGCCCTGCTCGGCCGCGTTGGTGCGGTGCTCGATCCGCATCGATGTCCCGAACAGCGGGTTGTACCAGCGGGCGACGTCACCGGCCGCGTAGACGTTCCGGGCGGCCTCGCAGTACTCGTCGCACACCACGCCGTCGCCCACCGAGAGGCCGCTGTCGGCGAGCCACCCGGTGTTCGGCAACGAGCCGATGGCGACCAGCACTTCGTCGGCCTCGACCTCTTCGCCGTCCCCGAGCCGTACGCCCTCGTCGGTCACCTCGGTGACGGAGACCCCGGTGCGCAGGTTCACGCCGTGGTCCACGTGGGCCTGGGCCAGCACCTGGCCGACCTGCTCGCCGATCGCGTGCGCCAGGGGCACGGGCGCCGGTTCCAGCAAGGTCACTCGAGCACCCAGCCGCCAGGCCACGGCGGCGGCCTCGGCGCCGAGGAAACCGGCGCCGACCACGACCAACCGCCGCCCCGGAGCGAGCCGTTCGCGCAGTGTGAGGGCGTCGTCGAGCGTGCGCAGGACATGCGCGCCCTCGCCGGGCAGCCGCCGGGGGCGCACCCCGGTGGCGATGATCAGCCCGTCGTACGGGACCTGCGCGCCGTCCGAGAGCGTCACCTCCTGTGCGGTGAGGTCGAGTCCGGTCGCGGCGACGCCGAGGCGCAGGTCGAGGTCGTGCCCGGCGAGGTCGGCCGGGGTGCGCAGGGCGATCCGGTCCGGTTCCCACTCGGCGGCGAGGACCTGCTTGGACAACGGCGGTCTGTCGTACGGCAGATGGGACTCCTCGCCGACGAGGGTGACGGTGCCGTCGTAGCCCTCGCGGCGGAGCGTCTCGGCCGCCGCGAGTCCGGCGGCCGAGGCTCCGACGACGACGATTCGCTTCACCGCTCCACCAGTCGGATGGCCGCGGCCGGGCAGACCGCCACGGCTTCCCGTACGTCGTCGACGAGTTCGGCTCCGGGGTGCTCCTCCAGGAGGATGGCCACCCCGTCCTCGTCCCGCTGGTCGAAGACGTCGGGGGCGGCCACTACGCACTGCCCGGAGGCGACGCATTTCGGTTCGTCGAGTTCGACCTTCATGGCTGTGTCCTTTGCTCTGTTGTTCGTTGACGAGGGGGTGGTCACCAGGCGACGGGCAGACAGGCCACGCCGTACGTCGTGCCGGTGCGGTCGAAGGCCAACTGCTCGACGGGGGCGGCCAGTCGGAGGGTCGGGACGCGGCGGTAGAGAGTGCCGTAGACGACCTGGAGTTCGAGGCGGGCGAGGTTCTGGCCGAGGCACTGGTGGGGGCCGTAGCCGAAGGCCTGGTGCTGGCGGGCGTTGCGGGTGACGTCGAGGCGGTCGGCCTCGGGGAAGGCCTCGGGGTCCCAGTTCGCCGCGTGCAGGTCGAAGATCATGCCCTCGCCGGCCCTGATGGTGACGCCGCCGATCTCGATGTCGGCCTTGGCGACGCGGCGGACTCCGGTCTGCACGATGGTGAGGTAGCGCAGGAGTTCGTCCACGGCTCCGGCGATGACCTTCGGGTCGTCCGTGTCGCGCACCAGGGTGAGTTGGGCGGGGTTCTGGAGCAGGGCGAGGGTGCCGAGGCTGATCATCGTGGCGGTGGTCTCGTGCCCGGCGATGAGCATGGCGACGCCCATGTGGACGGCCTCGGCGCGGGTCATCTCACCCTTCTTCACCCGCTCCGCCATCTCGGAGAGCAGACCCTCGCCCGGGTTCTCCAGCTTCAGCCCGACGAGCGTGTCCAGATAGGCGGCCAGCGCCCCGCTCGCCTCGCGCGCCTCCTGGGGCGAGGCGGCGCTGTCGAGCGCGATGCTGCTGCTGCGCTGGAAGAAGTCGTGGTCCTCGTACGGCACTCCGAGCAGTTCGGCGATGACCAGTGACGGGACGGGCAGGGCGAGCGCGGTGAGCAGGTCGGCCGGGTTGGGGCCGGCGAGCATGTCGTCGATCAGCTCGTCGACGATCTTCTGGACGGGCGCCCGCATGGCCTCGATGCGCTTGACGAGGAAGGGCGCGTTGACCGTCCGGCGCAGCCGGGTGTGTTCGGGGGCGTCGGTGTTGGTGATCAGGCGCGGGGTGTGCGGGGCGATCTCGGCGCGGTGCGCGTTGACGTAGGGGAAGCCGGGTTCCAGGTCGTCGTCGCTGACGCGCGGGTCGGTGAGCAGGGCGCGCTGGTCGGCGTGGCGGGTGATCAGCCAGGGCGTGGCGCCGTTCCAGATACGGACCCTGCTGATCGGTTTCCCGTCCCGCAGTCCGTGCACGGCCGGCGGCGGGGCGAGCGGGCAGCGCGCGTCCCGCTGCATCGGATATCCGGGGACCGCGGCTGCCGTGTCGGGCGCGGTGCCGGTCAGGGTGTCGGCCATGTCTCTCCTCGGTGGTGGGGGGCTCCGCCTGGGGCGGGCGCCGGGGTGGTGCCGACGAGGCCTCGATGAGCACATGCAAACAGAGCGGACTGACGGCTTCCGGTCAGTTGACTGACATCTATCTGACGTGACCCAGATCACCCGTCAACGGCGTTGCCGTGCACCGGACAGCGATGCCAGGGAGGGTGAACTCAGTTGAATTAACTGCGAGTTGACGGATGGAGGCGTGACGACGGCGACTCGCGGCAGGAATGCGAAAAGGGTGGGGTCACGTCACCGTGACCCCACCCCGCAGTCCACTGCACAGACTGTCCATATTTGCTGTGCAGAATCTCCTACCGGCGACTCCGCAGCAGCGACCCGAGCGCCAGGCCCGCGCCCAGACCGGCCAGAGCGCCGACCGATGCCCGCCACGCGGGCGACGACCCCACGACGGGTACGGCAGGCGGACGGGAGACGATCGGCGAGCGGGTCGGTGGTCCGGAAGCCGCCGCCCGAGCGTGTTCCTCGCCCACGATGGCCAGAAAGCGGCGACCGACCCGGCTTCCGGAGGAACTGGCGATCCACGAAGGGTGAGCCCGGCTCCAGTAGTGCCGCCCGGCCTCTCCGGTGAACATCCCGGCGAGCATGTCCCGCAGCAGACTCTCGCGGATGGTCCCGATCTCGAAGCCCATCCAGGCGTAATTCATCATGAGGTCGGCATAGACGTGCCGCTTCCGCTCATGCGGATCGACGATGTCCGAATCGCCCCAGACGTGCTGATACAGCGCCATGTCGTCGAGTTCCAGGCGGACCAGTTCGAGGTAGTAACTGCGGATCCCCTGGACCTGGTCCGCCCTGGCCTGCCGGTTCTGCACACCCAGGGAAACGGCGACTCCGGCCAGCGCCAGCGCCGAGACGACGGCCGACGTGAAGCCGTACGCCGCGCCGACCTGGCCCAGCCTGTTCCAGTCCACGCCCTTGGAGTCCGAGAACTCCTCCAGCGCGAAGGGCGACAACAGCACCACCGCCAGCGCGAGTGCCGCGGCGGCGATCAGCCCCAGGATTCTTCCCACTCGACGCGCCGACCCCGCAGCCGCGGACCCATGACGGACTATCAGATCGATCACCCCCAGGCGGGCCTGCCCCAGTGACCAGGCCGAGCCCGGTGCAGCCTACTTCCAGCCGACACGCACAACCTGACAACCCCTACCCCGCCGCCCGCCCGAGCCAGTACCCGAAGCCCCGCCGCGTATGGATGAGCGCCGCACCCTCCTGGTCCACCTTGCGCCGGAGGCGGGAGATCAGCTGCTCCATCGCGTTGTCTCCGCGGAAGTCGCCCCAGACGTACCGGCTGATCTGTTCCTTGGACAGCACCTTGTGCGCGTTGATCAGGAGGTGGCGCAGCAGCCGGTACTCCGCCGGTGTGAGATCGAGGGTGCGCCGGCCGCGTCGCGCCTGGCAGGTGGTGTCGTCCAGGACCAGGTCGGCGTAGTGGAGGGCGCCGTCGCGGCCGCCGCCCGTGGCGCGCAGTAACACCTGGATACGGGCGAGCACTTCGGCGATCCGGAACGGCTTGGTGACGTAGTCCCGCTCCCCCGCGCCCAGTTCGGGCAGCAGTCTGTCGAGGGCGTCCCAGGCGGTGAGCAGCAGGACGGGCGGGCGGTGCGTGACGAGCCGGCCACCCTGTTCGAGGGCGTCCATCCCGGGCAACTCGGCGTCGATGACAACCAGTTCGAACCGCTGCTCCGCCAGCCGCGACACCACTTCGGTGCCGCTGCCGGCCGTCCTGATCCGGTAGCCGGCCAACTCCAGTGTCGTGGACAGGAGTTCGGCGTTGTCCGGCTCGTCCACGGCGACGAGCAGGTGTTGCCCGCCACCGCGGGCCGGTGATCGTGTCTCACTGATGCTGCCGTACGTGGACATGCGCTCAGCCTACCGTCCTGCTTGCCTGACTCAAGCAATGTCCATTCGATTGCTTGACTCAAGTAAGTCACATATGCTTGCCTAACTCAAGGAAGCCCGGCCTTGAGGACGGGCAGCGGAAAGCAGGAGCACAACTGAGCCTTCGCTCACCAGAGCCGGGGCCGCCTTGAGCGGAAGGCGGCTCCCGCGCCGAACCCGTGGGGACGGGGGTCGGCGCTGTCCCGGACCCGGTCGCCGGCCACTCCCCCAGATCGGCGCCGGGTCCGTGGACACATTGCCTCGCGTGGTGCGTCAGACCGTTTTCCGGCGGGTGCGGAACAGGCTGACGCCCGCCCCGAGCGAGACCGCCCCCATGCCGACGCCGGTCAGTACGGCCTGCGGGCCGTCGGTCACGAAAGGCGCGGCGATGGCGACGACCAGGTTGAACAGGAACAGGAACCACAGCACGGGTCTCGACGCAAGCAGCGGCTTCATGAATGGTTTCCTCCGGATCGAGCAGACTTGGATCTTGGTTGACGTGGTGCTTCAACGATTCCGTCGTCCGCCCGACGACACGAGGGAGCGATCTCCCGAACCCCCGGTGGAACGGTCTCCCGAGCCCGTGGTGGAGTGGGCTCCACCACTGCCGCGCGGTCCGCGCCCGCACCGAGCACCCCCTGCGCCTAACCTGATCTCCATGCGGGCAACCCTGCGCCAGGCGGGCCGGGCGACACTTCATCTGGTCATCTCCGCCGCGATGGCCTTCGGGTCGTACATCTTCATCACCGTGCTCCTGATCACCGCGATCCTCACGGTCTCGGTGGTCGGCGCGTTCATGCTGCCCGAGACCGTGCTGCTGATACGGCGGATCGCCGGGGCCAAGCGGCAGCAGGCGGGCGCCTGGACCGGGCGGAAGATCCCCGAGGCGTACCAGCCGCTGGACGGCACCGTCCGGGAGCGGCTGCGCACGGCGGTCCGCGATCCGAGCACGCTGACCGACTTCCGCTGGATGGTGGCCTACTACGCCTACGGCGCGCTGCCCGTGCTGATGCTGCCGTTGTGGCCGCTGGGTCTGGTCGTCGACGGGGTGTGGTGCGGGCTGCTGCGCCGCGAGGCCGTCGTGCTGCCACTGATCAGCCGGCTCGCGGACCTGGACGCCGAGTGGTCGACCGTCCTGCTCAAGCCGTCACCGAAGGCTCAACTTGCCGTACGGGTCGAGGAGTTGGTGCAGACCCGGGCGGGCGCGATCGCCGCGCACGGGGCCGAACTGCGCCGGATCGAGCGGGATCTGCACGACGGGACGCAGGCCCGGCTGGTGTCGCTGTCGATGCGCATCGGTCTCGCCAAGCGGGCCTACGACCAGGACCCGGCGGCGGCCCGTCGGATGCTCGACGAGGCGCAGACACTGGCCGAGGAGGCGCTGACGGATCTGCGGCACGTCGTCCGCGCGATCCATCCGCCGATCCTCACCGACCGCGGCCTGGTCGGCGCGGTGCGCGCGCTGGCCGCCAGCAGCGCGCTCGGTGTGAGTGTGACCGTGGACGGGCTGACCGACGGACACGACGGGCCGCGCGCCCCGGCGGCGGTGGAGGCGGCGGCGTACTTCGTGATCGCCGAGTCGCTGACCAACGCGGCCAAGTACAGCGGCGCCGACCGCGCCGAGGTCCATCTCGCCCGGGCCCGCACCGGACTGCGCGTCCAGGTGCGCGACGAGGGCAGAGGTGGCGCCGACGAGGCGGGCGGATCGGGGCTGCTCGGTATGCAGCGCCGGGTCGCCGCGCTCGACGGCAGTGTGACTGTGACCAGCCCCGCGGGGGGACCTACCGTGATCGAAGTGGAGCTGCCGTGCGTCTGGTGAGCGTAGTTGAGGCGGGACTGTCATGAGAGTCGTGATCGCCGAGGACAACGCCCTGCTCAGAGAGGGCCTGGTCCTCCTGCTGACGTCGGCCGGGCACGAGGTGGTGGCCGTCGCGGGCAGCGGGCCCGAGGTGCTGCCCGCGCTGCTCCAACACCGGCCGGACGTGGCCGTGTTGGACGTGCGGATGCCGCCCGGCTTCCGCGACGAGGGGCTGCGGGCCGCGCTGGAGGCTCGGGAGAAGATCCCGGGGCTGCCGGTGCTGGTGCTCTCGCAGTACGTCGAGGAGTCGTACGCCGCCGAGCTGTTGGGCGTCGGCGCGAGCGGGGTCGGCTATCTGCTCAAGGACCGGATCGGCCGCGTGGACGAGTTCCTCGACGCGCTGGACCGGGTGGCGGCCGGCGGTACCGCGCTCGACCCCGAGGTGGTGACGGAGCTGCTCACCCGGCGCCGCAATTCACCGCTGGACTCGCTGACCCCGCGCGAGCGCGAGGTGCTGAAGCTGATGGCGGAGGGCCACGACAACACGACGATCGCGAAGACCCTGGTCGTCACGGAACGCGCGGTCAGCAAGCACATCGGCAATGTGTTCCTGAAGCTGAGCCTGCCGCCGAGCGACAGCGGGCACCGCCGGGTGCTGGCCGTGCTGGCCTATCTGCAGAACGTGTGACACGCGCGCCGCCGGTCGTGCCAGGGGATGACACGGCCGGCGGCGCGTACTGCGTTCTCAGTAGCCGCGATTGTCGGCAGCCGCACGACGACGGGACAGGGGTCCGCCCGCGAGTCTGGGCCGGTCCCCGAGAGCAGATGTGGAGCACTCCGTCCCGTGGCTACTTTTCTCCATCGACTGGGCCGACTCGCCTTCCGACGGCGCTGGTTGGTCACCCTGTTCTGGGTGACCGTGCTGGCCGCCGTCGGCTTCGCCGCCGTCAAGGCTCCCGAGGCCCCCGACGAGGGGTCGTCCATGCCGGGGATCGAGTCCCAGAAGGCGTTCGACCTGCTGGGGAAGCGCTTCCCGGGTTCGGCCGCGGACGGCGCGAACGCGCGGATCGTGTTCGTGGCCCCGCACGGCGGGAAGATCACCGCGACCGCGAACAGAGCGGTCGTCGAGAAGCTCGTCACCGAGGCGGCTGACGGCTCCCAAGTCGCCTCCGCCGTCGACCCGTTCACGGCGAAGGCGGTGAGCGGGGACGCGACGACCGCGTACGCGACCGTCACCTTCAAGGTGAAGGCGCACGACCTGACCGAGGCCTCGAAGTCCCATCTCCAGAAGGCGATCGACCGGGCCCGTACGTCGGACCTCACCGTCGAGGTCGGCGGTACGGCGCTCGCGACCCAGCCGTCGGCGGGCGGCAGCGCCGAGGCGATCGGCATCGCGATCGCCGCCCTGGTGCTTCTGATCACCTTCGGTTCGCTCGCGGCGGCCGGACTGCCGCTGCTGACCGCGGTCGTCGGCGTGGGGATCGCCATGTCCTCGATCCTGGCCCTGTCCAAGGCCCTCAACCTGTCTTCCACGACAGGCACGTTGGCCACCATGCTGGGCCTCGCGGTCGGCATCGACTACGCCATGTTCGTGGTCTCCCGCTACCGCGAGGAGCGCTCCAAGGGCCACGCGCCCCAAGAGGCGGCGGGCCTCGCGGCCGGCACGGCGGGTTCGGCAGTCGTGTTCGCCGGTCTGACCGTTGTCATCGCTCTGGCCGGTCTGTCGGTGGTCGGCATCCCGACGCTCACCAAGATGGGGCTGGCCGCCGCCGGTGCGGTCGTCGTCTCCGTCCTCATCGCGCTGACGCTGGTCCCGGCGCTGCTCGGGTTCTGGCCGAACGCCGTGCTGTCCCGCTCCGCCCGCAAGAAGGGGCGTATCGAGGAGAACGGCGAGAACAACGGCGGCAGCCGCTGGGCGCGGCTCGTGCTGCGCCGTCCGGTCACCGTGCTGCTGCTCGGCGTGGTGGGCCTCGGGGCGCTCGCGCTTCCGGTGGCGGATCTCCAACTGGGCATGCCCGGCGACGAGGTGAAGTCCACGGCCACCACCGAACGCCGTGCCTACGACGACCTCGCCAAGGGCTTCGGGCCCGGTTTCAACGGGCCGTTGACCGTCGTGGTCGACGCGAAGTCGGCCGACGGCACGAAGGCCGCCGTATCGACGATCTCGAAGCGGATCGCGACCACCGAGGGCGTGGTCTCCGTCTCCTCGCCCCGCTTCAACCCGGCGGGCGACACCGCCGTCTTCTCGGCCGTCCCGTCGACCGGCCCCAGCGACGAGCGGACGAAGGACCTCGTCCACACCATCCGCGCCGAACGCCCGGCGATCGAGTCCGCGACCGGGACGACGTTCCTGGTCACGGGCACGACCGCGGTCAACATCGACGTGGCGCAGAAGGTACAGAACGCGCTGATCCCCTACCTCGCGGTGGTGGTCGGCCTGGCCGTCGTCCTCCTGCTGCTGGTCTTCCGCTCGGTCCTCGTCCCCCTGAAGGCCGCCCTCGGCTTCCTCCTGTCGGTGCTGGCCTCGCTCGGTTCGGTCGTCGCGGTCTTCCAATGGGGCCACGGCGCAAGCCTGTTGGGCGTGGAGCAGACCGGCCCGATCATGAGCATGATGCCGATCTTCCTGGTGGGCATCGTCTTCGGACTCGCCATGGACTACGAGGTGTTCCTCGTCGCCCGCATGCGGGAGGCCTACGTCCACGGGGACCGGCCGGCGCAGGCGATCGCGACCGGGTTCCGCTACAGCGCCCGGGTGGTCGTGGCCGCCGCGCTGATCATGATGGCGGTGTTCTCGGGCTTCATCGGGGCCGGCGAGTCGATGATCAAGATGATCGGCTTCGGGCTCGCGGCGGCCGTGCTGCTCGACGCCTTCGTCGTCCGGATGGCGATCGTGCCCGCCGTACTGGCGCTGCTGGGCCGGGCCGCCTGGTGGCTGCCGCGCCCGCTGGACCGGCTGCTGCCGAACATCGACGTCGAGGGCGAGGCGCTCACCCGCCGGGAACCCGCGGCCCCCGCCGTGCCCGAACCCGTACCGGTCACCCGTGCCTGACTCCGCTCCTCCCCCGCCGGGCCGCCCGCAGAGCGTGACGCGGGCGGCCCCGCCGCCTGTCCGCGGACCCCACCGGCGGTGCCCGGCCGCAGGTCAGGACCGGGCATCGCCGACCATGGAAGCAGGAGACCCACCGGAGACACCGATGCACCACAGCTGGCAGCGCTACGCGGACGAGCACATCCGCACCGTCGACACCATGTCGGCGGTGCTGCTGTTCGCCATGTTCCTCTTCGGCAGCGAGCTGAACGTGCCGCGCGGTCCCGGGCCCGACGCGGTGGCCCCCACCATCGCGCTCGCCACGGTCTCCTGCGCGGCGCTGTTCTGGCAGCGGACCCACCCCCGCGCGGTCGTCGCCGTGACGGCGGTCGCCGCCGCCGGGGCCGCCGCGCTGGGCTGCCTCCTCACCCCGCTGATGCTGGGGCCGCTGATGCTGGCCCTGTACCGGCTGGCCGTTCTCACCCGCCGCAGGACGGCCCGCCGCTACTTCCTCGCGTCGGTCGTGCTGCTGGTGACCACGGCGACGCTGGTGGACCCGGTGCATCACCCCTGGCCGTTCAAGACGGTCGGCCCGGCCGCCTGGCTGCTGCTGCCGGTCGTCGCCGGGAACGCGCTCCGGCTCCGGGACGCCTACCTGGAGGCGGTGCAGGCGCGTGCCGAGTACGCCGAGCGCAGCCGGGAGGAGGAGGCCCGGCACCGGGTGGCCGAGGAACGGATGCGCATCGCGAGGGAGTTGCACGACGTCGTCGCCCACCATCTGGCCCTGGCCCACGCCCAGGCCGGCACCGCCGCCCACCTCGCGCGCACCCATCCCGACCATGTGCAGAAGATCCTGACCGAGCTCGCCGGTACGACGTCCTCCGCGCTGCGCGAGATGAAGGGAACAGTGGGGCTGCTGCGCCGGCCCGACGATCCCGGCGCGCCGTTGGCCCCGAGCCCGGGGCTGGCCCAACTCCCCGAGCTGACAGGCGCGTTCGCCACCGCCGGACTCGCGGTCACCGTCACCACGGAGGGCGAACGGCGCCCGCTGTCGGCCGGGGTGGACCTGACGGCGTACCGGATCGTGCAGGAGGCGCTCACCAACGTCAGCAAGCACGCCACGACCGGGGCGGCCCAGGTGCGCCTGCGCTACTCCCACGACCGCCTGACCGTCACCGTCTCCGACGACGGAGCGGGTACGACCGTCCCGGCGCCGTCCACGGGCCAGGGCTTCGGGCTGATCGGGATGCGGGAGCGCGCCCGGTCGGTCGGCGGTGCCCTGCGGGCCGGGCACCGAGTCGGGGGCGGCTTCGAAGTCACCACCGAACTGCCGCTGTACCCAAGCGTCTTGGAACCGGAAGAAAGAACCCCATGACCATCCGCGTACTGCTCGCCGACGACCAGGCCCTGCTGCGGGCCACCTTCCGGATCCTGATCGACACCTGCGAGGGCATGGAGGTGGTCGGCGAGGCGGCCGACGGCGCCGAGGCGATCGCACTGGCCGGTGAACACCGCCCCGACCTCGTCCTGATGGACATCCGCATGCCCGGCACCGACGGCCTGACCGCCACCACCGCGATCTGCGCCGACCCGGCACTGTCCGGCACCCGCGTCCTCATCCTCACCACCTTCGAGGTCGACGAGTACGTGGCCCAGGCGCTGCGGGCGGGCGCAAGCGGTTTCCTCGGCAAGGACGTCACCGCCGAGGCGCTGCTCGCCGGCATCCGCACGGTCGCGTCCGGCGAGTCCCTCCTCTCTCCGCTAGCCACCCGCACCCTGATCGCCCGTTTCCTGGCCACCCCCACGCCGAGCGCCCGACTGGCGACCCCCGACCGGCTCGACGTCCTCACCGCCCGGGAACGCGAGATCATGGCCATGGCCGCCGAGGGCCACTCGAACGACGAGATCGCCGAGAAGCTGTACGTCAGCCCGCTGACCGTCCGCACCCATGTGCACCGCGCCATGACCAAGCTGGACGCCCGCGACCGGGCCCAACTCGTCGTCATGGCCTACCAGTCGGGGCTGGTACAGGCACCGCCGCCGTCCGGTCCCGCGCTCTGACCCGGACCGCGTTCGCAGAGTCCCTCCCCCAGAGGGGGTACCCCCAGCCTGGCGACGCCCGGCACGCTCCCCCACTGCCCTGAGGGCGTGAGAGCTGCCCCTAGAGCCCAGAACACGCACCGGACGCGGCAAAGCCCGCCCTCGGGCGGACGACGGGACTTCGCGGACACGACCTGGCGCCCGTTCAGGCGAACCCCCCGCCGAAAAGGCGTGCCGCCCCCGCTCGCCGTCGACACCTGTGGCGTGCCCCTCCCCCGCATCGCACCCATGCTCGCCACCCCCGGCACCCTCCCGTCCGCCGGACAGGACGCCCGCTGGGCCTACGAGACCAAGCAGGACGGCCAGCGCGTACTGGTGTATCTCCCCGGCGACGGCAGTGTCGTCCTGCGCGCCCGCTCCGGTGCGGACATCACCGGCGCCTACCCCGAACTGCTGCCCCTGGGCCGCGAGTTGGGCAGCACTCGGGCGATCCTGGACGGCGAGGTGCTGGCCCTCGACGAACACGGCCGAGCCGACTTCCAGTTGCTGCAGAACCGGATGGGGCTGGCCGACTCGCCCGCTCTGGCGGCGCACCGAGCCGCGAACTCCCCTGTACATCTGGTGCTGTTCGACGTCCCGCACCTCGACCGGCCGCTCCTCGGCCTCCCTTACACCGACCGTCGCGCCGAGCTGGAGCGACTGGGACTGAACGGCCCGAACTGGTCAACTCCCGGCGCGCTCACGGGACATGGTGCCGAGGCTCTGCGGGCCACGCGCGAGCACGGGCTGGAGGGGCTGGTCTGCAAGCGGCTGGACTCGGTGTACGAGCCCGGGGTGCGGTCCCGGGCCTGGATCAAGATCCGCAATCTGCGCAGCGAGGACGTGCTGGTCGGCGGGTGGGTGCCGGGCAGGGGGCGGCTGTCGGGGTTGCCGGGCGCGGTGCTGGTGGGGCAGCGCGCGGGCGGCCGGCTGCGGTACGTCGGCAATGTGGGCACGGGCTGGAGCGCGGCCGAACGCGCCGAACTGGCCGCGCTGTTGCGGGCCGCCGGGACCGACGCCTGCCCCTTCGATCCGGTGCCGGCGGTGACCGGGGCGCGCTGGGTGGTGCCCCGGCTGGTCGGCGAGGTCCGCTACAGCACCCGCACCCGGGCCGGGATGCTGCGGCAGCCGTCCTGGCTGCGGCTGCGCCCCGACCTGGCACCGGAGGAGTCGGCCGCCGACCTGCCGGAGAACTGAGGAACTTGCGTAGCTCAAGTATTGGGCGGCGTGTCACCATCGTGACACCTCACCCCCTTGGCGCGTACATGAAAAGAAGGGACTCTGAAAGCCCTTTCCATCCACAGCCGTTGGGCTGCGCCCGAAGAGGAGAACGCAGTGTCGTCCCAGAAGTCCCGGACCCGCCGCGGAAGGTGGCTCGCCGGTCTCGGCGGTGCCGCCGTGCTCGTCATCGCCTTCCCCTCCGCCGCCTTCGCCGCCCCGCCCGCGGCGCTGCCCGCGAACGCCGAGACGGTGGAGAAGACGTATCTGCCCGCCTTCGACTACGACACGGACGGCTGCTACCCGACGCCCGCGATCGGCCCCGACGGCACCATCAATGGCGGCCTCAACCCCACGGGTTCACTCAGCGGCGAGTGCCACGACGCCTCGGACCTCGACAACACCAACAGCTACTCGCGCTACAAGTGCAACAACGGCTGGTGCGCCTACATGTACGGCCTGTACTTCGAGAAGGACCAGGCCGTCGCCAACTCCAGCATCGGCGGGCACCGCAACGACTGGGAACACGTCGTGGTGTGGGTCCAGAACGGCACGATCCAGTACGTGTCGACGTCCAACCACGGCTCGTTCACCGTGCACGCGGCCTCCGACGTCCGCTTCGACGGCACGCATGCCAAGATCGTCTACCACAAGGACGGCATCGGCACGCACGACTTCCGGCTCGCGAACGCCAACGACGAGCCGCCGGAGAACGACAAGCACACCTGGCAGTACCCGCCACTCGTCGGCTGGAACGGCTACCCGGCGGGCCTGCGCGACAAGTTGAGCGCCTACGATTTCGGCAGCGCGAACTTCGGGCTCAAGGACGCCAACTTCGTGGCCCACCTCACGTCGGCAAAGCCTTCCGGAATCACGTTCGACCCCACCGCCTGACGGTACCGTCCGCAGGGCACCATCGTTCTCAGGGCTCCCGGGACCATCTCGACCCCGGGAGCCCGAGAGGACGGAACGTGGCAGCTGAACGCAGGGTCTCGCGGCGGGCTCTCCTGATCGCGCTGGGCATCGCCGGAGCGACGGCCATCCCCGCGGGTGCGCAGGGCCCGGCCCCCGGGAACGGATACACCATGCCCACCCTCGCCTTCGACGACCCGGCCACCCAGCGCAGGCTCGGTGACCTGTACTCGTCCGCGCTCAGGTCCGTGTCCGGCGCCAACGCCATCGGCGCGGACCGCTCCGTGTACGACAAGGCCGACCTGCTCAGCTATCCGCCCGGCACGATCGTCCGGGCGGGCGGCGGCTATCCCGCACCCCAGCGCTGGACGCGGGACGCGGCCGTCAACGCGTGGAGCGGGGTCAGCCTGCTCGCGCCGGAGGTCGCCCGCAACACCCTGTGGTCCGTGGTCGACCGCACGCGGGACGGGCTCGTCGTCCAGCAGGACAACCAGTGGTGGGACCAGATCGTGTGGATCCTGGCCGCCCACCACCACTATCTGGTCACCGGCGACCGCGACTTCCTCACCCGGGCCCACGACACGTCCGCACGCACCCTCGCGGCCCGCCGGACCCAGCACCTCAACCCGACGTTCGGCCTCTTCGAGGGCCCGGGCTTCATGAACGACGGCATCTCCGGCTACCCCAGCCCACCCGCCTCGAAGTCCGTCCACTCGTCCTTCGTCCTGGACCACCCGCACGCCAACAAGCTGATGTGCCTGTCGACCAACTGCCTCTACTACGGCGCCCATCTCGCCCTCGCCGCCATGTCCGAGGCCCTCGGCCGCCCCGTACAGGCCGCCTCGCTGCGCTCGGACGCGGAGCGGCTGCGCACGGCGATCGACCGGCACCTGTGGCGCCCGGACGCCGGCACCTACGGCTACCTCGTCCACAGCGAGGGCCCCCTCGCCGGACATCTCGACACCTCGCAGGAGGGCGCGGGACTGGCCCTCGCCGTCCTCCTCGGCGTCGCCGACACCGAACGCGCCGGCCGGATCCTCGACTCCACGCACTGGCAGCCGTACGGCATCGTCAACGTCTGGCCGCACTTCCCGCGCTTCGACGACCGGCGTCCGGGGCGGCACAACGTGATGGTGTGGCCGATGGTCCACGGGCTGTACGGCCACGCCGCGGCCGACGCGGGCCGCACCGGACCGTTCGCCCTCGCCGTCGACACCCTCGCCGGTCTGGTCACCACGAGCGGCGGCTTCTACGAGCTGTACAACTCGGTGACCGGTGCCGTGGACGGCGGCTGGCAGGGCGGCGCAAGCGGGCACGCGCACCACTTCGTGTCCCAACCCGACCAGACCTGGTCGGCGACCGCGTATCTGCGGCTGATCCACGACGGTCTGTTCGGCCTGACGTTCACGGACGGCTCGCTACGGCTGCGCCCGTGTCTGCCCCCGGCCTGGGGCGCCGTGAGTCTGCGCGGGCTGCGGTACCGGGGCACGACCCTCGACATCACGCTGAGCGGCGGCGGGAGCCGGGTGGAGTCGTGCACGGTCGACGGGCGGCCGGGGGAACCGGTCGTAGCCGCGGACGGGACCGGCCACCGCACCCTGCGTGTGGTCCTCACCGACACGGTGTGACGCGTATGTCACTCCCGCCGGGTGCGGGGTCCGGTCCACGGCGGGGTGCCGGAAGGTCTATCGTGTCGGCATGTCCGTGCCCGAACTGATCCGAATCGTCTCCCGCGACTCGCCCATGGCGCTGGCCCAAGTGGAGCGTGTCCGCGCCGAGTTGGCCATCCTTCATCCGCAGGTGCGCACCGAGGTCGTGCCGGTGAAGACGACCGGCGACAAGTGGATGGGGAACCTGTCCGCCGTCGAGGGCAAGGGGGCGTTCACCAAGGAGGTGGACGCCGCGCTGCTCGCGGGTGAGGCGGATCTCGCGGTGCACTGCATGAAGGACGTGCCCGCCGACCGCCCGCTGCCCGCCGGCACGACGTTCGCCGCGTTCCTGAAGCGGGACGACATCCGCGACGCCCTGATCCACCCGGGCGGGCTGACCCTCGACGAGTTGCCCGCCGGTACCCGCGTCGGCACCTCCTCGGTCCGCCGGGTCGCACAACTCGCCGCCACGCACCCGGAGTTGCAGTGCGTGCCGTTCCGCGGCAACGTCAACCGGCGGCTGGAGAAGCTCGCGGCGGGCGAGGCGGACGCGCTGCTGGTCGCGATGTCGGGCCTGGAGCGCATCGACCGGCTGGACGCGGCCACCGAGGTGCTGTCCGCCGAGGCGATGATGCCGCCGATCGGCGCGGGCATCCTCGCCCTGCAGTGCCGTGAGGGCGACACCAACGTCATCGACACGATCAGCGGGCTCGGTCACCCCGAGACGCATCGTGAGGCGACGGCGGAGCGCATGTTCCTGCACGTCCTCCAGGGGCACTGCAACAGTCCGATCGCCGGGTACGCCCAGGTCGACCGGAGCGGTGAACTGTCGCTGCGCGCCTGTGTGTTCACCCCGGACGGCAAGACCCGGCTCAACGCGCACGAGTGGGCGGGCCGGCTGGACCCGGCGACGCTCGGCACGTCGGTGGCGGTGGCGCTGCTGCGGCAGGGCGCCCGCGAGATCATCGACGGCATCCCGCACTGACGCCCGAAAGGTTCAGGGGGTGCCGGGTTCCGCCTGGTCGCGGAGGAACTTGCTCACCTGGTGCGCCAGGCCGTCCCGCCCGGCACCGGCCGCGACGGCCTCCTCGCACAGCCCGATGCCGCCCGCCCACAGGCGCCGCTCGGTCCACTCCTCCTCGACCCGCAGCTGCACCTGTACGTCGACCTGGGTCAGGGAGGCCTCCGGGCCGGCGGCGTACAGGACGGCGGTGGCGCGGCGCAGCGGATAGACGTCGAAGCCCTCGATGAACTGCGAGCTGCGCCAGTCGATGAAGGCGCTCTCGCCGTCCGGGCCGACCCTGATGTCGATCTGCCCGTCCTCCAGGTGGATGCCGAGATGCCGGGCGCCGCGGTTCTCGACGGTGACACGGAGAGTGAAGTACGTCAGCCCTTCGGCGGCGTCGTCGCGTCCGCGCGGCGGCTCGGCTGCCGCCAGGCTGTGGACGCGGACACGCAGACCGGCATGTTCGTCGTACTCGTGCCAGTCCCCGACCACGTTCGGCTCGTACACAATGCACCCTCTCGACCTCAGAGAGCTGCTTCCTATCTGTGTGCTCAGCGCACTGTCAAATGAGCAGAATGCGCTGTGGCCAGCGTTTTCGCCCGCTTGATCACTGATCAAGCCGTGCGCAGCAGGAATCCGGTTTCCGGCCACCGAACCGTGGCCGGGGGCGTGCCGCACATCACGTCCCCGGCAAGATCAGCGGGCCAGCCGTCCGAGCAGGGAGGAGGCGGCCGCGATGCCCAGTGCGGCGGCCACCAGCAGGACGGCGAAGTCGGTGCCGACATGGGACGGGGTGCCGAGCAGCAGCCCGCGCAGCGCGTCCACTTCGTAGCTGAGCGGGTTCGCCTTGCTCACCGCCTGCAGCCAACCGGGCATGATCGCCACCGGGTAGAGGGCGTTGGAGCCGAAGAACAGCGGCATGGTGATCGCCTGTCCGAAACCCATCAGCCGGTCCCTGCTGAGCACGATGCCGGCGATGGTCATCGAGAGACAGGAGAAGAAGGCGGAGCCGAGGATCACGATCGCCCCGACGCCGATCAGCTTCAGCGGGTTCCAGGTCAGCGCGACTCCGAGGATCGCGGCGATGACGACCACGACGACGGCCTGGATCAGTGACTTCACTCCGGCCGCGAAGGCCTTGCCGGTGATCAGCGCCGAGCGCGGGGTGGGGGTGACGAGGAGCTTGTTGAGGATGCCGGCGTCGCGTTCCCAGATGATCTGGATGCCGTAGAAGATGGCGATGAACATCGCGGACTGGGCGATGATGCCCGGGGCGAGGTAGTCGATGTAGGCAATGCCCCCGGTGGGGATCGCCTTGATGCGGGTGAAGGTCTGGCCGAAGATCAGCAGCCAGAGGGCCGGTTGGACGGCCCGGGTGTACAACTCGGTGCGGTCGTGCCGGAGTTTCTGGAGTTCGACCGCGCACATCGCGATGACGCGGGCGGGCAACAGGCGCCAGCCGGACCGGGGTTGGGGCGGGGTGAGCAGCAGGTTCAGGTCGTACTCGGGGGCGGGGTCAGCCGACGCGGTTCGCGGTGCGGCGGGTGCTTCGGACATCGCGGAAACCTCCTGACTGGTCTTCGAGACCGCTGCCGGCGATGTCCCGGAAGACGTCCTCGAGGGTGGGCAGCGGATCGGTGGCGGGCGCTCCGTCGGCGCGGCGGCGTTCGCCGAGGCCCTCACGGAGCTGGACCGGGGTGCCCAGGGCGCGGATGCGGCCGCGGTGCATCAGGCCGACGCGGTCGCAGTACTGGTCGGCCTCGTCCATGTAGTGGGTGGTGACCAGGACGGTCATGCCGGTGGCCTCGCGCACGGCGTTGATGTGCTCCCACACACTCGTGCGGGCGATCGGGTCGAGGCCGATGGTGGGCTCGTCGAGGATGAGCAGCCGGGGTGCACTGACCAGCGCCTGCGCGAGTTCGAGGCGGCGGACCATACCGCCGGAGTAGGTGTTGGCGAGCCGGTCGGCGGCATCGGTGAGGTCGACGGCCCGCAGCGCCTGGGCGACGCGGGCGGCGCGTTCTCTGCGCGGGACGTCGAAGACGCGGGCGAAGAGAGCGACGTTCTCACGGCCGGTGAGCCCGCTGTCGGCGGACAGCTGCTGCGGGACGTAGCCGAGCATACGGCGCACCGACATCTGTTCCTTGGCCGTGTCGTGGCCGAAGACGTGCACCATGCCCGCCGGGACCGGGAGCAGGGTGGTGATACAGCGGATGGCCGTGGTCTTTCCGGCGCCGTTGGGGCCGAGCAGTCCGAAGACCTCACCCTCCCCCACGGACAGGTCGAGCCCGTCCACCGCGGTGGTCTCGCCGAAGGAATAGGCGAGCCGGGTGCAGCTGACGGCTGCGGACCGCTCGGCGGCGGTGTCCTGCGTCATGAGTCCTCGGCCTCCTCGTGCAGATTGACGGCCAACTGGTGCAGGGCCGGGATCGCCGCACGCAGCGCGTCCCGGTCCGCCTGGTCGAGACGGTCGACCTGCGCCCGTACGAGGGCCGCGCGCCGTGCGTGCCAGTCGCCGAGGCGGGTCTTGGCCGTCTCGGTGAGCTGGAGGCGGGCGGCGCGCCGGTCGGCGGGGTCCGTCTCGCGGATCATGAAGCCGTCCCGGACGAGCTGGTTGACGAGCGTCGACACCGAGTTGCTCGCGAGGAACAGCTCCTTGGCCGCCTCCGAGATGCCGATGCCGGGCCGGACCTCGACCAGGCGCAGCAGCTCCACCTCGGCGCCGCGCAGTCGCGGCATGGTCATCTCGCTCCGCAGTCGCCTGCGGATCAGCCGCTGGACCCCGACGAGCGCGTCGGCCAGCTCTTCCGGGAATTTCTCCGTCTCCACTCCCGGAGATTACCTCTTTAGCAGAGGTAACTAACCCAAAAGGATGGTCAAGACACCCGCTCGGGAGGCAGCGGGACCGATTCCGGTTGGACACTGAGAGGGAGACCGGTGGCCGCCGGTCCAGGAGATCGGAACGCGACTGCCATGAACCACGACAGGAATCCGTCCCCCGGTGAGCCGGACGCCGTCTCCACCCGTTCGATGTTCGGCGCCCCCTGCTGGGTGAGTCTCACGAGCCGCGACGTGGAGACCACCGAGGCGTTCTACGAGGCCGTGTTCGGCTGGAAGTGGCGCTCGGCGCGGCTCGGCGACCAGTTCCGGATCGCCACGGCGAACGACATTCCGGTGGCCGGCCTGGGCGCGGTGGCCTCGATGTGGCAGATCCCGGTGGCCTGGACGCCGTATTTCGCTGTGCCCGACGCGGATGTGGCCGCGGCCCGGGTCCGCGAGCGCGGCGCCACGGTCGCCGTGGGCCCGCTCTCCTTCCCGCCCGGCCGCGCAGCGCTGCTCGGTGACCGGGACGGCGCGACCTTCGGCATCTGGGAGGGCGACCTCATGGGCGGCTGGGAGACCTGGCGCCGCTCGGCCCCGGCCTTCGTCCGCCTGCACACCCGGGACGCCTTCGACGCGGCGATCTTCTACGGCGAGGTCCTCGACTGGGCGTCGGCGGACCCGGCGAGCTGCGAGGTCCGTTACGAGGGCGGCGAGGTCGTCCTGCGCAGCGGCGGCAACGTCGTGGCGCGGATCGAGTCGGGCGCGCTGGAGGCGGCTCCGGACCCGACCGTCCGCCCGCACTGGCAGGTCCACTTCGCGGTCTCGGACATCCGGTCCTGCGCCCGGGTCGCGGCGTCGCACGGCGGGAGCATCCTGCGGGAGAACGCCCACGAGGCCGTACTGCGCGACCCGGACGGCGCCCAGTTCACGGTGACCTCGCGCGGCGCCCCCTGAGACTCAGCGCCGGGTGGGCCCCGCGGCGTCCGGTCAGTGCTCCGGGGGTCTCCCGGCCGAAGGCTGGAGGAGTGCCGGGCGTCGCGGGGCTGGGGGCAACTTCGCGGACACGGCCCGGCCGCCTGACCCTCAGCGCCGGGCGGGTCTCGACAGCAGTACGAGACTCCGGGCCTCGACCACCATCTCCGTGTCGGCCTTGTGTTCCGTCTCGTCCGGGGTCCCCTGGGGCTCGGCGGTGTCGATCAGGGTCGTCCAGCGCTCGCCGTAGGTGACGTTGGGGAGACGGAAGTCGACGGGCTCCCAGTAGCTGTTCAGCAGGAGCAGGAAGGAGTCGTCGACGACGGGTCCGCCGTGCGGATCGCGTTCGGCGATGGCGTCGCCGTTGAGGAAGACACCCACCGAGTGCGCGTCGGAGCGCTGCCAGTCCCGGTCGGTCATCTCGCGGGCGTCGGGCAGCAGCCACACCAGGTCGGGCAGCGGCTGTCCGGGGTGCACGGCGGTCTCGCCGCGGAAGAACCGGCGCCGGCGCAGCACCGGATGGGCGGCGCGCAATCCGATGACATATCGCGTGAACGCGGCGAGTTCACGCTGCTCGTCGGTCAACTCCCAGTCGATCCAGGAGACTTCGTTGTCCTGGCAGTAGGCGTTGTTGTTGCCGCGCTGGCTGCGACCGAGTTCGTCGCCATGGCTCAGCATGGGGATGCCCTGCGAAAGGATCAGCGTGGCAAGGAAGTTGCGCTGCTGGCGGGCGCGCAGCTCCAGCACGCCGGGGGCGTCCGTCTCCCCCTCCACCCCGCAGTTCCAGGACCGGTTGCTGCTCTCGCCGTCCCGATTCCCTTCCCCGTTGGCCTCGTTGTGCTTGTCGTTGTACGAGACCAGGTCGCGCAGGGTGAACCCGTCGTGCGCGGTGACGAAGTTGACGCTGGCTCGCGGTCGGCGCCGGCTGTGCTGGTACAGGTCGGAGGAGCCGGTGAGCCGGGAAGCGAACTCGCCGAGCGTGTGCTCGCCACCCCGCCAGAAGTCCCGTACGGCGTCCCGGTACTTGCCGTTCCACTCCGACCACAGCGGCGGGAAGTTGCCCACCTGGTAGCCGCCCTCCCCCACGTCCCACGGCTCGGCGATGAGCTTGACGCGGCTGATCACCGGGTCCTGCTGGATCAGGTCGAAGAAGGCCGACAGCCGGTCGACCTCGTGGAACTGCCGGGCCAGCGTGGCCGCGAGGTCGAAGCGGAAGCCGTCGACGTGCATCTCGGTGACCCAGTGGCGGAGCGAGTCCATGATGAGCTGGAGGACGTACGGGTGCCGCATCAGCAGGCTGTTCCCGGTGCCCGTCGTGTCGTAGTAGTGGCCCCAATCACCGTCCACCAGGCGGTAGTAGGAGGCGTTGTCGATGCCCCGGAAGGAGAGGGTGGGGCCCTTCTCGTTGCCCTCGGCGGTGTGGTTGTAGACGACGTCGAGGATCACCTCGAGCCCGGCGGCGTGCAGCGCCTTGACCATGGACTTGAACTCGGTGACCTGCTGCCCGCGTTCGCGGTGCGCGGCATACGCGTTGTGGGGCGCGAAGTAGCCGATCGTGTTGTAGCCCCAGTAGTTGGACAGTCCGCGGTCCTGGAGCACTCCGTCCTGCACGAACTGGTGCACCGGCATCAGCTCGACGGCGGTCACCCCGAGCGAGACGAGATGGTCGACGACGGCCGGGTGCGCGAGCCCCGCGTAGGTGCCCCGGAGTTCTTCCGGGACCTCCGGGTGGGTGCGGGTCAGCCCCTTCACGTGGGCCTCGTAGATCACGGTGTCGGCGTACGAGCGCCGGGGCGGGCGGTCGTCGCCCCAGTCGAAGGACGGGTCGGTGACCACCCCGAGCATGCCGTGCCCGGCGCTGTCGCCGGGGGCGGGGCCCGCCGAACGCTCGTACAGCGAGGGGTCGTTGTCGATCTGGCCGTCCACCGCTCGGGCGTACGGGTCGAGGAGCAGCTTCGCGGGATTGCAGCGGTGTCCGGCGGCCGGAGCCCACGGGCCGTGCACCCGGTAGCCGTAGCGCTGCCCGGGACCGATGTCCGGCAGGTAGCAGTGCCACACGAAGCCGTCGGCCTCGGTCAGCCGGATGTTCCGGTGGCTGCCGTCGTCCTCGACGAGGACGAGGTCGACGCGTTCGGCGACCTCGCTGAACAGTGCGAAGTTGGTGCCCTTCCCGTCGTAGGAGGCACCCAATGGATAGGGGTGCCCGCTCCACACGGACACCCCTTTCCGGCGCGGGCTCGCGGTCACCGGGCGTCCTCCAGGACGCCGTGCGTCGGACGGGCCGGCAGCGCGGCCGGTACCTCGCGGGGAAGGTCCAGCATCTCCCGCAGGCGCGGCGCGGGTGTCCTCGGGACGCGCGGGACGCGTTCGCCGCTGGGGGCGCGCTGCGAGAACCAGATGACCTTGCTTCCGGTGTCGGTGGCGCAGCAGCCCCAGCCGTCGCTCATCGCGGCGATCCGGGCGAGGCAGGCGCGCAGATCCTGGTCCGGGCGCAGATCGCGGTCGTTGTCGCCGATCGCGGTGATCAGGTGCTGACCGTTCCACCAGAGCTCGATCGACGTGTCCTTGTCCGTGGCGTGCTCGTCGATGGCCCGCAGCAGCAGCTCGGCGCCGCGGCAGACGGGTTTCACGAGAATCTCCAGGTCCCAGAGGCGGAGATGGGCGGCCAGGATGCGTCCGACCTGCCCGACCCGTTCCGGACTGACTTCCACGTCGAGGTGGTAGTAGCAGGGCACTGCGGTCTTCATCTTCGTTGGCTCCCTACCGGCGAAGCTCGCGCTTCCCCTCGCCCTGCGGGGCCGGGGCCCCGAACACGAAGCGTGAGCACTGATCGCTTCTGAGTCATCTCCAGAGTGCGAGCGCTAGGCCATTCGTGCAACACGAGCGGCCCATGAGGTAGTTGAAGATCCAACAAGACGCTTGGTCATCACCTGTGCACCATGAGTGAAAGCCTCGACTGCCGTGCCGGAGCCATGCCGCTCCGCGCACGGCCGCCACCCGACGGTCGGGAAACGCGGTCCGCCGAGGCGGAAGGTGAACAGCGCCATGCTGCTACCCGCCAAGGCCGAGGTGGCCCGCCAACTGCGGCGCTACCGGGCGTGGGAACGCGTGATGCTCGCGTCGCCGGGCGACCGGACGGTACGGGCCACCTTCGAGGACTCGGGCTACACCCTGTGCGTGCTGATGGGGAAGCGCTGCGCGCGCGAGGCCGCGGAAGCCGCCGAACGCTATCTGCGCAGCAGCGTGGGCTCGTACCTCCAGGAGCAGAACGGACGCCCCCAGGCGACGGCCGTCGTACACCGCGGGCCGCCCGTCACCGCCGCCGTCACCGTCGACCGGCGTTCCCCGGCCGGAAGGTAGTCCCCTTTCCGGCGCAGCTTGGCCCCCCCACCGGGTGAACAGCCCGGCCACGAGCACGGCGGAGGTGAGACCCATGAACGCGACCCCGGCACCGATCGGCCGCATTCCGGTACGCGACGTACGCCCGGCCGTGGACAGCGGCGCGCGCCCGGCGAAGGCGGTCGTCGGTGAGACGTTCGAGGTCACCGCCACCGTGTTCCGCGAGGGCCACGACACGATCGGCGCGAACGTCGTCCTCTACGACCCCGACGGCCACCCCGGACCTTGGACCCCGATGCGCGAACTCGCCCCCGGCAGCGACCGCTGGGGTACCGAGGTCACTCCGGACGCGACGGGCCGCTGGTCCTACGTCGTCGAGGCCTGGGGCGATCCCATCGCCACCTGGCGTCGGGCGGCCCGCATCAAGATCCATGCCGGCATCGACGTCGGCCTGATGCTGGAGGAGGGCGCGGAACTGCACGCGCGTGCGGCCACGGGAGTGCCCGAGGGACCGGCGCGCGCTGCGGTGCTGGCCGCCGCGGAGACTCTCCGCGACGACTCACTCCCGGTGGGGACGCGATTCGTCGCGGCGCTGACGCCGGAGGTCGAGGGGGCGCTGGAACGGTATCCGCTGCGGGAGTTGGTGACGGCTTCGGAGCCGCGCGCGTTGCTGGTGGAGCGGGAGCGGGCGCTCTACGGCTCCTGGTACGAGTTCTTCCCGCGCTCCGAGGGCACGGCTGCCGAGCCGCACGGCACGTTCCGTACGGCGGCGAAACGGCTCGCGGGGATCGCTGCGATGGGCTTCGACGTCGTCTATCTGCCGCCGATCCATCCCATCGGGACGACCTTCCGCAAGGGGCCGAACAATTCGTTGTCCGCCGGGCCCGAGGACGTCGGCGTGCCCTGGGCGATCGGCTCCCCGGAGGGCGGGCACGACGCGATCCACCCCCGGCTGGGGACGCTGGAGGACTTCGACGCGTTCGTCGCGCGGGCGACCGAGCTGGGCCTGGAGATCGCGCTCGACTTCGCGCTCCAGTGCTCGCCGGACCACCCGTGGGTGGACAAGCACCCGGAGTGGTTCCACCACCGCCCCGACGGCACCATCGCCTACGCGGAGAACCCGCCGAAGAAGTACCAGGACATCTACCCGATCGCCTTCGACCGGGACATGGACGGCCTGATCGCGGAGACGCTGCGGGTGCTGCGGCACTGGATGGACCACGGGGTACGGATCTTCCGCGTCGACAACCCGCACACCAAGCCGGTGGTGTTCTGGGAGCGGGTCATCGCCGACATCAACGCCACCGACCCGGACGTGATCTTCCTGGCCGAGGCGTTCACCCGCCCCGCGATGATGGCCACCCTCGCCCAGGTCGGCTTCCAACAGTCGTACACCTACTTCACCTGGCGCAACACCAAACAGGAACTCACCGAATATCTGAGTGAGTTGTCGGGCGAGGCGGCCGCCTACATGCGGCCCAACTTCTTCGTGAACACCCCCGACATCCTCCACGAGTTCCTCCAGCACGGCGGCCGGCCCGCCTTCGAACTCCGGGCCGTACTCGCCGCGACGCTCTCCCCCACCTGGGGTGTCTACAGCGGCTACGAACTGTGCGAGAACGCCGCTCTCCGGCCGGGCAGCGAGGAGTATCTCGACTCGGAGAAGTACCAACTCCGCGCCCGCGACTGGGAGTCCGCGGAACGGGAAGGCCGTAGCATCGCTCCCCTCATCGCGTCGCTCAACGCGATCCGGCGTCGCCACCCGTCGCTGCGCCGGCTCAGGAATCTCCGCTTCCACCGGACGGACAACGACGCTCTGATCGCGTACAGCAAGACCACCGGCGTGGACACGGTTCTGGTGGTCGTCAACCTCGATCCGCACCACACCCAGGAGGCCACGGTCTCGTTGGACATGCCGCAACTCGGCCTGGAATCGCACGAATCCATGTCGGTGCACGACGAACTGACGGGTGAGTCCTATCAGTGGGGCAGGACCAACTATGTGCGTCTGGAACCCGGCCGGGCTCCCGCGCACGTGTTCCACGTCCGGCGGTCCACACAGAGCGGAGGGTCAAGAGCTTCATGACTGTCAACGAACCGGTCCAC
>NZ_BARG01000039.1 GCF_000376565.1 Streptomyces hokutonensis | reverse complement strand
AGCCCCGCGCCCCTTTGGGGCGCCTCCTGTGAACGGTGCGATCAAGTAACCGGTGTTGCGCCCGCCGCGTTGTTGTCGTCGTCCTCGGGCAGCTTGCAGACGCGCTCCAGGAAGATCGCCGCCGCTATGACCGCGATGCCTGCCAGGACCGAGAAGCCGGCGTAGATGGCCTGGTCGCGGCGGGCGGGGATGTCGAGGGACTCCAGGAGGTAGGCGCCCGTGCCGCCGTACATGCCGGCGACCAGGGCGGCGACCAGGGCGCTGGCCTGGCCGAAGACGACCGCGCGGGCGGCCATCAGGGGGTCGACGCCCTTGGCGCCGGGGCGGCGCTCGCGCTGGGCCTTGAGGCGGGCGCGCAGCGAGAGCGCCGTGGCCAGCAGGACCGCCGCGATCACGGCGAGGACGATCGGCGCGGCCAGCGGGACGCTGGGCAGGGTCCCCACCGCGCTCCACAGTCGCGCACCCGCCCAGGACAGCACTCCGGCGACGACGAACACGCCGGCCAGCACCCTGATCCGCAGCTCTCTCACGGTGTCCCTTCAGCTCCCCGTGCCCTGTCCGGGCGTTGTGGTCGTCTCGACCTTAACGACTACTCGGGCAGCCGGAGTTCCAGGTCCTTGCGGGGCGCGACACCGTCACGGGTGATGTCGTCCAGGAGGGCGGCGACCGGGCCGCGGCCGGGCAACTGCGCCTCGGGTTCCACGTCGTGCCAGGGGACGAGCACGAAGGCCCGCTCGTGGGCGCGCGGGTGGGGGAGCGTCAGGACGGGGTCGTCGGAGACGACATCGGCGTACGCGACGATGTCGACGTCGAGCGTGCGCGCGCCCCAGCGCTCCTCGCGGACCCGGTGGAAGGCCTCCTCGACCGCGTGCGCCCGCTCCAGCAGGGAGGACGGGGGCAGGGTGGTCTTGAGGACGACGACCGCGTTGAAGTACGAGGGCTGGCTGCCGGGCTCGACGCCCCAGGGCTCCGTCTCGTAGACCGGGGACACGGCTTTGATGCGGACGCCGGGGGTGTCCTCCAGGGCGTCGATCGCTCCCTGGAGGGTCTCCAGGCGGTTGCCGAGGTTGGCGCCGATGGAGATGACGGCGCGCTTCGGGTTGCTGAGGGTGGTGTCGGCGGCGTCCACCTGCCGTACCACGGAGGCGGGTACCGGCTGGACGGTCGGGTCGCTGTGCCCCTCGGTGAACGAGAAGGTCATACTCGGCTCCGGGTGATGGTGACGGTCACGTCGTCGAAGGGGACGGTGATCGGGGCGTCCGGCTTGTGGACGCGGACCTCGACCTCCTCGACCCCTTCGTGCTTCAGGCAGGTCTGCGCGATGCGCTCGGCGAGGGTCTCGATGAGGTTGACGGGCTCGCCCTGGACGACGGCCACGACCTCCTCCGCCACGATCCCGTAGTGCACGGTCTTCGTCAGGTCGTCGTCGGCGGCGGCCGGCCGGGTGTCCAGGCCCAGGACGAGGTCCACGATGAAGGTCTGGCCCTCCTCGCGCTCCTTCGGGAACACGCCGTGGTACCCGCGGGCCTTGAGGCCGCTCAGCGCGACACGATCCACGCGAATCACTCCTGCAATCGTCGGTGGTGGCCGGTTCGTACCGGGTGCGGGCGGTACACCGGCCTCGAACGAATCTACCTGCGGGCACTGACAGTGCCGGGCCGCGAGGGCGTGGGCGTCGTCCGGGCCCGCAGGTTTCGCCGACCGTTTCCCCTGGGGAACCCGGCGGCTCATGGGTCGGTAGCCGCCCCTACCCGCCGGTTCGTGATTCCAACCACTTCTTGGTCCTGATGGGTCCCGGTCGACTCCTCCCGGGTCGCCTACCCGCTCAGGAGGGTGACTCGTCGCCTTCGTCCTCGTCGTTTTCGGCCAGGACCGGGGACGCGTGGTGCGACCAGAGCTTCCAGCCCTCGGAGGTGCGCCGGAACACGTTCGTGGCGACCACGAGCTGGCCGACGAGCGGGCCGAGTTCGTCGCTGTCGTCGGGGGCCGGGCCGCCGCTGAGGATGTTCTCCGTGCAGGTCACCAGTGCGGTGTCGCCGGTCACCGAGACATGCACGTCGGTCAGGAAGAACTGGATGTAGTCGGTGTTCGCCATGATCAGCGCGTACGACCGCAGGACCTCGCCGCGCCCGGTGAGAACCGGCCAGCCCGGGTGCACGCAGGAGATCACGCCGGTGTCCGCGGGGTCGTGGTACTCCTCGTCGACGCCCAGGTCGGCCGGGGTGAGCCAGAGCGCGGACAACTCGTCGAAGTCGCCGCGCTCCAGGGTCTCGTAGAACGCGGTGTTGGCGAGTTCCACCTGCTCGACGTCGGTGTGGGGGGCGCTCACCGGGCTCCCTCGGAGCTGGTGTGCGAGGCCGTGCGGGCGCCGGTGGCGCGCGCTCCCTCGACGGCGCGTGCGACGCGTACGGCGTCCGCGGTGGCGTGCACCTCGTGGACGCGCACCGCCCATGCGCCGGCGTGCGCCGCGAGCGCGGAGACGGCGGCGGTGGCGGCGTCGCGCTCGCGCGCGGGCGGGGGCGCTCCCTCGGGGCCGGCGAGGACATGGCCGAGGAACCGCTTGCGGGAGGCGGCGACGAGCAGGGGGTGGCCGAGGCCGAGCAGCCGGTCGAGGTGGGCGAGGAGGACGAGGTCGTGCTCGGCGTCCTTGGAGAAGCCCAGGCCCGGGTCGACGACGACACGGTCGGCGGCGACGCCTCCGGCGAGAACGGCCTCCACGCGCGCGTGCAGCTCGTCGACGACTTCGGTGACGACGTCCTCGTAGACGCCCCTGACGTTGCCGCCCTCCAGGAAGCCGCGCCAGTGCATGACGACGAAGGGGGCGCCCGAGGCGGCGACCACCGGGATCATCGCGGGGTCGGCGAGGCCGCCGCTGACGTCGTTGACCAGGACGGCGCCGGCGGTGAGGGCCTGTTCGGCGACGGAGGCGCGCATGGTGTCGACGGAGACGGTGACGCCCTCGGAGGCGAGACCGCGCACTACGGGGATGACGCGTTTGAGTTCCTCCGCCTCGTCGACGCGGGTCGCGCCGGGGCGGGTGGACTCGCCGCCGACGTCCACGAGGTCGGCGCCCTCGGTGACCAGGCCGAGGCCGCGCTTGACGGCGGCCGTGGTGTCGAAGAAGCGGCCGCCGTCGGAGAAGGAATCAGGGGTGACGTTCACGACCCCCATGACCGCGCACCGGTCCCACACCGGAAGGCCCGCGACGCGCCCGCGCCCGCTCTGCTTGCTCATACGTTCAGCGTAGGCCTTGGGCGAGGGGCGACGGTCCTGCGGGCCGGACGCGAAGGGGCCGGTCCGGGCCATCGCGCCCCGCGCGGAGGCGGGGTGCGCGCCCGGACCGGCCCGGTCGGTCAAGCGGCCCGCACATCCCGCTCCGAGAGACCGTGGGCGCAGGCCGGAGCCACGGCCGTACGGCGGCGC
>NZ_BARG01000040.1 GCF_000376565.1 Streptomyces hokutonensis | reverse complement strand
GCTGATCGATACGGCCCCGCGCCCCTTACGAACCAACAACGCAACGCAAGTTGCCACCCCACTCAGCGTTGGCGGCAGCCACACCGGACCCGTGTAGTTCCCCACCTCCATCGCCACCGGCCACAACAACGCCAAGCCCAACAACGCACCCTGTGCGATGACTCGCGCCCTGCGAAGCCACAGCAGGGCCACCGCCTGGGCCGCCGCCAGCAGGGCGAACAGCACGCCCGCCGAGACATGGTCACTGGTAGGTGCCGACTCCGCCCGGATGATCAGGGTCGGCAGGAGTGGCTGCACGCACAGGCCGAACGCGGCGACCACCTGGGCCACGCGGTAGCTCGGCGGGATCGACTCCTCGACCGGGCCGGCCATACGGCCGGGCAGGGTCGCCCGTACCTCCCAACCCCCCTCCTCCGTGGGGCCGGTGGTCAGGGTGCCGCCCGCCTCGCGGGCCCGGGAGCGGAGGAAGCCCTGGCCGCGGCCGCCGCCGAGGCCCGCGCCGTGGGCCGGGGTGCCGGTCGGCGGGGCCGCGCTGGTGATCACGACGTCGGTGCGGGTGTCGCCGTAGCGGCAGAGCACCGTGGTGCGCGCGCCCGGCGCGTGGCGGGCCACGTTGGTCAGGGCCTCGCGCACGATGCCGTAGGCCGCGTCCGCGACGGCGCCGTCGGGAAGGGGGTCGATCTCGGCGTCCACCGGCTGGTCGAGGCGGCGGAAGCCGGCGATCAGGGCGCGCAACCGCTCCTCGGGGGAGGGGAGTTCCTCGCGCGAGGGGGCCGGGGCGCGTACCGCGCCCAGTGCGCGGGTGACCTCGCGGCCGGTCTCGGTCGCGAAATCCAGTGCCTCGGCGGCGAGTTCGGGACGGCGTTCGCGCAGGCCGAGCGCGGCGCCGGCGGTGACGACCACGGCCGTGAGGTGGTGGGCGCTGACGTCGTGCAACTCCCGTTCCATACGGCGGCGTTCGGCCGCCGGGAGCCGGTGGCGTTCGGTCTCGGCGCGGTTCAGGAGGAGTTCGGCCGCCTGTCGGGCACGACGGGTGCGCCGTACGAACATGCCCGCGCCGCACGAGGTGGCGTAGAGGAGGGCGGTCAGGACCAGGTCGAGGCCGTTGTTGTCGCTGAGGCCGTTCAGGTTGATGTTCTGGAGCAGCTGCCAGAGGGCGAGCGTGACCACGCACAGGACCGTGGTGAAGGTGTCGCGCTCGGCCGCCACCGAGAACAGGGCGAGTGCGACGCCCACGGTGCCGAAGAGCGCCATCGCGCCGACGGGCAGCGGTCCCGCGCCCACCGCGCAGGCCGCCGCGACCACGACGAGGGTGGTCACCGGGCGGCTGCGGCGCAGCGCGAGCGCCGCCGTCACCGGTCCGGCGACCAGGGCGGCCACGAGCAGGTCGGCCGCGGTCGGCACGGTGCCGCGCAGCAGCGGAGCCACCGGCCACACCAGGGCCTGGGCGCAGATCAGCAGGACCGGGAGCAGCCGGTCGTCGGTTCGTTTCATGGCACTCAAAGGCTATGGGCGCAGGTGAGGGGCCCGGCTCAGGCTGAAGGGGGATTACGGCCCCGGGACTCTCTATCTCTGGTTCAAGGCGGCAACCGTCCTTCAGCCGGAGGACCGCGCCCCGCCCCGCTCCTAGGCTCGATCACATCGAGGGAAGCGGTCGACCACCGCCTCCCACACCACCCACACCACCCAGGGGGATCTCCCATGTCCATGTCCAAGCGCGCTCTCGTCTCCTCGCTCGTCGGTGTCGCGGCGGTCGGCGGAGTCGTCGCCGCCGGTCTCGCCGCGTCGGCCGCCTCCACGCCCACCGAGCCGACCCTCACGAACGGCTCCGCCCGCTACACGGCCCCGACCGCGAGCGCCGCCGGCTCCTTCACCTACACCGTGGACGTCACCGACGACTCCGGCATCCGCGGCCTCAAGGTCATTGCGTGGCCCGCGAGTTCGAAGCCGGCGCCGACCAAGGCGGACCTCCGCTACGTCGACTCCGCCACGTGCAAGCCCACCTCGGGCGACACCTCGCGCTGCACCTACACCTTCAAGGTCACCAAGAAGGAGGCGGCCGACGCGCCCAAGGGCACCTGGAACGTCTCGACGCTGGCCACGGCCAAGGACGGCGGCACGGCGTTCGTGTCCAAGGCCGCCACCTTCGAGGTCGCGGGCTGACCCTCACGTATACAGGTACGGCGCCCCGCCTCGACCGAGGCGGGGCGCCGTTGCCGTAAGAAGAGAAGACGTAAGAAGAGAAGAACAGACACCGTTGCGGTACGGAGGTCAGAGCACATGGTCAATTCCCCTGCGGCGGCCGGAGGTTACTCCGCCACTCCGCTCGCCAAGAAGATCGGCGTCAAGCCGGGGCACCGGGTACGGCTGCGGCACGCGCCCGACGGGTGGGACATCCCCGGGCTGCCCGACGACTGCGAGGTCGCCGACGGCGGGACGCGCGACGCGGACGTCACCGTCGCCTTCTACCGGGAGTGGAAGGAACTGGACGCGGAGGGGATGGAACTCGTCCTCGGTCTCGACGACGCCGCCATGCTGTGGATCGCCTGGCCGCGCAAGGCCGCGGGTCATGTCAGTGACATCACCGAGAACGGTCTCCGGGACCTCTTCCTCCCGCTCGGGGTGGTGGATGTGAAGGTGGCCGCGCTGGGGGAGGACTGGTCGGGGCTGAAGTTCGTGCGGCGGAGGGAAAACCGGCAAAGCCACAACAAAGGTCCCGCAAAATGAACTTGAGTCGTAGCCACCTGCCGACGTAAGGCAACATCTTGGTGAACAGCGAGTGTTGCGCGGTCAGGGCGCGGGCATCGCCGGATGGCCGGATGGAGTGAGGGACGTGGTGGAGCCGAGGATCGCCGTCGCCGTGGTGACCATGGGAAACCGGCCCGCCGAGGTCGACGCGCTTCTCGAGTCCGTGGCCAAACAGGACCTCCCGCCGGCCCGCATCGTGATCGTCGGAAACGGTTGCCGGCTCCCGGAGTTCGCCGAGCGGCTCTCCCTGCCCGGCGAGGTCACCACCGTCGACGTCGACGAGAACCTCGGCTGCCCGGGCGGACGCAATGTCGGCCTGGCCCGGCTGCGGGAGTTCGGCGACGTGGACGTCGTAGTGGAACTCGACGACGACGGACTGCTCGTCGACGCGGACGTGCTGCGCCGGGTGCGCGACCTGTACGCGGCCGAACCGCGCCTGGGCATCGTCGGGTTCCGGATCGCCGACGAGCACGGCGAGACCCAGCGGCGGCATGTGCCGCGGGTCGGCGCGGGGGACCCGATGCGGGGCGGCTACGTCACCGGGTTCCTCGGCGGCGGCCACGCGCTCAGCATGGCCATGCTCGCCGAGACGGGGGACTGGCCGGCCGAGTTCTTCTTCGCGCACGAGGAGACCGACCTCGCCTGGCGGGCCGCCGACGCCGGCTGGCACATCCGCTACGTCCCCGAGCTCCTCCTCCAGCACCCGAAGACCTCGCCCGCCCGGCACGCCATCTACCACCGCGTCACCGCCCGCAACCGCGTCTGGCTGGTCCGGCGCCGGCTGCCGCTCGCGCTGATCCCGGTGCACCTGGGCGTGTGGACGCTGCTGACCCTCGTACGGACCCGGTCGCTCGGCGGGCTGCGGGCGTGGTTCGGAGGGTTCGTGGAGGGGGTGCGCGAACCGGCGGGGGAGCGGCGGGCCATGCGCTGGCGGACCGTGTGGCGGCTGACGCGGCTGGGCCGTCCGCCCGTGATCTGAGCCGCGGTACCGCGGATGTCAAAGATGTAGCGGTACCGCGGATGTCACAGATGTGAGGGACGAGGGCCCCGGTCGATCACCTCCGCCGACCGGGGCCCTCTCGCGTCCCCGGACCCGGCCACGACGGCGACACTCCCCCGAGTTGCGCGTCGTACGCGCGCACCGTCGGGCCAGATCCGATGAAGTGATCACATCAGGTCGCGCCAACGAATCGCTAACATGTGGCCAACGGTGCGCCCGATGCTCCGGGGACGGATGGCCTGAAGTCGCCGCGCGGCAGCGGAAGAGGGCGGGTACGGTAGCGGATCCCGGCCCTCGACGACCGGGACAGGCTGGCGGGAAACCGCCGGGTACGGGGCGGAAATCCGCCAGGGACGGCGGCGAACTCCGCCGCGGAGCACGGCCGACAGGGCCGCGCGGAAGGGCGACGGGTCGGTGTGATGCGGTGCGAGCTGCGGTTCGGACTGCTGGGCACGACTGTCCTCTACGGCCGTGACGGCGACCTGGTGCGGCCCATCGGCGGCACCAAGGTGCGCGTCCTGCTCGCCGCGCTGCTCCTCGAACCGAGCCGGGTCGTCTCCGTCGACGCGCTCAAGGACGCCCTGTGGGGCGGCTCGCCGCCGGCCTCCGCGCACGCGTCCCTGCACAACCACGTGACCCGGCTGCGCCGCCTCCTCGACGACCCCGAACGGCTGCGCGCGATCCCGCCCGGCTACCAACTCCGTGTCAACGAGGGCGAGTTGGACGTCCACGTCTTCGAGTCCCACGTCACCGCGGCCCGCGCCGCACACGCCGACCGGGACTGGCCCCGGACCGTCCGCGCCTGCACGGCGGCCCTCGCACTGTGGCGCGGCACCCCGCTCAGCGGCCTCCCCGCCGAACTCGGCGGCTACGCCTTCGCCCAACGCCTCACCGAGGCCCGCCTCCTCGCCCTCGAATGGCGCTACGACGCCGAGCTCGCCCTCGGCGGCGCCCGACTCGGCGCGCTGGTACCGGAGTTGGCCGCGCTGGTCGCCGACCATCCGCTCCGCGAGGGCTACCACCGCCAGCTGATGCTCGCCCTCCACCGCACCGGCCGCCAGCCCGAGGCCCTCGCCGTCCACCGCGACCTGCGCAACCGCCTGATCGAGGAGCTGGGCATCGAGCCGGGGGCGGGGGTGCGGGAGGCGCATGTGGAGGTGTTGCGGGGGGTGGTCGAGGTGCGGGCGGGGGATCCCGGTCCCGTCGAGGCCGGTGGGGGCGTCGGTGCGCGTGAGTCGGTGAATGTGCCCGACGCGTCCGGTCGGGCCGGCGCGTCCGGTGGGTCCGGTGGGTCCGGTGGGTCCGGTGGGTCTGGTGGGTCTGGTGGGTCTGGTGGGTCCGGTGGGTCTGGTGCGGCCGGTGCGGCCAGTGGGCCCGGTGGGGCCGGAATCCTGGATCGGCCGCCCTCGCCGCCCCGCCCCGCTCAACTCCCGCCCCCGCCCGCCCACTTCACCGGCCGCGCCGACACCCTCGACGCCCTGCGCGACACCCTCGCGCGCCGCCCTTCCGCGGAACCCGGCTCGCACGCCCTGGTGGTGATCAGCGGCATGGCCGGCGTGGGCAAGAGCGCCCTCGCCCTGCACACCGCCCATGAGCTGCGGGAACACTTTCCGGACGGGCAGTTGTACGTGAACCTGCACGGCGCCACCCCGGGCATGGCCCCCCTCACCGCCGGCCAGGCCCTCCACGCGCTGCTCCGCGACCTCGGCGCCGAACCCCGGCACATCCCCGAACACCCGGACGCGGCAGCCGCGTTGCTGCGCTCCCTGCTGGCCCCCACCCGCACACTCATGCTGCTGGACGATGCCGGGAACGCCGCCCAGGTACGGCCGCTGCTGCCCGGCGGCACGGGCTGCGCGGTGCTCGTCACCAGCCGCTCACCGCTGACCGCCCTCGACGGCGCCCGCCGCTTCCCGCTCGCGCCGCTGTCCGGGGAGGACAGCGCGGCACTGCTGCGCGCGGTGTCCGGCCGCGACGGCCTCGGCGCGGCCCACCCGCTCGTCGAACTCACCGGCCGCCTCCCCCTCGCGCTACGCGTGGTCGCCGCCCGCCTCGCCGCGCGCAAGGCGCTCACCCCGGGTGTCCTGGCCGGCCAACTGGCCGCCACGGAGAGCCGATTGCCCCACCTGGAGTACGACGACCTCAGCGTCCGCCGCTCCCTGGCGGTGGCCCACGACGCCCTCGCCGCCTCCGACCGCGAAACCGACCGAGACGCGGCCCTAACCCTCCACCACATCGGCGCCCTAGACCTCCCGGCCTACGGCGCCCCCCTGCTCGCCCGCCTCACCACCACCGCCCAACGCCGCGCCGAGGCCGCCCTCGACCGCCTCGTCGACGTAGCCCTCCTGGAGGAAACGGCATACGGCCGCTACACCCCCCACGACCTGGTCAGAGACTTCGCCCGCGAACTGGCGGCGGCCGGGCCGCGCGGCGATATTGCGGGGGCCGGGTCGTTCGGTGGTGTCGTGGGGGTTGGATCGCGCGGCGGCGTCGCGACGGTTGGCCCGCGCAGGGATAGCGCGGGGGTCGGGTCGCCTGGTGCGGGCACGGAGGCCGGACCGCGCAGCGACACTGCGGCGATCGGGTCGTCCGGTGTGGGTGCGGAGGCTGCTGGATCGCGTGGCGACAATCCCGTAGTCGAGCAGGTCATCGAGCCGTACAGCGACGTCAGGGCGGCCGGGGCGCGTGCTGACGGCACGGCGGCCGAGCTGCGCGGTGACATCGCGGCGGCCGATTCTCGCGGCGATGCCCCTGCGCTCGGGCCGCGTGGCGATATTGCGGCGGCCGGGTCGTCCGGTGTGGGTGCGGGGGCTGGATCGCGTGGCGACAGTCCCGTAGTTGAGCAGGCCGGCGGTGTTGCGGGGGTCGAGCCGTGCGGTGACGTCAGGGCGGCCGGGCCGGGTGCTGACGTTGCGGGGGCCGGGCCGCACGGTGGTGACGTCACGGCTGACGGATCGCGTGCCGGCGTCACGGCGGCCGAGCCGCGCGGCGGTGTCGCAGCGGTTGGGCCGCGCAGCGAAATCGTAGGGGCCGGGCGGCCCAGCGATCTCGTCGATGTCGCTCTCGCCTGGTACGCCGCCGTTGCCGAGCGGGCGCTCATCGCGATTGTCGAACCGGGGCTCGATCAGGACGATCGGCGGCGGCCGACTGCCGCGCAGTTGCCCGGGCATGCGGCGGAGGTGGCGGCCGTCGATCCGTTCCGGGACTCCCAGGAGGCGTTTGCCTGGGGGGACTTGGAGTTGGAGAACGTGGTGGCGCTCGTCAACCGGTACGGCGACAGCGCCGACCGGCGTAGAACCGCCCAGGTCTCGACCCTTGTCCGGCTGCTCTTTCCGTATGTGCTGCGTGGTGGGCGGGTCGCCGAGATGGAGGTGCTCGGGCGGGTCGGTCTGGGTGCGGCGCGGCGGCTCGGGGACGAGGCGGCGGAGGCGTACGCGTTGGGTGATCTCGCCGGGCTGCACTTTCTGACCGGGCGGCAGAGCGAGGCCCTCGCTCTTAATGATCAGGCGCTGGCCATCTGGTGGCGGCTCGACGCGACCTCCTGGATTCGGCGGTGTCTCAACAACCGGGGTCTTCTCCTCGAAGGGCTGGGCCGGCATGCCGAGTCCGGGGTCGCGCTGCGTCAGAGTCTCGCGTACTCACGGCAGTTGGACGATCCGTACGGCGAGGCCGTGACCTACAGCCATCTCGGCAACCTGTACGAGCACACCGATCCGCGCGCCGCCATCGAGCAGCACCGGCGTTCGCTGGCCATCGGTGTCGGGATCGGCGCGGTGATCGTGCAGCACTCCGCGCACTGCAACATCGGCTACGCCCACCTCGCTCTCGGTGAACCGGCCGCCGCCCTACCGCACTTCGAGGAGAGCCTGCGCGTCCTCGGCGACCTCGGCGACTGGCACGGCGAGTCGCAGACCCGGCTCGGACTGGTCCGGGCGCTGCGGCTGCTCGGCCGGACGGAGGCCGCCGGTGCCGAGTGTGCGGAGCTGCTGCGCCGCGCGGACGCCCGCGCCGACCGTTACATGGGCGGCCTCGCCCGTCACCAACTCGGCCTGCTGCTACGGGAACAGGGGCGCGTGGAGGAAGCGTACGAGGAGTGGCGTACCGCCCTCGCCGCGCTCGACGGGACCGACGAGAAGGCGGTCGTGGAGGAGCTGGGTGAGCTGTTGTCGCAGGGTGACGCGCGTTGACAGTTGTAGGCCTCGGTCCTACTTCGCGTCGGCGTAGCACTCGACCACCGCGACGGTGAACGGGAAGCGGACGGGTGTCTCCCCGAACGTCAGGCGTCCGGCGAGGTCGGCGGCCTCCCGTATCGCGGTGGCCACGGTCTCGGCCTCCTCCTTCGGGCAGTGCACGATCACCTCGTCGTGCTGGAAGAAGACCAGCTCGGCCGCGAGCTCCGCGCAGGACCGGCGGAGCGCGGCGAGCATCAGCAGAGCCCAGTCGGCCGCGCTGCCCTGGACGACGAAGTTGCGGGCGAAGCGGCCCCGGGCACGGGAGTTGGTGGAGGCGTAGCCCGGCACCCAGCCTTGGTCGGTGGGCGCGGTGACGGGGTCGTCCTGCGGGATGCCCGCCTCCTCCGCCGCGTCCTCGCCGCCGGCCACCGGCGGGCAGGTCCGCCCCAGCCAGGTCCGCACGAGCCGCCCCTCCTCACCGGCCCGCGCGGCGTCGTCGACGTACGCCACCGCCTTGGGGAACCGGCGTCTGAGCGCGGCGAGGTTCTTGAGGCCGTCGCCGGAGGTCTGGCCGTAGACCGCGCCGAGCACCGCGATCTTGGCCTGGTCGCGGTCGCCGGAGAAGGCGCGGTCGGACACGGACTGGTAGAGGTCGGTGGGGCGGCCGGCCACCTCCATCAGCCCGGGGTCGCGGGAGATCGCGGCGAGCACCCGTGGCTCCATCTGGTCGGCGTCGGCGACGACGAGCCGCCAGCCCGGGTCGGCGACCACCGCGCGCCGGATGATTTTGGGGATCTGCAGCCCGCCCCCGCCGTTGGTGACCCAGCGCCCGGTGACGGTCCCGCCGGCCAGGAACTCCGGCCGGAACCGCCCCTCCCGCACCCAGTCCTGCAACCAGGACCAGCCGTGGGCGACCCAGATCCGGTACAGCTTCTTGTACTCCAGCAGCGGCTTCACCGCCGGGTGGTCGAGGGACTGGATCTCCCAGCGCCGGGTCGACCTGACCTTGATCCCGGCCTGCGCGAAGGCCTTGACGACATCTGCGGGCAGGTCCGGCCGCACCCGCCTCCCGAAGGCGGCCGACACCTCGTCCGCCAACTCGGCCAACCGTCGAGGCTCGCCCCCACCCACATACCGCTCGCCCAACAACTCGTGCAGCAGCTCCCGGTGCACGTCGGCGCTCCACGGCAGCCCCGCCCGGTTCATCTCGGCGGCGACCAGCATGCCCGCCGACTCCGACGCGGTGAGCAGCCGCATCCGGTCGGGGTGCTCGGTGGTGTCGTGCCGCCGCTGCTGCTCGGTGTACACGGCGAGGAGGTCGGCGAGGGGGAGACGCACGCTCTGCGGTTCGAAGAGCGAGGACTGCGAACCGGGTTCGGCGGCCCGCTGCGGGGGATCCGGCGGTACGGGTCCGCCGCGCAGCCGGGCCAGCGCGGCGGCGGCCGACCGCGGCTCCCCGTGCCGCCCCTCGTACCCGAGCAGCAGGGTCTCGGCGTCCTCCACGTCGTAGCACCGCTCCACCCGCACCCCCGCGGCGAGCAGCGCCGGATACACCTCGGCGGTGGACCGCCACACCCACCGGCTCACGTCGGGCCGACCGCGCACGGCCCCGACGAGATCCGGCTCCCACCGCACGGCCCCCGGCCCGGGCAGCCCGTCGGGACCGAGGGCGGCGACCTCGACGCCACCGCCCTCGGCCGGGGCGAGCGCCCAGCGATCGGTCATGTTCGCGAGTGTGGCACGCAGGTCTGACAACGGCCCCGACCTGCGCGAACCGGCTCGCGGGCCAGGCGTCTGCGAGCGTCTCCGAGCGAAGAAACGTCACGCGCACACTCGTACGAGTGACGCATCGCGAGATCGCGGGCGGCCCTCTCGCCTACGCTGACAGGGTCGCTCCGTACGAAGGAGGTCCGCCGTGGCACTGACCGCCCCAGAACGCCGACTGAGTCCTCATCCGAGTCCGACGGAGGAGAGGCGCATGGACGCGTCCGTCGAGGCCGCCTTCGATGCGTTCGACGCCGCCGCCCCGGAGGGCTGGCGCGTGGAGTTGATCGAAGGGAAGATCCACGTGGTGCCTCCGGCCAATGGGGAACATGAAGAGATCGTGTCCGAGGTCACCGGCCAGGTCCGGGACCATCGAAAGGAATACGGTCGCTACACCGGTCTCGGTCTGCACGTTCCAGGAGCGTCCGACACCGGCAAGGTCATCCCGGACCTGGTGATCGCCCCGAAGGGCAGTTTCGCCGACGACCAGCGCTATCACGACCCCGCGCCGGTCGTCCTCGTCGGCGAGGTGACCTCCGAGTCCACCGCGGCCAACGACCGCGGGCCCAAACTCCGCGGTTACGCCCGTGCGGGCATCCCCTGCTACCTGCTGATCGACCGCGAGGCCGGCACGGTCATCGTCTACAGCGAGCCCTCCGAGGACCGTTACACGCGTGCCGCCGAGATCGAGATCTCCAAGACCGTGGCGCTGCCGGAGCCGCTCGGGTTCGACCTCGACACCAGCCAGTTCTGAGACACGAGCCAGTTCTGAGGTCGGCCCGTCGGCCCGTCAGCCCTGGAGCCGGTGCAGCATCTCGGCGATGTGCCGTTCGCTGGTGGGCTTGTCGATGCCCAGGCCGTTGAGCACGCCCTCGCCGTTCTCGTGCTCCAGCAGGGCGAGCAGGATGTGTTCGGTGCCGATGTAGTTGTGGCCCAGGCGCAGGGCCTCGCGGAAGGTGAGTTCCAGGACCTTCTTGGCCTCGGGGCCGTAGGGGACGAGGTCCGGGACCTCCTCGGCGGCCGGCGGCAGCGCCGTGGTCGCCGCCTGGCGTACGGCGTCCAGGGCGACCCCCTGCGCGGTGATCGCCTTGCCCGCGAGGGCGTCCGGTTCGGCGAGCAGCCCGAGGACGAGGTGTTCGGGACGGCCCTCGGAGTTGCGGGCGGCGACGGCCGCGTTGTGGGCGGCCATCACGACATTGCGGGCCCGTACGGTGTACCGGCTGAACCCCTGACTCAGGTCGAGGTCCGCCGACTCCTTGGCCACGAACCGCTTCTGCGCGGCCTGCCGGGTGACCCCCATGCTCTTGCCGATGTCCGTCCAGGAGGCGCCCGACCGCCGGGCCTGGTCCACGAAGTGGCCGATGAGATGGTCGGCCACGTCGCCCAGGTGGTCGGCGGCGATCACCGCGTCCTGGAGCTGGTCGAGCGGCGCGGGGTGGACCTTCTTGATGGCCGCGATGAGGTCGTCGAGACGTACGGATGAGGTGACGTTCGGATTGGTCGTCATGCGTCAACCGTAGGTTGACAGTACGTGGGCGTCAACCCTAGGTTGACACCTGGTCGTGGTGGCGGCTGTCAGGCCGGCTTCAGGTCGGTGCGGGGATCGAGGGCCCAGTGGTTGCTCCGCAGGACCCGGTCCGCGAACGTGACGTTCCGCTCGCCGATGAGGCGGAAGCCGAGAGACCGGCAGATGCCGTTCGAGGCCGCGTTGCCCGTCGCCGGAAACGCGTGCACCACGCCCCAGCGGTCTTCGTCCCGAGCCTGTTCGAGGAGTGTTCGGGCCGCGAGTTTGCCCAGGCCGCGCCCCTGGAATTGCGGCAGGACCATCCAGCCGATCTCGGATACGGGTCCTTCGTCGGTGTCGTGGGACCAGATGGTCACCGACCCGGCCACTGCGGCGGGAGCGTCCGGGTCGGGAATGATCATCTTGATCCAGCAGATGTCGGCCGCCGCCTCGGCGGCGTCTCGACGCGCCTTGTCGGGCTGGAGTTCACGCGGCAGCGGGCCGCCGAGGTCGGCCATCATGACCGGGTCGCACCGCATCCGGATGTAGGCGTCGGCGTCGTCCGCGGTGACGTTGCGCAACTGCATGGGGCCTCCTTGGTGTAGTAGGGACTGTGTTGCCGGCACCTCAATACTTCAACGCCCTTGGTTCGGCCGGGAGTTGGTTGTCCACAGGGTGTGGATGAATGTGCTTCTCCGTTCCGCCTGCCGAGGTGGGCCAAGCCGTAAGCGTGACACTTCGGCAAAAATTGGCACACTTTTTCAGGGTCCCCCCTCCCCTCCACCCCATGACACGATCGACCCGTGAGCAGCACGACCGGCACCGTCGAGCGCGCCTTCGAGGCCGCCCTCTACTCCGATACCCACGACGCCCTCGACACAGGTGCCTCGATTCTTGCCGCCGACCCCGCGGCCGACGCCGAACTCGACCGGCGGGGGCGGGAGTTCGTTGCGGCGGCCTGGCGGCGCGGGTGGCAGCCCGCGGATGTCGTACGGCTGGTTCGGCGGGAGCTGGAGGACGTACACGTACGGCTGCTGTCGGAGCTGATTCGCGCGCAGGCACCCGACGACCGGGCGCGCGGCCCGCGTTGGTCCGCGCAGCTGGACGAAGTGGCCGCCACCGCAAAGCCCGCCCGCACCGATCGCTTCACACACGCCACCACCCTCCTGGAGCTGTACCGGCTGCTGCTGCGGCTGCCGAATCTCGAACCGCTGGACGAGCCGAAGCGGCGGCACGACGGCGGGCGGCCCGCGTCCCGGATGCTCACCCGGATCCGCGCGCTGCTCGCGAAGGCGGAGGCGACCGGGTTTCCGGAGGAGGCGGAGGCGTTGAGTGCCAAGGCGCAGGAGCTGATGGCGCGGCACAGTATCGACGAGGCGCTGCTCGACGCGCAGGCGCCGGCGAAGGACGAGCCCGGCGCGTGCCGGATCGGAGTCGAGGCGCCGTACGAGCAGGCGAAGGCGGTGCTGCTGGACGCGGTCGCGGGGGCGAACCACTGCCGGGCGGTGTGGAACGAGGCCTTCGGCTTCTCGACCGTCGTCGGGTTCGAGGGGGACCTGGAGGTGGTCGAGCTGCTGTACACCTCGCTGCTGGTGCAGGCCACGACCGCGATGACGAAGGCGGAGGCGGCCCAGCGCGCGGGCGGGCGGCGGCGGACCAAGACCTTCCGGCAGTCCTTCCTCGCGGCCTACGCCCACCGCATCGGCACCCGGCTGGCCGAGGCGGCCGGGACGCAGGTGACCGACGATCTGCTGCCGGTGCTCGCCACCCGCGAGGTCGCCGTCACCGGCCGGCTCGACGAGATGTTCCCGGAGACGACCACGACCCGGCTGCGCGGGGTCACCGACGAGGCGGGCTGGACGGAGGGCGCCGAGGCGGCCGACCGGGCGCAGGTCGGGGCCCGGCCGCCGCTCGAGTGACGGACGTCAGTCGCCGGCCTGGGTGAAGGCGCCGACCGAGGCGTCCGAGTCGCTCACGGAGGTCTTGCCCTGGACGGGGCCGTACGACCACTTGTAGCTCGCGCTGTCGCTGCTGCCGGGCAGCGTGATGACCAGCTTCGTGGCGGCCAGGCTCAGCTTGTCGCCCGCCTTGCCGCGCACATAGGTGATGGTGAAGGACGCCGCGTCACCCTTGGCGAGCTTCAACTTCTGTGCCTTGGCGCCCTGTTGGGTGGTGAGGGCGACCTTGGTGCCGCCGCCCTCCAGGGAGGCGCCGGCGAAGCCGTCCAGGGTGCACGGCTTGCTCTGGTTGGTGAGCGAGACGGGAACCTCGCCCGTGTCGCCGGCGGACGGTGCGGTGCTGGCGGGACCGACCTGGACGGCGACTCCGTCGAAGGAGCAGGCCGAGCCGTTCTTGCCGTCGGAGGACGATGAGGACGAGCCGCTGCCGCCGCACGCGGTCAGAAGCAGGGCCGACGCGACGGCGGTGACGGCGAGGGGAATGGTGCGCATGAGGGGATCATCCCGCACCCGGCGCCGGTCCGCCGACACGACCGGGACCGCGCTACGACCCGAGGCCCGCCGTCGGCAGTCCGGACGGCAGCTTTCCGCCCTCCGCCTTGGTGTACGTCTCCTTGCCGAGACTGCCCGACCAGGTGACCGAGAGCCCCGACTTGCTGACGGAACCGACCATTCCGGTCGCCCGGGTCGTGCTCTTGTCCGTGCACTTGAGGTGGATCATCTGCATGCCCGCCTCCTCACCTGCGGTCCCGCTGCAGATGCTCCCGCCGGTGGTGAACAGGGCGGCCTGCTTGCCGGTGACCACCAGCGCCACGGCCTTGCCGTCGGTCGTGGCGAGCCAGCTGCCCTGCAACGCGTCGGAGGCGGCCGACGGGCTGCTCCCGGTGGAGCCCCCGGAATCCGCGCTCGAGGTTGCCGTCGGGGCCGAGGTCGCGGACGCGCTCGGCGTGGACGAGGAGTCGTCCTTGGAGTCGCCGCCGCTGCACGCGGTCAGGACGAGTGCGCCCGCCAGACCGGCGGCCGCCGCCGCGATCCGTACCGTCGACACCGTCGAAATCGCCGTAGTCACTGGTAGCTCCCAAGCTGTAGCCGGACGGCCGTCCGGTCGGCCTTGGCCGGACGACCGCAGCAAGCTACCAGGGCCTACCAGGAGGATTTACGGACGCCGGGTAGGTATCCGCTGTGAGCCTGCCCGCGCAGGTTCACCCGGGACAGTCCGAACGCGCGGAAGTATCCGCGGGGCCGCCCGTCGACCTGGTCGCGGTTGCGGACCCGGGTGGCGCTGGCGTCGCGCGGCTGACCCCGCAACTCCCGCTGGGCGGCGGCCCGTTCGGCCTCGGTCGAGCCGGGCCGCCGGATGATCTCCTTCAGCTCGGCCCGGCGCGCCGCGTACCGCGCGACGATCCGCTGCCGCTGCTCGTTCTTCGCGATCTTGCTCTTCTTGGCCATCAGATCCTCACCCCGCGGGCACGGATCCGGGCCACGGCCGCCTCGACGCCGATCGCGTCGACGGTCCTGATCCCCTTGGTGCTCAGCCGCAGCCGTACGTAACGGCCCTCGCCGGGCAGCCAGTAGCGCTTGGACTGGATGTTCGGGTCGAAGCGGCGCGGGGTGCGCCGGTGGGAGTGGGAGATGCGGTTGCCGAAGCCGGGCTGTGCGCCGGTCAGCATGCAGTGGGCGGACACGGGTGACGTACCTCTCCTCGATCGGGGTCGTAGCCGATACTGTTAATGGAAGTCATTTTCAGTAAGGTATCAGGCATGGCTCGCAACGAACTCCGCCCGGTCATCAAGCTCCGGTCCACCGCCGGCACCGGCTACACCTACGTGACCCGCAAGAACCGCCGCAACGACCCCGACCGCCTGACCCTGCGCAAGTACGACCCGGTAGCCCGCCGCCACGTCGACTTCCGAGAGGAGCGCTGACCGAGATGCGCGAGAACATCCACCCGCCCTACGGCCCCGTCGTCTTCCGGGACCGTGCCGCGCGGCACGCCTTCCTCACCCGCTCGACGATGACGAGCGAGAAGACGATCGAGTGGGAGGACGGCCACACCTACCCGGTCGTGGACGTCGAGATCTCCAACGTCAGCCACCCCTTCTACACCGGCACCGCCCGCGTCCTGGACACGGCCGGCCGCGTGGAGCGCTTCGAGCGCCGGTACGGGAAGCAGGACTGACCGTGCCCGACCTCTCCGTCGCGATCGTCGCCGGCCTGCACGCCGACGCCCGCAGAGCGACCGTCGCCCGACTCCTCCACGACGTCCCCGGCAGCGTCGTACTCCACCACGACCTCGCCACGGCCGCCGCCGGCACGGTCATCCGTACGATCAGGGACGCCACGGGCATCCTCGACGCCGGCGAGGCCCCCCTCGTCAACGACTGCGCGTGCTGCGCGCTGCGCGAGGACCTGGTCCCGGAACTGCGCAGACTGGCGGCGGCCGGTCAAGTCCGGCTGGCGATCGTCGAGTTGTGGGACTCGGTCGAGCCCAAGGCGATGGCCGAGGTGATCACCTCCGGCGGCCTCACGCTCACCGGGGTCATCACCGCCGTGGACCCGGCCCTCCTCCTGCCCTGTCTCGGCAACGGCGACGACCTCGCCGACACCGGCCTCGCGGCGGCGGCCACCGACCAGCGCACCGTCGCCGACACCTTCGCCCGCCAACTGGAGTACGCCCCCGTCCTCGCGGTCCTCGACTCCGAGGAGGCCGACGACGAGGACCGGGAACTGCTGGGGCAGTTGCATCCGACGGCCCTGCAAATACCGCTGGGGGGAGGAGACTTGGCGGCCCGGGCCTGGCCCGAATACGGCTACACGGGCACTGCCCGGCCCGTGCCTGGCGACCCGGTGGGCACCGCCCGACCCGGGCACGACGGCTTGGCGGATCCCGCCTGGCCGGTGTCGGGCGACCCGACAGACTCTGCCCCGCCTGTGTACGGCGATCCGGCGGGCTCTGCCGCGTCCGCCACCGGCGACCCGGTGGGCGACGCCCCGCCTGCGCCCAGCGATCCCGCGGGTGCTGCCCCGCCCGCGCACGGCGCCCCGGCCGGCTCCGCCGTGCCGCCCCCGCGCAGCCAGTTGGCGCGTGCCGCCCTTGCCGGTTTCGACGTCGAGGCCGCTGCCGCCGCTCAGCACCCCGCCTGTGCCCTGCTCCCCGTCGAGGCCGACGCGTGCGGGGTGAGCACCTTCGTCTGGCACCGGTGCCGGCCCTTCCATCCGGAGCGGCTGTACGCGGCGCTGGAGGACCTGACCTGTGCCGCCGCCCGCAGCCGGGGCCGGTTCTGGCTCGCCGACAAGCCCGACGCGCTGCTCCACTGGGACGCGGCCGGCGGCGCCCTGTGTGTGGAGAGCGCGGGGCCGTGGCTGGCCTCGTTGCCCGACGCCGCCTGGGAGTTGGTGCCTCCGGTGCGCCGTGCCGCCGCGGCGCTGGACTGGCATCCGGAGCACGGCGACCGCTGCCAGCACCTCGTCTTCACGTCCCCCGGTCTGGACCGCGACGGCCTCGAACGGCTCCTGGACCACTGCCTGTTGACCGACGCCGAGTACGCCGCGGGGCGCGCCGCCTGGAAGCGCCTGCCGCCCGCCTTCGACACCCTCCTGGAGATCTGACCGTGCCCCGCAAGCCCGAGCGCAAGACCGCCAAGTCCCGCCGCAATCCACTGGACGCGGCCGGAGTGACGTACATCGACTACAAGGACACCGACCTGCTGCGGAAGTTCGTCTCCGACCGCGGCAAGATCCGCAGCCGCCGGGTCACAGGTGTGAACGCCCAGCAGCAAAGGCAGTTGGCCGCCGCGATCAAGAACGCACGGGAGATGGCATTGTTGCCCTACGCGACGCGATAGCCGTTCCCTCCCGGAACACAAGGGCCCCGTCGTGCGTCTTCACTAGTGCATGTCCTGTGAGGAAGTACATGTCCCGCAAGGACTGGGGCAGACGCTGGAACGGCATCGGTAAAGCAGTCGTCAAAGCTGTAACCGGAGGAGCACCCCGCGTGCACGTGCATCTGCCCATGCATCTGCACATGAACAGGGCTATGATCCGGAACAGTTGACCACTGCATCAATGGCCACACCAGCCAGTGCACAACCGGGAGCGACCTGTGGACCACCGCGTTGACAGCGTGTACTTGGGGTTCGACGTGTACAACGGCATGGCTGCCACGCAGCTGGACGGAGTGGCCTGGCAGAAGAGCAGGCACAGCAACTCGCAGGGTTCCTGCGTGGAGTTCGCGCGGCTGCCCGGCGGCGACGTCGCGGTGCGCAACTCGCGCTTCCCGGACGGTCCCGCGCTCGTCTACACGCGCGCCGAGATCGAGGCGATGCTCCTGGGCATCAAGGACGGCGAGTTCGACCACCTGATAGCGGGATAACGGTCACCGCAGGACATCGGGCCCACAACGCGCGTAGAACCGCGGCGCCGAAATGCGCCGCGGTTCTCACGTGTCATCGCGCAGACAGTCCGGTTGCAGCCGGAACAGCGCCCAGACCACCTTGCCGCTGAGGGTGCCCGCCAGCGGGTGCCAGCCCCAGCCGTCGCTGAACGAGTCGACGAGGAACAGGCCGCGGCCCGACTCCGCCGAGAAGTCCTCCGAGTCGCGGGCGACCGGACTGTCGTGACTGGGGTCGCGCACCGCGCACACCAGCCGCTCGGTCCACCGCATCAGATGCAGCCGCACGGGCGGCCCCTGCTCGGCGGCGCGCGGGGTGTTGGCCGGCAGCGCGTGCCGCAGCGCGTTGGTGACGAGCTCGGAGACCACCAGGCACACGTCGTCGAAGCGGTCGCCTATGTCCCACTGGTCGAGCGTGCGACGGGTGAACTGCCGTGCCTCGCGCACCGCTTCGTAGCGGGCGGGCAGAGAACACGACGCGGCGCTGGACACGGCCGAGGGGTCCAGCGGCGGAAGGCCCTGCCGTAACGGCTCGAGCATGGTCGATCCATTCGTCCCCATGCGAGGCACTCCCGGGAATTCGCGGTCGTTGCGATGCAGCGGTGGCGCGAGACCATGGTTTCGGATGCGTAGGGCAGATGCAAGGGCAGATGCACGTGCAGCTGACCGAATTGGACCCTCCCGTACCGCTTGTTGGCCATTTTTTCCGCCAACTTCACGCCGATCTCGGCCTCGGACCTTGCATCTTGCTGACGTCTTCCTGACAACTTCCTGTGAACAGGAGCCTCTTCTTTCCATTTCTGTAATCGAACGAGTACTGCTCGAAGTGTTTTAGTGGCAGACTGCGGCCCCTGAAGACGGTTGGGGAGGCTGGCGAACGTGAGCGCGGGAGAGCCCGGATCGGTGGTGCGGCGGATGCTGCTCGGCTCGCAACTCAGGCGACTGCGGGAAGCACGTGGGATCACTCGCGAGGCCGCGGGGTACTCGATCCGTGCCTCCGAATCCAAGATCAGTCGCATGGAGCTGGGGCGAGTGAGCTTCAAGACGCGGGATGTAGAGGACCTGTTGACGCTGTACGGCATCACGGACGAGGCGGAGCGCATCTCACTCCTCTCCCTCGCGAAGGAGGCCAACGTAGCGGGCTGGTGGCACAGTTACTCGGACGTCCTGCCCAGTTGGTTCCCCACCTATGTGGGCCTGGAGGGCGCCGCCTCGCTCATCCGCGCCTACGAGGTGCAGTTCGTCCACGGACTCCTGCAGACCGAGGCCTACGCCCGCGCGGTCGTCCGGCGCGGCATGAAGGGCGCGAGCGAGGCCGACGTCGAGCGGCGCGTGGCGCTGCGCCTGGAGCGGCAGAAGTACCTGGTGAACGAGAACGCCCCGGACTTCCACATCGTCCTGGACGAGGCCGCCCTGCGCCGCCCCTACGGCGACCGCGAGGTGATGCGCGGTCAGCTCCAGCACCTGATCGACGTCTCCGAACACCCCAACGTCCGGCTGCAGATCATGCCGTTCGGCTTCGGCGGCCACTCCGGCGAGTCCGGCGCCTTCACGATCCTCTCCTTCCCGGAGTCGGACCTCTCCGACGTCGTCTACCTGGAGCAGCTCACCAGCGCGCTGTATCTCGACAAGGCCGAGGACGTGGCCCAGTACGAGAAGGCTCTCAAGGAGCTCCAGCAGGACAGTCCGGGCCCGGACGAGAGCCGGGATCTTCTCAGGGGACTACTCCAACTCTCTTGAAACACAAGTACGATGACGTGTGATCAGACCGTGATGATCGATGATCGGGTCTGCTGTTGATCGTGTCTGCTAGCGATTGAGGGATCACACATGTCGTCCTACTTCACCGACCTGGCTCAGCAGTACATCGACGGAGAATGGCGCCCGGGCACCGGTTCCTGGGACATCATCGACTTCAACCCGTACGACGGCGAGAAGTTGGCCTCGATCACGATCGCCACGGTCGACGAGGTCGACGAGGCGTACAAGGCCGCCGCCCGGGCCCAGAAGACGTGGGCCGCGACCAACCCCTATGCCCGCCGCGCCGTGTTCGAGAAGGCCCTGCGGATCATCGAGGACCGCGAGCAGGAGATCGCCGAGGTGATCGTCACCGAACTCGGCGGCACGTTCCTGAAGGCCGGCTTCGAACTGCACCTGGTCAAGGAGTTCCTGCGCGAGGCGATCCACCTCGCGCTGCGGCCCGAGGGCCGGATCCTCCCCTCGCCGGTCGACGGCAAGGAGAACCGCGTCTACAGCGTCCCGGTGGGCGTCGTCGGCGTGATCAGCCCCTTCAACTTCCCGCTGCTGCTCTCCCTCAAGTCGGTCGCTCCCGCACTGGCGTTGGGCAACGGCGTGGTCCTCAAGCCGCACCAGAACACCCCGATCGTCGGCGGCACCCTGGTCGCGAAGATCTTCGAGGACGCGGGCCTGCCGGGCGGCCTCCTGAACGTCGTCGTCACCGACATCGCGGAGATCGGCGACGCGTTCATCGAGCACCCGATCCCGAAGGTCATCTCCTTCACCGGCTCCGACAAGGTCGGCCGCCACGTCGCGACCGTCTGCGCCTCGCACTTCAAGCGCTCGGTCCTCGAACTCGGCGGCAACAGCGCCCTCGTGGTCCTCGACGACGCCGACATCGACTACGCGGTCGACGCGGCGGTCTTCAGCCGCTACGTCCACCAGGGCCAGGTCTGCATGGCCGCGAACCGTGTCCTCGTCGACCGCTCGATCGCCCCCGAGTTCACCGAGAAGTTCGTCGCCAAGGTCAAGTCCCTCAAGGTCGGCGACCCGCGCGACCCGGGGACCGTGATCGGCCCGGTCATCAACTCCTCGCAGGCGGACGCCCTTTCGGGTGTCGTCGAGCAGGCCATCGCCGAAGGCGCCACGGCTCTGGTCCACGGCGAGACCAACGACAACCTGGTTTCGCCCTCGGTCCTCACCGGCCTCCCCGCCGACTCGGAACTGCTCCGCCAGGAGGTCTTCGGTCCGGTCGCCTTCCTCATCCCGTTCGACGGCGAGGAGGAGGCGGTGACCATCGTCAACGACACGCCGTACGGCCTGAGCGGCGCCGTCCACACCGGTGACATCGAGCGGGGCGTCAACTTCGCCAAGCAGATCGACACGGGCATGTTCCACGTCAACGACGGCACCGTCCACGACGAGCCGATCGTCCCCTTCGGCGGCGAGAAGTCCTCCGGCCTCGGCCGCCTCAACGGCGACACGATGCTGGACTCGTTCACCACGCTGAAGTGGATCTCGGTGCAGCACGGGCGGAGCGGGTTCCCGTTCTGATCCCTTGAACGGCTGATTTTTCGAGTACGGCGTCGCAACCCGGGCCATTGAGGACAGAACCTGTCCTCAATGGCCCGTAGCTTCGTCGGTGTCGGGCAGGGGGACGGGCCTCCTGCCGGCACCGGCGGAAGGCGAAGGCCATGGTCACGCATGTAGCGGCAGAGGCGCGGGGCGACGAGCGCGGGGCGCTGCTCGCGTTCATCGAGGAGCAGCGGGGTGGCATCCGCCGGGCGCTGCTCGGGCTGACGGAGGAACAGGCCGCGAGCAGGCCCAGCGCGAGTGAGCTCTCCCTCTCCGGCCTGCTCAAGCATGTCGCCGAGGTCGAGCAGGGCTGGATCGCGCGGGCCAAGCAGGAGCCGCCGGCGATCCAGCGGGACCAGGCCAACTGGCACGAGACGTTCCAGCTCGTCGACGGCGAGACCGTCGAGTCGCAGCTCGCCTACTGGGAGAAGGTCGCCGCCGAGACCGAGGCGTACATCCGGTCGGTGCCCAGCCTCGACGACACGTTTCCGCTGCCGAACCAGCCGTGGTTCCCGCCGGAGGGGCGGGTCTCCGTGCGCTGGGTCTGTCTGCACCTGATCCGCGAGACGGCCCGGCACGCCGGGCACGCCGACATCATCCGCGAGTCCCTCGACGGCGCCACCGCGTTCGAGCTGGTCGCGAAGGAGCAGGGCACGAGCTGGGGCTGACCTGCCGGGTCCTACGCTGGCCCCATGTCAGCGATCCGTCTCCTCGTGCTCGGCGCCGTGCGCCAGCACGGGCGGGCCCACGGCTACCAGGTGCGCAACGACCTCGAATACTGGGGCGCGCACGAGTGGTCCAACGCCAAGCCCGGCTCGATCTACCACGCGCTCAAGCAGCTGGCCAAGCAGGGCCTTCTGCACGCCCACGAGATCGCGCCGTCCACGGCCGGGGGGCCGCCCCGCACCGAGTACGAGATCACCGACTGGGGCACCGAGGAGTTCTTCCGGCTGCTGCGGGAGGCACTGACGTCCTACGACCAGCAGATGGACGTGAAGTCCGCCGCCATCGGCTTCGTCGTCGAGCTGCCCAGGGCGGAGGCGGTGGCGCTGCTGACGGAGCGCACCCGGGGCATCGCCGCGTGGCGGGCCTCCGTCACCGAGCACTACATCCCCGAGGACGGGCCCGAACAGCTGGGCCACATCGGCGAGATCATGAACCTCTGGATCCACACGGCCGACGCGGAGGCCGCGTGGACCCAGGGGCTGATCGACCGCATCGAGGGCGGGGCGTACACCTTCGCGGGGGAGGGTGCGCCGTTCGTCGGTGTCCTGCGGGAGGGCGAGGAGAACCCTTACGCGACGGGGGAGCGGCATCCTGGGGATGCTCGCTAATCAAGTTTGACTAATGCCGTCTGGGGCGTTACCTTCGCGGTGTTTGGGTGAGTAGTCAAACTTGATTAGTGGAGGGTGCTCGCGTGGCCGACATGGCGATCAGCGTTGAGGGCGCACACAAGACGTACGGGGGCAAGAAGGCCAAGGACGTGAAGAAGGCGCTCGACGGGCTCGACCTTCGGGTCGTGCGCGGCACAGTGCATGGCGTGCTCGGGCCCAACGGTGCCGGCAAGACCACGTTGGTTCGCGTTTTGGCGACCCTGTTGCGGCCCGACTCCGGGCGGGTGGAGGTGGCCGGGTACGACGTGGTGACCGAGGCGCGCGCGGTTCGGTTTCGTATCGGGCTGCTCGGTCAACATGCCGCTCTGGACGAGGAGTTGGGTGGTCGGCAGAACCTGGAGATGTTCGCCCGTCTCCACCATCTCGGCGCCCGGCACGCGCGCGTGCGTGCCGACGAACTCCTGGAGCGGTTCGACCTCGGCGACACCGGGCGCAAGCCCGTCCGCGCCTACAGCGGGGGGATGCGACGCCGGCTGGACCTCGCTGCCTCGCTCGTCACCGATCCGGAGATCCTGTTTCTCGACGAGCCGACCACCGGGCTCGATCCACGCGGACGGGCCGAGGTGTGGTCGGCGGTCCGGTCTCTGGTCGGCGGTGGTACGACGGTGCTGCTCACCACCCAGTATCTGGAGGAGGCGGATCAACTCGCCGGGCGCATCTCGGTGGTCGACCGGGGGCGGGTCATCGCCGACGGCACCCCGGACGAGCTGAAGTCCCGTACGGGCGGCGACCGTATCGACGTCGTCCTGCGCGACGCGGGGCAACTGGGCGCCGCCGTCGCCCTGTTGCCCGTTCCTGAGTCGGGCGTCTCCGTCGACGTCGACCGGCGGTTGCTCAGCGCGCCGGTCACCGACCGGATGACGGCGCTCTCCGGGGTCGTACGGGCGCTGGAGGAGGCCGGGATCGACGCCGAGGATGTGGCGTTGCGGCGGCCGACCCTGGACGAGGTGTTCCTGCATCTCACGGGAGCGGGAGAGGTGGCTGCGTGAGCGCGTATGTCCTGACGGATTCCTGGACCATGACCCGGCGTGAACTCGCCCACTGGGCGCGGCAGCCCGTGCAGGTCGTGGTGAGTCTCGTCTTTCCGGTGATGCTGCTGCTGATGTTCGGCTATCTGATCGGCGGTGGGCGGGCGGTCGAGGGGGCCTACGTCGACTATCTGGTGCCGGGGATGCTCGCCTTGACCATGGCCTTTGGGCTGGAGGGCACGATGCTGGCGGTGACCCAGGACCTCAACAAGGGGGTGATCGACCGGTTCCGGTCCATGCCCATGGCCGACGAAGCGGTTCTGGTGGGGCGTTCGGCTGCGGACATGCTTCAGTCGGCGATCGGGCTGGTTGTGCTGATCGGGGTCGGGCTGGCGCTGGGGTGGCGTCCGCAGGGTGGGGGTGGGGGCTTTTTGGGCGCTGTGGGGCTGCTGTTGCTCTTTCGGTTCGCCATGTTGTGGGTCGGCATTCAGCTGGCGCTGGTGGCTGGGCGGCCCGAGATGGTGCAGGCCGTGCAGATCCTGGTTTGGCCGGTCGGGTTTCTGTCCAACGCGCTTGCCACGCCTGCTGCTATGCCGGGGTGGCTGGGGGCAGTTGTTCAGTGGAATCCGATGTCCCAGACCGCGACCGCCGTGCGTGAGCTTTTTGGCGGTCCTGGTGGGGAACCTGGGCATGTCTGGGCTGCTGTGGTCTGGCCGCTTGTGCTGTTGGCCGTGTTCTTTCCGCTCGCCGTGCGGCGGTTCCGGGGGCTTGGGCGGTGAGGCGCCTTGCGTTTGGTGTGGGTCGGTGCCGTGTCGGGGGTGTCCGTCCTCGGAACGGCGCGGAATCGGTGTCGCAAGATTTTGAGGGTGTTGACGCGCCAACCGCTGCGGGCGGCCCCCCGACACGGCACCTTCTCGCCGTGCGCGGCCGACGGTCCGCTCAGGCCTCGGTCGCCTCAGTGGTGGAAGCCCGTGGCCGCTCCCTTGTCGCGGGTCAGGGGGTACGGCTGGTTCCGTAGTTGGGGGAGCAGTTGCGTCAGGTCGTCCAGGAAGAGTTCTGCCAGGTCTGCGGAGAAGCCGTTGCGGCAGACGATGCGGAGGACTGAGAGGTCCTCGCGGTTGGCCGGGAAGGTGTACGCCGGGACCAGCCAGCCGCGTTCGCGTAGGCGGCGGGAGACGTCGAAGACGTCGTAGGCCGTGACGGTTGGGGTTGTGGTGAAGGCGAAGACCGGCAACTCGGTGCCCCGGGTGAGGAGTTTGAAGTCGCCCAGGGCCTCGATGCGGTCTGCCAGGCCTTGGGCCACGTCGCGGGTCGACTGTTGTACGGCTCGGTAGCCCTCTCGGCCGAGGCGTAGGAATGTGTAGTACTGGGCTACTACTTGGGCGCCGGGGCGGGAGAAGTTGAGGGCGAAGGTGGGCATGTCGCCGCCCAAGTAGTTGACGCGGAAGACCAGTTCCTCGGGGAGGGCCTCCTTGTCGCGCCACAGGGCCCAGCCGACGCCCGGGTAGACCAGGCCGTACTTGTGGCCCGAGGTGTTGATCGAGGCCACGCGCGGGAGGCGGAAGTCCCAGACCAGGTCCTCGTCCAGGAAGGGGGCGACCATGGCGCCGGAGGCGCCGTCCACGTGGACCGGGATGTCGAGGCCTGTGCGCTCCTGGAGGGCGTCGAGAGCGGTACAGAGGTCGGCGATCGGTTCGTAGGAGCCGTCGAAGGTGGAGCCCAGGATGCCTACGACGCCGATCGTGTTCTCGTCGCAGAGGTCGGCGGCTGCTTGGGGGTCGAGGTGGAAGCGGTCGCCCTCCATGGGGACCTGGCGGGCCTCGACCTCCCAGAAGTTGCAGAACTTCTCCCAGCAGACCTGGACGTTGACACCCATCACCAGGTTCGGGCGGGCGGCCGGGTAGCGGTCCTTGTTGCGTTGCATCCAGCGGCGCTTCAGGGCCATGCCGGCGAGCATGCAGGCCTCACTGGAGCCGGTCGTGGAGCAGCCGACGGCCGCGGAGGGGTCCGGTGCGTTCCAGAGGTCCGCGAGCATGGCCACGCAGCGCTTCTCCAACTCTGCCGTGCGCGGGTACTCGTCCTTGTCGATCATGTTCTTGTCCCGGCACTCCGCCATCAGGACGCCGGCTTCCGGCTCCATCCAGGTGGTGACGAAAGTCGCCAGGTTGAGGCGGGAGTTGCCGTCCAGCATCAGCTCGTCGTGCACGAGCTGGGCCGCCGTCATCGGAGGGAGCGGTGCGTCCGGGAGCCGGTGCTTGGGGGGTGCCTCGGTCATGCCGCCGACCGGATTGGCCTCCCCGTAGAAGGGGTTGACCGACATGGGGCGTTCTTCGGGCTGCTCGGGACCTTTGTGCAACGGCATGTGCGGGCCTCCTGCGGAAAGAATCAAAAGGATCAACGGGTGTCAGTGGACCGGAGTTCCGTCCGCGCGCAACTGCATCTGCGGGCGCCCGGTCACCAGCAGCCAGGCCGGCAGCGAGGCGAGGCAGAGCAGGGCGAGGATCGCCGGCGAGGCCACCAGGACCGCGGCCGTGAACAGGCTCACCCAGCCCTGCCGGGTGATCGCCAGGAGCATGCCCAGGACGCCTGCTGCGACAGCGAGTGCCGGGTCCACCGCCGGTACGAGCGCGTGCGCGAAGAGGCCGAAGGCCGTGCCGATGAACACCGACGGGAAGATTCGGCCGCCCCGGAAGCCGCAGGACGCGGCGACCACCAGGGCGGCCAGCTTTACGAGCGTCATGGTCGCGAACTGGCCCGCCGACCAGCCCTCCGGGTCGGCGGCCAACTCGCCGACCTCGTCCAGTCCCTTGAAGAGCGTCAGATGGCCGCCCACGGCCGCCAGAAGGCCCAGGACCACTCCGCCGGCCGGAAGCGCCAGCATGGGGTGCCTGAGCCGGGAGAAGGCGCCGTGGGCGTACGGGAAGAGGTAGACCGCGGTCATTCCGAGCAGTGCGGCCAGTGGTGCCAGTACGAGGGCTGCGAGCAGATCGCCCCATCCCGGTCTGTCGAACGCGGGCAGGTGCAGGTCGAAGGTCGGATGGGCCACCAGGGTGGTCGTCATGGCGCCCGCCCCGGCCGCGGCCAGCGGTGCGAACACGTTGTCCCACAGCGCCCCCTTCGTCTGCCGCGCGGCCAGCGCCTCCGAGATCAGCAGTGCCGCCGCGACCGGCGTCCCGAAGAGCGCCCCGATCGTCGCCGACTCCGCCAGCGCTCCCCACGCCCCATTCGGTACCCGGGGCGCGAGTCTCCGCCCGGCCCACAGCGCGAGTCCCACGTTCACGGCGATGATCGGGTTCTCCGGGCCCAGACTCGGGCCGCCCGCGAGCATCAGCGCGGTCGCCAGCACCAGGCCCGGCAAGACTGGGGGTGGCAGGGGTGCGGCCTCCAGGCCGGTGGTCGCCGGGTCGGGGCCGGCGTGTCCGGGGACCTTCCACACCACGAGCCCGACCGCGATGCCGGTCGCGGTGAGCATCACGAGCATCCACAGCACCGAGTAGCGGCCGATGCCGAGAGCGTCGGGGAGGTTCTTCCACAGCACGTGCTGGAGTTGCTCCGCCGCCGCGCTCACCCCGAGGAAGAGCAGGCTCGCGAGCACGCCCACGACCAGGGCGGGGACGATCAACGGCAGCAGGGCGCGCGCCGGGGTCGTCGGGGCAATGGGTGCCTGTTGCGCGCTCTCCTGGGCCACGCGATCACCATAAGCGGGCAAAACGGACCCAACATCTTGGGGTAAAGGGCTTGTACCTCACGTGGCGTGAGGCCCCACCGTGGAGCGCGGACAGAGAAAGGAGCGGAAGTGAGCCACTCCGTAGGGCAGGACTCCTACTCCGTGGGACAGGTCGCCGGATTCGCCGGGGTCACCGTGCGCACGCTGCACCACTACGACGACATCGGCCTGCTCGTCCCGAGCGAGCGCAGTCACGCGGGCCACCGGCGCTACGGCGACGCGGACCTCGACCGGCTGCAACAGATCCTGTTCTACCGGGAGCTCGGCTTCCCGCTCGACGAGGTCGCGGCCCTGCTCGACGACCCGGAGACGGACCCGCGCGCACATCTGCGCCGGCAGCACGAGCTGCTGACCGCCCGGATCGAGAAGCTCCAGAAGATGGCCGAGGCCGTGGAACACGCCATGGAGGCACGCACGATGGGCATCAACCTCACCCCCGAGGAACGCTTCGAGGTCTTCGGCGACAAGGACCCCGAGCAGTACGCCGAAGAGGCCGAACAGCGCTGGGGCGGCACCGAGGCCTACGCCGAGTCGCAGCGCCGCGCCGCCCGCTACACCAAGGCCGACTGGAAACGCCTCCAGGCCGAGGTCGACGACTGGAGCGAGCGCTACGCCACCCTGGTGACGGCAGGAGAACCACCCACCGCCGAGGCGGCCATGGAGCTGGCCGAGGAACACCGGCTCCACATCGACCGGTGGTTCTACCCGTGCTCCTACGAGATGCACGTCTGCCTCGCCGGGATGTACGTCTCCGACGAGCGCTTCAAGGCGTTCTACGACGCGATGGCGCCCGGTCTGGCCGAACACCTCCGGGACGCGATCCTGGCGAACGCGTCCCGGCACACCTCCTAGGAGCCCGTCAGGAACCCGGCCCGGGGGGATTCGACACCCGGGCCAGCACCACCGCCGTCCCGTAGGCGCACACCTCGGTGCCGACGTCCGCCGCCTCGGTCACGTCGAAGCGGAACGCCAGGACGCCGTTGGCGCCACGCGCGCGTGCCTGCTCGACGAGCCGTTCCATGGCCTGGTTGCGGGTCTGCACGAGGGTCTTGGTGAGCCCCTTCAGCTCACCGCCGACCATCGACTTCAGACCGGCGCCGATCTGGCTGCCGAGATGCCGTGAACGCACGGTCAGTCCGAACACCTCGCCGATCACCTGCTCGACCCGGTACCCCGGAACGTCGTTCGTCGTCACGACCAGCACATCGGCCTGCGGCCCCTGGCCGCCGCCGTACTCTTCGATACCCATGGCTCACAGCTTTGTCCCACGAGATGCACAGTGCATCCTGGAGACACCGGTGGAACCTGGGGCGGACACATCGCGTTGATAGCTTTGTGCGGCTGTACCTGGACGCTGGCACCTCCCTCCACCCCTCAGGAGCCCGGAACCGTGATGACGCTCGCCCTCGGCCCGAGCTGGCTCGACCCGAACACGATGCTCGACCGGTTCGGGATCTGGGGCCTCCTGCTCGTGGTCTTCGCGGAGTCCGGCCTGCTCATCGGGTTCTTCCTGCCGGGTGACTCCCTGCTGTTCACCTGCGGCCTGCTGATCACCGCGGGCACCCTGGACTTCCCGCTGTGGGCGGCCGTCGCGCTGATCTGCGTCGCCGCGATCCTCGGCGACCAGGCGGGCTACGTCTTCGGCAAGAAGGTCGGCCCCTCGCTCTTCAGCCGCCCGGACTCACGCCTCTTCAAACAGGAGAACGTGGTCAAGGCGCACGAGTTCTTCGAGAAGTACGGCCCCAAGTCCCTGGTCCTGGCCCGCTTCGTGCCCATCGTCCGCACGTTCACGCCGATCATCGCCGGCGTCAGCGGCATGAAGTACCGCTCGTTCCTCACCTTCAACATCATCGGCGGCGTCCTGTGGGGCGCGGGCGTGACCCTGCTCGGCTCCTGGCTCGGCAACATCGACTTCGTCCACAAGAACATCGAAGCGATCCTCATCCTGATCGTCTTCGTCTCCGTGATTCCGATCCTCATCGAGTTCCTGCGCGCCCGCTCCAAGGCCAAGAAGGCCCCCCAGGGACCCCAGCGGCACGAGGAGCAGCCCGGAGACCCGGCCGCGACCCAGCCGTTCCCGGTCATCATGGACGACTCGACGACCCAACTCCGCCGTGTGGACGAGCCCCAACAGCAGCCCCAACAGCAGCCGCAGCAACAGCAGTACGACCAGAACAACGGCTACGACCAGTACTACGCGCAGCCCCAGCAACAGCAGGCGTACCCCCAGCAGACGTACCAACAGCAGCCCTACGGAAACCAGCAGTACGGCAACCAGCAGTACCCGCCGTACGACAACCAGGGCCAGGACCAGGGCTACTCGCAGAACGGCTATCCCCAGGGCTGACTCCCGGGCGGCGCTCAGAACCCCCGCGTCCGCTTGGCGGCCCGCCGGGCCCCCGCCGAAGCCCCAGGGACCCGCAGGAACAACCGCGAGATCTCCGACCCCAGATTGACCCCGATCGCGATGGCCATCGCGAGCGACGCCGCCGTGGCCAACGACACCAGCCCCTTGTCGACCTCGTTCTGCGCGATCGCCAACAGCCCGAAGTACGTGGCGGACCCCGGCAACAGGGGCCCGATCGCCGCGGTCGTGTACGGCAGCGCCGACGCGAACCGGTACCGCGACAGCAACTGCCCGAAGAGCCCGACCAGCCCCGCCGCAACGGCCGTAGACGCGACCGGTGAGATCTCCGCGACGAAGCGCATCGCCCCGTAGACAGACCAGGCGACACCCCCGTTGAGGGACACGAGCAGGACGGTGGATCGTTCCTGCTGGAGCAGTACGGCGAAGGTCAGCGACAGCAGGACGGACGCGCCGATCTGCCACAGCGGCCGGTCGGAGTTGCCGAGGGCCACGTCGGGGTTGAGCTGCGCGCCGAGCTTCACGCCGAAGTACAGGACGATCAGGACGCCGGCCACGATGCCGACGAAGAAGTACATGACTTCGAGGAGCCGGGCCGCCGCGGTGATGTAGAAGCCGGTCAGTCCGTCCTGTACGCCCGCCACCAGCGCCCGCCCGGGCAGCAGGGCGAAGAGACCGCCGGTGATGACCGCGGAGGCCTTCACGTCGACGTTGGCGACCGTGAGCGCGACCCCTATCGCGGCGGGGGGCATCGCGGCGACCGTGAACTGGTAGAACTCCGGCAACCCGCGCCCCGCGCACAGCCACGCCAGCCGGTCGCCGAGCATCGCGCCGAGCGCGGCGGCGAAGAACACGATGATGTCACCGCCGACGAGCACGGAGGCGGCGCCCGCGAGCAGCCCGCTGGCGGCGGTCAGCACCCAGCCGGGGTACGGGTGCCGGTTGCGCCGCATCTCCGCGAGCCGCCGGTAGGCGTCCTCCAAGGAGAGCGCGGTTTCCGGATCGCTGAGGTCCTGGACCAGCCGGAACACGGCCGCGAGCCGCGTGTAGTCGGTGCCCCGGCGCCGTACGGTCCGGGACGCGGTCACCGGATCGTCCACCAGGGAGGGCTGATAGGAGATCGAGAGGAGAGTGAAGGTGACCGTCGGCTCGCAGCGGTCGAGGCCGTAGGAGCGGCAGACCGCGAACATCGCCGCCTCGACGTCCTCCGCGCCCTCGCCGCCCGCGAGCAGCAACTCGCCGATGCGGAGCGTCAGATCGAGCACGCGCGGTACGGCGGGACCGCTGTCGTCGGGCTTCTGCACCGGCTCCGGCGCGGGCCGCTCGGACACCGGCATCCGCAGCATCGTGCGCATGCGGTCCTGCCAGGGCACGTCCTTGGTGAGGCTGACGAGGGGAATCCCGGTCGGCGGGGTGAAGGCGGGCGGAGCCTCTCTGGCGCGGTAGGTGCTGGGCGGACTGAACGCCGAGCCCTCGGAGTCGTCCGCGGCCGGCGCCGTCACGTCGAGCCCGCGCGGAACGGCGAACTCCGACGTCGTAGACGACTCCCCGTCAGCGGCCGCGACACCAGAGGGAGCTGTGAACGCACTCCTGACCTCGTCCGACTGCGGCTTGCGGTCCTCCGCTTCCGTCACTCCGTAGCACTCCCTGTACGACGCCTCCGGTGATCCTCAGTATGCGCACAGACAGGAAAACGGGCCGCACGCGTGCGCGTGCGGCCCGTTTTGCGGCAGGGGGCTCAGTGGCCGCCCTGCTCCTTCAGTCGCTTGTACGAGCGCTCGATCTCCGCCTCGGCGTCCGTACGGCCCACCCAGTTGGCACCCTCGACCGACTTGCCGGGCTCCAGGTCCTTGTAGACCTCGAAGAAGTGCTGGATCTCCAGGCGGTCGAACTCCGACACGTGGTGGATGTCACGCAGGTGCTCCACACGCGGGTCGGACGCCGGGACGCACAGCAGCTTGTCGTCGCCGCCGGCCTCGTCGGTCATCCGGAACATGCCGATCGCGCGGCACTTGATGAGGCAGCCGGGGAAGGTCGGCTCCTCCAGGATGACCAGCGCGTCCAGCGGGTCGCCGTCCTCGCCGAGAGTGTTCTCGACGAAGCCGTAGTCGGCCGGGTAACTGGTCGAGGTGAAGAGTCGACGGTCCAGGCGGATCCGACCGGTCTCGTGGTCCACCTCGTACTTGTTCCGCGAACCCTTCGGGATCTCGATCGTGACGTCGAACTCCACCGGTGGCTCCTCCATGATCAGCACATAGTTCTGGTGGTTAAGTGTCCCTCACGCAGGTGTGTGATCGCGAAAGGGGCTGGTGGTCGTGCCGGAGCTGAGGCCTTGGCGGGCCGCGAGACCGCATGTGGCGCGGGTCGCGAGAGCCGTCCGGCCCCGTCTCGAGCGGGCCGCGCAATCCGTGAAACCGCAGGTCACACGGGTCAAGCAAGCCGTAGAACCTCAGGTCGCACGGATCGGCGAGGCCGTGAAACCCCCGGTCACGCGGATCACCCGAGCGGTGAAGCCCCGGGTGACGCGGCTCACCGACGCCGTGTCACCGAAGATCACCCGGCTCGTCCGAACCGTGTCACCGCAGGTCGCGAAGTTGCCGCGGCCCGACCGAACCTGGCGGTTCACCGCCGTCGCCACCACCGCAGGGATGGCGCTGGCCGCCGTCGTGGTGACCGCCGCCGGTCCCTGGGACTCGTCCGGTCAGCGTACGGCCGAGCGGGACCACGCAGTCGCACAGGAACGTTCAGGTGGCGTAGATCACGGCCGTAATTCCGATACGTCCGCCAAGGCACCCCGACCTGCTCCCAGCGCCGCATCCGTCCTGGTCGCCCTCGGCGGTTCCGCGAACACGGTGAAGTCCGCGCCGACCGGCACGGCCCTCGCGGACGTCCTCAACCCCCTCCTGGACAACGCGGCGCTCGGCACCCGCCACACGGCCGCCGTGGTGGACGTGTCGACCGGAAAGCGCCTCTACGGAGTGGGCGCCGACGACGCGCTGACCCCGGCCTCGACCACGAAGATCGCCACCGCCGTGGCCGCGCTCTCCGCGATGGGCGCCGACCACCGCATCACCACCCGCACCGCCCTGGAGCCCGACACCAAGGAGCTCGTCCTGGTCGGCGGCGGCGACCCCACCCTGACCGCCCACAAGGACGCCGAGGGCTGGGCGAGCCTGCGCACGCTCGCCGACAGCACGGCCGCCGCCCTGAAGAAGCGCGGCGTGCGCGAGGTGACGCTGTCGTACGACACGACCCTGTACGCCGGTTCCGAACTCCACCCGATCGGGGTCAACGAGAACCTCGCCCCGGTCAGCGCCCTGTCCGCCGACGAGGGCCGTAAGGACGACTCGTCCAGTGGTCCGGTGGAGCGCGTGACGGACCCGGCGGCCGACGCGGCCCAGAAGTTCGCGGGTTTCCTCCAGGAGCACGGCATCAAAACGACGTCCCCGGGGCCCTCGAAAGCGACCGCGCGCGCGGACACCCTCGCCACGGTCGGCTCACCCCCGTTGTCCGACATCGTCGAGCGGATGCTGACCAACAGCGACAACGACATCGCGGAGGCCCTGGCCCGCCAGACCGCCGTCGCGACGGGCAGGCGGGCCGACTTCGACGGGGGCGCCGCCGCGATCGCCGCCCAGCTGAAGAAGCTTCAACTCCCGGTCAAGGGCGCGGTGTTCAACGACGGCAGCGGCCTCAACCGCGACGACCGCCTCACCGCCGACCTCCTGACCGCCCTCCTCGTCAAGGCCGGCGCCCCGGCCCACCCCGAGCTCCGCCCGGTCCTCACCGGCCTCCCCATCGCCGCCTTCACCGGCACCCTGACGAGCCGCTACACGGACGCCACGGGCGCGGCGGGCGTCGTACGCGCCAAGACCGGCACCCTCACGGGCGTCAACACGCTGGCGGGCACGGTCGTGGACAAGGACGGCCAACTCCTGGCCTTCGCCTTCATGGCCTCCAACACGACGAACACACTGGAGGCCCAGGCGGCCCTGGACCACACGGCGACGGCGTTGGCGGCCTGCGGCTGCAGTTGAACCCGCCGGGCAACGTTCCGACCAAGCCCGCCCTCGCCGACCTCGTCCCCTGCCCCAAGCCGCAGCGCTCACGTACGGTTGACGCATGACGAGCATCGGTGGTGCCGAGATGGTCGACTGGAATCTCGCGGTGGCGACCGCGACCCGACTCGTGCGGCCGGGCCCCGACGTGAGCCGTGACGAGGCCCGGGCCGTCGTCGCGGAGCTGCGCCGGCATGCGAAGGCCTCGGAGCAACACGTCCGGGGATTCACCCGGATGGGCACGGACGACATCCACGACACCCCGATCCTGGTCGTCGACCGCCCCGGCTGGGTGCGGGCGAACGTCGCCGGGTTCCGGGAGGTCCTCAAGCCGCTGCTCGACAAGATGCAGGAGCGGCGCGGCAACACCCCCGGGGGCGCGGTCTTCGGTGCGGTCGGCGGCAAGGTGACCGGCGTCGAGCTGGGCATGCTGCTGTCGTTCCTGTCCTCGCGCGTGCTCGGCCAGTACGAGACGTTCGCCCCGGCGACCCGCGAGCTGCCGGCGGGCGCGAAGGGCGGGCGGCTGCTGCTGGTCGCGCCGAACATCGTGCACGTGGAGCGCGAACTCGACGTACAGCCCCACGACTTCCGTCTGTGGGTGTGCCTGCACGAGGAGACGCACCGCACGCAGTTCACGGCCGTGCCCTGGCTGCGGGATCACCTGGAGGGTGAAATCCAGTCGTTCTTGGGGGAGACCGAGGTCGACCCCATGACGGTCCTGGAGCGCATCCGGGAGGCCGCCCAGTCGCTGGCCGGCGGCCGTCCCGAGGGCGAGGAGGACGACGAGGGCCGGTCCCTGGTGGAGATCGTGCAGACGCCCGCGCAGCGGGAGATCCTCGGGCGGCTCACCGCAGTGATGTCCCTCCTGGAAGGGCACGCCGACTTCGTGATGGACGGCGTCGGCCCGGACGTCGTGCCGAGCGTCGCGGAGATCCGCGAGAAGTTCCAGCAGCGGCGGGCCAAGGGCGCCTCCCGGCTGGACTCGGCGCTGCGCAAGCTGCTCGGTCTGGACGCCAAACTGAGGCAGTACCGGGACGGCGAGCGATTCGTACGCGCGGTCGTCGAACAGGTGGGCATGGACGGCTTCAACCGTGTGTGGACCTCCCCGAACACGCTGCCGACGAAGACGGAGATCGCCAAACCGGCGGACTGGGTCGCGCGGGTGCACCGCAAGGCCGAGTCGTGAACCGGTCGCGGACGGGGTGAAACGGATTCGGCCTACGGCAGGCGAACGCCCCCGCAATCACCCGTCCGAGGGACCGTGAGCGATGGGTGGGCGTGCGATGCTCGGGGAACGCCCCGGTTCTGTCACCATCTACACACTCTGAGTGACCGAATCTCGGGCCAACCCCCCGAAAACTTCATGAAGGGAACCGGACATGGGTCCCCATCCTGCGGTCGCGGCGATACGCCTGGCGGTCCGCCGCGTCCTCCACGACATCCTCACCGACCACGAGGCCCTGCAGACCGTCGGCGCCTCCCGGCACACCCCGCACGAGCGCCCGCCCTCGCCGCTCGTGCTCGTGGCGTGCTCCGGCGGCGCCGATTCCATGGCGCTCGCCTCCGCCCTCGCCTTCGAAGCACCCAAACTCGGCATCCGGGCCGGCGGCATCACCGTCGACCACGGCCTCCAGGCCGGCTCCGACCTGCGCGCCGACGAGGTCGTCCTGCGGCTGCGCGAACTGGGCCTGGACCCCGTCGAGGCCACCGCCGTGACCGTGGGCCGCGAGGGCGGCCCCGAGGCAGCCGCCCGGGACGCCCGCTACGCCGCCCTCGACGCCTGCGCCGCCCGGCACGGCGCCGCCGCCGTCCTGCTCGGCCACACTCGCGACGACCAGGCGGAAACCGTCCTGCTGGGCCTCGCCCGCGGCTCCGGCATCCGCTCCCTGTCCGGAATGGCCGCGGTCTCGGGGGCCGACGGCCGTTACCGCCGCCCCTTCCTCCAGCTCGACCGGCAGACCGCCCGCAAGGCCTGCATGGTCCAGTCGCTGCCCGTCTGGGACGACCCGCACAACGCCGACCCCGCCTACACCCGCTCCCGGCTGCGCCACGAAGGCCTGCCCGCCCTGGAGAAGGCCCTCGGCAAAGGCGTCGTAGAAGCGCTCGCCCGTACGGCGCAGCTCTCCCGGGACGACGCCGACGCCCTCGACACCTGGGCCAGCCAGGCCGAGGCCTCCGTACGGGACGCCACCGGCCTCCTGGAGTGCGCCAAGCTCTACGCCCTGCCGCCCGCCGTGCGCCGCCGCGTCCTGCGCCGGGCCGCCATCCAGGCGGGCGCTCCGGCCGGTTCGCTGTTCGCCCGGCACATCGAGGAAGTCGACCGCCTGATCACCGGCTGGCGCGGCCAGGGAGCCATCAATCTCCCGGGCAAGGTCGTCGCCCAGCGCCAGGGTGGCAGACTGGTGATTCGGCAAGGCTGAATCGACACCCCCTCCGGACCTCCGGGGGCGGGGCCAGGTAGTAGCCGGTTGGACGACCGAAAGTGATGCGGGTGGACGCGAAAGACATGGGTGACGACCTCCAGTCGGTGCTCATCACCAAGGAAGAGATCGACGCGAAGCTCGTGGAGCTCGCCGCGAAGATCGACGCGGAGTACGCGGGCAAGGACCTGCTGCTCGTCGGCGTCCTCAAGGGCGCGGTGATGGTCATGGCGGACCTCGCCCGGGCACTGTCCACCCCCGTCACCATGGACTGGATGGCCGTGTCGTCGTACGGCGCGGGCACCCAGTCCTCCGGTGTCGTGCGGATCCTCAAGGACCTCGACACCGACATCAAGGGCAAGCACGTCCTCATCGTCGAGGACATCATCGACTCCGGTCTGACGCTGTCCTGGCTGATCTCCAACCTGGGCTCCCGCGAGCCCGACTCGTTGAAGATCTGCACCCTCCTGCGCAAGCCGGAGGCGGCCAAGGTCGCCATCGACGTGGAGTGGGTCGGCTTCGACATCCCGAACGAGTTCGTCGTCGGATACGGCCTCGACTACGCCGAGAAGTACCGCAACCTCCCGTTCGTCGGTACGCTCGCGCCGCACGTCTACGGCGGCTAGGGCCACTCGGCCCAAGCCCTGTAAGACGATCGGGAACCCCAGCGGGTTTCGCGCCGTTGGAGCATGCAGACACGTCTCCCAGCCGTCCCGTGCGACTTCGGGCAACATTGCTGGGGTACGGTCAGAAGAACTGTCTTTATCAAACTCACTATGGCAGGAGGGACGGAGCGAATTCGCTCCGTATGGATGGACGTGAAGCGATACTTCCGTGGGCCGGTCATGTGGATCGTGCTGGCCGTCCTTGCCGTGGTCGTGTTGATGCAGGTCGTCGGCTCGTCCGGCGGCTACAAGACGGTGGACACCGGCCAGGTCGTCCAGGCGATCAACGACAACAAGGTCGAGTCGGCCAAGATCACCACCGGTGACGAGCAGACCATCAAGGTCACGCTCAAGAGCGGCTCCAAGGTCGACGGCAGCTCCAAGATCCAGGCGAGCTACATCGGCGACCAGGGCGTGGACCTCGCGGCCACGCTGCAGACCAAGTACCAGGACAAGCAGATTCCGGACGGCTACACGGTGTCGCCGACGAAGCAGAACGCTTTCGTCGGGATCCTGCTGTCCCTGCTCCCCTTCGTCCTCATCGTGGTCGTCTTCCTGTTCCTGATGAACCAGATGCAGGGCGGCGGCTCCCGAGTCATGAACTTCGGGAAGTCCAAGGCCAAGCTCATCACCAAGGACACCCCGAAGACGACGTTCGCGGACGTCGCGGGCTCCGACGAGGCCGTCGAGGAACTGCACGAGATCAAGGAGTTCCTCCAGGAGCCGGCGAAGTTCCAGGCCGTCGGCGCCAAGATCCCCAAGGGCGTACTCCTGTACGGCCCCCCCGGCACCGGCAAGACCCTGCTGGCCCGCGCGGTCGCCGGCGAGGCCGGGGTGCCCTTCTACTCGATCTCCGGTTCCGACTTCGTCGAGATGTTCGTCGGTGTCGGTGCCTCCCGAGTCCGTGACCTGTTCGAGCAGGCCAAGGCGAACGCCCCGGCGATCGTCTTCGTCGACGAGATCGACGCGGTCGGCCGCCACCGCGGCGCCGGCCTCGGCGGCGGTCACGACGAGCGCGAGCAGACGCTGAACCAGCTGCTCGTCGAGATGGACGGCTTCGACGTCAAGGGCGGCGTGATCCTCATCGCCGCGACGAACCGGCCCGACATCCTCGACCCGGCCCTCCTGCGCCCCGGCCGCTTCGACCGCCAGATCGCGGTCGACCGTCCGGACATGCAGGGCCGTCTGGAGATCCTCAAGGTCCACCAGAAGGGCAAGCCGGTCGCACCGGACGTCGACCTCTCCGCGGTCGCCCGTCGTACGCCGGGCTTCACCGGCGCGGACCTGAGCAACGTCCTCAACGAGGCCGCCCTGCTCACCGCGCGCGGCAACCGCAAGCTGATCGACAACTCCATGCTGGACGAGGCGATCGACCGTGTGGTCGCGGGCCCGCAGAAGCGGACCCGGATCATGTCGGACAAGGAGAAGAAGATCACCGCGTACCACGAGGGCGGACACGCCCTGGTCGCGGCGGCTTCCCCCAACTCCGACCCGGTCCACAAGATCACGATCCTCTCCCGAGGCCGTGCTCTGGGCTACACGATGGTCCTGCCCGAAGAGGACAAGTACTCGACCACGCGCAACGAGATGCTGGACCAGCTGGCCTACATGCTGGGCGGCCGCGCGGCCGAGGAACTGGTCTTCCACGACCCGACCACGGGTGCCGCGAACGACATCGAGAAGGCCACCGCCACGGCCCGCGCGATGGTCACGCAGTACGGCATGACCGAGCGCCTCGGCGCGATCAAGTTCGGCGGCGACAACACCGAGCCCTTCCTGGGCCGGGAGATGTCGCACCCGCGCGACTACTCGGAAGAGGTCGCCGCGCTCGTCGACGAAGAGGTCAAGAAGCTCATCGAGAACGCGCACAACGAGGCCTGGGAAATCCTGGTCGAGAACCGCGACGTGCTCGACGCGCTCGTGCTCCAGCTGCTGGAGAAGGAGACGCTGAACAAGGAGCAGATCGCCGAGGTCTTCGCTCCCATCGTGAAGCGCCCGGCCCGCCCCTCGTGGACCGGCTCCTCCCGCCGTACGCCGTCCACCCGCCCGCCGGTGCTCTCCCCCAAGGAGCTGTCACTGACGAACGGATCGAACGGCGCGGGACCCGCGATCACCGCCGGTGCGACCGCCGAGTCCTCTCCCACGCTGGAGAAGGCCCCGGAGGAGCGCCCCGAGAACTGACGCGAGCCTCACACGGCCCGAAATGGATGCCGCGTCCCCCTGGTCTTAGCCTGGGGGACGCGGCATTTTCGTTTTGCCCGCAGCTGAGGCGTGTGTCCCGCACACGCGTGACCCGCACAGGAACGAGGCACGACATGACCGACCCCGTGACGCTGGACGGCGACGGAGCGATCGGCGTCTTCGACGAGAAGCGCGCCGAGAACGCCGTACGGGAACTGCTGATCGCGGTCGGCGAGGACCCGGACCGGGAGGGGCTGCGGGAGACGCCGGGGCGGGTGGCGCGGGCGTACAAGGAGATATTCGCGGGGTTGTGGCAGAAGCCCGAGGATGTGCTGACGACGACGTTCGACCTGGGGCACGACGAGATGGTGCTCGTGAAGGACATCGAGGTGCTGAGCTCGTGCGAGCACCATCTGGTGCCGTTCGTCGGGGTCGCCCACGTCGGGTACATCCCGTCCAGCGACGGCAAGATCACGGGGTTGTCGAAGCTGGCGCGGCTGGTGGACGTCTATGCCCGGCGGCCGCAGGTGCAGGAACGACTCACCACGCAGATCGCGGACTCGTTGATGAAGATCCTGGAGCCTCGGGGGGTCATCGTCGTTGTCGAGTGCGAGCACATGTGCATGTCCATGCGGGGGGTGCGGAAGCCTGGCGCCAAGACGATCACGTCTGCCGTGCGCGGTCAGTTGCGGGATTCGGCTACCCGTAATGAGGCGATGAGCTTGATTATGGCTCGCTGAGGTTGTCTGTCGGGTGCGGCTGTGTTGTGG
>NZ_BARG01000041.1 GCF_000376565.1 Streptomyces hokutonensis | reverse complement strand
CCCCCGCCCACCCCGCACCCGGCCTACGGCCACCCGCAGCAACACCCCCAGCCCGCCCCCGGCTACGGCTATCCGCAACCGCCCGCGCAGCCCGCCCCGCCCGCCGCCGACTACGGCTACCCCCAGCTCCCCGCCCGGCAACTCGTCGGCTGGGGCGGGCAGGTGCCGTACAACCCCTACCCCCACAACAACGGCCTCGGCTCCACCCCGCCCTACGGCCCGGGGCCCTACCTGGAGCCGCAGGAGACGCGCCGCAGCAAGCGGTCGACCGCGCTGTTGGTCCTGGTCGCGCTGGTCGTCGCGCTGGGGGCGGGCGGTTCGGTGTACGCGCTGATGAAGGGCGGCGGCAACGGCAGCCGTACGGCGGCAGGTTCGGGAGGCCGGGCCACCAGCGCCGCGCCCACCACGCCGGGTCCGAGCACCGGGGAACCGTCGACGACGGACTCGCCGTCCCCCTCCGCGACACCGTCCGGCGCCGACGCCGTACCGAGCGGCTACCTCGGCACCTGGAACGCGTCCATCGACAACTCCACGGGCCACAACACGCGCCAACTCACCATCAGGCAGGGGAAGGTGGGGGACCCGGTGCTGAAGCTGGTCGCGGACGGCCCCGGCTACCACTGCGTGTTCAGCGCCGACCTCGCCCAACGGCCGGGCGGCAAGGGCCCGTTGGCGATCGGCGCCTCCACCGTCACTTCCGGACAGCCGCTGTCGTCCTGCAGCCCGGGCGCGGCCAGCGAGGTCACCCTGCTGTCGGACGGCAGCCTGGAGCGCGTGAACACCGGCAACGGCGAGAAGCTGACGTACACGAAGTCGGGCTGAAGTCCCTTTACTTCAGGGCCAGTTGAACGTCACCGGAACTTCGGCCGACAGCCCCTGCGGGTTTTCCGGGGCCGCTCGTACCGTGACCCCACGATCCGGCTGGGGAGCGGGGGCCCGCAGTGGAGTGGCTGAGCGCGGAGAACGTCGTCGCCGTGGGCACCGCGGTGCTCGGCATCGTCGCGTCCGGTGTGATGGTCTGGTACGAACGCCGGACGCCGCGCCGCAAGCGGATCGGCTACCGCGTCCAGATGGACAACCCCATTGGTGACGACGTCCGTTCGGGCCGCGCGAACAGACGCCTCGGCCTCTTCGACGAGGTCCCCGACATGTCCGACGCGACCCTCGTCCTGCTGCGCATCGAGAACGACGGTTCGCAGAGCATCGCCGACAACGACTACACGGGGCGTGAACTCCACGGTCTCACCGCGGTGTTCACCGACCGCACGATCCGCGGGGTCTCGGTGACCCAGCCGGTCGGCACCGACCATCTGATGGACCACTTCACCCCGGCGGCCGGCCTCGGCTACGACGCCAACACCCTGCGCATCCCGCGCGTCCCGCTCAACCCGCGCGACCACTTCAAACTGCTGGTGCTGCTGTCCGGCGGTGACGTCGGCTGCGACATACGGCTCATAGGGGGTATCCGCGACGGCGAGGTGCACCCCAACCGCAGCGCGACCCCGGATGACAAGGCGCCCCTGTTCAGCCGCGCCTCCCGGCTGATCACCATCATGCTCACGGTGTGCGTGGTGACGCTGGCGACGATCGTCGTGGCCCGCGACGACACCCCGCCGCCGATCGGCTGTGCGCACGGCACCCTCACGGTCACCGGTTCGACCGCCTTCGCGCCGGTGATGGAGGAGGCCGCGAAGAAGTACGAGAAGGACTGCGAGGGCTCCAAGGTCGTGGTGGATCCGCACGGATCGACGGCGGGCGTCAGGGAGTTGGACGCCAAGGGGCTCGCGTCGAAGAAGGGCTCACCGGCGGTCGTGGCCATGTCGGACGGACCGAAGCCGAGCGACATGCCCCAACTGAAGGAGCACCGGGTCGCGTTGTCGGTCTTCGCGATCGTCGTCAACAAGGGCGTCGGCCTCAAGAACCTGTCCACCGCGGACGTACGGCGCCTGTACCGGGGCGAGATCAAGAACTGGCGGGAGCTCGGCGGACCGGACGTGGCCGTGCACCTGGTCAGCCGGGACGCCAACTCCGGTACGAGACAGGTGTTCCAGCGCCGGGTGCTGAAACGCAGCGAGATCGCCAACTCCTCCGTCGACTGCGTCCACAAGGACGATCCGACGGCGCCCGTCATCCGCTGCGAACTCGACTCCACGGACCAGGTGCTGTCCGAGGTCGCCGAGGTCCCCGGCGCGATCGGCTACAGCGAACTCACCCTCGCCTCGGGCGCCAAGGGCCTGCACGTCCTCACCCTCGACGGCCACACCGCGTCCGTGGACGCCATCGAGCAGGGCACGAGCAGCTACCCGTACCGCGAGATCGAGTACGCCTACACCTACGGGATGCCCCCGTCCGACTCCCTCACGTCGAGCTTCCTGAACTATCTGACCCAGGGCGTCGGCCAGGACGTGATCCGCGTCCACGGCCACATCCCGTGCGGGACCGTGGAGGGCATCAAGCTGTGCACGTAGCCCACGTCAGCGGGGCTCGGGCGGACGCTGCCGCGGCATGTTCGGCCGGCTGCCGCCGCCCGGTCCGCCCGGGCCCGGCGGCATCGGGAACCTGCCGTGGACGACGGTCCCCTCCTGCCGCCCCCCGCCGGCCACCGTCGACTGGATGCCCAGCGGTGCCGAGCCCGTGCGGAACTCCACCATCCAGTCGGCCGTCTCCATCCGCACCAGCTCCGTCACGTCCTCCGAGAACCGCCGCAGCACCCCCAGACACCGGTCCGCGGCCTCGCTCGCCGTCCCGTCGGCCGGTCCCAGCACCTCCCGCACGCCCTCCGACGCCCAGTCGAACTGGAGCACCTGAAGACGCCGCTGCACCGCCTGCGCCGTAGCCACGTCCCTCATCCACCCGGACGTCATCCCGAAGAGCCGGTCCCCGGCCACGCACGCCGCCCCGAGCAGCAACGCGAGATAGCCCCAGGCGGCCAGCCCGGCCACCACCCCGGTGAGGTCGAGCAGCGGCAGCCCGGCCCCGGCGACCGCGCCCAGCACCGCGCCCGTACGCAGCACCCGCGCCCCGCGCCGCTTCCACACCCGGTCCGCGAGGTACCAGGCCGCCGTCTCCAGCGCCCCGCGCTCGACCCACCGGTACAGCTCGTCCAGCCGGGCCGCGGGCTCGCCCCAGTCACCGAGCGGAAACGTCCGCCCGGCCAGATCGCCACCCTCGGGCTGAATCTCCGGCTGACCCACCCGGCACTCCCTTACGTTGTGTGACACCTGATGCTGATGTGCCGGATCCTTCCTACCGCCCAATGGGTGGCGAAGGCTCCGGTTTCACCGCTTTTCCGCCCGGAAGTGGGTGTTGATCAGGTATAGGACGCGGTAAGGACTCACTCGAAAGAGTGCTGAAGCGATGACTGCTCGGACCACGTAGGCTCGTGCCGAGCGGGAAAAACCTCGCCCGGACAGCCGTACGAAACCAGGAGCTGATCGTGATTCCCGGTGGTGGCCAGCCCAATATGCAGCAGCTGCTGCAGCAGGCCCAGAAGATGCAGCAGGACCTGGCGAACGCGCAGGAGGAACTGGCGCGGACCGAGGTCGACGGACAGGCCGGCGGCGGCCTGGTCAAGGCCACCGTCACGGGTGCCGGCGAGCTGCGCGCGCTGAAGATCGACCCGAAGGCGGTCGACCCGGACGACACCGAGACGCTCGCCGACCTCATCGTCGCGGCCGTCCAGGCGGCCAACGAGAACGCGCAGACCCTCCAGCAGCAGAAGCTCGGCCCGCTCGCGCAGGGACTGGGCGGCGGCAGCGGTATTCCGGGTCTGCCTTTCTAAGACGACCCACGGCCAACTACGGTACGTACGTACGCACCGTAGGACCTCCAGGAAGGGCAGGCAGTCCGTTGTACGAGGGCGTGGTCCAGGACCTCATCGACGAGTTGGGGCGGCTCCCCGGCGTCGGTCCCAAGAGCGCGCAGCGGATCGCCTTCCACATCCTGCAGGCCGAGCCGACGGACGTCCGCCGGCTCGCGCAGTGCCTGATGGAGGTCAAGGCGAAGGTCCGCTTCTGCGCGACCTGCGGAAACGTTGCGCAGGAAGAGCTGTGCGGCATCTGCCGCGACCCGCGCCGCGACCTCTCGGTGATCTGCGTGGTCGAGGAACCGAAGGACGTCGTAGCGGTCGAACGTACGCGCGAATTCCGGGGCAAGTACCACGTCCTCGGCGGCGCGATCAGCCCGATCGAAGGTGTCGGACCGGACGACCTGCGTATACGAGAACTTCTCGCGCGGTTGGCCGACGGTACGGTCACGGAGCTGATCCTTGCCACGGACCCGAATCTGGAAGGCGAGGCCACGGCCACGTACCTCGCCCGCATGATCAAGCCCATGGGCCTCAAGGTCACCCGCCTGGCCAGCGGCCTCCCGGTGGGCGGAGACCTGGAATACGCGGACGAGGTGACCCTCGGCCGCGCCTTCGAGGGGAGACGACTCCTAGATGTCTGACGCCACACTGCATGCCACCGCGCAGGACCCGGACGACTTCGCGGTCCAGATCGCGGACCAGGTCGAGAGCTTCCTGGTGGCCGTGTCGGAGGTAGCGAAGGGCGAGGACCCCGACTCCGCGGTCCCCTTCCTCCTCCTGGAGGTCTCCCAACTCCTCCTGGCCGGCGGCCGGTTGGGCGCGCACGAGGACATCGTCCCCGACGAGCGCTACGAGCCCGACCTGGGCCCGGAGCCGGACGTGGACGAACTCCGCGAGCGCTTCGCGGTGATGCTGGAGCCGATCGACGTCTACTCGGAGGTCTTCGACCCCTACGAGCCGCGCAAGGCCCCGGTCCCGGCCCGCATCTCCGACGACCTCGCCGACCTCATCACCGACCTCCGCCACGGCATGGCCCACTACCGCGCGGGCCGCACCACGGAGGCCCTGTGGTGGTGGCAGTTCTCCTACTTCTCCAACTGGGGCTCGACGGCGTCGGCGACGCTGCGTGCGCTTCAGTCGGTGGTGGCTCATGTGCGGTTGAACCAGCCCCTCGCCGAACTCGACGGCTTGGACACTGACCAGAGCGTCATGGGCGACGAGACGCTGGAGTTCGAGGCGGGGCGGGTCATGGCGGAGGAGATCGGCGAGCCGCTGGGGATCAGGCCGGTCAAGTAGGGCTTTTCCACGGCACGTTGTGGGGCGCGGCGAGTACGCTGCGCCCCACAGTGCGTGTACGGGGACGAGGGGGACGCCCGATGGCCGATGAGGTATGGATGGGGCTGGCCGAGGCGATCGGGGCGATCCGCGCGGAGCTTCAGCAGGCGGCGCGGGACGGGGCGGGGCAGGAGATCCAGTTCCGGACGGGCCCGGTGGAGATCGAGTTCGCCGTGGACATGAAGAAGGACGGAGAGGCACGGGCGAAGGTCTTGGTGCTCCCGTTCGGCGCGGAGGCGAAGGTGGCCCGGTCGAAGGGCACGACGAGCCGCGTGAAGCTCACGCTCCAGCCGGTCGACGCCGACGGCGAGGATCGGCGTATCGCGGACGACTCCGGGGAACGCCCCAAGTAACGGGGAACACGGGGGTGTTGGCCTGTGGCTGTGGACGTGCGGCGGGTCGTGGAGATCTGGAATCCGGTCGGGAAGTGTTCGGGGACCGGTTACCTGGTCGCGGACGACATCGTCCTGACGGCTCTTCACAATGTGCTGGGCCGTGGGGTCTTGGAGGTCAGGGGTCTTGGCGGTGACTCCAAATGGCTTGCGGCGGAAGTGTTGTGGCCGCTGACAGAGCCACTGCCTGATCTGGAGCGGGAGCCGCAGGCTGACGGGGCGTTGGTCAGGATCACGGATCCGGGATGGGTGCCGCCGGCGGGTACTGAACCTGTCCGCTGGGGCCGGATCGACGGCGGCCCGGTCGTCGCGGATGAGGGGCGGCTTGTGTGCGTTGCGGTCGGCTTCCCCAAGTCCGAGGTACGGGACGGCATCCGGGACACGAAGGAGATCCGCGGCCACATCGAGAGGCTGACGGGGCTCAAGTCGGGTGGGCTGATCACGGCGTACGTCGACCAGGTCGCCGTGCCGGGTGTCTGGGCGGGCGCTTCCGGGGCGGCGCTCTTCGTGAGGGGGCGGCTCATCGGGGTCGTGACGATTGATCGGCGGCGGGATTACGACGGGGATCAGTTGACGGCGGTGTCGGTGGCTTCACTGGTGGCGCGGCCCGGGTTCGTGGCGGCGGTGGGGGAGTTGGTTCCGGAGGACGTTGCAACTGTTGAGCTTGAGGGGCCGCGGCGTACGGCGTACGACGTCGAAGTCCCGCCGGGCGTGAACAACTTGCCGGAGCTGCCCTCGCCGATCTTCGTCGGCAGGGTGGAGGTGATGGCCGAGCTGGAGCGGGCTCTGTCGGCGGAGTCGCAGACGATCACACAGACGGTGCATGGGCTTGGGGGCGTCGGGAAGACGACGCTGGCACTTCACTACGCGCATGAGCATGCGGGGGCGTATCGGCTGGTGTGGTGGATCCGCTCGGACACACCTGAGCTGATCGAGGCGGGATTCGCGGCGCTGACTGTGCGGCTGCGGGGCAAGGAGTCGTCAGACCTCACCACTACGCAGGCCGCCGAGTGGGCTGTCGGGTGGTTGCAGACGCACCCCGGGTGGCTGCTGGTTTTCGACAACGCGGAGAAGCCGGGGGATGTGCATGCCTGGACGGGTCAACTACGGGCATCCGGGCGTCACTTGATCACGAGCCGGTACAAGCGGGGTTGGGTGTGCGAGCCGATCTCGTTGCGTGTGCTGGATCAGGAGGCTTCGTTGGCCCTCTTGGCGGGTCTCGTCGGGGGCGGTGAGGAAGACGAGGCCCGTGCGCTGGCGGAGGAACTTGGTCATCTGCCGCTCGCTCTGGAACAGGCCGGCGCCTTCATCGCACAGAGGGAGGTCTCGATCGCCGCGTACCGGGCCATGCTGGAGCAGTATCCGGCGCGTGCGACGGCTGCGGCACCGGGCGGCTTTGACCCTGCGCGGACGGTTGCGCGGATCTGGCGCATCACGCTGGACGTGCTTGAGGAGCAGGACCCCAGGGCGGTGGAGATCTTGCGGATCGCGGCGTGGTACGCCCCGACAGGCATTCCGCGATCTCTGTTCAAACCGCTTGCTGAGGATCCGGTGGACCTTGCCCAGCTCCTGGGGTTGTTGGCCGACTACAACATGATCACGCTCGACCGGGCGGGGGTCGGCATCCACCGCCTGGTCCAGATGGTGGCCCGCACACTGTCGGCGGACGATCCGCATCGTGATCAGGTGCGCATCCTGGCCGCGCGTGAACGGGCCATGGAGCTGATGCTTGACGAGCTTCCGCGCGATCCCCGTAGAAACGTTGCGGGCTGGCCGACGTGGAGAGCTTTGCTTCCCCACGTCGAAGCCATCCTTGACGCGTACGATCCGGGCGAGGACACGGATGAGATTGATTCGATCCTCACTCTGGCGGGTCAGTTCCTCCAGGAGCAAGGGCAGTTGAGTCAGGCAACCGACTGCTTTGTCCGCTCTGTGGCAGCGGCTACCCGGCTCTTCGGTGAGGATGATCCGAGCACGCTGATTTCGCGGAACAACCTGGCCGGCGCGTACCGGGTGTCGGGGGATGTGGTGCGGGCGGTCCCGTTGTTTGAGCGGACGTTGGAGGATCGTGTGCGGGTGTTGGGTGAGGATCACCCGGACACGCTGATTTCGCGGAACAACCTGGCCGGCGCGTACCGGGTGTCGGGGGATGTGGTGCGGGCGATCTCGTTGTACGAGCGGACGTTGGAGGATCGTGTGCGGGTGTTGGGTGAGGATCACCCGGACACGCTGGCTTCGCGGAACAACCTGGCTTACGCCCATCAGGAGTCGGGGGATGTGGCGCGCGCGATCCCGCTCTACGAACAGGCACTTGCCGGTTGTCTTCGTGTACTGGGTGAGGACCACCCGACGACAAAGGCCGTCCGCGCGAATCTCGCCACCGCGCGCGCCCAACAACCCTGACCTACGCCCCCACCAGCGCCAGCACCGCCCCCAACCGCCCCGCCTCCACAAACGGCGCCGTAACCGTAGGCTCGCTGTACCACCGCAACGGCCACGTGTTCCCGTCGAGCGCCGGAATCCCGATGTACGTGACGGTACGAGTGCCCCGGCCGCCGAACTGCTGCACACCCAAAGGCCAGTTGTGCCGGTGCACCTCTCCGGGCGCCAGCAGGAAGTACATCCACCGGAACCCCGCCGCCTCACAGACAACAGGCCCCGCATCCCCGTCGGCGGCCTCGATGAGACGCGCGGCGACCCGTTCTCCCCGTACGCCTTCGATGCGTACGGCGTCGAAGTGGACGCCGGTGAGGCGGAGTTGGTGGCCGGACGCGGGGATCCAGTCCGGCAGGTGAATTGAGGCGGTCATGGTCACACGGTGGCGTACACGAAGCTACGCCCGGTAGTGACTGAGGTGATACACGCCGGGGTGTATCGGTCGGAGGTGGGTGCTGTGCCGGGTCAGCCCAAAGCCAAGTCCTTGCCGCCCGTGGCCTGGCGGTACAGCGGGAACCAGCTGAAGCGGTGGCGCACCAAGGCCAACGTGAGCCGGGAGGAACTGGCCGCTGCCTCCAACTACGCGCCGGACACCATCAAGTCGATGGAGCAGGGCGTACGGATGCCGACACCGCGCGTGCTCGACGTGGCCGATGGGATGTGCCGGGCTGAGGGGTTGCTGAGCGCGGCGAAGGACTACCTGAACAAGGAGAAGTTCCCGTCGCGGGCTCAGGACTTCATGGAGCGTGAGAAAGAGGCGATCACCCACTGGTCGTACGAAACCACGGTCGTTCCGGGGCTGTTGCAGACGCCGGGGTACGCGCGCACGCTGATCGAGAACCGCTGCCCGCCCCTGGACGAGGAGACGGTGGAGGAGCGGATCGAGGGACGCATCGAGCGACAGGCCATCCTCACAGGGCGGAAGCCGCCAGTGGCTCTGAGTTTCGTTCTCTACGAGGCGGTGCTGCGCAGTCCCCTGGTGGACACCGAACAGCTGCGTCGTCTGCTGGAGGTGTCCCGTCTGCGGAACGTCACGGTGCAGGTGCTCCCCTTCGAACGGGCCATCCCCTCGGCCCTCATGGGGTCCATGGTGCTGCTGGAGACCCGCGACCACGAGCGGTTCGCCTATGCGGAGGGCCCGTTCGCGAGCGAACTGTCGGCCGATCCGGAGGTTGTCAGCCGGGTGACCGAGCGACTTAGCATGATCCGCACGCAGGCTCTCAGTCCCGTTGAGTCGGCCCGTTTCGTCGAACGGATGGTGGATCAGCCATGAGTGACCAGCTGAAGTGGTTCAAGTCGAGCTACAGCGACGACGAGGGCGGCAACTGCGTCGAGGTCGCCCTCCCCACACCGCAGTTGACCGTCCACATACGCGACTCCAAGAACGCCACGGGTCCCGAACTGGCCCTCCCCGCCCCCGCCTGGACGGCATTCCTCTCCGGAGTCTCCGCAGCTCACCCCGGAGCTTGAGCCCCGGGCTTCGAGCTCTTTTCTTGGTTTCTGGGCTGGGTGAAAACAACCCAACCAACCAAGCCTGTACGTGAGTTGAGGGGGGTTTAATCCGAACGGGTGACATCCCGTGATCAGCTTGCGCCGCAACGTAAAGTCACTCTAGGTTCACGGCAAACAGCAAATAGATCGGCCCCGGTCGGTGCTACCAACACCGGCTCCGGGGCCTAGACCTACGGATCGAAAGAGACTCGATCGTGGCTTACGCCCAGCCTAGCCCTGCCCTGCCGTCCCCGTCGCACCCCATGGCCAAAACGGGCTACGGAAAACGCGCCACGGGTGACGAAGATCCGCACGCGGACCCGGACTTCGCACATCTGAGCCCCCGCGACGCCGAGTTCGCCGTCTTCATCGACCACCTCGACAACGGCCACGCCATGGGCCACAAGGTGATCGCGGCCGAGCATCCCCGTTACGGCCAACAGGCCTGCCGTACATCGCTCAAGAGCCTCACCGAGGCCGGCCACCTGCGCTGGATCAAGGAACACATCACCGTCGAGGACAACTCGATGCGGTGGGTGACGCGGACGTACTGGTCGCGTACGCCCAGGTCGGCGCAGTGGTGGGCGGAGTTCGCGCGCGAGCGCCACGGCAGGGACGTCACGCACGACTACCAGCCGGGCCTGGCGAGGACGGAAGACCCGACCCCGACCCCGACCCCTGCGCCGGAGAGCGACCGCGAGAGCGAGATCGACGGGACGCCGGAGACGGACCAGACCCCCGAGCCCAGCGCCGCGTACCGCGCACTCGCCCAACTCCGCGCCGCAGACCCCCGCATGTCCCTCTCCGAAGCCGAGTGCCGAGCCCTCGAACCCCTCGCCGCCGAGTGGCTGACACGAGGCGCTACCCCGGCCGACATGGCCCGCGCGCTGACCGACGGACTGCCACCCACCATCACGAACCCGGGCGGACTGGCCCGCAACCGATTGGAGACAAAGATGCCGCCGAAGAAGAACGACGCCGCCGAGACCCGCCCCCTCCGCGCCCGTGTGACCCGCGTGCTCATGGCGTGCGCCACCTGCGACGCCGACGAGCGGACGGCGAAGATCATCAACGGCATCTGCGAGGAATGCCGGGCGGAGCCGGACCTGAGCGAGGAGGAGGTCAAGAAGGGCTTCGAGGAGATCGCCTACCTGGGAACCACGACGGCCCGCCTCCTGAAGCAGAAGCTGGAGCGCCGTACGGGCGGGCCCGTGCCCGACACGTTCCGCCCCGTGCCGATCGAGGACCGCGTCCACTACCACTACCGCGACAACCGCGACCGCATCGCGAACGGCCTCCCGCCGAGGCGGTGGAATCCGTGACGGTTGGGAAGCGGCACGGAGGAGAGGGCGGCGGCGTATGAGCGGGCAGGAGGTGCCGGTCGGGCGCTTTGGAGCCGGGGGTCACAGCCCCCACAACCCCTTCCCCGCCGCCGTAACCCCACCCGCCAACGCCAACGACAACACCAGCAATCGCGCCCGCGGTTCGGGTATCCGCCCCGCCAGCCCCCGCCCGATCACCCCGCCCACACCCATCGCCGCGCCGACCGCCACCCACCGCGCCCCACTCAACGACGGCACCCCGTTCGCCGCCACCGAGAACGCGTTGACGATGACGCCGTAGAACTGGGCGTTGGGGACGAACTCCCGTACCGTCCAACCCGCGTTGACCGCGTAGAGGGAGATCGGCGGACCCCCGACCCCCGCCGCCGCGTTCATGAAACCGCCCGCCGCGCCCGCCGCGACGGCACCGCGAGTACCCCGAAGTGCCGACACCCGCGCGCCCTTCATCACCAGCAGGACAGCCACCGTCACCAACCCGCCCATCACCAACAGGAGGACGGGCGGCGGGAGTTGGCGGGTCAGCCACGCCCCCGCCGGCACCGTGCAGACCGCCGCCGCGCACAGCGGGACCATCGCGCGGGCCCGGACCCTGCGCCAGCCGCCCGCCAGGCCCACGACGCTGATCGCGCCCGCCGCGCAGTTGGCGAGGACGACCCCCTGTGTCGGGCCCAGCAGCAGCACCAGGGCGGGTACGGCGACCAGGGCGAAGCCCATGCCCGTCAGCCACTGGACGGAGGAGCCGAGCAGGACGATCGCGGCCAGCAGTATGTCCCCCGTCATGGGGCAACATCATCCAGGGTGAGGGTGTAGCCCGCTACACCCTCACTTCGGGACTGGGCTCCCTCGTTGCGGCACTCCGCAAACGGGATCGTTGGACGCATGAAGAACTTCCTCTCCTCCAAGCCCGTCCTCTGGTTCCTCTTCCTCTTCAACCTGGCCGTCGCCGCGGTCGCACCCTTCGTGGTCGACGGAACGCAGGGCGTGATGACCGCCGTCGGCATGGGTGTCGTGTCCCTCGGGGCCGGTGTCAGTCTCGTCCGGGACCGTGGTCAGTCGGCCACAGCGCGTTAATTGGAGCAGCCCTGGCCGCCCCCTGTACGTCCGCTGCACAGGCCCTAACCCGCCGGAAGCCAGTCTGGAGTCATCCCAAAACGCACCAGTACAACTGGAGTTGAGATGACCCGCCGGACCATGAGCAAGCGTGCAGCCGTCGTCACCGTCACCACCGCCCTGGCCCTCGGTACGCTCGGCACCGTCGCCGCGACCGCCGGGCCCCAGCACGACACCAAACCCTCCAAGAAGCAGATAGCCGCCCTCTTCGACGGCTGGAACGCGGCACTGCAGACCGGTGACCCCAAGAAGGTCGCGAACCGGTATGCGCCGGACGCCGTACTGCTCCCCACCGTCTCCAACGAGATCCGCACCGACCGTGCCGAGATCGTCGACTACTTCGAGCACTTCCTGCCGAACAAGCCGGTCGCGAAGAAGGTCGAGACGTACATCAACGTCCTCGACAGCAACTCGGCCATCGACGCGGGTGCCTACGACATCACACTCACCGACCCGAAGACCGGCAAGAAGCGTGTCGTAGAAGCCCGTTACACCTACGAGTACGAGAAGCGCGGCGGCAAGTGGCTGATCGTCAACCACCACTCCTCGGTGATGCCCGAAGGGTGATCGCGACGACAAGCCCTCCGCCGGCCGCGTCCCGCAGGGTCACCGTGCCGCCGTCGTCCGTCACCAACTGGCGTACGACGGCCAGGCCCAGGCCCGAACCGGAGCGCCCGGTGAGGCCCTGACCGCGCCAGAAGCGGTCGAAGGCGCGGGACTTGTCCGCGTCGGACATGCCGGGGCCCTCGTCCGTCACCGTCAACTCGACCTCGTCGCCCCGGGATTCGGACCGTACGGTGATCGTCGCGCCGTCCGGTGACACCTCCAGGGCGTTCGACAGCACGTTGTCCAGGACCTGTTCGAGATGACCGGGACTGGCCAGCACAAGCGGCCGGCCGTCGACAACACTCCCCCTGAGCGCGATCTCGACTCCGCGCTCGTCGGCGGCCGGTCTCCACACCGAGAGGCGTTCGGCCACGATCTCCCGCAGCGGCAGCGGTTCCGCCGCCGTCACCTTCGCCTCGGCCCGCGCCAGCACCAGCAGGCCGTTGACGAGGCGGCTCATGCGGACCACCTCGGCCGTCGCCTGATCGACGTCCTCCCGTACGAACTCGTCGTCCACGCCGTCCGCGATGTTGTCCAGCGAGAGTCTCAACGCCGTGAGCGGGGTGCGGAGTTGGTGCGAGGCGTCGGCCACGAAGATGCGCTGCGAGGCGATGAGGGTGTCGAGGCGTTCGCCCGCCTGGTTCAACGTCCTGGCCAGCGTCTGCGTCTCGTGCGGGCCTGTCACGGGCGTACGTGCCGTCAGGTCGCCGTCGCTGAACTTGCTCGCCATGTCGTTGAGTTGGCGGAGGGGGCGGGTCAGGCGGCGGGCGACCAGCGCGCCCAGTCCCGCCGCCACCGCCAGGACCGCGAGGGCGAGGATCGCGCGGAAACCCCAGATCTGGACCAGGCGCCGGGTCAGGTCGGAGGTCGGGTACGTGATGCGGACGGCGCCGACCGTCCGGCCGTCGCGCTGCGCCGGTGCCGTCACCTCGAGCTTTCCGTCGCCCCAGTGCGTCGCGGTCTTGGCGCGTGACGCGGGCAGTACCTCGGCCGTGCCGGGGGTCTCCTGCGCGTACGCCACCACCATGCGGTCCAGGGCCGCGCGCGAGGCCGCGTCGCCGCTCAGCAGCAGCGCCATCGTCTTCGCCTCGCGCCGCACCGACTGCTCGGTGTCGCCCCGGAGTTGGGCGGTCAGCGTGAAGGCGACCGGCACGGTGAACGCGGTCAGCGCCACGGCCACGAGCAGGACGTAGCTGACGATCAGCTGCCGGATCATGAGGCCGGGGGCCCCTCGACGATCTCCAGGCGGAAGCCCACGCCTCGTACCGCCTCGATCGTGATCGCGCCCGCCAACTTCCTTCGCAGCGCGGCCACATGGACGTCGAGGGTCTTCGTCGGGCCGAACCAGTTCGCGTCCCAGACCGCTTCCATGATCTGCTCGCGCGACATCAGCGCCCCGGGCTCCTCGGTGAGGAACGACAGCAGGTCGTACTCCTTGGGGGCCAGTGGCACCTCCTCGCCGTCGAGGCGGACGCGGGCGGCCTTGCGGTCGATGGTGAGGCGGGGGCCGTAAGCGTCGGGGCCGGCCGCTTCCGAAACCGCCCTCGGCTGTGCGCGGCGCATCACCGCCCTTATCCGCGCGATGACCTCGCGCACCCCGAACGGTTTCGAGACGTAGTCGTCCGCGCCCAGTTCCAGGCCGACCACCCGGTCCGTCTCGTCGCTGCGCGCGCTGATCACGATGATCGGTACGTCGCCGCGGGCGCGCAGCGCCTTGCACACGTCGAGGCCGTCGGTGTCGGGCAGGCCGAGGTCGAGGAGGACGACGTCGTAGGGGGCGGAGTGGCTCAGCGCCGCGCCGCCCGTGGTGACCCAGTCGACCTCGAAGCCGTAGCGGATCAGTCCGCGTCGTAGGGACTCGGCGACCGGCTCATCGTCTTCCACCAGAAGTACGCGCACACGGCGCACCTTAGTGCGGGAAACCCCCATCCCGGCTGTCACCTGTGACGCTCGGCACTTTTCCCGCACCCCTGGATTGGGCATGCGCTGACCTGGGCGTCCGAATCTCACCATGCGATACCTGGGAAGGGAATTTCGGGCGCTCGTTAAACTGAGCCGACACACCAGGACTGAGCGAGGAGCGCACGTGGGCCTTGTCGTGCAGAAGTACGGAGGCTCCTCCGTAGCCGATGCCGAGGGCATCAAGCGCGTCGCCAAGCGAATCGTGGAAGCGAAGAAGAACGGCCACCAAGTGGTCGTCGTCGTTTCCGCGATGGGCGACACGACGGACGAGCTGATCGATCTCGCCGAGCAGGTATCTCCGATGCCCGCCGGGCGTGAGTTCGACATGCTGCTGACCGCCGGAGAGCGGATCTCCATGGCACTGCTGGCCATGGCGATCAAAAACCTGGGGCACGAGGCCCAGTCGTTCACCGGCAGCCAGGCAGGCGTCATCACCGACTCGGTCCACAACAAAGCCCGGATCATCGACGTCACGCCCGGTCGGATCCGTACCGCGTTGGACGAGGGCAACATCGCCATCGTCGCCGGGTTCCAGGGTGTGAGCCAGGACAAGAAGGACATCACCACGCTGGGGCGCGGTGGCAGTGACACCACCGCCGTCGCGCTGGCCGCCGCCCTCGACGCCGAGGTCTGCGAGATCTACACCGACGTCGACGGGGTGTTCACCGCCGACCCGCGGGTGGTGCCGAAGGCGAAGAAGATCGACTGGATCGCCTTCGAGGACATGCTGGAGCTCGCCGCCTCCGGCTCCAAGGTGCTGCTCCACCGCTGTGTGGAGTACGCCCGCCGATACAACATCCCGATCCATGTGCGGTCCAGCTTCAGCGGACTTCAGGGCACCTGGGTCAGCAGTGAGCCGAAGCAAGGAGTCCAGCAGGTGGAGCAGGCCATCATCTCCGGTGTCGCGCACGACACCTCCGAGGCCAAGATCACGGTCGTCGGCGTGCCCGACAAGCCGGGCGAGGCCGCGGTGATCTTCCGGACGATCTCCGACGCCCAGGTCAACATCGACATGATCGTGCAGAACGTGTCGGCGGCCTCCACGGGCCTGACGGACATCTCCTTCACCCTCCCCAAGGCGGAGGGCCGCAAGGCCATCGACGCCCTGGAGAAGAACAAGGACGGCATCGGCTTCGAGTCGCTGCGCTACGACGACCAGATCGGGAAGATCTCGCTGGTGGGCGCCGGGATGAAGACGAACCCGGGCGTCACCGCCGACTTCTTCACCGCCCTGTCCGACGCGGGCGTCAACATCGAGCTGATCTCGACCTCCGAGATCCGTATCTCGGTCGTGACCCGCGCGGACGACGTCAACGAGGCCGTCCGCGCCGTGCACACGGCGTTCGGCCTCGACTCCGACAGCGACGAAGCCGTCGTCTACGGAGGCACCGGCCGCTGATGGCCACCACCGGAGCGACCGTGCGTCCGACGCTCGCCGTTGTCGGAGCGACCGGGGCCGTCGGCACGGTCATGCTCCAGATCCTGTCCCAGCACGCGGACATCTGGGGCGAGATCCGCCTGATCGCCTCTCCGCGCTCGGCCGGCCGCAAGCTGGCCGTGCGCGGGGAGCAGATCGAGGTGGTGGCCCTTTCGGAGGAGGCCTTCGACGGGGTCGACGTCGCCATGTTCGACGTCCCCGACGAGGTCTCCGCCCAGTGGGCGCCGGTCGCCGCCGCCAAGGGCGTGGTCGTCGTCGACAACTCGGGCGCCTTCCGGATGGACCCCGAGGTGCCCCTGGTGGTCCCCGAGGTCAACCCGCACAAGGTGCGCTGGCGCCCGCGCGGGATCATCGCCAACCCGAACTGCACGACCCTGTCGATGATCGTCGCCGTGGGCGCGCTGCACGCCGAGTTCGGCCTGCGCGAGCTGGTGGTGTCGTCGTACCAGGCGGTGAGCGGGGCGGGCCGGGCTGGGGTCGACACCCTGCGCCAGCAGCTCGCCCTCGTCGCGGGCACCGAACTGGGCACCAAGCCCGGTGACGTACGGCGGGCCGTCGGCGACAACACCGGGCCGTTCCCGGAGCCGGTCGCGCTGAACGTCGTACCGTGGGCCGGGTCCCTGCGCGAGGACGGCTGGTCCTCGGAGGAGATGAAGGTGCGGGACGAGACCCGCAAGATCCTCGGCCAGCCCGGGCTGCCGGTCGCCGTGACGTGTGTGCGCGTCCCGGTGGTCACCACGCACTCCCTCACCGTCCACGCCCGCTTCCAGGGCGAGGTCACCGTCGACAAGGCGCGCGAGATCCTCGCCACGGCTCCGGGTGTCGTCCTGTTCGACAATCCGGCCGCCGGGGAGTTCCCCACCCCCGCCGACGTGGTGGGCACCGACCCGACCTGGGTGGGGCGGCTGCGGCGGGCGCTGGACGACCCGACCGCGCTCGAACTGTTCGTCTGCGGGGACAATTTGCGCAAGGGAGCGGCCCTCAATACGGCACAGATCGCCGAGCTGGTGGCGCGCGACCTCGGGTGAGAACCGGACCCGCTCACTCCGCCCGGCCGTAAATCCGCTGGCCAGCGGCGCCCGGGTTTGTAGGATCACTGTGCGCGATGTGGCCGGATTAATGGTTGGGACCACTTGAATCCAGCCACCTCCGCATCCGAAGATTTCACTCCCCGCTTCCCGCAACCGCGCGGTGAGCGGGGAGCGTCTTTGCGGACGCCCTTCAGCGGGCGCGGGGATGCGGTGAGGGGCGTGGGGACGCCCCCGACATTCGTGACACAGGGGAAGAGCGGGTAGGCATGAGGGTGTTCGACGCACGGTCGGTTGTGCTGCCTGACACCAGACGGGTGGGTGGACTGTTTGTTTCGTCTGACATAAATGTGACGGTCGACGCGTACAACCCCCGAGGGGGGAAGCGCGTCCAACTTGCGTGGCTCAGGTACTCGACTTCACTGCGGCACGCGGCACGGCCCTACGGCCTCCGCGTGGATCCCGTGCGCCCGGCGGCATGCCGGTGATCGCGCCGATGCCCGCAGCGCGGCCCGCCCGCATCCCGAACCAGCGCGAAGGTGTCGACGACACCGTCGCGGCCGGAACGACCGTCGACCACCTCACCGAGACCTATCGGGCGCACTACCGCTCGCTGCTCGGCCTGGCCGCGCTCCTCCTCGACGACACGGCCTCCTGCGAGGACGTCGTCCAGGAGGCGTTCATCCGGGTCCACTCGGCGCGCAAACGTGTCCGTGACCCCGAGAAGACCCTGGCGTATCTGCGCCAGACCGTCGTCAACCTCTCCCGCTCGGCCCTGCGCCGCCGCATCCTCGGCCTCAAGCTCCTCTCGAAGCCGATGCCGGACATGGCCAGCGCGGAGGAGGGCGCCTACGACCAGTTGGAGCGCGACTCCCTCATCAAGGCGATGAAGGGCCTGCAGCGCCGCCAGCGCGAGGTCCTGGTCCTGCGCTACTTCGCGGACATGACCGAGGCGCAGGTCGCCGAGTCGCTCGGCATCTCGCTGGGCTCGGTGAAGGCGTACGGCTCACGCGGGATCGCCGCCCTCCGCATCGCGATGGAGGCGACGGCATGAGCGACAACGTCGACGGGAACGGCGCGCGTGCTCGGCGCGAGCCGGAAGTCCGGCGCGGTCCGACCTGGGCCCGCAAGGAAGAACCGAACGAATCGCACGCTGGGAACGGAATTGTGAACCACGGCCCCGACGAACAGAGCCCCACCGGGCCGAGCCTCGACGGGAACTCCGGAGGAGCCTCCGGAGGGGAGAACCCCGAGAACCCCGAGAACTCGGACAGCACCGAGAACCCCGAGACCGTTCAGGGGCGCGCCCCGGAAGGACTCGGGGGGCTCGCGGGGCTCGCCGCGCAACTCGGCGGACCCGCCGGCCTCGGCGACCACGACACCGAGGGATTCGCCCCGGACGAGCTGGCGCTGCGCCGGCTGCTGCACCAGGCGGTCCAGGAGGTCGAGCCGCGCGACGGCACGCTGGAGCACCTGCGCAAGGCGGTGCCGGCCCGCCGGGCCCGCAAGCGCCAGGCCGTCGTCGGCATGGCCGCCGCCGCGCTCTTCTTCGGCACCGCCATCCCGGCCCTCGTGCACGTCTCGAACTCGACGGGTTCCGTCGACCCGTCCATGGCGGGCAACAGCTCACAGGCCCAGGGCGGCACCAGCCAGGGCAAGAACCCGGACGGAGGTTCCAGCACCTCGGGCGGCTCCTCCGGGCAGACGTCGGGACAGAATCCGGGCGGCCACAAGAACGAGGGCGGGAGCAAGAACGAGGGCGCAGGCACCGCGAGCGCCAACCCCTCCTCCAGCACCGGGACGGCCGCGCCCATCTGCGGAGCCGCACAGCTCGGCTCGGCCACCTCGTCCGTGGCCGCCGCCGACGCGGGGGGCATCGTCTACGGCACGTTCACCGTCACCAACACCTCCGGCACCAGCTGTACCGTCGGCGGGCCCGGCACCGTGGGATTCTCCCCGCTGGGGGCCGCCGAGAGCAGCAAGATCTCCGTGAAGCAGCACGCCGCGGGGGACGTGGCGGCCGGTCTGCCCGACCCGTCGACGGAGCCCGCCGAAGTCGTGCTGCTGCCCGGCTCCGCCTACCAGGTCAAGTTCGCCTGGGTGCCCTCGGAGACCTGCCCCACCAGCAGCGGCGGCGACAGCGGCGGCACCACCAGCGGCGGCACCACGCCGAGTCCGTCGCCCTCGGAGGACGCCAGCACCACCAGCGGTTCCACGGCCGGTGACACCGGCACCTCCGCCCAGCTGCTCCCCGAGGACGGCACGCTCGACGGCAGTGTCCAGGTCTCCCACACGGCGCAGGCGGGCTCACCGACGACCTCGGTCGTCGTACCGAACGCGTGCGCGGGGACCATCTACCGGACGGGCCCGCTGCCGGGGTCGTAGGACACAGGACGGCCGTCGGTCGCCGGTCCACGGGGGAGCCGGCGGCGTCAGACGGTGACGCGGGCCGCCTGCTCGCTCTCGTCCTCGGGCAGCAGCCCGAGTTCCGCGTCCCGCGCGAACTCCACCTCGCGGCGCAGCAGCCGGAACCACATGAAGACGACGAAGCCCGCGAAGACGAACCACTCGCCGGTGTAGCCCAGGTTCTGGAACGCCTTCAGGTCGAGGCCGGTGTTCGCGGGCGCGGTCGCCGGTACGGCCGTCATCCCGGAGTCGGCCCTGTCGAGCGTGATCCACGCGTCGTACACGGGGTAGGGCACCAGGTTCACCAGCGAGGCCGCGCTGATCGCGGCGGTCTGGCCGGACGGCAGCCCGCCCTGGGCGCTGACGCCGTTGTCGCCGGGGGTCTCGGAGGCCTGGAGCGAGCCGGTGACGGTGACCTCGCCGGTCGGCGCGGCCGGTGCCTTCGCCGCGTCGGGCGTGCCGGGCAGCCAGCCGCGGACCACGGGCAGCGCCTTGCCGTCGTCGGTGCGCAGCAGGGTGAGGACGTAGTAGCCGTTCTTCCTGTCCAACTGGCGGTCGGGGACGAGGAGTTGTTTGCCGTAGCGGCCGGTCGCGGTGGTCTGCCGACCTGATGTGCTCTGGTCGACCGGCAGCAGTTCGGCGAGCGGGCGGGCGGCCTCCGTGCGGTCCGTCTCGACCTGCTTGGTGGCCTGGTGGCTGCTGTCCACGCGCGCCTGGAACCGGCTCAGCTGCCACGACCCCATGAAGATGCAGAAGGGGATGGCGAGCAGTACGAAGACGTTGATGCCCCACCAGCGCGATGTCAGCAGAAACCGGTACACGCCTTCCACGGTACGGGGCCGTCGCCGAGGCCTTGGCCCGGGGGTCGGCCCGGAGGTTCACCCGCCGTCGGCAATGCTCCGACCGGGTCTTGGTCGAAGTTATCCACAGGCTGAGGATCCAGTCAGTGCAATGTCTGTGAGGGCGGGCAGTATGGGGCCATGACTGAGAGCAACGGGTCCGCGTACACACCGGACTGGGAGAAGCGCTTCAGGGCGCCCCGAGTGTCCCTGCCCGACTGGGCGGAGGACGCACCCGACCGTTCCCTGTTCGTGTCGAACGCGACAGGGACGTATGAGCTGTACGCCTGGGACCGGGCGACGGGCGAGCAACGCCAGGTCACGGACCGGCCGAACGGCACGACGGACGGTGTGCTCTCCCCGGACGGGGAGTGGATCTGGTGGTTCGACGACAAGGACGGCGACGAGTTCGGCGTCTGGCGCCGCCAGCCCTTCAAGGGCGGCCCCGACGAACCGGCCGTCCCCGGCCTCGAACCGTCCTACCCGGCCGGGCTGGCCCTCGCGCGCGACGGCCGCACGGCGGTCGTGGGCCGCTCCACGGACGAGGACGGTACGACGATCCACCTCGCCCGCACCGGCGAGGAGACCGCACTGCTCTACCGCCACCGCGAGTCCGCGGGCGTCGGCGACCTCTCGCACGACGGCTCGCTGATCGCGATCGAGCACACCGAGCACGGCGACGCGATGCACTCGGCGCTGCGCGTCCTGCGCCCGGACGGCACGGCGGTCGCCGACCTGGACGACACCAAGGGCGGCACCGAGGAACTGGGCCTTGAGGTGCTCGGCTTCGCACCCGTGGAGGGCGACACCCGGCTCCTCATCGGGCATCAGCGGCGCGGCCGTTGGGAGCCCCTGGTGTGGGACGTGGTCAAGGGCGGCGAGACCGACCTGTCCCTGGACCTGCCGGGTGACGTGAGCGCCGAGTGGTACCCGGACGGCTCGGCCCTCCTCATCGCGCACAGCTTCGAGGCCCGCAGCGAGGTGTTCCGCTACGACCTCGCCTCGGGCGCCCTGGAGAAGGTGCCGACACCGCCCGGTTCCGTCTCGGGCGCGACGGCCCGCCCCGACGGCAGCGTCGAATACCTCTGGTCCTCGGCCGCCGAGCCGTCCGCCGTGCGCTCGACGACCGGCGAGGTCGTCCTGGACCCGCCGGGCCTGAAGTCACCCGGCTCGGTCCCGGTGGAGGACGTGTGGGTGGAGGGCCCCGGCGGCCGTATCCACGCCCTGGTCCAGAAGCCGGCGGGTGCGACCGGCCCCCTCCCGACCGTCTTCGACATCCACGGCGGCCCGACCTGGCACGACAGCGACTCCTTCGCGGCCGGCCCGGCGGCCTGGGTCGACCACGGGTACGCGGTCGTACGGGTCAACTACCGCGGTTCGACCGGGTACGGGCGGGCGTGGACCGACGCGCTGAAGGTCCGGGTCGGCCTGATCGAGCTGGAGGACATCGCGGCGGTCCGGGAGTGGGCGATCAGCTCAGGCCTCGCCGATCCCGACAGGCTGATCCTCACCGGCGGCTCCTGGGGCGGCTACCTCACCCTCCTCGGCATCGGCACCCAGCCCGACGCGTGGACGCTCGGCATCGCGGCGGTCCCGGTCGCCGACTACGTCACGGCGTACCACGACGAGATGGAAGCCCTGAAGGCCATGGACCGCACGCTGCTGGGCGGCACCCCCGAAGAGGTCCCCGACCGCTTCGAGGCGTCCTCCCCGCTGACCTACGTCGACAAGGTCACGGCCCCGGTCTACATCTCGGCCGGCGTCAACGACCCGCGCTGCCCGATCCAGCAGATCGACAACTACGTGGAACGACTGGAGAAGCGCGGCGCCGTCCACGAGGTGTACCGGTACGACGCGGGACACGGGTCGCTGGTGGTGGACGAGCGGATCAAGCAGGTGAGGTTGGAACTGGACTTCGCGGAGCGGCACTTGGGGGGTGGGACTCCGGTGTCCGCCTGACCGCGGGCAGTCGTGCCGCTGGGGCGGCCCGGGTGGGCGCGGACGGCACCCCGCAGCGCCGGGTCGCGGTCCCACCCGCGGCCGACCCCGGCGCAGGGCACCTGATCAGGTCGCGGCCCGGTCCCGCGGCCTGCGCCCCAGCAACTCCGCCAGCCCCCGCCGGGTAGCCGCAAGCACCACCCGGTCCGAGCCCCGCAGGACATACGTGTCGGGCAGGTCCCACACCAGCCCCGACCGCCGTACGTCCTCCGACGCGTCCCGGTTCGCCGTGTCCAGCGCCAGCACCCGCCAGGACCCGGCCCGGAACGCCTCGGCGACCGTCTTGCCCTCCAGCTGGGGATGCCCGCCCACGGTCATCGCCGCGAACAGCAGCACCCGCCGCTCGACGGGAATCGCGCCCAGGATCTGCCGCCCCATCATCGCCCCGGCGAACGCGGGCGCGGCCAGATGGGAGACGCTCCGGCTCCGGGTGAGGGCACCGGGGTGGGCGGCGCGCAGGGTGCGGTACACGGCGGTCGCGAAGTCGTCGTCGTAGAGGCGGAGCACGACGCGCAGATCGGACCGTACGGAGCGGGCGTAGAGGACGGCTTCGAGGTTGGTGGTGTCGGAGCTGGTGACCGCGAGCAGTGCGTGCGCGCGGTGGATCTTGGCGGACTCCAGGACGCCCTCCTGGGTGACGTCCCCGAGGATCACCGGCACCCGCAGCCGGCGCGCGACCGCGAGACCGCGCGCCTCGGGGTCGGCCTCGACGCACACCACGGGGATGTCGAGTTCGCGCAGCCGGGTCAGCACCCGGGTGCCGATCTTGCCGAGCCCCAGCAGCACCACATGCCCGCCGAGCCCGCGCGGCGGCTTGCGCAGCGCGGACGCCGTGCGGAAGGTGCCGAGGGCCTCGAGGACCGCGGCCAGCAGCACCGGCAGCATGAGCAACCCGACGAGACCGGAGAGGAGTTGAAGGATCTGCCGGCCCAGCGGCGCCCCGATCGCGGGGTCGTCGATCGCGAAGAGATCGAGCAGCGTCAGATAGAAGGCCCGCACGGGATGGATACCGGTCACCAGCCACAGCGACACGGCGAGCGCGATCACGCACGCCACCATGCCCGCCAGCGACCAGCGCAGCCGCCGCGAGAAGAGGGAGGAGAAGGGCGGTACGACACCGCCCCCGCGTCCGCCCGGCAACTGCGGCCCGGCGTACGACACTTGCTCGAGGACGACGGTCCCGCGCCCGGTGGCCGAGGCGACGGCCGCCGCGTCGGGCAGCAGGCGCGGGCCCTGTTCGCCCATGCCCTCGGAGCCGTCCGCGCCGGCCGGGTCGCTGCTGGTGGCCGACAGCAGGGCAAGGGTGGCAAGCCCGGGGTCGGCGACCTCGCCGGGCGCGGGCGGCGGCCGCTCCACCGCGCGCAGCAGCAGCCCGTCGGTCTGGACGACCTTGCTGGTGCCGGCGAGGGCGGTGGCGGCGAGCGCGGGCGCTGCGGTGTCCGCGTCGGAGAGGACGGTGGTGGAGGCGTCGAGCCCCGAGACGGTGCTGTCCCCGGTCGCCAACGCGGCCGCCTGGTCGAGGAGTTCCTCGATGTGCTGGCCCAGGCGCCGGTTGTAGAGGCGGAGCACGAGCCGGATACGGGGGTTGAGGCGGCGGGCGGTGAGGGCGGCGCGGATGTTGGTCTCGTCGTCGTCGTGCACGAGCGCCAGCGCGGTCGCCCGCTCCACGCCCGCCTCCGCGAACACCGCCTCGGTCAGCTCGGGGACCTCCAACACCCGCTCCCCGCGCGGAGGTTCGGGGGCGGGCGGTACGCCGTTGCCGTTCGCCCTGGCCACCGCCGCGTTGACCCGGTCGCGCAGCGCCACCGAGGCGGCACGCGCACGGCCGACGACCGGCGGCCGGGAGGTGGCCTCCGAGAGCGGTACGACGAGGGTGATCTGTTCGCCGTAGACAGCGCGCAGTTCGGCCGCGAGCCGGTGCGCGAGCGCGTCGTCGCCGCACACCACCATGTGTGCCCGAGGGGTGCCCGGAGGGGTCTGATGAGGAACGCTGCTCGCCACGAGGGGAAAGACTGCCCCAAGGAGGCGGGTGGTTCCAGTATTGCGCTGAACACCCGCGCCCCTGCTGCCGTATGCAGAGACAGGGAGCAAAACTCGCGAAACCCCGCACTTGCCGGAGGTAGCACACCCGTGGCCATCACCACCGAACCAGCCGCGCCGACCACGGAGACTCCGCCGACCCCGGAATCACCCCCGGAGCCGCAGGCACCGGCGAAGGAACCGCAGGCGCCGGCCAAGGACGGCTGGCAGCTCAACTCGCCGCTCGTGCTGACCATGGTGCTGCTCCTGGTGGTGCTGGCGCAGGGGCCGATCCGTACGGCCCTGTCCGCGCCCGTGATGCAGAGCTGGATGACGGTGTTCGTGGCCGTGGTCGTGCAGGCGCTGCCCTTCCTGGTGCTGGGCGTGCTGCTGTCGGCGGCCATCGCGGTGTTCGTGCCGGCCACGTGGTTCACCCGCGCGCTGCCCGACAACCCCGTGCTGGCCGTACCGGTGGCCGGGATGGCGGGCGCGATCCTGCCGGGCTGCGAGTGCGCGTCCGTGCCGGTGGCCGGGGCGCTGGTGCGCCGGGGGGTCACCCCGGCGGCGGCGATCGCGTTCCTGCTCTCCGCCCCGGCGATCAACCCGATCGTGCTGACCGCGACGGCCGTCGCCTTCCCGCGCAACCCGGAGATGGTCCTCGCCCGGTTCGTCGGCAGCCTGCTGGTCGCCTGTGTGATGGGCTGGCTGTGGACGCGGCTCGGCCGCACCGACTGGCTGAAGCTGCCCGCCCACGAGCCGCACGCGGGGGAGACCAAGGGGGCCGCGTTCTGGGGCTCGGTGCGGCACGACGTGATGCAGGCGGGCGGGTTCCTGGTGCTCGGCGCGATGTCCGCGGCGACGCTCAAGGCGGTGGCGCCCGCGAGCTGGCTGCGTACGGCGGCCGACAACCCGGTGGTGGCGATCCTCGCCCTCTCGATCCTGGCCGTCCTGCTGTCGATCTGCTCGGAGGCGGACGCGTTCGTGGCCGCGTCACTCACCCAGTTCTCCCTGACGGCGAAACTCGCGTTCCTGGTGGTGGGTCCGATGATCGACCTGAAACTCTTCGCCATGCAGGCGGGCACGTTCGGGCGCGGCTTCGCGCTGCGGTTCGCGCCCGCCACCTTCGTCCTCGCCATCGCGGGCGCGGTCGTCACCTCGGCGGTGCTCCTGTGAGCCGGCAGGCACAGGCGGCCGTCCTGTTCCTGATCGGCACGGCCCTGCTGCACGCGGGCCTCACCAACCTCTACCTCCGCTACGTCAAGGCCGGCCTCCAGCCGCTGCTGCTGCTCTCCGGAGGCGTACTCATCGTCGCGGCGCTGGCGACGGCCTGGTACGAGTGGCGCCGGGCGCGGGCGGAGAAGGCCCACGCGGAGGCTCACGCGGAGCCGGAGGGCGAGGGCCACGGTGGTCACGTACACCGCGAACCCCGCATCTCCTGGCTCCTGCTGCTCCCCCTCTTCGCCCTGATCCTGGTCGCCCCGCCCGCCCTCGGCTCCTACAGCGCGGTCCGCACCGGCACGGCCATCCAGCAGCCCTACGGCCTCTCCAAGCTCCCCGACAGCAACCCGCTCACCATCGGTCTCGTCGACTACGCGACCAGGGCGGTCTACGACCACGGGCACTCCCTCGGAACCCGTCAGCTCAAGGTCACCGGCTTCGTGGCCCTCGACAAGTCCGGCGCCCCCTACCTCGTGCGCATGGCCCTCAACTGCTGTGCCGCGGACGCCCAGCCGGTGAAGATCGCCCTGACCGGCAAGATCCCGCCGGTCCTGCAGCCCGACACCTGGCTGCTGGTCACCGGCACCTACTCCGCGAAGCAGACCAAGGACCCCGTCAACAACCGCCCCATCCCCTACCTCCAGGTCACCGAGGCCAAGCCGGTCCCGACCCCGAAGGACCCGTACGACGAGAGCTGGAACCAGTGACGCGGTAGGGCGCGGGGCCGTGGAACTCGGGATGCAGGAGCCGTAGGACGCAGGCTCGCTGAACCCCGCCCCAGGCCCGTGCCGCACGCCGACGCCGACCCGTGCCGGCCCCCCCGGTGCCTACCCGCGCCGGACCCCCCGCGCCGACCCGTGCCGGACCCCGGCCCAGGCCGTGCCGGACCCCGGCCCAGGCCGTGCCGGACCCCCGTGCCGACCCGTGCCGCACGCCGACGCTGACGCCGACCCGTGCCGGACCCCGGCCCAGGCCGTGCCGGACCCCGGCGCCGACCCGTGCCGCACGCCGACGCCGACGCCGACCCGTGCCGGACCCCCGCGCCGACCCGTGCCGGACCCCGGCTCCAGGCCGTGCCGCGGCTCGCGGGCGTACCGTGAAGGGACCGAGGATTTCTCGTGTGCCGGATCGCGCCGGTGCCGTCCTCGGCGAAGGACGACGCCGGGGCGGACGTGTCCGCACCCGGGGCAGGGCTCGCCCCATGACCGTGAATGTGCCCGGTCGGCCGATGACCGCGGACCTCGTCGGGCACGGCGGTGCGGACGCGCACGCCGGTGCCGACGCGGCCCAGGGGGAGAAGCCGTGGGCGCCCGGCCGGGAGCGCGGCCCCTCACCCCGGCAGGGGGACCGGCTCCGCCCGCTCAGCCGGCGCCAGGTCGAGGACCGGTTCGAGGACCTCGGCGATCTGTACGAGGAGACCTCCGGCGGCACCCGCGCCGGGACCCGCTCCCGCGCCGAGTTCCTGCGCCGGCTCGCGGGCGAGGTCCGGCGGCCCGGCTTCACCCTGCTGATCGCCGAGAACACCACCCTGACGGCCTTCGCCCACGGCTTCCCCGTGCGCGGCGCCGATCCCTGGTGGCAGGGCTGCGACACCCGTCTGCCCCGGACCGTGCGCGGCCTCGCGGTCACCGGCGGGCTCTTCGCGGTCTCCGGGATCGTCGTCCCGACCCGGGTGCGCACCCACTACCAGGACCGGGACTGGAACCTCGCCCGGCGCCTGCAACGCCGGCTGCTCGACGATCACGCGCCGGCCCTCGGCGTCGCCCTGCTGCCCGCCGCCGACACCGACACGCTGGCCGCGTACCGGGCCTGGGGCTGGCGGGACGTCGTGGCGGAAGCGCGTGATCCGCGGCCGCCCGCCGGGGCCTGCCGCGTCCTGCTCCTCGGTCGCTGAGCGCGTCAACCGGCGTCCACGGCCGTCAGGACATCTGTGCTCGCCGCGACAGAGATTCCCCGGGTGCGACTAGAGTTCCCGTAGGGGGAAACACGCTCCCCTGCGGCGGGCCGTCCCTCTCCGGTGGCCCGCAGGAAAGGTGTACATGCCCGCTGAAAGCCAGCAGCCCGCGGCCGACCGGCTCGACGACGACGACTACCCTGCCTACACCATGGGCCGGGCCGCCGAGCTGATCGCCTCCACCCCCGGTTTCCTCCGGTCACTGGGTGAGGCCGGGCTGATCACGCCGACGCGGTCGGACGGCGGGCACCGCCGCTACTCGCGCCATCAGCTCCGTACGGCCTCCCGCGCCCGCGAGCTGGTCGACCAGGGGACGCCCATCGAGGCCGCCTGCCGCATCATCAGCCTGGAGGACCGGCTGGACGAGGCGCTGCGGGTGAACGAGGAGCTGCGCCGCTCGTCCCATCGTTAGAAAATCTGATGTCGGCGAAACAGAAATTCACTGTTTCGGGCGGCGCTTTTCTCCCACAATTCCGCCGCCGCCGAAATGGGTTCCGTGCTAGGCTGACTTCAGTTGCAGTTGTGGTTGCCAATTTTGAACCGGTTCTCCGGGCAGGTGATCATCACGGCGATGGAGGAGATTCGTAAAGTGCGGATCTCGTGCACTGCCTAGGAGTTAAGACATGGCCACCGGTACCGTGAAGTGGTTCAACGCGGAAAAGGGCTTCGGCTTCATCGAGCAGGACGGCGGCGGCGCTGACGTCTTCGCCCACTACTCGAACATCGCCACCCAGGGCTTCCGCGAGCTGCAGGAAGGTCAGAAGGTGACCTTCGACATCACGCAGGGCCAGAAGGGCCCGCAGGCGGAGAACATCGTTCCCGCCTAAGCACGCGAAGCTGCGAAACAGGGGCCCGCACCTTGGGTGCGGGTCCCTTTTCGTATCTGCTCATTTACTCGCCGTTCCATCTGCCGCTCTTCGGCCACCCGCTGTTCTTCGGCCGTTCTCCGGCTTCCCTGTTTTCCCCGAGGAGAAATCCTCCCCTCTCCTCCCGCTCGAACCCCTTGGTGAGGCACCATGCGCTGCGTGATCGCCCGTTACCCCTTCGATCTGACGAAGAGCGAGGTGGAGGAGATGCTCAAGGGCATCCGCCCGGAGCAGCCCGTCAGCGGCCCCTGCGCCGTCATCAGCCGCAAGCTGTACCCGGTCAAGCAGGTCGGTGAGGTGATCACCAAGCAGGACCGCCGCGACTTCACCGCCTTCGAGGTCACCCGCGCCCTGACCCGCCTCGGCTTCACCTGCCACGAGACGCCGCCCGCGCCGGCCACCCCCGCGCCCGCCGCCCCCGCCGCCGAGTCCGACTCCGGCCCCGAATCGACGTCGTACATCGGCACCACCCTGGGCTGACGCCTCCGCCCCCGCACACCTCCGCACCACCCCAAGCGACCACGCCGCCGACGCATCATCCGGGCGCGGGGTCGCTTTTTTCTGCGCCCGCTCAGGGGTCCGCGCCCCGCCTCACAGCTCCTTGTCCGGCCAGTCCAGCAGGCGTGCGCCGATCACCGCCGTCTGGAGCATGTAGCGCTGGCCCGGGTCCGTCGGGTCCGCGCCGGTCAGTTGGTGGATGCGTTCGAGGCGGTACGTCAGGGCGCGCACGCTCAGGGAGAGCCGGCGGGCGGCCTCCGCGGCCACGCAGCCGCAGTCGAAGTAGGTCGAGAGCGTGTCCAGCAGGGGGCGCGGACCGCCGCGCGCCTTGGTGAGCGGGCCCAGCGCGTCGAGGACCAGGTCGGCCATCGCCTGCCGGTCCCGGGTGAGCACCGGGTAGACCAGCAGGTCGGCGGCGCGCAGCAGCGGGCCCTCCAGGGTGAGCCGCTCGGCCAGTTCGAGGGTGTTGAGGGCCTCCTCGTACGACTGGACGATCCCGCCCGCGCCCGGCTGCGGCCGGCCGATCGCCACCCGGGTGCCCTCCGCCGCCGCGTACGACTGCTTGGCGAAGTGGGTGAGGACGTCGTCCTGGTCGCCGGGCGCGACGCACAGCATCCGGCCGGCCTTCGTGGTGAGCAGGATGTTGCGGTCACCGAAACGGCTGATCATCGCGCGCTCCACCTGACGCGGCACCGGCGCGCTCTCGTCGTAGGGCATCGGCCCCTGGACGACGGCGACGGCGTGCGAGTGGGACAGCCGCAGGCCGAAGCGTTCGGCGCGTTCGGCGAGTCGGCCCAGGTCGCTGCGGCCGTAGAGCAGGTCGTCGATGAACTCCCGCCGGGCTGCCTCTTCTTGGCGTACGGCGACACGCTGGGCGCGTTCGTAGCCCTCGGCGAACGCGTCGACCACCTGCTGTACCGCGGCGAGTGTGCAGTCGGCGGCGCCGGGAGTCTCCGGCCAGGCGGTGCGGGTCGCGGCGAGATGGGCGTTGACCAGGGCGCGCAGTCCGTGTCCGGCCTCGGCCGCTTGTTCGCCGAGGGTGCGGCGGGCCTCCAACTCGGCCCGGGTCAGCCGCCGTCCGGTGACGGCGACCTCCGCCAGGAGCTGCGCGTACCCCGTCAGATACTGCTCAGGTCTTCCGCGCTCCGGCAACGCCGCCCCCTGTTTTCTTGACGCCCTGGTGACGCTTTCTTAGCGCGTCACCGGCATCAAGACCCTAATGAACACTGCCGGGTTCCGGCAATGCGCGGGCGTGCACCCCGCGTGCACCATGGCGCCAGGGGAGCACCACGGATGGTTCGGGTGCCGGACACCGGCAGGTTTCCGGCACCGGAGCCGCGATCCGGGCCTCCCCGTCGACAGTCGGGCGAGTAAGAGAACGGGGGGCCGGGATCATGGGGGCGTTCATCGCTGCCGCGACCGGTTTTCCCGCCGTCGTCTTCACCGCGGCGCTCGCCGTGGTCGTCCTCTACTGGCTGCTGGTAGCCCTCGGCGCCGCCGACGCGCACGGCCACGGGCACGGTCACTTCCACTCCCGTGCGCACTCCGGCGGCCGGTGGCTCGGCGGGGTCCCGGTGACCCTCGCCTTCTCGCTGTTCGTCGCCGTCGGCTGGCTGATCAGCTTCTGCGCGAGCGTGCTGCTCGTTCCCTCGGGCCCGGCCGGCGTCCTGGTCGGGGCGGTCGTGCTGATCGGCACCGGGTTTGTCTCCTGGTACGCGACCAAGCTGCTCGTACGGCCGCTGCACCGCCTGTTTCCCGACGAACACGGGCCGTCCCGGCTGGACTTCGTCGGGCTGACCTGCACGATCCGTACCGGGCGGGTGGACGCCGACTTCGGGCAGGCCGAGGTCAGGGCGGCGGACGGCTCGGCCGCGACGGTCCAGGTCCGGCAGACGGGCAACGACGCCCTCGCCGGCGGCAGCACCGGACTGCTCTACGCCTACGACGAACCCGGCGAGTTCTTCTGGGTCGCGCCCTACGACAGCGCGCTGGACCCGAGGACCGGACCCGGCACGACGGGATAGGCCGCCAACTCCGGCCACCCGCACGCCCATTGGTCTCCACTCGCTGACCTCTGCCTGCCTGTCGATCACCCTTCTCTCCTCAGAGGACCCATGTCATGAACGCCATCACCGTGGGCATCGGTGTGTTCGTCGCCGTTGTCCTGCTCATCGCGCTCGCCCTGCTCCTGCTGGTCGGGCGGCTGTTCCGGAAGGTGGAGCAGGGGCGGGCGCTGATCGTCTCCAAGACGAAGAAGGTCGACGTCACCTTCACCGGGGCGGTCGTCCTGCCGGTGCTGCACAAGGCCGAGTTCATGGACATCTCGGTGAAGACGATCGAGATCCGCCGCACCGGGCGCGAGGGCCTGATCTGCCAGGACAACATCCGCGCCGACATCCACATCAGCTTCTTCGTGCGGGTCAACAAGACCGTCGAGGACGTCATCAAGGTCGCGCAGGCCATCGGCACCCAGACCGCGAGCGACCCGGTGGCGATCCAGGACTTCTTCGCCGCGAAGTTCTCCGAGGCGCTCAAGACCGTGGGAAAGCAGCTGGACTTCGTCGATCTCTACACCAAGCGCGAGGAGTTCCGGGACCGGATCATCCAGGTCATCGGGACCGACCTCAACGGCTACCACCTCGACGACGCGGCCATCGACTTCCTCGAACAGACGCCGATGACCCAGCTCGACAACCAGAACATCCTGGACGCGCAGGGCATCCGCAAGATCACCGAGCTGACGACGATCGAGCACGTCCGCACCAACGAGTTCCAGCGCACCGAGCAGAAGGAGATCACCCGGCAGAACGTCGACGCCCGGGAGACCATCCTGGAGCTGGAGCGCCGGCAGGCCGAGGCGGAGATCAAGCAGCGCCGCGAGGTGGAGGTCCTGCGGGCGCGCGAGGAGGCCGCCACCGCGAAGGTGCAGGAGGAGGAACGGCTCGGCGCGCAGACCGCGTTCCTGCGCACCGAGGAGCAACTCGGCGTCCAGCGCGAGAACCAGGCCCGCGAGATCGCCGTGGCCCAGAAGAACCGCGAGCGGGTCATCGCCGTCGAGAACGAGCGCATCGAGAAGGACCGCCTCCTCGAAGTCATCGCCCGCGAACGGGAGACGAGTCTGTCCGGGATCGCCCGCGACAAGGAGGTCGAGGTCGAACGGCGCGAGGTCGCGGACGTGGTCCGGGAACGGATCGCCGTGGACCGTACGGTCGCCGAGCAGGAAGAGGCCATCAAGAAGCTGCGGGTGGTCGAGGAGGCGGAGCGCACCCGGCAGGCGGTGATCATCGCCGCGGAGGCCGAGGCGCAGGAGAAGCTGGTCAAGGACATCAAGGGGGCCGAGGCCGCGGAGGCCGCCGCCAAGCACCGCGCCGGCGAGCAACTCACCCTTGCCGAGGCCCGGTTGAAGTCCGCCGATCTCGACGCCCGCGCCAAGCTCCGGCTCGCCGAGGGCATCCAGGCGGAGGCCGCCGCGGCCGGACTCGCCGAGGTCCAGGTCCGCGACAAGGAGGCCGAGGTCACCGTGAAGGCGGGCCGCGCGGAGGCCGAGGCCACGGGGGCGCGGCTGCGGGCGGAGGCGGAAGGCACCGAGGCCCGGCTGCGCGCGGAGGCCGAGGGCACCCGGGCCATGGCGCTCGCGGAGGCCGAGGGCGCGCAGGCGAAGCTGCTCGCGGAGGCCGAGGGCGCCCAGGCCAAGGTGCTCGCGCAGGCCGAGGGCGTACGGGCGAACGCGCTCGCCGAGGCCACCGGTATCGGCGAGAAGTTGAAGGCCGAGGCGGAGGGCCTCACCGAGAAGGCCGCCGCGATGGCCGCCCTCGACGACGCCTCGCGCGGCCACGAGGAGTACCGGCTGCGGCTCCAGGCCGAGAAGGAGATCCGGCTGGCCGGGCTCGATGTGCAGCGGCAGGTCGCGGAGGCACAGGCCACGGTCCTCGCGACCGGTCTCGAGCACGCCGACATCGACATCGTCGGCGGCGACACGGTCTTCTTCGACCGGCTCGTCTCCGCGGTCTCGTTCGGCAGGAGCGTCGACGGCTTCGTCCAGAACTCCGATACGGCACAGGCGTTGGCGCGCCCGTGGCTGGACGGTACGTCGAACATCGCCGAGGACCTCGGGCGGGTGCTCGGCTCGGTCTCCACGGCCGATGTGCAGAACCTCACCGTGTCCGCGCTGCTGATGAAGCTGATGCGGGCGGACACCGCGAACGCCGGGCAGCTACGGCAACTGCTGGACAGGGCCGGTGAGTTGGGCCTCGCGGACACTCCGCTGACCGCGCTCAACGGGCACCCGGCGAAGGCCTGACATCTGGCCGAGGCCGACGCCCGGCCCCACAGACGGTCCGGAACTGCCGCACAGGGGACGGCAGTTCCGGACCCACCACTCCCGATCACACCGCCCGAGATCCTGAGAGGGACCCATGACCACCGGCCTGGACACCGGCACCTACGAGGTCCTGCGCGACCGCCTCGCCGCACAGGCCGCCGAACTCGCCCGCCGCGCGGAGGCGCTCAACGCCCGCCGCACCGAGGAGTTCGGCTCGACCCGGCTGGAACTCACCGGCACCGGCCGCCTCACCACCGAGCACCCGGCCGCACCGAGGGACATCGTCGCCGTAGGAGACGCGCTGCTCCTCGGCCACGAGACCTCCCTCGGCGTCACCCGGGAGACGGCGGTGGCCGACGTCCTCGCCCTGTACGACCGCCACGACCTGCGCAGGCTGCCCGAGAACGCCGTGCCCGGACTCCTCGACGACCCGGAGTTCGTACGGGAGTTCACCGCTCTGCACCGCTACTACCGGCAGGCGCGACTCCTCCAACTCCAGCGCATCGAAGGCAAGTTGCTGGCCGTATTCCGCACCGGCGAGAAGGCCGACGACATCCGGGTACTGCGCTGGGCGCTCACCGACGACGGCCGGGCGGCGACCTTCCTGGACGCGCACGGCGAACGCGACCACGTCTTCCCGCCGCCGTACGACTTCGACTGGACCGGGACGGGCCGCGAGGACCTCGTCCCCGGCCGGCACCCCCATGTGCGGATCCAGGACGGGCTGTACGTCGACACACTGGGCGGCACGCTCACCGTGAAGGTGGAGGACAACACCGGGACGGGGGAGGGGATTTACTCCGAACCGGTGGACGAGCCACTCCAGTCGCCGGCCGACGCGGAGATCGCGTACGCGCGGGTGGGTGCGCTGGTGCTGCTGCGGGTGCTTCCCTACAAGGAGGACGCCCACCGCTACCTGGTCTTCAACACGCTGACCAAGGGTGTCGTACGCCTCGACGGGATCGGGCGCTCGTGCCGGCGGCTGCCGGAGGAGCAGGGGATCGTGTTCCCGGGCGGGTACTGCCTGGCCACGGGGGAGTGCAAGACCTTCGAAATCACCACCGACGGGCTGGAGTTGGAGCGGATCGTGCGCTCGCCCAACGGGGAGGACGTGCTGTTCGGGTACCGGGCGCGGGGGTCCGGGCGGAGCCTGCTGCTGCCGTACAACATGATCCGCAAGGAGGTCGCGGCGCCGCTGCCCGGGCAGGGGTGGGCGCTGTTCGACGACGGCACGCTGACGGTACTGGGGGAGGGGGAGACGGCTCGGGTCCATGCGGTGCGGAGCTGGCGCAGCCCCTTCGTCTCCGACACCCATGCCGCCGCTCGACTCACCGGCTCCGGACCGCTGTTCCGGGTCGGGAACGCCGATCTCGTACGAGGGATCTCCGACTGTCTGTCGCTCACGGGCGCGGTCGCCGGGATGGAGCCGACGGCGGAGGTGTACGAGGCGCTGGTCGCCGCGTGTGTCCGGGCGGCCGACACGCATCACTGGCTGGGGGATGCCGAACTCGGCGATCTGCGGAGCCCGTTGGAGGAGGTACGGGGTACGGCGGAGCAGGTCCTGACCGAGTTCGAGACGGTCCGGACTCTCACCGGGCGGGCCGCCGACGCCGTTGCCGATGCGACGGCCCATCTCGCCTCCCTCGTACGGCGGTTGCGGGGCGAGGCGCCCCGGGACGCGGCGGGATGGGTCGCCGGGCTCACCGAACTCCGGCAGGCGCAGGGGCACTTGCTGACGTTGAAGGAGCTGCGATACGCGGACACCGCGCGGATCGAGGAGGCGGCGGCCGGAGTCGAGGCGGATCTGGGGGTGTTCGGGCAGCGGGCGGTGTCGTTCCTGGCGCGCGAGGACGCGTTCGCCGGGCACCACGAGCTGATCGACACCCTGGTCGCGGAGGCCGGGGCGCTGGCCAAGGTCGCCGAGGCTGCCCCGGTCGCGGCCCGCCTGGACGAACTCACCGAAGGGCTGCGGACGGTGACCGAGGTGGTCGCCGGACTCGACATCGGTGACACCACGGTCCGTACGTCGATCCTGGAACGGGTCGCCGAGGTACTGGGCGGCGTCAACCGGGCCCGCGCCACCCTGGACGCCCGGCGCGCGGAACTCCGGGACCGGGAGGGCCGGGCGGAGTTCGCGGCCGAGTTCGCGCTGCTGGCCCAGTCGGTGACGGGAGCGCTCGCGGACGCGGCGACCCCGGAGGCCTGCGACACGCAACTCGCCCTGCTGCTGGTGCGGTTGGAGAACCTGGAGGCCCGCTTCGCGGACTTCGACGACTTCCTCACCGAACTGGCCGGCAAACGCACCGAGATCCACGAGACCCTCTCGGCCCGGAAGCAGACCCTGGTCGACGAACGCGCCCGCAGGGCCGAGCAGTTGGCGCGGTCGGCGGTCCAGGTGCTGGAGACCGTCGGGCGGCGGGCGGTCGCACTCGCCGACGCCGACGCGGTGAACACGTACTTCGCCTCCGACCCGATGGTGACGAGGATCCGCCGCACCGCCGACCGACTCCGCGAACTCGGCGACCCGACAAGGGCGGAGGAACTGACGGGCCGCCTCACGGCCGCCCACGCGGAGGCGGTCCGCGCCCTGCGCGACCGCACCGACCTCTCCACGGACGGCGGCCGGACCCTCCGCCTCGGCCGCCACCGCTTCGCCGTCCACACCGAGCCCCTCGACCTCACCCTGGTCCCCTCCGGCGACGGCCTGGTCTTCGCCCTCACCGGCACGGACTACCGATCCCCGGTCAGGGACCCGGAGTTCGCGGCCACCCGCCCGTACTGGGACCGCCCACTGCCCTCCGAGTCACCCCGGGTCTACCGCGCCGAACACCTCGCCGCCCGCCTCCTCGACGAACACGGCGCACGGGCCCTCGCTCAGGAACCCGACCTCGCCGGCCTGGTTCGCCGGGCCGCGCAGGAGTCGTACGACGAAGGCTACGAACGCGGGGTGCACGACCACGACGCGACCGCGATCCTCACGGCCCTGCTCCGCCGGTACGAGGACGCGGGCCTGCTGCGCCACGAACCGGCCGCCCGCGCAAGCGCGTTGCTCTTCTGGACGCACGGCACGAACCCGCGGGCGCGCGAGAACTGGACCCGCCGCGCGAGGTCCCTGGCCCGGGCCCGCGACCTGTTCGGACCCACCCCCGCCGACGCCGAACTCCGCGCGGAACTCGCGAAGGAGCTCGACGGCGAGCCCGCCGCGGCCTACCTCCTCGACGAACTCACCACCGCCCCCGAGGGCTTCGTGATCAGCGCGGGCGCCCGCACCCTGCTCGACAAGTTCCGGCGGGCGGTGGGCAGTTCGGCCTACGACGACGATCTGACCGCCCTCGACGACGACCTGCCCGCGCGCCGGCAGCTGGTGGAGGCCTGGCTGACGGCCTACACGACGGCGTCCGGGACGTGCGTCGACCCGGGGGACCTGGCGGAGGCGGTGGCGGCCGAACTCTGCCCCGGCGCACCGCGCTACGAGTCGGACGCCCGGCTGACCGAGACGGTCGGCGGACTGCTGGGCAGCCATCCCCGGGTCGTGGCGGGTGAGTTGCGTATCAGGGTCGACGAACTCCTGGCCCGTACACGGGAGTTCCGTGCCACGGACGTTCCCGGCCACCGCGCGTACCAGCGCCGCCGTACCGCCCTCGTGGCAGCGGAACGTGCCCGGCTGCGCCTCGACGAGTACCGGCCGCGCGTCCTGTCGTCCTTCGTCCGGGGCCGGCTCGTCGACGAGGTGTACCTCCCGCTGATCGGCGACAACCTGGCCCGGCAGCTCGGCACGGCCGCGGAGGACGGGCAGACGGGCACCGGCGGGCTGCTCCTGCTGATCTCCCCGCCGGGCTACGGCAAGACGACCCTCATGGAGTACGTCGCCGACCGGCTCGGGCTGGTCCTGGTGAAGGTCAGCGGCCCGGCCCTCGGGCACGGTGTCACCTCACTCGACCCGGCCGAGGCGCCGAACGCGACCGCCCGACAGGAAGTGGAGAAGGTCAACTTCGCGCTCGCGGCGGGCAACAACGTGCTGCTCCACCTGGACGACATCCAGCACACGTCACCCGAACTCCTGCAGAAATTCATCACGTTGTGCGACGCGACCCGGCGGATGGAGGGCGTGTGGGAGGGCGCGGCGCGCACCTACGACCTGCGGGGCAAGCGGTTCGCCGTCTGTATGACCGGCAACCCGTACACCGAGTCCGGCAGCCGGTTCCGGGTGCCCGACATGCTGGCCAACCGCGCCGACGTCTGGAACCTCGGTGACGTACTGACCGGCAAGGAGGCGCAGTTCGCCCTGAGTTTCGTCGAGAACGCGCTCACCTCGAACCCGGTACTGGCCCCGCTCGCCGGCCGCGACCGCGCCGACCTGGACCTGCTGATCCGGCTGGCCCGCGGCGACGCGACGGCTCGCGCGGACCGCCTCTCCTACGCCTGCGAGCCCGCCGAACTGGCCCGTATCGTCGCCGTGTTGAGACATCTGCTCGCCGCCCGGGACACCGTCCTCGCGGTCAACGCCGCGTACATGGCGTCGGCGGCGACCACGGAAGCGGCCCGCACCGAACCGCCGTTCCGGCTCCAGGGGTCGTACCGCACGATGAACCGGATCGCGCGGCGCATCGAGCCGGTGATGAACTCCCGTGAACTGTCAGCGGTGTTGGACGACCACTACACGGCCGAGGCACAGACCCTGGGGACGGAGGCGGAGGCGAACCTGCTGAAGCTGGCGGAGCTGCGGGGCGCGCTGTCCGACGAACAGGCCGTGCGCTGGGGCGAGTTGAAGGCGGCGTACGCGCGAATGAGCTAGAGCTGGAGCAGGCGCTGGGTGATCTCGCGGTACTGGCGCAGCGCGTTGCGGTGTTCGTCGGACTGGGACGTGAGATCCGCGGGTTCCGCGCTTTCCGCAGCGGTGGCGGTGCCCTGGTCGGCCCAGGCGGCGCGGAGGAGTTCCCGCCGGGCCGCGAGGGCGCTCACCAGCTGGGCGGTGGCCTCGTCGTAGGCGCTCTCCGCCTCCGCCAGCGCGTCGTGCGGGGTGTCGGCGAAGGTGTTGAGGGCATGCCGCAGCCGCTGGAGGACCTGCTCCCGCTCGGCCGACGGGAGCAGCGGCTCCGGGCCCGGAGTGCGGCGTTCGGTGGGGGGCCGGCTCTGGCCGGCGGGCTGCTGGGCGCGTGTCTGGTCGTACATCAGGATGCCGCTTCCGTTCCGCCTGAAGGCGTTCGTGCCTCGTCGGTCTGCTCGACGGCCTGTTCCAGACCCCCGGAGACCCGGTCGGTCGTACCCTTCAACGACTGCGCAGTGCTGCCAGTCAACGTCCGGCGCGGGTCGGTGTCAACGCGAGGTCGGGCGGGGCGTGCGGTCGCCCGTGGCTCAGTCGGCCCGGTGGGGCACCCACTCGCTGGTGTCCAGGGAGTAGCCGTACTGCGGACGTCCGCTCATGCCGCTGGTGCGGAACGGCTTCCCCTGGTCGTCGATGCGCAGCACGCCCTTGCGGCCGCCGCTGGACCACGTCAGCTCCAGATACCAGCGCACATCGTGCGAGGCCGCGTCGGCCGTGATGTACAGGACCTCGGGCTCGCTCTCGCTCACCTTGTACGGCAGGCCCGTCTGCCCGGCCTTCGGCGTGGCCACCGGGCGCGGCGCGTCCAGCCCGATGCCGAAGGAGTGCGTGGGCACCCCGCCGCCGCAGCCGACGCCGATGTACCCCATCGCGTACGCGTTCCAGGCCAGTGGCGCGCCGCTGCCGACGACCCGGACGTTCAGGGACTCCAGCACCACGGTCTCCTGGCCGGTGCCCTGCACGGTGAGCTCGAGGTACTGGCTGCCGGCCGAGACCGCGCCCAGCGCGCTCACCCAGCTCGGCGCGTCCTGCTCGGTCGGCGGCGGCGGCACCTTGGCCGCGTCCCGGTCCACCAGATAGGTCTGGCTGCACGGGCTCTCCCAGGCATACGGCCGGGTCGTCACCGTCAGCGGAACGGCGGCCGCCGCCACATCCGCGGCCCCGCCGGACTTCGCGCCCGGTGAGGCGGACGCCCCGCTCTTCGCCGTAGCGGACCCGGAAGGACTCGCGGAGCCGGAGGCCGAGGCCGACGCGGACGCCGAGGAGGTCGACTTCGCGGACGCGGAGGAGGAAGGGGTGCCGCGTCCGGTGGAGGTCACGGAACCGGCGTCCTGCTGACGGTCGCCGCCGCCGTTGCCGTCGCCGGACATCAGGTGGGGGACGAGGGCGGTGGCGGCGAGCACTACGGCCACCGCGGCGGCGGCGAAGAGGGCGGTGCGGCGGCGGTTGCGCGGGGCGGGTTCGTTTGCGGGGGCGGGGGCGGGGAGGTCTGCTTCGGGGGTCGGGGCGGGGAGGTCTGCTTCAGGGGTGGGGGCGGTGGCCGCTTCCACGGCCGTGGGCGTGGCCGTGGTCGTGACGGTCGCCGCGGACTTCCGCTCGCGCTGGCGGGCGCCGTCGGCCAGGATCCAGCGGCGGTGGGCCTCGACGAGTTCGTCGGGGGTCGCCTTGCAGAGGCGCGCGAACCGCTCCACGGGGGCGTACTCGGTGGGTACGGCGTCGCCGTTGCAGTAGCGGTGCAGCGTCGACGTGCTCATGTGCAGCCGCTTCGCGAGCACGCCGTAGCTCAGCCCCGAACGGTCCTTGAGCTCCCGTATCAGCGCCGCGAAATCGGCCGTCTCGTCCACCACTGCCACCCAGCCCCCGTTCCAGTCCAGCGTTCCAGGGAAGCCCTGTTCCCCCAGGTAAGAGCCGGTGCGAACGTTCCAGGTTCCCGTAAGTCACGGCTGCCGTGGCGGGTGGGACGGAAAGCGGCACAAGCTCTGGCCATCAAAGCACGCCGCCCGCCGACCGGTTGGACGGCGGGCGACTTCCCGCCTCTCCGAAAGGGAGCACAGCCATGTCCGCGTTCACCGCCCGTCCCCGTACTCGCACTCGTCTCCTCGCCGCCGCCACTGTCGCGCTCGCCGCGCTCTCGCTCACCGCCTGCAACGACAAGCTGGGAGTACAGGACGCCGGCGCGGCCTCCCCGAACTCCTCCCCGGTGACGACGTCGGCACCGTCACCGTCGGGGACGGGGACCGGCCGGAGCGGGGGCAGCACGGAGGGCTCCTCGACGGGGGGCTCCTCCACGGGCGGTTCCTCGAATGGCGGTTCCTCGACCGGCGGCGGCAAGGGATCGGGCGGCAGCAAGACGAGCGGCGGCTCGGGCTCGACGTCCGGCTCGGGCTCGGGTTCGGGCAGTTCCACGACACGCGTCACCTGCAGCGGCGCCAACACCAAGGTGACCGCCCAGCCGGTCAGCCGCCCCATCAACCACATGCTGCTCACCGTCACCAACACCGGCTCCAAGACCTGCGACCTCTACTACTACCCGGCCGTCAACTTCGGCGACGCCCAGTCCGTACCGCCGGTCATCGAGGACTCCCAGCCGCAGGCGGTCACCACTCTCGCCCCGGGCGAATCCGGCTACGCCGGCGTAGCCCTCTCCGGCGGCAACGACGGCACCGGCACCAACGGCCGCACCGCCAAGTCCCTCTCCGTCTACTTCTTCGACCGCAACGAGAACAGCATCAGCCCGGCGGCGACTCCGGCCCTTCCCACGAAGGGCGTGTACGTCGACGACTCGCTGCGGGTGACTTACTGGCTGGCCAGTGCGCAGGATGCGTTGACCTACTGAGACGGGGGCGTATGGGGTGGTGGAGGGCCGGTACTGGATGTGGATTCGGTACCGGCCCTCCGGATGACTGCCTGGCTGTCGCCCACGACGACCGCGGGGACCCCGGCCCGCCCGTCGGGAAGAGACGTGGAGATCCACGTCCACGACAAGCCCATGTGCGAAGACGGGCTGTGCAACAACTCGGGTCTGGTTCAACAGACATGGCATCAAGGCCTCGGAGATCGAGGTCCCGCCCGGCGTGGAGAATGTCATCAAGGGGCGGATGATCTGGAGCTGCGGAAGGCCGACCGCATCGCTCCCAAGGGGACAGAGGACATCACCGGAGACACGTCGAGGCGGCCGCCTCTCGCTGCGGAGGGTTGCACATGAAGTACGTCACGGCCGTCTGGGACGACGGAGGATTCTTCGTCGATCCCGGGGCCTATCTGGCCGAACTGCCGCGCCTGCGCACCGACCTGCCCCCAGGCGCCCGGTCCTTCGCCACCGACCCCGGCCACTACGACATCGCGGGCGCGACCCGCTGTGTCAAGGACCTGGAACTGGCCGGGGTCCACCTCGCCACCGACAAGAGCGGCGGCCTGGTCCTGGACTTCGCGCCCAACAAGTTCAAGCACGACGCCGGCCTGCGCATCAGCTACTCGGGCGTGACGCACTTCTCCGTCGACTACGAACACTCCATCGACTGGATGCCGGCCGACGCCGTCCTCCTCGACGAAATCCTCCCGGACGAGGACGGCGGCTGCACACACGAGATCGCACTGACCGACGCGACCGTCCTGGTCCGCTGCCGGGACCTGGAAGCGGTGTGGGGCGGCAGGGGCTGACGGAGACGGCCTCGGGGTCCCACACCGCTTGGACCGACTCTCCGATGAGGACGGGGCCGATTCCGCCACTCTCGGGGAGCCAACCCGGGAGACGGATCCCGAAGATCACACCCAGTTGGCTCCCCAACGGTTCCCAAACAGGCACGCAACGCAAATCAGACCCGGCGCTGATCCCTCAGCACCGGGCCTGACCTGGTGTCTAGCTGTCGGGGTGGCGGGATTTGAACCCACGACCTCTTCGTCCCGAACGAAGCGCGCTGCCAAGCTGCGCTACACCCCGATGTCGCCGCTCATCTTGCCGGTGTTGCTGCTCATCGCGGCGACGTCGTTTACTTTAGCCCACCGGTGGCTGGAGACGAAATCCGGTTTTGGCGCGGTGGCGGATCGGGTTGGGGCGGGCGTGGTCGAGGGCCACGAGGAGGACGGAGAGGGCGTAGAAGGCGAGGCCGAGGAGGAGGGCGTTGCCGAGGACGCTCTTGTAGCCGTGGTGCTCGACGTCCAGGAATGTGTAGAGGTAGCGGCCCGGGGTGCCGGGGAAGATCAGTTCGCCGCGGGCGAGATACACCGCCAGGTACGTCGCCGGGTACAGCAGCCACGTCGCCGCCATCCGCAGGTGCAGTCGGCCGGGTGCGGTCAGCAGCAGCCAGTCGAGCACCGCCGCGATCGGTGTCACCGTGTGCAGGACCTGGTTCGTCACCGCCTGCCACCCCGTGAGAGCGCCGCCCGTCATCGCGAACGGGCTCGACGCGTGCGCCAGGATCAGGTGGTACACCAGGCCGGTGATCGTGATGTACAGCAGGGACGCGCCCGTCACCAAAGGAGAAAGGGGGCGGCGGGCCGTCCAGGCCCGGCGGGCGGTGGCGAGCATGACCAGGGCCAGCAGGATGTTGCTCTGGATCGTGAAGTAGGTCAGGACCCTGATCGGGCTGCCGAGGAACAGGTCGGCGGTCACCGCCGCTGCCGTCACCAGCGCGACCAGCAGTCGGTACACGGCCGCCGCCGGGCGACGGTACGGAGCCACCACCGCGGTGGCCGGAACGGGTGAGGCGAACAGCGCGGGCATGCCGGGTACCGCGGGGAGGTCCGGGATGTCCCTGGGTATCGGAGCGGTCATGCCCTCACGCTAGGCAGAGGGGACGAACCGGGCGATACGGGTGGGCCGCACGAGCTACGCGGGCACGCCGTACGGGCCGAGCGACGCGGGCCGGCCGAGCCGCACCGCCCGCGAGCCCCCCTCGGCGCAACGGCGTATCGCCCGCCTACTCCCGGCCCACCAACGTCATCAACGTAGCCTCCGGCGGACAGGCGAACCGCACCGGCGTGTACCGGCTCGTCCCGCACCCCGCCGACACGTGCAGGTACGACGTCCGGCCCTCCGCCGTATGCGTGGAGAGGCCCTTCACGCGGTCCGTGTCGAGGTCGCAGTTGGTCACCAGGGCGCCGTAGAACGGGATGCAGAGCTGGCCGCCGTGGGTGTGGCCGCCGAGGATCAGGGGGTAGCCGTCGGCGGCGAACGCGTCCAGGGCGCGGAGGTACGGCGCGTGCACGACGGCCATCGAGAAGTCGGCGTCGTCCGACGGGCCGCCCGCCACGCGCGCGTACCGGTCGCGCTTGATGTGCGGGTCGTCGAGGCCGGTCAGTTCGACCGACGCGCCCTCGATCTTCAGCGTGCCGCGGGTGTTGGTGAGGTTGAGCCAGCCGCCCGCGTCGAAGCCGTCCCGCAGGTCCTCCCACGGGTTGTGGACGGCTCCCACGATGGGCGGGTTGCCGTTCAGACCGTGGCGGCCCGCGGTCTTCTCGAACAGGTACCGGGCCGGGTTGCGCAGGGTGGGGCCGTAGTAGTCGTTCGAGCCGAAGACGTACGCCCCCGGGAACTCCATCAGCGGGCCGAGCGCGTCCAGGACCTCGGGGACGCCCTCGGGGTCGGAGAGGTTGTCGCCGGTGTTGATCACGAAGTCGGGGCGCAGGCCCGCGAGCGAGCGCAGCCAGCGCTGCTTCTTGCGCTGGCCGCCGACCATGTGGATGTCGGAGACCTGGAGGACTCTGAGCGGGCGCATCCCTGCGGGCAGCACCGGGACCGTGACCCGGCGCAGACGGAACGAGCGGACCTCGAAGCCCGCCGCGTAGACCAGACCGGCGGCGCCGGCCGCCGCAATTCCCAGGGGTACTCCGTATCGCGCGCGCATGCCTCCATCGTGTCAGACCCCACTGACACGCCTGACACCCCGTCGGCCGCCGCCTCGTAAATCGGCGGGCGGCCGGGCTCACGCACCTGCGAGAATCAAACCCATGACCACCACGCTCAAGTCGAAGCTGCAGGAAGACCTCAACACCGCGATCAAGGCGCACGACAAGCTGCGTTCCTCCACGCTCCGGCTGACGCTCGCCGCGATCACCAAGGAGGAGGTCGCGGGCAAGGAGAAGCGCGAGCTCTCCGACGACGAGGTCCTCAAGGTGATCACCAAGGAGGCGAAGAAGCGCCGCGAGGCCGCGGACGCCTTCGCCCAGGGCGGTCGCCCGGAGCAGGCCGCGCAGGAGAAGGCGGAGGGCGAGGTCCTCGCCGAGTACCTGCCCAAGCAGCTCGGCGACGAGGAACTGACCGCGATCGTCTCCCAGGCCGTCGAGGAGGCGAAGGCGGCCGGCGCCGAGGGCCCGCGCGCCATGGGTGCCGTGATGAAGATCGTGAACCCGAAGGTCGCCGGCCTGGCCGAGGGCGGCCGCGTCGCCGCCGTGGTGAAGAAGCTGCTCGCCGGCTGACCCACGAACACGTTTCTACGACGACGGGGGCGCCCCTTTCCACAAGGGGCGCCCCCGTCGTCGTAGACGAGAAGCCTGAACGGCCGATGGCCGCAGGGGGTTGTCCGGGCTATCCCCTGTTGCCGCCGTTCCCGTTGCCGTTGTTGCCGCCGTTCGTCGTGCCCTGGATGAAGCCGTCAGGGAAGGAGAACGTCGGGGTGGGGGTGGTGCCTCCGTCGGTGGTGCCGCCGTTGTCGTTGCCCCCGTTGTCGGTCCCGTTGGTGTCGCCGTTCTTGCCGCCGTCGTTGTTGCCCTTGTCCTTGACGGGGTCGGGGATGTTGACGAGCTGGAAGTTCTCGACCTGCTTGCCCTCCAGGGCGCCGGTCATGGCGTCCTTCCAGATCGGGCCGGGGGTGTCGGCGCCGTAGACCTGGTCGTGCCAGACGCCGCCGATGCGGATGTTGGTCATCTCGACGTTCTGCTTGGCGCTGCCGACCCAGACCGCGCCCGCGAGCTGGGGCGTGTAGCCGACGAACCAGGCGTTCTTGCGGGAGTCCGTCGTACCCGTCTTGCCGGCGCTCTGGCGGTCGGTGAGGCCGGCCTCCTGGCCGGTGCCGGAGTCGACCACGCCGCGCAGCACGGTGTTGATGGTGTCGGCGGTCTTCTTGCTCATCGCCCGCGAGCAGGTGGACTTGGGGACGGCGAGCGACTTCTGCTCGTTGCCCACCTTCTGGGTGATGGACTCGATGGCGATGGGCGTGCAGTACGTGCCCTCGTTGGCGAAGGCCGCGTACGCGGAGGCCATCGTCAGCGGGGAGAGGCCCTTGGAGCCGAGCGCGATGGCCGGGACCTCGGGGATCTTGTCGCCGTTGCCCTGCACGACGCCGAGCTTGTTGGTCATGCTCACCACGGGGCACAGACCGATGTCGGAGATCATCTGCACGAAGTAGGTGTTGACCGACTTGGCCATCGCCTCCTTCAGGGCGTACGGACCCTTCTCCGACTCGCTCTCGTTCTCCACCGTCGCGCCGTCGGTGTTGACCCAGTTCTTGCCGCTGCAGGTCGAGACGGGGCTCGGGTAGTCCATCGAGTACGGCGCAGGGTACTGCTGCGTGGCCGGCAGGCCCTGCTCCAGCGCGGCGGCGGCGACGAAGGGCTTGAACGTCGAACCGGTCGGGAAGCCGAAGTTCGAGCCGCCCATGTCGGCGTTGACCGAGTAGTTGTACTCCGTCTCGTTCTTGCCGTAGCCGTACGGCTTCGACTGGCCCATGCCGAGGATCTTGCCGGTGCCGGGTTCGACGAGCGTGGCCGCCGCGGCGACCTTGTCCGACTTGTAGATGTGGTCCTTGAGCGAGGCCTGCACGGAGTCCTGGGCCTGCGGGTCCAGGGTCGTACGGATCGTCAGGCCGCCCTGGTTCCAGATCTTGGCGCGGGCTTCTTTGGTCTTGCCGAAGACCGGGTCGCTCAGGAAGACCTTCTCGACGTACTTGCAGAAGAAGCTGGCGCCCTTGACCGCGGTGATGCAGCCGTTCTTCGGCTGGCTGACCTTGAGGCCGAGGTCGGTCTTCTCGGCCGCCAGGGCCTCCGCCTTGGAGATGTCGCCGACCTCGGCCATGCGGGCCAGCACGGTGTTGCGGCGCTTCTTGGCCTCGGCCTCGTCGTTGATGGGGTCGTAGCGCGTGGGCGACTGGACGATGCCCGCGAGCAGCGCCGACTGCTGGAGGTTCAGGTCCTTGGCGTGCTTGGAGAAGTAGCGCTCGGACGCGGCCTCGACGCCGTAGGCCTGCTCTCCGAAGAAGGTGATGTTCAGGTAGTTCTCGAGGATCTTCTTCTTGCCGAGTTTTTCCTCGATCTGGATCGCGTACTTCAGCTCGCGGACCTTGCGGCCCAGCGTCTGCTGGGTGGCCTCGGCGACCTTCGTCGGGTCGTCGCCGGCCTCCTCCACGAAGTAGTTCTTGACCAGCTGCTGCGTGAGCGTGGAGGCGCCCTGGGAGACGCCACCGCTCTGCGCGTTCTTGTTCAGGGCGCGCAGGACGCCCTTGAGGTCGATCGCGCCGTGCTGGTAGAAGCGCGAGTCCTCGATCGCGACGATCGCCTTCTGCATGTACGGCGAGATGTCCTTGAGCTCCACCACCGTGCGGTCACGGGAGTAGACCGAGGCCAGCTGGTTGCCCTTGCTGTCCAGGATCGTGGTGCGCTGGCTCAGCTGAGGGCTCTTCAGGTTGTCCGGGATGTCGTCGAACCCCTGGACCGATCCCTTGGCCGCGAGCCCCAGCGCTCCGGCCGCGGGCAACGCGATTCCGGCCATGACGGCACCGGCGAGCACACTGACACCGAGGAACTTGGTGGCCTGCTGCAGAGGGGACAGACCACCACCCGAGCGCTTTTTTGGCATGGGGGCAGCCTAATCCCTCACCCTGGGCGTCCCGGAGGAGCGGGTGAGTCTCGGGATGTTCGGGTGCGGGATCGTGACATGCATGGGCGGGCGCCTTGTCGTAGGCAGTGGCATCTACGGCTCTGCGACCGCGCAGTGAACGGAGGACCCGTCCCGGGAACATGACGGCGCGGCAATAGGAGCCGTCTACGTTCTCATTCGCCGGACAGGTGTATAGGCCTTGGCCTAAGCTGCTCTCAACTGTCACAGCAGAGCGGTCACGTATCAATACGTCCGGCGACCCCGAATCGTTCCGGTCGTCCCCTAGTTTTTTGTGGGAGGCGTGTCCGAATCCGCCTCCTGTGTCACCTGGCGTCCGTTGTGACGCAAGACAACTGTCCCGCTCTGTCGGGAAAGTCATGTATGTCGCGGGCTCACTCCCCCGGGTGATCTGCCGCTTACGCATAGTCCGTTCGGGCCATTCAAGATTGGGCCCGAAGGGGGTGTTGCGCTGTGCCCACCTTCCGTAACGTCCTCAACTGGCGGCGGTGAATATGCCGCTGCCGCCGTGGGGGAGCCTCGATTCGGGAGAGGACGGCGCCGGTATGGGCTGGGTAACCGACTGGAGTGCGCAGGCGGCCTGCCGCACTACCGATCCGGATGAACTGTTCGTTCAAGGAGCAGCGCAGAACAGGGCGAAGGCAGTGTGCACCGGATGTCCGGTACGCACGGAGTGCCTCGCCGATGCGCTCGACAACCGCGTCGAATTCGGCGTGTGGGGAGGCATGACGGAGCGGGAGCGCCGCGCACTGTTGCGCAGGCGGCCCACTGTCACTTCATGGCGCCGGCTACTGGAGACCGCGCGCATCGAGTACGAGCGAGGGGTCGGCATCATCCCCCTCGACGACGACGAGATCTACGAGAACTACGCGGCGGTGGGCTGACGCCGGTCCCGTAGGGGCCGATCGACCCCGGGCGATCCCCGGGGCACGCGTCACACCTTCGTCCCGGGCGTCAGACCGTCGTCTCGGGCAGCTCCGGCCGACCGGCCGCGAGCCGGTTCCCGATGTCCCGCAGCCCCGCGAGGTCGTGCACATCGCCGGGCAGCGCGGCCACTTCGGCGACGGCCACCTCGGGGTGGCGCGCGGTGAAGCGGTCACGTGTGCGCTGCTCGCGGGAGAGCAGCCGCATCCGGTCGGCGTGCAGTCTGAGCAGGCCTGCGGTGAGTCGGTCGACGGATGGCTCGTCGTCGGGTCGCTTGTCGGCGGGGCGCTCGTCGTCCGTGGCGGCGGGGGAGCCTTCGTCACGAGCTGCTGCCCGGGAACCGGGAGATCCGGTACCGGCGGATTCTGAACTGCCGTACGTGTCGGGAGAGTTACGAAGTCCAGCTTTCCCGCCCACCTGATCGACAATGCGGGACTCCTCAAGATTTTCCGCGGCGGCGAGTGCCCGCTCGGCCGACAGCCGGGCGGCTCCGCTGCCGTGCACCCGGTTGAGCACCAGACCGGCCAGCGGCATGTCCTCGGCCGCCAGCCGCTCCACGAAGTACGCGGCCTCGCGCAGCGCGTCCCGCTCCGGGGCCGCGACCACCAGGAACGCCGTCCCCGGGGCCTGGAGCAGCTTGTACGTCGCGTCCGCGCGGGTGCGGAACCCACCGAAGGTGGTGTCCATCGCGGCGATGAACGTCTGGATGTCCTTGAGGAGTTGACCCCCGAGCAGCTTGCCGAGGGTGCCGGTCATCATCGACATGCCGACATTGAGGAACTTCATCCCGGCCCGGCCGCCCAGCTTCGCCGGCGCGGTCAGCAGCCGGATCAGCTTGCCGTCCAGGAACGAGCCGAGACGTTTCGGCGCGTCCAGGAAGTCCAGGGCCGAGCGGGACGGCGGGGTGTCCACCACGATCAGGTCCCAGTCGTGCTGGGCGCGCAACTGGCCCAGCTTCTCCATCGCCATGTACTCCTGCGTGCCCGCGAAGCCCGCCGAGAGCGACTGGTAGAAGGGGTTGTTCAGGATCGCGGCGGCCCGCTCGCGGTCCGCGTGCGCCTCGACGATCTCGTCGAAGGTGCGCTTCATGTCGAGCATCATGGCGTGCAGTTCGCCGTCCCCGTCGACGTCCTTCACCCGCCTCGGGGTGTTGTCCAGCGAGTCGATGCCCATGGACTGGGCGAGCCGGCGGGCCGGGTCGATGGTCAGGACGACAACTCGGCGGCCCCGCTCGGCGGCCCGCAGTCCGAGCGCCGCCGCGGTGGTCGTCTTGCCGACCCCGCCCGAGCCGCAGCAGACCACGATGCGGGTCTCCGGGTCGTCGAGCAGCGGGTCGACGTCGAGCACGCGCGCGGAGGACAGCCGACGGGCGCCGTCGCGCTCCTGGTCCTGGCTCATGACATCCCCTGCTTCCGCAGCTCGGTGGCGAGTTCGTACAGGCCCGCCAGGTCCATGCCCTCGGCGAGCAGCGGCAGTTCGTGCAGCGGCAGCTCCAGCGCGCCGAGCACGGCCCGCTGGTCGTGCTCCAGGGCGTACCGCGCGGCGTACTCCTCGGCCTGCGCGAGCAGCGGATCCACCAGCTTCTCGGCGTTGCCGCCGCGCCGCGCCCCGCCGAGGCCTGCGGCCGACAGCGACTGCGCGAGCGCGGTGCGCGGCACGGCCCGTACGAGATCCAGCTCGGCAGCGTCCAGCACCTCGGGCCGCACCATGTTCACGATGATCCGGCCCACCGGCAGCCGCGCCGCCCGCAGTTCGGCGATGCCGTCGGCGGTCTCCTGGACGGGCATCTCCTCCAGGAGCGTCACCAGGTGGACCTCCGTCTCGGGGGACTTCAGGACCCGCATCACGGCCTGTGCCTGATTGTGTATCGGGCCGATCTTGGCGAGCCCGGCGACCTCGTCGTTGACGTTCAGGAAGCGGGTGATGCGGCCGGTCGGCGGGGCGTCCATCACGACGTAGTCGTAGGCGAACCGCCCGCTCTTGTCCTTGCGCCGTACGGCCTCGCACGCCTTGCCGGTCAGGAGGACGTCCCGGAGGCCGGGCGCGACCGTGGTGGCGAAGTCGATCGCGCCGAGTTTCTTCAGGGCGCGGCCGGCGCCGCCGAGTTTGTAGAACATCTGGAGGTAGTCCAGAAGGGCCAGTTCGGGGTCGATGGCCAGCGCGTACACCTCCCCGCCCCCGGGAGCGACGGCGATCTTCCGCTCCTCATAGGGCAGCGTCTCCGTCTCGAAGAGCTGCGCGATGCCCTGGCGACCCTCGACCTCGACGAGAAGCGTCCGCTTCCCCTCGGTGGCCAGGGCCAGCGCGAGGGCCGCGGCCACCGTGGTCTTGCCGGTACCGCCCTTGCCACTGACGACCTGGAGCCTGCTCACGTCTTCGAGCCTAACCAGTCCGCGCCGAAACCAAGCGGGAGGCTGTGGACAACGCGACCACGGGCGACCGGTTCGCAGCCGCTAAAGTCGGCCGCATGACCAAGTGGGAATACTCGACTGTGCCGCTGCTCGTCCACGCCACGAAGCAGATTCTGGACACCTGGGGCGAGGACGGCTGGGAGCTCGTCCAGGTCGTGCCCGGGCCGAACAACCCCGAGCAGCTCGTGGCCTACCTCAAGCGGGAGAAGGCATGAGTGGCGTCGAGGCCCGGCTGGCCGAACTCGGCCTGACCCTGCCGGCGGTCGTCCCGCCGCTCGCCGCGTACCAGCCCGCCGTGCAGAGCGGCGTCTACGTGTACACCTCCGGCCAGCTGCCCATGGTGGACGGCAAGTTGCCCGTCACCGGCAAGGTGGGCGCCGAGGTCACCGCGGAGGAGGCCAAGGAACTGGCCCGCACCTGCGCGCTGAACGCCCTCGCCGCCGTCAAGTCCGTCACCGGTGACCTGGATCGCATCGCGCGCGTGGTGAAGGTCGTCGGCTTCGTCGCCTCGGCCCCCGACTTCACCGGCCAGCCCGGCGTGATCAACGGCGCCAGCGAACTCCTCGGCGAGGTCCTCGGCGACAAGGGCGTCCACGCGCGGAGCGCGGTCGGCGTGGCGGTGCTGCCGCTGGACTCACCGGTCGAGGTCGAGATCCAGGTGGAGCTCACGCAGGCGTAACCACGGTGTTCGTCGTCCTGGGGTGCGCGTTGTTGCCTCTCGAACATCCGCGCGCTACGGGATAGCCTCCGCCCATGGCGAACGGTCAGTGGTTCCCGGCGGAGTGGCCCGAGCGCATCCGCGCGCTCGCGGACGGTGCGCTCACGCCGGTCGTGCCCAGACGGGCGGCCACCGTGATGCTCCTGAAGGACACCGACACCGGCCCCGCCGTCCACATGCTGCGCAGACGCGCCTCCATGGCCTTCGCCGGGGGCGCGTACGCGTACCCGGGCGGCGGTGTCGACCCGCGCGACGACGACCGTCACGTCCGCTGGGCGGGCCCCACGCGCGCGTGGTGGGCGAACCGCCTGGGCGTCGACGAGACGACCGCCCAGGCGATCGTGTGCGCGGCCGTACGGGAGACCTACGAGGAGGCGAGCGTCCTGCTCGCCGGACCCACCCCGGACTCCGTGGTCGGCGACACCACCGGCGAGACCTGGGAGGCGGACCGCGCCGCCCTGGTCGCCCGGGACCTGTCCTTCGCGGAGTTCCTCGACCGCCGGGGCCTCGTCCTGCGCTCCGACCTGCTGGGCGCGTGGGCGCGCTGGATCACCCCCGAGTTCGAAACCCGCCGCTATGACACCTGGTTCTTCGTCGCCGTCCTCCCGGAGGGGCAGCGCACCCGGAACGCCTCCACAGAGGCCGACCACACGGTGTGGATCGCCCCCGGCGAGGCGGCCACCGGGTACGACAAGGGCGACCTCACGATGATGCCGCCGACCATCGCGACCCTGCGCGGGCTCATCCCGTACGGCAGCGCGGCCGAAGCCCTGTCGTCGGCCCCGGAGCGCGATCTGACGCCCGTCCTCGCACGGGCCCGCCTGGAGGACGGCGAGATCGTCCTCTCCTGGCCGGGCCACGAGGAGTTCACGAAGCACATCCCGACCGACCTCCCGACCGGTGGAGCCCCCGCATGACCGACGCAGCCGCGCTTCCCGGCCAGCCACGGGGCGGGGTCCTCACCGGCCCCGCCACCGCGCGGGCCGTGAACGTCCTCGCGCCCAACGCCTCCGCGATGACCCTGGACGGCACGAACACCTGGATCGTCTCGGAACCCGACTCCGAGCTGGCCGTGGTGATCGACCCGGGGCCCCTGGACGAGGGCCATCTGCGCAACGTCGTCGACACCGCCGAGAAGGCGGGCAAACGGATCGCCCTGACCCTGCTCACGCACGGACACCCCGACCACGCGGAAGGCGCCGTCCGCTTCGCCGAGCTGACGGACACGAAGGTCCGCGCGCTGGACCCGGCGCTGCGCCTCGGGGACGAGGGCCTCGCCGCCGGGAACGCCATCCGGGTCGGCGGCCTGGAACTGGTCGTCGTGTCGACGCCCGGGCACACCGGAGACTCCCTGTGCTTCCATCTCCCGGCCGATCAGGCCGTCCTGACGGGAGACACCGTCCTGGGGCGCGGCACGACCGTGGTGGCGCATCCTGACGGCCGCCTGGGCGACTATCTGGACTCGCTGCGGCGGCTGCGCTCGCTCACGGTCGACGACGGCGTCCACACGGTCCTCCCGGGCCACGGACCCGTCCTCGACGACGCCCAGGGCGCCGTCGAGTTCTATCTCGCCCACCGCGCCCACCGGCTCGCCCAGATCGAGACGGCCGTGGAGAACGGCCACCGGAGCCCGGCCGAGGTCGTCGCCCACGTGTACGCGGACGTCGACCGCTCACTGTGGCCGGCGGCGGAACTGTCGGTGCGCGCCCAACTGGACTACCTGAAGGAACACGGCCTGATCTAGGTCATGTCGTCCGGGCGGGGCGTCTTCACGCCGTGCACGCGCGCGTACTCGTCGGCCAGCCACGGGCCGAGATCGTCGACGTACGACCGCAGCACGCGCGCGTCGCCGGTCGGTTCGCAACCCAGCGCCGCCGCCCTGCCCAGTTCCTCCGCCCGCCCGGGGTAGTACGCGCCGAACGCTTCGGCCATCTCCCCGAGGTCGCTCGTCCAGCCGTTCCAGCGGGGCATGACCAGGGTGAAGCCGGTGCGGACCAGGCGCCGGGACATGAAGCGCACCAGGGGCCTACGGGCCTCGTCGCTGTCCTCGGAGGCGGCGATCCGCTCACGCCAGCGGGGGAGCAGCAGCGCCAGGTCGCCGTTGGTCTCCCGGGCGAGCCGCGAGTCGGGGCGGTAGCGGGGCAGGTACTCGGCGAGGTCCTCCCCGAGCAGCGGTGTGCACAGGCACGCGACGAACCACCCCAGGTCGTACGTCTCCGGCTCGCTCAGCAGCCGTGTGCGGCCGTACAGGAGGATGCCGGCCCCGTCGATCTCCGGGAACTCCTTGTCGAGCGCCTCGCCCAGGCTGCGGGCCGCGTCCCGGTCCTCCTCGGTCGGCTCCCGCCGGGTCGCCACGAACAGGTCCAGATCGCTGCGCCCCACGCGCGCGGTGCCGCGCGGGATCGACCCGTAGAGGTACGCGCTGTCGAGGCGTCCCCCGTAGACGTCGAGCAGCCGGTCCCGCGCGGCGGCCACGACCGGCCGGAAGACGTGCGGGACACGCCCCAAGGAGCCCTCGCGCTCGATGTATCCCTGGGCGTCCAGCCCCTTGTTCCGCATGGCACCACTGTGCAGCCGATCGAGGTCGGGGACACGTCATTTCCAGCGGAACACGCGTACCCGTGCGGTGGTGCGCGGCGCCGTGCAGACCACGGCGAGGCAGTCCCCGGAGGCGACGAGGCGCGCCTGGTAGCTGTAGCCGGGCAGGGAGCGCTCGGCCACGACCCGGCCGTCGGCGGGATCGAGCACGGTCGCCCGGTCGCCGTAGCCGTTCAGGACCAGCAGAGCGCCCCGGTGGGCCAGCGGGAAGATCGTGCGGCCGTAGGTGCTGGACCACGACCAGCGGAACTCGCCCGTGACGGCGGAGACCGCGCGCAGCGTGCTGCCCATGTGCTCCGTGTCGTAGGGCTGGGGCGGGACGAGTTCGACGGCGAGCGTGTCGCCGACGATCACCGGGTGGGCGCCGAACGCCTCGTACAGCTGCGGCAGGTCGATGGCTTGTTCGCTGTCCTCGCGCACCATGTGGAGCCGGAGCCGAGTGGGCGTGGAAACGGAATCCTCGGGTCCGGCGGTGGACACGACGACGGGCCCGGCCGTCAGGACGAAGGCGTCCCGTCGGCCCTCGGGGAGTGGTCGTTCCCAGTGGGGGGCGCCGGTCCGCGCGTCGAGCACACGGACCGTGGTCTCCGGGCCCTCGTCGCGGGCCCGGGCGGTCGCGACGGCGATACGGCCGCCGCCGAGCGCCACCTCGGGCGCCACCTCGGGAGGGTCCTCACCGATGGACCCCAGCTCGTCGGCGCGCTGCTCGCGCGTCCAGACCGCCGTGCCCGTGCGGAGGTCCAGCCCGGTGAGCCGGACGTGCCCCACGCGCGCGTGGCCGTCGTTTGTCCGCCCGTCGTCCGCGCGACCGTCGTCGTGGTGCAGTACGACGACGACTCCCTCCACCATGTCCCGCGAGACGTGGGCGATCACCTGGTCGCCGTCCCCGGGCGGCTGCCAGCTCCACAGGGGCTCACCGGTCGTCAGCCCGTACGCCCGCACCCCGTCGGGGCGGGCGAGGGCGAGCGTCCCGTCCACCGCCCAGGTGCCCAGCGGTGCCCCGGGGCTTCCGTTCTGCCGCCCGCTCCGCCACAGCAACCGGGCCGACACCGGTCTCCGCGGCCACCGGCGTCGCCCCGACCGCCCGACCCAGACCGAATCCGGCGCCTTGTCCTCGTAGTCCTCGTGCATGACCGCCCCCTGCTCCTAGGCCCCCACCTGGCGATGCGCTGAAGGGCCCCGCCGTGCGGCAGGGCCCTTCAGTAAGAAGACGTGCGATTCGAGTCAGCGCGAGCGCTTCGCCAGCCGCTCGACGTCCAGCAGGATCACCGCGCGGGCCTCGAGGCGGAGCCAGCCGCGGCCCGCGAAGTCGGCGAGGGCCTTGTTGACCGTCTCGCGGGACGCGCCGACCAGCTGGGCCAGCTCCTCCTGCGTGAGGTCGTGCACCACGTGGATGCCCTCCTCGGACTGCACGCCGAAGCGGCGGGAGAGGTCCAGCAGGGCGCGGGCCACGCGGCCGGGGACGTCCGAGAAGACCAGGTCGGACATCGCGTCGTTGGTCTTGCGCAGCCGGCGGGCGACCGCGCGCAGCAGCGCGGAGGCCACCTCGGGGCGGGCGCTCAGCCAGGGCTGGAGGTCGCCGTGGCCCAGGCCCAGCAGCTTGACCTCGGTCAGTGCGCTGGCGGTCGCCGTACGCGGGCCCGGGTCGAACAGCGACAGCTCGCCGATCAGCTCGCCGGGGCCGAGGACGGCCAGCATGTTCTCGCGGCCGTCGGGGGAGGTGCGGTGGAGCTTCACCTTGCCCTCGGTGACCACGTAGAGCCGGTCGCCCGGGTCGCCCTCGTGAAAGAGCGAGTCCCCGCGCGCGAGGGTCACCTCACTCATGGAGGCGCGCAGCTCCGCGGCCTGATCGTCATCGAGCGCCGCGAAGAGCGGGGCGCGCCGCAGAACGTCGTCCACGAGTTCTCTCCTTGTCGACCTGCTCAGGGGATGGTGCTCCCCCTTGGTACCAGGGGACCGTGCTCCCCATTTTGCCGGACCGTCCAAACAGTGTGATCTGTCACAAGGATGCCGTACAGGTGTCCCGAGGTAAGCGGCAGGGGTCCAATTGGGGGCTGATCTTCGGGGGCCGGGGCGGATGTCAGTGCCGGGCTCTAGGCTGGCCGGGTGTCCAAATCGCCGGTGAGAGCACAGGCCAAGGGGGCTGGGCGGATGGTTGTACCTCGTGATTCCGCCGTGGGCGAACAGAGCCCTGACGGCGGTAAGAAAGCGGCAAAGGGGGCAAAAGGCGTGGTTGCTGTGAAGGGTGAGTCGCACACCGCCCTCGTCCGCCGTGCCCGCCGGATCAACCGCGAGCTGGCCGAGATCTATCCGTACGCCCACCCGGAGCTCGACTTCGAGAACCCCTTCCAGCTCGTGGTCGCCACGGTCCTGTCCGCCCAGACCACCGACCTGAGGGTCAACCAGACGACACCGGCCCTGTTCGCCAAGTACCCGACCCCCGAGGACCTGGCCGGCGCCGACCCGGAGCAGGTCGAGGAGATCCTCCGGCCGACCGGGTTCTTCCGGGCCAAGACGAAGTCGGTGATAGGCCTCTCCAAGGCGCTCGTCGAGGAATTCGGCGGCGAGGTCCCGGGGCGGCTCGAAGACCTGGTCAAGCTGCCCGGTGTCGGCCGCAAGACCGCCTTCGTGGTGCTGGGCAACGCCTTCGGGCGCCCCGGCATCACCGTGGACACGCATTTCCAGCGGCTCGTACGGCGCTGGAAGTGGACCGAGGCGACCGAGCCGGACAAGATCGAGGCCGCCGTGGGAGCGCTCTTCCCGAAGAGCGACTGGACGATGCTCTCGCACCACGTGATCTTCCACGGCCGCCGTATCTGCCACGCCCGCAAGCCCGCCTGCGGCGCCTGCCCCATCGCCCCGCTCTGCCCGGCGTACGGCGAGGGCGAGACCGACCCGGAGAAGGCGAAGAAGCTGCTCAAGTACGAGAAGGGCGGCTATCCGGGCCAGCGCCTGAACCCGCCGCAGGCCTATCTGGACGCGGGCGGCAAACCGGCGCCGCCGCTGGGATCGGCATGACGACGGCGGTGGCGGTGGCCGTGACAGCGCCCGTGGCGGTGGCCGTGACAGCGGCCATGGCGCCGGTATCGGGGGCCGGATCGCGGAACGATCTCGGAGGTATCGGGCGTTGATCGGTGTGAACGGGGGTGGGGGATGACGCGCGCGAGCAATGCCCAGGGCGTGGGGCTCGGCAAGGAGGGCCTGCCGGGCTGGCTGGACCCGGTGGTGCACGCGGTGGAGACGGTCGAGCCGCTCCAGCTGAGCCGCTTCCTGCCGCCGGAGGACGGGGCGGGCCGGCAGTCCGCCGTGCTGATCCTCTTCGGGGAGGGCGATCGGGGCCCCGAGCTGCTGCTCATGGAGCGGTCGAGCTCGCTGCGCTCCCACGCGGGGCAGCCGTCCTTCCCGGGCGGTGCCCTCGACCCCGAGGACGGCGACCCGACGGGCGACGGCCCGCTGCGGGCCGCTCTCCGCGAGGCCGAGGAGGAGACCGGGCTCGACCCCGCCGGAGTGCAGCTCTTCGGGGTGCTGCCCAAGCTGTACATCCCGGTGAGCGGCTTCGTGGTGACGCCGGTGCTGGGCTGGTGGCGGGAGCCGACGCCGGTGGGCGTGGTCGATCCGAACGAGACGGCGCGCGTGTTCACGGTCCCCGTGGCGGATCTCACGGATCCGGCCAACAGAGTCACGGTCACGCACCCCAGCGGCTTCCTGGGTCCGGCATTTCTGGTCGAATCGGCCCTCGTGTGGGGCTTCACGGCCGGGGTGATCGACCGCCTGCTGTACTACTCGGGCTGGGAGCGTCCCTGGGACCGCGAGAAGCAGGTCCCCCTCGACTGGCGGTCATGACAGGGTGTCGCTCGTGAATGTGCTGGACATCCTGTTGCTGGTCGCCGCCGTGTGGTTCGCGATCGTGGGCTATCGCCAGGGGTTCGTCGTCGGCATCCTGTCGGTGATCGGCTTCCTGGGCGGCGGTCTCGTCGCCGTCTACACGCTGCCCGTCATCTGGGACGCGCTGACCGACAACGCGGAGGTGTCCACCACCGCGGCCGTCGTCGCGGTCGTCGTCGTCATCGTCTGCGCCTCCGTCGGCCAGGCCCTGACCACCCACCTCGGCAACAAGCTGCGCCGCTACATCACCTGGTCCCCGGCCCGCGCCCTGGACGCGACCGGCGGCGCCCTCGTCAACGTCCTCGCGATGCTCCTGGTGGCCTGGCTGATCGGCTCGGCTCTCGCGGGCACCACCCTGCCGACGCTCGGCAAGGAGGTCCGCAGCTCCAAGGTGCTGCTGGGGGTCTCCCGCGCGCTCCCCGCGCAGGCCGACACCTGGTTCGCGGACTTCTCCTCGGTCCTCGCGCAGAACGGCTTCCCGCAGGTCTTCAGCCCGTTCGCCAACGAGCCGATCAACGACGTCCAGCCGCCCGACCCGGCCCTCGCCTCCAGCCCGGTCGCCACCCGCGCCCAGCAGTCCATCGTCAAGGTCATGGGCACCGCCCAGAGCTGCGGCAAGGTCCTGGAGGGCAGCGGCTTCGTCTTCGGCGACCGCCGCGTCATGACCAACGCGCACGTCGTGGGCGGCGTCGACGAACCCACCGTCCAGATAGGCGGCGTGGGCCGGAAGTACGACGCCAAGGTCGTCCTCTACGACTGGCACCGCGACATCGCCGTACTCGACGTACCGGACCTGAAGGCGCGCTCCCTGCAGTTCGCCACCAAGGACGCGGACAGCGGCAACAGCGCGATCGTCGCCGGCTTCCCGGAGAACGGGTCGTACGACGTCCGGGCGGCACGCGTGCGTGGCCGCATCACGGCCAGCGGCCCGGACATCTACCACCGCGGCACGGTCCGCCGCGATGTGTACTCGCTCTACGCGACCGTCCGCCAGGGCAACTCCGGCGGCCCGCTGCTCACGCCCGAGGGCAAGGTGTACGGCGTGGTCTTCGCGAAGTCCCTCGACGACCCCGACACCGGGTACGCGCTCACCGCCGACGAGATCCAGCCGGACATCGTCAAGGGGCGCACTGCCAACGAGCAGGTGGACAGCGACAGTTGCGCGCTGTGAGCCCGGCTTGTGACGGCCGGTCGCTGCAAGGAGAGAGAGGGTGCGTCAGCCTCGGGGATGACGCAGCCGTACCGAGACCCAGCGGGCCCGGCGGCGCAGAATGCGCGGGATCCCCACCCTGAGGTCTGTGCCCTGGAGTTGCGGGGCGCCCCGTTGGTGGGAGCCCGGACCGTGGTCCGAGCGGCGATTGCGTGCTGCGTCACTGTAGTCGTGCGTCCAGCCCATACCCCGACGTCTGCCCCTGCCCCAAGGTCGATAACCACCCCTTGAGGCCCCAATTGGCGTATGCGCGGGGCAAGTGGCCGTTCGTAGTACAGGTGTTCAGGTCCGGATACCGGGCGCGACGGCTCGGTCACCGATCGGGTTCGGGATCCTTGAGCCAGTTGACCAGTTCGGTGGAGAAGACCGCCGGCTCCTCCTCGTGCGGGAAGTGCCCGAGTCCGTCGAACAGCCGCCAGCGGTACGGCGCTTCGACGTACTCCCCGGAGCCCGCCGCGCTGCGGGTGCGCAGCACCGGGTCGAGCGAGCCGTGCAGATGCAGCGTGGGCACCCGCACCGGCCGCTTCATGCGCCGGTTGAACTGGATGCCGTCCGGGCGCGCCATCGACCTCACCATCCAGCGGTACGGCTCGATCGAGCAGTGCGCGGTCGACGGGATCAGCATCGCCCGCCGGTACGCCTCGACCGCCTCGTCGTCCGGCGGCTGCGGGCCGGACCAGTCCCGGATCAGCTTGCCCACCAACTCGGCGTCCTCGGCGAGGAGCTGCCGCTCGGGCAGCCAGGGGCGCTGGAACCCCCAGATGTAGGAACTCGCCGCGGACTGTCTGACGTCGGACAGCATCGCGTTGCGCCAGCGCCGGGGGTGCGGCATCGAGGAGACGGCGAGCCGGCGCACCAGCTTGGGGCGCATCGCGGCGGCCGTCCACGCGAGATAGCCGCCGAGGTCGTGGCCGACCAGCGCGGCGTCCGGCTCGCCGAGGGAGCGGATCACGCCGGTGATGTCGAGGGCGAGGTTGGCGGGGTCGTAGCCGCGCGGGGTGCGGTCGCTGCCGCCGACGCCCCGCAGGTCCATGGCGACGGCCCGGAACCCGGCGTCGGCCAGCGCGCCGAGCTGGTGGCGCCAGGTCCACCAGAACTGCGGGAAGCCGTGCAGCAGCAGCACCAGCGGCCCGTCGCCCACCTCCGCGATGTGGAAGCGGGCGCCGTTGGCCGCGACATCCCGGTGCGTCACCTGGCGCCCGTCGGGAAGGGCGAGCCGTACGACCGAAGCGGGTTGTGCCCAAGGATGAGCGGGGTCCGTCATGAGGACGAGCGTGCCACAGCCTCGATGGCTTCGGGGACACGGTCCTCGATCGCCGCGCGCGGATGCGGCTTCGCGTTGCCCAGGACGCCGGCCGTCTCCTTGACCGAAGCGGCCACCTTCTGCGGGCCCTTGCTCTTCGCGGCCTTCTTGAAGAAGAGCACGCCGACCAGGCCGAGGACGATGGCGACGAGCACGTTCGCGGCGAAGGAGAGCAGGAAGCAGAGCGCCATGTTCCAGCCGCTCCACGTGCGGATGCCGTACGCCAGCGCGAAGTTGAGCATCGGCAGGGAGAACAGCAGGACCACCGCGGCGACCGTGAACGCGCCGCCGCCCACCGCCCCGCGCTTGACGTCCTGCTTGAGCTGCGCCTTGGCCAGCGCGATCTCGTCGTGCACCAGCGCGGACATCTCGGTCGTCGCCGAGGCGAACAACTGGCCGATGCTGCGTTCGGCGCCGACCGGGCTGCCGTCGGGTGCGCTCATCGCGTACTCCCTCTTCCCCATGTGTCTGTACCGGCATGTCTTTGTACCGTCTCGTCAGATCATGCCGGACCGTCGTTGTCCTCGCCTGCCCCGCCCGCCACTTCGACACGCCCGCGCCGCTGTTCGGCGGCCTTCTCCGCGGCGATCCTGCGGTGCTCGGCGGCCTTGCGGTCGTGGAGACGGGCCATGCGCAGGTGGTACGCCGGGTCGTCCTGCTCGTAGATGTCGGGGATGCCGTCGAGATCCTCGTCGCGCTCCTCGTCCTCGTACATCCTGCGGTACCGGGCGTTGCGCAGCTTGAGCAACACGGTCGCGCACAGGGCCGCGACGATCGAGCCCACGAGGACGGCGGCCTTGACCTCGTCGGTGAGCACCTGGTCGCCGTCGAACGCGAGTTCCCCGATGAGCAGCGACACGGTGAAGCCGATGCCGGCCAGCGAGGCGACGGCGAACACGTCCGCCCAGGCGAGGTCCTCGCTGAGCGAGGCCCGGGTGAAACGGGCCGTCAGCCAGGTCCCGCCGAAGATCCCGACCGCCTTGCCGACGACCAGCCCGAGGACCACGCCGAGGGTCTCGGGCTTCGTGAATACGTCACCCAGGGCGCCGCCGGAGATGGCGACCCCGGCGCTGAACAGCGCGAACAGCGGCACCGCGAGGCCCGCCGACAGGGGCCGTACGAGATGTTCGACGTGCTCGCCCGGGGAGTGCTTCTCGTCCTCGCGGGTGGTGCAGCGCAGCATCAGGCCCATCGCCACGCCGGCGATGGTGGCGTGGATGCCGCTGTTGTACATCAGCGCCCAGATGACGAGCGCGAGCGGGACGTACACGTACCACCCGCGCACGCCCCGGCGCAGCAGCAGCCAGAAGACCGCCAGGCCGATGGCCGCCCCGGCGAGCGCGGCGAAGTCGATGCGGGCGGTGAAGAAGATCGCGATGATCAGGATCGCGAACAGGTCGTCGACCACGGCGAGGGTGAGCAGAAAGGCGCGCAGGGCGCTCGGCAGGGAGGTGCCGATCACCGCGAGGACGGCGAGCGCGAAGGCGATGTCGGTGGCGGTGGGGACCGCCCAGCCGTCCAGGGAGCCGCCGCCGGTGAGGTTCGTCAGCGTGTACACGAGTGCCGGTACGGCCATCCCGCACAGGGCCGCCACGACGGGCAGCGCGGCGGCCTTCGGGTCGCGCAGGTCGCCGGCGACGAGTTCGCGCTTGAGTTCGATGCCGGCGACGAAGAAGAAGACGGCGAGGAGGCCGTCGGCGGCCCAGTGGGCGATCGAGAGGTGCAGGCCGAGGGCGGCGGGGCCGAGGTGGAAGTGGCTGACGCTCTCGTAGCTGTCGTGCAGGGCGGGGACGTTCGCCCAGATCAGGGCGGCGATCGCGGCGATCAGGAGGAGGACACCGCCGACGGTCTCGGTGCGCAGCGCCTCCGCGACGAAGTTCCGCTCGGGCAGGGACAGGCGTCCGAGCACCTTGCGGGCGGGGGTGGGGCGGGGCGCGGCCATCGGGGAACCTCCGGTCGGTGGGCAGGACGGAACTACTCGCCGACCAGACTTCCCGGCACACCATGAGGGTCACGTTTTGCTTAGTTTACCTAAAAGGGGTGCCCGGCGCGCGCTGCGCCGGACACCCCTCATTGCTGAACCGCGTACTGCTCAGTCCTCGCTGGGCGCCGCCGGGAGCTTCTCCTGAATAAGGGACATAACCGTCGAATCGGTCAGCGTTGTGACGTCTCCGAGCTCACGGTTCTCCGCCACGTCCCGCAGCAGTCGGCGCATGATCTTGCCGGAGCGCGTCTTCGGCAGCTCTGCCACCGGGAGGACCCGCTTGGGCTTGGCGATCGGGCCGAGGACGGCGCCGACGTGGTTGCGCAGGTCGTTGACCAGGTTCTCGTCCTCCGCGTTCGCCGTGCCGCGCAGGATGACGAAGGCGACGATCGCCTGACCGGTCGTCTCGTCGGCCGCGCCGACCACGGCCGCCTCGGCGACGGAGGGGTGGGAGACGAGCGCCGACTCGACCTCCGTGGTGGAGATGTTGTGCCCGGACACGAGCATGACGTCGTCCACCCGGCCGAGCAGCCAGATGTCGCCGTCGTCGTCCTTCTTCGCGCCGTCACCGGCGAAGTACTTGCCCTCGAAGCGCGACCAGTACGTGTCGAGGAACCGCTGGTCGTCGCCCCAGATGGTGCGCAGCATCGACGGCCACGGCTCGGTGAGGACCAGGTAACCGCCGCCGCCGTTCGGGACCTCGTTCGCCTCGTCGTCGACGACCGTCGCCGAGATGCCGGGCAGCGGGGTCTGCGCGGAACCGGGCTTGGTGTGCGTCACGCCCGGCAGCGGCGAGATCATCATCGCGCCGGTCTCGGTCTGCCACCAGGTGTCGACGATCGGCGTCCTGTCGGCGCCGATGTGCTTGCGGTACCAGATCCACGCCTCGGGGTTGATCGGCTCGCCCACCGAACCCAGCACCCGCAGGGAGCCGAGGTCGAACTTCGCGGGGATGTCGTCGCCCCACTTCATGAACGTACGGATCGCCGTCGGCGCCGTGTACAGGATCGTCACCCCGTACTTCTGGACGATCTCCCAGAAGCGGCCCTGGTGCGGGGTGTCCGGGGTGCCCTCGTACATGACCTGCGTCGCGCCGTTCGCGAGCGGGCCGTAGACGATGTACGAGTGGCCGGTGACCCAGCCGACGTCGGCCGTGCACCAGTAGACGTCGGTCTCCGGCTTGAGGTCGAAGACCGCGTGGTGGGTGTACGCGGCCTGGGTGAGATAGCCGCCGGAGGTGTGCAGGATGCCCTTGGGCTTACCCGTCGTACCGGACGTGTAGAGGATGAACAGCGGCTGCTCCGCCTCGAACGCCTCCGGTGTGTGCTCCGTCGACTGCCGGTCGACGATCTCGTGCCACCACACGTCGTGGCTGTCGTCCCAGGCGACCTCCTGCCCGGTACGCCGTACGACGAGCACGTGCTCGACGTTGTCCACCTTGGTCAGGGCCTCGTCCACGGCCGGCTTGAGCGCGGACGGCTTGCCGCGCCGCCAGCCGCCGTCCGAGGTGATGACGACTTTGGCGTCCGCGTCCTGGATCCGGGTCGCGAGCGCGTCCGCCGAGAAGCCGCCGAACACCACCGAGTGCGCGGCGCCGATGCGCGCGCAGGCCAGCATCGCGACCGCCGTCTCCGGGATCATCGGCATGTAGACGGCGACCCGGTCGCCCTTCTGAACTCCCAGCTCCAGCAGGGCGTTCGCGGCCTTGGAGACCTCGTCCTTCAGCTCGGCGTAGGTGATCGCGCGGCTGTCGCCGGGCTCGCCCTCGAAGTGGATGGCGACCCGGTCGCCGTTGCCCGCCTCGACGTGCCGGTCCACGCAGTTGTACGCGACGTTGAGCGAGCCGTCCTTGAACCACTTGGCGAACGGCGGATTCGACCAGTCCAGCGTCTCGCTCGGCTCCTTGGCCCAGCTCAGGCGGCGGGCCTGCGCGGCCCAGAAGCCGAGCCGGTCAGCCTTGGCCTGCTCATACGCCTCCGCGGTGACATTGGCGTGCGCCGCCAGGTCCGCGGGGGGTGCGAACCTGCGCTCTTCCTTGAGCAGGTTGGCCAGGCTTTCGTTGCTCACGGCATCTGCCTTTCCCAGGGTGTCCGTTGTGTCCCGGGCCAGCTCATCAGACCCGGGGGTCCGATGACAAGGGTCGTCGAAATATTGGTTTAGACCTGTCATCGGACCCATGCGCGGATCTGCGTGGCGGGGGTCTTTCGTACCCACGGACGCCGGGTGAACGAGGTTCAGGCCGACGCGTCCATCACCCCCACCCGATCGAACAACTCGTCCTCCTCCGTCAGCAGATACGCCTGCGCCTCACCCACATGGAAGTACATCCCGTTGAGCTCCAACTCCCCGTCCCGCAGGGCCCGCGCCACCGACCCGTGCCCCCGCAGATGCTCCAACTGCTGCACCACATTGGTCAGACACAGCTGTTCCACGGCGTCGGCGGGCGCCCTGGTGGCGAGCCGCGCCCAGGGCCGGTCGTCGTCGGCCATCCGCTCCAGGCTCGGCCGCCCGTGCCGCAGCCACCGCTGGAGCGGTGAACGGGCCTCTCCGGGCCGGGAGTTGAGCAGCGCCTGCATGGCCCCGCACCCCGAGTGCCCGCACACCGTGATCGATCTCACGCGGAGCACGTCGACCGCGTACTCGATCGCCGCCGCCACCGAGTCGTCGCCGCTCTCCTCGCCGGGCGGCGGCACGAGGTTGCCCACGTTCCGCACGACGAACAGGTCGCCGGGACCACTGGAGGTGATCATCGACGTGACCAGCCGCGAGTCGGCGCAGGTCAGGAAGAGCTGCGAGGGCTGCTGCCCCTCCCTGGCCAGCCGGGCCAGCTCGTCCCGCACCAGGGGCGCGGTGTTGCGCTGGAACGCGCTGATGCCACGGGCGAGTTGATGACCGGAGGCGGGCCCGCTGCTGCGGGGCGCCGACTTCGGGCGCTCGCACCGGTGCTCGCGCCAGGGCGTCCAGGGGTGGCAGCGGCAGGCTTCCGTGTCCGTCGCGCCGGCACTGACTCCCGTACGGCGGCCCGTCAGTTCGGCGGTGCCTCCCCGCGCGGTGTGCGCGTTCTGCCAGTCCTGCAGTGACTCGTACGCCGCGTGGTCCATGAACGAACCGTCCAACTCCACGACGGCGTGGGCGCCCTGGGGTACGAGATGCAGGGTGCGGCTGAGCCGCGGCACCGCGAGGAACGTCAACTGCCCTCGGACGTGTACGTGATGGACTCCTTCCTTCTCGTCGTGCGTGATGCGGGTGTGGGTGAGGCGGTGCAGGGCGACGGCCACCGCCACGGCGACCCCGAGGAGCACGCCCTCCAGGACGCCGAGGAGGACCACGCCGAGGGTGGTGACGGCGTAGACCAGCACTTCGCGGTGGCGGGTTACCGTGCGGATGTGGTGCAGGGACACCATCTGGATGCCGACGGCCATCACGAGTGCGGCGAGCGAAGCGAGGGGGATCAGCTCCAGCACGGGGACCATCAGCAGCGCGGCGATCACTACGAGAACGCCGTGCAGCATCGTGGAGTTCCGGCTCACGGCACCTGCTTGCACATTCGCCGAACTCCGTACGGCCACGCCCGCGACCGGGAGTCCGCCGAGCGCGCCGGAGACGATGTTGGCGGCGCCCTGGCCCAGTAGTTCGCGGTTGAGGTCGGCGCGGCCGACGCGGGCGGAGAGCCCGGGCCGCCCGGCGACCAGCTTGTCCACGGCGACCGCGCCGAGCAGCGACTGCACGCTGCACACCAGCGTGGTGGTGAGGACGGCGGCGGCGATGCCGAGCACCGGGCCCTCGGGCAGTCCGGCCAGGGCGTGGCTGCTCCAGGACGGCAGGTCGACCTTGGCGAGGGTCAGCCCGGAGAGGGAGGCGGTGAGCGTGGCTCCGGCGACGGCGATCAGCGCGGCCGGGATCTTGCGCATCAGGTGCCCGAGCCGGCCGGGGACGCGCGGCCACAGCAGCAGAAGGGCCAGTGTCAGCACGCTCATCGCCACGTCGGCGGGGTGCAGGTCCGCCAACTGGGCGGGCAGCGCGCGGAGGTTGGCGAGGACCGAGCTCTGCGGGGTGCCGCCGAGGACGATGTGCAGCTGGGCGACGGCGATGGTGACGCCGATGCCGGCCAGCATGCCGTGCACGATCGCGGGGCTGACGGCGAGCGCGGTGCGGGCCACGCGCACGCAGCCCAGGGCGAGTTGGGCCAGGCCCGCGAGGACGGTGACCGCGCAGGTCGTGCGCCAGCCGTAACGGTGGATCAGGTCGGCGGTGACCACGGTGAGTCCGGCGGCCGGGCCGCTGACCTGGAGGGGGCAGCCGCCGAGCAGTCCGGCGACGAGTCCGCCCGCGGCGGCGGCGACCAGGCCGGCCTGGAGGGGCGCGCCGGTGGCCAGCGCGATGCCGAGGGACAGGGGCAGGGCGATCAGGAAGACCGCGATGGACGCCGACACATCGGCGCCCGCGATCCGGAAGCGGCGGTGCGGGGGCGGCGGGCTGTGGGGCGGGTGGACGCGCTTCGTCCGATTCGCGTTCGAGTCGGTGGCGCGGGTGGGTACGCAGGCTGACATGTCTTCCCGTCTCCTCCGGGGCAGCGCGGTCGCGGAACTGGTGGTCCCCGTCGATGGCGGGGGTCGGTCGCGGCCGTGGGTCACGGCGTGCAGCGGCGGGATATCTCAACGCTCGGTAAATGGATAGTAATGCAGAGTAAAGGTCAAGCATAGACTTTGCGGGCAAATGGGTTAATAAGTCACCTCGGAGAGTGAAGTGAGAATTTCATCGGCTTGTCGTACTAATCCCACCTTCGGCCCCATGCGACCTTGGCGGCGCTGCCGGGAATCCCGGCACATCGCCAGAAAACGCCCTGATCGGCGTCGGTCCGAACGAAGGAAGAAGGTGGGCGGACATGGCCGCCACCCAGAGGATCACCGCGGGCGCCGTGATCGCCGCGGCCTGTGCCGCGTCGCTCGCCGGTTGCGCGATCGGTGACAACGGTTCCCCGCACGGAGCGAACGGTCCGCACAAGGCGGCGCCCGCCCCGGCACCCAAGAGCGGAGTCCGCCTGATCGGGGACGGCTCCACGTCGTACACCGGGGCGCAGCCGCATCTGCCCAGACCCGAGCGGCTCAAGCCCGGTCAGAAGCCCCCGCAGTTCGTGGTCTTCTCCTTCGACGGAGCCGGCGAGGACAGCCAGAAGCTGTTCTCCCACTTCCGCAAGGTCTCCAAGGCCAACCACGCGAACATGACGTACTTCCTCAGCGGCGTGTACATGCTCCCGGAGGACAAGCGCGACCTCTACAAGCCCCCGGAGCACTCGCCGGGCAGCTCGGACATCGGCTTCAACGACGAGCAGGGCATCGCCGACACCGTGAAGCAGCTGCGCCTGGCGTGGCTGGAGGGCAACGAGATCGGCACCCACTTCAACGGTCACTTCTGCGGCAAGAACGGCGGGGTCGGCGAGTGGTCGGTCGCCGAGTGGAAGAGCGAGATCGCCCAGGCGAAGCAGTTCGTGAAGACCTGGAAGACCAACTCCGGGATGACGAAGGCGTCTTCGCTGCCCTTCGACTACGACAAGGAACTCGTCGGCGCCCGCACCCCCTGCCTGGAGGGCCAGGCCAACTTCATGAAGGCGGCGAGCCAGTTGGGCTTCCGCTACGACACCAGCGGGGTCAACGACCAGATCTGGCCCAAGAAGAAGGAAGGGCTGTGGGACCTGTCCATGCAGCTCGTCCCCTTCCCGGGCCACTCCTACGAGCAGTTGACCATGGACTACAACTTCATGGTCAACCAGTCCGGCACGCAGACCCAGGGCGACCCCGACAAGTTCGACCAGTGGGGCGACGAGATGCGTGACGGCCTGCTCAAGGGCTTCTACCGCGCCTACGACGGCAACCGCGCGCCCCTGGTGATCGGCAACCACTTCGAGTCCTGGAACGGCGGCACCTACATGCGTGCCCTCGACGAGGTCATCGAGAAGGTCTGCAACAAGCCCGAGACGCGCTGTGTCTCCTTCCGGCAACTGGCCGACTGGCTGGACGCCCAGGACCCGGGCACCCTGGCGAAGCTGCGCACCCTGAACGTCGGCGAGGCACCGAAGCCGGGCTGGGCGTCCTTCCTGACCGGCCGCCCCGCGCCGGCCCCGAAGGGAGTGCCCGGGGCGCCGGCGGTCAAGGCGGTCAAGCAGTAGAGGGTCGGCAGGGGGCGCGCCTCACACCGGTGCGGTGACGCTCTCGTCGAGCACGAACCCGGGGTCGACCTGCGCCGCCAGGTCGGCCCCGGTGCGCTCGTTGCCCCAACTCCGGGCGTTCTTCAGGTGGAAGTGCACCATCTGCTGCGTGTAGCGCTCCCAGTCGCGCAGTTCGTACGTCGCGTCGGCGGCGATCTCCAGCATGCGCAGGGCGCGGCGGTTGACGTCCTCCAGGAGCTCGAACCGGGGCGGGCGGCCCTTCTCCATGGCACGCACCCAGTCCGAGTGCCCCACCGTCACCAGCAGGTCGTCCCCGACCTCGGCGCGGAGGAAGTCGAGGTCGTCCTGGCCCTGCACCTTGTTGCCGACGACCTTCAGGACGACTCCGAAGTCGCGGGCGTACTCCTTGTACTGGCGATAGACGGAGACCCCCTTCCGGGTCGGCTCGACCACCAGGAACGTGATGTCGAAGCGGGTGAACATGCCGGAGGCGAAGGAGTCCGAGCCCGCCGTCATGTCCACCACGACGAACTCGTCGCGCCCGTCCACCAGGTGGTTCAGGCACAGCTCCACCGCTCCCGTCTTGGAGTGGTAGCAGGAGACCCCCAGGTCGGCGTCCGTGAAGGGTCCCGTGACCATCAAACGGGCGGCGCCGCCGTCGAGTTCCACCGAGCGCGCGCAGGTGTCGTAGACCGGATTGTTCTCCCGTACCCGCAGCAGCCGGGAGCCCGCGCCGGGCGGGGTGGTCTTGATCATCGTGTCGGCGGAGGCGATGCGCGGGTTGCTGCCGCGCAGGTAGTCCTTGATCAGGGGGAGGTGCTCGCCCAGGGCGGGCAGTGCGGCGGCCTCCGCCTCGTCCAGGCCGAGCGCGGGGCCCAGGTGCTGGTTGATGTCCGCGTCGACGGCGACGACGGGTTGGGCGGTGGCCGCGAGGTGGCGGACGAACAGGGAGGACAGGGTGGTCTTTCCGCTGCCGCCCTTCCCGACGAAAGCAATTTTCATGTTCACGAAGAGTAGTCGTGCCATAGCTGTATGTGGCAGGTGTGCGTGAAGAAGACCACTCCATCGTGGGGTGCGCCGCCGGGATGGCTACTGTCGTACTCATGAGTACGACAGGTGCGACCGCCGATCCGCTCGCGGCCCTGGGCACGCTGCCCGGAGTGGCCGAGTCCGTCGAGTCCATGCGCAAGGCCGTGGACCGGGTCTACGGGCACCGGGTCATGCGGCGCCGCAGCAACGAGATCACCGCCGAGGCGGCACTGCGCGGGGCCCGTGGCTCCGCAGCGCTCTCCGGGGCCGACTGGGCACTCGAAGAGGTCCGCCGGCGCACCGACTTCAGCGGTGACGAGGAGGCCCGCACGATGGGCGCGGCCCTGCGGCTGTCCGCCGAGGCGGGCCAACTGCTGTCCATCTGGCGGCAGTCGCCCCTGAGGGTGCTCGCCCGGCTGCACCTGGTGGCCGCCGCGAGCAAGGAGGGCGAGGTCGGACGGCCGCGCCAGGAGGGCGAGCCGGTCGACGAGCCGCTCGTCGAACTGCCCCTCCCCGGTGCGGCCGAGGTCTCCGGGCGCCTGGACGGGCTCTCGGAGCTGATCATCGCGGGCGGTTCGGCGCCGGCGCTGGTGACGGCCGCCGTCGTGCACGGCGAGCTGCTCGCGCTGCGCCCCTTCACCTCCCGCAACGGGCTCGTCGCGCGCACGGCCGAGCGGATCGTCCTCATCGGCAGCGGTCTCGACCCGAAGTCCGTGTGCCCGGCGGAGGTCGGCCACGCCGAACTCGGGCGCGCGGCCTATCTGGCGGCGCTGGACGGCTATGTCTCCGGCACCCCGGAGGGCATGGCCGCGTGGATCACCCACTGCGGGCGCGCCGTCGAGCTGGGCGCGCGCGAGTCGACGGCGGTGTGCGAGGCGCTGCAGCGCGGAGCCGCCTGACACAGGAAAACGGCCCCCTACGGAGGGGGCCGTTACGGGTTGCGGCGGTACGAGGATTCGTACCGCCGCTGGCATGTTCCACCGGGTTACCAAGCGTCCTCGAAATATTGCCCATCAGGTCGGGAACATTGCCCGTCACCTGGTGCGGCTGGCCCGTAATCGACGGGTCGACGTCGCGTGGGTGCTCGGTGTTCATGCGCGGTCCGTGGGGCCAAATGCGTTATTAAGGTGATCCTTTCGGATGTCCTTGGTCTCGCGGGCCGTTGAATCCTTTGTACTCCCGCGCCGGGGGAAGCGGAACCCCTCGCCGCGCTTCTTTACTTTTGCGTTCAAAGGGTCACTAACCGGCGTAAACGGTCGCCGCCTTGCGCCGGCTCGCGTACCAGACGAGCCCCGCCGTGGCCGCCGCGGCGCCCACGGCCGCGGCCACGACCAGTGCCGGACGGGGCGGCACGGAGAGCGTGGGCAGCCGCTGCTTGAGGCGGACCGGGCGGTTGAAGTCCAGAATCGGCCACCCGCGCGCGACTGCCTCTTTGCGCAGCGCGCGGTCCGGGTTCACGGCGTAGGGGTGGCCCACGGACTGGAGCATCGGGACATCGGTCATGGAGTCGCTGTAGGCGTAGCAGCGGTCGAGGTCGTAGCCCTCGGACCGGGCCAGCTCCTTGACCGCCTCGGCCTTCGTCGGGCCGTACGCGTAGTACTCCACCTCGCCGGTGAAGCAGCCGTCGTCGCCCACCACCATGCGGGTCGCCACCACCCGGTCCGCGCCCAGGAGTTCACCGATCGGCTCGACGACCTCGGCGCCCGACGTGGACACGATCACCACGTCGCGGCCGGCCCGGTGGTGCTCCTCGATGAGGGAGGCCGCCTCGTCGTAGATGATCGGGTCGATCAGGTCGTGCAGGGTCTCGGCGACGATCTCCTTGACCTGCTGGACGTTCCAGCCGCGGCAGAGCGAGGACAGGTACTTGCGCATCCGCTCCATCTGGTCGTGGTCGGCGCCGCCGGCGAGGAAGACGAACTGCGCATAGGCGGTCCGCAGCGCGGCCCTGCGGTTGATCAGTCCGCCTTGGTAGAAGGACTTGCCGAAGGTGAGCGTGCTCGACTTCGCAATGACCGTCTTGTCCAGGTCAAAGAAGGCTGCTGTGCGGGGCAAGGAGTGGTTTTCCACAACCCAGAGCATAGGCGCAGCCCATTCGGCGTAAGGTGTGGCGCGTGGGTTTGCCTGAGAGGGCTCTCGGGTACACCATGGAAGTCACGGATCGTTCGCGACCGTGCTAACGCGGCCCGGCTCCTCCCCCCCCGAGTCGGCCGTGAAGGCGACCCCCACTCTCCCCCCCGGTGGGGGTCGTCGCATGTCCGGACCCGTTTTCCCTTCCTGCGCGTGGTCGTGAGGCCAACCCGAGGCGGCTGAGGCCGCCTTTTTTCATGCCCAGAGCTCGTCACTGTGCGTAGCTATGAGGCTGCGCTGCGGAACTCGCACAGAGGCCAGTACGGGGGTCACCGGTATGGGTGACGGCGATATTCACAGGCCCCTCGTTGTCCACAGTTTTCGACCAAGATCCACACGATTTCCGGGATGCCCGCACCGTGATTCCAACGCGTCCCCGCACGCGGCGAGTTCATGGCCGGTTCCGTTTGTCGGACGCGTTCGGGCCGGTTTCTGTCGGCCGTGCATATGGAGGCCGATCGCCGGTTCTTCACACGTTTGGGAATCGCGGGACCGCAGGGGTCAGGCGAGAGACACATCGATGAGGGATGGAAAGAATGGCCGGAACTGTCACACACGATCCGCCACCCGCCGCCGGCGGGCGACAGGGCGGACCGCTGATCGTCACCGAGGACGCCGAACTCCTCGACGACCTGCTGCGCCTGTGCGCGGCGGCCGGCGCGACACCCGAGGTCCATCCCGGGGTCCCGGAGCGCCGGGGCGGCTGGGAGACGGCGCCGCTCGTCCTGGTCGGCGACGACGCGGTACGACGGGTGCGCGGGGCCGCCCGCCGCAACGGGGTGGTGCTGGTCGGCCGCGACCAGGACGACTCCGGGGTCTGGCGACGGGCCGTCGAGATCGGCGCCGACCACGTCCTGATGCTGCCCGACGGCGAGCAGTGGCTCGTCGACCGCATCGCCGACGTGGCCGAGGGCGTCGGCCGCCCCGCGCTCACCGTCGGAGTCATCGGGGGCCGCGGCGGGGCCGGAGCGTCTACGCTCGCGTGCGCCCTCGCCGTCACCTCCGCGCGGGAGGGACTGCGCACCCTCCTGGTGGACGCGGATCCACTCGGCGGCGGACTCGACGTACTCCTCGGCGGAGAGAGCGCGGAAGGCCTGCGCTGGCCCGCGTTCGCCGCCTCGCGCGGCCGGGTCGGCGGCGGGGCCCTGGAGGAGTCCCTGCCCGAACTCCACTCGCTCCGGGTGCTCAGCTGGGACCGCGGCGACTGCGTAGCCATCCCGCCGCAGGCCGTCCGCGCGGTGCTCGCCGCGGCCAGAAGGCGCGGCGGCACGGTCGTCGTCGACCTGCCGCGCCGCATCGACGACGGCGTCGCCGAGACCCTCGCCCAACTCGACCTGGGGCTCCTGGTGGTCCCCGCCGAGCTGCGCGCCGTCGCGGCGGCCGGCCGCGTGGCGTCCGCCGTCGGCATGGTCCTGCGCGATCTGCGCGTGGCCGTCCGTGGGCCCTACGCCCCCGGCCTCGACGACCGGGAGGTGGCCCGCCTGCTCGGACTGCCGCTGGCGGGCGAAGTGCCGCTCGAATCGGGCCTGTCGCGGCCTCACGAGGGCAAGGCGCCGCCGGGGGCGGCCGGGAAGGGGCCACTGGCGCGGTTCTGCCGGGAGTTCTGGGAGCGGGCGCTGGTCGAGGCGGGTGGCGTATGAGCGGGCTGGTGGAGAGCGGCTTCGGTCCGGCCCCGGGGATGCCCGCCGGGATGCTCGACGGTGTGCGGCGCTGGCTGGCAGAGAGCGGGGGTGAGCCGACGCCCGCGCGGGTGGCACAGGCCCTGCGGGAACAGGGGCGGGTGCTGGGGGACGCCGAAGTCCTCGGCGCGGCCGAGCAGTTGCGGTCCGAGCTGGTGGGCAGCGGGCCGCTGGAGTCCCTGCTCGCCGACCCCTCGGTGACCGACGTGCTCGTGTCGGCCCCGGACCGGGTGTGGGTCGACCGGGGCGGTGGCCTGGAACTGACCGCCGTCACCTTCCCGGACGCGGCGGCCGTACGACGCCTCGCGCAGCGCCTGGCCGCGGTGGCCGGACGCCGGCTGGACGACGCACGGCCCTGGGCCGACGCCCGGCTGCCCGACGGGACCCGCCTGCACGCCGTACTGCCCCCGGTCGCCGTCGGCTGCACCTGCCTCGCGCTCCGTGTCGTACGACCGCGCGCGTTCACGCTCGGCGAGCTGGTCGCGGCGGGCACGGTCCCGCCGGGCGGCGACCGGATCCTGCGGGCCGTGATCGAGGCCAGGCTGTCCTTCCTCATCAGCGGCGGTACGGGCAGCGGCAAGACGACACTCCTGAGCGCGCTGCTCGGGCTGGTCGGACCGGGCGAGCGGATCGTCCTCGCCGAGGACTCGGCGGAGCTGAAGCCGGACCATCCGCACGTCGTACGGCTGGAGAGCAGACCCGCCAACCAGGAGGGCGCCGGCCTCGTCACCCTCCAGGACCTGGTCCGCCAGGCACTCCGGATGCGGCCGGACCGGCTGGTCGTCGGCGAGGTCCGCGGCCCCGAGGTGGTCCATTTGCTCGCCGCGCTCAACACGGGCCACGAGGGCGGTTGCGGAACCGTCCACGCGAACGCGGCGGCCGATGTCCCCGCCCGCCTGGAGGCCCTGGGGACGGCCGCGGGCCTCGACCGTGCCGCGCTGCACAGCCAGTTGGCGGCGGCGCTGTCGGTGGTCCTGCACCTCGTACGGGACCGGGCCGGGCGCCGCCGGATCGCCGAGGTCCATGTCCTGGAGCGGGACCCGTCGGGGCTGGTGCGGACTGTACCGGCGCTGCGATGGGGCGCGGAGGCGTTCGCGTACGAGCGGGGGTGGGAGCGGTTGCGGGAGTTGATCCGGGGTGGGGGCAAAGGGACGGGCGATTGCGAACGGGAGTGGTGATGGACGTGGGAACAGGTGAGATGTCGGTCGGGGTGGCCGCGGTGTGTGTCGGGGCCCTGGTCTGGCAGATGGGCGGGCGGCGGTCCGGGGCGCGGCGGGCGCAGTTGCTGTTCGCGGACGGCGGGACGGTGGGCGTGGGACCGCCCTCGTGGGAGCGGGCCGCCGACGAACTGCGGCGGATCCGGGGCCGGTTGCGGGCCGAGTGGTGGTCGCTGGGCGTCGGACTGGTGGTGGCGGTACTGGGAGCTTCGGTGGTTCCGGTCGTCGCGGGGGCGATCGGAGTGCCGTTGCTACGTCGGGTGCGGCTGGCCGGGGAGGCCCGGCGGGCGCGGGAGTCGCGCGGGGACGCGGTGATCGCGCTGTGCTCGACGCTCGCCGGGGAGGTGCGCGCGGGACGGCAGCCGGGCGAGGCGCTGCTGCGGGCCGCGCTCGACTCCGGCGGGCTCGGGGAGGCACAGGCCGCGGTGCTGGCGGCGGCGCGGTTCGGCGGGGACGTACCGGGTGCGCTCACTTCGGCGGCCCGACAGCCAGGTGCGGACGGCATGTTGGGGCTGGCGGCGTGCTGGCGGGTCGCCGTGGACCAGGGCGCCGGGCTCGCCGCGGGACTCGACCGGCTCGAAGGGGCGTTGCGCGCGGACCGGGACCAACGGGCCGACCTGCGCGCCCAGTTGGCCGGCGCCCGGGCCACCGCCGGAATGCTCGCCGGACTGCCGGTGCTCGGGCTGCTGCTCGGCGCGGCGATGGGCGCCGATCCGCTGCGGGTGCTGCTGCACAGCGGGGCGGGGCTGGGGTGCCTGGTGGTCGGGGGGTTGCTGGAGGGCCTGGGGATGTGGTGGGCGCTGCGGATCGTGGGCGGGGTGGAGGCGGCGTGAGCGGGGTCGCCGGGTGTCGGTGTCGGAGAAGGGAGACCGCGTGAGTGCGGAAGTTGTCCACAGGCTGGGGGTGGGTCTGGGGGCGGTGCTGGTCGTGGGGTGGTTGGCGCGGTGGCTGGACGCGCTGCGGCGGGAGCGCCGGGCTCGGCGACGGCTGGCCGGGCTGCTGACTCGGGAAGCGCGGGAGGTGCCGGAAGTGCCTTCTGCCGGTCGGCGGTTCGAGGCTCGGGATACGGCCCGGCGGTGGTTGCCCGTGGTGGGCGTCGTGGGCGCCGGGTGGGTGTTGGTCGGCGGGGTCGCCGGAGTCGTCGTGGGCGGGGCTGTCGCACTCGGGCTGTGGTGGTGGCGCCGTAGGCAGATGGCCGACGACATCGGCGCCGAGCGCGACGCGGCCGCCGCCGCACGCCAACTCCCGCTCGCCGCCGATCTGCTGGCCGCCTGCATCGCCGCCGGGGCCTCGCCGGTGATCGCGGCCCAGGCCGTGGGCGAGGCGCTGGCGGGACCCGTGGGAGAACGGCTGGCGCGGGCGGCGGCGGAGGTACGGCTCGGCGGCGAACCGGCCGACGCCTGGCGGAGGTTGGCCGCGCTCCCGGGCGCCGGTCCGCTGGCCAGGCTGCTCGAACGGGCCGACGAGTCGGGGCTCCCCGCTGCCGGACCCGTCGCACGGCTCGCGGCGGAGGCCCGCGCCGACTGGACCCGCACCGCGACGGCACGGGCCCGGCGGGCGGCCGTCCTGATCACCGCACCGGTGGGGCTGTGCTTCCTGCCCGCGTTCATCGCGGTCGGCGTACTGCCCGTGGTGATCGGGCTCGCGGGCGGGGCTACGGGAGGGGGCGGCGGCTGATCCAAGAACCGAGCAGTCAAGCAATCGAGTAAGCGAACCAACAGAAACCTCACGGGGGTTGAGATGTACAAGGCAGTGCAGGGAGTGCGGGCGGCGGCGGTACGGGTTGTCCGGGCGGTGCGAGTACGGGCGCGACTCGGGGCCGCAGCGCGCCGGGACGCCGGTATGGCAACGGCTGAATACGCGATGGGCCTGGTCGCAGCGGTGGCGTTCGCCGTGGTGCTCTACAAGGTGGTGACCAGCGGAGCGGTCAGCACGGAGCTCCAGAACATCGTGAAGCGGGCCCTCGATGCGAAGGTCTGAACGCCGGGGCGGCGACGGGGGGTTCGTGACGGCCGAGGCGGCCGTGGTCCTGCCCGTGCTGGTGATGTTCGCCATGGCGCTGGTCTGGGGGCTGATGGTGGTGGCCGCGCAGATCCAGTGCGTGGACGCGGCGCGGTCGGGCGCCCGTGCGGCGGCCCGGCAGGATCCCGCCGACGCGGTCGTCCAGGTCACCCGGGACACGGCACCGCGCGACGCGCGGATCACGGTCTCCCGGGAGGGCGACCAGGTCCATGTGGTCGTGGTCGCGAAGTCACCGATGCTCGGCGGGCTGCCCTTCGAAGTGCGGGAGGAGGCCGTCGCGGTGGCGGAGGAGACGGTGGGAGAGGGGAGGGCGGGGCCATGAGGTGCCGTATGCCCGAGCTGAGGCGCCTGAGACTCCGTCACCCGGGTCGGGACTCGGACCGTGGGTCCGCCACCGTCTGGAGCCTGGGTGCGATGGCCGTGATGTGTGTCGTGTTCGGGATCGTGCTCGCCCTGGGGCAGGCCGTCGTGGCCCGGCATCGCGCGGCCGGCGGTGCGGACCTCGCGGCCCTCGCGGCGGCCGACCACTGGGCGGAGGGCGGTGCGGGGGCCTGCGTCCGGGCGGAGCGGGTGGCGCGGGCCCAGGGGACGCGGCTGGTGCGGTGCGCGGTCGTGGGGGAGACGTCGGACGTGACGGCGACGGCCGGCCTGGGACCGTTCGCGGCGGAGGTCAGGGCACGGGCGGGACCTGCGGGGCCGGCTCTGCCTCCGGTACCCGCACCGTCTCCTCCGGTACGCGTACCTCTGCCTCCGGCACCGGCGCCTCCCGCAACAGCTCCGTGAGCAGCCGCACCGCTCCCCGTTTGTGCAACGGCTCGTTGCCGTTGCCGCACTTGGGGGACTGGATGCAGGACGGGCAGCCGGCCTCGCACTCGCAGGAGGCGATGGCCTGGCGGGTGGCGGTGAGCCAGGCGCGGGCGGTGTGGAAGGCGCGCTCGGCGAAGCCCGCGCCGCCGGGATGGCCGTCGTAGACGAAGACCGTGGGGAGCAGGGTGTCCGGGTGCAGGGGCACCGAGACTCCGCCGATGTCCCAGCGATCGCAGGTGGCGAACAGGGGGAGCATGCCGATCGAGGCGTGTTCGGCGGCGTGCAGGGCGCCGCCGAGGATCTCGGGGTTGATGCGGGCGGCGTCGAGCTGGTCCTCGGTGACCGTCCACCACACGGCGCGGGTGCGGAGCGTACGAGGAGGGAGGTCGAGTTTCGACTCGCCGAGGACCTCGCCGGTGATGACACGTCTGCGGAGGAAGGAGACGACCTGGTTGGTGACTTCGACCGAGCCGTAGCACAACCGGCCCTGGCCCCAGGGGAGTTCGATGTCCGTCTCCAGGACGGAGATGGCTGTCGTGTCGCGGGCGACCGTCGAGTACGGGGGGTTGGCCTCCTCGACCAGGGCCACCGAGTCCTCCAGGTCCAGGGAGCGCACCAGGTAGGTGCGGCCCTGGTGGAGGTGGACCGCGCCCTCGTGGACGGTCGTGTGGGCGGCGGCCTCGTCGACCGTGCCCAGGAGGCGGCCCGTGCCGTTCTCGACGACCTGGACCGGGCTGCCGCCCCCGCCGCGGATGTCGGTGAGGTCGGCGGCCCGTTCCCGGCGCGTCCAGTGCCAGGCCTTCGCCCGGCGGCGGAGCAGTTTCGCGGCCTCCAGCTGCGGCAGCAGGTCCGCCGTGGCCGGGCCGAACAGGTCCAAGTCCTCGTCGGTCAGTGGTAGTTCTGCCGCCGCCGCGCACAGGTGCGGGGCCAGGACGTACGGGTTGTCCGGGTCCAGGACCGTGGATTCGACTGGCTGGTCGAAGAGGGCCTCCGGGTGGTGGACGAGGAAGGTGTCCAGGGGGTCGTCGCGGGCCACCAGGACGGCCAGGGCGCCCTGGCCGGAGCGTCCGGCGCGCCCGGCCTGCTGCCACAGGGAGGCGCGGGTGCCGGGGTAGCCGGCGATCAGGACGGCGTCCAGGCCGGAGACGTCGATGCCGAGTTCGAGGGCGGTGGTGGCGGCGAGACCGAGCAACTCGCCGGAGTGGAGGGCGCGTTCGAGGGCGCGCCGCTCCTCGGGGAGGTAGCCGCCGCGATAGGCGGCGACCCGGCGGGCCAGTGAGCGGTCGACCTCGGCGAGCCGTTCCTGGGCGATCAGCGCGATCAGCTCGGCGCCGCGCCGGGACCGTACGAAGGCCACCGAGCGCACGCCCTGGACGGTGAGGTCGGTCAGCAGGTCGGCGGTCTCGGCGGTGGCCGTGCGGCGGACCGGGGCGCCCTTCTCGCCGTGCAGTTCGGTGAGCGGGGGCTCCCAGAGGGCGAAGACCAGTTCACCGCGCGGTGAGGCGTCGTCGGCGACCTCGACCACGGGGAGGCCGGTGAGGCGGCCGGCGGCGACCGAGGGCTCGGCGGCGGTCGCGGAGGCGAGCAGGAAGACGGGGGAGGAGCCGTAGCGGGCGCAGAGGCGGCGCAGTCGGCGCAGTACCTGGGCGACGTGGGAGCCGAAGACGCCCCGGTAGGTGTGGCACTCGTCGATGACGACGTACTTCAGGGACTTGAGGAAGGAGGACCAGCGCGGGTGCGAGGGCAATATGCCGCGGTGGAGCATGTCGGGGTTGGTCAGGACGTAGTTGGCGTACTGGCGTACCCACTCGCGCTCTTCGAACGGAGTGTCGCCGTCGTACACGGCCGGGCGAACGGCATTGCCCAGAGGTTGTGAAAGTTCCTTCACGGAACGGAGCTGATCGGCCGCCAGGGCTTTGGTGGGGGCCAGGTACAGGGCGGTGGTGCCGCGGCCGTTCGGCGCCTCGGAGCCGTCGAGGAGGGCCGAGAGGACCGGTACCAGATAAGCCAGCGACTTGCCCGAGGCGGTGCCTGTGGCAACGATCACTGACTCGCCGTCGAGGGCGTGCTCGGCGGCCTGTGCCTGGTGGGCCCAGGGGTGTTCGATACCGGCTTCCTGGACGGTGGCGATCACCTCCGCGCGAATCCGGTCAGGCCAGACGGCATGGCGGCCCTCACGTGGGGGCAAGTGCTCCGTATGAGTGATGCGCGAAGCCCGGCTCGGTCCGGACGCGAGCCGGTCCAGAACCGTGCCCGGCGAGAGCCCGGACACGGGGTTCGCCGAGGGTCGATCGGATCGCTGATTCTTGGCCATCGGCACCGAGTGTGTCACTGGCGTGACGGACAATGGAGCCAAGGCGTCGTGCACGCCCTGCGGTAAGTGATTGAATGCCATCGCGGCTGGCGAACCGTCCTGGGGGCTCTGCCGAGGTGTCCCATGGGATGACCGCTCGATAGCAAGGTGCTGGAGGATCCGTGGACCTGTCCCTGTCGACCCGTACCGTCGGCGATCGTACGGTCGTCGAGGTCGGTGGAGAAATCGACGTATATACCGCGCCCAAGTTGCGCGAACAGCTGGTCGAGCTGGTGAACGACGGGAGTTTCCACCTCGTCGTCGACATGGAGGGCGTCGACTTTCTCGACTCCACCGGGCTCGGTGTGCTGGTCGGCGGCCTGAAGCGGGTGCGTGCCCACGAGGGCTCGCTGCGCCTGGTCTGCAACCAGGAGCGCATTCTGAAGATCTTCCGTATCACCGGCCTCACCAAGGTGTTCCCGATTCACACCTCGGTCGAGGAAGCGGTGGCGGCCACCGACTGACCGACCGTTCAGGGAGCGGTGAACGACCGCTCCCCGATCGGCCGTATAGACGACCGGTGGACCGGGCTTTCGGCAGCCCGGCCCTCCGACAGCACGCCCGTAGTCCCGAGGGGGATGCATGGCCACCGTTGAACTCCGCTTCAGCGCGCTGCCCGAGCACGTCAGGACCGCCCGACTGGTGGCGGCAGCGGTGGCGCGCAGGGCCGGAGTGGACGAGGCCGTACTCGACGAGGTGAGACTCGCCGTCGGCGAGGCCTGCACCCGTGCCGTCGGGCTGCACCAGAGCGGTGGGATCACCGCCCCGGTGAAGGTGCTGCTGATCGAGGAGGAGAAGCAGTTCTCCATCGAGGTCGGCGACGAGGCACCACGCTCGGCTCCCGGCGACAAGGCGCCCGGGGCGCTGGGCGAGGATCCGGACGCGGAGACCGAGGAGGACGAGATGGGTCTCGCTGTCATCAGCGGGCTCGTCGACGACGTCGAGGTCACCGCGGGGGAGCACGGCGGATCGATCCGTATGACCTGGCCGACGACACCGCCGGCCGCGACGCTTTCCTGAAAACCGCCGCACACCACAGCCGAAGGGCCCTGCTGAGCAGGGCCCTTCGGCATTTCCGGGAGAGTACCGCGAGTGCCCGTTCTCCGCGCGCCGGAATTCGTGAATCAATTCACGATCAATGCCCGCCGGGTGCCCCGATAATTTGATCAAGCGCCAATGCTTTTAAGGCATTACTATGCGAAGGCCAATTCCGTTTGCCGCGCACTGTTTTGATCAGGTTCCGGTACCTACAATCCGTCCACATCTTGAGCTCAGCACAGGCGTCAAGGAGGACGAATGGCGGGGCTTTCTACCCCTCAGCAGTTTGACCACCCCACAACCTTCGCAGCCGCAGTCCTGACCCACGACAACCGCATCCTCGTGATGGTGATCGGCCTCGTGGCGCTGGCAGCGCTCGTGGTCGCGGGCATCCTGGTCCGCCAGGTGCTCGCGGCCGGCGAGGGCACGGACAGCATGAAGAAGATCGCGGCAGCGGTCCAGGAAGGCGCGAACGCCTATCTGGGACGGCAGTTGCGCACGGTCGGCGTATTCGCCGTGATCGTTTTCTTCCTGCTTCTGCTGCTGCCCGCGGACGACTGGAATCAGCGCGCCGGACGATCGATCTTCTTCCTGATCGGCGCGGTGTTCTCGGCGACCACCGGCTATATCGGCATGTGGCTCGCCGTACGCAGTAATGTCCGTGTCGCCGCGGCGGCCCGGGAAGCGACCCCGGCGGAGGGTGAGCCCGAAAAGGATCTCACCGCCGTCTCGCACAAAGCCATGAAGATCGCTTTCCGCACGGGCGGCGTCGTCGGCATGTTCACGGTGGGGCTCGGTCTGCTCGGCGCCTCCTGCGTGGTGCTGGTGTACGCGGCCGACGCGCCGAAGGTGCTGGAGGGATTCGGCCTCGGCGCCGCCCTCATCGCCATGTTCATGCGTGTCGGCGGTGGCATCTTCACCAAGGCCGCCGACGTCGGCGCCGACCTGGTCGGCAAGGTCGAGCAGGGCATCCCGGAGGACGACCCGCGCAACGCCGCGACCATCGCCGACAACGTGGGCGACAACGTCGGCGACTGCGCGGGCATGGCGGCCGACCTCTTCGAGTCGTACGCCGTGACGCTGGTCGCCGCGCTGATCCTCGGCAAGGCGGCCTTCGGCGACTCCGGACTGGCCTTCCCGCTGCTCGTGCCGGCGATCGGTGTGATCACCGCCATGATCGGTATCTTCGCGGTGGCGCCCCGCCGGTCCGACCGCAGCGGCATGTCCGCGATCAACCGGGGTTTCTTCATCTCCGCGGTGATCTCGCTCGTGCTGGTGGCGGTCGCGGTCTTCGTCTATCTGCCGTCGAAGTACGCCGACCTCAACGGCGTCACCGACGCGGCGATCAAGGTCAAGGACGGCGATCCGCGGATCCTCGCGCTCGTCGCCGTGGCCATCGGCATCGTGCTCGCCGCGCTGATCCAGCAGCTGACCGGCTACTTCACGGAGACGAACCGCCGTCCCGTGATGGACATCGGCAAGACCTCGCTCACCGGTCCGGCCACCGTCATCCTCGCGGGCATCTCGCTGGGCCTCGAATCGGCCGTCTACACCGCCCTGTTGATCGGTCTCGCCGTCTACGGGGCGTTCCTGCTGGGCGGTGCCTCGATCATGCTGGCGCTGTTCGCGGTGGCGCTGGCCGGCACCGGGCTGCTCACCACGGTCGGTGTGATCGTCGCCATGGACACCTTCGGGCCGGTCTCCGACAACGCGCAGGGCATCGCGGAGATGTCCGGCGACGTCGAGGGCGCGGGCGCGCAGGTGCTCACCAACCTGGACGCGGTGGGCAACACCACCAAGGCCATCACGAAGGGCATCGCCATCGCCACCGCCGTCCTGGCGGCGTCGGCGCTCTTCGGGTCGTACCGGGACGCGATCCTCACCGCCGCCAACGACGTCGGCGAGAAGATCTCGGGACCGGGCGCGCCACTCAACCTCATGATGGACATCTCCCAGCCCAACAACCTGGTGGGGCTCATCGTGGGCGCCGCGGTCGTCTTCCTCTTCTCGGGGCTGGCGATCAACGCGGTCTCGCGGTCCGCCGGGGCCGTGGTCTACGAGGTGCGGCGGCAGTTCCGCGAGCACCCCGGGATCATGGACTACACCGAGACGCCCGAGTACGGGCGCGTCGTCGACATCTGCACCAAGGACGCGCTGCGCGAACTGGCCACACCGGGGCTGCTCGCCGTGCTCACCCCGATCGCGGTCGGGTTCACGCTCGGGGTCGGCGCGCTCGGCTCGTTCCTCGCGGGCGCCATCGGCACCGGCACGCTGATGGCGGTCTTCCTCGCGAACTCGGGCGGCGCCTGGGACAACGCGAAGAAACTCGTCGAGGACGGCAACCACGGCGGCAAGGGCAGCGAGGCCCACGCCGCCACGGTGATCGGCGACACGGTCGGCGACCCGTTCAAGGACACCGCGGGACCGGCCATCAACCCGCTGCTGAAGGTGATGAACCTCGTCGCGCTGCTCATCGCGCCCGCGGTCATCAAGTTCAGCTACGGCGACGACAAGAACATCGGGGTGCGCATCACGATCGCGGTGCTCGCGTTCCTGGTGATCGCCGCCTCGGTGTACATCTCCAAACGGCGCGGGATCGCCGTGGGGGACGAGGACGACGCCGGGCGGGTGGCGAAGAAGGCGGACCCCGCGGTGGTTTCGTAGGCGGTCCTACGGGCCCGGTTCGGGGGGTCTTACGAGGTCCCGGTCAACAGGCGGGCGGGCGGCGCGAGTTGTGGGCGCCGCCCGCCCGTTCTGTGTGTGTTCAGTCCCTCGCCGTGAGCCTTCTCTCGCTTGGTGCAAATGGTCCCAAAAGGTTTTCTATCGGTCCTTCGGCCCCGGGGTGCGGCCTGTGCGCCGTGTATGTTCCGGGGCCGAGAGCCATGGAAGGGACCAATCCGGTGAACAAGAAGCTCGCGGCCGCACTGTCCGGCGGTGCGGTACTGGTACTGGCGCTGTCGGGATGCGGCGGCAGCGGCGACGACACGGACGCCAAGCTGGGCTCCTGGGCCAAGCAGGTCTGCCTCGCCGTGCAGCCGCAGGCGAAGAAGATCGAGGCCGCCAACACGGCGATCCAGAAGGAGACCTCGGACAACAGCACCCCGGAGCAGGTCCGGCAGACCGACTCACAGGCCTTCCAGGACATGTCCGACGCCTACAAGGCGATCGGGGCCGCCGTGAACAGCGCCGGGGCGCCGGACGTCGACAACGGCGCGACGAAGCAGCAGAACGCCGTCAAGGAGCTCAACGACATCTCCGCGTCGTACGCCGCCCTGAAGAAGCAGGTCGACGGGCTCGACGTCAAGGACCAGGCGAAGTTCGCGGACGGCCTCAAGGGCATCGCGACCTCGCTGGACAAGCTCAGCACCAGCGGGAACGACGCCCTGAAGACCCTCGAAGAGGGCGATGTCGGCAAGGCGATGACCAAGCAGGAGGCCTGCAAGTCGGCGTCCGCGTCGGCCTCGTCCGGGACCGCCTGACCTCGCCCCGGTGAAAGGCGCCTCCCGTAGGCGGCGATCTTTCAGTCACTGAAAGATGCCCCGGCACGCGTGCGTGCCGGGGCCTTCGCACGCGCGGGCACGTTGTCGGCCGGAGCGGCCACAATGGGGGCGTGAGTAACTCCACCCTGCCCACGCTGCCCGCAACCGACCGCCCGGAGGTCGCCGCCCTGCTCCGGGACGCCCTGCTCGGCGCCTCCTTCACCGCCGACGGACTGCTCGACCTGCTCGGCGCCCCCGCGTACGCGGCGCTGGCCCGCAGCGAGACCGTGCCTGCCCTCCGCGCGACCCGCGGCGACACCCCACTGGAGACCCTGGTCCGCCTGTTCCTGCTCCAGCAGCCCGTCCCGCACGCACGCGTGGCGGACGTCCTTCCCGTCGCCGCGTGCGTGGAGAGCGGCTGGCTGGCGTCCGTGGGCGGCGACGAGGTCGCCGCGACCGTGGACGTACGGCCCTACGGCGGGCCCGGCGGCGAGGACTGGTTCATCGTGTCCGACCTGGGATGCGCGGTCGGCGGGGCCGGCGGCATCGGCAGCCGGGAGGAAGGCGTCGTCCTCGGGGTGGGCGGCGCGTCCACGACCCTCGCGGGCATCACCGTACGGACGCCGGTGGCCGCCGCGCTCGACCTCGGCACCGGGTCCGGCATCCAGGCGCTGCACGCGGCACAGCACGCCACGCGCGTGACGGCCACCGACGTCAACCCGCGCGCCCTGCACATCACCGCGCTCACCCTGGCGCTCTCGGGGGCGCCGGCGGCCGATCTGCGCGAGGGCTCGCTCTTCGACCCGGTCCGCGACGACGAGACGTACGACCTGATCGTGTCGAACCCGCCCTTCGTGATCTCGCCCGGCGCCCGGCTCACCTACCGCGACGGCGGGATGGGCGGGGACGATCTGTGCCGGTCGCTCGTTCAGCAGGCGGGGGATCGGCTGCGCGAGGGCGGATTCGCGCAGTTCCTCGCCAACTGGCAGCACGTGGAGGGGGAGGACTGGCAGGACCGGCTCAGGTCGTGGGTGCCGCGCGGCTGTGACGCGTGGATCGTGCAGCGCGAGGTCCAGGACGTCACGCAGTACGCCGAGTTGTGGCTCAGGGACGCCGGCGACCACCGGGGCGACCCGGCCGCGTACGAGGCGCTCTACGACGCGTGGCTCGACGAGTTCGAGGCGCGCAAGGTGAAAGCCGTGGGCTTCGGCTGGATCACGCTGCGCAGGTCGGATTCCGACGCGCCCTCGATCACCGTCGAGGAGTGGCCGCACTCGATCGAGCAGCCGCTCGGCGACACCGTGCGCGCGCACTTCGAGCGCGTCGACCGGCTGCGCGCCCTCGACGACGCGGCCCTGCTCGCCGCCCACTTCAGGCTCGCCGACGAGGTCATCCAGGAACAGGTCGGGCTGCCCGGCGCCGAGGACCCCGAGCACGTCGTGCTGCGCCAGCACCGCGGTATGCGCCGGGCGACCAAGGTGGACACGGTCGGCGCGGGCTTCGCCGGCGTCTGCGACGGCAGCCTGAGCGCGGGCCGCATCCTGGACGCGATCGCCCAACTCGTGGGCGAGGACCCGGTCCTGCTCCGCGACCGGACGCCCGCGCAGATCCGGCTGCTGGTGGAACAGGGGTTCCTGGAGCCCGTCGACTGACCGACCGCGACTGACCGCCCGCGGCGGCCCGTTCGCCGATCGGCCCGCTTCGCGTTCCGCCGATCGCTCCCGCCTCGCGCCGCGCCCGCGCCCGTCACGCCTGAGGCCTGCCCGCACCACTGAGCCGCCTGTGTTCCCGCCCGGCGGGATCGGTGGGATTGGTACGGAAAAGCCCTCTTGTCAGTGGCGGGTGCGAGGCTACCTTCGGAGACAGGTTCCACGCGTCCTCGGGGGAGGCGCGCCGTCTCGGGGGAGGCGTGATGGCCGGGGATACGCCGGAGCAGGGTGAGGGCAGGATCGTCAACGGGCGCTACCGGCTGCTGCGCACGCTCGGCGCGGGCGGCATGGGGCGCGTATGGCTCGCGTACGACGAGGAGTTGGCCTGCGAGGTCGCCATCAAGGAGATCTCGCTGCCGGACGTCCCGAGGGACGCGAGCGAGCCCGCGCACCGCATCGCGCGGGCCCGCAGCGAGGCCCGGCACGCCGCCCGGCTGCGCGGCCACCCGCATGTGGCGACGGTGCACGACGTGGTGATCCACGAGGGCCTGCCGTGGATCGTCATGGAGTACGTCCCCGACGGCGTCGACCTCCAGGCGGTCGTCCGGCGCTCCGGTCCGCTGCCGCCCGCACAGGTCGCCCGCATCGGCCTCGCCGTCCTCGACGCGCTCACCGCCGGGCACCGCATCGGCATCCTGCACCGGGATGTGAAACCGGCCAACATCCTTCTGGCGCCGAACGCTTCGGGCGATCCCTACGCGCGCGTGCTGCTCACCGACTACGGCATCGCCCTTCAGCCCGAGTCCCGCGAACCCCGCCTCACCGCCACCGCCGGCATCCTCGGCACACCCGGCTACCTCGCCCCCGAGCGGGCCCGCGGCGAGCCGCCCACCCCGGCCGCCGACCTGTTCTCCCTGGGCGCCACGCTGTACGCCGCCGTCGAGGGCCGCGGCCCCTTCGACCGCCACGGCGACTACGCGACCCTCACGGCCCTGCTCGGCGAGGAGCCCACGCCCGCCGTCCGCGCGGGCGAACTGGCGCCCGTGCTCCAGGGGTTGCTGGTCAAGGACCCGGTGCTGAGGTCGACACCGGAGGCGGCGGCACACGGTCTGGAGCGGGTCGCGCTGTCGGCGGGTCCGGTACCGGGGCACACACCGGTGCCGGAGGGCTTCGGCCCGGCACCGGTCGGCTGGTCCACCCCCGAACGACCGCCGGGCAACGCCGACTTCGGGCCCCCGGGTCAGGTCCCTGGAGGGCCTGCGGGTCAGGTCCCCGCCGGGCCGCCGGGCCAAGTCCAGGGCGGGCCGCCCGGATACGTCGTGGGCGGCGGTCCCTACGGCCCCGGAACGCCGGGTGGCCCGGGAGCCACCCACCAGAGCCCCGCGCCGTACGGCGACCGGCCCGCGGCCGCGCTCGGGGGCTACACGCCCGCGGGCCGGCCCACTCCGGGCACCCCGAACACCCCGGGCGCCCCGCAGACACCCGGCGCACCGCCCACCCCCAACACACCGAACACCCCGGGCGGCGCAGCATCGCCGTACGCCCCGCAGGGGCAGGCCGGTTCGGGCGGGGCGTACGGCCAGTGGAATCCGTATGCGAACAGCCCCACGATGTCCTACCAGGGGGCCTATCCCGGTGCCCGGCAGGAGCCCTACCAGGGCGGCGCGGTCCCGCCGCCGTACGCGGGCGGGCAGGGGCCGACGTACCCCGGCGGCCCGGGAGTCGGCGGCGGCGGACCACCCGGTGGGGGCCGGCGTCGGAAGCCGGTCGCCGCGATCGTCGCCCTCGTGGTGGCCGTCGCGCTGGTGGTCGCGGGCGGGGTGTGGGCGGTGACGACGCTGACCGGCGGCAAGGACACGGCGGCCACGAAGAAGGCGTCCCCGTCCCCGTCCGTGTCGGCGTCGCCGACGGGCTCCGAGTATCCGTACGGCCAGGACGTCGGGCTCAAGAAGGCGCTGCAGACCGGCGATTGCGTGCACGCGGTGTGGACCGGGACGGCGTTCCGGTCGCGGCCCAACCTCGGGGTCGTGAGCTGCGCGCACGACGTGCCGGACGGTCAGGTGATGGCGGTCGACACGGCGAGCGACTTCGCCGACGCCCGCGACCACGGGGCCGAGCGGTGCGCCGGCAAGGCGAAGGCGGCGGCCGACTCCCTGGCCGACGCGGACGTCTACGCCCTGACGCCGACACAGGCGGGCTTCGGGGCGGCCGGGGGCGGTACGGCGTGTCTCGTACTCGGCCGGCATGTGCCGATCGGCGGCGAGATAGGACGCTTCCGGGACACCGGGTCGAACGTGTGGACCACCGAGATGAGCGTCGGCGACTGCTGGCTGTACGTCGACCACAAGACGTATTTCACCGCGACCCTGGCCGACTGCGCCGATGAGCACACCGATCAGGTGATCGGTTTCGTGGCGGCTCCGAGGACGATGGCGTTCGAGGAGGCGCTGCAACAGGGGAACAAGCTGTGCGGCAACAAGTTCGAGTCGACTTGGGCGCCCGGAAGCGACCGATCCGTCTACGGGTATCTGTCCGACGAGAACAACTGGAAGGCCGGATTCAACTCGGTCGTGTGCACGGTGGGCCAGGCGGACCACTCCCGGACGACCGGGGCGATATCGTCCTCGGGCACGGCCGCCTGAGGGTCGTGCGCCGCGAATTCACCGGGGGTTGGCCCGCCCGTCGCCCACGGCTGCCAGCCTCCCGGACCGGGGTACCGGGTCGGGAGGGGACACATATGGAGAGCGGGCCGGCGATCTTCGCGGGGTTGGTGTTCGCCCTGTTCGGAGGCGCGCTGCTGCTGTGGACCGCGGTCAGGGTGCGCCACCGCGAACCCGTCGCCGAGGGTGTGAACCAGGTCGCATCGGCGACCCTCGCGGGCGTCGTCGCGATCGCCGCGCTCCTCCTCGGAACCTGGTGCTTCCTGCACGTCTGAGCACCGCGACCGTGCCGGGGCGCGGGCAACCGGGGGATCACCCTCCGGATCGCCCCGAAAAGGCCGGTGGGGACTCCGGGCGGCAGGAATGGCGGTAGTCGGGTTACCGTTCGAGTGGCCGTTGCGGGCTTTTCCCGTTTGACACGGGGGCGGGATGTACCGTCACACTCCGCAGCGTCACCATGACCCGACCCCGGGACCAAGCGGCCCCGCTTGCCCCAGGGGAGGCCCCAGCGTCGACCGGAGAGAAGAGCGAAGTTGTCCCCGACCAGCGAGACCGCACACGGCGGCCGCCGACTCGTCATTGTCGAGTCCCCTGCCAAGGCGAAGACGATCAAGGGCTACCTCGGCCCCGGATATGTCGTCGAGGCGAGCGTCGGGCACATCCGTGACCTCCCCAACGGCGCCGCCGAGGTGCCCGAGAAGTACACCGGTGAGGTGCGCCGCCTCGGTGTGGACGTCGAACACGACTTCCAGCCCATCTATGTGGTCAACGCCGACAAGCGGGCCCAGGTCAAGAAGCTCAAGGACCTCCTCAAGGACTCCGACGAACTCTTCCTCGCCACCGATGAGGACCGCGAGGGCGAGGCCATCGCGTGGCACCTCCTCGAGGTCCTGAAGCCCAAGGTCCCGGTCAAGCGCATGGTGTTCCACGAGATCACCAAGGACGCGATCCGCGCCGCCGTGGCCAACCCGCGCGACCTCAACCAGACCCTGGTCGACGCCCAGGAGACCCGCCGTATCCTCGACCGCCTCTACGGCTACGAGGTCTCGCCGGTCCTGTGGAAGAAGGTCATGCCGCGCCTGTCGGCCGGCCGTGTCCAGTCGGTCGCGACCCGGCTCGTGGTCGAGCGGGAACGCGAGCGCATCGCGTTCCGTTCCGCCGAGTACTGGGACCTGACGGGCACCTTCGCGACCGGCCGCGCCGGAGACGCGTCGGACCCGTCGTCGCTCGTCGCCCGCCTGCAGGCCGTCGACGGCAAGCGGGTCGCGCAGGGCCGCGACTTCGACTCCCTGGGACAGCTCAAGGGCGAGAACACCCTTCACCTCGACGAGGAGAACGCCCGCGCCCTCGCCGCCGCCCTGGAGAACACCGACTTCGCCGTCCGCTCCGTCGAGTCGAAGCCGTACCGACGTTCGCCGTACGCCCCGTTCCGTACGACGACGCTCCAGCAGGAGGCCAGCCGCAAGCTCGGCTTCGGCGCCAAGGCCACCATGCAGGTCGCGCAGAAGCTGTACGAGAACGGCTACATCACCTACATGCGTACGGACTCCACGACCCTGAGCGAGACGGCGATCACCGCCGCCCGCGCCCAGGTGACGCAGCTGTACGGCGCCGACTACCTGCCGGCCCAGCCGCGCGTCTACGCCGGGAAGGTCAAGAACGCCCAGGAGGCGCACGAGGCGATCCGCCCCTCGGGTGATCGTTTCCGCACCCCGGCCGAGACCGGTCTGACCGGCGACCAGTTCAAGCTCTACGAGCTGATCTGGAAGCGGACCGTCGCCTCCCAGATGAAGGACGCGGTCGGCAACTCGGTGACCGTGAAGATCGCGGGCACCTCCTCCGACGGCCGGGACGCCGAGTTCAGCGCCTCCGGCAAGACGATCACCTTCCACGGCTTCCTGAAGGCCTACGTGGAGGGCGCCGACGACCCGAACGCCGAGCTGGACGACCGCGAGCGCCGGCTGCCCCAGGTCGCCGAGGGCGACGCGCTGTCCGCCGAGGAGATCACGGTCGACGGGCACGCCACCAAGCCCCCGGCCCGCTACACCGAGGCCAGCCTCGTCAAGGAGCTCGAAGAACGCGAGATCGGCCGCCCGTCGACGTACGCGTCGATCATCGGCACCATCCTCGACCGCGGCTACGTCTTCAAGAAGGGCACGGCCCTGGTGCCGTCCTTCCTGTCCTTCGCCGTGGTCAACCTCCTGGAGAAGCACTTCGGGCGGCTCGTCGACTACAGCTTCACCGCCAAGATGGAGGACGACCTCGACCGCATCGCCAGCGGCGAGGCCCAGGCCGTGCCGTGGCTGCGCCGCTTCTACTTCGGCGAGGGCGAGGCGCGCGGCGCCGCCGAGGCGGGCAACGGCGACGGAGACCACCTGGGCGGCCTCAAGGAGCTCGTCACCGACCTGGGCGCGATCGACGCCCGCGAGGTGTCGTCCTTCCCTGTCGGCAACGACATCATGCTGCGGGTGGGCCGCTACGGCCCCTACGTGGAGCGCGGCGAGAAGGACTCCGAGAACCACCAGCGCGCCGACGTCCCCGAGGACCTGGCCCCGGACGAGCTGAGCGTCGAGCACGCCGAGGAACTGCTCGCCAAGCCGAGCGGCGACTTCGAGCTGGGCGCCGACCCCGAGTCGGGCCACCAGATCATCGCCCGTGACGGCCGCTACGGCCCGTACGTCACGGAGGTGCTCCCCGAGGGCACCCCGAAGACCGGCAAGAACGCCGTCAAGCCGCGTACGGCCTCGCTGTTCAAGTCGATGTCCCTGGACACCGTGACGCTCGCCGACGCCCTCAAGCTGATGTCGCTGCCCCGGGTCGTCGGCAAGGACGCCGAGGGCGTGGAGATCACCGCGCAGAACGGGCGCTACGGGCCGTACCTGAAGAAGGGCACGGACTCCCGCTCGCTGCAGACCGAGGACCAGCTCTTCACGATCACCCTCGAAGAGGCGTTGGAGATCTACTCCCAGCCCAAGCAGCGCGGCCGGGCCGCCGCCAAGCCGCCGCTGAAGGAACTGGGCACCGACCCGGTCAGCGAGAAGCCCGTCGTCGTCAAGGACGGCCGCTTCGGGCCGTACGTCACCGACGGCGAGACCAACGCGACCCTCCGGTCCGGCGACAGCGTCGAGGAGATCAGCCCGGAGCGCGGCTACGAGCTGCTCGCCGAGAAGCGGGCCAAGTCGCCCGCCAAGAAGACGGCGAAGAAGGCCCCGGCGAAGAAGACGGCGGCCAAGAAGGCGCCCGCGAAGAAGACGACGACCGCCAAGAAGGCCGTCGCGAAGACGACGGCTGCCGCCAAGAAGACGACCACGGCCGCGAAGACGGCGACGGCCAAGAAGACGGCCACGTCCAAGGTGACGTCCGAGGACTGACGAGCCGTTGCCCGAGCCTTGCGGCGCACACGCTTCCTGCACCGCAAGGTCTCGAAACGAACGCCCCGGCATCACTTTGGTGTCGGGGTGTGCGCAGGTCCGGGCGGGCGCGGCTTGATGTCGGTGGCTGCCGATAGGCTGAAAGCATGACGCCAGCCGAGCAGCCAACGGCCCACCAGCCGGCCCCCGACGACGCCCTTGTCGCGGACTCCCGCGAGCGTGCCGTCCGCGCCCTGCTGCGCCAGCCGCAGCTCAAGCGGTTGTGGAGCGCGCAGTTCGTGACGGGTGTCGGTGACACCCTCGCCCTGCTGGTCCTGGTCGTGCTCGCCCTCCAATCGGCGATCGCCCAGGGCTCGTTCGGCGGTGGCTATCGGGGCGTGGCGTTCGCGGTGGCGGCCGTCTTCGGGGCGCGCATCCTGGCGACACTGCTCTTCGGGGCGGTGCTCCTCGGCCCGCTCACCTCGCTGACCTCGCAGGACGGCCCTCTCGACCGGCGCTGGACCATGGTCGGCGCGGACGGTGTGAGGGCCGCGCTGCTGATCGTCGCCCCCCTGTGGATCGACTGGACTCCGGACAACGCACTGGCCGTGCTCCTGGTGACCGCCTTCGTCGTCGGAGTCGCCGAGCGCTTCTGGACGGTGTGCCGCGAGAGCGCGGCGCCCGCCCTGCTGCCGGCCCCGCCGCTGGAGGGCGCCACGGTCCGGCCGCTGCCCGACCACATGGACGCCCTGCGCCGGCTGTCGCTGCGCACCAGCTTCGTGGCGATCCCCCTCGCCGCCGCGGCCCTCGTCGTGGCCGCGCTGCTCAACAACCTCCTGGGCACGGGCGTCGCCTGGTTCGCCCAGCACCAGGCGGCGCTCGGTTCGTACGTCGCCGCCGGACTGTTCGCCGCGTCCCTCTCCGTGCTGACCGCCCTGGAACTGCCCGGAATCCGCACCCCGCGCGCGCGGTCGCCGCTCGAGGGGCTGCGCCGCCCCAGGACGGGCACCGGCATCGACAAGGGCCGTACCGGCGCGATCGCGCTGCTCGTGGTCGCCTGCGCGGCCGTCGCCGGGGCGATCTCCGCCGCCGTCGCCGTGTCCGTGCTCCAGGCCAAGGACCTCCACGGCGGCCCGGTGACCTTCGGGCTGCTGGTGCTCGGGCTGACCGGCGGAGTCGTGGTCGGCATCCGTACGGCGCCCGCCCTGCTGCCCACGCTGTCCCGGCGCCGCCTGCTGACCCTCGCGATCGCGTTCACCGGCATCGCGCTGCTCGCCGCCGGCCTGGTCCCGGACCTCACCACCGTGCTGCTGATCGTCGCCCTGGCCGGCATCGGCGCGGGCGTGGCCGCCAACACCGGGCACACCCTCCTCGACCAGGAGGCCGAGGACTACCGCAGGGCCCGTACGACCGAGCACCTGCACGCGGTCGTCCGTGTCTCCGTGGCGCTCGGCGCGCTGATCGCCCCCCTGGTGGCGGCGCTGATCGGCCCGCACCGCCTGGAGAACGGCAAGTTCGTGTTCGCGCACGGCGGTGCCGCGTTCACGCTGATGCTGGTCGGCGCGCTGCTGCTGCCCGTCGCCGCGCTGGTGCTGGCCAAGGTCGACGACCGCTCCGGAGTACCGCTGCGGCACGACCTGCGGGACGCGCTGCTCGGCGGCGACGACCCCGACACCGTGCCCGCGACCACCGGCTTCTTCATCGCCCTGGAGGGCGGCGACGGCGCCGGGAAGTCCACCCAGGCCGAGGCCCTCGCCGAGTGGATAAGGGGCAAGGGACACGAGGTCGTACTGACCCGTGAGCCCGGGGCGACCCCGGTCGGCAAGCGGCTGCGGTCGATCCTGCTCGACGTGTCGTCGGCGGGACTGTCCCACCGCGCGGAGGCCCTGCTGTACGCGGCCGACCGCGCGGAGCATGTCGACACCGTCGTACGGCCCGCCCTGGAGCGGGGCGCGGTCGTCATCTCGGACCGCTACATCGATTCCTCCGTCGCCTACCAGGGCGCGGGCCGGGACCTCTCCCCGACCGAGATCGCCCGCATCAACCGGTGGGCCACCGATGGACTCGTCCCGCACATGACCGTCCTGCTGGACGTCGACCCGGAGACCGCCCGCGAGCGGTTCACGGAGGCGCCGGACCGGCTGGAGTCGGAGCCCGCCGAGTTCCACGCACGCGTACGGTCCGGTTTCCTCACGCTGGCCGCCGCCGACCCGGGCCGCTACCTGGTGGTCGACGCAGGCCAGGAGCCCGAGGCCGTCACCACGGTCATCAGGCACCGCCTCGACACGGTCCTGCCGCTCTCCGAGGCCGAGATCAAGGCCCAGGAGGAGGCGCGCAAGGCCGCCGAGGAGGAGGCCCGCCGCAAGGCGGAGGAAGAGGCCGCCCGCAAGGCCGAGGAGGAGCGCCTGGAGCGCGAGCGCCAGGAGCGGCTCGCCCAGCTGCGCGCCGAGGAGGAGGAGCGCAAGCGGCGCGAGCTGGAGGAGGCCCAGCGCCGCGAGGCCGAACGCCAGGCCGAGGAGGCCCGCCAGCGTGCCGAGGAAGCGCGCAGGCGGGCCGAGGAGGAGAAGGCCCGTCTCCTCGCCGAGGAAGAGGCCCGCGCCGCCGAGGAGGCCCGCCGCAGGGCCGAGGCCGACCGGCTGCGCAAGCAGGCCGAGGAGGAGGCCCGGCTGCGCGCCGAGGCCGAGGAGCGGCGCCGCGAGAAGCAGCGCAAGGCCGAGGCGGCGCTGCTCGCGGCCGAGGAGGCACGCCGGTTGGCGGCGGAAGCGGCGGCTGCCGCCGAGGTGGCCGCACGGCAGCCGACGGCTCCGGCGGTTCCCGCCGCTTCCGAGGTCAGGTCCGAGGCGTCGACCGTGCAGACGCCGTTGGTGAAGCCGTCGGGCGCGAGCGGGCGGCCGGCGGACGAGACGGCTGTGCTGCGGCCGGTGACTTCCGGTTCCCGTGAGGAGACGGCCGTACTGCGGTCGGTGTCCGCGGACTCCGAGGCCCGCGACTCCGAGGCGACGGCGGAGCTGCCGCAGCCGCCCGCTCCCGAGGGGGCCGCGGACGAGACGGCGGTCCTGCCGCCGGTGTCCGCCGCCGAGGAGACGGCCGTACTGCCGCCCGTGCCGTCCGGTGCCGCCGACGAGACGGCCGTGCTGCCGCCGGTCGGTGCCGCGGACGAGACCGCGGTGTTGCCGCCGGTGCGCGACGACGATCCGTCGGACCGGGTGCCCGAGGGCTTCTTCCGCGACGAGCGTCCGGCCGGTCGGGCCGACCGGACCGAGGACCGCACCCGCGAACTGCCCCAGGTCGACGAGCAGGGCACCCCGCGACGCAGGCCGCGCCCCGACTGGGCCGAGGAGACTCCGCTGGACGACCTGCCCTCGCTGGCCGACGAACTGCTCGGCCCGCACGAGGCAGGCGACTTCGACCAGGACGACGACACGGGCCGCGGGCGGGGCCGTGGCCGGGGACGCAGGGGCTGACGGCGACGGGGGCGGTTCCACACTGCCCCCGCCGGCTCTCGTCGACTGCCCGGCCCTCGTTGTCAGTGGTGGCCCGCACAATGGATCGCGTAACCCGAGGCGTGACGAAAGGGCCGGTGACCCATGACCGTGTGGGATGACCTGGTGGGTCAGGAGAAGGTGAGCGAGCAGCTCGACGCCGCCGCTCGGGACGCCGACGCCTTCGTCACCGCGGCGACCAACGGCACGCCTCCGCCGGAGGCGTCGAAGATGACCCACGCCTGGCTGTTCACCGGCCCGCCCGGCGCGGGACGCAACCAGGCGGCGCGGGCCTTCGCCGCCGCGCTCCAGTGCGTGAGCCCCGACCGCGCGCTCGGCGGCAGCCCCGGCTGCGGCTTCTGCGACGGCTGTCATACGGCGCTGATCGGCACCCACGCCGACGTCACCACCGTCGCCGCCGTGGGCACCCAGATCCTCGCCGACGACATGCGGGACACGGTCCGCAAGTCGTTCACCTCGCCGGCGACCGGCCGCTGGCAGATCATCCTCGTCGAGGACGCCGAGCGGCTGAACGAGAAGTCGGCCAACGCCGTCCTCAAGGCCGTGGAGGAACCCGCCCCCCGCACGGTCTGGCTCCTCTGCGCCCCCTCGATCGAGGACGTCCTCCCCACGATCCGCTCCCGCTGCCGCCACCTGAACCTGACGACGCCCTCGGTGGACGCCGTGGCCGACATGCTCGTACGCCGCGAGGGCATCGAACCGGCCGTGGCCGCGGCCGCCGCGCGCGCCACCCAGGGCCATGTCGACCGGGCCCGCCGCCTCGCCACGGACCCGGCCGCGCGCGAGCGCCGGGCCACGGTGCTGAAGCTGCCGCTGCGCGTCGAGGACGTCGGTGGCTGCCTCAAGGCCGCCCAGGAGCTGGTCGATGCCGCCGCGGAGGACGCCAAGCAGCTGGCCGAGGAGGTGGACGGCAAGGAGACCGAGGAGATGAAGGCGGCGATGGGCGGTGGCCAGGGCAGCCGGATGCCCCGGGGCACGGCGGGCGTGATGAAGGACCTGGAGGACAAGCAGAAACGCCGGAGAACGCGCACGCAGCGCGACAGCCTGGACCTCGCGCTGACCGACCTCACCGCGTTCTACCGTGACGTCCTCGCCCTCCAGCTCGGCTCACGGGTGGCGATCGCCAACGTGGACGCCGAGGACGCCTTGGAGCGGCTGGCCCGCGCCGGTTCCCCGGAGGCCACGCTGCGTCGTATCGACGCGATCGGCGCGTGCAGAGAGGCGCTCGACCGGAATGTGTCGCCGCTGCTCGCGGTGGAGGCGATGACCTTGGCGCTCAGAGCGGGCTGATCTTGTGGGCGTGACGTTGACGACGTAACTCGTCCGAGGTGGATTGTGTACACAGGGCGTTCAATTGGTTGCGCAACGTTACGATCGTCTGATGCACATCAGGCGCTCCCTCCGCCAACCCAGTCGGCCCGGTCGGGCCCGCCGAAGCCGTCGGACCGGCGGCACACTGCTCGCCGTGGCCGCGCTCCTCGTGTCCGCGTGTTCCGCGTGCTCCTCGGGGAGTTCGACGCCGGCGGCGAGTCCGGCAGCGGCGGTGGTGCTGGCCGCACTGCCGCAGTCGACGCCGTCCACGCTCGCGCGGTACTACGGGCAGAAGCTCAGCTGGCGCACCTGCGGTGTCCCCGGCTTCGAGTGCGCCACGATGAAGGCGCCGCTGGACTACGCCAAGCCCACCGCCGGGGACATCCGGCTCGCGGTCGCCCGCAAGAAGGCCACGGGCAAGGGCAAGCCGCTCGGTTCGCTGATGGTGAACCCGGGCGGGCCGGGCGGTTCCGCGGTCGGCTATCTCCAGCAGTACGCCGGGATCGGCTACCCGGCCACCGTCCGCGCCCGCTACGACATGGTCGCGATGGACCCCCGGGGCGTCGCCCGCAGCGAGCCCGTCGAGTGCCTCGGCGGCCGGGCCATGGACACGTTCACCCAGACCGACACCACCCCCGACGACCAGCGGGAGACCACCCGGCTCGTCGACGAGTACAAGAAGTTCGCGGAGGGCTGCGGCGCCCACTCGCCCGACGTGCTGCGCCATGTCTCCACGGTCGAGGCGGCCCGGGACATGGACATCCTGCGGGCGGTACTGGGGGACCGGAAACTGACGTACGTCGGGGCGTCGTACGGGACGTTCCTCGGGGCGACGTACGCCGGGCTGTTCCCCGACCGGGTCGGCCGCGTGGTCCTGGACGGCGCGATGGACCCCTCTCTCCCCGCGCGCCGGATGAACCTCGACCAGACGGCGGGCTTCGAGACGGCGTTCCAGTCCTTCGCGAAGGACTGCGTACGGCAGCCGGACTGCCCGCTCGGCGGCAAGGGCACGACCCCCGCCAAGGTCGGCACGAACCTCAAGGCCTTCTTCCGCAAGCTCGACGCGCACCCCGTCCCCACCGGTGACGCGGACGGCCGCAAGCTCGGCGAGGCGCTCGCCACCACCGGCGTGATCGCGGCGATGTACGACGAGGCGGCCTGGCCACAGCTGCGCGAGGCGCTCACCTCGGCGATGAAGGAGAACGACGGCGCGGGTCTGCTCGTCCTCTCCGACAGCTACTACGAGCGCGACGCCGACGGCCGCTACTCGAACCTGATGTTCGCCAACGCCGCCGTGAACTGCCTCGACCTCCCGGCCGCGTTCTCCACCACCGAACAGGTCGAGAAGGCGCTCCCCGCGTTCGAGAAGGCGTCCCCGGTCTTCGGCGACGGCCTCGCCTGGGCGTCCCTGAACTGCGCGTACTGGCCCGTGAAGCCCACGGGTGAACCCCACCGCATCGAGGCGAAGGGCGCCGCCCCGATCGTGGTCGTCGGCACGACCCGCGACCCGGCGACCCCGTACCCCTGGGCCCAGTCCCTCGCCCGCCAGCTCACCTCGGCCCGCCTCCTCACCTACGTCGGCGACGGCCACACCGCCTACGGCCGCGGCAGCACGTGCATCGACTCCGCGATCGACACGTATCTGCTCCGCGGGACCCCGCCGGCGAAGAGAAAGCGCTGCTCGTAGCGTCGGCGCGGCTGCGGGCGGGGGTGCGGCCCGGGGGTGTACGGAGCACCCCCAGAAACTGTGTAGACTTTCCGACGTTGCTGATCGCACCATGGTGCGGACAGCGCGCCGCCTTAGCTCAGATGGCCAGAGCAACGCACTCGTAATGCGTAGGTCTCGGGTTCGAATCCCGAAGGCGGCTCTGTGGAAGCCCCAGGACTCACTCGCCGTGACCTGGGGCTTTTGCTTTTCGTTCAGGGCGTCCGCGTAGAGCTGTCCGGGTCGGCAAAAGGGCCCCTACCGTGTCACCACGGCAGGGGGTCGGGGCGGCGGTTCCAGCACCAGCCGCGTGCCATGGTCCTGTCGTCCGGGCGAAGTCACCTTCTGACCCCGCCACTACCTGCCCCCCCCCGAGACCGTATGCCGGGGACACTCTCCGCCTGCCGAGTACGACGAGCAGGGTCAAGGGGGACAAGGATTGACCGGACGGGTCCGGTCAGGTGCTCACTTCCGGGATTTCTGGTTCGGGCCATGGGAAGCCGAGTGCCTCGGCGTGCGAGCGGCTGCCTCCCCTGACCTGGGCGTAGGTCTTCGGGTCCCGTTCGGCGAGTTGCCGCAGTGCCGTAGCGGCCTGATTCTCGGGAGGCGTGCCGTCGTCGGGGAGACTCCAGACGAACTGCAGCCAGGGGCCGTCCTTGTCCCGCTGCCCGGCGGCAAGGCCCGGCCAGTACGTGAAGGAGATCGCGGTCGAGTCCTGGTCGTGGAAGTCGGTGCCGATCCAGCCGACCTGGCCGTCCCACCGGGTGAGGAGACCGGGTTGTTCGCGCAGCCCCGCGGCTATCAACCGGGCCGTGTTCCGCGCCGGCCAGGCCCAGGTCCGGTCGTTCTCCGCGCGCTCGATCTCGGCGTCGTAGTCGCCCGCGTCGAAGCGGTACTCGGGGAGCTCCGCGCGGGGTTGCCGTGACGGCGGGCGACGCCAGTCACGCCACACCACCTGGTCGCCCTCCCTGCAGATGGTCACGTAGAGCGCGCCGCAACAGCCCTCGGTGCAGTACGCCTCCGCGAGTTGCACCTCTCGGGGCTCGGCCGCGGCGCGTAGGCGACCGCTGTCGAGAAGGTACTCGGGGGAGTGGGCCGGCCCCTTGCCGAATGCTTCGGGTACCAGGGGCCGACCGTCGATCAACACCCGTGCCTCGACCGTGTCCGGGTCCGCCGGGTCCCGCACGGTGGCCTCCACCCGGAACCGGGAGACCGTCGCGCGATGGAAAGGCTGCCGTGCCGTGCGCCGTAGCCAATGGACCCGGCGGCGTTCGGCGGGGTCTTCGGGCTCGCTCTCCGCGACGGCTGTCCAGGACTCGTTGTGCAGGACGGCTTCGAGGGCGTGCAGGAGGGCTTCCCGCTGTCCGGGCTGCCAGTCGAGGAGCACGCTGGGGCCACTGTGCAGGTCCAGGGCGACGGACAGCAGGATGGCGTAGTGGTCCGGCGTCGGCGGCAGTTGGCCGGCGCGTGCGACGAACGCGTTGTAGATGGTGGCGGCTTGTCGGTAGCTGAGGATCTCGGGCCGGTAGTCGCGGAGTCCCGTCATCCGGGAGAGGAGACGTCCGGCCTGGGCCACGGCCCGGGTGTCCGTCTGCTTCTCGCCGAGAACGTCGGCGAGTTGGAGTGCCTCGGCGATCCTGCGGGCGGTGGAAGGTCCGACAGCACCCGAGTCGAGAGGGGCGTTGATCAGCCAGGTGCGGGCCTCGTGGTCATCGCGTGCGGCGATCGCGTCGATCAGGTGGCGCAGTGCGCGGCTCTCGGCGTGGTCGGCCAGCCACACCAGGGCCGCTGTCGGGCAGTCGAGGGCGGTGAGCGCGCCGACCACGGGACGGGCGAGAACCCTCAGCAGGCCGAGAACCTTGAGGTACGGCACGTCCTCCGGCTCACCGAGGCGAGCCAGGAGCGCGATGCCGACATTCACGGTCAGTGTGCTGGTGCCGGTTCGTGTCAGACGGCGGCCGAGAGCACGGGCTGCCGCCGCGTCTTCCAGGGGCAACTCGGCGATCGCAGCCTGGACATGAGGATCCCGAACGCCCAACGCGTGCAGTCTGCGGTGGATCTCGTCGGCGGCGCGGACCGTGTCCGGATCGGACAGCAGGGGAGCGAGGATCTCCCGCACACCTGCTTCGGCCTTGCGCCAACCCAGTGCTGTGCGCCTCTGTGGCGAGTCGGGCGAGGGGTGGCCACCGTGGGGAAGTCGACCGTCGGGCTTCGATCGGTACAGGCGCAGCGCGTATGCGTACAGGGAGGGCCCAGGGGCGGGGACTCCACCGCCTGCCTGGGCGCTCATCGGGTGGGGCAGGACTCGATTCCATAGGTCATGCCGCGGATCCTGTCACCACGGGGCGGTTGACGGCCAGGGGTTTAGGCCGGTCGGGAACGCATCGGAGGCCGGTCGGGAACGCACCGGAAGGACGTCCCGGGAACGCCCGCCCTGCTCGCCGAGATGGGGTACACCCCGGTCCGGTCCTGTCGTCCGCTCCCGTCGTCCGCTCCCGTCCACCCCGGTCCGATGAGCGGAGCAGCAGGCGGCACGTACAGGTCCGTGCCCGGTGCTGCCGTGTCCATCGGGCTCACCCGGCGCGGATGTTCCTGCGGTTCGCCGAGACGTTCGCCGTCGACAGTCGTCCCGAGTTCGTCCTGATGTCGGGCGGCGAGGTGCTGCTGCGTCCCGCGCTGGTCCGTGACATCGCCGAACGGGCCCGCGCGGCCGGCTCGTACATCCACGTGCTCTCCGGGCTGTTCTGCGCCCGCGAGCCGCGCATCCCGCGGGCGGTCAGGGCGGTGACCGACGCCGTCGACCACTTCTCCGCCGGCCTTGACTGCTTCCACGAGGAGAAGGTCCCGCGCGAGGCCGTCTTCCGGGTGTGCACGAGCTGATCGACGACGGCAAGGCCGTCAGCCTGCAACTCACCGGCCTCTGACCGGACGACCCCTACCTGGGCGACATCACCGGTGCCGTCCGGCGCGAGTTCGTCGACCAAGTGCCCATGCTCGTCGTGCCGTTGGCGTCCGCCGGCCGCGCCAGGGAGTGGTTCGCCCGGCATTCCGGCACGGCCCAGCCGGTGACGGCGGAACCGTGCGCGCCGGCGAGCCGGCCGGTGGTCGGCTTCAACGACCAGGTGACCGGCCGCGGCAACCAGATGTGATGGAGGGCAAGGTGCCGCCGCCCGCCCATCCCTACTTCGGGCACATCGCGCGCGGCGATTGGGTCACCATCAGGCAACGGACCCTGGAATCACCAATGATGCGGGCCGTACGGACCTTCGGCCCCAGCCATCTGACCGACGGCCTCGGCGTCGCCTGCGCCGGGGGCATCCGGCTACAGGCTCCCGAGTGCGAGCTGACGAGCCTGCGGGTGCTGGGCGCGGAGTCCTCCTGCACAGGGGAGACCTTGCTCACCGGGCCGGGCTGGGCGGTCGACCAGGGCTTCGACATCGTGAACGTCAGCCTGTCCACGACGAAGACAGACCTGCGGGACGCCTTGAGCGACCTCGCGGACCGGGCGTATTTCGGCGGCACCGTGCTGGTGGCTGCCACCGGCAACCGCCGTATCGAGCTTCCCGTGGCGGTTCTCCTCGGTCCTCTCGGTCGGCAGCCACGACCTGCCCGACCCGCCTCGTGTCCTCTGCAACCCCAGCCCCCGGTCGATTTCTTCGCCTGCGGTACGAACGTTCCAGCCCGCCGGACGTGCGGCGACAACAGCTTCGCGGCGGCCTACGTGGTGGGAGTCGGCGCGCTGCTTCTCTGGCGGCGAACGTGGTTGTCGAGTGAAGAGGGGAAGAGTGCCGCGCCGCCGGTCACATGTGTTCGGCCTTCGCCTTTGCCGATCTGCTGATCCAGGACTGGCAGCACCATTGGGCGAGTCCGCCCACGGCGAGGGAGACGAGGATTGCCCCCCAGTCGATGACGTGCGGCAGACCGGGGAAGAAGGCGAAGAAGGCGAGCGTGGCGACGAGGCCCGAGAGGAATGCGGTGATACCTGCTCGGCGGCGCCGCGTTCTCCACGCCTGATCTGAATCCTGGTCTTTGTTCTGCTCGATCATGAACAACTCACTTCGTGATGTTGTGACACTGGCTCACGCGACGCGTTCCGCCGACATAGAGGCGGGCACACGCCTTTCCATAACGAGGCAGCTTCTGGGGAGAGTTGTTCCGCATCGGGTCGATCTTGCACTCGGTGTGTGTCGTGCCGCGGGATGTGCGGTAGGTCCGGTTCTCGGTGTCGGCATAGGTGAAGTCGATACGCCAGTTGCAGAAACCGCTGCTCAGCGCTCCGACGAAAGCGCAGTCGACGCCGGCGTTCTGGTAGCTGATCTTCCGGCCGCTGCCTCGGATGATGTGCGTGAACAGACAGCCCGTCGGGATCTTCATCGTCATGCCGCCCACGCTGTACTCGAAGGTACGCACGGGAGTTGAACCGATCGCGCCGGCCTGCGCACCGGTCGGCACGGCAAGGACGAGAGCTCCAGCGGCCGCCAGGGCCGTGGTGAGGCGGGTGACGTACTGCATGACCAAGGCAGTCCCTTTTCTGGTGATCTCCTGATGAGTACCTGGGACAACCGCGACCTGTAGTGTCCAGTTACAGGATTACGGGTTGATTCACCACCGTGTGTGATCAGTGAACGACCGGCTGACCGGAAGAAGCGTTCATCCTCGCGGAGGGTTCCGTGCGTGCCGCGCTGAGCATGGTTGTTCTGATGGCCACTGGCTGCTGTGGCTGGAAACGGGGTGCGGTATGGCAGTTGAGAGCGTCTATCCAGAGTTGATCCGCGACGAGGAGCCCTGGCAGTCCGTGGGGGACTGGAACGGTTACGCGCATGTGCGGGTGTGGCGGGTGGGCGTGGGGCACGTGGTCGTGGTGCTCAGTGGGAAGGGGGCCGAGTACCACCCGGAGACCTTGCTGCCCCTGCTGCGTGCCGAATACCCGGACGACACCGTCGAGTTCTTCTTCCACCGGCCGATGGACTGGATGGCACTGGGGTACTACGCGGAGCTGACGTCGAACGAGGACGGGACGGTGACCGTCACCCACATCGCGGGGGACGCGCTGGCCGCCCGGCTCGGGCCCACCCTGTACGCGACCGAGGACCCGGACGACCACTCGGTCGGCTACGGCGGCGCCTGAGCCCCCACCTGCGCCCCCGCGCGGTCAGCGCGTCGCGTCCGGGCGGTTGCCGCGGGTCAGTGCGCGGGCGCACCAGCCGATGATCAACGCGTTGACCAGTGCCCCGACGACGACCGCGACGATCAACACCCAGGCCCCGCCCGGCAGGGGGAGAAGGACGAGGCTGCCCGGGGCGGTGGCCATGAGGGGGACGACGACGGCCATGGCCCCGTCCGAGTCGTCGGGGATGTTGACGGCGATCGCCCAGAGGAGCAGCACCGCGCAGAGTGCGAGGTAGGAGAGGGCGAAGGGGTTGCGGAGGTTCCTGCCCAGTCTGTGCAGCGGGGAACGGGCAGCGTGAGCATCGGTACCGGTCATGGAATGGGCTCCTGGGGAGAGGACGGGAAGAGGACGGGAAGGCAACGTCAGAGGTGGTCCGCGCCGGGTGGGTTCGGGCGCGTGATGCCGAGGTCGTAGGCGAGGATCGTGGCCTGGACGCGGTCGCGCAGGCCGAGTTTGCGCAGCAGGGCGTTCACATGGGACTTGACCGTGCCGACCGTGATGCCCAACTCCCCCGCGATCTCCGCGTTGTTGAGGCCGGAGGCGAGCAACCCGAGGACGTTGCGCTGGCTTTCGGTGAGGCTTTCGAGTTCGCGCGGGCCGGAACCAGGGGAGTCCGGACCGGAGGTGGAGTGGAATCCCGTCCCCGCTCCGGACGCGTAGTGGCCGATCAGGCGGCGGGTCGCCGACGGCGCCAGCACGCTCTCGCCGCTCGCCACCACCCGGATTCCGTCCAGGAGTTCGGAGGCGTGCACGTCCTTGAGGAGGAAGCCGGAGGCCCCCGCGCGGAGGGCGTCGAAGACGTACGCGTCCAGGTCGAAGGTGGTGAGCACCAGGACGCGCGGTGCGTTCTCCTTTCCGGTGATGATCCTCGTCGCGGCGATGCCGTCGAGTTCCGGCATCCGTACGTCCATCACGACCACGTCGGGGGCCAGCTCGGCGGCGAGCACCACCGCCGTCGCGCCGTCCGCGGCCTCTCCTACGACCGTCATGTCCTCCTCGGCGTCGATCACGGCGGCGAAGCCCGCCCGGACGATGCCCTGGTCGTCGACGACCAGCACCCTGAGGCTCATCGTTGTCTTTCCTCGTCGTCCGGCACCGCCGTGAGCGGCAGCCGGAGGTGGACCGTGCCCGGCGGCCGGCCGGTCGTCAGGGTGCCGCCGAGCGGCGCGATCCGCGCCGTCAACCGGTCCCGTACGGCGGGCTCGGCGGCGCGTGGCACACCGGTGGCCGTGATCGTCAACGTACCGTCGACCGCGTCGAGTTCGAGTACGGCGGGTTCGGTGTCGCCGGTCGCGAGGAGGGTCTCGGCGACGTGGTAGGCGGTGAGGTCGACCTCGGTGGGGAGGCGTTCCGGGACGCGGTCGGTGAGGCGTATCTCCACGTCGCGGCCGGTGGCCCGGCACTGGTGGGCGAGCAGGTCGAGGGCCTGGAGGGTGGGCTGTGGGGTCAGTTCGGCGGCGGTGTCGCCGTCGCGGACCGCGTCCAGGAGGGCGCGCATCGCGGCGAGTGCCTCGCGGGCGCGGGTCGCTGTCGCGTCCAGCCGGCCTGCCTGGGCTTCCGCGATCATGTCTGCGGTGCGGGCCAGTACGGTGGATTCGAGGCCGGCGGCGATGCGGCGGCGTTCCGCCCAGGCGTCTCGTACGGCTTCCTCGGTCCAGGTGGCGAGGCGTTGGGTTTGGGTGTCCCGGGTTGCCTTGTTACGTCTGCCGAGCAGAGATCCGACGTAGTAGGCCGTACCAACTACCAAGGCGGTAGCGGCAGTTGAAGTCAAAGCCAGCGCCCAGCCGGGGATGGTTGTGCCGCGGTGCAGGACGGCGATCGTCAACGCTGTTGCGTGTGCGGCTGTTGCTGCAACTGGGAAAAGAAAGAAGGGGACTTGAGGTAGTCGGTATGTGCGGGCCGGTGGGGG
>NZ_BARG01000042.1 GCF_000376565.1 Streptomyces hokutonensis | reverse complement strand
GCTCAGGAGGGACATCGGGCCGGGCCGCCCTTGACCGTCGGTCGTCTTCGACTCGGCCTCCTGCGGGCCGCGCTGTCCTCGACCGTCGGTGGCCTTCGGCCCGGTCTCGTCCGGCCGTGCCGCTCCCGACCACCGGCGCCTCCTCCTCAGGGAGGACGCCGGGCCGTGCTCCTCCCGCGCTCCCAGTGCCGGTCCGTTCCCGTGGGCGATCCGGGGGCGGGGCGCGCGGCCCTAGCGTCGAAGGGTGGACGACGATCTGCCCTGCCTCATGTATCTGCTCGCCTACGACGACTCGGTCGAGGGCCCCTACGACCGTGCCCGCACCCGGCTGCTGGTGCGGGCCGCCACTCTGGTCGACCTCGCGGCGCGCGGCCGGCCGGGGGAGGACGGCGGGCGCGACTGGAAGCGGCTCGTGCGTCGCCGGCGCAGGCGCACTCTGGCCGAGGTGGAGGACCGGCTCGTCGCGGCGGGTGTGCTCACCGTGCGGGCGCCGCGCACCCCGTTCGGCCGTCGGCGGGTGACCGTCACGGACCGCGCGACGCTCGCCGGGGTCCGCGTCCGGGTGTCCGAGGCGCTGCACGGGGACGTCCCGGTGACCGAGCTGCCCGTGGCCGATGCCGCGCTGCTCGCGCTGGCCGCCGCGGGCGGCATCCGCACGGTCGTGTCACGCCGGGACCGGAAGACGTACCGGGCGCGTATCGACGCCTGCACGGACTCGCTCGCCGCCCTCGCGCCGGGCCTGGACAAAGCCGTACGGGCGCTGCCGACGACCATGATCGCCGGGCAGGGCGGCATGGGCGGCGGCTGACAGCCGGCAACCGACGAACGACCGACGGGGAGAAGACGACCATGCGCACACACCACGTCCTGACCACCCTGGGCTGTGCCCTGACCGCCGTACTCGCGACGACCGCCGGGTCCGCGCCCCGGCCCGCCACCGAGGTACGCGTCCACGACGGCGTGGTGCGGGGCGCCGCCCACGACGGCTACCGCACCTTCGAGGGCATCCCCTACGCCGCGCCCCCGGCCGGCCGCCTGCGCTGGGCGCCGCCCCGCCCGGCCGCCCCCTGGGCCGGAGTGCGCGACGCGACCCGGCCCGCGAGCGCCTGCCCGCAGCCGGCCGGCGAGGTGCCCGGCGGCAGTACGGACGAGGACTGCCTCCACCTGAACGTCACGACGCCCGACGGCGCGGAACCGGCCCGCCCGCGACCGGTGATCGTCTGGCTGCACGGCGGCGGCCTCACCACCGGAGCGGGCAGCTCCTACGACGCCCACCGCATGGCGACCCGGGGCGATGTCGTGGTCGTCACCGTCGACTACCGCCTGGGCGCCCTGGGTTACCTCGCCCACGCGGGGCTGCCCGGCTCCGGCACCTTCGGACTGGCCGACCAGCAGGCCGCGCTGCGCTGGGTGCGTACCGAGATCGGGGCGTTCGGCGGCGACGCGCGGAACGTGACCCTGGCCGGTGAGTCGGCGGGCGGCTACAGCGTCTGCGCCCAGCTCGCCTCACCCGCCGCCGCGGGCCTCTTCGACCGGGCGATCATCGAGAGCGGCCCGTGCGCGGGCAGCCCCGACCGCCCGTTCGCACCGTCCTCCGTCCCCCTGTCCACGGCACGCGCCACGGGCGCGGACCTCGCGGCGAAGGTCGGCTGCGGCGGCGCGCGCGACACGACGGCCTGTCTGCGGCGGGTGTCCGTCCCACGCCTGCTCGCGGCCCAGGCCACCGATCAACAGCCCGCCCACAACACCCCGTTGCTGCCCGCCGACCCCGGTGCGGCGATCGCGGCCGGCCGCTTCCACCACGTCCCCGTCCTCATCGGGAACAACCACGACGAGGGCAACGGCTGGGCCGCCGGCATCATCCGGGCTGGCAACCCCGTCACCCCCACCACCTGGCCCGACGTCGTGTCCGCCTTCTTCCCCTCCCCGGGTCAGGCGAAGGCGATCGTCCACGAGTACCCGGTGCACCGCTCCGACGGCGGCCCGGTGTTCGGCGCCGTCATCGGCGACGCGAACTTCGCCTGCCCGACGGCACGCACCGACACGGCCCTGCGCGCCGCCCAAGTACCCACCTGGCGCTACGAGTTCGCCGACGAGCACGCCCCGCCGCTCACCTCCGGCACCCCACCGTTCCCGCTCGGCGCACCGCACGCGAGCGAACTGCCCTACCTGTTCGACCTGGTCGGCCGCCCCCGCGAGATGACCGCGGCACAACACCGGCTGGCCGACACCATGCTCGACTACTGGACCCAATTCGCCCGCACGGCAGACCCGAACAGCCCCGCTTCCCCCAACTGGCCCCGGAACACAGTGCTTTCCCTGGCACCGGATCGCATTGTTCCCACCCGTACCGCGGAACTCCGCCATCACTGCGCGTTCTGGGGCGCGCACAGGTGACTATCCCGTCCCCGTCGTGGCCAGCCGCCAGATCTGTGCCGTCGTTTCGGTCGCGGTCTCCGTCGGTGGTGGGTCGTTGGGCAGTTGGGCCGGGACGGTCGTGTTCTTCTTCTTGCCGGGGCGGTCGGCGAACAGGGCGGTGGTGAGGGCGAGTCGGGGGTCGAGGCGGGTGGACCACACGGTGCGGCGGGTGATGCCGCCGCCCGCGCCCGCCGTGAAGACCGTCTCCGGGGCGCGCTGGGCCGTGGGGACCGCGGGGAGCGCGTCGCCGTACGACTTGGACATCTGCGCGCTCACCAGGAAGGCGGACTTCTCGTCCAGCACGCGCCGGGTGTCGGGGTGCGCGGTGTACACCGTCCGGCCGTCCCGGGTGATCCTCGTGACCGTGTACGGCGCCGCGTACATGCCGTTCGCCGCCACGGTCGCGTAGGCCGAGGCCAGCTTGAGCGGGGTGGGTGCCGGGGTCTTCGACAGCGCGGTCAGCGGGGCGCCGAGCGGGAACTCGGCGAAGGGGTCCAGCGCCGTGCCCGCCTCCACCGCGCCGCCCACCGCGTCGTTGAACGGCTGCCGCGCGTAGTCCGAGCCCCCGTACAACAGCCGTACCGCCCCGTCGCCGGGCACGATCCCCACGACGGCGGTGTGCAGCGTGATGCCCTTGCCGCTCTTGATGTCCTTGACCGCCTCGGTGGTGGCGTCCTGGAGCGCCAGGTCGAAGGTGGTGCGCACGGTGTAGCCGCCGCGCGCCAACTGGTCCTCGGTGATGCCCAGTCGGTCGGCCGCCTCCTGCGCCGCCACGTCGATCATGTACTGCCGCTGCCCCTCGGTCGCGCCCGGCGGATAGAATCGGAACGCGGGAAACACGGCCTCGGCACGCTGCTTCGCCGTGATGCTCCCGCTCGCCGCCATCGCGTCGAGCACCCACTCCCAGCGCGCCCTGAGCGTCGCGGTCACCTCGGGATCGGAGCCCGCCTTCTCGTAGTACGACGGGATGTTGACGATCCCCGCCAGCGCGGCGCCCTGGGAGACGGTCAGTTCGCGGGTGTCCACGCCGAAGTAGTTGCGCGCGGCGGCCTCGATACCGGCCGAACCCCGGCCGAAATACACGGTGTTGAGATAGCCGGCCAGGATCTCGTCCTTGGAGCGGGTGCGGTCGAGCTTGATCGCGATCAGTGCCTCGCGGGCCTTGCGGGACAGCGACTGCTCCGGGCTCAGCAGCGCGTTCTTGACGTACTGCTGGGTGATGGTGGAGCCGCCCTGCCGTTCGCCGCCGGTCAGCGAGGCCAGCACCGCGCGGGCGAGGGCGCGCGGCGACACCCCGTCGTCGGTGCGGAAGGTGCGGTTCTCGGCCGCGATCACGGCGTCCTGGACATACCTCGGGACCTGCGACAGCGGCACCTCCTGACGGTCGACGGGACCGCGCCGGCCCAGATACGAGCCCTTGTCGTCGACGAAGACCGTGCTCTGGGTGACGGTCTCCGGGTGCGGATCCGGGATCCCCGTCAGCCGGTACGCGACGACCGCGGCCGCGCACAGCGCCACGATCAGCAGGAGGAAGGCGATGATCAGCCGCCGCAGCAGGCGGCCCCGGTTACGGCGGAGCCGCAGGCGGAGCGGGACGCGCAGCTTGGCGGACCTGGCGGTGCGCCTCACCAGTCGGCCCCGCCCCGCGCGACGACCTTGCCGGCCGCGTCGTACACCGTGACGGTCGGACCGCCGTCGCCGTAGCTCGACTTGAGCTCGGCCAGCGACAGCGGAGCGCGCGTGTACCAGACGCCCCAGCCCGGGCTGCCCGCCAGCGTGAGGACGGTGCCGGTCATCCTGTTCTCGTCGACGGTGACCTCGACGCGCGCCGGGTCGGCGGACAGGCCCCGGTACAGGCCGGACAGGAAGTACGAGCTGTTCAGCCGGTCGGGCTGCACGGAGGCGGCCGGCTTATCGGCATCTCCTTTCGAGCCGCTCGCGGAGCTGTCTTCGCTCAACCCGAGGAACTGGTTGGGCCGTTGTGGTGTCGACCAGTGCTTGCCGTCGCTCGTCAGCCAGACCTGCACCCCCGGCACGGCGGCCACCCGCTCACCCGGCGCGACGATCCGTATCGGACTCCGCGCCACGTCGACCGCCCCGCCGACCGACCCGGCCGCGGTGCCACCGCCCACGACCCGGTCGACGGCGAACACACCCGCCGGGACGAGCAGCAGCGCGCAGAGCGCGGCGACCACGGTTCTACGGCGGCGCCGCAGCGCTCGGCCCTGACGCTCGACGGCATCAAGCGGAACGCCGAACGGGACATCCTCCGGGCCGACTTGAGCCGCTTCCGCGAAGAGCTCCCGCAGCCGTCCCGCGTCACCCCCGCACACCGCCAGCCCCCGCCGGGCCCGGCTGCTCACCGCACCGGCGGACCAGCCGAGCAGCTGGGCGACCTCCGCCTCCCGCAGCCCCTCCCGGTGCAGCATCACGAGCACGGCCCGCTGCCGTGCGGACGTGTCCTTCAACACACCGCGGGACGGAGCCTGTTGGCGGCGCGCCCCGCGCAGGAACTCCTTCACCAGGGACCGCCGTACATAGAAGTCCACGTCGTCCCGAGGTATCCGGCGCCACCGCGCGCACACTCCCACCAGCGTTCTCCGCACCAGCTCGGTCGCCTCGCGGGGGTCTCCGGTCGCACCGGAGAGCAGGTGCGCGGTGGTGACCAGCCGGGGCAGCCGCGCGTGCGCGTAAACCGTGAAGTCGTCGTGGGGGTCGGGCACTTCGGTGGTCCTCCGATACAACTGAGGGGGGAGTGGATCCTGAGACGCGTGTTCGTCGTCTTTCCTGTACGCACGGTGCGGCGGTCGGGTTGCACGGGAATTCCGAGACTCCGGTGAGGTCATGACCGAGGACGAGTTCGACGCCTTCTACGCCGCCGCGTTCCCCCGTCTGACCGGCCAGCTCGCGGCGTTCACCGGCGATCGCGAGGAGGCGCAGGACGTGGTCCAGGAGGCGTTCGTACGGGCCTGGGACCGGCGTGGGGACTTCCTCGCGGACGAGGCACCCGAGGCGTGGATCCGTACCGTCGCCATGCGGCTGGCGGTCAGCCGCTGGCGCCGGGCCAGACGCTGGCTGGAGCTGGTGCGCCGCACCCCACCGCCCGTGTCCACGCCCGGACCCAACCCCGATCACACGGCACTTGTCGCCGCGCTGCGCCAACTGCCCACCGCACAACGGATGGTGATCGTCCTGCACCATCTGTGTGACGTGAGCGTCGAGCAGATAGCCTCCGAGACGGGTGCGCCCGTGGGGACGGTGAAGGCCAGGCTGTACCGGGGACGGGCGGCACTGGCGAAGCAGCTGACTCCGGACGAGGCGGACGTGCCGGTTCGGAATCGGAAGGAGAGCGGCCGTGTCGGATGAACTCTCCAACGGATCCAACGATCAACTCTCGCTCGCGCTACGTGAGTTGGCCGCTGAACAGGAGGCCCGTCCGGTCCTCACCGGCGCCCAGGTCCGCGGCCGTGCGGTGCGCCGGGCGCGCCGTCGGACGGCCGGCACGCTGGGTGCGGCTGCGGTTGCTCTCACCCTGGTGGGCTTCGCGCTGACCCTGGACCTCGCGGGGAAGGAGAACGGCGGCCGTCGGCTCCCGGGTGCCGCCGCGCCCGCCGTCCCGTCCCCGTCGCGGTCGGCGCCCCCGTCGCCTTCCGCCGCCTCCGCGGTGCCCGCCGCCGGCACGCTGGAACTCACCAAGCGTGCCCTGTTCCTCGGGGGCCGGGTCATGCCGCTGACCTCGGACTCCTCCAACAGCCCGGCATTCGTCGGGCCGTTGACCGTGTACGCGAAGCACGACACCAAGGTGGTGACTGTCACCGGCTCCACCGACGGAGTGGGCTTGTACACGGAGGTCACGCTCGCGGTCGAACTGCGCGACGCCGACAACACGCCGGTCTACGTCGGCGTCACCCGCTCCTACAAGGGGAAGAGCCTCGGCAAAGGCACCGACGGCACCGACAGCACCGGCGGCTGGATCGGCCTGGACGGCGCCGACGCCAAGTGGTTCTACCAGGACGCGAAGATCGGCACCGTCATCTCGGTCACCGGCGACTGAGCGCGAAGCCGGGGACGATCGCCTGGGTAGCGTTCCGGAGCACCTCGGTCACCGAGTGAGGGCCGTTCCGCTCACCGCGCTCGGCCAGGGCCGCGCCGCCACCTTCGCGGGCGGCACCCACGGTGGAGGGCTGCTGGTAGGCAGCCGGAACGCCCCGGTCCGTGAAGACGGACCGGGGCGTTCTTCATTCTCTTCGTGCGCGTCAGGCGGTCGCCTTGGCGGCGTCCTCGATGAGACCGGCGACGATCTTGGGGTGACTGAGCATCACGACATGCGACGAGCCAGGCACTTCGACGACCTTGCGGGCGTTCGCCCGGCTGTACATCCAGCGTTCGCAGGCCGGCGGGATCGCCTTGTCCTGACCGGCGACCAGCCCCCACACCGGAATGGTCTTCCAGGCCGCGGCCGTCGTCGGGAAGGTGAAGGAGTCGGCGTCGAAGGGCCGTTGCGTGGCCTGGAGCACCTTGAAGTCGGAGGTGGAGATGTCTGCCGCGAAGGCCGCCTGCCCGTCCTTGCTCAGATACAGATCGATCCCGGTCGTACCGTCCGCCTTCGTGTACGGCACCGGCACGCTCACCGGCTCCACCTCGCTGCCCGGGAACTTGGTGATGAGCTCACCCTGCGTCTCGCCCACCTCGGGCACGAACGCGGCGACGTAGACGAGTGCCTTGACGTTGCTCTTCCCGGCGGCGGCGTTCGTGATGACGGTTCCGCCCATGGAGTGGGCGACCAGTACGACGGGTCCGCTGATGGAGTCCAGGAGGCTGGCGATGTAGGGGGCGTCGGTCGGAATACCCCGCAGCGGGTTCGAGCCGCTGATCGTGGTGTAGCCCTTGTGCTGCAGCTCCTTGATGGTGGCGTTCCAGCAGGAGGAATCGGCGTAACCACCGTGCACCAGGACGATCGTCGGCTTCACCTTGGACTTCTCCTCACCTGTACCGGCCGCGACACTCGCCGCATCGGCCGTTCCTGCAACCCCGCCGACCAGCGCAGCCGCTCCGGCCACCGCCGCTCCGGCGGCGAGCACCTGGCGGCGGGAAACATCGGTACTCATGGGACTCCTCGGGCGGCTGGTTCGGGGTGGTGTGTCATGGACCCTATGAGGGGGTGTTGGGCGGGGGCATCTGCAAAATGGCCTAGTTTCCGGGGGCGTTCGTCCCTTCCGATCGGCTCGGACGACCTTCCTGTAACGCTTTTCGTGCCCCGGCCCAAGAACAGGTGAAGTGACTTCGCAGCACTCCACGGGCCTCCGACGATGAGGAGGCCGGGGAGCCTCCGACCAGAAGGAGCCGCCGGTGGATGGCGTGGAACCGTTACGGGGCGGTGGACCTGCCGCGGCGGTACGTGACCCGCGGCTGTTCGAGGAGTTCTACCGGCGCCACGTGGACGCGGTGATGCGCTTCGTGGCCCGCCGGGTCAACGACCCCCACACGGCGGCCGACCTGACGGCCGAGATCTTCCTCGCCGTCCTCGACTCGGCCCACTCCTACCAGCCGCGCCTCGGCAGCGAGACGGCCTGGCTGTACGGCATCGCACGCAACATCGTGTCGTCGGAACGCCGCCGGATCGCCCGGGAGACCGAACGCGATCTGCGGTTCTCCGGACGCCGGTTGCTGGAGGCCGACGACATCGCCCGCATCGAGGACAGGCTCGACGCGGAGAGACCGGCCCGGCGGATGCTCGCCGCGCTGGCGGGACTTCCCGAGGGCGAGCGGGCCGTCATCGAGCTCATCGCGGTGGATCAGCTCACCGTCACCGAGGCGGCGGCCGTACTGGGCATCAGCCAGGTCACCGCCCGGGTCCGACTCCACCGGGCGCGCAAGGCACTGCGGAGCGAGGCGGATCCCACGGTCGCGAAGACGACGTCGGACGCAGCACTGGCGTACGTCGTAGGGAGAGAGACATGAGCACGAGGACGACGTTCGAGGACCGCCTGCTGGCCGAGCTGAAGCGGGAGATCCTGCTGCGCGAGACGGACAGGACTGAGGAGCGCCCTTCCGCGCGCCGGTTCTTCACGCCGCGCCGGATCGCCGTAGTGCTGACGGCCTGTGCGGTGGCCTGGCTCGCCGCGGTGACGGTGCCCGGCGTGCCGGCCGGGTCGAAGGCCTACGCGGTGGAGCGCCACGACGACGGCACTGTCACGCTCACCTTCCAGGACCAGGCCATCGATGTCGCGGCACAGCGCGAACTCGCGAGCACAGTGCGCCCGTGGGGCATCAAGGTGACCATTGACCTGCTCCCTCCCGGCTACGTCTGCGAGCGCAGCCAAGTCACCCCGCTCTCGAAGGTCGATCGGTACGGCCACCTCGTCCCCCTCGTCCCTCTTCGGGGCACCTGGAAGCAGCCGAGCACCTGGCAGGGCACCCTGCGCAAGGGCAACGTGCTGGCCTTCGAGAACACCAAGGGCAGTTCCCGGCCCCGCGCGGTCGAGTTCTACGCGACCAGGAGCGAAGCCGAACCCTGCGTTCCGGTGAAGATCGCCCTGCCGGACGACTCATGAAGTCTCAACGCCGGGACTGGCTGGACGCGTTGCGCGGTATCGCGGCGCTCGTCGTGGTGTTCGACCACTCGTCGTACGCCTTCATGGCGGAGTTCCGGCGGGAGTTGATGCCGCAGTTCAACACCAGCCGGTACGCCATCATGCTGTTCTTCCTGGTGAGCGGCTACATCATCCCCGCGTCACTCGAGCGCCAGGGGTGCGTCAGGACCTTCTGGATCGGGCGGGTCTTCCGCGTGTATCCGTTGCTGGTGGTGGCCGTCGCCGCGGTTCTGGCTCTCCAACTGGCGGGCTGCGCCGAGATTCGCACCGACTTCGGTCGGCAGAGTGCCGCGGCGGTGGTCGCCGCCCATGTCACCTTGCTCCAGGAACTGCTGGGGACGCCCAGTCTCCTTCTCGTGCTGTGGACGCTCTCGTACGAAATGGCCTTCTATCTGCTGGTCGTCGGGCTGTTCACGGTCCGCCTTCATCAGCGGTCGGCAACGGTCGCCGTCACCCTGGCAGCGCTCGCCGTCGTGAGTGCGACGGCAGGGGGTGTGCTGCCGGCCTCCGCTCTCTCCGGCGTGATCGGCACGGGCCCACTGATCACGTTCGCCTCGCTCGCCATGGTGGCCGCCATCGGCTGTGCGAGCGCCGGGTCACCCGCGCTGCGCGTGTTCGGGGGCGTACTGGGCGGCGTGCTGGCGCTCGTCCTGGTCGCTTTCAACGGCACGGTCCCCATGTGGGAGGGGCTGGTGATCCTCGCCGTCATGTTCCTCGGCAGCGCCGTCCACCGGGCCGAGAGAGGTTGGAGCAGCCGGCGGCGCGTGGCCTGCACGGCCGCAGTGGTGGTCGCCTGTGCCGTGGGAAGTGCGATGTGGAACGGGGACGGGCCGGGCGGGGCCCCATTCACCCGGCGCGGCTGGATCGTGGCCTTCCTCCTGGCTGTCCTCACCTTCGGCACCGGTCTGGCGTTGCGCCGCCGACGGGTTCCGCGCTGGCTGACCTGGCTGGGAACGGTCAGCTACTCGGTCTACCTGGTGCATCCGGTGCTGCTGGCGGTGACCGACGGCACGATCGGCCGGTTGCGGCAGGACAGTCCCGTGGCCGAACTGGCCTTCGTCGCCGTGCTGTTGCCGCTGTGCGCCCTGACGTACAGGTACGTCGAAGTACCGAGCCGACGATGGGGCCGAAGGCTGGCCCACCGCGTGGAGCTGCCGGGGCGGTTGTGCGGAGCACCGGACCGCTGAATCTCCAAACGGCCGTCGCGCCGCGCGCCCGCGTGACCGACCATGAGGTGTGCGATTCGATTCCGTTCCCATGCCGGTGACCGTCGAGGGCAGGCCTCGTGACGGTCGGGGTTATCCCGTGCCTGCCATTACTCCGTGGGAGGGCGGCGAGCCGCAGTTCGCGCTCACGGACTACGGGCGGAGTGCGGAGTGTGCTCGGCGGCGGTTGTGTTCCGTGTGCGGCACGCTGATGCCCAAGGGGGCGGTGTGGCGGGTGGTCGGCGGTGCCGAGAGTTCGGCTATTCGGGAGGCGCTCGACGCGGGGCGGCCGTACCGGAACATGGCGGCGACGCTGGAGGGGCCGGGGCATCGGGCGTGCATGCTGTACGCCTCGATGGTCTGCCCGTATCTGGCGCGGCCCAACGCGCGGCGGGGGCTGACGGCGGAAGCCCCGGACGACATGACCGCTCATGTCGTCCGGGGCGCTGTTCGTGGGGACCTGGGTGCCGTGGTGGGGTTCGGTGACTACGAGTTCGCCGTCACCAAGAGCCAGGTGCTGTTCCGTTTTCTCGATGTGGTCGAGTATCTGCCGCACGACACGGCCGACCAGCATCTGCCGGAGCTGCGGGCCGAACTCGCCCGCGGTGGTCAGCCGCGGTAGGCGGGCAGGCCGGTGTGGGTGGAGACCTTGACGGGCCGGCCGAAGCCGTGGGCGGTCTTGGTGATGGTGTACGTGCCGGTCGGGGCGCGGAAGGCGATGGTCTTGCCGTTGGGCGACCAGGTCGGTTCGGTGTAGTCGGTGGTGGCCGTGGGGGTGACGTCCTTGACGGTGGTCGTGGAGCCGCCGAGGTCCTCCACGAAGAGGTGGTCGTGGCCGTGGACGGAACGGACGAAGACGACCTCCTCGTTGTCGGGGGAGAGCGCGGGCTCGGAACCCTTGGCCAGCGCGCCGCCCTGCTGGCGCAGGTAGTCGTCGCGGATGTAGACCTCGCCGGTGTGGGTGTTCTCGTAGACGGCCGAGCCGTACTTGCCGCCGACGTTCGGCCAGGTGTTGTCGGTCTGGGGGAGGGCAGCGTCACCGGGCTCGCCGTTCAGGCTGATCCGGGCCGGCCTGCCGTGGTCGGCGGTGGCCTTGACGCCCTCCAGGACGGTGCTGCCGTGGATCTTCGCCGAGAAGACGATGTTGTTCTTCGCGGGGATCTGGTTCGTCCGGTCGGCGGCGGTCACCTGCCAGGTGGGGTGGGACCAGGTCTGCCCGCCCGGGTTGGCGGCGACGGTGACGCGGTGGGTGCCGTCGGGGTTGGAGACGACGAGGTTGCCGTGTCCGTCGATGAAGGCGGCCTTGCTGCCGGTGGGGTTCCAGGCCAGGTCACGGACCGTGGTGCCGAAGTCGATCGACCTGCCGTTGACGAGCACGTGGCGGGTGCCGTTGCTGATGGTCAGTCCCCTGGGCACGGTGAGCGTGTGCGTGGACGCGGCCGCGGCGACCATCGCGGCGCTGCCCTTGGCTCCGCCGGAGGCCGGGGCGGCCGGCGCGGCGCAGGCCGTACCGCACAGGGCGAGCAGGGCGGCGGCACCTGCGGTGATGGCGGTGGCGCCGGCGCGCCTGCGGTTACGAGCGGACATCGAGGTTCCCCCTGCTGATGTGAATGGCGCTGCGACGAGAGATTCGCGGGAACCGCCGGCCGTCCCCGGAACCTGAACCGGTCCGCTCGGCTTGCTGCCCTTCGCGACAAGACGGAGTGTTCCCGCAGCGGGTGACGGGGCTGTGCGGTCGCTGTCACAGGTGTGCAATAGGCGGTGGGTGGGGTGCGGGACACCCAGGTCGGGGGCCCCGGATCGGGGACCCCCAGGGCGGCGCCGCCCTGCGTGTCCCCGCCCGTCCAGGCGTGCTCACGACGGGGGGCATACCCACGTGGTGTGGTCACCAGGTGGGGATGAACCCCCCGTCCACAGTGATGTCCGCACCGGTGACGTTCGCCGTCCGGTCCGCGGACAGCAGCAGGACCACGTCGGCGATCTCGGCGGGCCGGGAGAAACGGCCGGTCACCGTCGTCCGCGCGGCGTTGTCGATGACGTCCTGGGGTTTCAGGCCGGTCGCCTCGGAGACCGTCGCGGCGACCCCGCCCTCGCCCAGCCAGAGATCGGTCTCGACCGGGCCCGGGCTGACGGTGTTGACCCGGATGCCCTTCGGGCCGACCTCCTTGGACAGGGCCTTGGAGAAGCCCGCGAGGGCCGCCTTCGAGGCGCTGTAGTCGATGACCGCCGGGTCGGGGAGCGCCGCGTTGACCGAGCAGATGCTCACGATCGAGCCCCGGCCCCGGGCGAGCATCACCGGCAGGGCGCTGCGGGTCGTACGGACGGCCGCCATCAGGTTGAGGTTCAGGGTGGCGAGCCACTCCTCGTCGGTGACCGAGAGGAATCCTCCGGTACGGGCCGGAGCCGTTCCCACGTTGTTGACGAGGATGTCGATCCGGTCGCCCGCCGCCTCGATGAGCCGCGCGGGTCCCGACGCCTCGCCCAGGTCGACCGGTACGACCCGTACGTTCCCGGTCGCGGCCAGCTCCTCCAGGCCGGGCGAGGAGTTCCGGGCCCCGGCATGGACCGTGACTCCCTCGGCGACCAGCGCCCGTACGACCGCCAGTCCGATCCCCCTGCTGGCACCGGTGACCACGGCCACCTGTCCGTTCAGTCCGAGATCCATCGTGAGTTCTCCCGTCCTTGGCTACATTCCACACGCCGGACGGCAAGGTCGCCTGCCGGCGTCGAGCACGGTCCCGACCTGAGCATGCGCCCACCGCGCCGTGAACCGCGGCCCGTCGGCCGAACAGCCTCCGGACCGGTCACTCGCCGTCGCCGGGTCGCCGCGGATAGAACTGCGCGTACCAGCGGCGCAAGGCCTTGATGCCCTGTTCGTGGGGGAGCAGGACCGGGTGCGGCCGGTGGATCTTGTGGTCCCAGATCCGGAGCTCCTCGCGGACCTCGCCCAGGGCCTGTGTCCGGAAGACGAGCTTCAGGACGGGCGTCAGGAACGGGAGCCGGGCCGGTTTGCGGACGTAGTACAGCATCCGCAGCTCGCTCGTGCTGTCGTCGACGGGCGTGGTGAGGGCGACGGCGGTCAGCGACAGGGCGGGGCCGTGGGTGCGGACCACCATGACACCCGGCCCGTACATGAACGCGTCGAAGGTGTTGTCGATGTCCCGGCCGAGCACGCGCCGGGAGATCCGGCCGCGGGCCTCGGCGAAGGGGCCGTCGGACCGCCAGTCCTGGACGAGAGGTTCGCTCTGACCGTGCAGGAAGTGGAAGTGGGACTCGTCGACGATGTTCTCGCGCATCTCCTGGACGTGGATGCGCGCACGGCAGACGTCGTCGATCGGCCTGGCGAACCGCCCGGACGCCACCTCCGGGATCTCCGGCACCTCCCACGACGGCTCGCCCGGCCCGACATGGACGAAGACGAGCCCGCTGTGCTCACGCACCGGAAAGCCACCGAGCGACACCTTCGGAGTCCGGCGCGCGAACGGCGCCGCCACGCACCGCCCGTCCGGCCCGAACCGCCAGCCGTGGAACGGACATTCCACACTCCCGTCCACGATCTTGCCGCCCGCGCCGAGGTGCGCGCCGTAGTGCGGACAGTGCGCGTCCCGTACGGCCGCCCGGCCGTCCGCTCCCCGGAAGGCGACGAGCGCCCGCCCGAAGTAGTGCAGGCTGACGACCTCGCCCGGCCGGAGCTCCTCGCCCCGGAGCACGGCGTACCACCCGTACGGCACGGTCGGCATCGGATAGTCGTCGGCCCGCGGGTCGCGCGGCAGGGCGGCGAGCTTGTCGTGGCGCCGACGCAGAGGCATGACCGGATGCTAGCGAGGGGTGGGTGGATCCGGGGTGGGGGTCTGCATACTTACTAGGATCCAACTCCCTTAAACCAATTGGGAGTTGGGGACACCCGGCCGACCGTCCGCCCGTTCGTCTCCCAGTCCGGCCTTTAGGGTCGAAGACATGACGACGACTCTTGCCGGTACCGCCTTCGACTCGCTCCGTCTCGACGCCCTGTCCGACCAGGACGCGCTGCGCCAGGTCTACGACCTCCCGGGCGAAGCCGCCGTACGGAAGCAGATGACCGAACTCACCGAGCAGACACGGCGGTTGATCGGCTGCTCGTCGCTGGTCCTGGTCGCCAGCGCGGACGCCGAGGGCAACTGCGACGTCTCCCCGCGCGGCGGCCCGGCAGGGTTCGTCGCCGTCCTGGACGACCGCACGGTGGCGATACCGGACGCCACGGGCAACAAGCGTCTGGACACCCTCCAGAACGTCATCGCCACCGGACGGGCCGGGCTCCTGTTCGTCATCCCCGGCCGCACCACCACCCTGCGGGTGAACGGCCGGGCCTGCGTCTCCACCCGCCCGGACCTGCTGTCCCAGCTGACCGCGGTGGGCAAGCCGCCGGCCAGCGCGCTGGTCGTGGGCATCGAGGAGGTCTACCCGCACTGCCCCAAGTCCCTGCTGCGCAGCGGCGCCTGGAAGCCGGAGCAGTGGCTGCCCGCGGACGCCCAGCCGACGTCGGCCGAGGTGACGCTGGCCCAACTGCGGATGCCGGACCTGACGATCGCCGACATCCAGCAGACCGAGGCGGACTCGCTGAAGTACCGGTACGAGTAGCGGGGCCGATCCGGTGTACCCCGGTACCAGTGACCAGCGGTCATTGTGACCTTCGGGCCCACGGGTCGCTCCGTGTCCGCTCCTAGCCTCGAAACCAGTGACCCGGCCGGATGCCGGGCCGGAGGCGAGCGAGGAGCGGCGCTGTGATCGAAGTTCGTGGGCTGACCAAGCGGTACGGGGACAGGACGGCGGTGGACGGGCTGAGTTTCACCGCGCCGCCGGGGCGGGTGACCGGGTTCCTGGGGCCGAACGGGGCCGGCAAGTCCACCACCATGCGGATGATCGTCGGCCTGGACGCGCCGACCGGCGGCACGGCCCTGGTCAACGGCAAGCCCTACGCCCAACACCGCGCCCCCTTGCAGGAGTTGGGGGTGCTGCTGGAGGCGAAGGCCGTGCATCCGGGTCGCTCGGCGTTCAACCACCTGATGGCGTTGGCGTATACCCATGGCGTGCCGCGTCGGCGGGTGGAGGAGGTCATCGACCTGGCGGGTCTGCATGCCGTGGCGCACAAGCGGGTCGGGGCGTTCTCGCTGGGGATGGGGCAGCGGCTGGGCATCGCCGCCGCGCTGCTGGGTGACCCGGCGGTCGTCATGCTCGACGAGCCGGTGAACGGGCTCGATCCCGAAGGGGTGCGCTGGGTACGGGAGTTGCTGCGCGGGCTGGCCGCCGAGGGCCGCACGGTGATGCTGTCCTCGCATCTGATGAGCGAGATGGCGCAGACCGCCGACCGACTCGTGGTCGTGGGGCGGGGCCGGCTGCTGGCCGAGACGACCGTCGACGCGCTGGTGGAGCGGTCGGCGGACAAGGGCGTGCGGGTGGCCACCGGCGAGCCCGCGCGACTGCGTTCGCTGCTGGCCGGCCCGGGCGTCACCGTGACCTCGGCGGGCGCCGAGCGGCTGGTCGTCTCCGGCCTGGACACCCGGCGGATCGGGGAGGTGGCCGCCGAGCACCGCGTGCCGCTCTACGAACTGGCCGCCGAATCGGTGTCGTTGGAGGAGGCGTTCATGCAACTGACCCAGGACGCCGTGGAGTACCAGAGCGTCGACGCCGGGAGGGCCGCCTGATGAGCGCGAGCACAAGCACCGCCACTCCACCCGTGTACCGAGTCACCGGCCGACGCGTCGTCCGCTCCGAGTGGTCCAAGTTCTGGTCGCTGCGCTCCAGTTGGATCACGCTGGGCGTGGCCGTGCTGTTCCTGGTGGCCATCGGATCGGTCGCCGCCGCCCTCTACACTCCGGACGGCCCGCTCGGCGGCAAGGACGCCGACTCCGGCGCGGCACTGACCCTGGCCCTGGCCGGCACCAACCTCGCGGCCCTGGCCGTCGGCGCGCTGGGGGTCCTGATGTCGGCCGGCGAGTACGGCACGGGCATGGTCCGCTCGACCTTCGCCGCCGTGCCCAGTCGGCTGCCCGTGCTGTGGGCGAAGTGCGCGGTCTACGGCCCGATCGCGTTCGCCGCGGCCGCCCTCGGCGCGCTGGTCTCGTTCCTGATCGGGAGCGCGGCCCTGCACGGCGAGCCGATCGCGCTGTCCCTCGGGGACGCCGGGGTCTTCCGGTGCCTGCTGGGCGCGGGACTCTATCTGGGCCTGGTCGGTGTGTACGGCGTGACGGTCGGCCTGCTCGTGCGGAGCACCGCGGGAGGCATCGCGATCCTGGCCGGTGTCGTGCTGGTCCTGCCCGGCCTGACCGGGCTGCTGCCCAGCTCGCTCGGCGACACCGTCAGCCGCTATCTGCCCAGCAACGCGGGCCAGTCGGTGATGACCCTGCACGCGTCGGGCGACTCCCTGGTCGGTCCCGGAGCGGGTTTCGCGGCGCTGCTGGTGTGGGCCGTACTGCTGCTGGCCGGTGCCGCCTACCGGCTGCGTCGCAGTGACGTCTGAGGAGCCGTCCGCGAGGATGGAGCCGATGGACTACAGGACGAGGGCGCGCTCGGCCCGGGCGGAGCCGACCGTGCTCCCGCCCGGGCCGGACGCCGTCTGGGCGCACCCCGTGACGCGGCTGCTGCTGCGGGTGCTGAGCCGTCTGCGGGCGGTCGACCGGCGGCGCCCCTGGCTCCTCGACACCGCCGTGGTGGTCCTGGTCGCCGCCGCCGCGCCGCCGGATCTGCTGGTGCACAGCCCTGGTCACCCCGTGTCGCGCCCGGTGGGGGCCGGGCTGCCCGTCGGGGTGGTGCTGGGCATCGCGGCCGTGCTGGCCGTCCCGCTGTGGTGGCGTCGCCGTAGTCCCGCCGTGGTCTACGGCGGCTGCCTCCTCGTGTGCCCGGTCATGTGGTCGCTCGGTCTGGGGCCCGCCGCCGCCCTCGTGCTGCTGATCGCCCTGTTCGACCTCGCCCTGCACGCTTCGCCGCGGGCGATCTGCTGGGCGCTGCCCGTGACCGTGACGGGGTGGGTGCTGCTCGTGGTCACCGTGATCCCGATGGACAGTCCGGTGACCTTCCTCGTCCTGTCCGTCGGTACCGGCGTCGGAGCCGTGGCCCTGGGCCTGACCGTCCGCATCAGCCGGCTGTACCTGTCGGCGCTGCGGGACCGGGCCGCGCGGCTGGAGGTCGAACGGGACCAGCGGGTCCGGCTGACCGCTGCGGCGGAGCGTTCGCGGATCGCCCGCGAGATGCACGACATCGTCGGCCACAACCTGTCGGTCATGGTCAACCTCGCCGACGGCGCCGCCGTGCTCACCACCCGCGACCCCGGCCGCACCGAGCAGGCGCTGCATCTCATCGGCGACACCGGCCGGCAGGCGATGGACGAACTCCGGCGCGTGCTGGGGGTGTTGCGCGAATCCCCGGAGGAGCAGGACACCTCACGGTCCCCGCAGCCGGGCGTCCGAGACCTGGAGACCCTGCTCGACCGGGTCCGCGCGGCCGGACTGCCGGTGGCGTACCGCACCGTCGGCCCGGTCGACGCCCTGGGCCGGGGCGTGCAGCTCACCGTCTTCCGCGTGGTGCAGGAGGCCCTGACCAACACCCTCAAACACGTCGGCCCCGGCGCCACGGCCGACGTCACGATCGCGGTCGAGGGCGACCGGCTCCGCGTGCGGGTCACCGACACCGGTTCGTCGGCACGGAAACCGGCCCCCCGCCGGGACAGCGGCCACGGCCTGGTCGGCATCCGCCAGCGGGCCGCGCTCTACGACGGCACCGCGACCGTCGGACCACGCGACGACGGCCGGGGCTGGATCGTCGACGTCCTGCTGGATCCGTCTGCCTCAGCCACCTCCGGAGAGCCCACGCCATGACCACGATCCTGATCGCCGACGACCAGCCGCTGCCCCGCATGGGCTTCCGGATGCTGCTCGACGGGTCCCCCGGCGTGAGCGTCGTCGGCGAGGCCGACAACGGCGCGCAGGCCGTGCGCATGGCGGCCGAACTGAGCCCCGACGTGGTCCTGATGGACGTACGGATGCCCGGTCTCGACGGCATCGAGGCCACCCGCCGCATCGTGGCGGCGGGCGGCCGCACCCGCGTGCTCATCCTGACCACCTTCGACCTCGACGAGTACGCCTACGCCGGCCTGCGCGCCGGGGCCAGCGGCTTCCTGCTGAAGGACGTCCGGCCGGCGGAACTCCTCGCCGGTATCGAGGCGGTCGCGACCGGCGACGCCGTCGTGTCCCCCCGGTTGACCCGCCGCCTGCTCGACGCCCACGCCCACGACGTCCTCGCGCCCGACGCCGGGCCGCGCACGGACCCGCGCCTGGCGACGCTCACCGAACGCGAGCACGAGGTGCTCGTGGCCATCGGCACGGGCTGGACGAACGCCGAGATCGCCGAACACTTCGTGCTGACCGAGTCCACGGTGAAGAAGCACGTCGGCCGGGTCCTGGCCAAGCTCGGCGCCCGGGACCGTATCCAGGCGGTGATCGTCGCCTACGACGCGGGGCTGGTCACTCCCCGGCAGTGAGCGCCGGCTTGTACAGCTTCAGCGGCACCCGGCTGATGATCGAGTCGAGGGAGGAGTCGTTCCGCCCGTCGGCCCAGGTGACGTAGGCGTACCTGTCGGTCAGCGTGATGCCCGACCAGCGGTCACCGGGCGGGCCCGTCTCGCCGACCGGCTCGGTGACGTGGTTGACCCGCACCGGGGCGCTGAACGAGCGTCCGTGGTCGAAGGAGACCGCCGAGAACGCGTCGCCGGTCGTGGTCCGCCACATGACACCCAGGTCACCGTCGGGGCCGAAGTCGATCGCAGGCCGCAGGGCGCCCGTCGCCGAGATGGTCGCCGGTCCGGTCCAGGACCTGCCCGCGTCCGAAGTGACGTAGACGTCGAGGGTGTTGGAGTCCCGGGGGACCATGACGGCGAACCGGCCGCGGTGGGAGGTGTCGGCGGCGACCCACGGGACGGGGTCGGCCGCCGCGCCCAGGCCCGGGGTCGGGACCAGGGAACCGGTGCCCGCCGCGACCGGGTTTCCCCGGCCGTCCTTGAGGGTGGTGTTCGTCCATGTCCTGCCGTCGTCGCGGCTGACGTGGAAGTTCACCGGCTGGCCCGCCTCCTGGGAGGCCGACACGAGGATCCCGCCGTACACGGCGATCTCCCGCCCCGGATAGCCGCACACGAGGGGGATGCCCGGGGCCACCTCGATGCAGGGCATCGGGCCCGGGATCACCCGTGAGTCGGTGCTGAAGGTCCTGCCGCCGTCCGCGCTGACGGAGACCGCGCTCGGGTACTCCCAGGCCGCGCCGGCGACCGCGTAGACCTTGCCGGTCGCCGCGTCCACGCGCATCTTCGGGGCACCGCCGAGGAGCAGCGGGGTGGACACCGGGTCGGTCCACGTCCGGCCGCCGTCCGTGGACTTGGCGACCTGGTTGTGGTTGACGAGGTTCGCGGCCAGGCCCGAGCTGACCTGGTTGTTGTCCACGTACACGGTGCCCTTCGCGTCGAACTGCACGCTCGGCTCACCGCACTTGGGCGCCGCCGTGCCCAGCGGCCACGGCACCCGGGTCCAGGTGTCGCCCCTGTCGTTCGAGTAGGCGAGGAAGCAACCGCCGTCGACCGGCTCAAGGCCCGGTGACGGCGGGAAGATCGTCGAGACGAAGACGAGGTTCTTCGGGTTTCTCGGGTTGACGGCGACCGTGGGCTGGCCCTCCTTGGTGGCCGGCAGGTCGGTGACGTCGACTTCGTGGATGGCTGCGCCGTTTGACGAGGCGACCGCGGCGGGTGTTCCGTACGTCAGGAACAGAGCGGCAAATGCCGCCGCGCTCAAGGCAGTTGAGGACTTTCTGATCAGCACCATGTGAGCAGGCTAGGAAGGCCGGTTGCCGCGGGCGTGGGACCACGGGAGACAGTTGGCCCGGCGGACTGGTACCGCGGTACGCCCCGCCGCCCGGCCTACGGCCGTCGGGCCGGCCGCGGTGCGGTGATGTCACTCATGTCACCCATGTCGACCCTGTCGAGCAGCAGCATCGCGTCGAAGTCCGGGCTGCCGGGTTCGGCGGTGTAGACGCCGATGCGCTGGCCGGGGGTGCCCTCGATGTGCAGGGACTGGGAGGTGAGGGTGAGCGTGCCGACCTGGGGGTGGCGGAAGGTCTTCTGGGCCGCCTTGCGGCCGGTGACCTCGTAGCGCTCCCAGAGTCCGGCGAAGTCGGGGCTCTTGAGGAGGAGTTCGCCGACGAGATTGGTGAGGTCGGGTGCGTCGGGGGCGGTGCCGGCGATGGCGCGCAGGCGGGCGACGCAGGTGGTGATCTGCCATTCCCAGTCGTGGAAGAGCTCGCGGGCCGCCGGGTGCAGGAAGAAGTAGCGGGCCAGGTTGCGCTGCTTGACCGGCCAGTCGTCCAGGCCCGCGTAGAGGGCCAGGCCGCCGGGGTTCCAGGCCAGCAGGTCCAGGCTGCGGCTGATGACGTAGGCCGGGTTCGGGCGGAGGGACTCCAGCAGCAGCTTGAGGTGGGGGCGGACCGTGCGGCTGGGCGCGGGCGGTGGTTCGGGGGCGTAGCGGGCGGCCCGGGCGGCGAGTTCGCGCAGATGCTGGTGCTGCTGGTCGTCCATGTGCAGGGCGCGGGCGAGCGAGTCGAGGACGGCGGGGCTGGGGCGGGTCTCCTTGCCGCGTTCCAGCCGCACGTAGTAGTCGATGCTGATGCCGGCGAGCGTGGCCAGCTCCTCGCGGCGCAGCCCGGGGGTGCGGCGGATGCCCGCGCCGACGGTGAGGCCCACGTGGTCGGGGCGGGTCTGGGTGCGGCGGGCGCGCAGGAAGCGGCCCAGCTCGGCGCCCTCGCTGTGCGCGCTCTCGGTTGCCATGCCTCCAGTCTCGCCCGCTCCCCACGCGTCGCGCAGGCGGGAGGGGGGCCCTGTCGTTACCCCTGAAGAGCCCGCCCTGCCACTCCCTCGCGATCCGGGCGAAGGTGAAGGGGAAACACGCCGCGACGAACCGGAGAGGGCGAGATGCACTACATCAAACTGCGTGACCTGGAGGTCTCCCGGGTCGGCCTCGGCGCCATGGGCATGTCCCACGGCTACACCGGCTCCGGCACCGACGACGCCGAGTCGATCAGGACCGTGCACCGCGCCCTGGAACTGGGCGTCACGCTCATCGACACCGCCGAGATCTACGGCCCCTACACCAACGAGGAGCTGATCGGCCGGGCGCTGAAGGGCCGTAGGGACGGGGTGGTGCTGGCCACGAAGTTCGGCCTGGTCTCGCACGCCGGTGCGGGCGCCTGGAACCAGGACTCGAGCCGCGCCAACATCCGTACCGCCGTCGAGGGCTCCCTCAAGCGGCTGGGCACCGACCACATCGACCTGTACTACCAGCACCGCGTCGACCCGAACACGCCGATCGAGGAGACCGCGGGCGCGGTGGGCGAGCTGATCGCCGAGGGCAAGGTGCGTGCCTTCGGCCTCTCGGAGGCGGGCCCCGACACGATCCGGCGCGCGCACGCCGTCCAGCCGGTCACCGCGGTGCAGTCGGAGTACTCCCTGTGGACCCGGGGGATCGAGGACCGCGTCCTGCCTGTCCTGCGGGAGCTGAACATCGGCCTGGTCCCCTTCTCCCCGCTGGGCCGGGGCTTCCTGACGGGCGCCATCCGCTCCACCGACCAGTTCGACGCCTCCGACTTCCGGCGTGACAACCCGCGTTTCACCGGCGAGAACTTCGACCGCAACCTCGCCCTCGCCGACGAGGTCAAGGCCCTGGCCACCGAGGTAGGCGTCACCCCCGCCCAGATCGCGCTGGCCTGGCTGCTCGCCCAGGGCGACGACATCGCCCCCATCCCCGGCACCAAGCGGGTGAGCCGCGTCGAGGAGAACACGGCCGCCGACGCCGTGACCCTCACCGCCGAACAGCTCGAAAAGCTCAGCAGCCTGCCGCCTGCCGCGGGCGACACCCACACCGAGGCCCAGGCGCGGATGCTCGAACGCTGATCGTCCGCCCACCAGTTGGAGCAACCATGCGTGCGGCAGTGATGTACGGAGCCGGAGACGTCCGCGCCGAGAACCGCCCCGACCCCAAGATCGCGCGGCCGGCGCGCACGTGACGGGCCTGCACGCCGGTGACCTGGTCGCGCGTGACGGCGGTGCGGACGGGCGTCACGTCAGGACGATCGCGGTGGCCTGGCGTCCCCCACCGCGCGGCGGGACGCACCCCGTCGTACGGGCACCTGGTGGATCGGCTGTCTCAGGTCGCCGAGTTCCAGATGGTTCTGCCAGGCGCGGGTCTGTGCGTGGTCCGCGTGGGCGGGGTTCCAGAGACGGACCGTGTCGGCGGCCGTGACCTCGTGCGTACGGCCCCGGATGTCCTGCAACAACCACCGGCCGCCGAGGCCGCGCACGGGCAGCCCGGTGAAGGTGCCGTCGGCGGTGTCCGCCTCCCAGACCAGGGCCTGGGCGAGGGGCCCGGCGACATCGTGGTCGAGCCAGCGGATGCCGAACTCATCACCGGTCGACGCGGTGCCGGTGGCGAGGAGTTCGGCGAGGGCGCCCCGCTGGCGATCGGCTTGCGCGGCGAGGCCGGGGAGCCGTAGCCGCAGAGCGGTCAGTTCGCGGACGTATCTCCCGTTGAAGTGGCGCATCCCGTACTGCGTCACCGCCTGTCCCCGGTCGGTGCGGACCTCCACGCCGACGGAGCCGTCCGGGCGTACGGCCAGGTGGGCCGTGTGGTGGTCGAGGGCCAGCTCGCGGGCGCCTTCCGACAGGAACGCGTCGGCGATCGCGTCCAGCGCGGCGCGCGCCGCGGCGGCCGCCTCGGGCGGCAGCCCGGACAGCGCGCGGCGGTGCCGTCCCAGTCCGGGCATGCCGGCCGCGGCACTCAGCGCGGTGACACCCGCCCGCGCCGGCAGGATCTCCCGCTCCGGAAGGCCCGGCCGCCGCCGGTCGGGACCGCGGTCCAGCACCTGCGCGGCCACCAGCCCGATGAGGGCCGGATCTCCGCTGAGACAGGCCGCCCAGGCGGCTCCGGCCATGAGTTTCGCCTGGTCGAGGACGGACGCCAGCCTGGCGAGTACCGATTCGGTCAGGTGGCCGGGGTAACTCGTGTCCATGCGCAGCAGGGTGCTCACGACCTCGGGGGCGACCGTGAGCATCTCCAGCCGCTCACGGACCTGCCCGAGCCAGGACTGGGCCGGACGGTAACTGTCGATCGTGAGAAACACCGCGAGCAGATCCAGCACACCGGGTTCGAAGACCAGCGTGCCCAGCGCGGTCGACGCCCGGTTGCCGTAGGTGCCCCCGTCGGGGAGGACCCGCGGCAGACGCCCGAGCACCTCGCGGTCGTACGGCAGGTCCAGCAGGTCGGCGGCCTCCGCGACGGTGAGATGCCAGCGGCACTGGTCGAAGCGACCGGAGCGATGGTGGTCACGGGCGCCGAGCACGATGGTCCGCAACCGAGGCCGGTAGCGGGCCCGCTCGGACGGCTCCTGCTCCCGTACGGCGGCGAGCGGCAGCCCCAGGCACCGGCACACCTGGTGGAACCCTTCGGGCACGCGATCGAGCTCCGGCAGGGCGAGGGCCAGCAGTTCCTCTGCCTCCTCGGGTGACCAGCCGCAGGGGTGCAGCGTCAGCGCGGCCTCCACGCAGATGTCGCGCCCGGTGTCGTGCGGGTTGCGCAGCAGCGCCAGTCCCAGCCGTCGCCGGTCCCCGGGTTCGAGGGAGCCGACGAACCAGTGGCTGTGGCTCCACTGGGAGGGGTCGGCCGGCGCCAGGACGATGCCGCGCCGAATCTCCTCGTCCGGCCCCGGGTGCCGCCCGAGGTCCCGGTGCCGCGCCCGGGCCGCGGCTCTCCCGAGGGCCGGTGGCAGGGGCGGCACCACGGCATCGCTCCGGCTCCGGTGGGGAAACGACCGGTCTCCCGCCCACCACGGCCACATCGGCCCCACCTCCGTGGGTGCCATTCCCCGCCCGACACCGGAAGTACCCTCGCGGGCCGCCCGTTCCGGTGGCCAACTTCCTTGAGCGGCGGGCTGGTTGACCCGACTGGTCCGGACCCGGCTGTGCCGCCGCGGTGGCGGCACAGCCGGTCCTCGGTCCTCAGCCCACGGCGTACGCGTTGTACACCGTGGTCGTCGAACTGTCGCCGTGGGTGTCGGTGACGGTCGAGCGCAGGCCGACGCGGCCGGCGGCCGGGTTGTGGACGGCGGTGGTCCACTTGCCGCCGGACAGCTTCGCGGTGACGGCGTGCCAGGTGGAGCCGTTGTCGGTGGTGTACCAGGCGCGTACGGACTTCACGCTGTCCGACAGCCGGCCGATCGTGCTGTCGCCCGTGCCGTCGCGCTGCATGCCCAGGCCGACGGTCGTGGTCGACCCGGCGGCCGCCTGGTTCCTGGAGTTCAGTGCCCCGGGCGAGAACCGGGTGATGTAGGCGCGGATCTGCTGGTTCTTGCCGGCGTCGGCGTAGAAGTGCAGGGAGAGGCTGGAGGAGGTCGACAGCGAGCCGGCCGGCAGATGGTCGCGGTGACCGGTTTCGGTGATCGTGTACCAGCCCGACCCCGGGATCCGCGGCTGCGCGCCGTCCTGCTGCGAGGGGCTGTACTTGTGCGAGTAGAGCGTCCTGCCCGCGTGCGTCAGCTTCACCGTGCCGGAGGCCAGGATCCCGCCCGCCGTCAGCACCGGGTCGGCGAACGGGTTGTCGGCCCCGAAGTACAGCTGGTGGTACCAGGTGTACGGCAACTGCCCGCCGGGCCCCCACACCGCGTGGCCGAGGGCCAGCGTGGCGGTCTTGCCGGCCGCGTACGTGTGGGACCCGCCGTAGATGAAGTCGTTGCCCTCCTGACCCACTGTCCACTGGCCGGCCGGGACGTGGACGCCGAAGGAGTTGGGCAGGTCGCGCTGGATGTCGAGGATGTCCATGGACGACGAGCAGTCGGAGCCGCTCGCCGGCGCGCCGTTGAACGAGAACCGCGCCTGTCCGCTGTCGGGACCGGAACGCGCGTACACCTTGAGGGTGGTCAGCCCCGACTTCCTGAGTGTCGCGGACACCCCGGACGGCACGCCGCGGCTGTGCGTGGCGGAGGCCAGCCAGAAGTCGCCGCCGGTCGTCGACCGCGGTGTGTACGTGGTGCCGTAGGCCAGCTCGTACGCCTTGCTGCTGTTCGGGATGACGTACAGGTCGCCCGGCGCGGCCGACGTGCTCATGGTCGCCGGGCTGTTGTCGGTGGCGCAGACCGCCGCGCTGACCGTGCGGTCGTATCCGCTGCCCGGGCTGGGACTGATCGAGACCTTGACCGCGTGGCCCTTCCGGGCGTCGAACGTGGTCGTCGTCGCCCCGGAGACCTTCACACTGTGGCCGCCGACGATGCCGTCCTCGCCGTTGCCGCCGGTGAAGGAGGTGGCGAGCTCGTAACTGCCGTTGGGCAGCGACGTCTTCTTGTTGCCCTCGACGAAGCGGAAGTCGTTCGTCCTCGTGTTGTAGACCGCCACCTGGGCGTAGACCGGCTTGCCGCTCCGGTCCAGCGTCCTGACGGTGAGTGAGCCATTGGCTGCGGCCGACACTGTGGAAGCGCCGGCCAGGAGAAGCGGCACGAGCATGGTGACGACACTCGCGGCCGCCGTGGTTCGCCGCATCAAACCCCCCATAGGTGCGCGACATGAACACGACACCGTAACGCGCGGGGCATCCGTCACCTTCACCGCCCCCACTGATCCTTCACCGGCCCTCACCGTCGCCGGCCTCCACCCCGAGGCGCGAGTGGCCCTCCACCGCACCTCCATCGACGGACGTGAGGCTCTGAGGGGCGGTCGGGAGCGGCTCGGTCGGCCACAGAACTGGTGCGGAGGCGGCATGACTCGGGTGGAGCCTGCGGATTTCCGGGAGTTCTTCGGATCGATCCCCACGGCGGTGGCGGTGGTGACCACGGTCGATTCCAACGGGCGGCCTCAGGGGTTCACCTGCAACGCCTTCGCCGCGGTCTCGCCGCAACCGCCGCTGCTTCTCGTGTGCGTGGACGGGCGCTCCCGCAGCCTGCCGTCGCTTCTGTCGTGGCGGGCCTTCGTGCTGCACCTGCTCGCGGACGACGGTGAGGAGACGGCCCGGGTCTTCGCGAGCCGGGCCGTCGACAAGTTCGTGGGACTGCCGTGGTTTCCGAGCGAGGTGGTGCGCGAGGTACCGGTCCTGGACCGCGGTGTCCTGGCGTACGCGGAGTGCACCCTGGACCGCGTGGTGGAGGCGGGCGACCACCATGTGCTCATCGGGCACATGGAGGCCGTACACCTGCACCCCCGTCGACCGGTGCTGTACCAGCAGGGGACGTTCCGGTCGTGGGACGGGACGGCCGAGAAGACGGTTCAGGCGTGACAGGCCGGGAGCCCGCCGTGGAACTCCACCATCTCGGCGAACAGAGCAGGCATCTCCGCGGCGTCCCCGACGGCCTGGCCCCGTTCCTCGGCGTACGCACGGTGCAGGTTGGGCACCAGCCGTTCGGCGTCGATCCACTCGCCGTACGGGCCCAGGTCCGCCTCCCGGGCGGTCTCCAGTGGTGTGAGTCCTGCCGCGGTCCCCTCGCGTGCCAGTCGCTGGACGAGACGGAGATAGCCTTCGGCCGAGTCGAGCACCTCGGTGCCGCCCACCGGTCCGTGCCCCGTCACCACGGTGCGGGCACCGAGCGACCGCAGTACGGCGATGGCCTCCACGGAGCCGGCCACCGAGCCCATCGGGCAGAAGGGGGTCACGCCGGACATCACCAGGTCACCGGTGAACAGCACGCGCTGTGCGGGCAGCCACACCACGGTGTCCGCCGCGGTGTGCGCGGGCCCCAGGCAGAGCAGTTCCGCCGTCGTCCCGCCGATGTGCAGGGTCAGCCTCTCCCGGAACGTCACCTCGGGGAGGACGACTTCGACGCCGCCCCAGCACACGTCGGGCCACAGCCCGGTGAGATGCAGACCGACCGTGTCCATCTCGGTACGGGTCCGCTCGTGGCCGACCACGACAGCTTCGGGGAAGAGGAAGTTGCCGAAGGTGTGATCTCCGTGGGAATGGGTGTTGATCACGGTCCGCGGCGGAGTGGGCGTCACGCCGAGCACGGCTTCGCGCAGAGCGCGTGCGCGTGCCTCGGTGGCGGCCGTGTCCACCAGGGCCGACCGGCCGCGGGAGACGATCAGGCCGGCGTTGTTGAGACACCAGCCGCCGTCCGGTTGCAGATGGGCGAAGATCCCGTCGGCGACCTCCTCGAGCCGGGGCGCGAGTTTCTCGACGACTCCTTCGACGACTTCGGTCATGTGGGCTCCCTCGTGCGCATCCTGGACGTCGCACATCGTCGGTTGCGCAACTGGAGGCCCGCTTGAGGCCGGCACCGGTCGTTGCAACGCCCCAGCAGCACATATGCGAAACGCATATGTGAGCCGTGTGGACTGCATTGGCGAACTCGTGCGACACGCCCTGGAACTGATCTGGCACTCAGTGTCACTCTGCGGCTGTGCCTTGCCCCACGAGATCGCACGAATGGAGAGAGACCATGCGGATATGTGTCTTGGGTCCACTCGCCGTCGAGTACAACGGCAGGTCCATCGTCCCCACGGCGGGCAAGCCCCGGCAGATCCTCGCGTTGCTGGCACTCCGGCCCGGCCGTGCCGTTCCGGTCGACACGCTGATCGAGGAGGTCTGGGGGGACTCGGTGCCACGCAGCGCTTCGACGACTCTGCAGACGTACATCCTCCAGTTGCGCCGAAAGATAGGCGAGGCCCTGGACGGTGACGGTGATGTGTCACCCAGGGACGTCCTGTCCACCTCCTACGGCGGCTACCGTCTGATCCCGTCCGATCAGGGCCACGATCTCACCCAGTTCCAGGACTCGCTGGCGTGCGGTTCGAGGGCTCTGGAGGCCGGGGACGCGCGCTCCGCCGCCCTGCTGCTGGGGAAGGCTCTGGCGCTCTGGCGCGGTCCGGTCCTGGCCGATGTGCCCAAGGGGCTGGTGCTCGAGCTCGAAGCCATCGGCATGGCAGAGGCCCGGACGACGGCGCTCGAGCAGCGGATCGAGGCGGATCTCCGCCTCGGCCGGCACACCTCGCTGATTCCCGAGCTCCGTGTGCTGACCGCTCGTCATCCACTGAACGAGAGTCTGCGCGCCCAGCTCATGATCGCCCTCTACCGCGCGGGCAGCCCCTGGCGGGCGCTGGAGGAGTTCCGGCAACTGCGTGACCAGCTGAACGCGGAGCTGGGCGTGGAGCCCAGCCCCCGCCTTCAGCGGTTGCACCGGGCGGTGCTCGACGGGGATCCCCTCCTGGACACCGACCGGGCGTCGGCCCTGCGGCTCGCGGGCTGACACCACGGCCGCCGCGCCGACGAGACGGGACGCGGGACCGAGCCGGACGGCCCGGGCGGCGAACGACCAGCCGCCCGGGCCGCCCGGGCCCGGCCCGTCGAAGCCGGCGAAGTCGAAGCCGCGCCCGCGCAACGGTACGCGCAGCCCTGTACCCAGTGCCTTGACGTATGCCTCCTTCAGGGGCCGGAGCCGGAGGAAGCCGTCCTCGTGTCCGGTCGCGTCGAGCGCGGCGACGACGGCCAGGTCCCGTGGGGTGCAGATCCGTTGAGCCGGCTCGGGCAGGACGCGGCGCCCCGCCGGCTCCACCCCCAGTGGTCCGCACTGCCGGCAGGTTCGGCAGCACCGGAGCGGCGAGTGCGGTGCGGTCGAGCCGTACGTCAGGACAGCGGATGTCGAGCAGCTCACCGAGCAGGCGCCGGACGAGCAGCCGGGAGGCGTGGAACCGCCTGCGCGCGGCAGGGCGGGGAAGGGTGTGCTGCCGAGCACGTTCGACGGCCGTCAGCGTTCACCACGTCCACGGCCCACCGCGTCAGAACATCTGGTCGTGCTCGACGCACCGGGACCTGGTCAGTACGGTGTCGCCCTCGATCACCAGCACGTCGTTGACGACGCAGCTCGGGGCGATCTCCGGTTTGCCGCCCGGGCGGACCGTCACCACCAGCGCGTACACCCTGGACCGGTAGGACCCGTCGGCCTGCTCCGTGAGTGCGATGTGGTTGAACCAGTGCCTGCGCCGCACCGGGTCGTTGTCGAAGCGCTTGTGGAAGGCGACCAGCTCGGCGGTGATCCCGTCCCGTCCGACGGCCGGTTCCGCCTGCGGGGAGTGCTGGAACTCCCCGTCCTTGGTGAAGGTCGCCGCGTAGTCCTCGAACCGGCCGCCGTCCAGTGCCTGCATCTGGTGCGCGTAGAAGTGCTGCACGCGTACGAGAAGTTCGCCGGGTACGGCGGGTACGACGTCGGTCTCGGGTACGACGTTGGTCTCGCTCACCTGGGTGCCTCCTGTTTCCTGGGACCGGATGGGCTCGGGACATGCTCGGCCGGCCCACTGGAGTACGGGTGGAGGGCGGCCGGGGCCACTCCAAGCTCCCTCCAGCGTGGCTCGACCGGATTCCAGGAGGCTCGACGGAACCCAACGGCCACGACATACGGAGGGCACATGACCGCGACCGCATCGCCGGTGGCGCTGGTGACCGGAGCGACCAGTGGCATAGGTCTGGAGATCGCCGAACGGCTGGCCGGGCTGGGCGCCCGGGTCTTCCTCTGCGCCCGGGACGAGGCCCGGCTCACGGCCACCGTCAAGGAGCTGCGCGACCGGGGGCACGACGTCGACGCCACGGTCTGCGACGTCGCCGACCCCGAGCAGATACGCGGATACGTGCGCGCGGCGGTGGATCGCTACGGACCGGTCGACATCCTGGTCAACAACGCGGGCCGGAGCGGAGGTGGTGCCACCGCGGAGATCCCGGACGAGCTGTGGAACGACGTGATCACCATCAATCTCACCGGCGTCTTCCTGATGACGAAGGAGGTGCTGACCACCGGTGGGATGCGGGAGCGGGGGCGCGGCCGGATCATCAACATCGCCTCCACCGGGGGAAAACAGGGTGTGGTCCATGCCGCCCCGTACTCCGCCTCGAAGCACGGCGTGGTCGGCTTCACCAAGGCCCTGGGACTCGAACTGGCCCGTACCGGGATCACGGTCAACGCCGTCTGCCCGGGATTCGTCGAGACACCGATGGCGGAACGGGTGCGCGAGCACTACGCGGGCATCTGGGGCGTGAGTGAGCAGGAGACCTTCGACCGGATCACGGCGCGCGTCCCGATGGGCCGCTACGTGGAGCCGCGCGAGGTGGCGGCGATGGTCGAGTACCTGGTCGGGGACGACGCCGCGGCCGTGACCGCGCAGGCACTCAACGTCTGCGGCGGACTGGGCAACTACTGATGGCCGCGGGTGGTCCCGTCGCCCTCGTGACCGGATCCTCCTCGGGGATCGGAGAGGCGATCGTCCGGCGACTGGCCGAGGACGGCTACCGGGTGGCGGTGAACTCGTCGAGTTCCGTGGAGGCGGGCGAGAAGGTGGCCGCGACACTGCCCGACGCGATCTACGTACGGGCCGACGTATCGGACGAGGGCGAGTCCCGGGACCTGGTCTCCACCGTGGTGGGGCACTTCGGCAGGCTGGACGTGCTGGTGAACAGCGCGGGCCGTACCCGGGCCATCGCGCACCGGGACCTGGAAGCGGCCACCCCCGCGGTGTGGCGCGACATCCTGGACCTCAACGTGATCGGCACCTGGCAGACCACGGTGGCGGCGATGCCGCACCTGGCGCGGACCCGTGCCGGTGCCGTGGTCAACGTCTCGTCCATCGCCGGCAGCCGGACCGCGGGCAGTTCCGTCCCGTACGCGGTGAGCAAAGCCGCCGTCGAGCACATGACGCGACTGCTGGCGAAGGCGGTGGGTCCCGAGGTCCGGGTCAACGCCGTGGCTCCCAGCCTCATCGAGACCCCGTGGACGGCGGACGACGCCTTCTTCGCGCCGATCGCGGAGTACGTACGGCAGAACGCGCCGTTGCGCCGGGTGGGAGTACCCGAGGACGTCGCGACGGCCGTACGGCACCTCGTCGACGCCACGTACACCACCGGCCAGGTGGTGTACGTGGACGGCGGCTGCCACCTGCTGTGATCCGTCATTCCGAGCACACCAGGAGTCCGGTGCCATGCGCCTCGCTGTGAATCTCACCTACCAGGGCGCGGCCGAACTGGCCCGCGCCGCAGAACAACTCGGCTACGCGGCCGTCCTCGCCCCCGAGGGATACCGTTCCGACGCGGCGAGCCTGCTGGGGATGGTCGCCGGACAGACCGAGCGGGTGGCCCTGATCTCGGGGGTGATGCAGATCCCCGCTCGTCCGCCCGGGCTGACGGCGCTCACCGCCGCGACGCTCGACGCGCTGAGCGGCGGGCGGTTCAGGCTCGGCCTCGGTGTCTCCAACCCCGATGTCGCGCAGGGCTGGTACGGCGCCGCCGCGGACCGGCCGCTGGCCCGTACCCGGGAGTACGTGGAGGTGGTACGCCGGGCGCTGGCCGGCGGTGCGGTCCGGTACGAGGGGCGTCACTACTCCGTCGGCGGCGCCGCCCCGCTCCATGTGCTCACGGATCCCGTGCGCGCGGACCTGCCCGTCTACCTCGCGGCGGTGGGGCCGGCCAACCTCAGGCTCGCCGGTGAGATCGCCGACGGCTGGATCGGGGTGTTCACCGCGCCCGAAGCGGTGGCCGAGGCGGTCAAGGAGATCGAGGGCGGCCGGAAACGGGCGGGCGGCGACATGGCGGGCTTCGAAGTGCTGCCGAGTCTGCCCACGGCGGTCGGACCCGATCCGGCCACCGCGGCGGACCTGCTGCGCGACCAGTACGTCTATCTCATGGGCATCGGCGATGCCGAGCGCAACGTGTACTGCGCGCTGTCCCGCCGGCTCGGCTACGGCCATGTCGCGGACGCGCTGCGGGAGCGGCTGGCCGCCGGCGACCGGGCCGGGGCCGCCCGGGCGCTGCCCGTCGACTTCATCGACCGTACCGCCCTCATCGGGCCGGTGCCGCGGATAGCCGAACGGATGGCCGAGTACGCCGAGGCGGGGGTGACCACGCTGGGCGTCATGGTCTCGGCTGCGGCCGCCACCCAGGCTCAGCGGCTGGCGATCCTCCGTGACTGCGCCGAGGCGTGGCAGCTGTCGGGGGTCGCGTCATGACGACGGCCCGTCGCCGGCGCACGCCCTGTCCTCCCCGCCCAACCCTCAAGGAGAAGAAGTGAGTTCGGTCCAGACGATCCTGTTCGAGGACGACTTCGCCGGGTGGAACACACCGGGCGGACGGGTGCGGTGGGAGCTCCGGCCGCTTTCGTGGCTGCCGAAGGGTGACGGTGTGGCGACCCTGTCGCCCGAGGGGCTGTCCGTGGTGCCCAGCGGGCGCAACCCCGGGACGGGGCGTCCGGCGTTCGCCCCGGCGCCCGAAGGGCACGACGGATCGGGGCACCTGCGGTGGGCCGCCTTCGCGCTTCCCTCCTCCGGGGACAGCCGCAAGGGCTTCCCCCTGCCGGAGGAGGGTGAATTCCGTGCGGAGGCGGTGCTGTCCGCCGAGCTCTACGGCACCGACGGGCACCCCTACGGCGCGGCCGTCGCGGACCCGGACGCCACCCTGAAGTGCGGCATGGCGGCGATGATCTGCGTGGACATGGAGTCCGGCATGGTCTTCGACTTCGCCCTCACCAACGGTCGCGTCTGGGCGCTGTACGAGCGTCTGCCGCGCCCCGGTGCGGAGCACGGCACCTTCTCGTACGCCATACCGGTCGCCCCTCGTTCGGCGGCGTCCTGGCACGACCTGGCCATCACGGTCGACGCCCGGGCGGGGCGAGCACGGTGGCTGGTCGACGGTGACGAGGTGTTCGCCGTGTCGGGCGTCGGACTTCGGCTCGAGTCGGACGAGTATCTGGCGCGTGCCGAGCCGGGACCGGAGGAGGAGGTGACTGTCCGTCAACTGTCGCTGGGGCTCGGGCTGTTCGCCGATCCCGTGTGGGGCCAGGGGGCGCGGCTCGTGGCTCGCCGGGCCCGGGTGGACATCCTCGGCTGAAGCGGTCCCGGCGCTCTGGGCCGACGGACCGCGGGCTGACGCGGGAGGGGGGACGACCGGGTGGTCGTCCCCCCTCGGCCGTCCCTCACACGTCGCGGGCGTAGATGCCAGGTCGCCCGGGGTCGAGGCCCCAGGACAGGATCCGGGTCGGACGGATCCGGATCATCTCCCCGCTGAAGTGCTCCATGTGCTTCTCGACGCCCGTGATCGTCTCGGCCCGGCCCCGGATTTCGACGGCGCGTACCCGCCAGGGACTGAAGGAGGCGATGTCGTCGACCACCAGGGAGACGTTCTCGTTGACCTGCACGTTGCGGAACTTGCGGGTGTTGCCGAGTGCGCGGCCCTGGATGTCGATGGTTCCGGTCGCCGGGTTGTGGCGGAAGGCGACAGGGTTGTTCTGCGGGACGCCGTCCGGCGCCACGGTGGCCAGTCGGCCCAGGGTCTGGCCCTTGAGGTAGTCGAGTTCGGCCTCGGTGAAGCTCATGCTCATGCCTTTCCGCTCGCTTCCAGCGCTGCCTGTCGCTTCTGGGCGCGCTGCGCGGCGAACACCGGCCGCTCGACCGCCGCCAGCACGGCGGTGGCGGCCAGGGCGACCAGCGTGACACCCAGTACCCATCCGAAGGCGACTCCGAAGGAGTCCGCCATGGCGGCCGTGGAGCCGTGCGTCCCGGCCAGTCTGTTCTGCAGGACCACCACGATGACCGCGGTGCCGATGGAACCGCCCATCCTCTGCAGGATGCTGAGCTGCGGGGTGGCGTCGTTGATCTTGCTCCGGCCGAGGACCCGGTAGGCGGCGGTCATCGCCGGCATCATGGACATCCCGATGCCGAAGCCGCGGACGACCATCGCCAGGCTCAGCGCCAGGTACGAGGTGTGCGCGCCGATCAGCACGAACGGCAGGGTCGAGGCGATGTTCACCAACCCGCCGATGACGGCGGTGAGTCCACCGCCGATGCGCTCGGTGGTCCGGCCCGCCAGCCACATCGCGGCTGCGGCACCGAAACCGGAGGGGCCCAGCAACAGCCCCGTGGTCACGGCGTCCTCATGGCGTACGGCCTGGTAGTAGAGCGGCATCAGGATCATCCCGCCGTACATCGCTCCGCCCAGGCAGAACGTGGCGAGGCAGGCGGCGCCGAACGCCCTGTTGCTGTAGAGCCGCAGATCCAGCAGCGGGCGGCGGGGCTGCCTGACCCGCAGGGCGTGCAGGACGAAGCCCGCCGTGAGCAGGAGTCCGGCGGCGAGCGAGACCGCGACGGTGACGGAGAACCTGCCGGTGTTGCCCAGTTCGGCCAGGCCGTAGGTGAGGCCGATCATGCCGAGCGAGATCATCGCCAGGCCGGTCACGTCCAGTGGGCCGGCCTCCTCGGGCTGCTCGCGGGGCAGCAGCCGCAGCCCCAGCAGGAGCGCGAGCACCCCGATCGGCAGGTTGACGAAGAAGATCCAGCGCCAGCCGGGTCCGTCGAGGAGCAGCCCGCCGATGGTCGGTCCGATCACGGGCGTCAGCACCATCGGGATGCCGATGATGCTCATGACCCGGGCCATGTTCTGCGGTCCGGCCTTCTTCGCCAGGATCATCTGGCCGACCGGGAGGGTCAGGCCGCCGCCGATGCCCTGGAGGGCCCGCAGGGCGATCAACTGCTCGACGTTCTGGGCCAGTCCACAGGCGACGGAGGCCAGCGTGAACAGGACGATCGAGCTGAGATAGAGGCGGGTGGCGCCCACTCGCCGGGCGGCCCAGCCGGTCACCGGGATGACCGAGGCGAGAGCCAGCAGATAGGCGGTCACGACCCACTGGACCGTGTTGAGGCCCGTGTGCAGTTCGCGGGTGAGGTGGTCGAGCGCGATGTTGACGATCGTCGAGTCGAGCAGCGAGGCGATCGCCCCGGCCACCACCACCACGGCGATGCGCCGGACCTCGGGGCTCAGGGCGCGCGGTGGCGCGGCGGGGGCCGCCCCGCCTGTGTCGGTTCGGGCACTGTCTGTGGACATGAGGGCATGGTTGCCCACCTGGACAACAGTGTCAACCAAATAGATGAAGACGTTGGCCGGGTGGTTGAGAGGCGCTAGCATGGCCTGGTGGATCAGAAGAAGACGGATGGGAAAGAGGGGCCGGCCCCGCGCCGCCCTCGCCGGTCCCCGCGCCCCGAGGACCGTGTGCTCGACGCCGAGCGCAGCCGCCGGCACCTGCTGGAGGCGGCACTCGACGTGTTCTCCCTCAAGGGCTTCGACGGCGCGCGGGTGCAGGAGATCGCCGACCGTGCGGGCGTCAACAAACAGCTGATCAGCTACTACTTCGGCGGAAAGCTCGGCCTGTACCGCGAGTTGCAGAAGGCATGGCAGGAGCGCGAGAGCAGCCTCGGCGGGCCCGACCTGCCGCTGGACGAGGCTGTCGTCCGGCACCTTCAGGAGGCGCTGCGCGACCCCCGGCCCATGCGGCTCGGCCTGTGGCGCGGCCTGACCAACCCGTCGGAACTGTCGGCCGACGAGCCCGAGGAGCGCGAGGACCTCTCGCACACCTACGCACGCCGCGACCGCGGGGAGCTGGCCGAGGACATCGATCCCGCCTCCGCCGTACTGCTGCTCATCGGTGCGGTGGCCGCGCCCGTCACCATGCCCCAGCTCGTTCGCCGGGTCTTCGGCGTGGACGCGTCGGATCCGGTCTTCCAGGAGCAGTACGCGGACCAGCTGCGGCGGATGATCCGCCGGCTGTCCCTTCCGCTCCCCGACGAACCGTCGCCCGAGCCGGGCTCCACCGGGCATCGAGGCGGCGTCGAGGAGTCCTGATCAGCCTGGCCCGTAGCAGCCGATCCAGGGAGGACCCATGACCGTGTCATCCGTGTCGTCATCCGTGTCCGACGCGGGCTTCATCGCCCTCGTCACCATCAAGACCGAGGACGCCGCCACCCAGCAGGCGCTGGTGGAGATGCTCTCGCGGGACGTCGAAGCCTGGGTGCGCCACTGCCCCGGCTTCATCTCGGCCAACTACCACCTCGGCACGGACGGCACCTCGCTCGTCAACTACGCGCAGTGGACCACCGAGGAGGCGTACCGGAAGTCCTTCGAGCGCAACCCGGACAAGGAGGCCATGCGCCGGGCCATCCGCGAACTGCCGGGAGTCCTCGACGGCCCCTCCATGACCGGCTACCGGCTCGAACGCAGCATCACCGCGCCGCAGGACGCCGGCCCCGGTGAGGACGTCCGGCCCATCGCCGACTGGGTTCGCCGCGGTGCCATGCAGTTGGGCAGCCGGCTGCGCAAGGAACTCCCCGAGAACCCGCCCGCGGTGCCCGAGCTCACCCTCCTGGTGCAGCTGACGAACAACCGGGCGCCCAAGACGGTGCGGGAACTGGCCGCCCACGACGAGGTCACGGCCGAGGCAGCGCGCGACACCCTCGCCGGACTCGCGTCACGCGGTCTGGTCGAGGCCGTGGACGGCGACGCCTACGCGATCACGCCGAGCGGCCAGGAAGTCCTGGACGCCGGCCGCCGAGCACGCACCGACTACCTGACGAAGGCCATCGAGGCCCTGGGTCTCACCGCTGCCGAACGGGCCGTACTGCTACAGGCCGGCCCGCTGCTGGAGCGGCTCGCCCGCTACTGACCCCACCACCCGAGGAGCGCCGATGCGCGTCGACATCTGGACCGATCTCGCCTGTCCGCACTGCTACTACGGCTCCCGGAACCTGCTCACGGCCCTGGCCCTGCGCGGTGACCGGCCGGACGTCCAGGTGTTCTGGCGCAGTTTCCAGCTCATGCCCGGTCCTCCCGCGCCGGATCGCGACCCGGGGGAGGCTGTGCCCAGCCTGTTCGACGCGCTCGCCCGCTTCAACGGCAGTCGCGAGGCCGCCGAGGCCGCCATGGCGCGCATCGCGCCCCGGGCGGCCTCGGCCGGCCTGGACTTCCGGCCCGACCTGGTACGCCCCTGCCGGACCATGAACGCCCACCGCATGGTGCACCTGGCGGCCGAGCACGGCCTGGCCGGACAGGCGGTGGCCCGTCTGTACGGGGCCTACTGGGCCGAGGGCCGTGACCTCGCGCACCACGACACCCTGGTCTCGCTCGTCGCCGAGGTCGGCGTTCCCGCCGACGAGGCACGCGAGGTGCTGTCGGGCGACCGGTTCGAGGCGGCCGTGCACGCCGACCGTGCGGAAGGGCTGGCGCTGGGAATCGGCGGCGTGCCGTCGATCGTGATCGACGGCCGCTACGCCGTGTCGGGCACCGCCGCCGCCGAAGACCTCGCCGAGGTCCTGGCCGAGGTGACCGAGGGCCTGCCGACTCCCTGATCCCCGGCCACGGGGTCCGTTCAGTGCGAGGAGCGCTCCACGCCCGCAGTGCGGGGCGCGCGGTGGTGCTCCGCCGGCGCCCAGGCGGTGCGAGCCAGCCACGCCTCCAGGGTGAGCAGGCCGGGCTTGCGCCGCCGCAGGGCCGTCAGGTCGGCCGTGTAGCCGACCCGGTTGAGCCAGTCGTAGGCGGTGGCCTGCCATTCGCTCTCCTGCCGCAGCACGTCCATGGGCACCGCCTCGTAGCGCGTGGCGATCCCGGTGTGCCGCTGGAAGACCTCGGCGATCATCTCACCGGTCAGTTCGTCGCCGGCGATCTCCCACGCCTTTCCCATGAACTCCTCCGGAGCGTCGAACGCCTCCGCGGCGAAGAAGCCGATGTCCTCGGAGGCGATCATCTGCAGGGGCGTGCCGGGGGCCAGTCCGCGCCGGTAGACCAGTTCCCCGTCCTGCAACAGCGGCGGGTACTGGCCGAAGTTGTCCATGAAGTACGTCGGCCGGATGAAGGTCGCGGGCAGCCCCAGCTCGCGCACCCGTTCCTCGATGCGCAGCTTCGCCTCGCGCCAGAACACGCCGTCGGGGTTCTCGGCACCACCCACCGAGCTGTGCACGAAGTGCTGCACGCCCACCTCGGCGGCGACAGCCGCGATCAGATTCCCGTGGCGCTCCTCGGCCGGCACCCCGCCCGGTCCGAGCGGTGTCTGCACGCTGAAGACCGCGTGGGCCCCGCGCATCGCGGCCCGCACGGACCCGGCGTCCTCCAGATCACCCCGCACCACGAGCGCACCGCTCGCCGCCAGCTTCTGCGCCGCCACCGACGCCGTGTCACGGACGAAGGCGTGTACCGCCCACCCGCGGGCCAGCAACTCCCGGGCAGTCGAACCGCCTTGGTTCCCCGTGGCTCCGAACACGAGTATCCACTTTGCCGACATGGCTGATTCCTTCGCTCGCCTCAACGGACAAGGCCAGCCTGGCCGCACGGTCTCCAGTCTCACTCGAGCCTCGCCAGCAAGGGTGGGCCGGGCAACGTCGCGAGAGAAGAAGCGCGAGAGAAGAAGGAGAGGACCCCATGCCGGACCGCCCGAGCGAATTCACCGTGCTGACCACCGCGGCGGTGGACGTCGCCAAGCTCGCCGCAGAGCACGCAGCCGAGGCCGAACACCGTCGGTCGCTTCCCGAGGCAGTCGTGGAGGCGTTGATCTCCGCGGGTTTCGCCCGCCACTTCGCACCCGTCGCGCACGGTGGCCGGGCCGGTCGGTTCACCGACGTCGTCACCGCGGTCGCCACGGTGGGTGCCGGCTGCACCTCCGCCGCGTGGGGTGCGTCCCTGACGGCCCACCTGCCCCGTATGGCGGCGTATCTCCCCGAGCAGGGCCAGGCCGACATCTGGCAGGACGGTCCCGACACCCTGGTCGTCGGGGCTCTCATGCCGCTCGGCCGGGCCGAGCCGGCGCCGGGCGGCTGGCGGGTGAGCGGACGCTGGCCCTACGTGAGCCTCGTCGAGTTCTCGGAGTGGGCCCTGGTCTGCGCCGTCACCCCGTCCGGCACCACCGCCGAGACCCGCTTCTTCGCCGTGCCGCGGGACGCCTACGCCTTCGAGGACTCCTGGGACAGCGTGGGGATGCGCGGCACCGGCAGTCACACCCTGGTCATGGACGATGTGCTGGTACCCGCTCACCGCTCGTTCCTGCGGGACACCGTGGTCACCGGAGCGGCGCGGGACGGCGCGAGCCCGTGTCACCGGGTGCCACTGAAGGCCGTCAACGGCCTGTGCTTCGCCGCGCCGGTCCTCGGTGCCGCCCGTGCCGCGGCCGACGCCTGGCGGGCCCTGGCTTCCGGGCGCGGCTCGCTCACCGACGCCGCTGCCGCCGATCTGGCCCGGGCGACCGGTGAGACCGACGCCGCGGAACTGCTGCTGCTGCGGGCCGCCACGACGGCGGACCGTGGAACGGTGGACACCATGGAGGTCGCCAGGGCGGCCCGGGACTGCGCACTGGCCGCCGACCTGTCGGTCACCGCCGTGGAGCGGCTCCTGCGCGGCGCGGGAACCCGCGGCCAGCAGCAGGGATCTCCGTTGCAGAGGGCATGGCGCGACGCGCACAGCGCGGCCAGTCACGTGGTACTGCAGTTCCAGCCCGCGGCCGTCGAGTACGCGCGGCAGCTGACGGCCTGAAAGGGCGGCGGCCGGGCGGGCACCGATGGTCTCGGTGCCCGCCCGGCCGCACAGTGCGCCGGGACGGTGTCACGCGTGCGCCGCGGCCATCCGCTCCAGCGTGGCCCGGCTGTTGTGGCCCAGCGCACTGCGCACCTGGGCGCGGGCGTCGGCCAGGGTCGCGTCCGGACCCAGGATCTCGGCCACCGCGGCCGGATCGATCACGACAGTGTGCCGCGCGGTGGCGACGGCCCCCGAAGGGCTGTCGGCGAACGACCAGTTGCCGCTGTGTCCGGCCAGCAGGCGCGGAGTGATCTGCTGCTTGTACGCGATCCACTCGCCGTCCCGGCAGACACGTACCGAGCGTGTGGTGTGCTGTGAGCCGTCCGGGGTCAGGGTGTCCATCTCCATGTGCTGGATCCCGGCCCGCGACTCGGCGAGTTCCACCCGCGTGACATGCGACAGCAGGTCCGGCCAGCGCTCGGCGTGGGCCACGAACGCGTACGCCTCGGCCGCGGAGACGGGCAGCTCGACGATGTCGGAGAAGGCGAACACCACCTCGTCCACGAGGTGCCCGCAGGAGGCGAGCCGGCCCAGGGCCGCCAGCTCCCGCTCGCTGTTGCGGTCGAGCGCCGCTGTCACGGCGGCCACGGATGCCGGATCGTCGTCGGCCACGGTGAACCGGTGTCGCAGCACGATCTCGGTTCCGCCCGAGGACAGTGGACGGAAGAGCCAGCCGCCCGACATCGAGGTGACCGGCGGCGTGCTGTGCTCCTGGCGGAACGAGACATAGCGACGTTCTCGGTCGAGCACGCGGCGAGAGGTCCAGTGAGCGACCGTGCCGTTCACCTCCGCCCATATCTCGAACCGCTCGGAACGTGTCGAATGCTCGAGGTGACGCACGTGAACGGTGGGTTCGAACACGGCCGGCCAGCGGCTGACGTCCGCGACGAGGGAGTAGAGGGCATCGGCCGCCGCGGCGACCGTCAGGGTGTGCTGGGTTCGGTGCAGGACGGGCATGGGTTCTCCTGGACGTCTCCGGCGACGGAAGGGGCGAAAGGACGGGGCCGCACCCGGTGGGTGGTGCGGCCCCGGTGGGACGTTCCGAGCGGTCAGGCCGCGGTTGCTGTCAGTCCGTTCACCAACGCCAGCAGGGCGCGTGGAGTGTCGGCCTCGGCAACCGCCTCGTCCGGCAGCGAGACGCCGTGATCGCGCTCGATCTTCGCCGCGCTCTCCATCAGCGCCAGCGAGTCGTATCCGAGCTCTTCGAAGGTCATGTCGAGGATGTCTCCGCTCAGTTCGACCGAGTCCTCCTCGCCGGCGCAGGCGATGAGTGTGCCCCGCAGGTCATCAAGGGTCATGGCTGGTGCTCTCCTCAGGTGTGGGTGGGGCTGCGCAGTACAGCCCGGATCAGACAGTGGTGAGGACGACGGCCGCGTTGAAGCCGTGCCGTCCCCGGGCGAGCACGAGGACGGCGTCGGCGCGCACGGGGCGCGGCTCACCGAGAACGAGGTCCAGTCCGTAGGAGTCCGGGACGGACGTGGTGTGGGCGGTGGCCGGGACCACGCGGTCGCGCAGGGCGAACAGCGCCGCCGCGATGTCGGCGGGGCCGCCGCCCGCGTACATGCGGCCGGTCAGCGCCTTGGGTGCGGTCACGGGCACGCCATAGGGCCCGAAGATCTCCCGCAGCGCCTGTGCCTCGGCCGCGTCGAACGCGGGGAGGCCGGCCGCGTCCGCGAATACGGCTCCGATCGACGAGGGTGTCAACTGTGCGTCGGCAAGCGCGAGTTCGGCGGCCCGACGCAGGCCGGGCGGCCGACCGGTGCCCGGAGCCGGATCGAAGGTGGCCGCGTACCCGGCTATCTCGCCGTACATCCGGGGCGCGCCTCGTTCGCGGGCCGACTCCGCGTCCTCGACGACCAGCATGGCGCCGCCCTCTCCCGGTACGTGGCCGCAGGCCGCGCCGTCGAAGGGCAGGTAGGCCCGCTCGGGGTCGTCCGCCGTGCTGACCCTCCCGCCGGCCAGCTGAGCCGACCAGCCCCAGGGGTCGAACGCCGAGTCGACTCCACCGCTCAGCACCACCCGGGTTCCACGCCTTACGGTGCGGCGGGCGTGCCCGATCGCGTCAAGACCGCCCGCCTGTTCTCCGACGAGGGCCGCGCTCGGGCCGCGCATTCCGTTGCGGATGGAGATCTGGCCGGTGTTGACCGCGTAGAACCAGGCGAAGGACTCGTACACGCTGACGTATTCCGGGCCCTGGCTCCACAGCTTGTGGAATTCCCGGTGCGTGAAGTCGAATCCGCCCTGCGAGGTGGAGGTGATCACCCCCATGTCGTAGTCGTCGATCCCGGCCCCCGCGTCGATGCCCGCGTCCGCAAGGGCCCAGTCGGCCGCAACGAGGGCGTAGCGGGTGGAGATGTCGGTCTGGGGCATCAGCCGGCTAGGCAGGTGCTCCGCCCCGTCGAAGTCCCTGATCTCGCCGGCGAGCCGGGCCGGGTACCCGGACGTGTCGAAGCGGCTCAGCTCGGCTATGCCGCTTTCCCCGGCGAGCAGGGCCTTCCAGTACTCCTCGGCCCCCAGCCCGTTGGGGGCGAGGACACCGAGTCCGGTGATGACCGCGCGTGGGGAACTCATACGGACGTCACCTCCGGGTCGTGCAGCACCATGGCGCTCTGGAAGCCGCCGAAGCCGCTGCCCACGGTCAGTACGGTGTCCACGCGCTGCTCGCGGGCGGTGAGCGGGACGTAGTCCAGGTCGCACTCCGGATCCGGGACACGCAGATTCGCCGTGGGCGGAACGACGTTGTGCCGTATGGCCAGCGCAGAGGCGGCGATCTCGATGGAACCGATCGCGCCGAGCGAGTGGCCCACCATCGACTTGATGGAACTCACCGGCACGGCGCGCGCGTGCTCACCCAGACTCCGTTTGAAGGCCGCGGTCTCGTGCCGGTCGTTCTGCTTGGTGCCGGAGCCGTGGGCGTTCACGTAGTCGATGGTGGTCCGGTCGAGGCGGGCCTCGTCGAGCGCCGCCCGGATCGCCTCGGCCATCTCTCGGCCGTCCTTCTTCAGACCGGTCATGTGATACGCGTTGCTGCGCGTCGCGTAACCGCCGATCTCCGCGTAGATGTACGCACCGCGGGCCCGGGCCGCCTCGAGTTCCTCAAGGACGAACATCGCTGCGCCCTCCGCGAGGACGAAGCCGTTGCGGGTGCCGTCGAACGGCCGGGAGGCCGTTTCGGGTTCGTCGTTGCGCGGCGTCGTCGCCTTGATGGCGTCGAAGCAGGCGACGACGATGGGCGACACGGGAGTGTCCGCCGCACCGGCCAGCACGGTGTCGGCACTGCCCTCGCGGATGAGCTGGACGCCGTATCCGACCGCGTCGAGGCCCGATGTGCAACCGTCGGAAACCAGGGTGACCGGCCCCTCGGCACCCACCTCGCGGGCGATCTCCGCGGGCATCACGCCGGGACTGAGGTAGTCGAACATGTACGGCGACAGATGCGCCGGGTCGACCAGCCATTCGCGGCCGGCGTCCGACATGACCAGGTATTCGTTCTCCAGGCTGGTCGCCGCGGCCACCGCGCTGCCCAGAGCCACACCCACCCGGTGGGGATCGAGTGTCCCGAAGTCGAGACCGCTGTCGGCGAGGGCGTCCCTGGTGCACGCGACGGCGAACTGGGTCGCCCGGTCCATGCGCCGTGTCTCGCGCGGAGTGAACCCTTCGGCCGCGGCGTCGAAGTCGATCTCTCCAGCGATCCGCGACCGGAACGGCGAGGCGTCGAAGAAGGTGATCCGCCGGGTTGCGGTGCGCCCCGTCGTGAGCACGTCCCAGAACTCCTTCGTTCCGGAGCTGCCGGGTGCTCGCACACCGATTCCGGTGATCACCACCCGCCGGGTCACCGCCCGGCTCCTGTTCTGCTCGGCATGGTCCGATAGCCCCTTTCCATGTGGACCCGGAGGTGCTGACGGGGTCCAGCATCGAGGCAGCCGCTCGAGCCTGGCTCGGGAGCGAATGGTGTGGGGGGTGCCCGAGCAAGCCCGGTTATGAGATAGGGGGCACTCTTCACTTCACCGTAACAATGTGAAGGCCATGAGGCGTACAATTGATCACGGTTACCGGTCACAAACTGGCAAACTGCGGGGGAGTGGTGGGCAAAATCTACGGATGGATATCTGCGCCCTGGTTAGCCGTGTGCACCATCTGTGCACTTCAGGTCGGGGTGGCGTTCAATGGCTTGATTGAAATGCTGTCGGCTGGATCCAGCGGTGTTGCCATCGGTGTCTGGGTTGTTGCTCTACCGATTCTGGTCGTTCTTCAGGTACTGCACAGTCCGCCCGGCGTGAAGAAAATTCGCCGTTTCTCCCTGTGGTCCCTTCACCTGCAAGCGCTGCTGACCTATGTGCCGTCCGTGGCCATCGGGGTCATGTGGCCGGGAATGGGGGGTTTCATCGCGGGCGCGGCGGCGGGTGTGCTGCGCGGCTGGCGGGGGACGGGTGCATTTCTCGGGGTTCTGCTCGTCGACCTGGCGGTGAGCAGGCGGAACGGCCTGTCGTATACGGAATCGGCGGTGGCCGGTGCCGTGACGCTGACCGTTGGCCTGGCTGTCACCGCCCTGGTCCGGCTCGCGTGCCGCCTTGCCTGGATGCATCGGTCGGAGGACCAGGCCGTGCGCAGCGCCCTGCAGGACGAGCGCCTGCGGATAGGCCGGGACATGCACGACCTGCTGGCCAGTCGACTGGCGTACGCGACCATCCGCGGCGAATTGGCAAATCGCTATCTGGGGAATCAGAACGAGCGGGCCCGATCCGAATTGAACAGTCTTGTGGGATTGACCCGTGAAGTCCTCGTCGATATGCGTTCGATGGCCCATGAATTCGGAGTGCTGTCCTTCCGCAACGAACTGGAAAACGCCCAGTCCTTACTGCGGAGCGTGGACGTCGATGTCGCGGTCAACGAAGAGGCGACTGTATTGCCGGTCGAGATACAGAATTTCTTCGCCACCGTGGTGCGTGAATCCGTGGCGAATATTCTCCGGCACAGTGAGGCCACGTTGTGTACAGTTTCCGTGCGACGCAAGGGCGATGTGTTCGTATTGTCCGTGCTCAACAACGGTGTACGCGATGCCCACGACGTCGTAGCGCCGGAATCCGGGCGCGGACTTTCCAATCTCGCGCTACGCGCCGCCGAACTCGGCGGCCGGTGCAGGGCGTGGGCCCCCTCGGTCGGCCACTTCGAGCTCATTGCGTCCTGTCCTGTGAAGCCGCCGTCCCTTCGGCTGGGGGCAGCCATCCCGCTTCCCGGGCGATGCGTACAGCGTCGAGACGACTTCGAGCACCGAGTTTTGTGATGCAGTTGCCGAGATAGTTTCGGACAGTGCCCGCAGACAGTCGTACCGCATCCGCGATGTCCGACACCGTCTGCCCTTCCGCAGCCCGCCGGAGCATTTCCGTTTCCCGCGGAGTGAGCGGATTGACACGACTTTCCCAGGCCGCGAGCACCAATTCGGGCGCGAGCGCGCGGTGACCGGCGGCGACCCTCCTGATTGCCGTGGCCAGATCGGCAGGGGGCGCGTCCTTCATCAGGTATCCGTTGACGCCCAATTCCATTGCTTCCCGCACGGTCGCAGCGGTGCCCAGGCTGGTCAGCAGCAGTGTCCGGCACGAGGGGAGGTGCTCGTGCAGTTGGCCGGCCACCTGAATCCCGCTGGTGTCGGAGAGATTGACATCCAGTACCGCCACATCGGGACGGTGGGTGAGGGCGAGGTGCAGCACTTGGCTGCCCACGCCGGTGTCCGCGACAACCTTCAAGTCCCGCTCGGCTCGGAGCAGTTCGACGAGCGCCCCCCGGACGAGATGCTCGTCGTCGGCCAGCAGCACACGTATCACAGAAGTCCCCCAGTGCTCTGAGTCATTGATCTGGCTGAGATATCCGGCGAACCGGACCCCACCCGGTTGAGTCAGCACGAGCCTGCCGGGCCGCCATGAGCCCACCCTACTTGGGCAGTGGAAGGGATTCGGGGAATTAACCCAGCTCTTATATTGGATGTGTAAATTCACTTGACAGGGAACTCGCATTTGGCTCGTCGAGATGGATCGATCATTTGCGGCGTCCCCGAGTACGGCGAGCGAATGAACGGCGTCACTCGAGCGAGTGGGCTCTCTCCGTCGGATCCGACCGTTTTGGGGAGCCGTTTCCGCTCGATGGATTGCGCGCTACCGAGGTCTTCCCGAGCTCGCTCCGCGAATGCTGACGAACTGCGGACGAACTGCTGATGTTGCGCATGTCCCCGGGCGCGCTGCGGCCTCGACGAACAAGGCCAGGCGAGGGACACGACAGGAGCGCCTACGGGGTGGTGCCCTCCAACTCCTCGGCGATCCCGCGCCGCCTCAGCCCGGTGGCCCACCTGCCGATGTCGAACCAGGCCATGCTCGGCCTCCCGTCGCCAGTGGCGCTCGGGAACCTGAACAGCACCACGCCACGCGCAACCGGGTCCCGCCATGTGCGACCCGCCAGTGCTGCGGGACTCGTATGCAACCCCGTGTTGCACGAGGCAACAAACAACCCCCAGGCCGCTGACCCGGGGGCAGATTCTGGAGCGGGTGACGAGAATCGAACTCGCGCTCTCAGCTTGGGAAGTGATGGGGCTTGCGGAGGTGAATAGCTTCTGACCTGGGTGTATGTGCTGTGACGTGACGTCCGAGGGCGCAAAATCGCACCGCTGTTGACCGTGGGGCGGCAACCTTTTCGTCCGCTGCGGCAACTGGGAGCCGGAAGGCCGAGTCGAACTACCGGATGGACGGGCATGAGGGCAACGAAGCACGCCGCGCCGCAACCGTGGCGCGGGCGCGGACTGGTCATGGGCATTCCCTTGGCGCTGCTGGACGTCGGTGTGCCGGCGTCCCGTCCCCCGGGGAGCGGAACCGGTGTCAGGATCACCGACATCCACGGGGAGCGGCTGACCGTCGATGGCACCGCCGTGCAGCCGGACGTCGCGCAGCCGACCGGCGTCCGGTTCGCCCGGCATTGACCAGCCCGCCGGTCAGCCTTCACCGCCCCGCAACCGAGCACGACCGCTCTTCGAATCCCGGGCTGGACACTGTTAGGCTGCGCCCCCCGATGTTGTTAAACGTGCAACCAACGCGCACATCATTGCCACGAGAGGGCGGCCGGGGGATGGTCCTCGACGACGCGTCCGCGGAGTTCCACGAGTTCTTCGAACGCCACTATGCCGAACTCGCCCGTCTGGCTTATCTGCTGACCGGCGAGACCGACGCGGCGGACGACCTCGCGGCGGATGCCCTGGTCGCCCTGTGGCAGCGCTGGGACCGGTTGCGGCAGGCCGACCACCCGCTCGCCTACGCCCGCGGTGTGGTGGCCAACCTGGCGCGGGGACGGATCCGCAGCGCGGTGCGGGAGCGACGTCGGCTCGCGCTGTTCTGGTCCCGCAGCCCCGAGAAGGCGGACGGGCCGGACATGGCGGCCGTACTGGACGTCCGCGCGGCGCTCGCCCGGCTGCCGTTCCGCAAGCGGACCTGCGTGGTGCTGCGGCACGCCTTCGACCTCTCGGAGAAGGACACGGCGGAGGCGCTGGGCATATCGGTCGGCACGGTGAAGAGCCAGACCTCGAAGGGAATGGCCGAGCTGGAAAGGATACTGGGCGCACGAGCGGCCGGGGACCTGGTGGCAGGGAGGAGGAACCGGTGAACGAGGAGATCGCCCGTCAGCTGCGCGAGGCCCCCGAGGCCCACCGGCCCGACCGCGCGAGGATGCTGGCCCGGGTGCAACGCGGCATGTCCGGCCCCGCCGTCCGTCATCGCGCGCGGCCGTTCGCGAGGTCTTGGATCAGGGTCGCGCTCGCCGGGCTCGCCGCCACCGGCATCCTGGCGACCGGCGGCCTCGCCGTCGCCGCCATCGTCGCCACCTCGTCGCCGTCGCCCACCGTGACCACGCCTGCCACCCCGTCTCCGACCGTCAGTTCCCCGCACCCGACATCGGCCCGCCCCACCCCTGTCGCGCCGCCCCCGGTCACCACCCCGGGCAGCTCACGCCCGACTCCGCCGACCGCCAGTCCATCGCCGTCCGCCGGCGAGAGCCAGAACGGACCGTTGTGGTCGGCCGGCTCGGTGGATCCGCAGAGCACCGTCTACTGGACGCAGAGCAACCTCGTCCTCAAGACGAACCAGCCGCTCACCTCGCTCACGGTCGAGATCCGGATCGTGCAGACCGGCGGGGTGAAGAACACCGGCACCTGGCAGACCCTGCCGAGTGATGACTTCACCGTCACCACCCAGGAGGCCGGCGGCACGCTGGTCTACCGCTGGGTCCTCAAGCCGGGCCTGACCGTGCCGGCCGGGAGCCATGAGTTCGCCGCGCAGTTCAACAACGGCGCCGGCGCGCGCAGTGCCGCGGGCGACGGCTACCGCGTCGACGGGCAGGGTTCGGGCGGCTCCGCGTCGGTCCGGGGAGGGTTCGTCCCGGCCCGGTGAAGGCCGGTGTGCGGCAGGGGGACAAGGTCCCCCTGCCGCACAAGCTCGATGGGAGAACAAGTACCCGAGCTGCTGGTACGGGGTCCAGTCGGCCGGCCCGGCGTTGGTCCCGTCGGCGTAGGTGGCCTCCATGGTGGCCGGCAGGTCGCCGTGGAACTGGGTGGGGACGGTGACGGCGGCCGTGAAAGTTCTTCCCTCCATCGCGGCAACCTTTGTGTGCGTGGCGGCAACTGGCGGACAACCGGGGCCGGATCAAGGCTCACCGCCAGAAGGACATGCCCTTGTCGGATCAGAACCGCTCTCATCGCCGCCGCCCGGCTGCCCGCCGCGTACTCGCCGCTGCCGTGGTCCTCGCCGCCGCGGGTGCTGCTGTACCCCTGGTCGCCCAAGCCGCACGCACGCAGAAGGCCCCCACGCCGGCCGGCGCGGCGGCCGACAGCGGCCGATACTTCGGCACGGCAGTGGCCTCGGGCAGGCTCGGCGACTCGACGTACTCCGCCATTCTCGACCGGGAATTCAACATGATCACCCCGGAGAACGAGATGAAGTGGGACACCACCGAACCCTCCCGCGGGAACTTCGACTTCGCCCCCGCCGACTCGATCGTGGACCACGCCACCGCGCACGGCCGGCGCATGCGCGGGCACACCCTGGTCTGGCACTCCCAACTGCCCGGCTGGGTCAAGTCCATCACCGACGCCAACACCCTGCGCAGTGTGATGGACAACCACATCACCACCGAGATGACCCATTACAAGGGCAAGATCTACGCCTGGGACGTGGTCAACGAAGCGTTCGCCGACGGCGGCAGCGGTCAGCACCGCAGCTCGGTCTTCCAGGACGTGCTGGGCAACGGCTTCATCGAGGAGGCGTTCCGCACGGCCCGGGCCGCCGATCCCTCGGCCAAGCTCTGCTACAACGACTACAACATCGAGAACTGGACCGACGCCAAGACGCAGGGCGTCTACGCGATGGTCAAGGACTTCAAGTCGCGCGGTGTACCGATCGACTGCGTCGGCTTCCAGAGCCACTTCGGCGCCGGCGGCCCTCCGGCCGGTTTCCAGACCACTCTGTCCAAGTTCGCCGCGCTCGGCGTGGACGTCCAGCTCACCGAGCTCGACATCGCCCAGGCCTCGCCGAAGGCGTACGTCAACGCCGTCCAGGCGTGCATGAACGTCGCCCGCTGCACGGGAATCACGGTGTGGGGCATCCGTGACAGCGACTCCTGGCGCACCGGTGAGAACCCGCTGCTGTTCGACGCGGGCGGCAACAAGAAGCCCGCCTACGACGCGGTACTCACCGCCCTGGGCGGTGGCAGTGGCGGCACGCAGGGCGGGGGCATCACCTCCGGCACCGTCTACACGCTCTCCGACGTGGCCGCCGGGCGCGTTCTCGACGAGCCCGCGGGATACAAGGGCAATGGAACCCCGCTCCAGGTGTGGGACGCCGGCGGTGCCTCCAACCAGCAGTGGCGGGCCGGCCGGAACAGCGATGGCTCCTACACGCTGACCAATGTCGCCAGCGGCCGGGTACTGGACGAGCCGGGCAACCGGACGGGCAACGGGACGAGGATGCAGGTCTGGGATTCGGGCGGCGGCGCCAACCAGCACTGGCGGGCCGACCGCAACAGTGACGGCTCCTACACGCTGACCAATGTCGCCAGCGGTCGGGCGCTGGAGATCCCCGGCGGTCGGACCGCCAACGGCACTCCCGTCCAGATCTGGGACTCCAACGGCGGCGCGAACCAGCACTGGAACCTCAAGGCTTCGGCGCCCGCGCCGGCGGGCAGCACGTGTGCTCTTCCGGCGACGTACCGGTGGACGTCGACGGGTGCGTTGGCGCAGCCGGCGAACGGGTGGGACGCGGTGAAGGACTTCACCGACGTGGTGTACAACGGCAAGCACCTGGTCTACGCGTCGAGCGTGTCGGGATCGTCGTACGGCTCGATGATGTTCAGGCCCTTCATGAACTGGTCGGACATGGCGTCGGCGGGTCAGACCGGGATGCACCAGTCCGCGGTGGCGCCCACGCTGTTCTACTTCGCGCCCAGGAAGATCTGGGTGCTGGCGTCCCAGTGGGGCGCGTCGCCCTTCGTCTACCGCACGTCGAGCGACCCCGCCAATCTCGACGGCTGGTCCGCGCCGCAGCCGCTGTTCACCGGCAGCATCCCCGACTCCGGCACCGGGCCGATCGACCAGACCCTGATCGCCGACGGCCAGAACATGTACCTGTTCTTCGCCGGTGACAACGGCAGGATCTACCGGGCGAGCATGCCGATCGGGAACTTCCCGGGCAACTTCGGCTCGTCCTACACGACGGTCATGAGCGACACGGTGAAGAACCTGTTCGAGGCGCCGCAGGTCTACAAGGTGCAGGGCCAGAACCAGTACCTGATGATCGTCGAGGCGCGGGGCGCGAACGAGCAGCGCTACTTCCGCTCGTTCACCGCCACCAGCCTGAACGGTTCCTGGACCCCGCAGGCCGCCGACGAGAGCAGCCCCTTCGCGGGCAAGGCCAACAGCGGTGCCACCTGGACCGACGACATCAGCCACGGTGACCTGGTCCGCAACAACCCCGACCAGACCATGACCATCGACCCCTGCAACCTGCAGTTCCTCTACCAGGGCAAGTCCCCCACCGCGAGCGGCCCTTACGACCGACTGCCGTGGCGGCCGGGTGTCCTCACCCTGCAGCGCTGACCGCTGCTCACCGCCTCGTCGAGGAACCCCAGCCGTGTGCCGGCTGGGGTTCCCGTCGTTCGGGGACCAGACGGAGGCCCGGCGAGGCTTGTCGGGCTGATGGATGTGCTCCTGATCCTGCGCGGTGTGGGCGCCGGCGTCCCGGGCCGCATTCACCTTCCGCCGCATCGGCGCATTCATCGACCGGAACGGCCCTCACTGTCCCGGCCTCGCGGTCGAACTCGGCTTCCCCGACGTCACCTGTCAACACGATCACTCCTTTCGCCAGGGCCGCCTCGATCGGCGCCCGCACCGACGGCGGCATGGCCGACGCCGACCGGGGAGTCCTCAGCCCGACGAAGACGACGCAAAGCGCCCCCATCGAAGAGATGGGGGCGCATTCGTCGGCTTCACCTACTTGAGTGGTGTACCACCCGAGTTGTGATAGGCGATCGTCTTGTTGAACAGGTTTCCGCCGTCGGTCTCAGGCGTCGTCTGCTCCGTCCACCCCGCACCGAACAGCAGGCCGGCGATGTGGGCGTCCGCCACCTGGTCCATGTGCGAGAAGAACCAGTCCACCTTGTCGTCCTTGTAGTGGTCGGGCGTGTTGTTCTGCGCCATGTTGCCCACGGGGATCTGCCACAGGACGACCGGCTTGCCCACGGACTCGGCCATCGTCTTCCAGAACTTCAGCGAGGCGGCGGCCTTCTGGTCGTTCCAGAAGTGGTCACTGCCGCCGTGAGCCGGCTGTGCGTACCAGCCCGCGTCGCGGTCCGACACATCGGTGGCCAGGAAGTCGGCGTTCTTCGCCCCGAGGTCCGCGTAGTCCGTGATGCACTTCTGGAGGTTGCTCTCCCAGTCGAAGCAGGAGAGGTGCAGCCCCACGGCGGTGTTCGGCGCGTACTTGTGCGCCATCGAGATCAGGCACTGGGCGAGTCCGGAGGCGCTGTTCTCCTGCGATCCGCAGTCCGTCGGATTCGAGGCCTTGACCTGTGCGGGAACCTGGTGCAGATTGCCGAGCGTCCGGGCGAAGCCCCAGAAGTCGGGCTCGATGTCGATCGCGTCGTGCGACGTGCCGATCTTCTGGAGGAAGAACCGGTAGTCGTTCAGGTACTTGGTGAGCAGGTCGGTCCGGTTGATGGCCTTGACCTCGCCCGGACCGTCGCCCTCGCCCGCCGCGTCCCCGAGGTCCCGCAGGGAGTACCAGGTCCACAGATACTTCTGCGGTCGCGACTTGCCCTGGTAGGTCGCCTTGGCCGCCACGCTGTCCTGCCAGGTCACCTGGTTTCCGGGCGCTGTGCTGGTGCCGCCCCAGCAGCCCCACCAGCTCGACCACTCAGCCTTGCAACGCGACGCCGTATAGGCCTCCGACGAGGGCGCGGGCTGGCTGTGTATGTAGGCGTAGCGCACGTCGAACGGCGCGGCGTTGAACGAGGCGTCGCTCATCGAGCCGCCGATGAGCACCTTGTCACTGCCCATGAAACTCTTCGCCGACGTGCCGTTGGTGGCGGCCGGAGACGTCGACGGCGAGGTCGGGGTGCTGCTCGGAGCCTGGCTCGCCGGAGCGCTGGCGCTGGGCGTGGGCGTGCTGCCGGAGTTCCCCGGGTTCCCGGTGCCGCCGACGCTCCCGACCGGGACGAGTTTCCACTGCTGATCGGCGCCGCCCTGGTCGCGGTTCTGGACGACACCGCTCCCGTCGGCTTTGGCGGCGTTGTGGACATCGACTGCCATGCCACTGAAGCGATTGACCAAGCGCACGTAGCCGTTCGTCGACTTGGCCAGTTTGAACTGCTGGTTGGCGCCGTTCAGGTCTTTCCACTGCACGACGGCGGAGCCGGCGGTCTTCGACCAGCCGAGGTCGTCCAGCACCTTGCTGGAGTTCCGGTTCTGCAGCCGGTAGTACCCGTCACCCGCGTCGATGAACCGCCACTGCTGGTTGGCGCCGCCGTGACGGCTCCACTGCACCACCGCCGCGCCGTCGTTCTTGGCGGAGGCGCGGTCGTCCAGCACCTTGCCGCTGTTGCGGTTGACCAGCACGTACCACTTCTTCGGATCCAGGGTCTTCTGCTGCGCCGAAGCCTGGCTGACCACGACAGCCGAGCCGGCCACGACCACCATGGTGAGACCCGCCCAGAGACCCCGACGCGCGAGCAACCGACGGCCACGATGCTTCGGGCGGCCACCGCGCGCGCCCCCGTCGGCACGGTGGCCGCCGACGGGGGACGCCACCGATGACGTGGGTGGGCCGGGGACATGTCTGTGCTCTCGTTCCAGGGACACGCCTGTGCTCTCTTTCAGCTGCTGCTCTGACCGGACCACTTGGCCGGACAACGCTGAGTGGTCCGAGAGGGCGAAAAGGTTGCCGCGAAGAGCCACAGAATTTCCCAGGGTCACCCCGCGTGCCCGCAGCGGCACTGCCATGACGGAGTGGATTCCGACGCGGTGCGTCAGATACAGGCCGAGGGCCCCGACGTATGGCCAGGTTGCTTGCCGCCGACTGCGGCCCACGTCCAACACCGAAGTGCGGGGGCCTGGGTTCTCAGCGGTGAGTGCGACGGTTCCATGACCGGTGGGCGTGGTTCGGTGTCAGAGGGTTCGGGCCGCAGCGGCGTCGCGGAGGAGCCCGGCGAAGGTGAGGGCGGCGGGGGTGAGCGAGTGGTCGGCCATGCGGACCAGGAGGATGCGGCGGACGGGGGCCGGCGGCTGGAGGGGCAGGACGTTCACGCTGGGTCGGATGCCCTCGAGGGCCAGGGTGGGAGCAAGGGCGACGCCGATGCCGGCGGCGACCATGGCCTGGGCCTCCTGGTAGTCGTGGGCCTCGTAGGCGATGTGGGGCTCGAAGCCGACGGCGCGGCAGCCGCGCACGAGGGCTTCGGCCACCGGGTGATGGTCGGCGCGGGTGATCCAGGGGTCGTGTGCGAAGTCGGCGAGTGAGGCGGTGTCGCGGCCGGCGAGTGGGTGGTGGTCGCTGACGAGAAGGGCCGGCGGGTCATCGAGGAGTGGGGTGACGACGATGTCCTCCCTGTCGATTCGGCTCCAGTCGTAGTCCCACATGAGGGACATCTCGATCTCCCGGTTCTCCAGCATCGTCCAGAGTCCGGCGATGCGGGCGCTGCGGACGGTCAGCCGTACGTCGGGGTGGGCGTCCCGGAAGGCGATCACGGCCTGCGGGAGGAGCGAGGCGCCGACGGTGGGGAAGGTGCCGATGCGCAGGGTGCCCGCGCGCAGGCCGGCGTAGTCGGCGAGTTCGTTCTCCGCGGCCTGCAGTTCGCGTTCGATCCGCTGCCCTCGTCCGGCCAGCGCCCGTCCGGCATCGGTGAGGGTGACGCCCCGGGCGTGGCGTTCCAGCAGGGGCTGGCCTGCCTCCGTCTCCAGGCGGCTGATCTGCTGCGATACCGCCGACGGGGTGTAGTTGAGGGCACGGGCTGTCGCGGTCACCGATCCGCGCCGGGCGACCTCCGTGAACAGCAGGATGCGCCGGACATCGAGCATGCCGCCACCTCCAGCGTTCACTTCAGCTTAATAGCCATGCAGATTTCCGAGATTGTACTTCACGCTGCCGTAACCCACCGTGGAGGACACCACGCACGGCGAGACCGTCGGCGGGCTTCCCCTTCCCTGGCTGTGAGGAGTCGGTTGTGCTGCGTCTGCAGGGCGAGATGATCCGCGGAGGAACCAGCAAGTGCTGGATCTTCGACCACCGCGACGTGGCCGCCACGGGCGTGGACGTCGATGCCCTCCTGCTCGCCGCCTTCAACGCCGCCGACCCCCGTCAGATCGACGGCGTGGGCGGCGCCTCCTCCACCACCTCCAAGGCCGCCGTCGTACAGGCGTCGGCCCAGGCCGGCGTGGATGTCGAGTACGCCTTCGCGCAGGTGGGGATCGGCGACGAGCGCGTGGAGTGGGCCAGCAACTGCGGCAACTGCGCCACCGCCGTGGCCCTGTACGCCGTCCACCACCATCTCGTGCCGATCACGTCGGACACCACCACCGTTCGCATGCTCAACGTCAACACCGGGGCCCGCCTCACCGGCACGATCCCCACCCCCGCGGGCGTGGCCCCGGAGGAGGGCACGGCCGTGGTCCCGGGTACCTCGGCGCCGGGCGTGCCGGTCCTGCTCGGGTTTCAGGACCCGGCGGGCTCGACGACCGGCCGCGCACTGCCGACCGGCCGGGCACTGGACGAGCTGACCGGCCCGGACGGCCTTGTCGAGGCATCAATGGTGGACGCCGGCGCCCCGGCCGCGCTGTTCGAGGCCAAGGCGTTCGGCCTCGACGGCACGGAATCCCTCACCGCGTTCGCCACCGCGGTACCCGCACTGACCCTGCTGCGCCGTCAGGCGGCGCTGGCCATGGGCCTGGCCCGCGAGGGCGATCCGGTCAGCCACGCGGTACCGAAGGCGGGCATCGTCGCCCGACCCGCGCTCTATCGCACCACGCAGGGCATCCTCGTCAACCAGGACGAGTACGACCTGGCCGTGCGCATGGTCTCCATGCACGCCCCGCACCCGGCGATCGGCCTGACCTCCGCCGTGGCCCTGGCCACGGCCGCCACCACCCCTGGCACCCTCGCCCACCGCGTAGCCCGGCAGACCGCCGACGGCACGCTGCGCCTGGGCACCCCCGCCGGCGTGGTCACCACCCAAGCCGTCCCCGCACCGGACGGCGCGTCCCCCACGGTGCTGCTGCACCGCGCCGCCCGCCGCATCGCCCGAGCCGAACTCCTCGTTCCCGTCCTGGAAGGACGCCCCGCATGAGCCGCAACGACGCCGCCCCGGGTACCGTCACCGCACCACCGGGCCGCATCCGCCGGATGCTGTCCCACCTCTACGTCCAGTGCCTGATCGCCGTCCTCCTCGGCGCCGCCGTGGGCGGGTTGTGGCCGTCCGCCGGTGCTGACCTCAAACCGCTCGGCGACGGCTTCATCGCGCTGGTGAAGATGTTCATCGCACCGATCATCTTCTGCACGGTCGTCCACGGCATCGCCTCCATGGGCAACGCCCGCGCGGTCGGCCGCGTGAGCCTGAAGGCTCTGGTCTACTTCGAGGTGCTGACCACCGTGGCCATGGTGATCGGCCTGGTCGTCGTCAACGTCGTCAAACCGGGCAGCGGTCTGCACATCGACCTCTCGACCCTGTCCACCAAGGGCCTGCCGCCGGAGGCGACCACGGCCCACGAGGGCTTCGCCGCCTTCCTTCTCGCCGTCGTCCCGGCCACCCTGGTCAGCGCCCTGACCGGCAACGAGATCCTGCCCGTGCTGCTGGTGTCGGTGCTGTTCGGCTTCGGCCTGCACGCCAGCGGAGAGGCCGGCCTGGGCATAGCCCGGGGCGTCGAGAAGTTCTCCACGGTCCTGTTCACGCTCATCCGCTGGATCATGCGACTGGCCCCCATCGGCGCGTTCGGCTCGATGGCCTTCACCATCGGCCACTACGGCCTGGGCACCCTGCGCCATCTGGCGCTGCTCGTCGGCTCGTTCTGGCTGACCGCCCTCTTCTTCGTCCTGGTCGTCCTCGGGACCGTGATGCGCCTGAACGGACTGCGGCTGCTGCCCTTCCTGCGCTACATCAAGGAAGAACTGCTGATCGTCCTGGGCACCTCCTCCACCGAGCCCGTCCTGCCGCGCATGATGGCCAAGCTCCAGCACGCCGGCGCCTCGAAACCCGTCGTCGGCATCACGCTGCCCGCCGGGTACTCCTTCAACCTCGACGGCACCGCCATCTACCTGACCATGGGCTCGGTCTTCCTCGCCCAGGCCCTCGGCATCCACCTCAGCCTCACCCAGCAGCTGGCCATGCTCGCCGTCATGCTGCTCACCTCCAAGGGCGCCGCAGGCGTCACCGGCTCCGGCTTCATCGCCCTGGCCGCCACCCTCAGCGCCGTCCCGCACGTCCCGCCCGCCGCCCTGGCACTGATCTTCGGCGTCGACCGGTTCATGTCCGAAGCCCGCGCCCTGACCAGCCTGGTCGGCAACGGCGTCGCCACCCTGGCCGTCGCCCGCTGGGAGGGCGAGCTGGACGAGGACCGCGCCAAGGCCGTCCTGCGCGGAGAGATCCCCTACGCCCCCGCCCCCGCACCCTCCGCGGTGACAGCCGAGCCCGATCCGGCGGAGACACCAGTACCAACCCACGCCCCCGTCCCCGCCGCAGGCTGACGTCGCGGTCCTGACCGATCTCGCCGCCGAGGCGGATGCCATCAGCGTGGGCTGCGACAAGTGCGTGCCAGTCAGCGTGCGCGCGGGACAGCACGGGCCCTGGCCCGTCTGCCAGGTCCTCGCCGGCAGTACATCCGTCATGGTCACGACTCAGAAGGTGCTCGTCGTGGTCTCCGGCCGCCCCGGCCCTGTCGATGCCCGCGTGCACGAGGCAGTCGCCAGGGCCACGGGGGCGAGGTCCACGGAGCGGTGAGGCGGGACCGGCGGGCAGGCAGCTCGGGCTCGTCCGCCGCGCGCCGCTTCTGGTGGCTGCTTCCGTCCTGTCGCAACGGCGGCCCACTATGTGGGCCGCCGTTGGCGTGCGCAGACCACCCTTCCCCCTGATCAATCGCGGCTGCCCGAGCACGGGAACGAACCTGTGCAAGGCGGCCGCCGGGGTTGTGTCCAGGAGGTCAATCAGTCGGATCAACGGCTGAAGGGCGCCGTCGCGAGTGCCCAGCCGCACGGCGGGGCCGCAGGCCGTTGTGGCTGCGGCCCCGCTCGGGCGCCCGGGTCAGGACGGGTCGCCGTACTGGAGGCCCCGTCCGTTGGTGCCGATGTAGACGCGGCCGAAGGTGTCGGGGTCGCCGGTGATGATGCCGAGGCTGCCGATGGCGCCCCACTGGTGGGCGCTGTCGTTGACGCGGAGCCAGGTGGCGCCCTTGTCGGTGGAACGGAAGACTCCGGTGACGTCGTTGACGGTGCCGATCAGGTACAGGGCCTGGTAGTTGGTGCCGGGTGCGGCCTTGCCGAAGCCGAGGGCGGAGGCGGACTGCACCGTCTTCAGTGTGGTGAAGGTGCGGCCGCCGTCGGTGGAGTGCAGCAGCCCCCTGTCGCCGGCGGCGATCCACAGGTCGCCGTTGATGCCGGGGACGGCGGTGAGCCGGCCGGAGGGGAGGTTGGTGGCGCGGGGGGTGAAGGTCGCGCCGCTGTCGGTGCTGGCGTTGAGTGTGCCGTTGGTCAGTGCGTAGAAGGTGCTGGCCGAGGAGCGGTCGGCGACGACGACGGCGTCGGTGCCCAGGCCGCTGACCTTCGACCAGATCGCTCCCTTGTCGGTCGAGCGGTAGGGGGCCTGGCCTGCTTCGGCCCAGACGACGGTGGAACCGTCCGCGGCGAGGGCGACATGGCCGCTGTTCGCGCCGGGGACCGGTTCGGCGGTGAAGCCGTTCCAGGTGCTGCCGCCGTCGGTGGAGTAGGCGCCGTCCTGCGCGCCGCCGGTGCCGACACGGACCATCACCGCGGGAGCGGACTGGGCGAAGTCGATGTCGGTGCTGCTGCTCATCAGCGGGTCCTTCAGCCGTCCGGCGGGTACCTCGGTCAGGGAGCCGCCGTAACGGAAGCCGCCCTGGTCGCCCATGGAGGTGATGACGGTGGCGCCGCCGGGAGGTGCGATCGCGTCCGCCAGCGAGGTCTCCTCCAGCCCGCGGGCCCCGGAGGCCCAGTGGCTGGTGCCACCGCTGTCGGAAACGTTGGCGTCCTTGCTGCTCCAGATGCCGTTGCCGGTGCCGTACAGCACGTGTCCGGAGTCGAAGGGGTCGATGGCCAGCGCGGTCATCCAGTGCCCGGTGTGGGTGCCGACGTACGGAGCGCCGGAGGCGTCCCGCTGCGACCTGTCGGCCAGGGCCTTCCAGGTCGTGCCGCCGTCGGTGGTCCGGTAGATCTCGTCCTCGGGCCACCACCGGTCCAGGGTGGTGACCATCACCGTGGACGGCTTCTGCGGGTCGACGGCCAGACCGGAGAACCCGTAACCGCCCTGCGAGGGAGAGATGTCCTTCCACGCGCCGCCGGCCGGGGTGTACTTCCACACCGAGCCCGCCGTCGCGTCCATGGGGCCGATGCTGTCGCTGTACGTCAGGTACAGCGAACCGTCACCGGAGACGACACCGTGCTGCGGCATCTGGCCGGTGGGCCGCCCGGAGACGGCCTGCCAGCTGTTGCCGCCATCGGTGGAGCGGTACAGGGAGGTGTCCTTGTCGTTGACGCCGACGTAGACCGTGTTGCTGCCGGCCGGGCCGTACGTCACGAAGGAGATGCCCGCGCCGCTGCCCGCCCCGTCCTTGACGGGGAACGAGGAGACCTGACTCCATGTCGCGCCGTAGTCGGTGCTGCGCCACAAGCCGTTCTTGCGGGTGCCCAGCAGCAGGGTGCCGTGGTCCGCGGGGTCGATCACGAGCCGCTCGCCCGCCCCCCGGCCGGGTTCGTTGCCGCCCACCTTGAACGGCAGATCGGTCCGCTGGAAGGTACGGCCCCGGTCGGTGGAACGCAGGATCGCGCCGTTGCCCGCCCACTCGTTGGTGTAGGTGCCCGTCGCGAGGTAGAGCCGGCCCGGGTCGACGGGGTCGGTGGCCAGCGAGTCGATGCCCAGCAGGTTCCAGTCCTTCTCACCGAGCCAGTCGGTCAGCGGGATCCACTGCTCGGCCGCGGTGTCCCAGCGGTAGGCGCCACCCATGTCGGTGCGGGCGTACAGCAGACCCTTCTCCTTCTGGTTGAACACCACCCCGGTGACGTAACCGCCGCCCACCACCTGGGCGTTCTTCCACACATACGGTCCGGCCGCGGCCGTGGTCCGGGTGCTGCCGCTCCCGGACGCCTGGGTCTCGGCCGTTTGCTCCAGCTTCCACTGCTGGTTGGCGCTGCCCCTGCCGGGATACTGGATGATCGGCGCGCCCTCGGCCGTGGAGCCTCCGGAGACGTCCAGGACCTGGCCGCTCCTGCGGGAGGTGAAAGTGACGGCGTCGGAACCGCTCACCTCGTCGATCCGCCACTCCTGGGAAGTGGAGGAGCTGTCGGTCTGCTGCTCGGCGGCGGCCGCCTGGGCGGTCGAACCGCCCGCTATGCCCAGCACCTTGCCGCTGTTGCGGTTCACGAGCTCGTAGTAGCCGTCCCCGGTGGGTCGCAGCTTCCACTGCTGGTTGGCGGTGTTCTGGTCGGTCCACTGCTGGATGCGGGTGCCGTCGGCGGTGGAGAAGGCGTTGACGTCCATCACCTTGCCACTGCGTACGGAAACCAGCCGGTAGTAGGCATTGCCGTCGATCGTCGCGGCCTGCGAGTCCTCCTGCGCGAACAGGAGATACGGCACGACGATGGCGGGCACGCCGAGCAGCAGAGCGGTGGCGGTCCAGCGACGGCGGTGGCGCCCGCGGCGTCCGCCGGTCGTGGGGTTGTTCATGGGGAGGTGTTCTCCTTGCATGCCGTTCACCAGAAGAGGAGTGAATCCAGGCACGGGGGATGACCGGATCCGACTCCTGGTGGTCACAGACTCCGCACAGGGTTGCCGCGAGCCGGGAACTTCTTCGGTTCACCTCGTGGTGCGGTAGGCGTTGATCAGCGTCCAGGGTGGCGTTGGTGCCCTCGGCGTCGAGACCCAGCCCCGACCGGATACGCAGGCCATCCTCGACACCGCGCTGTCCCGTGCGGACACCGCCGGCCAAGCCCGGTTCGAAGCGCTGCTGTTCCCTGAGCGGAATGAGCGCCCGGACGCCGTGGTCGCGGATCTCGTGGTCCAGGGACTCGGTGCAGCCCTCGATCGCGTGCTTGGAGGCGGCGTAGGCGGCCATGTAGGGCTGGGGCAGGAACCCGGGCACGGACGAGATGTCGATGATGCGCCCGCGTCGCTGGGCGCGCAGGTGCGGCAGGACCTCGTTCACCATGCGCATGACCCCGAAGACGTTGGTGTCGAAGACGGACCGGGCGTGCTCGACGGAGGTCTCCTCGGCCGCGCCCGTCGAGCCGACGCCGGCGTTGCTGACCAGGACGTCGATCCGTCCGAACCGCTCGCTCACCTCCTGGACCGTGGCGGCGGCCGAGGAGTCACTGGTGACGTCGAGCCCGAGGAACGTCACGCCGTCGAGCGGGGTGACGCGTGAGGTGTCACGTCACGGGTGCCACCGGCCGATCTGTCGTCATCGTGGACTCCCTCACCGACGTAAAACCGATCGGTTTCCATTACAGTAAACCGATCGGTTTCAGCGTGCGGGTTGAAGCAGGGAGAGTGACGTCATGGGCAGGAGCAGTGCGCCGGAGAGGCGGGAGGGTGTCATTCGCGCGGCGATCGCCGAGTTCGCGCGCACGGGCTACCACGGCACCTCCACCGCGGTGATCGCCAAGCGGGTGGGTGTCACGCAGCCGTATCTCTTCCGGCTCTTCCCGGACAAGAAGGCGATCTTCGTCGCCGCTTTGGTGCGGAGCATGGAGGACACCCGCCTGGCTTTCGAGAGGGCGGCCGACGGGGTGGAGGGTGGCGGGCAGGCGCTTCAGGCGCTGGCGGACGCTTACGCGCACCTGATGTCGACGCGCCCCGAGACGCTCCTGATGCAGATGCAGGGATATGCCGCCGTGGCGGGCGCCGAGGCGCGGGGCGATGACCTGATCGGTGAGGTCGTCCGGGCCGGCTGGATGGGGATCTGGGAAACCGTGCACCTGTCGCTGGGCGCCGATGCCGACGCGACCGCGAGCTTCTTCGCCTGCGGCATGCTCGGCAACACGCTTACGGCCATCGGGCTTTCCGCGAGCACCGGGAGGTGAGGGAGTTTTCCGGACGGGCGATGCGTCAGCGTACGCCTGCCGCGTCGAGCAAGGTGGTCACCGTGGGGGCGACGAGCCCGGTCAGGTTGTCGGCCTGGATTCCCGCGCGGGCGCTGGCGCCGTCGAAGACCAGGCTGAGCTGCCGGGCCAGCAGGTCCGGGTCGCTTGCCCCGTCCTGTTCGGCCTCGGCACGGAAGAAGGCGGTCAGGTTCGTCTTGACCTGATGGGCGACCCGGCTCGCGGGGTGGCTCTGGTCCTTGAGTTCTACCTGTACGGCCAGGTACCGGCAGCCGTGGAACTCGGGGGTGCCGGACTGTGATTCCACCTGCTCGAAGACGTGCAGGATCCGCTCGCGGGGTGAACGGTTGTCGTCCGCCGCAGGCAGGAGGCTCGCCGCGTAGGCGGAGGAGCGCTCCTTCAGGCTTGCGGCCAGGAGTTCGTCCTTGCTCTCGAACAGCTGGTACATGGAGCGCTTCGACACCCCCGCCGCCTTGCACAGCGCCTCGACGCCGATGCCGACACCGTCTCGGTAGGTGAGCGTGGCCGCCGCCTCCAGCAGCCGCTCCCTGGGGCTCAGTTTCACTTCGGTGGTCATGCCGCGAGGTTAACCCGAAGCGGACGAAATGAAAACCGATCGGTTTCCAGGGGTCCCCGGGGGAGAGGTTCGGCGACGGCCTGGGGGAAGGGCCGTCGCCGAGCCATGACGGTGTGCGCGCCTGTCGTCCACGGCACGGCGACACACACCGGGGCCACTCCGAGTGATGGCCCGTCTCGGGTGACCTGCCGTCACGCCGGGACGGCGGTCTTGTCGGGCTTCGTCTCCGCCGGGATGCGGTGCAGTCCCTTGCGGTCGTACCACCCCAGTACGCCGAAGCCGAACAGTGCGGCCGCCACGAGTGCGGCCGCCATCATGACCCAGCCCCGGGTCAGACCCGCGTCGCCCTGGGCGTCGTAGTAGAGGATCGAGCGGATGCCGCCGGTGATCTGCCGCAGCGGCTCGAACTCCGCGAGGAAGCGGTAGAAGCCGGGCAGCGCCTCGATGGGGGTGGTGGCACCGGCCGTCGGCACCGCCATCCCGATGAAGACCAGCGTGACCAGCAGCATGCCGGGCGTGCCGAAGACCGCGAGGAGCGTGAGTGCGCCGATCCCGGTGACGGCGATGGCGCACACCGAGTACAGCCAGAGGAGCGGCGGGTGGGCGGCGTCCATGCCCATGATGCCGACCGCGCCGACCATGACCAGGGTGCCCAGCAGCAGGGACAGTCCGGCCATGAGGGTGCTGCTGATGGTGAGGGTCTGCACCCGGGTGGCTCGGATCAGCGGGCGGTGCAGGCGCAGCGGGCCCATGTCGTTGTGGGTGTAGCCGAGGGCGTGGTCGACCTGGCCGCTGATGACGTTGGCGGAGAGCATGCCGACGACCACGAGGGTGAGTGCGTAGTAGAAGGCCGTCAGGCCCAGGCCGCTGTGCGAGTCGAGGGGGTGGCCGTCCTCGACCGTGACGGCGGCCGGGTCGGCCAGCAGGACGCGTGCTGCTGCGGGCAGCTTCGCCTGCGCGGTCCCGATCCTGGCGGTCAGCTCCTTGCCCACCTGGAGCGAGGCGTTCTGGGCCGCCCGGGTCGTCGCCGTCCGGGCCAGGCCGGAGCCGATGCTGCCGGCGGACTGGTTGGTCAGCACTGTCAGCATCGGGCGGGCCGTGGGCCCGGCGGGCGCGGTGCCGGTCAGTGCGGTGGTGGCCGAGGTGAAGTCGGCGGGCACGACGAGCGCGCCGAACAGCTTGCCCTTGCCGAGCTCCTCCCTCATCTCCTCCTCGTTCATCACCTTCCAGTCGATCCTGTCCCCGCTCGCGGTCGACTTCTTGATCGACTCGGTGATCCGGGCCCCGAGGCCGATCTGCTTGCCGCCGACAGCGGCTCCCTTGTCGGTGTTGACCAGGCCGACGGGCAGCTTGGTCAGGTGATCGGCCGGATCGATGTTCGCGCCGACGTAGAACACGGCGAACAGCAGCGCGAGGACGCCCGTGATGACGCCGTTCGCGATCCACAGCGGCCTGGCGCGCAGGACGCGGAAGGGAGGAATGCCACTCATGACGTACGTGTCTCTCGGTCGGGGGACGCGGAACGTTTCGCCGGAGGACGCCAGCCACCGGTGACTTCCCTGACGGGCTTGTGGGGGAAGCGACGCCGGGCGTACTCCTGCGCGTGCGAGCCCGGCAGGACGTACAGGGTTTCCTTCTTGTCCTGGAGGGGGCGCAGCACGGTGTCCATGAACGTCTTGCGGTCGTCCAGGTACGGGCCCAGGACGTCCTCGCCGGCGGGGCAGACGGCAAGGCAGTAGCCGGACTTGTAGCCGGGCGGCGAGCTGAGGCTCTGCCACATGGAGGCGCTCTCGGAATCGGTGACGCGGGAGCGGTAGTCGGCCGCGTCCTCGCTGTCGGCCACCGTCTGCGCCCAGTCGGTGAACCCGCTCATGAACTCGCGGTAGTTGTGCGTGGTGCAGGCCGGCGCGTCGAAGGCGCCGTCCTTGGCGATGGCGCCGACCGGACAGACGGCGACGCACAGCTTGCAGTCGATGCAGGGGTTGTAGTCCAGCGCCTGCCCGTACGCGCTGACCTCCGCGTCCACCAGGACGGTCACGAGCAGGACGAAGCTGCCGAACTTCGGGTGGATGACGTTGCGGTGCAGGCCCATCACGCCGAGCCCGGCGGCCACCGCGACGGTCTTGTGCGCGACCACCCAGATCCGCTCACGGGGGAAGCGGTCCATCTCCTGGGGGAAGCCGACGGACGGGTTGAGGGCGCGGTAGCCGGCGTCCTGGAGCGCCTGGGTGACGCTGCGGGCGACCTGGTTGGCCTGTTCGTCGGCCTGGTGGAACTCCTGGTTGGCCACGCTGCGGGCCGGGGAGCGGCAGTTGTCGCGGTTCATCCGGACCGCCATCGCGATCAGGGTGCGGGTACCGGGCAGCGCGGACTGCGCGTACTCGCGCTCGCCGGCCAGGTCGGGGTGGTCCAGGCTGACCGCGGCGGCGTCGTCCGCACCGGATGCCAGACACAGCTCGCGCAGCCAGGCCGCGTCGATCACCGACGGCGGACGCGCGATGCCGCCCGTCCTGCGCCGGGCGAGTACAGCCTGCACCGACGGGTGGGCCGCCAGCTTCGCCGGAAGCCTGGGAGGAGTGGGTTGCGCCTCGGCGTCGCGCGCGGCAGTCATCCGTGCTCCCAGGGGTGCGGGTTCCAGGCTCGCCGGCACGGCGAAAAACCGATCGGTTTCACACCGTAAACCGGTCGGTTTCTGCACGCAAGCCCAAGAGGCGAGCCCCCTCTTCGGGCCGTCGATCAAGTTCCTTGCGGACGTTGGCGATCGAGCGCCGGGTGGTCAGGCGGGTGGCGGGCTCGTCATCCCGGGGGTCCACGGGTGCGGAACGCCCTGGTGAGTCCGGGGGGCCGGTTGGGCTTGCGTCTGGAAACCGATCGGTTTACCGTGGTGGAAACCGATCGGTTTCTCATTCTGTGGAGGCAGTCATGACCGCACTCAAGGGCGCCAACGTCTTCGTCACCGGCGGCAGCCGAGGCATCGGCAAGGCCCTGGTGGAAGAGCTGTACGCGCGCGGTGCCGGCAAGGTCTACGCCACGGCCCGCGACCCGCGCACGGTGACGCACCCCGACGCGGTCCCGGTGGCGCTGGAGGTCACCGACCCGGCCTCCGTGGCGGCCGCCGCCGCGCAGGCGCAGGACGTGACCGTGCTGATCAACAACGCCGGTGCCTCGGTCGGCGCGTCCTTCCTCGACTCCCCGGTCGACGACGTACGCCGGGAGTTCGAGACCAACTTCTACGGCCCGCTGCTTCTCACCCGCGCCTTCGTGCCCCTCATCGAGCGCAACGGCGGCGGCCACCTCCTCAACGTGCACTCCGTGCTCTCCTGGCTGGCTCTCGGCGGCTCCTACAGCGCGTCCAAGGCCGCCCTGTGGTCGCAGACCAACTCCCTGCGCCTGGAGCTGCAGCCGCGCGGCATCGCCGTCACCGGACTGCACGTCGGCTACGTCGACACGGACCTGGCGGCGGACGTCGAGGCGCCCAAGTCCGACCCGCGTGACGTCGCCGCACTCGCCCTCGACGGCGTCGAGACGGGCGCGTACGAGGTGCTCGCCGACGACATCTCGCGGCAGGTCAAGGCCGGTCTGGCCGGCGACCTGGCCGGCCTGTACGCCCAGCTGGCGAAGTAACCCCCCTTTACACCCGAGGAGTCGGCGAGATGCCCAGCCACGAGTCACGTCCCACGATCCGCATTCCGGGAACCACCAGCCACACCATCGCCCCGCGCGCGGGGCGACGCAGCGACGAGGGGACCCTGCGTTACCTCAAGGCGGGTACCGGCGCCCCCGTGGTCCTGCTGCACACCGTGCGCACGCAGGCCGAGCATTTCCGCGACCTCATCCCGCTGATCGCGGACCGGTACACCGTGTACGCCCTCGACCTGCCGGGGATGGGCTACTCCGAGATCGTGCCCGGGGCGTCGTACGACGAGCCCGCGATGCGTGCGGGCGTCGAGCGGCTCCTGACCGAACTCGACCTGAATGACGTGACGTTGGTCGGGGAGTCCATGGGCGCGGTGCTCGCCCTGACCGCCGCGGCCGACCTGCCCGAGCGGGTCCGGCGCGTCGTCGCGGTGAACGCGTACGACTTCCGCGGCGGTATTGCCCGGTCCGGTCTTCTCGCCCGTGGGGTGGTCGGCGGTGTCCTCACTCCGGGGGTGGGCCCGGTGGTCGCCGGGGTCGAGCCCAAGCCCGTCGTCCGCAGGATCCTGCAGGGCGGGCTGGTCGACAGGACCGCGCTGCGGGAGGACTACCTCGACGAGCTGCTCCGGGTGGGCGGCCGCCCCGGCTACCCGAGCGTCGCCCGGGCCGTGTACCGGAACATGCCCAGCCTCATCGCCGCCCGCTCGCGCTACCCCGAGGTCAAGGCGCCCGTCCACCTGGTCTACGGGGAGAAGGACTGGTCCCGACCCTCGGACCGCGAGGCCAACAGAAAGCTGCTGCCCGCCGCCGAGTTCACGCAGGTGCCGAAGGCCGGCCACTTCATCGCCCTGGAACGGCCCGACGTGCTGGCCGACCTGCTGAACGCGGTGGCGTGACCGCCCCGAGGGCGCGGTAGTCACCCCCGTTCGGGTGTAGTGGGGACGGGGACCAGGTTCGAGCATGTGTCTGGCAGCGTCGTGCATGCAAAGGAGCAGCGCGTGGCAGACATTCAGGTCGAGTTCGATGTTCCGGCTCAGATGCGTGACGGCACCGTGCTGCGCGCCGATGTCTACCGGCCCGGGGGTACGGGGCCGTGGCCGGTGCTGCTGAGCCGACTGCCGTACGGCAAGCAGATGGCTCTGGCGATCGCCCTCCTCGATCCCCTGGCGGCGGCTCGGCGTGGCTTCATGGTGGTGCTCCAGGACACCCGCGGCCGGTTCGCCTCCGAGGGGGAGTGGGAGCCGTGGACGCACGAGGAGAGCGACGGGTACGACACCGTACGGTGGGCCGCCGCCCTTCCCGGAGCGAACGGCTCCGTGGGCATGATCGGCGCCAGCTACTTCGGCAACACCCAGTGGATGGCGGCGCTGTCCAAGCCGCCGGAGCTGAAGGCGATCGCGCCGATGGTCACGTGGTCCGAACCGGACGACGGACTGTGGACGCGCGGCGGCGCGATCGAACTCGGCATCACCGCGCCCTGGTCCCTCATGATGGGCGCCGACGCGCTGATGCGCCGGCACAGCACCGACCCGGCCATGCTCGGCGGCAGTCTCGGCGGGCTCGTGCGGGACCTCGACGGCCTGGCCGACGGCGGCTACGGCGAACTGCCCGCCGGGCGGTTCCCCGCGTTCGTCCGGCACGACCTTCCCGAGCTGGGCTACGAGAGGTCCCGGCGGGAGCCCGAGTGGGCGCGGTCCTGCCGTGTCGCGGGCCGGCACGACGAGGTCGACCTGCCCACCTTCCAGGTCGGCGGCTGGTACGACATCTTCACCCAGGGCACACTCGACAACTTCACCGCCATGCGCCGCGCCGGCCGGCCCGCCACGCTGATCATGGGGCCGTGGAGTCACTCCAACCAGCAGCACGTCATCGGCGACGTCAACTTCGGGTTCGGCGCGAACTCCGCCTTCATGGGCATGCGCGGACCTCTGCACGGCCTCCAACTCGACTGGTTCCAGCGCACGATCGGCGACGGTGAGGCGCTGGAGCCGGACACGGGCAGGGTGCTGCTGTTCGTCATGGGCGTCAACCAGTGGCGCGAGGAGACGGAATGGCCCCTGTCGCGGGCCGTGGACACGGACTTCCACCTGCGCGCCGACGGACGCCTGACGCGGGAGCCGCCCGCTGTCGCCGAGCAGGTCGGGGAGTTCACCTACGATCCGACGGATCCGGTGCCCACCACCGGCGGCGCGTCGCTGATGACCGACGAGTTCCGTCCCGGGCCTCTCGACCAGAGGGACGTGGAGGCGCGCGAGGACGTCCTGGTCTTCACCACCGAACTCCTCACCGAGGACGTCGAGGTGACCGGCCGCGTCAAGGCCGTGCTCTTCGCGGCCACGGACGGGCCCTCGACCGACTGGGTGGCACGGCTGTGTGACGTCGACGAGCACGGCGTCTCCCGCAATGTGACCGACGGCATCGTGCGGGTACGGGCGACCCCGGGTGAGCCGGCCGAGCACGTCGTGGACCTGTGGTCGACCAGCATCGTCTTCCGGGCAGGGCACCGCATACGGGTCCAGGTCACCTCCAGCAACTTCCCCCGCTGGGACCGCAACCTCAACACAGGCGAACCCGAGGAGAGCGCGACCACGGCCCGCGTGGCCCGCCAGCAGGTCTTCCACGACCCCGCCCGGCCCTCCCGCATCGTCCTGCCGGTGGTTCCGGCCCGCCAAGAAGCGTAGGCACCACGCCAGGACGGCCACGCCGCCGGCCGAACTGCGGCAGCACGTCCAGCGGTGGTGCGGGGCCGCGAAGCCGGCGTACTCCGTGACCCGGACGGTTCCGGACGGCGAGGTACTGATCGACTGTTCCCATCCGCCTTCGACGGCGGTCCCGAACGAGCCCCCGAACGGGATCGGACAACAAACAAACCCCAGGCCGTTGACCTGGGGCTTCAAGGAGAGCGGGTGACGAGAATCGAACTCGCACTCTCAGCTTGGGAAGCGATGGCGCTTGGGAAGTCGGATAGCCTCTGAACTGGGCATACGTGCTCCGGTGTGGCACCCGGGGGCGCACGATCGCGCCGTAGTTGACCGTGGTTCACCGGTCTTATGGGCACGCTATGGGCACGACGCTCGGCGACGAGTGGGTGCCGCGTGAAGTGGCCCACCTTTTGCATGGGGCCGTCCGTGCCAGGGCCGACTGCGCGGAGCCGGTTGCGTGTGCACATGGACAGCCGGCCCCTTTCTTGGCGTCAGCCGCCTTCGCCCGAGAGGTGGAGCTTGCTGGTGAAGCCGCCTCGGGAGCGCCCTGGGCCCTCGTCGGGGCGGTGCTGCCGGAGCGTGCGTCCTTCCCCGGCACGGCGGTGACCGAAAGTCGAGCTGTTGACGGTCAGCGAGGACATGGCCGCTGGGTCGAATTTGGGAGGTGGACGCCTCCTCGGCGCCGGACGGAGGGGCTTCCTCGCCCAGGCCGCCCGCCATCACGGCGCTGCCGACGGCGGTGGTCGTGGCGATGAACGTCCGTCGGGACGGAGCCGACGTTGGCCTCTCGGGGGGGGTGCCCCCATGACTTTGGTCAAGGGGTGATCGGGGCTGGTGTTTGGTAGAAGGTGCCGTCGCGGAGCATCGCGAAGAGCACGTCGGCTCGGCGGCGGGCGAGGCAGAGGATGGCCTGGGTGTGGTGCTGGGGCGGCCCTGTGCGTTCCGTTCTGGTGGGGGCGGTTGTGTACGGCGGTCAGGGCCAGCACCGCGCCGGCGAAGAACACCGCGACGACGACGGCCAGGCCGGTCTGCACGCCGGAGGTGAAGGCGTCCTCGACCGCCGCTCGTACCTGGGCGGCGGGCGGTCGGGTTCCGGTGCTCCCGGAGGCGACGGCCGCCTCGATGGGGGCTCGGGCGGTTACGGGCACGCCGTGCGCGGCGAGCTGGTGGGGCAGGTCCGCGCTGACGCGGGCGGTGAACAGCGAGCCGAGGAGCGCGGTGCCCATGACCGAGCCGACCTGCCGGGCGGTGTTGACGGCGCCGGAGGCCATACCCGCCCGTTCGGGAGCGACGCTGACCAGCGCGGCGGCCGTACTGGGCGCGATGACCAGGCCACTGGCGGCACCGAACAGGACGAACAGCGGCCAGACCTGGCTGTAAGGAGTGCCCTGGCCGACCCGCGTCAGGCCCAGGACGGCGAGTGCGCCGAGCAGCAGACCCACCGTCAGTGGCGCCTTGAAACCGGCACGGCGGATCACTCGGCCTGTGAGGAACGCCGTGACGACGTAGACGCCGAACAGGGGCAGCATGCGCCAGCTGGTGTCCAGCGCGTTCAGGTGCTGGACGTTGTTGTAGAACATGACGGTGAGGACGGCCACGCCGGTGAAGCCGAACAGCGACACCGCGGCGATCGTCATCACCGCGCTGAACGACCGCGAGGCGAACAGCCGTACGTCGAGCATCGGCTCCGTGACCCGTAGTTCGACGAGGACGAATGCCACGGCGCCGGTCGCCGCCAGGATCCACGCGGCGACGACCGGGGCCGCGGTGTAGCCGTCCTGGCCGCCCTGGATGAGCGCGTACACCAGACCCGCGATCGTCACTGTGCCCAGCAGCGCACCGGCCACGTCCAGGCGTTCGCCGAGAGCCAGGGACTCCGCGGCGAACGGAACCGCGACCAGCAGCGTGATCACTCCGAGGACGGCGGTCGACACGAACACCGCGTGCCAGTCGGAGTGGTCGAGCAGGACACCGGCGAGCAGGGGGCCGATGGCCAGGCCGACACCGGACGATGCCGCCCAGGCGGTGATCACCTCGGTCCGCCGGTGCGGGTCGGTGAAGGTCGCACCGAGGATGGCCAGGCTGTTGGGCAGGATCAGCGCACCGCCGAGGCCGGAGACCAGCTGCGCGATGATCACCGTGGCGGTGGTGCCGGCGCTCGCGGCGAGCAGCCCTCCGGCGATCATGACCACCACGCCGACGCAGAACATCCGCTTGCGGCCATACAGGTTGCCCAGCGTGCCGGCCGACAGCACCAGACTGGCGACGACCAGCGTGTACGCGCTGGGAATCCAGATCAGCGCGCCCGGGCTGACGTGCAGATCGGCCTGGAGCGCAGACAGCGCCGAGATGGTGGCGGTGATGAGCAGGAACGTCATCATCACGCCCAGGCACATCGCCACCAGCGTGAGAAGTTCTCTGCGCCGCATGGCCTGCGCCACGGCACGTGGCTGGGCCGTCCGTATGTCAGCCATGATGTCGACGTCCTCGTGGGCTTCGGGTTCGGCGGCGGGTGAGGTGATGACGGCTGTTATGCCTGCTGGTTGATGAGGCCGGCATAGTGGCCGAGGTTCCGCTCGATCTCGTCGAGACCGACCTCGGCGATGGCCTTGCCGAGCTGCGGCACGCGCGCCTGGAATCCCGGCCAGTCGACGGACTCCGCGAACTCCGCCCAGGACGCGCGCAGGTCGGCCACCGGCGGCAGGGTCGACCGGTTGATCTGCGCCTTCGCGCCCAGGACGGATGCCTTGTCGAAGGACGCGATGCGCGCCGCGACAGCATTGACGAGGTCGTCGAGTTCGGCGTCGGGGACGGCCCGGGTCACCCATCCGTACTTCTCGGCGCGCTCGGCGTCGTAGTCCTCGCTGGTGAGGACCGCTTCGAGGGCGCGGTCCCGTCCCAGCAGCCGGGCCAGACGGTCGCTGCCGCCGCCGCCCGGGACGATGCCGATCGCGACCTCCGGCTGGCAGAAGACCGCCTCTTCGAGGCTGGCGTAGCGCAGGTCGAAGGCCAGGGTGATCTCGTCGCCGCCGCCCCGCGTACGCCCGCGGATGGAGGCGATGCTGATGAAGGGGGCGCTGGTCAGGCGGGTGACGAGTTCGACCCACGTCGGGGTTCCGTCTGCGGCGTTCAGTGCCAGGAGTTCGGGCACCTGGCCGAGATCGGCGTGGTTGAAGAAGTATCCGGGTGTGCCGCTGTCGAAGACGACGACCTGGACCTTCTCGTCTTGGCTCAACTCGTCGACGACGGCGAGGAGTTGGACGAAGGTGTCCGCGCCGACGACGTTCACCGGCGGATTCGTGAAGGTGACCCTGCGGATCTTCGGCGCCACGGTCTCGATCTTGAACTGGCTGTGCTGGGTCATGCTGTGCTCCAGTGTTGAGGGGGATGCGTGAGGGGTCTGGTTGCGGTGGACGTTCGTCGGGCCCGTGAGGAGACCGGCCCCCTGGATGGATGCAGCGTTGGCGTTCGGGAAGAGGAAGGTGAGCCGTCAAGAGCGTCGCTGTGGGGCATGCCGCCGGTGTAGAGAACGGGCTGCTCAACGGTGGTCCGCGGTAGTCCGGGGACGACGGCGTCGTGGGTACGGTCGCCGGCCGGCGGTCACCCTGCTCTCGATGCAGGCGGCTGTCTGGCCGCGGAGGTGCTGTCAGCGGTCGAGGAAGGTGTTGACCTCGGTGCCGAACTGGACGGCGTACTGGTAGAGGAAGCCGTGGCCGGCGTCCGGGTAGATGTGCAGCTGGGCGTCGGGGAGGTACTTGGCCAGCAGGCGGGAGTTCTTGGCGGGCATGAGGATGTCGCTCTCGCCGTCGGCGACCAGGGTGGGCTGGAAGAGGGCGTGGAGGCGGACGAACTTGGACTTGTCGGGGATACCCCACTCGGACCACGCGGTGAGCTGGCGGTCGCGGGTGGCGAGGCTGGAGGGGGCGTCGTGGTCGGTGGTGCGCTGGCCGAGGCGCTGCAGGAACTCGGTACCCGCGGCCTGGCTGGTGGGGGTGTTCTTGAAGAAGAGGAAGAGGTAGTCGGCGGGGCCGGGGTTGTCCTTCAGGGTCCGCTGCAGGATGTTGGGGTCGGACGCGCGCTGGTCCACTCCGCCCTGGGGGCCGGTGGCGGCCAGGACGACGCGGCGGACCTGCCAGGGGCGGCGCAGCGCGACCTCCTGGGCGACCTCGCCGCCGAGGGAGAAGCCGAGCACGTCGTAGCGGGGCAGTTTGAGGGCGTCGATGAAGTCGATGGCGTCCAGGGCCATCTGCTGGACGGTGCTGGCGGTGGTGCCGGTGGAGCCGCCGACGCCGACGTTGTCCACGAGGATGACCTCGCGCTCGGCGGCGATGGTGTCGACGAGCTTGGGGTCCCAGCTGTCGAGAGTGCCGCGGAAGTGCTGCAGGAAGACCAGGGGCACACTGCCGGCGCCGGGGTGGCCGAAGCGGCGGTACTGGTAGGTGATGCCGTTGGCGGCCTTGACCCGCAGGTTGGGGGCGGTGCTCGCGCTCTCCGCGTTCTGCGTCTGAGTGACCGAGTGGCGTGTGCCGCTCGGGCTGCCGCTCACGGCATTGGCCATGCTCGGTGCGGTGGCGGCGACAGCCGCGACGACCGACACGCCGGCCAGCGCCATCGCGGTCCGCCGGGAGATACGGGTACGCCGATTGATTGAAGACATGCCAATTCCTTGAGTCGGGCCGGAGGACTCCCCGGCGCGTTGAACCTGCCGCGCGCTCCGCGTACGGATGTTCTGCGGGATGCGCGGGAGTGGAGCTATTGCTGACCGGCGACTTCGTCGGGCCGGACCGGCCGCCGTATGGATGTGAAGGCCTCTAGGGGGCCGGTGACCTTCCGATCGGATCCGGACCGCAGGGCATGGCCTGCGCGAGTGCGGGGGAGCTGGGAGCGACGACGCCGGTGAGCCGGGGGCGGCGAAGGAACTCCCGCATGATCGACATGTCCAGAACCTAGGTTTCGGTTGTGTCGTCGGAAACCATCCCGGGCGCCCGACGGGGTCATCCGCCAGGGCGAACCAGTCCACTCTCGTAGGCCGTGACGACGGCCTCTATCCGGTCGCGGACGCGGAGTTTGGCGAGGATGCGGGCCACGTGGGTCTTGACCGTGGTCTCGCCGAGGAACAGCTTCCCGGCGATCTCCGCGTTGTTCAGTCCGCGGGCGACCAGGCCCAGCACCTCACGCTCCCGGTCGGAGAGCACGTCGAGGCGTTGGTCGGTGAGGGGAGCGACGGCGCCCGTGACGTACCGGTCGATCAGCCGCCGTGTCACCGAGGGGGCGATCACCGCGTCGCCGCGCAGCACGCCGCGGACGGCGACGAGCAGCTCGGCGGTCGGTGTGTCCTTGACGAGGAAGCCGCTCGCCCCCGCACGCAGCGCCGCGTAGGCGTACTCGTCCCGGTCACAGGCGGTGAGGACAAGCACGCGCGTGTCGGGCAGGGCGGCGCGCAATTGCGTGGTGGCCGAGATGCCGTCCAGGCGCGGCAGCCGTACGTCCATGAGGACGAGGTCCGGGCGCAGCGTGAGTGCCTGCGCCACAGCGGTCTCGCCGTCCCCGGCTTCGCCGACGACCGTGAGATCTGGCTGTCCGTCCACCACCGTGCGCAATCCGGCTCGCATCAACTCCTGGGCGTCACAGACCAATACGCCGGATTCCGTCATGGCGTCCCGCCCCCGGCCCGGGCCACCCACTCCCGCACGCCACGGCTCGACGGCTCAGCGGCGAGCGCCCGGCGAACGCGCCGGCGGGTCCCGGTGACGATGACGGTACTGGCGTGCACGCCCATGAAATCCTCCCGGCGAATGGGGTGAACAGAGTGAATGAGAAAGGCCCGCTGGTCTCACCGAACGGCCCGCCGATGTTCCCCGCCGACATGCAGACCCGCCGCGGGCGCGGTAGGTCAGGTGATCCCGTCAGTGACCTGAGGGCCTGAAGGGATCGGGCTCGCACGCCCGTCACCCGCCGGACGGCGCTCTTCGGACATGGCCAGGGCAACGACGATCGCGGCGGCGATGACGGCCGCCAGGTACGCCGGGGCCGACGTCGTGACGGCGCAGCCGATGACCAGAGCGGACAGCGCGAGCAGCCGTGACCAGAGCAGGTCGTCGAACAGGGTTGCCCCGTGCCAGGTCTGCGCACCGAGGTAGAGGGCCGGCCCGCCGAACAACAGCAGGTTCGTGGTGATGCCGGCGTGTTCCGTCGGATGTGCGATGACGCGTTCATCGGCCACGGCAACGGCGATCAACCCGGCGACGGAGACCATGAGGCTGATGACGCCGCTGCGTCCGGCCCGCATCGGGTCCTCGGTCGTCTGGTAGTGCCGTACGACGCGCTCGGAGTGGCTGAAGAACAGCCAGAACAGCGCGACCGTGCCGGTGAGCGCGACGCCGCTGGTCAGCAGGGTCATCGGCTGGTACGGCGCGGTGGTGAGTGCGGTGCCGGTGGTCATGACCGTCTCACCGAACGCGATGATCACGAACAGGCGTCCGCGCTCCAGCAGGTGGCCCCCGGCGAAAGTGACCTCGCGGGAGTCCAGTCTGCGGCCGGGCAGGGGATGCGCCGCCCAGGTGCCCGCCAGTTCGACCAGGATCGCCGCCGCCCACCACACCAGCCGCCCGCCGCCGTCGGCCGCAGCCCCGGTCACCCACAACGGGGCGGGGGCGACGAACCAGACCAGGACGCGGCGGAAATGCTCCTGGTTGACGGGGTCGAGGCCGACGGTGAGCAGCCATACCGTCCGGCCGATGTGAATCAGCAGGAAGGTGGCGACGAAGACCCACCCGGCGTCGCCGAAGGCGCGCGGGATCGCGGCGTTCATCAACAGTCCCAGGAGCATGACCGTCAGCAGCATCCGCCGGGTCCGCGGGTCCTCGGCCGGGACGAGGGTGACCGCCCAGGTGGTGTACGCCCACGCCGCGTAGACGGCGAGGTAGAGCACGAGCGTCTGGGCGGCGCCGGTCCACGTCGGGTGGGCCAGCAGCTGATGCGACAGCTGACCGATGGCGAAGACGTAGACCAGGTCGAAGAACAACTCCAGCGGGGTGACCTCCCGGCGTGCCGGAACGCTGGTCAACTCCACGACGAATCTCCTAGTCGGACGGTTTCACGACGTTGCTCAGCCGGCGAGGAAGGCCGTCACCTGGGCGGCGAAGTCCTTGGCGTGCTGGAAGAGGAAGGCGTGGCCGGCGTCGCTGTAGGCGACGAGGGTGGCGTCGGTGACGTGCTGGACGGCGGTGTACGAGGCCAGGGCGGGGATCATCGCGTCCCGCATGCCGGTCGCGTACAGGACGGGCTGCTTGATGCTCGCCAGGTCCGCTCGCACCCGCTCGAAGGGGATCGACGCGTCTTTCGCGATCGCGGTGATCTGACCCATGGCCGCCGCCTCGGACACGTCGGGGCGTCCGGTGGCCAGCCGGGTGGCCACCCTGGCGAGGTGTGCGTACCCGGCGGCGCGGCCGGTGTCCGTCTCGGGGAAGAACAGGAACACCAGGTCGTCCCCGGTGACCTCGGGCTTCGTCATGGTGGCCCGCACCTTCGGGTCCGGGTCGGGAGCGCCGGGCACCGTGCCACCGGGATTGGCGGCGGCCACGACCAGCCTGCGCACCAGGTCCGGTCGGGTGCGGGTGAGGTGCTGGGCGACAGTTCCGCCCAACGTCCAGCCGAGCAGGTCGACTTGCGTGAGGCCGAGGGCCTCGATGAACTCGACGGTGCCGTCTGCCAGTCCCTCGACGGAGTCGCGCGGGGTGCCGGTGGTGTAGCCGGTGCCGACGTTGTCGAACACGATCACGTCGTGATCGGCGGCGAGGTGGTCCAGGAACTCCGGGTCCCACCAGTCGAGGGTCCCGCGGACCCGGTTCAGCAGGACCAGCGGGATGCCGCCGGTCGGGCCGAGGCGCCGGTAGGTGAACGTCGCGGAAGGGCCGGTCACGGTGAGGTCCTCGGCCGCGTCTGCCAGATAGGTACTCATGGCGGGCTTCGCTTTCCTGTCGCAGTGTCTTGTGGGGGTCTGGTGGGGTCGGGTCAGGCGGGCAGGCGGTTGAGCTTGCGCAGCTGCTGATCGAACATGCGGGTGGGGACGATGCGGCGCATGGTGCGCACGCGCCCGGTCATGGCGCCGGCGGTGTAGCGCACCTTGGGCTTGGCGTCGGTCGCCGCCGCGACGATCTCCTTGGCGACGACGGCGGGGTCGTCGCCGTCCTTGACCGCTCCCGCCATGTACTCCTCGAAGACGTGCCGCTGCCTGGCGTAGATGTCCAGGGGCTGGTCGGGCCGCACGCTGGCCGCGTCGAACGCGGTGTTGGTCCAGGCGGGTTCGACGAGCAGGGACCGCACGCCGTACTCACGCAGTTCGTGGTCGACGGATTCCGAGTAGCCCTCGACGGCGTGCTTGGAGGCGGCGTAGACCGCCATGTAGGGCTGCGGCATGAAGCCGACGATGGACGAGATGTTGATGATCCGTCCGGTGCGCCGGGCGCGCATGTGCGGCAGGACGGCGTTCGTCATACGGATGACGCCGAAGACGTTGATGTCGAACAGGCCCTGCGCCTGCCCGGCGGAACTCTCCTCGGCGGCACCCGCCGAGCCGATGCCGGCGTTGTTGACCAGGACGTCGATCCGTCCGAACCGGTCGATGACCTCGCTGACCGCGGCGGTCACCGACGTGTCGCTGGTCACGTCGAGGTCGAGGAACGTCACGCCCTTCGCCGGGGTGACGTGCGCGGTGTTGCGGCTGGTGCCGACCACGTCGTAGCCCGCTGCGACCAGCGCGAGCGCGGCTGCCTTTCCGATGCCGGAGGACGCACCCGTAACGAGGGCTACCGGTCGTGTCGTCGTTGCCATTTCGGACTCCTGACTCATGGGATCGCGTGCGCGATGCCGTGGAGAGATCGCTTCCGGCGATCCCCAATCGGTTTCATCAATGTATCAGCTTCTTCTCTAGTGGCAACATGAGAGCATCAACTAATCTTCTATGTGTAGCTCAAGAGTATCTTCTATGGAGGGTCAAGAGATGGAGCGACGTCGCGGGGCCGGGGCTCGTCGACGCGTTGACGACTCGAAGAAGCAGACCGCCGGAGGGTGGGGTCCACAGCGCGGCTGAGCTGCGACGACTGTGGGGCCGGGCGGACATCCAGGCCGTCGACGTGGCGGCCGGGGCGACGCGCCGGACCGGCCAGGGGCCTGTGCGCGCCGCCGAGCAGCGAGTCACTTCCGCGGCCTCCTGAGCCCCGAACGCTCGGCAGGGTCCAGTCGCGGTGGTCGCGGTGGTCGCAGTCGGCCAGCCGGTTGACGGCTTGGAGGAGGTGCCGGAAACGGGGGCTTGGCGAGATCGGGCGGGATGCGGCGCGAGCCGGCGGCCCGGGTCGCGGCCGAGGGTGCGGGGGGTCCCTGCTGGATTCCGGAAGGGGGGCTCGGAAGACCGGCGGAGCGGCGGTCATGCATGCGGCGCCCGATCCCGGCTGGTACCTGGGTACGGGCCGCTTGGCGTGCCGGGGGGACGGGCGTGCCGTTTCCCCTGGATCCCGAGCAGTGGATGACTCCTTGGTGACGGTCTGGCGTACGCAGTCGTCACTGGGGAGGCTTCGGCTCCGGCGGGGCAAGCCTGCTGATCGGGCGAAAACGCGCTTGGCGTCGACGGGTCGGTGGTGTGCCGGCCGAGGCGCTGCACGAACTCCGTTCCCGCGGCTCGGCTGGAAGCGGCGTTTCTAAAGGGCGCCTATCAGTTTCATTGTGGTGTCAGGCCCATCCAGAACTGCGACACTGAAGTATCAATTAACGAGATACCCGTAGCGTTCACGTATCCTCTACTGGGGGCCGGGTAGCGAACCACCAGACAGGAGACAGACATGGGCCGAGCACTGCGGGCAGATGCCGAGCGCAGTGTGCGCGCGATTCTGGAGGCGGCTGAGCGAGTCCTTGCCCAGGATGCCGGTGCTTCCATGGAACAGATCGCCGAGGCGGCGGGGCTGACAAGGATCACGGTGCACCGCCGGTTCGCGAACCGGCAGGCACTGCTGGAGGCGCTCGCCGTCTCCGCGAAGCAGCAGCTCATCGACGCCATCGAAGAAGCCCGGCCCGACTCTGCTCCCGCGCTCGTGGCGCTGTACCGGGTGACCGTAAACGTGATGCGGGTCAAGAACACTTGGCGGTACACCCTCAGCCACGCCACGGCCCACACCGCCGCCGCAGCCGCACTCTGGGAGGAGATCGACGCCCACACCGTCCAACTCCTGGACCGGGCGCAGCACGAGGGACTTCTCGCCCCGGACGCGGACCTGGAGTGGACGCGGCAGGTGTACTACGCCCTCCTCAGCGAAGCCCTCAACAGGCCCGGCGCAGATAGGGATCCAGCCGCCCAGGACCCAGATGCACAGGCCACACTCGTCATCGACACACTCCTGCACGGCGCAGGACCACGCGGCTGAGACGCAACCGCTCGGCAGAGCGCCGTATCCACCGATCGGCTGCCGCCGCCGAAGCCTGTCGGCGACCCCCATGCCTGGTGGCACAGCTCGACCTGGACTGCCACGCGGACGCAGTATGGGGAGCACCTCGGCCCTGCTCCCCATACCGAGGGTTTGGGCTCTGACATGCAGGAGGGTCCACTGCGGCCACGGCCGCTAACTAGACAACAAACAACCCCCAGGCCGCTGGCCTGGGGGCGATTTCTGGAGCGGGTGACGAGAATCGAACTCGCACTCTCAGCTTGGGAAGCGACGGCGCTTGGGTGGGCAATATGGCTTTGACCAGCACATACGCCTGCTTCTTTGGGGGGCCGTGTGTGGTGGGTTGTACCGCTGTTGACCGTGGTTTTCCGTCCGTATGGGCACGCGAAGGGCACGGAACCTCGGAGGGGCAAAGGGCGACGCTGCTTACGGTGCAAACGCGCATGGGCTGCGCTGTTCCTGGACCAGGCGTTGAAGTGACGTTGCAGCCGCATACGGCACATCCCTTGCGGTGCGAGGCGATTGCCTCGGCTCGCCCCAGGCATGACGACGGGCACCGGGTCAGTGCCGGGTGTCGGCGGACCAAAGGGTGGTGCCCTGGTAGACCACGCTGACGTCGCCGTCGGTGCCGAAGTACAGATAGGCGCCGTCGTGCCCGGAAGTGGCGGAGCTCCAGACGCCCCAGGTGTCCTTGTTGTAGACGACGAGGTTGCCGTCGGCCTGCATGATGGCGCGATATCCGGTGCCGGAGGTGCCCGAGGACCAGCGCCGGTGGTGGTCCTCGTCGTAGATGACGAGGTTGCCGTCGGTCTCCATCGTCATGGTCGTCCGGTTGGTCTGCCAGGACTCGCCCGGCATCAACTGCTGGTCATGACGCACGGTCAGCGTCGTCCATACGGGCGGGGTCGATGCCGGCTTGCTCGGGTCCGGGGCTGCGGCCTTGCCCGTAGGACTCGTCGTCTTCGTCGCTTGGGTGCCCAGTCCCGCCGAGGGGCTTGATGGCCGTGTGGCCGACGGTGTGGGTGATGCCGACGAAGCCGAAACGGCGGGTGCCCGGTGCGGGGACGGTGATGTCGAGGCCGTGGAGGAGTTCGCGTACGGCTCGGCGATCGCTGTGCCGCCGGCCCCCGCGCGGGGTTTCGTGCCGGCGGCGGAGTCCGCTTCGAAGGCCGCGCGTGTGGCCAGCCCCGCGGTCACGAGGACGGCGGTCCCGGCGAGAGCGGCCCCCACTCTCCGTGCGCGGGTGCGCTTGCCGGGTGCGGCGGTTCGGGACAGGCGGCTGCGGGTGGTCGTGGCACCGGCGGCTTCGAGTGCGTCCGCGAACTCGGCGGCATCTGCCCAGCGCCGCTCCCGCTCGGGGTCGAGGGCGCGTCGCGTCACGCGCCGGATTGGCGTCGGCACCTGGGGGTGCGGCGGTCCGGGCCAGTCGAGTTGTTCCGTCGAGCCCGGCAGGGTCCCGGTCAGCAACTCGTAGGTGAGTACGCCCAGACCGTAGACGTCGGCCCGCTCGTCGACATCGACCAACATGTCCTCCGGGACCTGCTCCGGAGCCATGTAGCCGGGCGATCCCACGCCCTGTGTCAGTCCCGCGGACTGCGCCAGACTCTTGGCCAGGCCGAGATCGGCCACCAGCAGCCGCTCACGGCCGCCCGACACCGTCTGGAGCAGGATGTTGGACGGCTTGATGTCACGGTGCACGATGCCGACCGCGTGCAGGTCGGCCACGCCCCGTGCGGCCTGCACCGCGAACCGCAGCGCCTGGTCCACGCCCAGGGGCCCCTGGGCCACGCGGTCGGCCAGGGTTCCCCCGTCGGCGTAGGTCATGACGAAGTACGGCCGCCCGTCCGGCAGTTGACCGATGTCGTACACCTGGACCACACGATCCGACGCGGCCTGGCGCAGCAGCCGGGCCTCGTCCAGGAAACGCTCCCGGAGATCGGCCCGGTGAACCCACTTCTCCGCCATGACCTTCACCGCGACCGGGGCGTCGAGCAGGTCGTCATGGGCGAGCCAGACCAGACCGAAACCTCCGCGGCCAAGAAGGCGCTGCAGGCGGTGACGTCCGACAGTGACAAGTGTTGACATGAGGGCGGAACTCCAGCGCAGTTGCCGTTCGACATTCGACCGGACCAGGAGGCGGCGGACTCGGCGCCTGCCCACTGCGCCGCCCGTGAGTGACGTCCGGTGCCGGTCACCCCCTCGCGACGCGGAGACGGTGAGGGCACCTTGCCGCGCGCCCGTCCGAGATGCCGGGTCCCACGACCGCAGATGCCTGTGTGTCAGTCTCGCCGCGTGACACAGCCGTGGGCAACGTGCACAGGACCAGCATGATCTCGATTCTTTGGGCACCGGCACAACGACCTTGCCGGTGGCGTGCGTTCACCGATCACGCGCCCTGTTGTGAGGAACTGGAGCCGGGCGTTACTCCGGGCCCGGGCCGAGCATGCGACGCGAGAGTTCCGCGAACTGGAGCAGCTCGGGCATGGTCCGGTGTTTGGAGTAGGCCAGGGCGACCATGCGCGGAGCGACGCCCTCCAGCGTCAGGTAGACGACGTCGTCACGGTGGTAGAAGCCGGCTGTGCCGGCCGGCATGACATAGCAACCGGACCCGAAGGCGACGGTCTGCAGGCATTCCTCGATCGTCGCCGGGAAGCGTCCGGTGTCCCCCTGCGGCGTCACCGGATCGCGCGGGACACGCCCCCGCCACTCCGGTACGTCCCCCGGGTCCTGCAGCAAGGTCATGTCCCGTAGTTCCTCGACGTGCACCGCCTTGAGTTCCGCGAGGGGATGTTCACTCGACAGCGCCACCACACGGGGCTCCGGGAAGAGGGGGACGACCTCGAACATGCCTTCTGGCAAGGGCAGTCGGACGTAGCAGACGTCGACCCGCCCGTCGAGGAGGAAGTCGACCTGGTCGGTGATCGACGTGTGCACGACATCGATGTCGAGTTGCGGCGCCATGCGTGCGAACTCCCGCACGATGGGGGTGACTGTGACACCTGGCATGAAGCCGATGGTGAACTGGTTCACCTCCCGGTTCGCCGTCCGCACCCGCTGCTGCACCGCCTGCGCCATCGCCAGCATCGGCCGGGCGTCCTCCAGCAACTGGTGCCCCGCCCGCGTGAGTACGGTGCCCTGCCGGTCACGCAGGAAGAGGACCACGTCCAGATCCTCCTCCAGTGCGCGGATCTGACGGCTGAGCGCAGGCTGGGTCATGTAGAGACGGCTCGCCGCCCGCACGAAGCTGCACTCCTCGGCCACGGCCACGAAGTAGCGCATCCGGCGTATGTCGAGGTCCATGAGGCTCATCGTAGCCACGCCCATCACGGCATATGCCGAAACGGCTTCAGAATCGAACAGATAGGCATTGGCGCGGTCGCGCCCGACCGGTCCACCATGGTCAGACCGGTGCGAAGGGCAGCAACAGCCGCTGCTGCCACAGCAGTTGTGCACGACGCCCGGCACGCGAGGACAGCCGGCGAGCGCCGTCGATCGAGCGGGCCTTCGCGTGGCAAACGCGGACACGGCCATACGACCGTCTGCTCGCGGAAGCTCGTTCACGCCTTCGGGCATCGGCCCCACGTCGGGCTTGCGGGGCGGATGTGCCCCACGAAAGGAATCACCATGGGATCGCGCCGGCACCGGGGAAGGGCCACGCCGTCCACCGGGCACACCCCGAGCGCTGTGGCACACGACGTCACCGCGTGGCGCTCGCTCCTCTCCCCGGTTCGTGCCCGTCCGTCATGACCGACAGATCCGAGCACGCCGCCGTCGCGACAGCGGCTTTGCGTGACGTCCTGGAACATCTCGACGCCGATGCCGTGGCCCAGCGCATGGAACCCGTTCTTCGCCATACGCCCGAATACGCGCGCTTGGCACGCCATTGTGAGGCTTCCGCTCTTCGTGCCTCGCTGCGCCGGCACGTCGGCCTGCTCCTGCACTGGATGGTGAGGGGCACGCCCCCGGACTCGTACGTCCTGTCCGAGATGTACGAGCGGGCGCGGGAGTGCGCCGCCGCCGGACAGCCGCTGGACGGCGGCCTGTTGCTCCAACGCCGGGGCGTGCGCGCCTTCTGGGACGCCGTGCTCGGCCTCGCCGTCGAGGAGGAACGCGCGCAGCCGGCGGACTGGACAGACCAGGGGCTGCGTCACCTCGACAGCTACCTCGACATCGTCACGCGGATGTACACGCAGGCATACGAGGACCAGGCCGACCTGCCGTCCGCGCGAGGCGACCGCCGGGCGCACACGGTCTTCGACCGGCTCTGCGCCGACCTGCCCATCACGGTGGAGGACCAAGAACGTGCCGCTCGGCTCGGCTTCGACCTGACACCTCCGTACGTCCCTTTCGTCGTGCTGCTCGACAAGTCCGCCCCCGCCGAGCGCGCCGAACTGGCGGCCCGTCTGCGCGGCGCCGGAGCCCTGGCCTTCGTCGAGGACGCCCGCGTCACCGGACTCACCAGTCTCACGTTCGACTGGTCCGTGTTCGTGGCAGACCAACGGCTGCTCCTGGCACAGGACTTGCCGACCGGCCGGACCGGCCTTCGGACCGCTGTCGACAATCTGCGTCTCCTGGTCGCTGTCGCGTCGCGGTCCAACCGGCGCGGACGGGTCCGGGTCGAGGATTTCCTGCCCCAGCTGCTCCTGGCGCACTCTCCCGAACTCGCGGACGCGGTGACCCGCCGGGTCTTCGGCCCGCTGACAGGCGGGGACAACGGCGCACTGACGGCGACTCTCGCCTGCCTGGCCGAGAACCAGTTCGACAACGCCTCCACCACGGCCGCCCTTCATCTGCACCGCAACACCCTGCTGTACCGGATCAGGCAGATCGAGAAGCTCACCGGCCTCGACCTGCAAAGACACAGCGACCGCGCGCTGGTGTGGCTCGCGGTCGTCTGGGCGCAGGTCTCCTCCCGACCGGTCGGATCGCGATCGGTGTCCACCCACTGGCTGTCGGCCGCGCCCAACGGCGCTGACCCGACAGGCACGTTCACCTCAGAAAGCGAGCAGCGATGAGCAGCCACTCGACGGGAGCCCCGGCACGGCTGGTGCCGACGCAGCGCCAGGCCGAAACGGACCGGCGTCCCCCGATCGGCCCGGCAGCCACCGACTCGCCGAGGATCAGACGTCCGCAGAATGCGAGCAGACCGATGCTCCGGCCGCGTGCAGACGTCGTCAGACAGCTGCCCACGACCTCGGTCTCGGTGGCCGTGGACGCCGCGGACCCGGTGACACACGCCGGGTTGGCGGCCGGGCTGAGCCGCGGACCGAAAATGGCGCTCACCACGGTGGCGGAGGCGGACGTCGTGGTGGCCGCGGTCCAGACCGCCGACAACTCCACGCTGGAAGCCCTGCGGAGCCTGCCCATGCCGCCTCCGACACGGATCGTGCTCGTCGTCAGCGACGGCTGGTACGCCGACTTGACGGTGGCGGCCCAGTGCGGAATACGGGCCGTGCTCTGGCGGGCTGAGGCACAGCCGCAGGTCCTGATCCGTGCCGTGCTGGCGGTCGCCGCCGGCGAAGCGCTGTTGCCGTCCGCGGTACAGGGCGAACTGCTCGACCAGGCGGACCGCCTCCAGCGCAATGTGCTGGTACCCAGGGGCCTGACGTCGTCCGGCCTGAGCACCCGGGAGATCGACGTGCTTCGGCTGGTGGCGCAGGGCCTGGACCTCGCCGAGGTGGCCGACACGATGTGCTATTCCGAACGCAACATCAAGAAGATCCTCTACGGAGTCATCAACCGTCTCGGACTGCGCAACCGCGTCCACGCCGTCTCCTACGCCATCCGCAACAAACTCATATGAGCCTGCCCAGTGGGCCGTGATGGCCTGTGGAAACAGGTCTACGAGCCCGGATCGGGTGGTGTGATCCCGAGGTCGACGCGCATGATGTGGCGCATTTTCCATAGGGAGTCCCACAGCCGGTTCATGCTCTCCCGGGCGGCTTCGACGCTCTCTCCCGGTTCGGCGATACCTCTGTCAAGCCGCATCAACAGACCGTAGAGATCACCAAAATGACGGTTGGCGGTGCTGGCTGCCGCCATGACGGCGTCAGGCAGGACCATCTGGGCCTCCGCGTGACGCAAGCGATGGTCCCGGCGTGATCGGTCCAGTTCTGCCCGCAGTTCCTCGGTCACCTCGTCCCTGTCCAGAGCATGGACGAGCTTCGTCATCACGTTGACGAAGTCGCGAGTGCCGGCGTTGCGAGCGGCGTAGCAGGTGCGCCGCGTTTCGAGCTGAGTCTGTCGAGTGACGTATTCGCGCTCATCCGCCTGGAGTTGTCTCGCATGCTGCAGCTCGCGGTCCCTGGCGCGGTTGGCGCTGCGCTGGGTGAGCAAGGCGGACGCGAGGGTGCCGCCGATCCCCAGAATCACGACCATGATCTGGCTGATTGAGCTACTCATACCGCCCCCGGCTCCGTTCGGCTCGCCGGGACTTTACCCACTCGGGTCAGGCGTGCCGCCCGCCCTGGGGTTCCCCGCGTCATTGCGAGAGAGCGGTGGCGCCTTCCGGCTGCTCGGACGTCTCGCCCTGTCCGCGGAACGACAGCAGGCGTGAGGGAAGAAGCCAGAGGCAGGCAAGGGTTCCGCCGATCGCGCCGACCCACAGCGCCACGGGGATTCCCGCTGTCGCGGCGATGAGGGCACCGGCGACCGAGCCCAGCGGCCGGAGTCCGAAGCTCACGGTCTGGTACGCGCCCCGGGTCTGTGACCGGAGGTGTGGGGGCACCACCAGCGCGAACACGGAGCCGACGGAGATGTCCTGAACGGACTCACCGACGCCCCCCAGCAGTGTCGAGGCCAGGACCAGGGCGAAGACGAGGCTGCCGGTGGCGCCGACGGCGGGGATCACGAGGAGCGGAGCGTGTGACAGCACGCAACCGACCAGGAGCATCCGGCCCAGGCCGATGTGGCGGGCGAGCCGGGAGGCCAGCGCCGCGCCGGCGAGTCCCCCGATGGCCTGCACGCTGAAGACGAACCCGATCTGGGCGCTGGTCAGGGACAGCTTGTGGACGTAGTACCAGACGAGCACCGACAGGAAGAGCATGTTGAAGAAGTTGCCGGTGGCGGTGACCAAGAGGGCGGTTCTGATCAGCGGATTTCGCCGGATGAAGGCCAGACCCGGCCGCCGGTCACGGCTCTGCGTGGAGTCGGGTTCGTGGTGGCGCTCGACCGTGCGCAGCCGGAGGATGAACAGGGCGGCCGTGACGGCGGTGGCTGCGTCCACTCCTACCGCTGCCGGTACACCCGCGAGCTGGACCAGCAATCCACCGATGGCAGGACCGGCAAGGATCGCGGCGGTCTGGCCCGTGTAGGAGGCCGCCTGCCCTGCCACGTAGAGCTCGGACGGCAGGGTGGTGGCGAACAGGCCGCTCTCGCTGACATTCGACAGCACCGAGCACAGGCCGATGACGGCCAGGACGAAGGCCAGTTGGATGAGCGAGAGCACGCCGAAGGCCGTTGCGATCGGCACGCTGCTCAGGGCGGCGACCCGCAGGAGATTGGCACCGGCCAGGAGTCTGCGGTGGTATCCCGTCCGGTCGGCGTAGGAGCCGGCCGGTATGGCCAGGAACAGGCTCGGGAGCCAGATCACGGCCGACAGAACCGCGCTTTGGACGGCGTCGGCGTCCAGGACCTCGATCGCGGCCAGCGGCAGGGCCACCGAGGAGATGGCATCGCCCAGGGCGGCCAGAGTGGTGGCGGACCAGAGTTTTCTGAATGCGGAATGGCGCAGCGGCGCCGGCATCGTAGGACGTGGGGCCCGCAAGGTGATGGATCCTGTTTCTCGCGATGGTGGATATTGCGCGGAATGCGCGACCGCTCCGGAACCGATGAAAGGGAACCGGAGCGGTCGGTCGATTTACCAGGAGTGCTGCTTCCTCATTTTTTCACCTCCGGTTCTCGTCAACTCCCTTCTATTGGGGAGTCGCTGAGAAAACTATTGAGGAATTCGTCGAATATCGCCAATGCCGATGATGTCGCTGCTCATGCCGAATGGGCATTGACCTTTCAGAGGACCAGATAGAGAGTGAGCAAGGTGGTGCCCGTGACCGCGACATAGATCTCGAAGGCGACGCGGAGGGCCGCCGGGGCATTGCGCAGCTCCATGAAGTGCAGGCCGACCAGGCGTACCTTGATCAGCGCGATCGCCACGACCGCGCAGCCGATCGCGGTCGACGTGCTGCCTTCGACGCCCAGCAGCCAGCTCGACAGCGTGGCCAGGACGAGTGCCGGAAAGACCCACATGTGTCACGCCACCAGGTAGAAGAGCGGGAAGAGGACGAGCCAGAGCAGGTCCACCATGTGCCAGTACGCAGCCGCCCCCTCGGCGACCAGCAGGTGGCCCGGGCTCAGGGCCCGCCGACGGGACAGGACGACGAGGACCGTCAGGGCACCTATCCCGATCGTCAGGTGGGCCAGGTGGATTCCGGTGAAGACGAAGTAGTACATGAAGAAGTCGTTGCTGCTCGGTGTATGCCCGTCGCGAATCACCAGCGCGTATTCACAACCCTTGACGGCGGCGAAGCCGAGCGCGCACAGAAGCGCCCATGGCAGTGTTCGCGCGGGTCTGCCGGATCGCAGCTGTCGCAGCCCGCGGGCCACCAGCGCCGAGGCGGTCAGCAGGAGCAGAGTGTTCAGCAGTCCCAGGTCTGGATGGAGGGCCTGTTGGGAGGCCCGGAACATCCTCGGGTGGCGGCCGTGCAGTACCGCGATGAAGCCGAAGAACACCGAGAACATGATCATGTCGCCGAGGAGGAAGATCCACAGACCCGGCTCGCCAGGGATGTGGCGGTGGTGCGGGGGTGCCGAGTGCTCGGTCTCGGCCGCGGTGGCGGTCATGCCACGGGTTCGAGGACGGCCGGGGCCCGGTCGTCGTCCACCCGGCTCGCGGCCCGCACCATCAGGTACGTCATGACGAGGAACCATGCGCCGAAGGCACTGGCCGCGACCCAGAACGAGAGGATGCCGTTCCAGGCGAAGGGACCGGTCTTGAAGTAGGTCAGCAGGATGCTCGGCAGGAAGAGGAAGGCCATCCAGAAGTTCAGGTACGCGGCCCAGCGGGGCAGAAGCGGCGTGGGGCGCTTGTCGGCCAGGATCGCCACTCCGACCACGGTGGCCTGTCCGATCGCCGGAAAGGCGTTCATGACCAAGCTGATCCAGCCCAGGTCGTTGAGCGCCATCGTGATGTCGGGCGAGCGGTCCGGCCGGTAAGCCGTCGCGGTGAAGATCAGGACCGGTACGAAGATCGCGGCCACATTCGCGGCACCACAGACGAGTTGTATGGCAGCCAACGGCGCCAGCCGCGAGTCGATACGCCGGATCAGACTCGACAGCGCCGCGACGAAGGGGGCGGTCGCCACCGCGCCGACGAGCATGACCACGAGGCCGGTACGGATCGAGTTCGCGTGGTCCGTATAGAAGGCCGCCACCCGCTCCGCCGACCAGTTCGGCGCCATCGGCGGTATCCAGTGGGCGATCAGCAGGGCAGCGAAGAACAGTGCGATGAACAGGTAACCGAAGCTCGCGCAGGCGATCAGGATTCGGCGGGACATGGTGGAATTTCCTCGTTCCGGAAGGGACGGGTACGGAGCGGGTTTCGCCGCTCGGACCTGAGGACGTGGTGAGGCAGCCGGCCCGGCGATCGACTTGGAAAGGGCCGCCGGGCCGGGTGCCATGAGGTTCGGGGCTCGGCGTCCGGCCGATGCCCTGGTTGCATCAGGCCGGTGCGCTCAAGTACGGGAACTCGGCGCGCAGCGTCCCAGTGGCGTAGCCGGCGTCCAAGCCCATGGAGACGGGAGCGTTCAGCACGATCTCGAACATCGCTTCGGGAACGGACTCGGTGAGTCCCCTGCCGTTGCGGGCCTTCGCACCGAAGCCGGCTTCGGTGCCCACCTGGTAGTGCAGGACGTCCGGGAAGATGATGTCCCGCGTCGCGGCGCCGTAGCCCTGCGGATCGGAGTGAGCGTCGTTGGCGGACACGAGAGCCGCGACCTTCCGGCGTACGAGGTCTCCGTAGTTGTCGAGGTCGTCCCGCGGATCGGTGGCGTTGTAGTCGTCGAAGCCGGCCTCGGTGACGTCGAACAGCGTGCTGACGAGCGGCTTCGCGCACCGGTTGATCTGCAGCCAGCCACCGTGGTGGTCGTCCAGCGCGGTGGTGGTCCAGAGACCGATCGTGTCCGATCCGACGAGGTCGTCAGGTACTTCGAGGACGATGGCGGTCACGTTGGTGCCGGCGAACAGGTTCGAGGCCCGCTGCGGGTCGAACGCGGAGAGGTCCACCGCTTCGCCGTTCCGGAGCGCGGTCACGACCGCCGTGATGACGGTGCCGTCGAGGTAGAACGGGTCTCCGGCCCGGCCGACGAAGGCTTTGAGGCCATCGGGCGTGGTGACGATCTCCTCCGTACTGCCGGTCGCCACGGGAGTCCCCGGGGCGTTGCGGTCGGCGGCCTCGGCACCAGTCAGCCGGTCGAGCACCCAAGCCTGCCGACCGTCGGGTTCGGGCGCGAGGAATCTGAACCGGAACGTCAGATCCTGCACGGCGTCGTTGTCGGTGTCGATGTGGAACTCGTACAGCGCCTCGGGGTGGAAGCCCTTGTCGGCCGACACCGGGTTGGTGTTCATGACGAAGACGGTGCCGTTGCGCCCTTTGAACAGGTAGACGTCGCTGATGTCCAGACGAGGGTCCTGTTTCGCGGCGGCTGAATCCTGGTGGTGGGACATCGAGGGGCCTTTCGTGAGGGATGGGCAGGGCAAGGCATGGCGATGCCTCGCCGACTGGGAGTTGGTGTGCCGTCGTTGACGCGCGCTCCGTCTGAGCGGCTCCGGCTCGACGATCGCTGCGCTCAGGCGCGCAGGGTCCTCGCCACGCAGTGCGTTACCGCAGCCGCGCCGGGACCCCGAGGTCGAAGTGGGGCACGTCGAACATCCTGGCCCGGGCCGATCACGCGGCGCCAATGCCTATCCGGGGGTTCGGCATGCCGGTCCGGCATCAACCCTCTTGCGGGCACGTGGAGTTGCCGACGAGGTTCGCGATTTTGGGATGGATCACGGTCAGGGCGCTACGCCCCGGTTGTGCCAGCTGAGCGCATACGCGGCCTGGCGGGCACGCATCAACTCTCCGAGGGGCCGATGCTCGGTGGCCGCGATCCACGGGTTGAAGCTGCTTTTCTCGACGGCCTCGGCCAACGCCTCGTCAGGTGCTTGCCGAGGAAGGCACAGGCGCGCCACGGTGAGCCACGGCGCGTCCCAGCGGACCGAGGAGTCCTCGATCGGCGTGCGCCGCTCGTCCTCGAAGAACTGGGCTTGGAAGAGGAACTCCAGGTCGTCGTCGGCGAGTCGCCCGAAGATGTCGGCGGCGAGATCCTTGCGTGCTTCTTTGTTGACCGCTGTCGAGGCGGCGCACAGCTTCAACCGCGCGGCGTAGTCGCCGAACGTGATGGGCATGATGCTGAAGAAGTCATGCGTGGCGAATCCGCTGAACGGTTTCGCCATGTCCCGGAAGTTCACGACAGCGCTGCGTGTGAGCTGCGGCTTCGTAGCGACCTTTCGAAGCGCGGCGCCGGGCGCACTCGTGGAGAGATCGACGATCCCGACGACGTCCGCACTACCGCTGACCTTCAGGGTCTCCTGACTGACCAGGGTGAAGTTCTGCTCGACGCCGGTGGACGACGGCGTAGAGGCGCCGAGCACCTTGATCGCGAAACCGCGGATGTCCGGAGCCCGGTCGAGGGAGAAGTTTCCATTGGACAGCCGAACATGTGCTTCAAAGGCAGAAGGAGTGGCAAAAATCCCTTGCCGCGCATATTCGGGAAGATCTCCTTCCACCGCGAGGACAGCCTTCAGGGCGGCCACTCCGTTGCGATGCAGAGCTCTCCCGTGGCCCTGCTTCTTCAGACGTTTGCGTTGCAGTTCAGTGAAAACGCGCGCCTGGTCGGCGTGCCGGGTGCTCTCGTCGGGCAGAAAGACTTCGCGCCATTCAGTGCTCGGCATATGAAAACCTTCTCGATGTTCGGGCCTGTGGTCGGCGGCGACCACATAGTCATAGGCAGCCATCTCTCCCCCGCTCACCAGCGCCTGAGAGCCCGACCGGGCAGGGTTGTTCCGCCTTCCACCGAGCTTTGCGGCCCACGACATGTCACGCCAATGCCGATTGCCCGAACCGTCATGCCGATCGGGCATGACGCCTGGAAGCCCCAAGTCATGCCTGTCGGCCGTTGACGCTTCTACGTCGAACCGAGCGCCGCGATCACGATCTTGGCGAACTGGTCGATGGACGGCATCTTCCGGTTCTTGGCGTACGCCAGCGCCACCATGCGCGGGGCGACCCCCGCGAGCTGGACGTAGCGGATGTCGGGGCGACGGTAGAAATCGGCGAGGCCGGCCGGGACGACGATGAACCCGGTGCCGGACGCGACAGCTTCCAGGCTCTCCTCGATCGAGGTGGGCCGGTCGGCTTCCCGACGGTCGCGCACCGCTGCCGCGTGGAAGCCTGTTCCACGCCACTCCGGTACGTCATCGGAGTCCTGCAGCAAGCGGTACGGCGTCAGCTCCGCGATGTCGACGATCTGCGCCTGCGCCAGCGGATGTTCGTCGGAGAGTGCCGCGACGCGCGGTTCGGGGAACAGGGGAACAATCTCGAAGGTGTCGACCGGCAGCGGCAGCCGGACGAAGCAGACGTCGACACGGCCGTCGAGCAGATAGTCGACCTGGTCGGTGGGCGCCGTGTGCAGCACCTGCACATTGACCTCCGGCGCCAGCGCCCGGAACTGCCTGACGATCGGCGTGACTATGACCCCTGGCATGAAACCGATGGTGAAGTGGTGCCCCTCACGGCTGGCGAGGCGGACCCGCCGCTGTAAAGCCAGCGATGCCGCGAGCAGTGGCCGTGCGTCCTCCAGCAGCTGACCACCGGCCGGTGTGAGCGCCGTACCCAGCGGGCCGCGCTGGAGCAACGACGCTCCAAGATCGTCCTCAAGGGCGCGGATCTGCCGGCTCAGCGCGGGCTGCGTCATGTTCAGGCGTTCGGCGCCACGCACAAAGCTGAGCTCTTCGGCAACCGTCACGAAATAGCGGAGACGCCGGAGATCGATATCCATGACGGCCATGTTAGCCACGCTGCTTTTCCTGTCGAACTGCCTGCCGGAAAAACTCCTTGGGCTTTGGTGATACCCAACCGGCATAACTTCTTCGCGAAACGGCATTGGCGCCACTCGGCATCCACGGCCATGATTGGCTGACATAAAGTGGCCACCGAAGTCTCCGGTGACGTCCATTCAAACCGGACTCCTTCAGCACGAAAGACCAGGCGAATAGTCGGCCCGGTACAGCCGGTACTCCCATTGCGGGCTGGGAGCCTCCGATCATCTGAGGCCGGTGGACCGCCGCAGCGCCGCCTGGAGCAGACGGTCCACCAGGTCTCCGTACCCGATGCCGCTGGCCTGCCACATCTGCGGGTACATCGAGACGGGGGTGAAACCGGGCATGGTGTTGATCTCGTTGATCACGAATTGTCCGTCCTCGGTGAGGAAGAAGTCCGCGCGGACCAGGCCCTCGCAGGAAGCCGCCTCGAACGCCTTGAGTGCCAGTCGGCGCACCTCATGGGTCTGGCTGTCGGTCAGTGCCGCTGGCACCACTCCGGGGGTGGAATCGAGGTACTTCGCCTCGAAGTCGTAGTACGCGTGTGCGTCGGGCACCGGGATCTCGGCCGGCACGCTGGCCCGCGGTCCATCGGGGAATTCGAGCACGCCGCACTCGATTTCGCGGCCCTGCACCAGGGCCTCCACGATGATCTTCGCGTCGTGTCGGTGCGCCTCCGCGATCGCGTCCTCCAGCCCCTCCCTGCCGTCGACCCGGGTGATACCGATCGAAGAGCCGGCGCGTGCGGGTTTCACGAACAGCGGCCAGCCGTACGCGTCGGCGAAGCCACTGATCCGCGCGCGGGCGCCCGCCGCGTCGGAGTGCCACTCGCGGGGCCTGATCACCAAGTACGGCCCGACCGCCAGACCGAACGCGCTGAACACCCTCTTCATGTACTCCTTGTCCTGGCCGATCGCCGAGGCGAGAACGCCCGCGCCGACGTAGGGGATGCCGGACAGCTCCAGCAGGCCCTGCACAGTGCCGTCCTCGCCGTACGGTCCATGGAGTACGGGGAAGACCACGTCCGCTTCGCCGAGGACCTTCGGCGCCGCGCCGCGTTCGCCGCGGACGACGGTCCGATCGGTCGGGTCGACGGAGACCACGATGTTGCCCCGGTCCGTGTCCGCGAGCTGCTCGACCGTGGGCTGCCGCCGGTCGACCATCACCATGCGCCCAGGATCGTCCGACGTCAGGACCCACCGGCCGTCCCGGGTGATGCCGACAGGCAGGACGTCGTACTTCGTCCGGTCGATGGCACGCAGTACGGCCCCTGCGGTCACGACGGAGACGCCGTGCTCGGAGCTCCGGCCACCGAAGAGAAGTACCACCAGCGGCCTGCGGCGGGATCCGGACGGAGGGGAGGCGGATCGATCGGTCATGGTTTCTGCTTCCTTCGCTGCGCGGCGCCGCCCTCCCGGTCGGAAGGACGGCGCCGCACGTCGGTGGACCGAAGTCCTCGGTTGTCCGGTCAGCCGGCCAGTGAGGAACGGGAGACGGGGAAGTCGAAATAGGTGGACGGGTAGGGCTCGGCGGCGAAGGTGAAGTGCCACCATTCCTCGGCGAGATTCACGAATCCGAGTGACTCCAGCTCGTCCTTGAGCAGCAGTCTGTTGCTGTGCTGGACTCCCACGATGCGCGGGTCGAGGGTGTGCGCGAGCGTGTCGAAGCAGTCGTATCCGGTGCCCATGTCGATCGAGTTGTCCGGGAACCTCTGCGCGGCCGGCGCGTAGCACGGCTCAAGCTTTTCTCCGGGGACGTAAGGACGCGTCGGGTGGGCCGGCAGCTTCACGAGCGTGAGGTCGATCGTGCTGCCGCGACTGTGTCCCGATTTCGCCGCGATGTACCCGTCGGTGAATAGGTTGGCCTTGTCCACCTGCGGATAGAACTCGTCCTTCATCGTCAGGTCGGTCAGGTCCTGCGCCCAGTCGACGAACTGGTCCACCGCGCGCTGCGGCCGGTAGCAGTCGTAGACCTTCAGCGTGTAGCCCTGCGCCAGGAAGTGGCGCTCGGCCTTCGCCAGGGCCTGCGCCGTCGGGGCGGTGACGATGCACAGCGGTTCGACATAGCCGTTTATCGGCGTGCCGATGAAATTGTGGGGGGTGGCGTAGCGGATTTCCTGCAGAATCGCGGGGGCCACGTCGTGGAGCGCCACGAAATCGGCGGGCGCCTTACTGTCCGTGTCGGCAGCCTGTGCGGTGACCGAGGTGCTCGCAACTGTGCCGAGGACGGTCGCCAGAAATGCCAGCAGCATGGGTGCGCGTCTGCGCGCGTTTTTGATTTTCACTATGCCGTACCCCTACTTGATATATGGGCGGAGAATTTCCCCAGACCCGCGAACGGCGTCAGCGAGAGCGCCATGACGAAAATACCGAAGAACAAGGTGCAGTGCAGGAGACCGTATTCGCCGACGAGTAAACCCGTGACCAGTACCGGAACGCACATCGACGTATAAGTGATCGTGTAGATGGCGGCCATCAGGCCCGCCCGTTCCGTCGCGAGGACGTTCGCCGTCACCAGACGGACGCCGCCCTGGAACGCCGGGCCGAATCCCGCACCGGCCACCGCGGTCCCCACGTACAGAGCTGTGGAGGAGTCGCGGTGCGCGGCCAGCAGCGTGACGGCCACCCCCGTCGTCAGAAGCAGGGAGCCGCCCAAGGCCGTCCGGCCGGCGTCCCCATGCCGCGTCAGCAGCACTGCCGGTACCGCACTGGCGGTCAGCAGGGACACGATCAGGCCGTCGGCGGTCGACGACGCCGATCCGGTGATGCCCTGGACCAGATCGGGTCCGAGGGACAGATAGAAACCGCCCAGGGCCCAGACAGCCACGAACACGGGTGCGGTGACAAGGAGGGCTCGGCGGCTGGACCGGGGAGCGCGGATCCGCGGTCGCACCGAAAGCCAGGCTCCCGGGCTCGGCAGCCTCGATTCCGGGAGGAAGGCCAAACCCAGCATCTGGACGGCCAGCGCGCTGAACAGCAGCGTGTACACGCTGCCGAGGTGAGCCGGAATCAGGTCCATGAGCAGGCTCGTACCGAGCGTCCCCGACGCCATGCCGATGAGCGGAGCGACGCTGACGAACAGGGGCCCCCACCGTTTGGTCACGTCGAGCAGGGCGGCACCCAGCGCACTCGTCGCGGCACCCGTGGCCAGCCCCTGGAGCGTCCGGGCGAGGATCAGCGAGGTCACACCGCCGGCCTGCAGGAAGAGCAGCATGGACAGTGCTTCGAGGGCGAGAGCGACGCCGATGACCGGCCGCCGGCCGACATGATCGGAGAGCGCCCCGACGGTCAGGAGCGCGACCAGGACGCTCAGGCAGTACACGCCGTAGACCACGGTGACCGTGCCGGAGGAGAGGTGCCAACTCGCCTGGTAGACGCGGTAGAGCGGAGTGGGCGCACTGGAGGCGGCAAGGAACGTCGTCAGCACGGCGGATAAGAAGACAGCCGACCTTCGGCGAGAAACCGCATGGTCGGCCCGCCTGCCGGGCCGCCTGTCCCTTGCCTCGGACTGGACATGAAGCTCTTCGAGCATCGTTGTTCGGCTCTCTGTACGGGAAGGGCGGAACGGGAAGGGCGAGCGGCAACCCACAGGGCGCACGTCACTTGGCCTTTCGACAGGCCGCGCTCTCCATGACTCCGACGCCGAAGGCGACTCGACGGGCATCGGCGCGGCCTCCCACCGAGGGGGACCGGGGGAGGCCGACGTGGACCAACGTAGGGGTCCGGGTGACGTGTTCACGGCTGCCGTGGCGCATCGGGTACCAACAGGACCTCGACAGGGGCCGAACAGACACTGCGGCACGGCAGTTGTGCGAATGGCGTGTCGGGGAGCTGGGCACATGCCGATCCGGCATCAGAACGGCCCGAGTCGGTATCGGCGATATCGGCGGAGCCTGACCGAGAATCGGCGGGCGGGGCGGGTCCGCCTCTGTCGCCCGCCGACCCGCTGACGTCCGAGAGGGCCGGCCTTCGCCAACGCCTCCAGCCCAGGTCCAGGCTCCGCAACCCCGGAGGGCGAACGTCGAACATGACCGACCTCAGCATCGGCCACGGTCCCATCGGCCTCATGGAAGAGGAGGAAGTCACCTATCCCGTGAGCACGGTGCTCACGCTTCAGCGCGAGCGGACGGCGTCCTTGCTCCGCGCCCTGCGCAGTCAGCATGTGCTGCCCGCCCGGACTCATAACTGGGGCTCCGAGCGGGCTTACGGCGCGCTGCTGCACGAGGCCGGCACTCGCCTCGCCGTCCTGGACGTACCCGGGGCGCAGTGGAGCGACGGTCTTGAGCAACGCGTGCGCGCGCTCAGCAACATCTCATCCGTGGTCGTGCTCGTACCCGATCACACGGATTCCGTAGGGCTTCTCCTGGCGGGCGCCGCCAACGTCCTCCTCCGCGACTCGCCGCCCAGGGAACTCGCGAGCAGAATCACCGCGGAGCGGCGATGGCTGGACATGAGACCCACGCGGCAGCGGCAAGCCGAGGATTCGCCAGCGTTCCGTGAGGTCGGCCTCCAACAGCACTCCCAGCAGGTGCTGTTCGAGGTCCTCTGTTCCGCCTCGCGGCCCTGGTGCTGCCACGACCTGTGCCTGCTGCTCGGTACCGCCGGGGAACCGATGAGCCGCCGAGCGCTGCACGGCAGGATCGTACGGCTCGACGAGCGCCTCGCACGGCGTGGACTGTCGGTCGACTGCACGACCCAATGGGGGCGTACGACGTTCATGGGCGTCGTCGAAAAGACCCGGGAAACGCCTGGGCCGGCGAAGCGCGGCAGGCACTGAAGTGACGACTGAACGGCTCCTACGGACCCGGAGCTCGATGCGACAGCCCGGACCGCCCACTGCCGACCGAGGCGAACAGACCGACGGAGAGACGAAACATGGACGAGCGAGCGGCGACTTCCGGCGAAGACACGGAACCGGAGGAGTCGGAGGAGGCGGTCCGGGCCGCGCTTCTGGACGCCTGGAGGGCAGGGGGCGGCGGAAGAGACGGACGGGAGGCGGGAACATCGTCGTGTCCGGTGCCATGGGCCCTCGCGCGCTCTTGTCCGAGCAGGTCCGGCCCCCACCGGAGACTTCGAGGGATCCCACCACAGGGCGGCCTACCGGGTGCGTGAGCACGCTTCGGCAGGCCGCCCTCGACGCAGTGTCAGGTGGGCAGGTTCCACCTCTGGTTGACGGCACCGGTGCAGCTCGCGATCTGGAGCTGCGTGCCGGCGGTGGTGTAATTCGCGGTGGCATCAAGGCACTTGCCGGACTGCGGGTTGTAGATCGTGCCGTCGGCGCGCGTCTGCCAGGTCCCGCCGCCGGAGCCGTCGCAGTCGTCCAGCTCCACGGCGGTGCCGTCGGCCGTGCCTCCGCCCTTGACGGCCATGCACTTGTTCTCCACCGTCAGCGTGCCGTTGAGGTTCAGCGTCCACTGCTGCGAGTTCGTGTCGTTGCACCAATACAGCTGGATCGGGTTGCCGTTCGTGGTGTTCCCCGAGCGGTTGTCCACACACATCCCGGCGGAGTTGCTGAGGGGGCCCGTCGGGTTCTTCTCGTTGGTCAAGGAGAACCCGCTGTTCGCCGTCAGCACCGCGTAGGACAGATCCGAGCAACCGAGGTCGGACGACTTCACGGTGGCCGGCACGGTCGAGTTGGCCGCCGTGGCCGCCGTCCAGCCGCCGCCGTAGGAGGACTGGTACTGGAGTCCCGTGGTCTGGTACACCGCGCCCTTGGTCTCCGCGCAGTACTGGCCCTCACCGGTCGTGGGGTCGTAGTTCGTGTAGACCTCCATCATGTCCCAGCCGCCGCCGGAACTGCCGAGCTTGCTGGTGTTCGCGCTCTGGAAGAAGGGCTCCCAGGCGTGCGTGTCGTAGTTGTAGAGGTACGAGGTCCACTCGTTGGTCGTCGCATTGGTCTGGATGTCCTGGACCGAGTACGACGGCCGGCCGTTCACTTTCTTGGTGTAGGTGTCCAGGAAGGCGGAGTCGACGACCGTGGTCTTCGCCCAGCCCGGCGCTGCCGCACACCAGTCCCACGCGCCGACCCAGATCGAGCTGCGGAAGTAGATCGTGGTCATCTCGATGCAGCTCGCGTAACTCGGGTCCAGGGTCGGCGCGTAGACCGTGTCGTCGCCGGTGACCGGGGCCGAGAGGTTCACGCTGTGCGTGGCCTGCGCTCCGTGCATGGTTCCGCTGGTCGGGGAGACGCCCCAGGAGGCGTGGAACTTCCCCGTCCAGGAGGACAGGGCGCTCGTGGTGGCATCCGCGGCGGACGGCGCGTCCTCGGCGACGCCGACCGAGCCGACGTGCCCGGCGAAGTTGAGCTCGTAGAACCGCCGGGAGACCTCGGCAGGCAGTTCCTTCCGAACCGCCGACCCCGTCTTGCCGGGGACCACGTGCTCGCTGTGCAGGGCACCGGGCGCGGGTGAGCCGGAGTCCGGCTGGGCGGGAGCGGCTGCTTCGGAAGCAGGTGATCCGGTGGTCAGCGCCAGCACGGCGACGACTCCGACCAGGGCAGAGCCCAGTTTGTGTATGCGCACTACTTGTCCTATCTGGATGTACACATGACGGCGCCCGAGAACGGGGTGTGCCGTGACCGTTGTGGCCGGCCCGGCGGTCCGCCGCTCAGCCGAACAGGGCCGCGATGGTGACGGGGGAAGACGCGGGCTGCCCACCGCTCAGTGCTCGTGCACCTCGTTCGTCGCCTCGATCTGCTTCCACGACTTGGGCCGAACCGGAAGGGAAGACCTGCCGACCGCGGCGGGCACCGCCGGCTTGGCCGGCTTGAAGAGCCATGTGTCGAACAGCGCGCCCAGCTCCCTGCGGGACACCTTCTCGGCGTACCGCTGGAAGTCCACGACCGACGCGTTGCTGTAGGTGTGCTTCTGCGGCCCCCCTCGGGGGGGCTGTAGAAGGGCCGGGTCCGGGTCTCCAGCGCGAAACCGGTGGGCACGTCCGGCACATGGCCGCCGAGCGCGTCGTACGGATGGGGAACCATCACCACGCCGACTCCGGCTCGTTGGCCGCGACCGCGCCGTCCGCCGTGTACAGCCAGGCGGTGAATCCGTATGCATGCTTCGACGCGGGTGTCTCGCTGTAGCGCACTACGACGGTGATGTCCGCGCCCTGGTCCAACCCCGTCCTGGGAGTCCCCGCCAACTCGTCCGTGCCGACTGGTACTTCAGCCGCAGGTCGTAATGGGAGACGTCGTATCCACCGTTGCTGTGGGGCGGTGGCGAGCGCGCTCGGAGCGATGAGTCCGTAGTGCACTGAGGCTCCAAGTCATGGATGAACGGCAGGGGTTCGAACCCTGTGACATCAGCTGTCGGCGTGCTGACGTCACCGGCTTCACATGATCGTCGGCCGGTCACCGGGACGACCGCAGTCCTGTGGCGACCGTGCCCGTTCGTACCCGTCGCAGTGCCTCATTCTCTGTATTTCCGCGCACTTAAAACGTCAGGAATTCGGTGCTGGAAATGTCGTTCGCCGGCTCATGCCGGATCGACATGGACGGGAGCGGGATTGGCATTAGCGTTCCGCCGAAGCGACCGCCATAGTTGATTTGGCGAAGCGCAGCAGGCCGCAAGAGAAAAGGTTTCCGTGTTCATGCGGACCATGGCGCTTCCTCTGCCGATTCGGCTGGACAACTTCGAGAGGAATAACAACAAATGAAGTCCACCGTTCGAATCAAAACGCTGGTGGCTGCCGGGCTGGTGAGTGGCGCGGTCGTAGCCTCGCTTGCCGTGACGAACGCGAGCGCCGTCACGACCAGGGCGAACGATCACGCCGTCGCCTCGCAGACGGCGCACCGCGCGAAGCCGACGGTGGTCCTGGTCCACGGGGCGTTCGCCGACTCCTCCAGCTGGAGCAGCGAGATCGGCTACCTGCGGCAGCAGGGCTACCCGGTCCTCGCGATCGACACCCCGCTGCGCGGCCTGGCCTTCGACAGCGCCTATGTCGAGGCGCAGGTCAAGACCGTCAAGGGTCCCGTGGTGCTGGTCGGCCACTCCTACGCGGGAGAGGTCGTCAGCCAGGTCGCCGCGACGACGTCGAACGTCAAGGCCCTCGTCTACGTGGCGGCTCTCATCCCCAAGGCGGGAGAAGCCGCCGGCTCACTGATCGGACAGTTCCCCGGGTCGCAGCTCGTTTCGGAGAACTTCCGCACCGTTCCGCTGCCCGGCGGTGACACCGACGTGTACCTCAAGGCGGACAAGTTCGGGACCGTGTACGGCAACGGGCTGTCGAAGTCGGCCATCAGCGTCGCCTCGGTGACTCAGGAGCCGGTCGCCCTTTCGGCCTTCACCGACAAGGCCACGGTGAATCCGCCGGCGAAGACGCCGAAGTGGGCGGTCATCTCGACGGAGGACCACGCTGTGCCGACGGCCGCCCAGAAGTTCCAGGCCAACCGGGTGGGCGCCCACATCACCTACACCCGCTCGGGACACGACGTTCCTTCGATCAGCCCGGGAGCGGTCGACCGCGCCATCGTCGCCGCCGCCAACTCCGTGCACTGATCCGTCCCAGTAGCAGGGCGCCTGTTTGATCGGCGCGGGGCTTCTGCGGCTGTGCCATGGGCTTGCTTCGCCGTCGTACCGGCACACGCGATGCCCCCACGACCACGCAGGACTGGGAGGGACTCGCTACCGCAGGCCGCGCTCCGCGCGCACTCCGAGGGCAGAAGGGCTCCCGCAAGCATCCGGCTTGCGGGAGCTCTTCGTCCCATAAGGGAAGCGGCGATACCCGCAGACCGAATTCGGCCCGCTTCAATTCGGCGAGTTTATTTAGTCAGTAGCCATGACCTCGCGATTACGCTGAAGTCGACTTGGAGTGTGTAGCGGTCGGCGGCGCAGGAAATGGTGGTGTGTTCGCGTAGGGCGATGCGCTGACCCGCGAAAGCGCCGCTTCGGTTCTCACGAGGGACAGCCCGGAACTCATCGCGGAGGTCGGCTGCTCCGTTTGATCGGGCCCATGGCTGCTCGACAAGTGATGGTCCGACGGCTGCTCACAGGCCGGTGACGGGCTGTCCGGTGAGTGCTTGGGCGATCTGTCAAAGCTGTCCGCCGCGGGACGCCTTCACGAGGACGACGTCGCCGGGCGGAGGATGGACGCCAGATGGGACGCGAGCGGGGTCGACTCGTGGGGGACCACCTGCACTCGGGGCACGCGGGGGGCGCGGAAACCGCACATTGGACTGGACAGCAAAGAACCCCCGGGTGATCGACCCGGGGGTTTCGCATGGAGCGGGTGACGAGAATCGAACTCGCACTCTTAGCTTGGGAAGCGACGGAGCTTGCTCGCCGACTACTGTACTGACCTGTGGAAACGTGAGGTCAGGCCCCGTGGGCGGGTCGGGATCGCACCTTTGGTGGCCGTTGTCGTCCGCCCTGAAGGGCACGGATGGGGCACGCGGTTGAAGCGAGGTCGATGCGGGCGCCTTCAGCGGGACGTCGACGTGTGTTCCACCGAAGGCTTGCTGAGCGGTGGCCTGACGCTTTGCTCGGGCGACGCCTCAGGTATCCATAGGCCGGGAGCCTCTGCCGGGCCCTGACGGTGAAGAGATGTCTCAGTTGGGCATGTCGACGGTCAGTCCGGCTGCTTGAGCAGCATCGGCCAGTCGTTTGTCGTACGTGACGAAGGAGGTCAGCTGGGAGCGGATACGGAGAGCCGTTGCCAGGTGGATGGCGTCCAGACTCCGTACGGTCACAGGTTTGACGGTCTGGGCCAAGATGCGAATGCCGGCATCCAGCTCCACCAACTCGATCAGGTCGAGGACCGGGTGGAGCCGGGCGACAGCCTCCGGGGCGTAGCGCCCAAGGGCCCGCGACGACTCGATCTCCACCAGAACCGAACTCGTCCATCCGGTCTCGGCTCGTTCGTCGAGCCAGTCGCGCAAAGCCTGCGACTCGGACTCGGCGTGGACGAGTTTCACGACGGCGGCCGAGTCGAGATAGATCATCAGCGCTCGTCCTCGCGACTGTGGGCGATTTCCGCGGCGATGTCGATGCCGTCCGGTTCACCAAGCGGCATACGCAGGACGGCGCGACGCATCGCGGCGGCCCGCTCTTTGCGTAGGGCGGCTTCGAGCACGGCTTGGCGGATGGCTGCCGAGCGTGAACTGCCGTCATGGGTGAGAACGTCCAGAGCGTGCTCGGTCTCCGAGTCGCTGCGGATCGTGATGGTGTCAGCCATGAAACCAATGTAAGACGATCTGTCTTACATGGCAAGCCTGAGACTGCTGTCCCCTTCACAGTGCAGGAAAGCGCCAGTTGGTCCGCAGGGGGCGGCAGGCTGAGGGCTCTCATCGGTGACCGCTGCGGTGAGTGTCATGAAACGGCAGGTCAGCGGCGTGTTCCGGCAGTCGGAGTGGCGAGTGGGTGGCACTCGGCAAGCGCTCGTGCCCTCCGCGTGCCCAATCTTCGGGTGTCTTGTGCGCCGGAAAATGCGACTGAGAGCCCGCCATGAAAGAGCCCCAGGCTGCTGACCTGGGGCTTCAAGAAAAGCGGGTGACGAGAATCGAACTCGCACTCTCAGCTTGGGAAGCTGATGTTCTACCACTAAACTACACCCGCGTAAGACGCCGGTTGAGCCGGTGTCGAATGCCCGCTCACTCTACCTCATGCCCGGTCGGCGGCGCTGAAGCCCTGGGGTGACGGTCGTGTTTCGGAGGGTGGACGCGGCTGCGGGGGACCGGAGTTGGGGCGTACGGTGGAGGCGTGGAAGAGGGTCCGGGTGGGACGGAGTGCCGCCTGGAGAGTCGTTCCTTTCATCCCGTAATGTGGCATTTGGCGTCCGGCGAGCAGCAGCCGGACGCGGCTCTTGGGGAAGGGACTCATGGACTTGATGGAGCGCACCGTCGTCCGTTGTGCCGATGGGCACGTGTTCAGCACCGCTTCGTTCCCGATGCAGCAGGCCGAGCGGCTCGGCCCCGGACGGCTCGTCCGGTGTCCACGGTGTGCCCGGCTCCGCAGCGCGGTGCCGGTGACCTTGGAGAAGCAGTAGCGGTGACGGCGAAGCAGTAGCCGTAACGCGGTAGGCAGTCGCTGGCGCGCGGGTCCGTCCGATTGTGGTCGGTCCGCGCGTCTTGCGTATCCTCGGGGCGTGCTTCTCTCAGACAAGGACATCCGGGCCGAGATCGACGCCGGGCGGGTCCGGATCGATCCCTACGACGAATCCATGGTGCAGCCGTCGAGTGTCGACGTGCGCCTCGACCGCTACTTCCGGGTGTTCGAGAACCACCGCTACCCCCACATCGACCCCTCCATCGAGCAGGCGGACCTGACGCGGCTGGTGGAACCGGAGGGCGACGAGCCGTTCATCCTCCACCCCGGCGAGTTCGTGCTCGCCTCGACCTACGAGGTCGTATCGCTCCCCGACGACCTCGCCTCGCGCCTGGAGGGCAAGTCCTCCCTCGGCCGCCTCGGGCTCGTCACGCACTCCACCGCCGGCTTCATCGACCCCGGCTTCTCCGGCCACGTGACACTGGAGCTGTCGAACCTCGCGACCCTCCCCATCAAGCTCTGGCCCGGCATGAAGATCGGCCAGCTCTGCCTGTTCCGGCTCACCTCGCCCGCCGAGTTCCCCTACGGCAGCGAGCGCTACGGCTCCCGCTACCAGGGCCAGCGCGGCCCCACCGCCTCCCGCTCCTTCCTCAACTTCCACCGGACGCAGGTGTGAGCATGGACGCCGTACGGGAGAACCTCACCTACGACACGTTCGGCGTCGCCGTCCGCGAACTCGCGCAGACCATCGCCGACGACGGCTACGAGCCCGACATCATCCTCAGCATCGCCCGCGGTGGAGTCTTCGTCGCCGGCGGCCTCGCCTACGCCCTCGACTGCAAGAACATCCACCTCGTCAACGTGGAGTTCTACACCGGCGTCGGCACCACCCTCGACATGCCCGTCATGCTCGCCCCCGTCCCCAACGCCATCGACTTCTCCTCCAAGAAGGTCCTGATCACCGACGACGTCGCCGACACCGGCAAGACGCTCAAACTGGTCCGCGACTTCTGCCTGGACACCGTCGCCGAGGTCCGCAGCGCGGTCGTCTACGAGAAGTCGCAGTCGCTGGTGAAGTGCGAGTACGTGTGGAAGCGCACCGACGACTGGATCAACTTCCCGTGGTCCGTCGAACCGCCGGTGGTCCGGCGCACGGGTCAGGTTCTCGACGCCTGAGGGTGGCTAGCAGTTCCTACGACGACGGTGGGCTCCCGGTACGCACCGGGAGCCCACAGTCGTCGTCACCGAAGAACCTCTAGAACGTGCCCAGTTTCACGATCGACAGCAGGGCGATCAGCTGGATCGCGGAGGCGCCCAGGGCCTTGGGCCAGGGAAGGTCGTGGGAGCGGCTGACCATCATCGTCAGGAGCACGCCGGCCGCCACCCAGGTGGCCCAGCCGAGGGCCTGGACGAAGGTGGCGTCGCCGCCGAAGAACATGGCGAAGATCAGGCGGGGGGCGTCCGTGATCGACATGATCAGCATGGACAGACCGACCGTGGGCTGCCACGCTCCGTCGCCGCCCAGCTGGCGGGCCAGGGTGTGGGTGACCACGCCCAGGACGAAGGACGACAGCACCAGTGCCACGGCGGTGATCAGGACGATCGGGACCGCGTTCGCCAGCGTGGCGTTTATGGCGTCCGTGCGGGCGCCGTCGAAGCCGAAGACCGCGAGCAGGCCGTAGAGGAACGTCACGATCAGGGCGGGGGCCCACATCGTGTAGTCGCGCATCTGGAGGAACGTCTGCCGGGGTTCGAGGACGATGCCCCGCAGCAGGTCCTTCCAGTGCAGACGGGGGCCGACCGGGCCCGTGGGGGCCTGCGCCGAGCCCGCGCGGTACGTACCGCCCTGGGTGTACGGGTCCTCACCTACGGAGAACGCCTGGGTGTTGCCCGGGTTGTTCGCCGCGTACGGGTCGGGGGTGGTCGGGTGACCGCCCTGGCCGTAGCCGCCGTCGCCGAAGTACTCCGGCTCGTCGCCGTAGGCGCCGTTGCCGCCGTTCGCCTGGGACCACTGCCGGCCGCCGCCCGCGGGGCTTCCGTACTGCGGTTGCTGCTGCGGGTACGGCTGCGGCTGCGGCGCAGAGGGGTAGCCGTACGGCTGTCTCTGCGGCGCTCCCTGCGGTGCCGGGGGAGCCTGCTGCCCGTACGGAGGTTGTTGAGGGCGCGCTTGCGGGGCCCGGCCGTCCCGGCCGCCGCGTCCGATCCTGAATCCAGCCACGTCATCGAACGTACCTGGTTCCGCAGAGTCACGGGCCGGGCCGGGGGTTTCGGGCGGGGCTTTGCTGCCGAGCTGTGACATCCCCTAAGGGACGTAGGGGAGAGGGAGCGGACGGCCGCCGGGCCCGTGGCGTACGGCCACGGGCCCGGCGGAGAGAAGGAGCTGAGACCTAGTCGGCGAACAGCGAGCCGAACTGCGGTGTGCCCGCCGTCGAGACACCCGCCGCGCCCGCGGAGATGGCACGGGAGCCGGTCGTGACGATCTTCGTGCCGTTGGAGGGCAGGTAGGTGACCGCGCCGTCGGCGCTGTTCTCGTACGAGCCGACGATCAGGTCCGCCCTGCCGTCGCCGTTGACGTCGTCGAGCTTGACGTCGGCGCCGAAGAGGTCGTTCTTCTCGTCGGCGCCGGGGACGCCGGCCGTGCTCTGGGCGAAGGACTGGACGCCCGTCGTGGTGTTGACGCCGCTGGCGGAGCCGTAGATGACCGTGACCATGCCGGCGTTGGTGGCGGCGCCGAGGTCCTCGTTCGGGGCGGAGACCACGACGTCCTGGTAGCCGTCGCCGTTGACGTCACCCAGGTCCAGGTCCCAGCCGAAGGCGTCGCCCTTCTCCGAACTGCCCGGTATGTTCCCGGAGTTCTGGGTGATGCCGGTGGTCGCGGCGGGGCCGGACGCGGAACCGTAGGTGATGTTCACCTTGCCGCCGTTCGCCGAGTCCGGGACGGTCGTACCGTCGCTCGTCGTGGCGTCCCAGCCGGCGCCGGTGACGATGTCGCCGTAACCGTCGCCGTTGATGTCGCCGATGCCGGTGACGATGCCGGGCTTGAGGGTCTGCACTGAGGCGACACTCAGACCGCTCGCGGTGCCGGGCACGAGGTAGTTGGTGTTCCAGCCGTTGCTGGTCTGGGTCTCGTAGCCGTCGACCACCAGGTCGGTGCGGCCGTCGCCGTTGACGTCACCGGCCGTGAGGTGCTGCGGGCCGTACGGGAAACCGGTCGTGCCGGGCTGGATCGGGGGCTTGATCGTGTAACGGCCGCCGGGCTTGCCGGTGGAGCTGCTGAAGCCGCCCTTGTAGACGTAGACGGTCGCGGCCGAACTGCCCACCGCCAGATCCGCCTTGCCGTCGCCGTCGAAGTCGCCGGCGGCCAGCGTCTGGCCCCAGTTGTCGTGCCCGGACACGGCCGGGTCCGGTACGTCGCTGCTCTTGCCGGTGAGGCCGCTCCTCGAGCCCCACAGGATCGCGAGCGCGCCGCCGTCGGTGTCCGTGCCGACCTTCTCGTACGGCGAGCCCACGGCGAGGTCGTCGTATCCGTCGCCGTTGAAGTCGGCGTAGGCCGTGGCGTAGCCGAAGTAGTCGCCCTTCTCGGCGGTACCCGGCACGTTGCCGGAGTTCTGGCTCAGCGTCGAACGCTTCGTCGACGACACTCCGGTGGCCGTGCCGTACAGGGCCACGACCTGACCGGCGTCGGCCTTGCCGGTGACGTACGCGCCCGGCGCGGAGACGACGACATCACCGATGCCGTCGCCGTTGAAGTCGGCCTTCGCGACCTTGAAGGAGTCGGCGGCGGTAGCTGTCGTCACCGAGAGGCTGAGCAGACCGCCCGTCAGCGCGGCCGCGGCGGCCGTCGCGAGGGCGAGTCGCAGGTACTGCTGCATGCGGGGTCTCCTGCGGCATGCGGGGATGCGTGGCTGGCATCCGCGTCGATGAGGTGTCGATGGGGTGCGTACCGTCCGTGTTTGCCGGGGGTTGTCCTTGGCTTCACGGGTGGTTGGCGATCAGGAGACCCTTGGTGGGGCGTAAGGGTTGTGCGTGAGCTCGGTAAATCTCTGAGGTTGGTGGGAGGGGCGGGGTGGTGTTTGCGTGTGTTGTGAAGTTGCCGTTGGGCCACTCGCTTCTCAACCGGGCTGGAGCGGACCTAGTCAAGGGTGACCCGCAGGGTCATCGGCGGAGCCGACGCGGAGCGCAGCGCAGCGCCCTTTACTCGGTCCGTGGAAGCCCGACACTGGCAAAGAAGCGAGTGGCCCGACGTCCACTGTCGTTATGACGTACAGACGTTCTTGAGTTCGTCCGCTGCCGCGTCGATCTTGCTGGAATCCGGGTTCGTATCGCCGTTCAGGATCGCCTTGTTGTAGTCGGAGATCGCCTTTTCGAGGTCGTCCGCGGCCTTGTTGACCTTGTTGTCGTCCGAGTTCGCGTTGATCTTGTCGAGGTTCTTGTCGATCGTGGTGATGGATTCGTCGGTGCGGGTCGGGTCCTTCGCCGCGTCCACACCCGCCTCGTGGATTGCCTTGAGGCTGTCGGAGATGGTGTTCCAATTCCCCAGGCAGTCCAGCGAGTTCGAGGTATCGGTGGGGTCGCAGGCCGTGAGGAGGCCGGCGGTGAGGGTCGCGGTGGCAACGAGGGTGACCAGCGTTGCCGTACGGCGTACGCGGGGGCGATGCACGGTCATGGGAGGCCTTTCGAGGGCAGGTTCGGGGGCGGGTTCGGTGAGTGACTGCTGATCGGGCCGTCAGGCTCAGGCCCAGGGCTCGTCCGTCGAGGTCCGGGGGGACGCCGAGGCCGGGCCCTTGCGGAGGTTGGAGATGAGGCCGCCCGCCGCGCCCAGGGAGACCAGGCCCATTCCGGCCGCCGTCGCGATGCCCTTGGCGCCGTCCATGGCGAAGTAACTGGCCACGGCCACACCGCCGTTGAACAGGAACAGGAAGCACAGGGTCGACGTCTTCGAGAGGAATGCCTTGATCTTCGGCTTCTTCGCGATGCGAGAACCCGTCAGCAGCGAGACGGCGATACCGGCGAAGGTGGCCGCGGTCTTCGCCGTGCCGTCGAGTACGGCGCCGGAGGCCGTGCTCGCGGCGAGGCCGCCGATGAAGAACGACCACAGCAGCAGGTTGGCGATGAACGACTTCACGGTGGCGAGCAGCGATTTCACGGGATTTCCTTCGGGGGAAGAGGGAGGAGGAAAGGGGGCTTCGGGGCCTGATCTCTGTCCTCTACGATTCCGTCGCGCGCTCGCCGTCACGAGGGACCGTTCTCCCGAATGCATGGTGTAGCGCGCTACACCATGGGGGAGCGGGGGGTGGGGTTTGTGTGGGCTGTGCTGGTGTGGGCCGTGCGGCTGTGCGGGCTGGTGGGGTGGGTCGCCGTCGCGGTGGCCTGTACGTGGTTGCTCGGGGTCGGGGCCGTACCGCGGCCGTGGAACGGGTTGTTGGCGTGGGGAGCCGTTGCCGCGGGGTGTGCCGTGGTCCGGGTGGGGGCGTTGTGGGGGTTGCGGCGGTTCGGAGGGACCGGAGGTGGTGTTTCCCTCAAGAAGTCGGATGGCAGCGGGAGTTGGGCTCCGTACGACCGGCTGGAGCCCGAAGTCCTCAGTCGTCGGCGTCCGCCCTTGGGCTACGTGCTCGGGCGCTCCTCGGAGTCCCGGGCCTGGATCCGGCTCCGTACCTGCGCCGTGTGGCTTCTCGTGGGCCTCGCCTCCGGCGCGCTGTTCGTCGGACTGCTGGGCACCGGTAGCGGTGACGACCGGGTCGACGCCCTGCGGGACGCCGGGGCGAGGGTGAGTACCGCCACCGTCGTGGAGCGGCCGGGCGGGGTGCGGGAGGACCTGAGCGAGGACGTCGTACGGGGGTATTCGGCGCGGTTGGTGGTCGCCGTGCCGGGCGGGCCCGAGCGGCTTGTCGTGAAGGGTGCCTATACGTACGACAAGCCCCGCGCCGGTGCCGAGGTGGCGGTGCTCTGGGCTCCGTCGGCCCCTGAGCTGGGCGGGTACGTGCATGAGCGCAAGGATCTGCGCGCGCTCGCCGGGGGCCGCTGGAGTGCCTTCTCGGGCGGAGGCGACGGCAGGGACGCCCTCGTCGCCTTTGTGCTCGTCATGGTCATCGGGTGCGTACTGGCCGCCGTGTTCACCTTCACGGCCGGAACCGGGGCCCTGCAGCGGCTGGCCTGGTCACCTGGGGTCCAGACGGTCCGCGGGGCCCTGACCGTGGCCGTCTTCCTGGGCTGGCGCCCGTTGCTTCTGGGGGACGAGGCGAGTCTGCCGGAGGAGTTGTTCGCCGGGGGCGGTTTCATCCTCGTCCTCCTCGTGTACGTCTTCACCTCCGTGGGGACCATCGGGGACGACGACTGACGGGACGACGACGCCCCGCACCCTTCGGCGGGGGTGCGGGGCGTCGTCGTAGCGGACAGGCTTGTTACTTCACGGGCTGGGGCTCCGGGGCGTTCTCCGGTTCCGCCGTGCCCGCGGGGGGCTCGTCGTCGGCCGGCTTCTTGACCGAGTCCAGGAGGAGTTGCGCTACGTCGACCACCTGGATCGACTCCTTCGCCTTGCCGTCGTTCTTCTTGCCGTTGACCGAGTCGGTCAACATGACGAGGCAGAAGGGGCAGGCCGTCGACACGATGTCGGGGTTCAGGGAGAGGGCCTCGTCCACGCGCTCGTTGTTGATGCGCTTGCCGATGCGCTCTTCCATCCACATGCGGGCGCCGCCCGCGCCGCAGCAGAAGCCGCGTTCCTTGTGGCGGTGCATCTCCTCGTTGCGGAGGCCGGGGACGCTGGCGATGATCTCGCGCGGGGGCGTGTAGATCTTGTTGTGGCGGCCCAGGTAGCACGGGTCGTGGTAGGTGATGATGCCCTCGACGGGCGTCACCGGGATCAACTTGCCCTCGTCGACGAGGTGTTGGAGCAGCTGGGTGTGGTGGACGACCTCGTAGTCGCCGCCGAGCTGCGGGTACTCGTTGCCGATGGTGTTGAGGCAGTGCGGGCAGGTCGCGACGATCTTCTTCGCGGCGCGGGGCTTCGCCGACTCCGGCACCACCTTGCCGTCGTCGTCCAGTTCCTCGCCGAACGCCATGTTCAGTGCCATGACGTTCTCCATGCCGAGCTCCTGGAAGAGGGGCTCGTTGCCGAGGCGGCGCGCGGAGTCGCCGGTGCACTTCTCGTCGCCGCCCATGATCGCGAACTTGACGCCCGCGATGTGGAGGAGTTCCGCGAAGGCCTTCGTGGTCTTCTTGGCGCGGTCCTCCAGGGCGCCGGCGCAGCCGACCCAGTACAGGTACTCGACCTCGGTGAGGTCCTCGATGTCCTGGCCGACGACCGGGACCTCGAACTCGACCTCCTTGAGCCACTCCAGGCGCTGCTTCTTGGCCAGGCCCCAGGGGTTGCCCTTCTTCTCCAGGTTCTTGAGCATCGTCCCGGCCTCGGACGGGAACGCGCTCTCGATCATCACCTGGTAGCGGCGCATGTCGACGATGTGGTCGACGTGCTCGATGTCGACGGGGCACTGCTCGACGCAGGCGCCGCAGGTGGTGCAGGACCACAGGACGTCGGGGTCGATGACGCCGTTGTCCTCGAAGGTGCCGATCAGCGGGCGCTCGGCCTCCGCCAGAGCCGCGGCGGGGACGCCGGCCAGCTGCTCCTCCGTCGCCTTCTCCTCGCCCTCCATGGACTTGCCGCCGCCCGCGAGCAGGTAGGGCGCCTTGGCGTGGGCGTGGTCCCGGAGGGACATGATCAGGAGCTTGGGGGAGAGCGGCTTGCCGGTGTTCCAGGCGGGGCACTGCGACTGGCAGCGGCCGCACTCGGTGCAGGTGGAGAAGTCGAGCAGGCCCTTCCAGGAGAACTGCTCGACCTGGGACACACCGAAGACGTCGTCGTCGCCCGGGTCGGTGAAGTCGATCGGCTTGCCGCCGGACGTCATCGGGAGCAGGGCGCCCAGGGACGTACCGCCGTCCGCGTTCCGCTTGAACCAGATGTTCGGGAAGGCCAGGAAGCGGTGCCAGGCGACGCCCATGTCGGTCTTCAGGGCGACCGTGATCATCCAGATGAAGGAGGTCGCGATCTTCACGCCGGCGAAGAGGTAGGTGAGGTTCTGGAGCGTGGAGACGTCCAGGTGCCGAAGGCCCGACACCACCGGGTACGAGATGAAGAAGGAGGCCTCGTACGCGTCGACGTGGTGCTGGGCGCCTTCGAGCGCGTGCAGCATGAAGATGCAGACGCCGACGATGAGGATGACGGCCTCGACGAAGTACGCCTGGCCGAAGTTGGAGCCGGCGAAGCGGGACTTGCGGCCCGGTTTGTTCGGCTTGCTGAGCTGGCGGATCACGATCAGGGCGAGGATGCCGAGGACCGTCATGGTGCCGATGAACTCGACGAAGACGTTGTACGGCGCCCACTCGCCGATGACCGGCAGCAGCCAGTCGGCCTTGAACAGCTGGCCGATGGCGTTGACGATCGTCAGCAGCAGCGAGAAGAAGCCCACCGCCACGAACCAGTGCGCGACCCCGACGACGCCCCAGCGGTTCATCCGGGTGTGGCCGAGGAACTCCTTGGCCACGGTGACGGTCCGCTGGACGGGCTCGTCGGTGCGGGTGCCCGCGGGCACGTTCTGGCCGAGTCGCATGAAGGTGTAGATCTGCAGGACGGCACGGGCGAACAGCGCCACACCGACCACGATCAGAACCAGCGACACGATGATCGCGGCGAGTTGCATTTCAGGGCTCCTCGGGCCTGCGAGGGGTCATTACCGAACCCAGAACATTACTAAGCGGTAACTTAATCGGTCCGACCGAGATTACCCCCATTCTCTGTCGCACTGTAGCCAGGCGTGCGGTGATCTATGTCGCTGAGGGTCGCCTTAAAAACCTGTGACGGTCCGATCGTGTTATTCGTACTGAATTGGTACATTTGCGTCTAATTTGGAACCGTGCTCTACGGGATTCTCGCCGCCACGACCGCCCTGCTCCTCTCCGCCCTCCTCGCCGCGCTGCTCCGGGTGCCCGCCCTGCGTGCCCGGATCGTCGACCGGCGGCGGCGCGCGCGGCCGGTACCGCTGCTCGGGGGACTGGCCGTCGTGATCGCCGTCGCCGCGGTCACCTGGGGGTGCGACTGGACCGGTGTCGCGCCGCTGGGTGATGACGTCGGCGGCCTGCTGGTCGCCGGGTCCGCCGTGGCCGCGCTCGGGCTCGTCGCCGACGTGTGGCGGCTCAAGACGCGGGTCCTGCTGCTCGGTACGGCGGTGGCGGCCGCCTGTGTCGTGCCGTACGGGGAGCTCGGGGTGGCCGGCGGGCTGCTGGCGGCGGCCTGGATCGTGTTCGTCGCCGCCGCCTTCAAGGGGCTCGATCACGCCGACGGGCTGGCCGGGACGGTGGGGGTGGTCACCGCCTTCGGGGTGGGGGCCTGTGCCGCGATGGAAGTGATGGACGGGCTCGCGGTGTTGCTGAGTGTGCTGGCCGCCGCGCTCACCGGGTTCCTGATGCACAACTGGCATCCCGCGCGGATCGCGCTCGGCGCCTGCGGGTCGCTGTTCACGGGCTTCGTGCTCGCCTCGGCGGCCGTGGTCACGCGGTCCGGACACGATCTCGCGTCCAGTGCGGGTGTGCTGTTCGCGCTCACCGCCCTCGCGAGCGCCGACGCCGTCCTGGTGCTGCTGTCGCGGCGGCTGGCCGGGCGGGCGCTGCTGCGGGGCGGCCCGGACCATCTCGCCCACCGGCTGCGGCGGTTGGGGCTCACTCCGCAGGGGGCGGTGGTGCTCCTCGGGCTCGGGGGGTTCTCCGGAGTGCTCGTCGGAGTGCTCGTACACAACGGGTGGGCGGGTGAAACCGCCGTGATGTGGGTGGCGGGCGGGGCCCTGGTCGTCGTATTCGGACTGCTTAAAGTCTCTGTCTACGGGGGGCGGCATGCCGCGTCAGCGCAGGTCAGGGCCCAGTTGCGTGTAAGGAACGGATAAGAGTTGAGCCTGCTCGACTCAGCTCTGTTGACCCAGCGATGAGTGTGGTGCACACTTGAGTCCGTTCCACTCAAGTCATTGCTGGAGGAATCAACCATGGCACGTGCGGTCGGCATCGACCTGGGCACGACTAACTCCGTCGTCAGCGTTCTTGAAGGCGGCGAGCCCACCGTCATCACCAACGCAGAGGGCGCCAGGACCACGCCGTCCGTCGTCGCCTTCGCCAAGAACGGCGAAGTGCTCGTCGGCGAGGTCGCCAAGCGCCAGGCGGTCACGAACGTGGACCGGACCATCCGCTCCGTGAAGCGCCACATGGGCACGGACTGGAAGATCGAGCTCGACGGGAAGCACTTCAACCCGCAGCAGATGAGCGCCTTCATCCTGCAGAAGCTGAAGCGCGACGCCGAGGCCTACCTGGGCGAGAAGGTCACGGACGCGGTCATCACCGTCCCGGCCTACTTCAACGACTCCGAGCGCCAGGCGACGAAGGAGGCCGGCGAGATCGCGGGCCTGAACGTCCTGCGCATCGTGAACGAGCCGACGGCCGCCGCGCTGGCGTACGGGCTCGACAAGGACGACCAGACGATCCTCGTCTTCGACCTCGGCGGCGGCACCTTCGACGTGTCCCTCCTGGAGATCGGTGACGGCGTCGTCGAGGTGAAGGCCACCAACGGCGACAACCACCTCGGTGGTGACGACTGGGACCAGCGGGTCGTCGACTACCTGGTGAAGCAGTTCGCCGCGGGCCACGGCGTGGACCTGGGCAAGGACAAGATGGCCCTCCAGCGTCTGCGTGAGGCCGCCGAGAAGGCCAAGATCGAGCTGTCCAGCTCCACCGAGACCTCGATCAACCTGCCCTACATCACGGCCTCCGCCGAGGGCCCGCTGCACCTGGACGAGAAGCTCACCCGCGCCCAGTTCCAGCAGCTGACGGCCGACCTGCTGGAGCGCTGCAAGACGCCGTTCCACAACGTCATCAAGGACGCCGGCATCTCCATCAACGAGATCGACCACGTCGTCCTCGTCGGTGGCTCCACCCGTATGCCCGCCGTCGCCGAGCTGGTGCGCGAGCTGACCGGTGGCAAGGACGCCAACAAGGGCGTCAACCCGGACGAGGTCGTCGCCATCGGCGCGTCCCTCCAGGCCGGTGTCCTCAAGGGCGAGGTCAAGGACGTCCTGCTCCTCGACGTCACCCCGCTGTCCCTCGGCATCGAGACCAAGGGCGGCATCATGACCAAGCTGATCGAGCGGAACACGACGATCCCGACCAAGCGGTCCGAGATCTTCACCACCGCCGAGGACAACCAGCCCTCCGTCCAGATCCAGGTCTACCAGGGCGAGCGCGAGATCGCGGCGTACAACAAGAAGCTCGGGATGTTCGAGCTGACCGGTCTGCCGCCGGCCCCGCGCGGTGTCCCGCAGATCGAGGTCTCCTTCGACATCGACGCCAACGGCATCATGCACGTGACCGCGAAGGACCTGGGCACGGGCAAGGAGCAGAAGATGACCGTCACCGGCGGCTCCTCGCTGCCGAAGGACGAGGTCGACCGCATGCGCCAGGAGGCCGAGCAGTACGCGGACGAGGACCACCGCCGCCGCGAGGCCGCCGAGTCCCGCAACCAGGGCGAGCAGCTCGTCTACCAGACGGAGAAGTTCCTCAAGGACAACGAGGACAAGGTCCCCGGCGAGGTCAAGACCGAGGTCGAGGCCGCCGTCGAGGAGCTGAAGGCCGCGCTCAAGGGCGAGGACACCGCCGAGATCCGCACCGCCACCGAGAAGGTCGCCGCGGTCTCCCAGAAGGTCGGCCAGGCCATGTACGCCGACGCCCAGGCCTCCCAGGCCGCGGGCGGCGACGCCCCGGGTGCCGAGGCGCCCAAGGCGGACGACGACGTGGTGGACGCCGAGATCGTGGACGACGAGCGCAAGGACGGTGCCGCGTGACGGAGGAGACCCCGGGCTTCGAAGAGAAGCCCGACGTCCCCTCCGGCGCCACCCCCGACGACGCCGAGCCGCAGGCCGCCGCCTCCTCCTCCACGGGAGAGGGGGCGGCCCCGGCCGGGGACGCATCAAGTGCACAGATCGCCGGTCTGACGGCCCAGTTGGACCAGGTGCGCAAGGCGCTCGAAGAGCGCACCGCGGACCTCCAGCGGCTCCAGGCCGAGTTCCAGAACTACCGCCGCCGGGTCGAGCGGGACCGGGTCACGGTCAAGGAGATCGCCGTCGCGAACCTCCTGACCGAGCTGATGCCCACCCTCGACGACATCGGCCGCGCGCGGGAACACGGTGAACTCGTCGGCGGTTTCAAGTCCGTGGCGGAGTCACTGGAGACCGTCGCCGCGAAGATGGGACTGCAGCAGTTCGGCAAGGAGGGCGAGCCCTTCGACCCGACGATCCACGAGGCCCTGATGCACTCGTACGCGCCGGACGTCACCGAGACGACCTGCGTGGCGATCCTGCAGCCCGGGTATCGCATCGGCGAGCGCACCATCCGCCCCGCGCGGGTGGCCGTGGCCGAACCGCAGCCCGGTGCGCAGGCGGTCAAGGCCGAGGACGAGTCCGAGGCCGGCGACGAGAAGGACAACGGCCCTGAGGAGGGCTGACGCACACACCGGGCGGGCAGACACCGGGCGGAAGGAGGGACGTCGAGGATGAGCACCAAGGACTTCATCGAGAAGGACTACTACAAGGTCCTCGGCGTGCCCAAGGACGCCACCGAGGCCGAGATCAAGAAGGCGTACCGCAAGCTCGCCCGCGAGTTCCACCCGGACGCCAACAAGGGCAACGCCAAGGCCGAGGAGCGCTTCAAGGAGATCTCCGAGGCCAACGACATCCTCGGTGACCCCAAGAAGCGCAAGGAGTACGACGACGCCCGCGCGCTGTTCGGCAACGGCGGCTTCCGCCCGGGGCCGGGCGGCGCGGGCGCCGGCAACTTCAACTTCGACCTGGGCGACCTCTTCGGAGGCGGTGCGCAGGGCGGCGGCGCCGGGGGTGCCGGCGGATTCGGCGGCGGGATCGGGGACGTGTTCGGCGGCTTGTTCAACCGGGGCGGCGCGGGCACGACCCGGACCCAGCCCAGGCGCGGCCAGGACATCGAGTCCGAGGTCACGCTCAGCTTCACGGAGGCCATCGAAGGGGCCACGGTCCCGCTGCGGATGTCCTCGCAGCAGCCCTGCAAGGCCTGTTCGGGCACCGGCGACAAGAACGGCACACCGCGCGTGTGCCCGACCTGCGTCGGCACCGGCCAGGTGGCGCGCGGCTCCGGCGGCGGTTTCTCGCTCACGGACCCGTGCCCGGACTGCAAGGGCCGGGGCCTGATCGCCGAGCATCCGTGCGCCGAGTGCAAGGGCAGCGGGCGCGCCAAGTCCTCGCGGACCATGCAGGTCCGGATCCCCGCGGGGGTCACCGACGGCCAGCGCATCCGGCTGCGCGGCAAGGGCGCTCCGGGTGAACGGGGCGGTCCCGCGGGCGACTTGTACGTCATGGTGCATGTCGACGCGCATCCGGTGTTCGGCCGCAAGGAAGACAACCTCACGGTGACGGTCCCGGTGACGTTCGCCGAGGCGGCGCTGGGCGGCGAGGTCAGGGTGCCCACCCTGGGCGGACCCCCGGTGACGCTGAAGCTGCCGCCGGGCACGCCCAACGGCCGCACCATGCGGGCCCGCGGCAAGGGCGCCTTCCGCAAGGACGGCACCCGGGGAGACCTTCTCGTGACCGTCGAGGTGAGTGTCCCCAAGGACGTCACGGGGAATGCTCGTGACGCGCTTGAGGCGTACAGAGAGGCCACCGCGGGTGAGGACCCGCGGGCGGAGCTGTTCCAGGCCGCGAAGGGAGCATGAGAGAGATGGACGGCCGTCGACGCAACCCGTACGAGCTGACCGAGGAGACCCCGGTCTACGTCATCTCGGTGGCGGCCCAGCTCTCCGGCCTGCACCCGCAGACGCTGCGCCAGTACGACCGCCTCGGCCTGGTCTCCCCGGACCGCACGGCCGGGCGCGGCCGGCGCTACTCGGCCCGCGACATCGAACTGCTGCGCACCGTCCAGCAGTTGTCGCAGACCGAGGGCATCAACCTGGCCGGCATCAAGCGCATCATCGAGCTGGAGAACCAGGTCGTGGCGCTCCAGCAGCGCGTCGCCGAACTCCAGGCGGCGGTCGACGGAGCGGCGGCGGCGATCCAGCAGCGCGAGGCCGCCGTGCACGCCTCCTACCGCCGGGACCTGGTCCCGTACCAGGAGGTCCAGCAGACCAGCGCGCTGGTGGTGTGGCGGCCGAAGCGGCAGTCCTCGGACTGACGCACCTTCACCTGTGAAGGGGCCCGGAGGCTCACCCGCCTCCGGGCCCCTTCCCGGTTGTGCGATCTTTGCCCACTCATGAACTCCCGTTGAGTGGAGGGTCGGTAAAGAGCGTTTGGATGGGATTCCGCAACGTCTCCACATACCAAACGGAACGTGGTGTTGCCATCTCGTTAAGTAGTTCCGCTTGACGCCGACGGCCGCAGCCGCGTTGGCTTTTCAGTCACCTGGGTTGCAATGCTGCGCCCACGTCCGGACGGCACCAGAAGTGAGCTCACCAATGCGTCGTATCGCCATATCCGTGGCCGCGTCCTCGCTGGCCCTGCCCCTGGCCGCCTGTGGCGTGCTCTCCTCGTCGGGGAGCAGCTCGGACGCCACCCCGGCCAAGGGCAACGACATCACGGTGGGCGTCCTGATGCCGGAGAAGACGAACACGCGGTACGCGGAGTTCGACTTCCCGATCATGAAGTCGACGATCAGCGAACTCACCGACAAGAAGGGCAAGGCCGAGTACCAGAACGCCGGCGGCGACGCGAGCGTCCAGGACAAGCAGATGCAGGCGATGATCAACCAGAAGGTCGACATCATCGTGCTCGACGCCGTCGACTCGCACCTCATCCTGCCCATGGTGAAGAAGGCCAAGGCCGCCGGCATCCCGGTCATCGCCTACGACCGCCTGGCCGAGGGGCCGATCGACGCGTACGTCTCCTTCGACGGCGAACTCGTCGGCGAGGTGCAGGGCCGCTCCCTGGTCGAGGCGCTCGGCAGCAACGTGGACACCTCCGACAAGGTCGTCATGATCAACGGCTCGCCGACCGACCCCAACGCCGGGGTGTTCAAGGCGGGGGCGCTGTCCGAGCTGCAGGGCAAGGTGACGGTCGCCGCGAGCTACAACACCGACAAGTGGGACCCGGCCATCGCCCAGTCGGAGATGACCAAGGCGATCGACAAGCTCGGCAAGGACAACATCGCCGCGGTGTACTCCGCCAACGACGCGATGGCCGGCGGCATCATCAAGGCCCTGCAGAACGCGGGCGTGACGAAGATGCCGCCCATCACCGGCCAGGACGCCGAACTCACCGCCGTGCAGCGGATCGTGACCGGCGAGCAGTACATGAGCGTCTACAAGCCCTACCCCGACCTGGCCGAGGCCGCCGCGAAGATCGCGGTCGCCAAGGTCCAGGGCAGGGACATCGAGTTCGACGCCCTCACCCGTGACTCGGTGGACAGCCCCACCAACAAGAAGATCCCCTCGCAGTTGGTGTCCGTGGTCGCGCTGACGAAGGACAACATCAACTCGACGGTGGTCGCGGACGGCATCTACAAGATCTCCGACATCTGCACCACCAAGTACAAGACGGCGTGCGAGGCGGCCGGGCTGAAGTAGCCCCGGTTCAGCCGGCGGCGACGGCGTAGAGCCGGGTGTCGTCGCTGCCCACGTACAGCACTCCGTCGGCGACGACGGGCGAGGAGGCCACGGGCCCTCCGGTCGGGAAGCGCCAGCGCTCCCGGCCGGTGGTGACATCCACGGCGTAGACGCTGCCGTCGTCGCTGCCGAAGTGGACGGTGGTGCCGGTGACCGCCGGGGTGGTGCGGACCGGGCCCATGGCCGTGAAGCGCCACCTGACCTCGCCGGTGGCCGCGTCGAGGGCGTACAGGCGCCCGTCGTCGTTTCCCACGTAGACCGTGCCGTCGGCGACCGCGGGGGCGGAACGGATGGGGCTGCCGGTGTCGTGGCGCCACTTCCGCTGCCCGTTCGAGGTGTCGAGGGCGTGCAGTTCGCCGCGCTCGTTGCCGATGTAGAGGGTTCCGTCGGAGAGGGCGGAGGGGCCGGAGACAGGGCTGTAGGCGACGCGGGTGCCCCACTTCTTGCGCCGGACGAGGGCGTCGAGGGCGTACACGTGGTTGCCCTCGTTGCCGACGATCGCCAGCGAACCGTCCATCGCGACCCACTTGAGCGTCGTCATGCCGACGGAGTAACGCCAGTGCGGGGTTCCGCCGTCGGCGTCCAGCACGTACAGCGTGCCGCTGTTGCCGACGCACACCCGGTCGTCGAGGACTCCCACCGTCGCGGACGCGCCGAGCCTCCTCTCGGCGAACTCCCAGCGTCCCTGTCCGGTGCCCCTGTCGGTCGCGTAGAGCGCCCGGCCCGCGGTGGTGTACACGAGATCGCCGCGGACCGCCGGGGCCGACCGTACGGGGCCGCCGTTGAGCGCGCGGCTCCAGCGCCGCCGCCCGGTGGCCGCGTCCACGGCGTGCAGGGAGCCGCCGTCGCCGCCCACGTACACCACCCCGTCCACCACGGTCGGCGTGGACCGCACGCAGTTGTCGGTCTGGAAGCTCCACAACTCGGTGCCGGGCCGCGCGGGAACGTCCTTGACGGGGGCCGGAGTTGGCGCGGGCGCGGGGACCGGCGGGGGAACGGCCTTCGCGGGGGCGGGAGTCGGCGCCGCGACCGGCGGTTCCGGATGCTCGGCGGCCGGTCCGTCCCCGAGAGCGGCCGGCCCGTCCCCGAGTTGCGACGCCGCCGCGCCCGACACGCTGCGGCTGTCGTCCTCCGTCAGGCGCCGGAGTTCCTCCTCCGCGCGCCGGCGCACCGTCGCGTTGCCGAATCGGCGCAGATGGGCGAGCGGCTCCACCGCGCCGAGCCGTACCAGGGCGATCGGGCTGTCCAGCGCGACCCGGATCTGCGCGGGCAGCGCCCAGTTGACGTTGCGGGCGATGACGATACGGCCCTCGACGTTCTCCTGTTTCTTGGGCCGCTGGTGCGGCAGTTCGGCCACGACCCGGTCGTGGACGTAGGAGTACAGCTCGTCGAGGGTGATGTCGCCGTCCCCGTCGAGGTCGGCGCCGCCGTCGCGCAGGCCCTGCACCAGATGGCGGGTGAAGACGGACTGCGGGGCGCTGCCGCTGACCCGGTCGCCCTCGAAGGAGTACTGGGTGGCGTCGGAGGCGGTGAGCACCGTACGGCCGCGGCCCTGGAACCGCTCCAGGGTGTGCACGTCGGCGTCGCCCTTGGTGAGCCGGGCGGTCGCGGGGAAGGCGCCGCTGTAGCAGCAGTCGAGGATCAGTACCTGGCGGCGTGACATGCAGCCGCTCATGGCCCGGTCGATCTGTTCGGCGGGCAGTGAGGTGAACAGGAGGTTGTCGCGGCGGGTGTTGGCCGCGGCGAGGTGGAGCCGGCCCTCGTCGTCCTTGAGGCCGTGGCCGGTGAAGTACAGCAGGGTGAGGTCGTCGTGGCGGCGGCCGTGGAAGAACGCGCCGAGTGCCTCGCCGATGCGGTGGTGGGGTTCGTTGACGAGGACCGTGACGTCGAACCCGGCGATGTTCGGGTCGCGCAGGACGTCGGCGAGCGCCTCCGCGTCGTGCGCGGGCGCGGTCAGCCGGCGCAACCCCTCGTCGTCGTAGGTGTAGTTGGCGATCAGGAGGGCCAGTTTCCGTCCCACGGCTACTCGGCGTCCGTTCCGTGCCGGCCGACGAACGCCTCGACCAGTTCCCGGCGTTCGTCGGCGGAGGCCCGTTCCAGTTCGATGGTGTCGCCGTCGATGGTGACCGAGACGCGGTGCCGGGCGGACTGCCGGCCGAGCCAGTCCCGCAGGGTCTCGACGAGCATGGGCAGGACCCCGCCCGAGGCGCTCAGAGCCAGTACCACGGCCCCGACGGTCACCGGGTCGACCGCCTTGGCCCCTTCGGGCGGCACGTCGCCGGACGCCGACGCGTGCACGCGCAGCACGTCGATGTCGAGCCCGCGGAGCTCGGCCCGCAGCCGGCCCACGAACCGCTCCGCCTCCTCCTGGTCCGCGGCGCCGTCCGGAGCCAGTCCCAGCAGTACCTCCATGGCACACCTCCCCCGTGTACCCAAGTGTGGTGACTCGGGGCGTCGGCCGGGGGAAATTCCACGAAGTCGGAACAAGCACCGCACACTTGACGTCCGTCATGCCACGCGCGTGAACTCCACCGTCACCTCCGGCGGTCCGCCCGCGACCCCCCGGTAGATCCCCTTGTGCGGGGTCACGTCGTCGTAGTCGCGCCCGCGTCCGACGACCACATGGGACTCGTCCGGGCGGGTCCGGTTCGTCGGGTCGTAGCCGCACCAGTCGCCGGCCCAGTACTCGATCCACGCGTGGCTCTGGCCGGCCACCGGGCGGTGCAACTCGGCCTCCCGCTCGGGGTGCAGATAGCCGGAGACATAGCGCGTGGGCAGCCCGAGCCCCCGCAGCAGCGCGATGGTGACGTGCGCGATGTCCTGGCAGACACCGGCGCCCTGCTCCCAGGCCTCGGCGGCGGAGGTGTTCACTCCGGTGACGCCGGGGAGGTAGGCCACCCGGTCGGCGACCAGCGCGGAGACCGCGACGGCCGTCCCGTGCGGATCGAGTCCTGCGGCCGCCTTGCGCGCCTTCTTCAGCAGCCTGGGCGGGACGGTCGTACGGACGGTGGGGCCGATGAACTCCAACAGGCGGGAGTTCGTGGTCCGTTCGGTGACCTCCTCCCAGGTGGGCGCGGGGCCCAGCGCGTCCGGCGGTGAGGTCTCGACGAGGCTCGAAGCGGTGATCGTGAGGTCGGCGTGGGGGTCCATCAGGTCGAAGCCGGTGACCTGGGTGCCCCAGTAGTCCCAGTACGACCAGGTGGGTGTCGTGGGGTTCACGGTGACGCGCGCGTCCAGCGTGGTCTGGCCGGGCAGCGTCAGCGGGGTCATCCGCACCTCGTTGTGGGAGGAGACGGCCGCCTGGGCGTACGACACGCGGGTGGTGTGGCGGATGCGAAGCCTACGGGTCATCTCAGGCTCCTTCCTGGGCCCACTCGACGGGCCCCTGGTACGGGAAGAACAGTTCCGCGACGGCCTCCGCCGAGGCCATGCAGGCGTGCTGCAAGTCCTTGAGGAGTGCGGGGAGTTGTTCTTCCAGGGCGTGCGAGTCCAGGTATTCGAGGCGGGTGCGGAGCCGGCCGATGGGGCGGCGCGCGGGGTCCTGGCGCTGGCGGCCGAGTGCGGTGAGGCACTCCTCGGCCGTCGTGAGCGCGTGGAGTGCGGAGCGGGGGAAGTCCCGGTCCAGGAGCAGGAATTCGGCCACGCGCGGGGTGTCGCCGAAGCCGCCGTAGACGCGCGCGTACGCCTCGTCGGCGCCCGAGGCGCTCAGCAGTGTCGGCCAGTCGGGCGCGTGGGCCGCGTCCAACACCCGTACCGACAGCAGTCGTACGGTCATGTCCACCCGCTCAAGACTCCGGCCCAGGACGACGAAACGCCAGCTGTCGTCGCGGCTCATCGTGGAGTCGGCGAGGCCGAAGAACAACGCGGCGCGTCTGCGCACGAGTTCGAGATAGGCGTAGGGGCCGGTACGGCGGGCCGCGAGGCGCTGGTCGGCCAGGGCGTGCCAGGTGGAGTTGAGGCACTCCCACATCTCGGACGAGACCGCCTCGCGGGCGCTGCGGGCGTTCAGCCGGGCCGCGCCCAGGGCGCCTTCGATGGAGCACGTCGAGCGGGCGTCGAAGGCGAGCTGGTCCAACACCTGCTGCATGTCGACGCGTTCACCGCCCGCGTCGACCCCGAGGATCGCGTACAGCGACCGGCAGGCCACGTCCTCGTCGCGCCAGGGGTCCTCCAGCAGACGGTGCAGATACGCGTCGAGGATGCGCCCGGTGGCGTCCGCGCGCTCGACGTAACGGCCCGTCCACGTCAGGGCCTCGGCTATCCGGGAGAGGATCACGTCGTTCACTGCTGCTGCGCCCCTTCCTGTACGACCGTGGGGTTGCCGTCGGGGCCGAGCTGGCGGGGTGCCACCTCGGGCAGTTCGCCCTCCGCGGTCAGCGTGGCGGGCTGTTCGGTGGGGCCCTCGGCGAGTACCCAGGTGTCCTTGGAGCCGCCGCCCTGGCTGGAGTTGACGATCAGGTTGCCCTCCTGGAGGGCGACGCGGGTGAGGCCGCCGGGGAGGACCCAGACGTCGGTGCCGTCGTTGACGGCGAAGGGCCGTAGGTCGATGTGGCGGGGTGCCATGCGTTCACCCGCGAGGGTGGGGGAGGTGGAGAGGGCGACGGGGCGCTGGGCGATCCAGCCGCGCGGGTCGGCGGCGACGGCTTTGCGAGTGCGTTCGAGGGTCTTCGCGTCGGCCTTGGGGCCGATGACGATGCCCATGCCGCCTGCGCCATCCACCGGTTTGACGACCAGCTGGTCGATCTGGTCGAGGACCGCCTCCAACTGGCCCGGCTCGTCGGGCCGGTAGGACTCCACGTTGGGGAGAATCGGTTCCTCGGAGAGGTAGTAGCGGATGAGGTCGGGGACGTAGGTGTAGAGGAGCTTGTCGTCCGCGATGCCGTTGCCGACCGCGTTCGCGAGTGTGACGTTCCCGGCCTGGGCGGCGTTCATGATGCCCGGGCAGCCGATCACCGAGTCGGGGCGGAAGTGCAGCGGGTCGAGGAAGTCGTCGTCGAGGCGCCGGTATACGACATGGACGGGCACCTCGCCGCGGGTGGTCCGCATCCACACGCGGTTGTTGCGGCAGACCAGGTCGTGGCCCTCGACCAGCTGGACGCCCATCAGCCGTGCCAGCAGGGCGTGTTCGAAGTAGGCGGCGTTGCTGGGGCCCGGAGTGAGGACCACGACCCTGGGGTCCGTCGTGCCGGCGGGCGCGGCGGCCCGCAGTGCGGCGAGGAGCCGTCCCGCGTAGCCGTCTACGGGCACCACGTGCTGCTCGGCGAAGAGCGACGGGAAGATCCGGGTCATCGCTCTGCGGTTCTCGATGACGTACGAAACCCCGCTGGGGACCCGCACGTTGTCCTCCAGGACCCGGAACTCCCCGGCCTCGTCGCGCACGAGGTCGATGCCGGCGACATGGATGCGGACCCCGCCCGGTGGCTCGACCCCTTGCGCGGCCCGATGGAAATGAGCCGAGTTGAGGAGCAGCCGCCAGGGCACCACCCCGTCCTCGAAGGCGCGGCAGTGCGAGTAGGCGTCGGAGAGATAGGCCTCCAGGGCCCGCACCCGTTGCGCCACCCCGCGCTGGATGAGATCCCACTCCAGCGCGTCGATGATCCTCGGCACCAGGTCCAGTGGCCAGGGCCGTTCCTCGCCCGCGAAGGCGTAGGTCACCCCTCGGTCGGTGAACGCGCGGGCCATCTGGTCCGCGCGGAAGCGCAGTTCACTCGGCTCGATCGGCTGGAGTGCCGCCAGTACCGGCTCGTAGGCGGTTCTGACCTCACCCGGCCGCACAAACATCTCGTCCCACGCATCGGCCAATGCGTATGCGTCAAATATGTCCGCCATGAGGGGACGTTAAGTGCGGTACGTAACACAGCGATCTCTGAGTGATTTCCGGCAGCTCACGCGGAAAGTGATACGGCGAAGCGGCCGGCGGCCGGGGCCGGGTACCCCCCCAGCTTGTTGCAAGGCGACGCGCGGAGGCGGGGAGATAGTGGGCGATATCGGTGGTTTTCGGGGCGCGTTCGAGCGGGAGCCGTGTTGCGGAGCAGGTCTGGTCCGCGCATAGTTGCGCTGCAAAGAGCCGGGAACCGGGGGTGGGATGGGCAATGACCGGGCACGGGACGGACGCGCATCCACACGGTGCTGACCGACTCTGCGACGCCGGGGACCTCGTGTACTCCCGGGCCGTACGGCGGGGCCGGGTACCGCGCACGGACGCCGAACCGGTGCCGTGTCTGCTGGAGCTCGCCCTCCTCCACCCCGACCCCGACGACATGGACTGGCTGGTGCCGACCTCCCCGCAGGAGGTCATGACCCGGCTGCTGCGCGGGGTCTACGACGAGGTCAGCGAGAGTCACCGGCGGGTGGGTTCGGCGGTCGACGCCTTCGAGCGGTACGCCGGTCTGAGCCGCCGTATCGAGGCGTCCGCGCCGGCGTCGGGGGCCCTGGAGGGCGCCGCGATCCGCGTCCTGGACGGGCTCGCCCGGATCCAGGCGGCGATGGACGACGCGACCGAGGCGTGTACCGGCGAGGTTCTCACCGTCCAGCCCGGCGGCATCCGCCGCGAACCCGAACTCACCGAGGGCCTGCACCGCGCCCTGGCCCTGCGCTCGCGCGGGGTGCGGATGCGCGACCTGTACACCCATGTCGCCCGGCACGGCCAGGGCCTGCTGAACTACCTGGAGTTGATGGGCGACGCGGTCGAGGCACGCACCCTCGACGAGGTCGTGGACCGCCTCATCCTCTTCGACCGCACGGTCGCCTTCATCCCCGCCAACGCCGACCACACCATGGCGCTCGAACTGCGCCACCCGGCGCTCATCGACTACTTCGTCACGGTCTTCGACCGCCTGTGGCGCCTCGCGATCCCCGTCGCCGCCCCGCTGCCCGACACCGGCATCGAGGGCATCTCCCACCGCGAACAGTCCATCGCCGCCCTGCTCGCGGAGGGCCACCAGGACGCGGTGATCGCGGAACGGCTCGGCATAAGCGTCCGCACCTGCCGCGCCCACATCGCCCGGCTGTCGGAGACCCTCGGCGCGGCCAGCCGTACCCAACTCGGCGTCCGCATCGCCCAGGTGGGCCTGGACGGCGCCGCGTCACGCGTGCCGGACGTGCCCGCTCAGCTCACCCCGGTGGATCAAGAATCCCCGACCGCGCTATGAGGTAACCGAGCTGGGCGCGGCTCTCGCTGCCGAGGGTGGCGGCGAGTTTGGCTATGTGGACGCGGACCGTCCGGATGTTCATGCCCAGGCGGTCGGCCATCACGGCGTCGGTGTGGCCCTCCACGAGCAGGCTCGCGATGGCGCGCTGGCGCGGGCTGACGCCGTTGAGCGAGGGGCGCTGGACCGTCTCCGGGTGCATCGGGGTGGCCAGGTGCCAGAGCCGGTCGAAGACCGTGGCGCAGAAGGCGACCAGGGAGGGGTGGCGGACCTCCAGCGCGAGGGTGCGGTCCTCGTTGGCGGGCAGGAAGGCGACCGTGCGGTCGACGACGATGAGGCGGTCCGGGATCTCGTCCAGGGTGCGGGCCGCGACATCGCCGCGCAGTTGCTCGTAGCGCGCGACGACGGACGGGGCGTGGCGCAGGGTGTGCTGGTAGAGCGTGCGGAGCCGGCCGCCGCGGTCCAGCAGGGCCTGGTCGCGGGCCAGCGCCTCGGCGTGGAACGCGGGGGCCGTGTAGGCGGTGTGGGTGATGTGCGGCTGGATGGCGAGGACCTCGCCCGAACTGGCGGCCATCGCCTGGGTGATGGCGGAGCCGATCCGGTCGAGTCCGCTCAGGACGCCGAGCGTCGGGACGCGCTCCGTGCCGGTGCGGCTGCTGTCGATCCGCATCAGCGGTTCGAACATCTCCGCCAGCCGTTGCTCGCGCCGTCGCTCCTCGGCGACGCGGTCCTCCATGGCCCGCAGCATCCGGTGGAAGGCGACGGCGGGGGCGATCGGCTCCAGCCTCCGCAGATCCGTGACGGCATGGGTCAGCAGGCCGAAGTCGACCAGGCAGGGCGCCTGTTCGGCTTCCGAGGGGCTCACATGGCCTTCGCGCAGGGCACGTTCGTACACCTCGGTCCCGGCCGCGCACAGGTCCTCCAGGCCGTGCGTGTGCGCCTCGGTCACGGTGTGCCGCCCCCTCCCTGCGCCGGGTCGTCCTGGTTCAGCATCCCCGACTGGGCGATGAGGAAGCCGAGTTGGGCGCGGCTGCCGCTGCCCAGGGCCGTGGCGAGCTTGGCGATGTGGGCCCGGCAGGTGCGCACGTTCATGCCCAGGCGGCGTGCGATGGCCTCGTCGACGTGGCCCTCGACGAGGAGTTTGGCGATGGAGTGCTGGATGTCCGTGATGCCGTCGGGGGCGGTCTCGTACGGCGCGCCGGTGGCCAGCGGGATCGCGCGGGTCCACATGAACTCGAAGACCTTGATCAGGTAGCGGACGAGTCCCGGATGGCGGAGTTCCAGGGCGACCTGGCCGTCGTCGCGGGTCGGGATGAAGGCCACGTCCTCGTCGCAGATGATCAGCCGCTCGACGAGTTCGTCGATGGTCCGGTACTCCACCTTCCCGTCGGCGAACTGGGCCACGTAGGCCAGCGTCTCCGGGTTGTACCGGGCCGGGTGCTGGTACAGGGTGCGGATCCGGCAGCCCCGTTCGATCAGGGGCCGGTCGCGCTCCAGCGCCTTGGTGAGGGTGTGCTCCAGCCGGCGGCGGGCGGGCTGGACGGTGAGCATCTCGATCTGGCACTGGGCGGTGGCCAGATCCAGTGCCGCGTTGATCCGGTCGATGCCCTCCAGCACCGTGATCGAGTGCGTGGTCGCCGTCGACTGGGCGCTGAGGGCCATGAACGGCTCGAAAGCATCGGCCAGGTCTATGGAGTGCCGTCGCTGCTGGGTGATCTCGTGCTCGATCGGGTTGAGCCGCTGGGCCAGCGCGATCTGGGGGGGAACCGGGCGCAGCCAGTTCGCGTCGTCCGGGTCGGGGTGAAGCAGGGCGAACTCCATCAAGCAGGGAGCCGGCTCCACATCCGCGCGGGCGACGCGTCCGGTGCGCAGAGCGTTCGCGTAGAGGCGGTGTCCCTCCTCGCACAACTCGGTCAGTGCGTGAGGATGTGTCCGCTTAGTCTGATTCATTGGCAAATCTCCACCCCCCAGGGTCCTGAACATGCAGGAACATGATGCATCGATTGTGTGGCCACGACGTGCCGGAATGCGCCATCGTCGTAGTCGACGGGGGAGAGGTGACCTTCAAATGAGGACGAAGCCGACTATGCATAAGAGAATGCTTCGCTCGGCGCTTGCCGCCGCCTTCTCCATCGTTGTGGCCTTCGGGGCGCTGAGCGGCCTCGGGGCGACGAAGAGCGATGTCGCGGGGGACAGCAGCTGGCGCACGACCGCTGAAGCCGTTCCCGGTGACAGCAGCTGGGTGATCGTGGCGTCCGACGTACCGGACGACAGCTCCTGGGTTGCTCCGGCTGACAGCAGCTGGGTTGCTCCGGCATGACCACCCCACCCGACGACCGGTCCTTCCGACGTGAGATGGCTACCGCCTACCGCTCCGGCTGGCACTTCATCGATCTGGCCACCGCCATCCCCCACAGCGGTGACTCGCTCATGGTGACAGTGTTCGGCGAGCCGGTGGTGGTGACCCGCGACGAGGACGAGGACGTACGGGCGTACCGGTGTCTGCGGCGGCCTCGGGGGGCGCCGCAGCCGGTCCGATGTGCCATCAGGTACGGAATGATCTTTGTGAATCTTGACCAGCGAGACCACCGGCTGGTGGAAACGGATGCCCCCGACGTCCAGACCATCTCAGCCACCCCCCGCAGTGCCTGACGCGATTCCCCCGTCGTAACAGATCGCTCAGGTGCTTCCCCCCGCAGCGGCGTCACCGTGACCTGAACACGGTGACGCCGCTGCAGTTTGGGCGAAATGTCAGGGTATGGGCCCGGCCGTAGTGGCCTGAAGTGATCGCTTCAGCCCCGCCCCAGCGCCCGCGTCAACTCGATCTCGATCACCACCCGTGACGGGTTCGGCGACGGGGTCCGCCCGTAGCGCCCGGCGTACCGGCGCTCCGCCTCCGCGACCCGCTCGGGCTCCGCGTGTACGAAGGCCCGGCCCTCCAGCGTCGCCCAGCGCCGCCCGTCCACCTGGCACACGGCGACCCGTGCCCCGGGCGGGCCGGCGGCCAGCACGTTCGCCACCTTCCGGCTCGACTTGTCCGCGATCACCCGAGCCAGCCGCGCCTGCGGGTCGTATGTCACTCCGACAGGGACCACATGCGGGCTGCCGTCGGGGCGCGGGGTCGTGAGGGTGCACAGATGCCGTTCCTGCCAGAAGGTGAGGTACGACGGGTCGGGATCGCCCGGGTCGACCGGTTGGGAGGCCATGGTCCCGGAACTTAGTCCCTGGATCCGCCCCGCCACTGCCTTGAGTGGAATAGACTCAACTTTGTGCACGTTGACCGAGTCAGTCCGTGCACGAAGGCTGTAGGAGGAGGAGTACCGGAACGTGGACGCCGAGCTGACCAACAGGAGCCGGGAAGCGATCAACGCGGCCAGCAGCCGCGCCGTCACCGGGGGGCACGCCGATCTGACCCCGGCGCACCTGCTTCTCTCGCTGCTCGCGGGGGAGGACAACGAGAACATCACCGACCTGCTGGCCGCCGTCGACGCCGACCAGGCCGCCGTACGGTCCGGGGCCGAGCGCGTGCTCGCCTCGCTGCCCAGCGTGACCGGGTCGACCGTCGCGCCCCCGCAGCCCAGCCGTGAACTGCTCGCGGTGCTCGCGGACGCCGACGAGCGCGCGAAGGAGCTCGGCGACGAGTACCTCTCGACCGAGCACCTGCTGATCGGCATCGCCGCGAAGGGCGGCGCGGCCGGGGACGTACTCTCCCAGCAGGGGGCCAGTGCGAAGAAGCTGCTGGACGCGTTCCAGAAGAGCAGGGGAGGGCGCCGGGTGACCACACCCGACCCCGAGGGGCAGTACAAGGCGCTGGAGAAGTTCGGCACGGACTTCACGGCCGCCGCGCGCGAGGGCAAGCTCGACCCCGTCATCGGGCGGGACCAGGAGATCCGGCGGGTCGTCCAGGTGCTGTCCCGCCGCACCAAGAACAACCCCGTCCTCATCGGCGAGCCCGGCGTCGGCAAGACCGCCGTCGTCGAGGGGCTGGCCCAGCGGATCGTCAAGGGGGACGTGCCGGAGTCCCTCAAGAACAAGCGGCTGGTCTCGCTCGACCTCGGCGCGATGGTCGCGGGCGCGAAGTACCGCGGCGAGTTCGAGGAGCGGCTGAAGACCGTCCTGGCCGAGATCAAGGACTCCGACGGCCAGATCATCACCTTCATCGACGAGCTGCACACCGTCGTGGGCGCGGGCGCCGGCGGCGACTCCGCCATGGACGCCGGCAACATGCTGAAGCCGATGCTCGCCCGCGGCGAACTCCGCATGGTCGGCGCGACCACCCTCGACGAGTACCGCGAGCGCATCGAGAAGGACCCGGCGCTGGAGCGCCGCTTCCAGCAGGTGCTGGTCGCGGAGCCGTCCGTCGAGGACACCATCGCGATCCTGCGCGGACTCAAGGGCCGCTACGAGGCACACCACAAGGTCGTCATCGCGGACAGCGCGCTGGTCGCCGCCGCGACCCTCTCCGACCGCTACATCACCTCCCGCTTCCTCCCCGACAAGGCGATCGACCTCGTCGACGAGGCGGCCTCCCGCCTGCGCATGGAGATCGACTCCTCCCCCGTCGAGATCGACGAACTCCAGCGCTCCGTCGACCGGTTGAAGATGGAGGAGCTGGCCCTCGACAAGGAGAAGGACGCCGCCTCCATCGAGCGCCTGGAGAAGCTGCGCCGCGACCTCGCCGACCGCGAGGAGGAACTCCGCGGCCTCAACGCCCGCTGGGAGAAGGAGAAGCAGTCCCTCAACCGGGTCGGCGAGCTGAAGGAGAAGCTCGACGAACTCCGCGGCCAGGCCGAACGCGCCCAGCGCGACGGCGACTTCGACACCGCCTCCAAGCTGCTCTACGGCGAGATCCCCACCCTGGAGCGGGACTTGGAGGAGGCCTCCGAGGCCGAGGAGGAAGCCTCCAAGGACACGATGGTCAAGGAGGAGGTCGGCCCCGACGACATCGCGGACGTGGTCGGTTCCTGGACCGGCATCCCCGCAGGCCGCCTCCTGGAGGGCGAGACGCAGAAACTCCTGCGCATGGAGGAGGAGTTGGGCCGCCGGCTCATCGGCCAGCAGGAGGCCGTACAGGCGGTCTCCGACGCGGTACGGCGCACCCGCGCGGGCATCGCGGACCCCGACCGCCCCACCGGCTCCTTCCTCTTCCTCGGCCCGACGGGCGTCGGCAAGACCGAACTCGCCAAGGCCCTCGCGGACTTCCTCTTCGACGACGAACGGGCCATGGTCCGCATCGACATGTCGGAGTACGGCGAGAAGCACAGCGTGGCCCGGCTGGTCGGCGCGCCTCCCGGCTACGTCGGCTACGAGGAGGGCGGCCAGCTCACGGAGGCCGTGCGCAGGCGCCCGTACTCGGTGATCCTGCTGGACGAGGTCGAGAAGGCGCACCCGGAGGTCTTCGACGTCCTGCTCCAGGTGCTGGACGACGGCCGGTTGACGGACGGTCAGGGCCGCACGGTCGACTTCCGCAACACCATCCTGATCCTCACGTCCAACCTCGGCAGCAACTTCCTGATCGACCCGAGCACGGGCGAGGACGAGAAGAAGGAACAGGTCCTCCAGGTGGTCCGGGCCTCCTTCAAGCCGGAGTTCCTCAACCGCCTTGACGACCTGGTGGTGTTCTCCGCCCTGAACCGGGAGGAGCTGGGCCGGATCGCCGCGCTCCAGATCGGCCGCCTGGCCAAGCGCCTCGCGGAACGCCGCCTCACCCTGGAGATCACCGACGAGGCCCTGACCTGGCTCGCGGACAACGGCAACGACCCGGCCTACGGCGCGCGACCGCTGCGGCGGCTGGTGCAGACCGCGATCGGCGACCGCCTCGCCAAGGAGATCCTGGCGGGCGAGGTCAAGGACGGCGACACGGTCCGGGTGGACGCGTTCGGGGACGGGCTGATCGTGGGCCCGGCGACCGGCAAGACGCTGTGACGCCCGGCGCTCAGTAGGAACTCGCGTCGAAGGTGACGAGGGCGGTGTCCCCCGCGGACCCGCCCTCGTAGTGCACGCTCACCGTCACGGTGTAGGCGCCGGGCGTGTGCGCGTGCGTTTCGCGGAGGGCGTGGACGCACTTGTCGTCGTCTCCGTCGCAGGGGAAGTCCGTGGCGTCCGGGAACGACTCGGCCAGCCATCCGCCCACCGCCGCGCGCGGCATGCGGAAACTGCCGTCGTACGCCTGGCCTCCCCAGGTGTGCGAGGTGCAGTCCTCGTCCCGGGTGCCCTCGGGCAGCGCGGCGCCGGAGAAGTCCATGGCCTCGGCGCAGCCGGCCTCGGTGACAGTGCCGGGAGGGTCGTCACTGGAGGCGGCGTAGAACATCGTGCGTCCGAACCACCAGGCCGCCCCCACGACGAAAACCAGGCACGCCCACCACATTCCCCAGAGCAGCCACCGCGTCGTAGTCCGCATGTGCATGACCGTATCTGGTCAGCCCGTGGCGGACAGACCCGGCAGGGGTTGCCACGCCCCTCCCCGGATGGGGGAGGATGGCGGAATCCGTACGAAGGGAAATACACGGTGAGCATCGACCCGTCCTCGATTCCGAACTTCGGGGGCCAGCCCGAGCCGCAGCAAGGACCGGCGGGCCCCGTCGTCCCGGATCAGGACCTCGTGAAGCAGCTCCTCGACCAGATGGAGCTGAAGTATGTCGTCGACGACGAGGGAGACCTCGCGGCGCCGTGGGAGCAGTTCCGTACGTACTTCATGTTCCGCGGTGAGGACGACCAGCTCGTCTTCTCGGTCCGGACGTTCTACGACCGTCCCCACGAGATCGACTCCAAGCCGCAGCTGCTGGAGTCCATCGACGACTGGAACCGCCGCACCCTGTGGCCCAAGGTCTACAGCCACACGCACGACGACGGCACCGTCCGTCTGATCGGCGAGGCGCAGATGCTGATCGGCACCGGCGTCGACCTGAACCACTTCGTCTCCTCGACGGTCAGCTGGGTGCGCGCCGCCATCGAGTTCGACCGCTGGCTCGTCGAGCAGCTCGGTCTGACCGAGGAAGTCGACGAGGCCACGGAGAAGCCCGAGGACGACGAGGAGTAGTCCTCGGTCCCGTAGTACCCGTAGAACCCGTAGAAGCCGCAGTACTTCTGTGAACGAGAGCCCGGCCCGGTACGCGACCGTCACCGTCGTGTGCGGGGACCGGGCTCTCGTCGTCCCCGCCGGTGGTCACGCGGTGTGCAGGGCGGCGAGGGCCCCGGTCACCGCGGTGGCGACCTGGTCTCCGTTGGTGGCGCGCGGACTCAGTACCGGGGTCGGTGACCGGATCGCCGTCACCGGGGCGGCCGGTGCCATCGGCGGGTTCGCGGTCCAGCTGGCCCGGCACCAGGGCCTGCGGGTGGTCGCCGTCGCCGCCCCCGAGGATGAGCCGTATCTCACCGGTCTCGGGGCGACCTTCGTCGCCCGTGGCGACCATCCCGCCTATGCGGTGCGCAAGGCCGTACCGGGCGGGGTGGTCGACGGACTCCTCGACGCCGCGTCGCTCGGGACCTCGGTGATCGGGGCCGTGCGCGACGGCGGTTCCTTCGTCGCGGTGACACCGCCGAACGCACCGGCCGCGGAGCGCGGCATCAGCGTCGGCCTGGTCCAGGCACGTGCGGACGGCGCCGAACTCGCCGAGCTGGTGGGCCTGGTGGAGAGCGGCCGGCTGGATCTGCGGGTCGCCAGGACGTTCCCGTTCGAACGGGTCGCGGAAGCGCACACCATGCTGGCGAAGGGCGGTTTCCGCGGGGGCGTCGTGCTCGTCGCCGACTTCGTGTCGCCGCGGGATGCGGACGCGGGTGATCGGCGGAGTTGACGTCCAAGAGGTGTTCGGGTTCGCTGCCGGGATGCCTGGCCTTCGCATTCAACAGCCGGACGACGACGCCACGTTGAAAGACTGGCAGCACGTCCACAACACGATCGTCCCCACCCACGTCCTTTCCCTGGACGACGTACGGGAACGCGCCCGGCGCCACCACCTGGAGATCGCCTACCTGAACGATGGAGACGGCGAACTCGTGGGCTGCACCACGGTCCGCCCGCCGACGGACGGGACGCGGACGGCCACCGTCATCGCCCGCGTTCTCGCCCCGCACCGCGGGCGCGGGTTCGGCCAGGAGCTCTACGCCCGCGGGCTCGACCGCGCCCGCGAGCTGGGCGCCGAAGTGATCGAGACCGTCGTCCTGTCCTCCAACGAGGACGGACTGCGGTTCGCGCTGCGGCACGGCTTCGTCGAGACCGAGCGGTATCTGCTGCCCGGGGAGCACATTCCCTGGATCGACCTCCGGCTCAGCCCGCCAGTGACTTGAGCCGTCCCACCGCCTCCTCCAGAACCCCCACCCGCTTGCAGAACGCGAACCGTACGAACGGCGCCCCCGCCTCCCGGTGGTCGTAGAAGACGGCGTTGGGGATGGCGACGACACCGGCGCGCTCGGGCAGCGCGCGGCAGAAGGCGAAGCCGTCGGTCTCGCCGAGGGGGCGGATGTCGGTGGTGACGAAGTACGTGCCGGCCGGGCGGAAGACCTCGAAGCCCGCCTCCGTCAGGCCCGCCGCCAGGACGTCCCGCTTGGCGAGCATGTCCGCGCGGAAGGCGTCGAAGTAGGAGTCGGGGAGGGAGAGGGCTTCCGCGACCGCGTACTGGAAGGGGCCCGACGCCACGTAGGTGAGGAACTGCTTCGCGGAGCGCACGGCCGTGACCAGGTCCGGGGTTCCCGTCACCCAGCCCACCTTCCAGCCGGTGAAGGAGAAGGTCTTGCCGGCCGAGCCGATCGACACCGTGCGCCCCCGCATCCCCGGGAACGTCGCGAGCGGGATGTGCTCGGCCGTGTCGAACACCAGGTGCTCGTACACCTCGTCCGTGATCACCAACAGATCGCGTTCCACGGCGAGTTCGGCGATCGCTGTGAGTTCCTCGCGGGTGAGGACGGTGCCGGTCGGGTTGTGCGGGGTGTTGATGAGGAGGAGGCGGGTGCGGTCGGTGACGGCGGCGCGCAGTTCGTCGAGGTCGAGGCGGAACGACCCTTCGTGCGGGCGGAGCGTGACCGGTACGCGCGTGCCGCCCGCCATCGCGATGCAGGCGGCGTAGGAGTCGTAGTACGGCTCGAACGCGATGACCTCGTCGCCCGGTTCCACCAGGGCCAGCAGCGCCGCGGCGATCGCCTCCGTCGCGCCCGCCGTGACCAGGACCTCGGCGTCGGGGTCGTAGGACAGGCCGTAGCGGCGCTCCTGGTGGGCGGCGATCGCGGTGCGCAGTTCGGGGACGCCGGGGCCCGGCGGGTACTGGTTGCCGCGTCCGTCGCGCAGCGCGCGGACCGCCGCCTCGCGGATCTCCTCGGGGCCGTCCGTGTCGGGGAAGCCCTGGCCGAGGTTGATCGACCCGGTCTTCAGGGCGAGGGCGGACATCTCGGCGAAGATCGTCGTCCCGAACTCGGCGAGCCGGCGGTTGAGGAGGGGGCGTGCGCTGGAGGTCATGCCCGTCATCCTGCGCCCAAGCTCTGGACTTCCTCAACTCTGCTTTGGCAGGTGAGACGGCCGGGCATCCCTGCTTCACGCACCACACGAGGCGCCCACGGGGGGCCGCTTCGGGGGAATCGGAAGGAGGGTGACGCCATGTTCTTCTTCGTCATCCTGGCGGTGATCGCGGTCGTCTTCGTAGCGGCGGTCGTGCGCGCGGGGCGCGGCAGCAGGGTCGGCAAGGGGTCCGGCCTCCGCAGTGGGGGAACCGCCGCCGGTACGAGCAGCTGGTGGGCCGGGGACGGGGGGTCGTCCTCCGGGGGAGGGCACGGCCACCACCACTCCTGCGGCGGGCACTCCTCCTGCGGCGGCGGCTCGTCGTGCGGCGGCGGTTCGTCCTGCGGGGGCGGTGGCGGCTGCGGCGGGGGCAGCTGAGCGGGCGTGGCAGCGGACGCGGCGACGCGGACGTGGTGACGGCTGACACGGGGCAGCCGAGCACCGCGGAAGGGGCCGCGTCCGGGGTCACGGCGCCCGTCGGGAGACCGCTCCCGGCGGGCGCTCCCGGCGCGCGCCGGACACGCCTGGGCGTACGCCTTGGTTGAACAGTTGAGCTGTGGAGCCCCCTGAGGGATGGAAACCCCACGAAGTTGGGTAAAAAGACTGTGGTGGCGCCACCGTTCATGATTCCCTCTAAATCACCAACGCGGCCCCTCGGAAGCCCGCAGACACCTTCTCCTGACTGGGCTGACCGGGCCGATCCCCCGGTGTCTACCGGGGTGCGCCGGACCCACACTCCCCTTTCTTTGCGTGCTAGCGGAGCCGATCCATGCTCACGACCCTTCAGACCTCCTACACCGATACGCGCGCGGCCGACCTCGCCTGGACCCTGGGGCGCGAGCCGCTTCCCGCGCTGGCCACACTCGACCTGGAACTCGCCGGTGCGCGGCTCCAGTTGAGACTGCTCGGCGCGTCCCACCAGGTACTCCTGGACGAGGAGCGGGGCAGCTGTTCGGAGACGGTCGCGTGCATCCCGGGTTCCAGCACACCGCTGCCGCTCGGGGTCGCCAAGCGGGTCGGCGACTGGGAGTACGAGTTCGCGGCCCGGGTCGAGGTGCTGTCCCCGGGGCAGTTCGCGGGCCGCGCCCAGGAACTGCTGGCCCTCGTCGCCGACCATCCCAACGGTCTGGCGGGCGTCTTCCCCGGCAGCCCGCACGCCTTCACCGCGATGCTCGCCCAGCGGTACGAGGGCCAGGTGCACTGGCGCACCTGGCACGCCTATCCGCAGGACGGCCAGCTGGTGGCGACCCGGACGCGGGTGGGCGTACGGGTGCCGGTGGCCTATCCGGTGCCGTCTCCTGTCTGAGGATTCGGTGCCGTCGCCCGTCTGGGGATCCGGGGTCGCGGGGATACGACACCGGTCCCGGCCGTCGTAAACACATTCCACACGTGTGGGTGACGAAGCGTGCCCGTCCCGTGACGTAACGTCGCAGCGTGATCGAACCGCACGCGCCGGCCCGGCCGGGTACCCAGCCGCCCTGGGCAGGCCCCGCGCGGCTGCCCGTACGGCCGGGCACGGGCCGGTTCCTGGTGCTCGCGGGGGTCTTCGTCTGCGCGGCCTGCGGACTCGTGTACGAACTCGAACTCGTCGCCCTCGCCTCGTACTTGATCGGCGACTCGGTCACCCAGGCCTCCGTCGTCCTCTCCGTCATGGTCTTCGCGATGGGCATCGGCTCCCTCGCGGCGAAACGCCTGCGCTGGCACGCGGCGGCCGGTTTCGGCGCGGTCGAGGCGGCCCTCGCGCTGATCGGCGGCTGCAGCGCGATGGCCCTGTACGCCGTCTTCGCCTGGACCGGGAACTGGGGCGGCCTCTGGGCGCAGGGCCCGCGCTGCCTCCTCGTCGCCTTCTCCCTCGCGATCGGCCTGCTGATCGGCGCGGAAGTCCCGCTCCTCATGGAGCTGATCCAGCGCATCCGCCGCCAGGACGCGGGCGGCGCGGTGGCCGACCTCTTCGCGGCGGACTACGTGGGCGCACTCGTCGGCGGCCTGGCGTTCCCCTTCCTGCTCCTCCCGTTCCTGGGCCAGCTCACCGGCACCCTCCTCACCGGCACGGTCAACGTGGTCGCCGGCGGCTGTCTGGTCCTCGGCCTGTTCCGCCGCGACCTCACCCGCCGGGGCCGCTGGCTCCTGGTCCTCGCCAACCTCACCGTCCTCGGCCTGCTCGCCTCCGCCGCCGTACTCGTCGACGACTTCGAACGGGCCGCACGGCACGCCGTCTACGGCAAGGACGTCCGCGTCGCTCTCCAGACGGACGTCCAGGAGGTCGTCCTCACCGGCGGCGACCACGGCCGCCCCCTCGACCTCTTCCTCGACGGCCGCCTCCGCGTCAGCCAGCGCGACGAGCGCCGCTACCACGAGGCCCTCGTCGACCCCGCGATGGACGGCCCCCACGCGCGCGTCCTCGTCCTCGGCGGCGGCGACGGCCTCGCCGCCCGCGACGTCCTGCGCCACCGGGGCGTGCGCCGCGTCGACATCGTCGAACTCGACGCGGAAGTCGTCCAGTTGGCCCGCCACGACTCCGCCCTCGCCGCGCTCAACGACCACGTCTACGGCGACCCGCGCGTCCACGTCACCACCGGCGACGCCTTCGACCTGCTGCGCCGCGTCCACCCCGGGACGTACGACGTGGTCGTCGCCGACCTCCCCGACCCCGGCATCACCGCCAGCACCAAGCTCTACTCCCAGGAGTTCTACGGCCTCGCCCGCCGCGCCCTCACCGAGCGGGGCCGGCTCGTCGTGCACGCGGGACCGGTCGCCTCCCGGCGCCGCGTCTTCTGGACCGTGGTCTCCACGGTCCGCTCGGCCGGCCTCCACCCCGTCCCCTACCGCGTCGGCGGCCGCGCCTCGGGCTTCGCGGCGGGCCCCGACCGTACGGCCGGCACGTCCCGTTCCCCGCGCGACTGGGGGTTCGTGCTGGCGGCGCGGGGGGTGGTGCCCGTGGAGCGGGGGCTGAGGAGCGACGTACGGGCGGCGGAGCGGACCCGGGTAGCGGGGCTGCCGGCTTCGACGTTGGTGCATCCGCGGTACTGAAGGTGGGAGGCGTGCCTTTTTTCAACGCCGGCCGACGATATTCGGCCCGTCCGGCGTTTGAGGACGAGGCCGTCCAGGCCGAAGCGGGGGTGTGGGGGCGGCAGCCCCCGCGACGCCCGCACCAACACACCATCACTTCCGGGCAACGGCACGTGTACCCCCGGTCAACCTAGGTAGGCTCCGCAAGCATGGAGCTTGAGGTGCACGTTCCGGTTTCGCCCGAGCGGCTGCGGTCCGCGCTCGGTGACCCCGCCCGGGTCGCCCGCGCCGTCCCCGGCCTCCAGCAGGACGCCGGCACCGAACCCGTCGCCGGCCGCCTGAAGGTCCGCGTCGGCGGCCACTCCATCACCTACCGGGGGTCGGTCCGCGTCTCCGCCCGGGACGACGGCTCGTACGCCGTCGAGGGCGACGCGACCGAGGCCCGCGGCACCGGCTCCGTCAAACTCGCCCTCACCGTCCGCGTCCGCGCGTCCGACGGCGGCTCGACGATCACCTTCGACGGTACGGCGACGGCGGACGGCCGGGTCACCGAACTGGCCCCGGACGCGGTGCACGCGGCGACGACCAGGCTGCTGGAGCGGTTCGCGGCGAACCTGGGGGCGGAGCCGGAGCCGGTCGACGACGTGGACGACGCGGACGATGTGGACGACCCGGACGACGTAGAGGCGGATGACGTAGATCTCGACGACCCGGATGCCGACATCGCCGGCGCCATCGAGGAACTCCACGTCTCCGAGACCTTCGCCGAGACCCCTCAGCCCCCGGCAGAGGCCGCGCACGCGCGCCGCACGATGATCGGCCGCAGCGCGGAGGAGGTCGACCACGCGCCGCCGCGCGGGCGTTACGCCCCCGTGCCCGCGCCGCAGACCGTCTCCGCGAACGCCACGCTCCGCTGGGCGGCCCCGGCCGCCGCGCTGGTCCTGGCGTCGGCGATCGTGGTGAACAGGGTGCTGCGCAAACGGCGTTGAGCGGCCCAGTAGGGTCGTGCCGTGAGTAACGAAGAGATCACGCTGACCGCGGGCGACGCGGAAGTGACGGTGCAGCCGGGCAACGGCGGCCGTATCGGAGGACTGCGCGTCGGCGGCACCGAACTGCTGCGCCAGGGCGAGCGGTTCGGGTGCTTCCCGATGGTCCCCTGGTGCGGGCGGATCCGCGACGGCCGCTTCCTGGACGGCGGGACCGTCCACCAGATGCCCCTCAACTCCCCGCCGCACGCCATCCACGGCACCGTCCGCGACGGCGCCTGGCGCACCGCCCGCCGCACGGCCGACGAGACGGTCATCACGTACGACCTCATCGAGCCGTGGCCCTTCCCGGGCCGCGTCACCCAGGCCGTCGCGCTGACCGCCGACTCCCTGACGCTCACCATGGCGATCGAGGCGTACGGCGACTCGTTCCCGGCGCAGATCGGCTGGCACCCGTGGTTCAACCGCAACCTCGGCGGCGAGGACGTCCTCGTCGACTTCAGCCCCGCCTGGCAGGAGGAGCGCGGCGACGACCACCTCCCCACCGGCAACCGTATCGACGTGAAGCCGAGCCCCTGGGACGACTGCTTCGGCATGCCGGACGGTGTCGACGTCACCCTGACCTGGCCGGGGCAGCTGGCGCTGAAGGTGACGAGCCCCGAGCAGTGGGTCGTCGTCTACGACGAGCAGGAGGCGGCGGTCTGCGTGGAACCGCAGACCGGACCGCCGAACGGCCTCAACACCCTGCCCCGCCTGGTCACCCCGATCGAGCCGCTGGAAGCCACGATGACCTGGGCGTGGACGCGCCTCTAAGCTGGGCGGCATGACGGACGTACGCGGCGCGCTGCTGCAGCAGATCAAGGACAAGGCCGTGGTGCACGGCAAGGTGACCCTGTCGTCGGGTCTGGAGGCCGACTACTACATCGACCTCCGCCGCGTGACCCTCGACGGGGCGGCCGCCCCGCTCGTCGGGCAGGTGCTGCTGGACCTGACCGCCGGCCTCGACTTCGACGCGGTCGGCGGCCTGACCATGGGCGCCGACCCGGTCGCCACCTCGATGCTGCACGCCGCCGCCGCGCGCGGACAGCAGCTCGACGCCTTCGTCGTGCGCAAGGCCGCGAAGGCGCACGGCATGCAGCGCCAGGTGGAGGGCCCCGAGATCGCGGGCCGCCGGGTCCTGGTCGTCGAGGACACCTCCACCACCGGCGGTTCCCCGCTCACCGCCGTCGAGGCGGTGCGCGCGGCCGGTGCCGAGGTCGTCGGCGTCGCGACCATCGTGGACCGGGCGACCGGCGCGGCCGAGAAGATCGAGGCGGGCGCGGGAGTGCCGTACCTCTTCGCCTTTTCCAAGGACGAGCTGGGCCTGGACTGACCGCACGCTCCTAGCATCCGGCCACGTCTGGAAAGATGGGCACGACGATGACGTCGCACCCAAGGTCTAGGTCAGGGCCGTAGCACGCAGATCGCGAAGATCGCCAACCCGCAGATACCAAGGAGCGGACAGATGCCCATCGCAACCCCCGAGGTCTACAACGAGATGCTCGACCGGGCGAAGGCAGGCAAGTTCGCCTACCCGGCCATCAATGTGACCTCGACCCAGACCCTGCACGCTGCGCTGCGCGGCTTCGCGGAGGCCGAGAGCGACGGCATCGTCCAGATCTCCACGGGTGGCGCCGAGTTCCTGGGCGGCCAGTACGCCAAGGAGATGGTCACGGGTTCCGTGGCGCTCGCCGAGTTCGCGCACATCGTCGCCGAGAAGTACCCGGTCACGGTCGCGCTGCACACCGACCACTGCCCCAAGGACAAGCTCGACGGCTACGTCCGTCCGCTGCTCGCCGTCTCCGAGGAGCGCGTGAAGGCCGGCCGCAACCCGCTGTTCCAGTCCCACATGTGGGACGGCTCCGCGGAGACCCTCGCCGACAACCTCGCCATCGCGCAGGAGCTGCTGGCCCGCGCCGCCGCCGCGAAGATCATCCTCGAGGTGGAGATCACCCCGACCGGCGGCGAGGAGGACGGTGTCTCGCACGAGATCAACGACAACCTCTACACCACCGTCGAGGACGCGATCCGTACGGTCGAGGCGCTCGGCCTCGGCGAGAAGGGCCGCTACCTGCTCGCCGCGTCCTTCGGCAACGTGCACGGCGTGTACAAGCCGGGCAACGTCGTCCTGCGCCCCGAGCTCCTCAAGGAGCTGAGCGACGGCGTGGCCGCGAAGTACGGCAAGGCGTCCCCGTTCGACTTCGTCTTCCACGGCGGTTCCGGCTCCACCGAGCAGGAGATCGCCACCGCGCTGGAGAACGGCGTGGTGAAGATGAACCTCGACACCGACACCCAGTACGCGTTCACGCGCCCGGTCGCGGACCACATGTTCCGCAACTACGACGGCGTCCTGAAGGTCGACGGCGAGGTCGGCTCCAAGAAGACCTACGACCCGCGGACCTGGGGCAAGCTGGCCGAGGCGTCGATGGCCGCGCGCGTCACCGAGGCGTGCGCGAACCTGCGCTCGACGGGCACGAAGATCAAGTAACCTCTGCGGTCTGCCGCGACCCCGGTGCTACGGCACCGGGGTCGTTGTATACCTGGGGGCATGTCCTCCGATGTGCGCATCGCCTCGCCCCAGGGCAAGTGGGTCCTGCTCACCACCGTCCTCGGCTCCAGCATGGCCATGGTGGACTCCACCGTCGTCAACGTCGCCCTGCCGCGCATCGGCCGCGACCTGGACGCCGACCTGGCCGCCCTCCAGTGGACGGTCAACGCGTACATGCTGACGCTGGCCGGTCTGATCCTCCTCGGCGGCTCGCTCGGCGACCGCTACGGCCGCCGCAAGATCTTCGTCCTCGGGGTGGTGTGGTTCGCGGCGGCCTCCCTGCTGTGCGGCCTGGCCCCCAACGCCGGGGTCCTGATCGCCGCCCGCGCGCTCCAGGGCGTCGGCGGCGCGCTCCTCACCCCCGGCTCCCTCGCCCTCATCCAGGCCTCCTTCCACCCCGACGACCGGGCCAGGGCGGTCGGCCTGTGGTCCGGCTTCGGCGGTATCGGCGCGGCCGTCGGCCCGTTCCTGGGCGGCTGGCTGGTCGACGGCCCCGGCTGGCGCTGGGTGTTCCTGATCAACGTCCCGATGGCGCTGGTCTGCGCCCCCATCGCCGTACGCCATGTCCCCGAGTCCGCGGACGGCCGCACACACGGCCGCTTCGACGTCCTGGGCGCGGCGCTGGGCGCGATCGCGTTGGCGCTGGTGACGTATGCGCTGATCGAGGCGAGCGACGGCTCCCTGCCCGTCGTGATCGTCACCGCCGTCGCGGGCGTGGCCGCGGGGGTCGCGTTCGTCCACGTCGAGAAGCGCAGCCCCGATCCGATGATGCCGCCGGGCATCTTCGCGTCCCGCCAGTTCACGGCGGTCAACCTGGTCACGCTCTGCGTGTACGCGGCCTTCAGCGGCTTCTTCTTCCTCACCGCGCTCCAACTCCAGGTCGTGGCAGGCTACTCGGCGCTGGAGGCCGGCACGGCCCTGCTCCCGACCACCGCCCTGATGCTGCTCTTCTCGGCCCGCTCCGGCGAACTGGCCCAGCGCATCGGCCCCCGTATCCCGCTCACCGTCGGCCCGTTGTTGTGTGCGGCGGCGATGCTGCTGATGCTGCGGGTCGGTCCCGACGCCTCCTACCTCGCCGACGTCGTACCGGCCCTCCTGGTGATGGGCGCCGGCATGGTCATCCTCGTCGCGCCGCTGACGGCCACCGTCCTGGCCTCCGTCGACACCGCCCGCGCGGGCCTGGCCAGCGGCATCAACAACGCGGCGGCCCGCGCGGCCGGTCTCATCGCGATCGCCGCGCTGCCGCTGCTCGCCGGGATGGGCTCGGAGGCGTACCGCTCGGCGACCGCCTTCGACCACGCCTTCGACCGGGCGATGGGGTGGTGCGCGGGGGTGCTGGTGGTGGGTTCCGTCCTGGCGTTCGCGACGGTACGGCGCCCGCCCCCGGACTGCCGCCGCCCGGAGTGCATCACCCACGGCTCGATCACGGCCCCGCCGCTGGAGCCGCGGCTGGGGAAGGGGCGGCTCGACGCGGGGTAGCGGGTGGATGCGGGGCAACGGCCGCGGCTGGGGGAGACTGGAACCCATGACGATTCACGAGAACCTCCTCGGGGGACCGCCCCCGACCCACCTTCCCGAAGACCCCGGGCCGCGCGACCTCCTCGCGAGCGGGGCCGCGCCCGCCGAGGTCGCCGCGAAGTATCCGACCTCCTCGCTCGCCTGGGCCCTGCTGGCCGACGACGCGTTCGAGCGGGGCAGCGTCGTGGAGTCGTACGCCTATGCCCGTACGGGCTACCACCGCGGGCTGGACTCGCTGCGGCGCAACGGCTGGAAGGGGCACGGTCCGGTGCCCTGGGAGCACGAGCCGAACCGCGGCTTCCTGCGCGCCCTGCACGCCCTCGCGCGGGCCGCTCAGGCGATCGGGGAGCAGGAGGAGTACGCGCGGTGCAGCCAGTTCCTGAAGGATTCCTCGCCGACGGCGGCCCAGACGCTGGGCTAGTTCCTTAGTCCGGGTGCGGTGATGCGGGTCCGCCTGGTGTGACCAGGCGGACCTTGCGGTCCTGCGGGACGATTGTGCAGGATGCCCGGTGGGGACCGGGGCCCCCGTGTCGGAATTCGGCAGGGGCGGACCGCTACCCGGAGTACGCATCAGGAGACAGCGATGTCCCAGCAGGCTCAGGAAACGCAGGAGCCCGAGGCCCCGCATCTCGACTTCCAGGGGACGACCCCGTACGAGGACTACGTCCAGGCGGACGTCCTCACCCACCTCCAGCACACCCGCTCCGAAGACCCCGGCGAGATGGTCTTCCTGGTCACCACCCAGGTCATGGAGCTGTGGTTCACCGTCATCGTCCACGAGTGGGAGACCGCCGCGCGGGCCCTGCGCGAGGACCGGGTGCCGGTCGCGATCGACGCGCTGAAGCGTTCCGTACGGGAGCTGGAGGCGCTCAACGCCTCCTGGCGGCCCCTCGGACAGCTCACACCGGCCCAGTTCAACTCGTACCGTGAGGCCCTCGGCGAGGGCAGCGGCTTCCAGTCGGCGATGTACCGCCGGATGGAGTTCCTGCTCGGCGAGAAGTCCGCGTCCATGCTCGTCCCGCACCGCGGAGCGCCGCGCGTGCACGCCGAGTTGGAGAAGGCACTGCACGAACCGAGCCTCTACGACGAGGTGCTGAGGCTCCTCGACCGGCGCGGGCACACGGTCCCGGAGGCCGTGCTCACGCGTGACGTGTCGCTGCGCTACGAGCCGTCGGAGCAGGTGGAGGAGGTGTGGACCGCCCTCTACTCCGGTGACTCCGGCGACGAACTCGCCCGGCTCGGCGAGGCGTTGACCGATGTCGCCGAACTGGTGTGGCGATGGCGCAACGACCATCTCGTCGCCACCCGGCGCGCGATGGGCGCGAAGACCGGGACGGGCGGCTCCGCCGGGGTGGCCTGGCTGGAGAAGCGCGCGCAGAAGAACGTCTTCCCCGAGCTGTGGACGGCGCGCTCCCATGTCTGAACTCGCGCTGAAGGCAGAGAAGTCGGACGCCGCCGACGAACTGGCGGGCGTGCGTTCGCAGTTCGTCCTGGATGACGTGGTGTATCTGGACGGGAACTCGCTCGGCGCGCTGCCGGTGGCGGTCCCTGGCCGGGTCGAGGACGTCGTACGGCGGCAGTGGGGCGAGCTGCGGATCCGGTCCTGGGACGAGAGCGGGTGGTGGACCGCGCCCGAGCGGATCGGCGACCGGATCGCCCCGCTGGTCGGGGCGGCGGCCGGGCAGATCGTCGTCGGCGACTCGACAAGTGTCAATGTGTTCAAGGCGGTTGTGGCGGCCGTGCGGATGGCGGGGGAGGGCCGCGACGAGATCGTCGTCGACGCCACGACTTTCCCCACGGACGGGTACATCGCCGAGTCGGCGGCCCGGATGACCGGGTGCACGGTGCGGCCGGTGACCCCGGCCGAGGTGCCGGACGTGCTCGGCGACCGTACGGCGGCGGTGCTCCTCAACCACGTCGACTACCGCACCGGCCGGCTGCACGACCTGCCCGCGCTCACCGCCGCCGTCCACGCGGCGGGTGCCGTGGCCGTCTGGGACCTGTGCCACAGCGCGGGCGCCCTGCCGGTCGGGCTCGACGAGCACGGGGTGGACCTCGCGGTCGGCTGCACCTACAAGTACCTGAACGGCGGCCCGGGTTCACCGGCGTATCTGTATGTGCGGTCCGATCTCCAGAGCCGCTTCGACTCCCCGCTCCCGGGCTGGAACTCGCACGCCGAACCCTTCGGCATGCGGCCCGCCTACGAACCGGCGCCGGGCGCGCTGCGCGGCCGGGTCGGCACCCCGGACATCCTGTCCATGCTCGCCCTGGAGGCCGCCCTCGACGTGTGGGACGCCGACGGCGTCTCGGTCGGGGCGGTGCGGGCCAAGTCCCTCGCCCTGACGGACTTCTTCCTGGAGTGCGTGGCGTCGTACGTGCCGTCGGGGCGGGTGGAGTCGGTGACTCCTGTGGCGCACGAGGAGCGGGGGAGCCAGGTCGCGCTGCGCTGCGCGGACGCCGGTGACGTGATGAAGCGGCTGATCGAGCGGGGTGTGGTCGGCGACTTCCGGCACCCGGACGTGCTGCGGTTCGGATTCACGCCGCTGTACGTCGGGTTCGCGGACGTGGAGCGGGCGGCGCGGGTGCTGGGGGAACTGGTCCGGTAGGACCTCTGGAAGGTGTGTACCGGCATCTAACCGCCGTAGGTCACTGGAGCGGTTAGATGCCGGTCACGTGCCAGTCGCGTGCCGGTGACGTGCACCGCAGAACCGTTTACGCCTCACCGAGCGTGACAACAGCGGTCTCCGTGCACGCCACCGGCCTGGTAGCGTCCCGGCCGACGGCCGAATTTCTCCGCGTGTTTCGCTCCTGGTCGCCATATCCCGTCACATCCTGATCCGTCCAAGTCCTCCCCCAGTGCCGAAAGCCTGGGAGGTGCCCCCATCGTCGCTGAGAGGTTGGAGCATGCCGGACGACGCCGCTGCCGCACGTGCCGCCGCAGCCGCCGCAGAAGAGGAGTCGGCCTTCTCGCACCCCGCCGTGGAGCCCGACAGCACGGCCGCGTACGGCGACCACCCCGACCAGGTGATCGACTTCTACGCCCCGCACGGCGAGCGGGTGCCGGGCGAACCGGCGCCGCTGGTCGTCGTCCTGCACGGGGGTGCGTGGCGGGCGCCGTACGACCGCCGGCACATCACCCCGTTCGCGGACTTCCTGGCCCGGCGGGGGTTCGCGGTGGCCAATGTCGAGTACCGGCGGGGCGCGGCGCTGCCCGCGCAGGGCGGTACGGGCCCGGTCGCGGGCCGTTGGCCGGAGACCTTCGACGACGTCGCGGCGGCGCTCGACGCGCTGCCCGCGCTCGTCCGGGAGGCGCTTCCGCAGGCCGATCCGCGCCGCACGGTGCTCACCGGGCACTCGGCCGGCGGCCATCTCGCGCTGTGGGCGGCGGCCCGGCACGTCCTCCCCAAGGACGCCCCCTGGCGCACCGACGCCCCGGCCGCGCTGCGCGGTGTGGTCGCCCTCGCCCCGATCGCCGACTTCACGGTCGCCGAGAAGCTCGCGGTGTGCGGGGGAGCGGCGGGTCAACTCCTGGGTGGAGAGGCCACGTTCGCGGAGCGGCTGCCGTACGCCGATCCGACGCTCCTGCTGCCCACGGGCATCGCTACGACGCTGGTCCAGGGCCGTGCCGACCTCGTGGTCCCGCAGGCGGTCGCCGAGTCGTACGCGGACGCGGCGGCGAAGTCCGGCGAGGTCGTGGGCCTCACGCTCCTCGAGGACGTCGGCCATTTCCCCCTGATCGACCCGGCGGCGGACGCGTGCGCGGTGGTGGCGGAGGAGATCGCACAACTGGCCTGGTGAGCCGCCTACTTCGGTCGGCTTTCGTCCACCCCGGTCATACCCGTAGTACCTGAGAGCTACGGCGCAGGTGAGTTCCCTGGCGGGACGCGGACGACGTGCGCGGATCCGTAATTTCCCTTCCAGATCGGCCCGACGGCGGCCGGTGCGGGAGGGGAGACGGACATGGGGCTGGGCAGGGGGGTGGTCGAGGCCTGCGCGGAGAACAGTACGGCCGAGCCCGGTACGGCGGTGGCCGACCCGGTGGAGAGGGGCCCGGCCGGGGAGGCCGAGGCGCCACGCGCCGACCGCAACAAGCCCCGCCGTAAGGGCAGTTGGCGCCGCGCGCTCCTCGCCGCGCTCGTCATAGGCGCTGTCGTGATCCCCCTGTCGGCCGCGGCCCGGCCCGAGATCCCCGCCCCCGCTCCGGCCGCGCTCGCACCGCTCACCGCGGCCACGTTGGACGAGACGTACGCGGCGAACGGCGCCAATGCCGCCGAGGCGTCCCGCATGGCCGCCGCCGACGGAGACGAGCGCCGCGCCGCCGCGGACCGCGCCATGGCCGACCCGGACCGCCACCTCCTGGCCTACGACGGCCGCGGCCCGGGCCTGGCGACGGAGGTCCTCGGCGACCTGGCCCACGCCGACCGCATAGCCGTCCTGGTCCCGGGCTCGGACACCTCGCTCGACACCTACGACCGCTTCCGCGCCACCGCGCTGAACCTCCGCCGCCGGCTGGCCCACGACGCCCCGAACTCCCGTACGGCGGTGGTGTCCTGGCTCGGCTACGACACCCCGCGCACGGTGAGCGCCACGGTGCTGACCGCGGGCAGAGCGGACCAAGCGGCCCCGCGTCTACGGGAGTTCATACGGCAGCTGCGCGGCATCACCGGCCGCACGGCGCGGATCGCGCTGCTGTGCCACTCGTACGGCACGGTCGTCTGCGGGCGGGCCGCCGCTGGCCTGGACGTGTCCGACCTCGTTCTCGTCGGCAGCCCCGGCACGGGCGCCGACTCCGTTGCGGGACTGCGTACTTCGGCCCGTGTCTGGGCGGCGCGCGGCGGCGACGACTGGGTGGGGGACGTCCCGCACGTCAGCGCCGACCTGTTCGGCACGACCGTCGGCTTCGGTACGGATCCGGTGTCCCCGGAGTTCGGCGCCCGCGTCTTCGCGGCCGGAGCCGGCGGCCACAGCGACTACTTCTCACCGGGCTCGGCCTCCCTGGCCAACCTCGCCCGGATCGTCCTCGGCGAGACCACGGAGGTGACCCATGCGTGAACGACTCAGCCGGGCCGCCGTCCGCCTCGACGCCGCGACCCCGACCGACCGGGACCGTGCCGTGGACGCCCTGCGCGCCTTCGCGATCCTCGGTGTCGTCCTGGGGCACTGGCTGGTGACCGCGCTGGTCGCCGACGGCGGCACCCTCCACACGGCGAGCCCGTTGCGGGACATGCCGTGGCTGGCGCCCATCTCCTGGGTCTTCCAGACACTGGCGGTGTTCTTCCTGGTCGGCGGCCATGTGGCGACCCGGGGTTACGCCTCCGCACGCGCCCGGGGCACGACGTACGGCCAGTGGCTGGCCGCCCGGCTGGCCCGGCTGTTCACCCCGGTCGCCGCCGTGCTCGTCGTGTGGACGGTGACGGCTCTCGCGCTGCTCCTGTCCGGCACGGACTTCGACACGGTCCGCGCCCTCGTCAAACTGGCGTTGTCACCGATGTGGTTCCTGGTCGTGTTCGCGGGCCTGACGGCGGCCACCCCGCTGCTGACCCGGCTCAACCCGCTGTGGCCGCTGGCCGTCGTACTGCACGTGGACCTGATCCGTTTCGGACTCGGCGGCCCGTCCTGGCTCGGCTGGGTCAATGTGGCGGTGGGCTGGCTCGTGCCCTACACCCTCGGCGCGGCCTGGACCCGGGGCGAGTTGGACCGGGCCCGGGCGGGCTGGGTCCTCCTGACCGGCGGTGCGGCGGCGACGGCGGCCCTCGTTCTCTGGGCGGGCTACCCGGCGTCGATGGTCGGCGTCCCCGGCACCACGATCTCCAACCTGGACCCGCCGACCCTGGCCGCCGTCACCTTCGGCCTGGCCCAGTGCGGCGTGGCCCTGCTGCTCCGGGACCGGCTGCGCCGCGCGCTGCGCCGCCCCCTCGCCTGGTCGGCGGTGGCCCTGGTCAACCTCTCGGCGATGACGGTCTTCCTCTGGCACCAGACGGCCCTGATGGCCACCACGGCCGCGACCCTGCCCGCCGGTCATCTGCCCGGCCTGCACACCCGCCCCGACGACCTGACCTGGGTCGCGGCCCGACTGGCCTGGCTCCCGGTGTTCGCACTGACGCTGACGGTCTGCTGGGCGGCGTTCCGGATCTACGAACAGGGTCCGGTGCGCCACCCGTCACGCCGCTCACGGGTCGCCCGCACCCACACCCACCCGCCCCACCCGACAGCGAAGAGCCCTCGCCGTGCCTAGGGTTGACCGGGTGAACGCAGCCGCCGACGGTGCCGGGTCCCCGAAGACCGCACCCGTCCTGTTCCCCGGACACCGCTGGCTGCGTTACATCGCGTACGTCCTCGTCTCCCTCGCCGCTCTCGGCCTCTCCCTGTCCGGCACGGACGAGATGCTGAGCGCGTACAAACTGGGCGTGTTCCAGAGCGTGTTGGCCGGTTTCGCGCAGGGCGTCGCCCTGGTCCTCGCCCTGCGTCGGCCCGTCCCGGCCTGGGCCCTGTCCCTCACCGCGACGGCCTTCACCGCGCTGACCGTGCGTGCTGCCATGGATCCCCTCCCCACCATGAATCCCCTCCCGGGCTCGACCCCCGGTCCCGACTGGCCCTGGAGCACCACCGAAGTCGTAGTGCAGGCCGTAGTCCTGCTGTTCGTGGCCCTGCGTGTGCCCACCCGCAAGGCTCTCGCGGCGCTGGCCGCGACCGCCCTGACGACGTTCGTCATCCAGGGTCTCGTCGGCGCCCAGCACTACTCCTCGACGGGCATGGTCGCGCTGGCCGTCTGCGCGGTGGCCGTCCTCATCGGCACCGCCCTGCGCGGACGCAGCGAGGCCCGTACCCAGCTCGTGGAGCAGGTCACGATCACGGCGGAGGAGCGCAACCGCCGCACACTGCTTGAGGAGCGCAGCCGTATCGCCCGCGAGCTGCACGACGTGGTCGCCCACCACATGTCGGTGATCTCCATCCAGGCCCAAGTGGCGCCCCTTCTGGTCGAGAACCCCTCGGAGGAACTCAAGGAGAACCTCGCCGGCATCAGACAGAACGCCCTCGAGGCTCTCGCCGAACTGCGCCGGGTCCTCGGCGTGCTCCGCTCGGAGAACCCGGAGTATCCCGACGACCCCTACGCCCTGGGCGGCCCCGGCACCGGTGTAGCCCCCGACGCCCCGCAGCCCACCCTCGACCGCCTGGACGCCCTGATAGAGAACACCCGGGCCGCCGGTCTCGACGTGCGCGGCGACGTCAGGGGCGAGGTGCGCCCGCTGGCACCCGGCGTGGAGCTGTCGGCGTACCGGATCGTCCAGGAGGCCCTGAGCAACGCGCTGCGGCACGCCCCCGGTTCCACGGTCGCCGTCGAGATCGCCCACGACCCCGACGGACTGCGGCTGTTCGTCACCAACTCCCGCCCCCAGCAGGCTGCCCCGCCCTCCCCGGGCGCCGGGCACGGCCTGCTCGGCATGCGGGAGCGCGCGGCGATGCTCGGCGGACACCTGACCGCGGCGAGAACGTTCCAGGGCGGCTTCGCGGTCGTCGCGTTCCTCCCCAGGGACGGCGTCGCACTCCCCGACGAACCCGAGGGACCCCACGGCCCCCACGACCCCGACGGACCGGACGGTGTCGACGGACCCGATGCCCCCGACAGCCCCGCCGCCCCCGAGATCATCTTCCCGACAGGAGACGACACCCCATGACGAGCGGCACCATCCGTGTACTCATCGCCGACGACCAGCAGATGGTCCGCCAGGGCTTCACCGTGCTGCTGAACGCCCAGCCCGGCATAGAGGTGGTCGGCCAGGCGGTCGACGGCCTGGACGCGGTGGCCAAGGTGGCCGAACTCGCCCCGGACGTCGTCCTCATGGACATCCGCATGCCCGAGCTCGGCGGTATCGAGGCCACCCGCCGCATCACGGAGGCGACCCCGCACATCAAGGTCCTGGTGCTCACCACCTTCGACCTCGACGAGTACGTGTACGAGGCGCTGCGCGCCGGTGCCTCCGGGTTCCTCCTCAAGGACGCGTCGGCGGAGCAACTGGCAGAGGCGGTACGGGTGGTGGCCGCCGGTGACGCACTGCTCGCGCCGGGCGTCACCCGCCGGCTGATCGCCGAGTTCTCCCGCCTGAACGGGACACCGCGCGCCCCCCTCAAGTCACGCGTCGGCGACCTCACCGAACGCGAGACGGAGGTGCTCGCGCTGATCGCGCAGGGCCTGTCCAACGCGGAGATCGCCGAGCACCTGGTCGTCGCCGAGCAGACCGTGAAGACCCATGTCGGCCGCATCCTGGTGAAGTTGGGCCTGCGGGACCGCACACAGGCGGCGGTGTTCGCGTACGAGTCGGGGTTGGTGCGGCCGGGCGGGGGGCGTTGAAGCCCGGTCGTCGGGCATACCCGTAGTACTTGAGAGGGACGTCCCAGGACCCTTCTCACAGGTGACGACGGCTACCCGCCCTTCCGCCTACCGTTTTGAATGTGACCGAGACGACCCAGCAGTTGCCGCCGACGGGCGGGGCCAAGCCGCGCAGCCCGGAGTTCAGGCTTGCCGCGGACGCCCTGCGCGGACTGCGGCAGGACCTGTTCCACGACGCCTTCGCCTACCGCCCGCTGCTCCCCTCCACCGCCGACGGCCCGCTGACCCGGCGCTTCAAGGGCCGATTCAGGGAGTACGCGGCCTGGAGCCCGCACGCTCTGATCGCCGCCGCCGGCCTGCTCGCCATGCTCATCGCGTCGAACAGCGCGATGCTCGGCGCGGGGACCAACGCGATGCTCGGCCTGCTCGCCCTGGTGCCTGTGCTGCTGACCATGGTGCGACCGGTCGGTGCGTTCTGGCTCTCCATGGCCGCGACTCCGGTCGCCCTCTTTCTGGGGTCCGAGTGGGACGGCGAGTGGCCGTGGCTGGCCGGCAGCTTCGCCTGCCATCTGTTCGTGCTCACGATCGTGGCGATACGCACCCGACCGCGCACGGCCGCCTGGATGTGGGCGCTGACGGCGGTCTACGGCATCGCCGCCGACATGGTCTCCGCGGGCAATCACGCCTTCGGTTCGGACACGGCACAGCTCCTGCTGCCCTCCGCGTTCGTGCTGCTCGGTGTCGCCGTCTGGCAGATACGCCGGGAGGCCCGGCAGGAGGTGACCGCGCAGCAGACGGTGACGGCGCACGAGCGGTCCCGGCGCACCCTCCTGGAGGAGCGCACGACGATCGCCCGTGAGCTGCACGACGTGGTGGCCCACCACATGTCGGTGGTCGCCATCCAGGCGGAGGCCGCGCCCTACCGGGTGGAGAACCCGCCGCCGGAGCTGGAGCGAGCGTTCGTCACGATCCGGGAGAACGCGGTGGCGGCGCTGACCGAACTGCGCCGCGTCCTGGGCGTGGTGCGCGCGGAGGACTACGAGGCGCCGGACGCCCCGCAGCCCACCCTCGCCGACATGGACGCGCTGCTGGCCAATGTGCGCGACGCCGGTCTGAGTGTGGAGAAGGCGGTGACGGGGGCGGTGCGTGAACTCCCGCAGGGCGTCGAGCTGTCGGCGTACCGGATAGTGCAGGAGGCGTTGAGCAACACCCTGCGGCACGCGCCGGGTGCGAGTGCCCGGGTGGAGATCGGTTATGTGCTGGGCGGGTTGGGCCTGCGGATAGTCAACGGCCCGATACCCGAACCGAGTCTGGTGAAGCCCTCGCCCGGCGCGGGGCACGGCATCACGGGGATGCGGGAGCGGGTCTCCATGCTGAACGGCGAGATGACGGCGGCCCCGGCGGAGGACGGTGGCTACGAGGTGACGGTGTTCCTGCCGGTTCCGAGTGCGAGCGAAGGTGAGGCATGACGATCCGCGTGCTGATCGCGGACGACCAGATGATGGTGCGCGAGGGCTTCTCGGTCCTGTTGGGCGCGATGCCGGACATCGAGGTCGTCGGCGAGGCGGTGAACGGACGGGACGCGGTCGAGCGGGTGCGTGAACTGGCCCCGGACGTCGTCCTGATGGACATCCGGATGCCCGAGATGAACGGCATCGAGGCGACCCGGGAGATCGTCGCGGCGGACGGCGCGGCGAAGGTGCTGGTGCTCACCACCTTCGACCTCGACGAGTACGTGTACCAGGCGCTGCGCGCGGGAGCCTCCGGTTTCCTGCTCAAGGACGCCTCGGCACGCCAACTGGCCGACGGGGTGCGGGTGGTGGCGGCCGGCGAGGCGCTGCTGGCGCCCTCCGTGACCAAGCGGCTGATCACGGAGTTCTCGAAGCTGTCCGAGTCGCCCCGGCTGATAGCGGCCGCGCAGCAGGCGGCGTACGGAGAGCTGACCGAGCGGGAGACGGAGGTGCTGGTCCTCATCGCGCAGGGGCTGTCGAACGTGGAGATCGCCGAGCGGCTGGTGGTCGCCGAGTCGACGATCAAGACCCATGTCAGCCGTGTCCTGGTGAAGTTGGGGCTGCGGGACCGGACGCAGGCGGCGGTGTTCGCGTACGAGGCGCGGCTGGTGACGCCGGGGTAGGAGGAAGGGGGTAGGAGGCGGGAGCCGGCACCGGCGTGTGGTGATCGTTTCTGCGGTGAACGCGTGCGGCTGATCGGGTGAACGGCCCTTCCCCTGCTCGCCGGCACCACGCCGGTCCAGGCCTCGGCGGGTCTCCCGCAGTACTTCCAGATCACCTCGCACCTGAACGGCAAGTGCCTCGCCACCAACGGCGACAACCTCGAGGTGCAGCGGTGCAACGACGGCACCGGCAACCGGCTCTGGTACTGGAGGAACGGAAAGGTGCTGGTCAACGGCGCCGAACAGCACTGTCTCGACGTCAAGAACGGCGAGGTGAACGCGGCGGCCCAGGCGCTCGGCGACTGCCACGGCCTGGCCAACCAGCGCTGGTTCAAGGACGGCGGCCGGCTGCGCACCGAGGTCAACAACCAGTGCCTCAGCATCCAGAACAACGGCGACCAGAGCGAGCACGCCGGCATCAACGTCCGCAACTGCGGAGCGAACTCCTGGCAGGGGTGGACCTTGCCCAACCCGTAGGTCACCCCTGGTCAGAGGGGGGCCGGCCGGGCTAGCGTCCGTGCATGGCAGCCTTTGACCCCTGGGACCCCGCGTTCGTCGCCGACCCCTACCCCGCCTACGCCGAGCTGCGTGCGCGGGGTCGGGTGCACCACTACGAGCCCACCGACCAGTGGCTGGTGCCCCGGCACGCGGACGTCTCGGCCCTGCTGCGGGACCGCCGGCTGGGCCGCACCTACCAGCACCGTTTCACCCACGAGGACTTCGGCCGTACGGCACCGCCGCCCGAGCACGAGCCGTTCCACACCCTCAACGACCACGGGATGCTCGACCTGGAGCCCCCGGACCACACCCGCATCCGGCGGCTGGTGTCGAAGGCGTTCACCCCGCGCACGGTCGAGCAGCTCAAGCCGTACGTCAGCCGGCTGGCCGATGAACTGGTGGACGGCCTGGTGGCGCGGGGCGGCGGCGACCTGCTCACCGAGGTGGCGGAGCCGCTCCCCGTCGCGGTGATCGCGGAGATGCTCGGCATCCCCGAGTCCGACCGCGCCCCGCTGCGCCCCTGGTCGGCGGACATCTGCGGGATGTACGAACTGAGCCCGTCCGAGGACACGGCGGCCAGGGCGGTCCGCGCGTCGAACGAATTCTCCTCGTATCTACGCGAGTTGATCGCGGCCCGGCGCAAGGAACCCGGCGAGGACCTCATCTCCGGCATGATCGCGGCCCACGACGAGGACGACGACCGCCTCACCGAACAGGAGCTGATCTCCACCGCCGTACTGCTGCTCAACGCGGGCCACGAGGCGACGGTGAACGCCACGGTCAACGGCTGGTGGGCGCTGTTCCGCAACCCCGGCCAGCTGGCGGCCCTACGCGCGGACCACTCGCTGATCCCGTCCGCCGTAGAGGAGCTGATGCGCTACGACACCCCGCTCCAGCTCTTCGAACGCTGGGTGCTGGACGAGATCGAGATCGACGGCACGGTGATCCCGAGGGGCGCGGAGATCGCGATGCTGTTCGGTTCCGCGAACCACGACCCGGATGTCTTCGCGTCCCCCGAGCGCCTGGACCTCACCCGCGCCGACAACCCGCACATCAGCTTCAGCGCGGGCATCCACTACTGCATCGGCGCGCCCCTGGCCCGTATCGAACTGGCCGCCTCCATGCGGGCGTTGCTGGAACGGGCCCCCACGCTCACCCTGGCGGCGGACCCGGTCCGCAAGCCGAACTTCGTGATCCGGGGGCTGGAGGGGCTGAGCGTCGCGGTGGGGTGAGTGGGGCCGGACCTACCTCGCCGCCCCGCCGCGCGGCCCCGGTGACTGGCGGCCGCCCGTCCGCGCCGGGTGGGAGGCGGGCGTCTCCCTCAGCCGTTCGACGTGCTGCTGCTGGACGTCTCGGGAGAAGGTGAGGTAGTCGATGACCAGTTCCAGCTGGTCGGGGGTGTAGCGGTCGAACACCTTCCGGCCGGCGTCGTCGAGGAACGGCCCGATCAGCCCGAAGGCGCGCCGGGCCGCCTCGGGGGTGACGCGGATCAGGGTCTTGCGCCGGTCGTCGGGGTGCGGGGTGCGGGTGAGGTAGGCGAGTTTCTCCAGCCGGTCGAGCATGGTGGTGACGCTCCCGGTGGTCAGGCCCAGTTGCCGGCTCAGCTCGCGCGGGGTGATCTCCTCGACCGCGAAAAGGATCTCCAGGCAGCGCAGGTCGGTCTCGTTGACCCCCATGAGACGGGCCAGCTCGCGGTCGAAGTCGTCGACGGCGCTCTGATAGGCCTGCACGGCCACGCCCAGCCGCGCTTCGACCGACCCCGGGCCCGAGTCCGCGTCCACACCCGACTCCGTTCCGCTTGACATTCGAGATATCTCCCTCCATCGTACTTCTCGGCAGTCATTCGCTTGAAAGCCAAGATATATGAAAGTCAAGCTGAACTGAGGGGTCCAAGCCATGTCGTCCAGCACGACCAACACGAGGAACGTAGCCGCTGACGGCGGCGGCGGGGCGGCGCCGTATCCGAAGCGATGGGCGGCGGCGTTCGTGATGATCCTCGCCGCGCTGCTCGACATGATCGACGGATCGATCGTGAACACCGCGCTGCCCTCCATCGGCAAGGGGCTCAAGGCCACCCCCGCCGACCTCCAGTGGACGGTGTCGGCGTACATGCTCGGCTTCGCCGCCACGCTGATCATCGCCGGGCACCTGGGCGACCGCTACGGCCGCAAGAAGCTGTTCCTGCTCGGCGTCACCGCGTTCGCGCTGACGAGTCTGGCCAGCGCGCTGGCCCCCTCGGCCGGGGTGCTCGTCGCCTCGCGCGGCCTCCAGGGCGTGGCCGCGGCCGTGATCATGCCGCAGATCCTCGCCTCGTTCCGCACGATGTTCGACGGCGAGGAGCGCGGCAAGGCGTTCGCCCTCTACGGCGCGATCGCCGGCCTCTCCACGGCCGTGGGCGTGCTGCTCGGCGGCGTGCTGACCGACTGGGACCTGTTCGGCTGGGGCTGGCGCACGATCTTCGTGATCAACCTCCCGCTGGCCGTCCTCGTCCTGGTCCTGGGCGCCAAGTGGATCCCGGCGTCGAAGGACCACGCCTTCACCGGCCGCATGGATCTCCCCGGCAACGGCGTCCTCGCCGCGGGCCTCGTCGCGATCGTGCTGCCGCTGGTCCAGGGCCGTTCCAACGGCTGGCCGCTGTGGGGCTGGCTCTGCCTGGCCGCCGGTGTCCTCGCGATCGTCGCCCTGACCGTCTCGGAGAAGCGACGCGGCATCGAACACCCGCTCCTCCCCACGGCCCTGTTCCACAAGCCCGCCTTCAGCGCCGGCCTGCTGGTCCAACTCCTCTTCTACGGCGGCATGTCCGGCTTCTTCCTGGTCTTCACCGTCTGGCTGCAGTCCGGCCAGGGCTACACCCCGACCGGCGCCGGTCTGCTGATGGTCGCCTTCAGCGCGGGCTCGATCCTGTCCGCCCCCGCGGTCGACCCGCTGGTCGCGAAGTTCGGCCGCGGTGTGCTGATCCTGGGCGCGCTGGTGATGGCGGGCGGTCTGTTCTGGGTCCGGCACGAGGCCCAGAACGCCGCTCAAGTGCACACCGGCGCCTGGCCGTTGGTCCCCGGTCTGTTCCTCGCCGGGGCCGGTCTGATCTTCCTGATCATCCCGCTGGTCAACACCATCCTGAGCACCGTGCCGGGCGAGTTGGCGGGCGGTGCCTCCGGAATCCTCTCCACGGCCCAGCAGTTCGGCGGGGCGCTCGGGGTCGCCGTCATCGGCAACGCGTTCTTCTCCCACGCCGGCAAGGGCCTCACCGACGCGATCGTCCACGCGGGGCCGTGGGCCATCGGCGCGTATCTGCTGTGCGCGGCACTGTGCCTGGCGCTGCCCCGCAGGGCGGTCGGCAACCAGGCCGAGCCCGCCGCCCTTTGACAGGCCTCTGTCCTACGGCAGTTCACACCCCCGCACGGAAACGAAAGAGAGCACACCCATGTCCGAGAAGATCACCCCCGCCGAGATCCTGACCCCCGACGACAAGCTCACCCTCCAGACCGCCGCCCACGGTGTCGTCTCCCTGATGGCGGCGGCCGACCCCGGTCCGATCTCCTCCACCCGCTCCGGGACGGCCGGCGGCAAGGCGCTGTCCAGCGCGACCGGTCTGGTCGGCCGGGTCCTGGCCGAGAAGGCCAAGGGCCTTGATTTGGGCGGCAGTTCGACCGCCGACCTCGCCGACCGCGTCTTCGCCGCACTGACCGACTCGGTGACCCTCCTCAAGGCGAAGGCACCGGACGAGGTGACGAACTTCCGCGACACGATCGCCACGATCACGGACGCGGCCTCCCGCGCCCACAAGGGCGGTCCCGGGCCCGCCGAGAAGGCCATGATCCAGAAGATCGGCGCGGCACTCGAAGCGGCCTGAACCGGCTCGGCTCCCCGGCTGTCCGCCGCGTCGGACCAGCGCCCGGACACCGAGCGACGCGAGGATCCCGCCGAAGACCGCCGGCGGCAACTCGGCGCAGAGGACGCTCCGGTCGGGGCCGGCCTCGAAACGCTGGAAGCGGTTCCGGACGTCGTAGGACCACACCGCCAGTCCCAGGCCCGCGCCGGAGGTTCCCGTCCCCGGCGCGGTCAGGTCGTGAGGTCGCGTCGTCGTAGAGCCGCCAGTCCTACGGCGACCAGGGCGGCGGCGATCGCCGTGAGGGCCGTCACCGGTCCCCACGCCATGTCCCCGCCCGGCAGCTTCGGCAGGTGACCGAAGGGAGAGATGTCCAGGACCGTCTGGGGGAGGTTCAGCGCCGGGCCGATCCAGCCGAGGAGGAGGGCGAGGCCGGCCGCTGCCCAGGAGAGTGGGGACAGGCGGGGGGAGAGGCCGTGGAGGAGGACCGCCAGTGCGCCCAGGGTCCAGACCGCCGGGAGTTGGACCAGGGTGGCGGCGAGGATGGGGCCGGGTTCGGCGCCGTAGCCGAGGGTGAGGCCCAGGCCGCTCAGGAGCATGATCAGGGCCGCGCCCGCGAAGGCGATCGTCAGGTGGCCGGCCGCCCAGCGCAGGCGGCCCACCGCGTTCGCCAGGATCGGTTCGGCGCGCCCGGTCGTTTCCTCGCTGTGCAGGCGGAGGACCGACGAGACGGCGTACAGCGCGGCCAGCATGCCGAACATGCCGACCATCGTGGCCAGGAACGCGTCCTCGATGCCGGACTGGCCGCCCATCCGCTCGATGATCTCGCGGGTCTTGGCGTTGTCGCCGACCAGGTCGGCCGCGCCCTTGGTGATGCCGCCGAAGGCGACCCCGGCCGCGAAGAAGCCGAGGCTCCAGCCCAGTACGGCACCTCGTTGGAGACGCCAGGCCAGTGCGGCCGCTGTGCCCAGGCGGCCGTTCGCCGGTCCCGGGCGGGCGGGCAGGAAGCTCATTCCTACGTCCCGGCGGCCGGCCAACTCGTAGGCCGCGAAGCCCTGCAGGAGTGCCGCCGCCGCGAACAGGGCCAGGACCCACCAGCGTTCGGACGCGAACGGCCGCAGGTTCTCCAGCCAGCCGATCGGGGAGATCCAAGTCGCGGGCGAGGAGGCGTCGTTGGTCGTCGAGTCGCCCACCGCGCGGAGTACGAACGCCGTTCCCAGCAGGCCGCCCGTCAGGCCCTTCGCCAGTCGGCCGCTGTCCGTGAACTGCGCGACGATCGCCGCGAGCGTCGCGAACACCATGCCCACTCCGCCGATGCCGAGGCCGAGTGCGAGGGCTCCTGCCGATCCCTGTCCGGCCAGCCCGGCCGTGATCAGCAGCGCCAGCGCGGAGTCGGCGACGAACGCCGTGAGGAGGGCCGCCGTCAGGGGTGCGCTGCGGCCCACCATCGCGGAGGAGACCAGTTCCTGCCGGCCGCTCTCCTCCTCGTCCCGTGTGTGCCGTACTACGACGATCAGGCTCATGATTCCGGCGAGGATCGCGGCGTAGCCGCCGATGCGCCACGCGGTGAGGCCGCCCAGGGAGTCGCTGAACACCGGGCCGTAGGTGGCGCGGAGTGAGCTGTTGGTGAGCATCTGGCGGGCGATGTCGGCGCGTTCGGCGGGGGTGGAGTAGACGCTGCGCAGTGAGCCGGGGAGGGACAGCACCAGCAGGGCCGTGACCGCGACCCAGGCCGGGATCACCACGCGGTCGCGGCGCAGGTTGAAGCCCAAGAGGGCGCCGGTGCCCGCGAGTTGGCGGGATCCGGTGTGACCGGCGCGGGCGGGGAGCGCGGTGGCGGTCATTCCGCCTCCTGGTAGTGGCGCAGGAAGAGTTCTTCCAGCGTCGGTGGCTTCGAGGTGAGCGACCGTACGCCCGAGTCGGTCAACGAGCGCAGTACGGCGTTGAGTTGGTCCGCCTCGACCTGGAGGCGGACGCGATGACCTTGTACGTCGAGGTCGTGCACGCCGGGGAGGGACGCCAACCCGTTGGGCGGGCCGGTGAGTTCGGCGCTCACGCTGGTGCGGGTGAGGTGGCGCAGGTCGGCCAGGGAACCGCTCTCCACCGTGCGGCCCTTGCGGATGATGCTCACCCGGTCGCACAACTCCTCCACCTCGCTGAGGATGTGGGAGGAGAGCAGGATCGTCCGGCCCCGGTCGCGTTCCTCCTCCACGCAGCGCTGGAAGACCTCCTCCATCAGCGGGTCGAGGCCCGAGGTCGGCTCGTCCAGGATCAGCAGGTCGACGTCCGAGGCGAACGCGGCGACGAGGGCCACCTTCTGGCGGTTGCCCTTGGAGTACGTGCGGCCCTTTTTGGTGGGGTCGAGTTCGAAGCGGTCGATCAGGTCGGCGCGGCGGGACCTGTCGAGGCCGCCGCGCAACTTGCCGTAGAGGTCGATGACTTCGCCGCCGGACAGGTTGCGCCAGAGCGTCACGTCGCCGGGGACGTAGGCGACCCGGCGGTGCAGTTCGACCGCGTCGGCCCAGGGGTCGCGGCCCAGGAGCTGGGCGGCGCCCGAGTCGGCGCGCAGCAGGCCGAGCAGGACGCGGATCGTCGTGGACTTGCCGGAGCCGTTGGGGCCGAGGAAGCCGTGCACCTCGCCGGTCTCGACGTCCAGGTCGAGGCCTGCGAGGGCTTGTGTCCTGCCGAACGACTTGTGCAGCCCGGAGACGGTGATTGCCTTCGTCATGGAGCCGAACGTACGCTAACTTCAGAAATTTGTGAAGTTAAGGAAGTGCGTGAAGCCCGGGTAGGGTGGGTCCATGACGGATACAACCGGTGGGCGGGACGCGGAGTCCGTGTCGAAGTTCGTCGAGTCCTTCGCCGCGCAGCTTGTCGAGGCGGGGATGCAGCGGATGCCGGCGCGGATCTTCGCCGCGCTGCTGTCCTCCGACGAGGGCGCGATGACGTCTGTCGAGCTGGGGGAGCAGCTGCGGATCAGTCCGGCGGCGGTGTCCGGCGGGGTGCGGTATCTGGCGCAGCAGCACATGGTGTCGCGCGAGCGTGAGCCGGGTTCGCGGCGCGAGCGGTACCGGGTGCAGGGGAACCAGTGGTACGAGGCGCTCACCAACCGCGAGGCTGTCCTCAAGCGGTGGGAGGCGGCGCTGGGCGAGGGGGTGGCCAGCCTCGGTGCGGAGACGCCTGCGGGGCGTCGTATGGCCGAGACGCTGGCGTTCTTCGAGTTCGTCGACGGGGAGATCGCGGCGATGATGGAGCGGTGGCGGGTCTATCGCGAGGAACGGTTCGGCAGCGCGCCCTGAAGGGGCGCGGGGCTGTATCGATGTGCGGCTCCGCCGCGTGGGCGCGACCAGCCACGACGCTCCCGCAGATTCGTACTCGTCTGCGGCCCGGTGGTGGGCTGGTCGCGCAGTTCCCCGCGCCCCTAAAGGCAAAAGACAAAGGCCGTTAGCGCTCCTTGGTTTCTTCCAGGACCGTGCGGCCGAGCAGCGCATAGCGCTCAGGGGACCGGCGCTTCAGATACTGCGCGTAGCCGATGCCCGTCGCCGCCACCAGCGCTACCAGCCACGGCGTTGCCTTCAGGAGGAGTGAGTCGGACTCCGAGCCCGCTGCCACGCTCATGTTGGAGACGAGGAGCAGGACCACCGCCAGCATCGCCACACCGCCGAGCAGCGGAGCGGTGAAGGTCTTGAACCAGTGGCGGCTCTCGGGGTGGTGGGTGCGGAAGTACGCCAGCACCGCGAACGAGCACACCGCCTGGACGACCAGGATGGCCATCGTGCCGAGGATCGCGAGCAGGACGTACAGCGCGTTGGCCGGGTCCTTGCTCGTGGCCCAGAACGCGACGATCAGAACCGCGCTGATCACGGTCTGCACGAAGCCCGCGATGTGCGGGGAGCCGTGCTTGGCGTGGGTGCGGCCGATGGTGTTCTTGAGGGAAGGGAGGACGCCCTCGCGGCCCAGCGCGTACATGTAGCGGCTGGCGCAGTTGTGGAAGGCCATGCCGCAGGCGAGCGAGCCGGTGATCATCAGCCACTGCATGAGGTCGACCGCCCAGTGGCCGACGTAGTGCTCGGTGGGGTTGAAGAAGAGGGCGAGCGGGTTCGCGGACGAGGCGACCTTGACGGCCTCGGTCTCGCCGTTGCCGATGATGGCCATCCAGGAGACGAAGACGTAGAAGACGCCGACGCCGAGGACCGAGATCATCGTGGCCTTGGGGATGATCTTCTTCGGGTCGCGGGACTCCTCGCCGTACATCGCCGTCGACTCGAAGCCGACCCAGGACCAGAAGGCGAAGAAGAGGCCGAGACCGGCGGACGTTCCCTTGAACGCGTTGACCGGGTTGACCGGGCCGAAGGTGAAGCCGTGCGGGCCGCCGCCGTGCAGGGCGACCGAGATCGCCATCGCGGCGAGGACGGTCACCTCCGTGCCGAGGAGGACGACGAGCAGCTTCTCCGCGACCGAGACGCCGAACCACGTGCCCGTCGCGTTGACCGCCAGCATCACCAGCGCGAAGACCCACCACGGGATGTCAAGTCCCGTCTGGTCCTTGAAGGTTCCGGTGGCGAAGGTCGAGAAGATGCCGATCAGCGCCGGCTCGAACACGACGTACGCGAAGGTGGCGAGGAGGCCGGAGGCGAGGCCGACGGTGCGGCCGAGGCCGTAGGAGATGAAGCCGTAGAACGCGCCCGTCGAGGTGATGTGCTTGGCCATCGAGGTGAAGCCGACGGAAAAGATTGCCAGGACGACCATTGCGACGAGGTAGCTCGCCGGGGCGCCTATGCCGTTGCCGGACGAGACCATGAAGGGCACGTTGCCGGTCATCGCGGTGATCGGGGCGGCGGTCGCGACGGCCATGAAGACCACGCCCAGCAGGCCGATGGCGTTGGGCTTGAGCCGGTGAACGGCGCCGTCCTCGCTTGTGTTCGCCGCGGGGGCGACTCCTTCGTCCACTGCCATCGGGATGGCTCCTCTCCTGCTGCTCGGGTGGGTCTACGGTGCGGAACTCTGTCGGCCGAATGAGTCCGGCAAGGGTTTCCGTGCGTTAAATGTTTGTCAACCAGACCTTTAGAAATCTGGCGAAATCCGGTGGCAACACGGGCCTCGTACGGTCGCCGTCATGAGTACGTACACCTCGACCCTCGGCGGGCACCGTTATCGCTTCGGCTCCCTCGCGCGGCTGCTCGCCGCCGCGAGTCCCGAGCGCTCCGGCGACCGGCTGGCGGGGCTGGCCGCGGAAAGTGCCCAGGAGCGGGTGGCGGCGCGGTGGGCGCTGGCGGACGTGCCGCTGACCGCCTTTCTCGCCGAGCCGGTGATCCCGTACGAGACCGACGACGTGACCCGGCTGATCGTCGACACGCATGACGCGGCGGCGTTCGCGGCGGTGGCCGGGCTGTCGGTCGGCGGGTTCCGGGAGTGGCTGCTGACGGCGGACACCGCTCAACTGGCCGCCGTAGCGCCCGGGTTGACGCCGGAGATGGTGGCGGCCGTGTCCAAGCTGATGGGCAACGCGGATCTGGTCGCCGTCGCGCGCAAGGTTCAGGTGGTCACCGCCTTCCGGTCGACGATCGGGCTGCCGGGGAGGCTCGCCACCCGGCTCCAGCCCAACCACCCCACCGACGACCCGGCGGGCGTGGCCGCGGCCCTGCTCGACGGGCTGCTGCTCGGCTCCGGCGACGCGGTGATCGGCATCAACCCGGCGACCGACAGCCCCAAGGCGGTACGGGACCTGCTGGAGCTGCTGGACGGAGTCATCCAGCGCTACGCGATCCCCACCCAGTCCTGCGTGCTGTCCCACGTCACGACGAGCATGGACCTGATGGCACGCGGGGCGCCGGTCGACCTCGTCTTCCAGTCCATCGCCGGCACCCAGGCGGCCAACGCGTCCTTCGGCGTCACGCTGGGGCTGCTGGACGAGGCCTACGAGGCGGCACGGGCGCTCGGCCGGGGCACGGTCGGCTCCAACGTCATGTACTTCGAGACCGGCCAGGGCAGCGCGCTGTCGGCGGACGCGCACCACGGGGTGGACCAGCAGACGGTGGAGGCACGGGCGTACGCGGTCGCCCGCCGCTACGACCCGCTGCTCGTGAACACGGTCGTCGGCTTCATCGGCCCGGAGTACCTCTACGACGGCCGGCAGATCCTCCGCGCCGCCCTGGAGGACCACTTCTGCGGCAAGGTGCTCGGCCTGCCGATGGGTCTGGACATCTGCTACACCAACCACGCCGACGCGGACGACGACGACATCGCCACCATGCTCACCATGCTCGGCGTGGCCGGCGCGTCCTTCGTGATCTGCACACCGGGCGGCGACGACATCATGCTCAACTACCAATCCGCCTCGTACCACGACGCGTTGTACCTCCGCGAGGTCCTCGGCCTGCGCCCGGCACCGGAGTTCGAGACCTGGCTCGACTCGATCGGCCTGCTGGGCGAGGGCGGAGAGATCAGGGACGTATCGGCTACGGCCCACCCGTTGGCGGCGATCGGAAGGGAACTGGTGGCATGACGACCGGTCAAGTGGAGCTGCTGGGCGGGGAGTTGTGGCCGACCCTGCGCCGCCACACCCAGGCGAGGATCGGCCTCGGGAGGGCGGGCTCCGGTCTGCCCACCCACCACCGGCTGGAGTTGCAGGCCGCGCACGCGGCGGCGCGGGACGCGGTGCACTCGCCGTTCGCGCCGGACGTGGTGGCCGCGGCACTGGGCGGCGAGCCGACGGTACGGGTCCGCAGCGCGGCGCCCGACCGGCTCACCTACCTCCAACGCCCGGACCTGGGACGCCGGTTGGACCCCGCCGACCGCGCGCACCTCCCCGTGGGCGACTGGGACGTCGTCTTCGTCGTCGCCGACGGCCTTTCCAGCCGGGCCGTGCACGAGCACGCGGCCGCGATGGTCCGCGCGACGACGGCCCTCCTCCCGACGTCCTGGCAGGTGGCCCCGGTGATCCTCGCCGAACAGGCCCGCGTGGCCCTCGGCGACGACATCGCCTCGGCGATGGGCGCGACGATGGTCGTCGTCCTCGTCGGCGAACGCCCCGGCATGTCGGCGGCGGACTCCCTCGGCGCGTACCTCACGTACCGCCCGAAGCCGGGCGTGACGACGGACGCGGACAGGAACTGCCTGTCCAACATCCGGCCGCCACTGGGGCTGACGTATGAGCTGGCGGCGGGGAAGCTGGCGGGCTTGATGGGGAGGGCGCGGGAGTCGGGGGCGACGGGCGTGACGCTCAAGGACGACTCGGACGCGCCGATCCTGAATTCCAGCGTCCAAAAATGAGCCCCTCCGCTTCTTGAGTCGCCTGGGCCCCAAGATCAGCCCCTCCGCTTCTTGAGTCACCTGGGTCCCAAAATCAGCCCCTCCGGCGTTTGAGGAGCGGGGGCCCGGGGGCCGGCCCCCGAGGCGGGGTCGAAGGGGCCGCGCCCCTGGGGGATGGGACGGGTAGGGGCGGCGGGGGCGAGAGAACCCCGCCTCACCCCGGCAACGTAAGCCCCCAAGCCCCCTCCCGCACCACCCACGTCCGGGTCCGCACCGGCCCCGCCACCACCGCGTCCGCCCGATACCGGAAATCCGCCCCGGACACGGTGACCGATCGCCCCCGCGCACACAGCGGCGAAGCCTCCGCGCCCACCGACACCGGCCGCACCTCGACCTCCGCCAGCCCCGAGGCCGACGGACGTACGGAGACCGTCTCCACCGGCTGGTCCAGGTCGACCAGGGTGACCCCGTCGACCTCGACCCGGAGCCGGGCCGGTCCGAACCGGGGCACACCGTCGAGCGACTCCCGCTCCCGTGACGGCCGGGCCGGCACCAGGGTCCGTACCAGCGACTGACAGGTCCGCAGCCACGACGCGTGCCCGGAGCCGGCGGGCGAGGGCACCGCGGGCGAGGGGAGCGAGGGGATCCGCAGCGCGCCGAGCACCACCCCGTCGCTGTCGTCGACCAGCAGGTCCATCCGCCGTACGACCCCGTCGAGCACCGCCCGCGCCGCCGCCACCGCCCCCGTGGGCACCCCCAGCGCCCCCGCCAGGGACAGCGCGCCCCCCACCGGCACCATCGACAGGGCGCATCCGGCCAGCTCCCGCTGGCGGTGCAGCAGGGACACGGTCCGCATCAGGGCCCGGTCGTCGCCCACCAGCACCGGTCGCCGTGAGCCCCGCCGCGCGAGGACCCGGGCGAATTCCTCGGGCCCCTCCGGCATGCACACCTTGGTCGCCGCACCCGCGCTGAGCACGTCTTTCGCGATGCGGACGGACTCTCCGTCGGTGCGCCGGGCGACCGGATCGATGACGACCAGGAGCTGATCGGAAGTCGCGAAAGTCGCCACCTCGGCCATGCCTCGCTTCCTCGGGTAGCATCTTTGTGCAAGAGCCCCTTGCGCTATTGCGCCAGGGGCTTCGTCTATTCCGGGGCATCCGGTCCGACGGGTTGCGGCCGACGAGGGTCGCTGACGTACGAGGCACACGCTGTGCGGCGTACGTCTCTGACCTTGGACATGCCCCGCCCGGAAGGGGTGTACGCGCGTGCCCGCACTTGTGCTGCTCGGTGCTCAGTGGGGTGACGAAGGCAAGGGAAAGGCGACGGACCTGCTAGGTGGGTCCGTCGACTATGTGGTGCGCTACCAGGGCGGCAACAACGCCGGCCACACGGTAGTCGTGGGCGATCAGAAGTACGCCCTTCACCTGCTCCCTTCCGGGATCCTCACACCGGAGTGCACTCCGGTCATCGGCAACGGTGTCGTCGTCGACCCGTCGGTCCTGTTCTCCGAGCTGAACGGGCTGAACGAGCGCGGCGTCGACACGTCCAAGCTCCTGATCAGCGGTAACGCTCACATCATCACGCCCTACAACGTGACGGTGGACAAGGTGACGGAGCGCTTCCTCGGGAAGCGGAAGATCGGGACGACGGGCCGCGGTATCGGGCCCACCTACGCGGACAAGATCAACCGCGTCGGCATCCGGGTCCAGGACCTCTACGACGAGTCGATCCTGACGCAGAAGGTCGAGGCGTCCCTCGACATCAAGAACCAGATGCTCACCAAGCTCTACAACCGGCGCGCGATCGCCATCGAGCAGGTCGTCGAGGAGCTGCTGTCCTACGCGGACCGCCTCAAGCCCTACGTCGCCGACACGGTCCTCGTCCTCAACCAGGCGCTGGACCAGGACAAGGTCGTCCTCTTCGAGGGCGGGCAGGGCACCCTCCTCGACATCGACCACGGGACCTATCCCTTCGTCACGTCCTCGAACCCCACCGCGGGCGGCGCGTGCACGGGCGCGGGTGTCGGCCCCACCAAGATCAGCCGGGTCATCGGCATCCTGAAGGCCTACACGACCCGCGTCGGCTCGGGCCCGTTCCCGACCGAGCTGTTCGACGCGGACGGCGACGCGCTGCGCCGTATCGGCGGCGAGCGGGGTGTCACCACCGGCCGTGACCGGCGCTGCGGCTGGTTCGACGCGGTCATCGCCCGCTACGCGACCCGCGTGAACGGCCTGACCGACTTCTTCCTCACCAAGCTCGACGTCCTCACCGGCTGGGAAGAGATCCCGGTCTGTGTGGCCTACGAGATCGACGGCAGGCGTGTCGAGGAACTCCCGTACTCGCAGACCGACTTCCACCACGCGAAGCCGATCTACGAGAACCTGCCCGGCTGGAGCGAGGACATCACGAAGGCCAAGACCTTCGCGGACCTCCCGAAGAACGCGCAGGCGTATGTGAAGGCGCTGGAGGAGATGTCGGGCGCGCCGATCTCCGCGATCGGTGTCGGACCGGGACGTACCGAGACGATCGAGATCAACTCGTTCATCTAGGACGGCGGTTGAGCCGTCCATGACGGCCGCACTTGGGCCGGTCTTGGGAAACCTTGACCGGCCCTTGGGCTGTCCGTGGTTACGCCGGTAACAGGCGGAGGCCAGCATCTACGCGGGTAGCCCGCCGCGCCCCGCACGCACCACCCGCCCTCTGTGCCCTTCCAGGAGCCCTGAATGCCCGTCAATCCCATGAACCGCCGTGAGTTCGTGCAGAAGTCCGCCGTCACCGGCGCTGTCGTGGCCGTCGCGGGGACGGCGGCGGCGACCCCGGCCGAGGCCGCCGACCGGCACAAGCCGAAGCCCAAGCCGAAGACCTGGTCGTTCTCCGTCCTGGGTACGACCGACCTGCACAGCCACGTCTTCAACTGGGACTACTACACCAACGCCGCCCCGGTGGACTCCAAGGGCAACACCTACGGCATCGCCCGCATCGCCACCCTGGTCAAGAACCTGCGCGCCGAGAAGGGCGAGGACCGGGTGCTGCTCGTCGACGCGGGCGACATCATCCAGGGCACGTCCCTCGCGTACTACTACGCGAACGTCGACCCCATCACGGGCAAGGACGGCAAGCGCGGCCCCAAGCACCCCATGGCCGTCGCCATGAACGAGATGCGCTACGACGCCGCCGCCCTCGGCAACCACGAGTTCAACTACGGCGTGGACGTGCTGCGCGCCTTCGAGAAGCAGTGTCGTTTCCCGCTGCTCGGCGCCAACGCCCTGGACGCGAAGACCCTCAGGCCCGCCTTCGAGCCCTACACGGTCAAGCGCATCAAGGTGCCCGGCGCGCCCGACATCAAGGTCGGCATCCTCGGCCTCACCAACCCGGGCATCGCGCTGTGGGACAAGGACAACGTCAGCGGCAAGCTGGTCTTCCCGGGGCTCGTCGAGCAGGCGAAGAAGTACGTGCCGCGGCTGCGCGCGCTCGGCTGCGACGTCGTCTTCCTCACCGACCACTCCGGTCTGGACGGCTCGACGTCGTGGGGCGACGAACTCCCGTACGTGGAGAACGCGTCGAACCTGGTCGCCCAGCAGGTCCCCGGCATCGACGCGATCCTCGTCGGCCACACCCACGTCGACGTCCCCACCTACACGGTCAAGAACGACGAGACCGGCGAGGACGTCCTCCTGTCCGAGCCGTACTGCTACGGCTACCGCCTGTCCGTCTTCGACTTCGAGCTGGAACTCGTGCGCGGCTGCTGGAAGATCACCGGCAAGACGGCGACCACGCTCAACAGCAACACGGTCGCCGAGGACCCGAAGATCACCGAACTCCTCACCGCCGACCACGACCTGGTCGTCAAGTACGTCAACACGGCGATCGGCACCAGCACCGTGGACATGTCGACCGCGGAGGCCTGCTGGAAGGACGTCCCCGCCATCGACTTCATCCACGAGGTCCAGATGGAGACGGTGAAGGCGGGCCTGTCGGCGGCGGACGCCGCGCTCCCGCTGATCTCGGTGGCGGCCTGCTTCAGCCGCACCGCCGACATCCCCAAGGGCGACGTGACCATCCGCGACGTCGCCGGCCTCTACATCTACGAGAACACCCTCTACGGCAAGAAGCTCACCGGCGCCCAGCTCAAGGACTACCTGGAGTACGCGGCGAAGTACTACCACCAGGTCCCGGCCGGCACCGCGGTCGACACCGCGACCCTCACCAACGCCAACAGCTTCTGGGACTACATGTACGACACGGCGGCCGGTGTCTCCTACGAGATCGACATCGCGGCGGCCGAGGGCTCCCGCATCAAGAACCTCACCTACAACGGCGCCGCGATCCCCGACGACCAGGTCTTCGTCGTCGCGGTCAACAACTACCGCGCCAACGGCGGCAGCGGCTACCCGCACATCGCCGCCGCGGAGTCCGCGTACAGCTCCACCAACCAGGTCCGCGACCTGATGATCGCCTACGCCACGGCCAAGGGCACGATCGACCCGTCGACGTTCGCGGCCACCAACTGGAAGCTGACCCAGGCCGGCACGCCGGTCTTCTAGGAATTCCAGGAGTTCCAGGGGTCCGCTTCCTGGCAACAGGCTGTGTGTCCCTGTGAGTTGCTGTGAATGATCAACTTCACGGCCTCTTCACACCGGACATTAACTATGTTCCGTCCATGTCATATCGAAGACGGTTTTCCCCGGCTGCCGTACGACGTACGGCAGCCGGGTTGTCCCTGTTGTTGCTCTCGGCGGCTGTGACGGATGCACCCTTCAGGTCAGGCACATTCGCCGAAGCCACCTCAACTCCGTCCGCTCCGAAGACCTTTCAGGTCACCCCTGCGGTGGACACCGGCAGCGAGGGCGCCGCGAAGGCGCTGTCGTTTCTGACGCCGGACCAACTCGCCCGCAGGCAGGCCAAGTTGACCGGGGAGCGGGTCGAACTGACCTCGCAGCGCACCGCGGACACCACGACGTACGTCAACCCCGACGGCACCCTCACCACCGAGAGCTACGCCGGTCCCATCCGGGTCCAGGACAGCGACGGGACCTGGGAGTCCATCGACACCGAACTCTCCGACACCGGTGCCGCGTTGGAGCCGCAGGCCGCGGCCGCCGACATCACAGTCTCCGACGGCGGGGACACCCGTCTCGCCTCCGTGTCGGCGGACGGCAAGTCGTTCGGGATGAGCTGGCCCGATGCTCTGCCCACCCCGTCCATCGACGGCGACACCGCCTCGTACGACGTGGGCGACGACCAGAAGCTGACCGTCACCGCGCTGCCGCAGGGCTTCTCGGAGAACGTCGTACTCGACTCCGCCCCGGCCGACGGCACCGTCTCCTACCGGATACCCCTGGCACTGCACGGGCTGACCGTCTCCAAGGCGTCCACGGGCCATCTGCTGCTCAAGGACGACGACGGCGACCTGGTCGCCGAGGCCCCGGCGCCGATGATGTGGGACTCCTCCAAGGACCCGGCCTCCGGCGAGTCGAAGCACGTCGCGGCCGTGGACTACGGGATAGAGACCGCCGCGGACGGCACCCAGACCCTGGTCCTCACCCCTGACGCGTCCTACTTCGACGAGGACCTGACCTACCCGGTCACCGTCGACCCGACCAGCACCCTGGCGGTGACCACCGACACCTGGGTAGCCACCAACTACCCCGACTCGCAGCTGTCTTCGGCAGAGCTGAAGTCGGGCACGTACAACGGCGGTGACACGATCGCCCGTTCCTATCTGAAGTTCGACGTCTCGGACTTCGTGGGCACGGACATCGTCGACACCAACCTGGCCCTGTACTCGTACTGGTCGTCGTCCTGCTCGACTGCGGGCTCGGGCACCCAGGTGCGCCGCATCACCTCGTCCTGGTCCTCCTCGACGATCGCGTGGGGCAGTGAGCCGACTTCCACCAGCACAGGTGCGGTCACCAGCACGGCCGCCAAGGGCTACTCGGACGACTGCCCGGCCGGCACCGTCAACTTCGACATCGACGACATCGTCCAGGCCTGGGCGGACGGTTCCACCAACTACGGCCTGAAGATCAAGGGCGTCAGCGAGACCGACAGCCTGACCTGGCGCCGCTGGCGCTCGGCCAACTACGTCTCCGGGGACGGCTCGACCGAGCCGCACCTGACCGTGACGTACAACTCGTACCCGAAGACGCCGAGTTCGCTGACCGTCTCGCCCAGCACCACCAGTGGCAGCGAGAAGATCGTCACGTCGGTCACCCCGGTGTTCTCGGCCAAGGCCTCCGACGTCGACTCCGGTGCCAAGGTCCGCGTTCAGTACGCGATCGAGCCGGACCCCGACTACGCCGACACCACGTACACACTGACCAAGTCCACCGCGTACGTCGCCTCAGGCAAGGCGGCCGCCCTCAGCGTGCCGACCTCGACACCGCTACCGGACGGCAAGCACTTGCGCATCCGCGCCCGCGCCTACGACGGCACCGACTACTCGACGGCCTGGACCGCATGGACGCCGTACACCGTCGACACCGGCGCACTGGACATCCCGGATGTGCCGACCGGACTGCAGACGGGTGCGACCGAGACGACCACCCCACTGCTCACGGGTGTCGTGAACGCGCCCGGCCAGGCGAGCGTTGTGGCGCAGTACCAGCTGTACGACGCTTCCGGCGCGGTCGTCGGCAGCACGCCGCTGGGCACCACGACCGCCGACAGCGGCAGCCGGGCCGCCCTTCAGGTGCCGGACGGTCTGCTGACCGACGGGAATACCTACTCCTGGAAGGTGCGCGCCTGTGCCGGTGATGTCTGCTCCTCCTACACGGCCAAGCAGAGTTTCACTCTCGACGTCGTGGCAGACACGGACACCGACGACGGCACGGACACCTCCAGCGGCACCGCGCCGTCGGCTGTCACCGACCTGACCGGACGCGCAGGGGAGGCCGGCGCCCTGGTCACCTGGAGCCCGCCGGCGTCCACCGGCGTCACCACGGCCGACGACATCACCTACACCGTCACGGCCAAGGTCAAGGGCAGCAGCGCGACCACGACCACCGCGACGACCACAGGCACCTCGGCGGTGCTGACCGGGTTGACCAACGGCACCGCGTACACGTTCACGGTGACGGCCACCAACACCTACGGCACCAGCGCCTCTGTGACGTCCTCGGCGGTCACCCCGGCCGCGGTCACCGGCGGCACAGCTGCCTACCAGGCCGTACTGCAGGACTACTTGGAGGCTCAGAACGCCCTGCTCACCGGCGATGCCGCCAACGCGGCGACGGCCGCCGACGCGAGCGACACCGGCGCCGGCTTCAGCGGCCTCCTGGACACCGAGCAGACCCTGCCGCTGACCGACCGGGCCGCGCTCACCAGCGGTGACATGGACACCGAGGCACCCGCGGTCACCCTGACCGGCGTCCTGGCGATGGCGAACTCCGACGGCACGGTCACGCTTCGGGCGACCTCCAGCAACGCCTCCACCACGACCGCGGGCATCGACACCGATGACCCCGACGCCACCGACACCGCGGAGGCCACTACCGGGCTGTACACCTTCACCCCCGGAAGCCCGCCGGTCCTGACCGGCCATGCCGACGCCGACGCCGTCGAGGCCGTCGTCAGCGCGGGCGACGACGCGCTCACCGAGTTCGCCGACGAGGCGTCCGCAAACAGCGGCCTCAGCGACGACGGCGCCCCGTCGGCCGTGGCCACCGACGCGGACGGCAACCTGATCGACGACACGAGCACGACGACCACCAGCACGGCCACCGCCGCGTCCTTCAAGGCCCAGCAGATCTCGACCAGCATCTCGTGGAGCGGCGTCGCCTCCTACGCGAAGGCGCACTGGAACGACTCCGCCGAGTACTCCGAGGACTGCACCAACTTCGCCTCCAAGTCCCTCAACCGCGGCGGGGGCATGGCGATGAAGTACGGTCCGGCCTCCAAGCGGGCGAACATCGGCTATTGGTGGCGCAGGAGCAGGATCACCCACCCGCTGCATCCGCAGTCGTACACATGGGCGGGCGCGCCGTTCCTGGCACAGTTCATCTCCGCCATGGCGACGTGGAAGTGGCATTCGGGCCCGAGCGGTGTGCAGATCGGTGACATCGTCTTCTACAACCAGGACGGCACGAGCTTCAAGGGCATCGACCACACGGCCGTCGTCACCAAAATCGATTCCAAGGGCAACATCTACATCAGCCAGCACGGCAAGAATCGCAAGAACTACCCCATGAAGAAGCAGAAGACGAAGGCCCTGTGGGTCGTCACCGTCTACCCCAACTACTAGTAGGAGAACGGCAGATGACGACACCGATCCTGGCCCCCTCTGAGGGCAGGACCCTTTTGGTGGGCGAGTCCGTGCTCAGCGGGGCATCCGCTGTGTGGTGGACCTACCTGCTGTGGGCCCACCGCAACGTGCTCTACGCCGTCCCCGCCGCCGTGACGTTGATCCTCACGGTCGTGCTGTCACTGCTGGTGACATGGGTCCTGTGGCACCGGGCCGGAAAACTCAAGGGCGTGAACCTGGCGTTGGTCGCGGTACGCGGGGTCGCGGTGCTCGCCTTGACCCTGTGGTTTCTCCAAGACCTGTAACTCAGGCGGTACTTGAGACAAACACGGCCCACGCTTTGCCGGAGACGGTGAGGTGTGGGCCGTCGGGGTTCTTGGAGTCGCGGATGTGGATGGTGTGGGAGCGGGCCGCGGTCTCGACGCAGTTCCCGCCGCCGCTGTAACTCGACTTGAACCAGCGCAAGGTGTCGGTGCCGCTCATCGTTCTTCTCCTGCCAACCGCTCGATGAGGCTCAGTGAATCGTCGGGGCTCAGAGCCTGTGCGCGGATCTTCGCATAGCGGTGGGCCAGTTGGGAGACCTCCGGCGGATCGCTGATCAGGATGCCCTGGTCCTCGATCTCCATGTGGACGACGTGCTCGTGCTCCTTCGTCACCACCAACTTCATGGAGCCACGGTCACCGGCGTATGTTCCTCGCAACCCGCGATCCAGCGGCAGTACTTGCACGCAGACATTGTCCCGGTGCGCGCGTCCTGGGCGAGCGAGCGCAATTGCTCCCGCTGGACCTCCCAACTGCCGAACGGCCGCCTCAGCTCGCTCTCTTCGAGGATCAGCTCGATCATCGGAGCCGGGTCCCGGTCGAAGAGCTTCCTGCGGGCAAGTGGTGCCTCGACCAATTCCTCGCGCTTCTGCTCGGGCACTGGCGGGAGACTGCCACCGATCAACGCCCGTGCATAGAGGCCTCGGTCTGGAACAGGCCGTCGACGACCAGCGTCTCGTAGGACGACAGCGAGACAGCCTCGCCCTCCATCTCCGCGAACCCACGGAAGCGGTCGGGTGCTTCTCCAGCAGCATCCACTTGCGCGCCTCTTCGAAGACCCCGAGCCCGCCCCCGACCTGCTCCTCCAACTTGGCGAGCATCTTCGCTCGCGGGCTGCGCACCTGTCTCCATCGCGCTGATGGCGGACCCGGTGTAGCCGGTCGTCTTGCCCAACTCCACCTGTGTGAGCCCCTACGCCGCTCGCCTCCGACTTGTTCTCCGCCCGCGCCATTGCGGTCACCCCCGGACTCAACCGAACTCAACCGGTCACCAGCACTCCGCACTGCTGTCCGACCGTTGCCGGTGGTCGACGCAGAGTTATGGAAGAAGGTGGCTGTGACTGCCGAGACTGTCCCCATGGATACGCAAGGTGACCTGAAATGGAGCCCCGCGACCGGCATCCAACTCCGTAAGGCAGGGGTCCAGTTCGACGCGGTACAGGTGGACGGCGACGAGGGCAGAGGCCCTGCGGACAGGCTGGCCCGCATGACAGGAGGGACGCCCGGTCCCGTCGTAGTAGAGGAAGCGACGGACAACCGCCCGGTCTACTTCCTGGTCCCGGCTCTCAACGGCCAGACCTGGCGCTTGACTTGGCGCTGCCGCCCGACGACCCCGGACCACTTGGTCCACATACTGCTCCTGCGCTCCGGGGGTGTGGTTCGGGCTCTGTCCTGAATTGCGCTCGCACGGGGAGACGGCAGCGAGGCCAAGGGGTGCTGCGAGACGCGCTTCCGGTGGCGCTCACCGACGAGGGTCACGATCGGACGGAGCAGGTCTGGCGGGATCTCGGGCCGGCCGGTCCGCCGAGCACGGTCCCATCCGGCACGTAGTGACCGCCGACCCTGACGCGTACGCCGACATGCCGCTCGTGCGGACGATCCGGTTGCCGCGTCAGAGGTGAGCGAGAAAGGGGGCACTCTCGCCGGGACGCCCCCTTTGTCCGGGCATATCCTGAAGTCATCCGGCCCGCGCACGCCGACCAGGAGAAGGTGACTGCGATGCGCATGATGCTGAAAGCGTCCATGGACACGGAGAAGGGGAACGAGGCCATCCGCAACGGGACTCTGGGGAAGCTGATGGAGGAGTCCCTGGAGCAGATCAAGCCCGAGGCGGCCTACTTCACCGCCGACGGCGGCAAGCGCACCGCGTTCCTGTTCTTCGACCTGAAGGACCCCTCCGACATTCCGTCGATCAGTGAGCCGTTCTTCCTCAACCTGGGTGCGGAGCTGACCTGGACCCCGGTGATGAACGCGGAGGACGTCCAGACGGGTCTCGGCAAGATCCGCTAGGCCCTCACTCCTGCGGTGTCCCCTGGATCTTGGCGAGGGTCAGGACACCGCCGCCGATGCCCCATCCGGCGTCGGCGACCTCTTCCACCAGGACGAGCGTGGTGGCCCGTGCGCCGTCGCCGAAGATCTCGGCGTACAGGTCCGTGGTGCGCGTGATGATCTGTTCCTTCTGCTCGGCGGTGAGGGCGCCGGCGGGGACCTTGAAGTTCGCGAACGGCATGGTGCTCTCTTTCGTAGCGCTGTCGGTGTGCGGCAACTGTCCGTCCCCGGCGTCCGCCGGGCCAGGGCTGAGCCCACCCAGGGGTTGGCGACCCCTGGCTCCGACCCCGGCGGAGAGGCGACGATGAGCGGGTGAACCTTCCCGAACTCGCGGCGTTCCTCAAGTCCCGGCGCAACCGGGTCCGGCCGGCCGACGTCGGTCTGTCCGTCGGGCCCCGGCGCCGGGTGCCCGGTCTGCGGCGCGAGGAGGTCGCGCAACTGGCGGGCCTGTCCGCCGACTACTACACCGAGCTGGAGCGCGGACGCGGCGCCCAGCCCTCGGCCCAGACACTGAACGCCCTGGCCCGTGCGCTACGGCTGGGCGGCGACCAGCGCGACCACCTGTTCCACCTCGCCGACAGGCCGCTGCCCGAGTCGGCGCGTGGCACGGGCGCGCGGCACGTACAGCCCGCCCTGCTCGGGCTGCTGGACCGGCTGGCCACCACCCCGGCCCAGGTCATCACCGACCTGCACGAGACCCTCGTACAGAATGAACTGGCCGCCGCCCTGCTCGGGCGGGCGCCGGAACCGCGCGGGCCCGCCACCGGCTTCGCGTACCGCTGGTTCACCGATCCCGCCGCCCGCGCCCTTTACCCGCCCGAGGACCATCCGCACCACTCACGGGTCTTCGTCGCCGACCTGCAGGCGGTGGCCGCCCGCCGCAGCCGCGACAGTGAGGTCGCCGGGATGACGGCCGCGCTGCGGCGGCGCAGCGCGGAGTTCGCCGCCCTGTGGGACACCCATGACGTCGGCCTGCGCCGCACCGATCACAAGCGCATCGTGCATCCCACGCTGGGGATCATCGAACTGGACTGCCACAGTCTGTTCAGCGAGGACGGCCGCCAGCGCCTCCTGTGGTTCACGGCCCCGCCCGGTACCGAGGGCGCCGCCCAGCTCGAACTGCTCGGCGTCATCGGCACGCAGGACATGGCCGCCACCGAGGACACCCCCGGCACGCGTCGCTAGCTGAACACGATCATCGAGCCCTGGGCCAGGCTGCGCGTCGCCGCCGCGTGCAGCCCGAGCCACACGTGACGCTCGCGCGCGAACGGGCTGGGATCGTAGGGCGCGGCGACGGCCGGTTCCTCCAACTCCGTGGGAGCGGCGGGGGGTTGCGGCGGCGTGGGCGGGTTCGCGGCGTCGATGCCGATCGTCGGGGCCACGAACTCCAGCTCGCGCAGGAGGGTTTGGGACGAGCCCAACGGGCCGCCGCCCGCGAGGAGTTCGTCGTTCGCGAGGGGGTGCGGGAAGTCGACCGGGACGTAGGCGCCCGCGTGGTCGTAGTGCCAGACCAGGTGGGACTGCTGGGCCGTGGTCTCGAACATCTCCAAAAGCTGCTCGTAGTCGCCGCCCAGGTCGTCCACCGGCGTCACCGGGAGACCGCAGACCTGGAGGAGGTAGGCCCGGCGCAGGAAGTGCAGCGCGTCGTAGTCGAAGCCCGCGACCGGGGCGACCTCCCCGGACAGTCCCGGCATGTACTGGTACACCGGCACCGGAGGGAGCCCGGCCTCGGCCAGCAGCGAGTTGTAGAGCGCGAGTTCGTCGGCGAACGGATTGTCGGGGGTGTGGCACAACACGTCGACGAGCGGGACCAGCCACAGGTCACAGGCCAAAAGGGGCTCCTCGGTTACTCGCTGCGCAGCGTGGTGTTCGCATGGTGGTCAGGCAAGAGTAGGGGGAAGAGTAGTCGGTGCGGCCCGGGTCAGCTCCCCTCGTGCAGGTCCCATACCCACACGCCGTCCACCCACTTACCGGGTTTGCCGACCAGCTTTTCCACAGCTGTGCGCAGCTTGTCGTCGTTGGGCTGCGGCGCGATCACCAGGGCGCCCGCGTGCCAGTACGCGAAGTCCGCCTTGGCCTGCGCCTGCCAGTTCTTGCCGATCGTGGGGATGACGCCGGTGTAGCGCACGTCCCGCAGCATGTTCGAGGTGTAGCGCGGCGAGGCGCCGTAGATGCCGATGCGGTCGGCGCCGTAGGGGCCGTTGAAGTAGCCGCCCGGCATCTTGAAGCCGAGGTGGGCGGCCGTCTGCCAGTGCAGCGCCTCCGCCGCGCCGGGGTCCGCGAGCGGGATCGGGACCAGGGATTCGCCGGCGCGGACGTACGACTTGTAGGTGCCGTCCGTGAAGAAGGCCGGTACCGCGGCCCGGTCTACGGCCTTCAGCGGTGCGGGGACGAGCGGGAGCAGCGCCAGGCATACGGCGAGCAGGCCCACGTACTGCGTGCCCAACTCCCGTGTCGCCGCCAGCCGTTCGACCGCGAGCGCGACCAGCATGCCCAGCGCGGGTGCGCAGATCATCGCCACCCGGCCCTCGATCACCGACTCGAAGAGCGGCTTGTGGGCGAGCAGGGCCCAGGGGCCGGGGTAGATCGTGTCCGTGAGCGGGATGCGGATCTTGGGGCCCATGGAGAGGACCGCCGCCGCGATCGCCGTGAAGGCGAGCGCCTTGACGAGCGCGTGTTCCCACAGCCGTACGACGATCGCGAAGGCGAGGGCGACCAGCGGCCAGCCGTAGAAGGCGTTCTGCTCGGTGGGGTTGAGGGAGAGGGAGTTGGCGCGGATCTCGTCGCCCGCCATCAGGGAGCGTTCGGCGAAGGAGAGGAGCGCGAGGGGGCTGTTGCCCGCGTTGTCGCCGTGCAGGACGCTCTTGTAGCTCTGTGGACCGACGAACTGATACCAGAGGGGGATCAGGATGATCGGGGCGCAGACCAGCGCCGCGATCCCCAGGCCCTTGAGGAGCGGGCGCCAGGACGCCCGGACGACATCCCTGTTGAGGACGCCGTAGGACGCGGCGAACAGGACCATGCCGATCGACGCCAGGAGCAGCGGCTCCTCGCCGAGGAAGATCTGGTAGGCCGCCATCAGGCCGAGCACGACGCCGTCGCGGAGCACGCGGGTGCCCGCGCACAGGCGCAGGGCTCGGTCGACGATCAGCGGGATCATGAAGAGGATGACGAAGTTGGGGTGCGCGTTGGCGTGGCTGACCATCGGCGGGGCGAAGGCCGCGAGCGAGGCGCCGACGAAGGCCGCGGCCCGTTGCCGTACGACGCGCTTCACGATCAGCCAGTACCAGGCGGCGGCCGTGGCCGCGAGGCCGAGCGCCATGCAGACGCTGAGGGAGACCGCGGGGCCGGCCAGCAGGGTGAGCGGCGCGAAGGGGACCGACAGGCCGAGCATGACCGTGTTGGCCATGAGGTTCACGCCGTCGGGGAAGCCCTGGAGGTTGGAGAAGAACGGGTTGTGGAGGTGGGCCACGTTGTCGGCCGTGACCGCGAAGAACCACTCCCACTGGTTCTGGTCCTGGAGCGAGTCCTCCAGGTAGCGGTGGTTCGGGTCGAAGAAGCGGCCCGAGTAGAGGGCGACCGACATGAGGAGGAAGAGGAGGGGGACCAGGACGTCGACCGGGCGCAGGGAGCGGGCGCGGAGGCGGGCGAGTTCGGTGAGGACCCGGGCGTAGTCCAGGGGCCGTACCTTCGAACCGGACTGGTGGGCCCAGCGCACCGGGACCTCGGCGACGTCCCAGTCGGCGCGGCGGAAGTGCTGGAGGACCTCCACGTCGATGCCCCAGCCGTTGATGCGGGAGGCGGCGAAGGCCTCGCGGGCGCGGTCGCCGTCGAAGAGCTTGAAGCCGCACTGGGTGTCGCGTATGCCGGGGACCGCGGCCTGCCGTATGAGGAAGTTGCCGGCACGGCCCAGGAGTTCGCGGACCGGGTGCTGGTGGCTCTCGATGGTCGCGCCCGGCGCGGCCCGGGAGCCGATCGCCGCCGCTCGGCCCTCGCTCAGCTCCTTGTCGAGTTTCTCCAACTCCTCGATGGGCGCGGCCAGATCGGCGTCCGTGACCAGGACCCGGCGTCCGCGCGAGGCGGCGACCCCGAGGCGCAGGGCGTGGCCCTTGCCGCGGTTGCGGGGGCTGGTGACCAACTGCACACGGGGATTGTCCAGAGAGCGGGAGGTGACGACCTCCCTCGTCCCGTCGTCGGAGCCGTCGTCGGCGACGACGATCTCCCAGTCGCCGAAGCGGCCCTCGTTGTCGCGCAGATACGTGGTGATCGCGTCGAGCGTCGGCCCGAGCCGCTGTTCCTCGTTGTAGGCGGGCACGACGACACTGAGGTCCACGACGACGACACTGGGGTCCACGGCCGGAGCGGCCCTTTCCGGTCCGGTCACCGGGCGGCCAGCCGCTCGATGAGGTCGAGGGAGTGCTTGTTGTACGCCAGGACGATCGCGCGCGCGGCCGGGGTGTCGCGGCGCGCCAGGGCGTCGACGAGTTCGGTGTGCTCGGCCCACAACTGCCCGCGCAGATCGGTCAGTCGGCGCAGATGCTGCACCGTGCACACCCAGGACTGGACGCGCAGCCGGTGCAGGAAGTCGCCGAGGTAGGGGTTGCCGAACATGGTGCTCAGCTCGCGCCAGTACCGCAGGTCGTAGCCGATCAGCACGGTGAGGTCACCGGCCTCGGCGGCGCGCTGCGCCTCCTCGCCGCGGCGGCGGACCCCGGCGAGCGCGGCGACCGTGCGCGGGTCGTCGGTGCGGTCGAAGACGGGGTGGCCGCCGGCCAGCGCCAGGAACATGCCCTCGGTGACCAGGGCGCGGGCCTCGATCATCCCGCGGTGGTCGGCCACCGAGTACTCGTGGACGCGGAAGCCGCGGTGCTGGTCGGCCTCCAGGAGTCCCTGCGCGGAGAGATCGACGAGCGCTTCCCGGACCGGGGTCGCGGAGACGCCGTACTGCTCGGCGATCTCCTTGACCGTGAACTCCTGGCCGGGCTGGAGCCGGCCGGCCAGGACCTCGTCGCGAAGCGCGTCGGCGATCTGCTGCCGCAGGGTGCTGCGGGTCACGGCGCCGTTGCCGCTGCTTCCGGGCATCGTCGGAGCGTCTCCCTCGTCGCGTTCGATGGCGTACTCGTATATGTCTACGAGCACGTCACCTTACGCGTTCGGGTTCCCGCCCTGCCCGTATCCGGGCACCAGGGAGACGGACCCGCCCATTCCGGGTACTACGAGGTGAATTCGTCGGCCACGGAGAGCGCCGTGTCCAGGGCGGCGAGGCCTTCCTTCAGTTCGGCCTCGGTCACGTTGAGCGGCGGGACGACGTGGGTGCGGTTCATGTTGATGAAGGGCCACAGCCCCTGCTGCTTCGCGGCGGCCCCGAAGGCGGCCATCGCCGCGTTGGCCTCACCGGCCGCGTTGTACGGCACCAGCGGCTCGCGCGTCTCCCGGTCCTTCACCAGATCGAGCGCCCAGAACATGCCGACCCCGCGCACCTCCCCGACGCTCGGGTGCCGCTCGGCCAGCGCCCGCAGCGCGGGCTCGACGACCGCCGTACCGAGGTGCTTCGCGTTCTCCACGACACCTTCCTCGGCCATGACGTTGATCGTCGCGACGGCCGCGGCACAGGCCAGCGGGTGCCCGGAGTACGTCAGGCCGCCCGGGTAGGCCCGCTTGCCGAAGGTGTCCGCGATCGCGCCGGAGATGGCCACCCCGCCGAGCGGCACGTATCCGCTGTTCACACCCTTGGCGAAGGTCATCAGGTCCGGTACGACGTCGAACAGGTCGGCCGCGAACCACTCACCGGTGCGCCCGAACCCGGCCATCACCTCGTCGAGGACGAACACGATCCCGTACTTGTCGCAGATCTCCCGCACCCCGGCGAGATAGCCCGGCGGCGGCACCATGATCCCGGCCGTCCCCGGCACGGTCTCCAGCACGATCGCGGCGATCGTGGCGGGCCCCTCGAAGGCGATCGTCGTCTCCAGGTGTTCGAGCGCGCGCTCGCACTCCTGCGCCTCGGTCTCGGCATAGAAACGGGACCGGTACAGGAAGGGCGCCCAGAAGTGCACGACCCCGGCGGCGGCACCGTCGCTGGCCCAACGCCGCGGATCCCCGGTGAGGTTGATCGCCTGCTGCGTACCACCGTGGTACGAGCGGTACGCCGACAGCACCTTCGCCCGCCCGGTGTGCAGCCGGGCCATGCGCACGGCGTGCTCAATGGCGTCGGCCCCGCCATTGGTGAAGAAGATCTTGTCCAGATCCCCCGGCGTCCGCTCGGCGATCAGCCGGGCCGCCTCCGACCGGGCCTCGATCGCGAAGGCGGGCGCGAAGGTGGTGAGGGTCGCGGCCTGCTCCTGGATCGCGGCGACGACCTTCGGGTGCTGGTAGCCGATGTTCGTGTAGACGAGCCCACTGGTGAAGTCCAGGTAGCGCCTGCCGTCGTAGTCCCAGAAGTACGACCCCTCCGCGCCGGCCACGGCGAGCGGGTCGATGAGCTCCTGCGCGGACCAGGAGTGGAACACATGCGCACGGTCCGCGGCCTTCACGGCGGCGCCGGCCTGGGGGTTGGGCTGAGGGGTCATGGCGGCGAGCGTAAATGTCCGCGATGCGGAAAAGGTATCGGCGTCCTGTCTGCGGTCGGCGGCTTTCCGCGACAGGTTGTCCAGGGTGGGTGCCCGGTGCGGGGTGGGGGTCTGCTGGAGTGTGTACGTGAAACTAACCACTGTCAGCCCCTGTGACCAGTTAGAAATCACCCCAGCCTTTTGAAGAGGGGTGGTGCGGGGCGCGCGGTGCACGGCCGGGCCGGTCTCCCGTTACGGAACCGTAGACACCGCTCCGGCCGTCTCGTCGATTCCCCGCACTATTCTCGGTCTGTCGCGGAGCACAGGGGCTCGAACGGGGCGTGACCGGGGATTTCAGGGGAGGCGGCGCGGTCGTGGAGAAACTGGGGGCGGCCGATCCGCAGCGGATCGGGGCGTATCGGCTGTTGGGCCGGCTCGGGGCCGGGGGGATGGGGCAGGTGTACCTGGCCCGGTCGGACCGGGGGCGTACGGTCGCCGTCAAGCTGGTGCGGGAGGACCTGGCCGCGCAGGAGGAGTTCCGCGCCCGGTTCCGGCAGGAGGTGCAGGCCGCGCGGCAGGTCGGCGGGCACTGGACCGCGCCCGTCCTGGACGCCGACACCGAGGCCGCGGTGCCGTGGGTGGCCACCGGGTATGTCGCCGGGCCCACCCTGCAACAGGTGGTCGGCCGCGACCACGGTGCACTGCCCGAGCGTTCGGTACGCATCCTCGCGGCCGGGCTCGCGCACGCGCTCCAGGACATCCACGCCGCCGGCATCGTCCACCGCGACCTCAAACCGTCCAACGTGCTGGTCACCATCGACGGCCCCCGCGTCATCGACTTCGGCATAGCGCGCGCCCTGGAGACCGAGGCCGGCGACGGGCTCACCCGCACCGGCTCACTCGTCGGCTCGCCCGGATTCATGGCGCCGGAACAGGTGCGGGGCGACCGCATCACCCCCGCGTGCGACGTCTTCTGCCTCGGTTCCGTCCTCGCCTACGCCGCGACCGGCACCCTCCCCTTCGGCAGCGCGAGCAGCGGTGTCCACGCGCTGATGTTCCGCATCGCCCAGGAGGAACCCGACCTGACGGGCGTCCCCGAGGGCATCGCCGAACTGGTCCGCGACTGCCTGCGCAAGGACCCGGCCACCCGGCCCACCCTGGACCACATCCTCGACCGTACGGGCGCGGAGGACACGGTCTCCGGTGGCCGTTCCCGCGAACCCTGGCTGCCGAGCGGCCTGGTCGCCCAACTCGGGCGCCACGCGGTGCGGTTGCTCGACACGGAGGATCCGCAGACGGCGGAGCGGGTCCAGTTGGAGAAGGGGAGCGCTCCGGTGGTGCGGGCCCTTCAGGCTCGGGCTTCCGAGCCCCTGGCTCTGGAGGCGGCTCAGGGGGCCACGCCTGACGCACCTCCCACACCCACCGCACCTGCATCCCCCGCCCCTGCGTCCGTACCTCCTGGACCCGCGTCCGCACCTCCTGCGTCTGCATCCCCCGCACCCGCGTCCGCGGAGCCCGCCCCCGCCTCCGCATCCCCCGCACCCGCGTCTGCGAAGCCCGCCCCCGTCGCCGTAGAACATCCCGCCGTCCCCGAAGCCTCCCCCGAACACTCCCCGGCCT
>NZ_BARG01000043.1 GCF_000376565.1 Streptomyces hokutonensis | reverse complement strand
ATTCCGGTACCTCGCGCCGCACTTTTTGGTCAACCGCCGATCCGCGCCTACTGTTTTTGAACCGCCCGGCGCACACCGCCGCTGGCCGCCACTCCCCGCTCTACCTCGCCGAGGCACCCCTCTGCCCCGGCACACCTGGCTCACGGCACGGCCACGCGCAGCGAGCGGCACCTCGCCCGCACCGGCCCGTTCCGATCTCCCGCCTCCGGCTGCCGCGCCGTTCCAGCGCTCTCGCGCACGCGGCACGGCGGGCACCGCACCCCGAAGGACACGCTCATGACGTCTTGCTACCCACCCCTGCCCGAACTCGCTGACCGGCGAGCGGTCCGCTCCGGTTGAAGTGGCTCGCCGCCGGCATCGGCGTCGTCTTCCTCTCCCCGATCCTGATCGGCGGCACCAGCATGATGCTGGCCTCCTCCGCCGACGCCGTGCAGAGCAGCGGCTCCCTCAGCAACTGCCTGACCGGCCTCGACACGGACAAGGTCGCCGAGCAGGTCACCAAGATTCTCGACGGGGCGTCCGGCACCGACGTCCACATCGAGGGACTGGACCTGCCCGCCGAGCAAGTCCCCAACGCGGCGACGATCGTGGCCACCGGCCTCTCGCTCGACGTCCCCACCAAGGGACAGATCATCGCGCTCGCCACGGCGATGCAGGAGAGCCGGCTGCGCAACCTCAACTACGGCGACCGCGACTCCCTCGGCCTGTTCCAGCAGCGCCCCTCCCAGGGCTGGGGCACTGCCCAGCAGATCCGCGACCCGGTCTACGCCTCCGAGCAGTTCTACAAGCACCTGCTCAAGGTCGCCGGCTGGCAGCAGATGACCGTCACCCAGGCCGCACAGGCCGTGCAGAGGTCTGGCCTGCCGGACGCGTACGCGCAGTGGGAGAGCCTGGCCACCGCGCTGCAGGACGCCATCGCCAAGACCTTCCCCGGCAGCGGCACCGACGCGGACCAGGACGAGCAACCGTCGACGAGCACGACCGGCTGCGCGCCGGGCCAGGACGGTTCCAGCTTCGGCCGCATCCCCGAGGGGAGCGTCCCCAAGGGCTACGCGATCCCCAAGGACGCCGATCCGACGGCCCGCAAAGCGATCGAGTGGGCGATGCACCAGCTCGGGACGCTCTACCAGTGGGGCGGCTCCTGCACGAACGCGCACGGCACCGACCCCATGGGCCGCTGCGACTGCTCCAGCCTGATGCAGCAGGCGTACCGGCACGCCGGCGTCACGCTCACCCGCACCACGTACACGCAGGTCAAGGAGGGCACGGCGGTCTCGGCCGCCCAGCTCAAGCCCGGTGACCTGATCTTCAGCCGCGGCAGTGCCGCACGGCCCGAGCACGTCGGCATGTACATCGGCGAGGGCCTCGTGATCGAGGCTCCGCGCACCACCAAGCCGGTCCGGATCACCCCGATCAAGGACTGGACGATCCTCGCCGCCCGCCGCGTCCTCTGACGCCGCCCCCGCCCGGACACCGCTCCGGGCGGGCCGCCGCCGCGGCCACCTCCGCGCCCCGAGCGCACCCCCCCTCCGCTTCCCCCTTCCCGTCGGCCCCCGCCTGGCCCGCGTATGCAAGGAGCCCCGCCACACCCATGTCCGTCCCTCTCGCAGACCGCTTCATCCAGCTCGCCTACGACCCGGGAATCTCGCCCAAGGGCGGTGGCCTGCCCGGCTTGAGCGTGTTGAAGAACGTCGTCAACAGCATCAATTTGTTCGGGATCATCGCCGTCGTCGGCGCCCTCGCCGTCTCGCTCGGCGTGTGGGCCTGGGGCCACCACACCGGCGGCCACCAGGCCGAGGCCAACGGCAAAAAGGGCGCCGTCGTCGCCGCGGGCGCCGCCCTGGGCCTGGGCGCCGCGAACGGCATCGTCGCGTTCTTCTCGGCTCTCGGGTCGCAGGTCCACTGATGCAGAAACGACTCCCCTCCCTCTCGCTGTCCTCGTACGGCATGGGCTGGCCGGCCAACCGGCGCATCGCAGTCATCGCCCTGGTCGTCGGCGCCCTGCTCGCCATCGCCGCGACCGTCGCCCACCTGTCCGGCGGCGAAGGCAGTCACCAGACCGGGGCCGGCGCCGCGCCGACCCCGGTACACAGTCCGTCCTCCGCCGCCTCGCCCGGTCCCGCCGCCGGATCGGGGTCGGTACCAGGGCCGCCGCAGATCGCCGATCCAGTCGCCTACGCCACGGCGGCGGCCCAGATGCTGTGGTCCTACGACACCCGCGACTCCAGCCGCGACCAGCAACTCGCCGGCATGCGGGCCTGGATGACCACCGAGACCACGTACGCCGACTGGGCGTCGGTCTCCGGCCAGGTTCCCGATCCGGTGCTCTGGTCGCGCATGACCGACCAGGACCAGCACGCCACCGCCCACGTCAGCGAGGGCCACTACCCGAGCGCGTTCAAACAGGCCCTGGCCGAGGATCCCTCCGCGATCACCGAGGCATACATCTACGTCGTCACCGCCAACGGCACGCAGCAGATCGCCTGGACAAAGGGCGGCAGCGGAGCCGAGGAACGCGCCGTGACCCTCGCCGTCCAGTGCCGGCCGAACCACGACTGCACCCTGGCCGCCATCGCTCCGAGCGTCACCCAATGACCCGCGCCGGACACAAGAATGGAGGAGTAACTCCCCGTGGGCTTCTGTGATTACCCCCTGGCCGACAAGCTGTGCACCGTTGGCGACGCGGTCGACTTCGCCTCGGACCCCGGCAAGGCCATCGGTGACTGGATGGCGAAGTCCGCCGGTGAACTGGCAGCCGCCGCAGGCGACTTGGCCGCCGAGGCCGTCGACACCACCACGAAAGTGGATCTCAACGCGCGCTGGTTCGTCGACAACTACGAGATGCTGCTGCCACTGGGGCTGACCCTGCTGGTCGCGACCTTCTGTGCGCAGCTGGTGCGGGCCGCCGTCCGGCGCGACGGACAAGCCCTCACCCAGGCATTCACCGGCACCGCGTCCGGCGTCCTGTTCGCCTTCTGCGCCATCGCCTTCACCACGATCGCCGTCGACGTGGTCGACGCCGTCAGCGACGGCCTGTTCCAGGCCGCGCACCTGGACATCGAGTCGGCCGTGCGCCGCATCGTGAAGGTCAACCAGATCGCGTCACTGTCCAGCCTGGGCTGGCTCGTCCCGGTCGTCGCCGGTCTCGGCGCCGCCATCGGCGCCTTCCTCTACTGGTGCGTGATGATGGTCCGCAAGGTCGGCATCCTCGTCATGGTCACGCTGGCGATTTTCGCGTCGGCCGGCGGCGGCTGGGAGGTCGCCCGGCGCTGGCGCAAGGGCTGGGTCGAGGCCACCGCCACCCTCGTCGTCTCCAAGCTGTTGATGACCGTGATCTTCGTGCTCGGTATCGCCGCCATGGGCAAGACCGAGGCCAAGGACGGCATCGCCGCCCTCGCGGACGTCATGTCCGGCATCGTGATCATGATCCTGGTGCTGCTGTGCCCGTACGCCGTCTTCAAGTTCGTGCACTGGGCGGCCGATGGCACCGACGGCGAGTCCATCCACCGGGCCGGCGGCGCTGGAGCGCAGATCGCCAGGGCGCATGCCGAGAAGGCTGCCCGCAAGGGCGCCGCGGCTGTAGCTACGGGCGGCGCGGCAGCCGGAGCGGGCGCCGCACCGCAGGGCCCCGACGCCGCCGGCGGGGACGGGTTCCCCGGTGACATCGCGGCCCACCCGACCGGCGGAGGCCAAGAGGGCAAGGAAGGCTCGCAGGGCGGAGGATCGGGCGTCTCCCCCGGTGGCGATGCCGCCACGTCGGGTCCGGAGAAGGCCGTCCAGCCCGCACCGACGAACGTGTCGGGCAACACCGGCGGCCAGGCGGGCGGCAGCCCGGAGCCGGGTGGATCCGGTGCGAGCGCCGCGTCCGGCCAGAGCGGCGGATGGCAGTCCGTCCCGCCTGCCACGACCCCGCCGCCGCAAGGCGCACCGCCGTCCTCCGGTTCGCAGACCTCCACGTCCAGCGGGGCGAGCGGACCGCCGCCGCCTCCGACCGGCCTCTGATCCCCTGCCCGCCTTCCGGGGGCGGGACGCGCACTGCGCCTCCCGCCCCCGGGTTCCACCCGCGCCTCCAGGACCCGCCCCTTGACTGATCTCTCCGTCGCCCCGGTCACGGTGAAGTTCCCGCACCGGTCCCGCCGCGGCATCCTCCTCGGACTCTCCCTGCCCCAACTCCTCCTCGTCTCCTGCACGTTGGCGCTGCTGCTGGTGACGGTGGTCTCCACCGGGCTGCTCGGCGCCGTCGCCCTGACCCCGCTGTGGGCGGCATCCGGTGCGCTCGTCGCCATCCGCCGCCACGGCCGCTCCCTGATCGACTGGGCGCCGATCGTCGCCCGCTACGCGCACCGCCGCCGCACCGGCCAGACCTTCTGGCTCGCCCGGCCCCTCACCCGTCCCCGTCAGGACGGCATCCTCCACCTGCCCGGCACCGCCGCCTCCCTCACGGTGGTCACCCCCGGCGACTCCGCCAACGGCGCCGCAGCCGTGCACGACCCGCACCGGCAGACCCTGACCGCCGTCGCCCGCGTCAGCAGCCGCGCCTTCGCCCTCCTCGACCCCGCGACCCAGAACCACAACGTGAGCAGCTGGGGACGCGCGCTGGCAGGCATCGCCCGCACCGGGCACATCGCCACCGTGCAGGTGCTGGAACGCACCGTCCCCGACAGCGGCGACACCCTCACCCGCCACTGGACCCAGAGCGGACAGCCCCAGACCCCCGTCGCCGGACAGATCTACTCCGAACTGGTCGCCTCAGCCGGCCCGGCCGCGGCCCCGCACGAGACCTACCTCGCCATCTCCCTCGACCTCAAAGCCGCCCGTCGCCTGATCTCGCAGGCCGGCGGCGGACTTCCCGGGGCCTTCACCGTCATGGAGCAGACCACCGCGTCCATCGCCCAGGCCGCCCGCAACGCCGGACTCCAGGTCACCGGATGGCTGACCTCGCGGGAGATCGCCGCCGTCATCCGCACCGCCTACGACCCAGGCGCCCTCGCCGCCCTCCAGCAGTGGTCGACGACCGGCCGCGCCGAGGCCGACCCCGCCGCCGCCGGGCCCGTCGTCCAGGTCGAGGAATACGACCGCCTCGCCACCGACAGCGCACGGCACGCGACCTACTGGGTGGAGAACTGGCCGCGCACCGAAATGGGAGCCGGGTTCCTGCACGGGATCATGTTCACCGCCGGCGTGCGCCGCAGCCTCTCCCTTATATACGTGCCGCAGGGACTCGAGTCCGCACTGCGGGATGTCCAGCGGAAGAAGGCGGCGATCATTGCCGACGCCAACGAGAGGGCCCGCCGGGGGCAGGTCGACTCCGAAGAGGACTCCGTCGAGTACGCCGACGTCAAAACACGTGAACGGCAGCTCATCGCCGGGCACGCCGACGTGGCCCTCACCGGCCTGGTCACCGTCACCGCCGAGACCGACGCCCTCCTGGACGCCGCCTGCGCACAGATCGAGACCCACGCCGTCACCTCCGGCGTCGACCTGCGACGGCTCACCTATCAGCAGCCGGATGCCTTCGCCCTCGCCGCGCTCCCGCTCGCACAGACCGCCCTGTGAACCGGACCCGCCCCCACCGGCCCGCTCCGCCCGCTCGTCTTCGATCATCCGCGACGGACCCTCCGTCGCCGCCCCTGCCTCCCGGCAGGAAGGACCACCACCTTTGACCTCTCGCACACCTCCGGACGACGCGCACCCCTACCTCCGCGCCGCGAGCGCCGGCATCCGCCACCACACCCGGGCACTGACACCGTCCGACGCCCACCCGCCCCGGCCTGCGGACCGCCTGCACCTCGACGTGCTGCACACCCACCTCACCTCCCTGCACCAGCTCCTGGACCGGCTCGCCGACACCACCCGGCCACCGCACCCTGGCGCCGGCCGCCACCTCGCCACCGCGCACACCCTCCTCTGGCAGGCCACCAGCGAGGTCCACTCCGCCTTCCACCTGCTGCCCAGCAACACCGCAGCAGAAGCCGAGACGGGCGCATGCCATCCCGAACGGCTGCCCGAGGGACCGCCCGTGCTGACCATCTGCCAGCGCCACCTCGCCGCCGGGCACAGCATCCGCCGCAAGACCACCCCCACCGACCTCCGCCCCCACACCACAACCTGCGTGCGATGAGCACCACCCGCAGAATCGAGCGCCCCCGGTGAGCCACCGGCCCGCCCGACGCGCCTCCGCCAGCCCGCTCTTCACCCCCCACGGCACCGACCGCGCCAGCCGCAAGGCCGCCCGCCGCCAACTCGCCGAAGCCACCGCCAGGGTCCGCGCGGAAACCAGCGCCCACCAGGCCGAGAGCACCTCCGCCGAGCACGAGACGCCCACCGCGCTCTACCCGCCGAGCGGACGTCCCGGAACCGCCTCCGCCCGTAGGAACCGGCTGAAGCTGCCCGCCCACCGCATGACGACGGCAGTGGCCGCCGGCGCATACCCGTTCCTGGCCGAAGGCGGGCTCGGCGCCGAAGGCATCTACGTCGGGCGCGACGTCCACGCCGAAGCGTCGTTCGTCTTCGATCCGTTCGCGCTGTACGGACGGGTCGAGGGATTCACCAACCCGAACCTCCTGCTCGCCGGAGTGATCGGCCAGGGCAAGAGCGCGCTCGCCAAGAGCTTCGCCCTGCGGTCAGTGGCCTTCGGATACCGCGTCTACGTTCCGTGCGACCCGAAAGGCGAATGGACCCCGGTGGCCGAAGCCCTCGGCGGCCGGTCCGTCGCTCTCGGCCCCGGCCTGCCCGGACGGCTGAACCCCCTGGACGCGGCACCACGCCCACAGAGCATCGCGGAGGCCGACTGGGCCGGTGAGATCCGCAAACGGCGCCTTCTCCTTCTCGGCTCCCTGGCCCGGACGGTTCTGGGCCGGGACCTGATGCCCATGGAACACACCGCCCTGGACGTCGCCCTGGACGCCGTCGTCACCCGCGCCACCGCCACCGGACGCACACCGCTCCTCGGCGACATCGCCGCCACCCTCAACAATCCGACTGCGCTCGACGAGGCCGCCGGCATGATGTGGGGCCAACTCGCCGACGCCGCCCGCGACTTGGCCCACGCGATGCGCCGCCTGGTGCACGGCGACCTGGCCGGCATGTTCGACGCACCCTCCACCGTCGCCTTCGACCCGACCGCGCCGATGCTCACCATCGACCTGTCCCACCTCGGCGGCTCCGGCGACGACACCGCCCTCGTCCTCGCGATGACCTGCGCAAGTGCCTGGATGGAATCCGCCCTCTCCGACCCCAACGGCGGCCGACGCTGGATCGTGTACGACGAGGCATGGCGGTTGATGCGGCACGTCGGACTGCTCCAGCGCATGCAGGCCCAGTGGAAGCTCTCCCGCGGCCTCGGCATCGCCAACCTCATGGTGATCCACCGGCTGTCCGACCTGCTCACCGCCGGCGACGCCGGATCACAAGGCCGGGCCCTGGCCGAAGGGCTCCTCGCGGACTGCTCCACCCGCATCATCTACCGCCAGGAGACCGACCAACTCCACGCCGCCGCCTCCCTGCTCGGCCTGACCTCCGTCGAAATGGACGCCATCGCCCACCTCAACCGAGGCCGTGGCCTGTGGAAAGTCGCCGGACGATCTTTCATCGTGCAGCACCTCCTGCACCCTCACGAGCTGGCGCTCTTCGACACCGACGCCCGCATGCACTGAAACATGACATTTTCCGCAAATCAGCCGGCTCCGACCGGCTGAGGGATACACAGAGGACAGAGATGTACGACACCTCCACCTACCCCCATGACATCCGTAGTACCAACCCCGACTACCTCCGGGCAGCGGCGCGGAGCCTCGAAAGGATCGCAGACCGACTCCCGCAGTCCGTCGCCAAAGGACAGGGCGAGGCCATCAGCGACGCGATCGACGCGGCGCTCTCACAGATCACCTGGGAATTGAACTGCCTCGCCGATGACCTGGTCACCAGTTTCAACGGCAAGGGCAGCGACCGCGACATGCACGCGACGGCTATTCGCCAGTGTGCAGCGCCTCTGGGGCTCGCCCACCACTACCTGGCCAAGGCCATGGACCAGATCAGCGCCCACCACCAGTTCTTCGCGCACGCCACGGACGCGCAGATCGAAGACCCGAAAGATCTGCTCCCGATCTTGCAGCAGAACATCGAGCACGCTCGCACCGCGATCTACGCCACCGCGAACCAGTTCAAGACCAACGCTTCTCTGCTAGGCAGCAACCCCACCGCCAGCACGCCCACGCCGAACTGACGGCCCTACAGACAAAAAGCGCCGAGTTCACGAACAGCGCGGCCCCAATCCCCACGAACGGAAGCGCACATAACCAGTTCCAAGCCGGACTACTACGAGTACGAAGGCTCTCGCCGGGTACCTCGGTGGCTTCCGGAAAGGGCCCCGACGCCGGCGGTCGCCGTCCAGCCCGAACCCTACGTACAGCCGCCGGACTCCGGCGCCTCCGTCCGCGCCGCGACGGAAGCTCTCCAAGCCGCCCCCGATATCGATCGGTTCACCGAGGTGTACGAGCACACCATCGCTGACGGTCACGGCGCACTCGCCCAGTTGCACCAGTTCCTGGAAAGCGCAGCCAACTGGTGCCACGACCGCGGCGCACTCGACTCCGCAGGCGAACTGAAGTCGTGGACAAGCCGATTGGACGAACTGATCGAAGACGCCCAGCTCCTGCCGGAATCACTGGCCATCGAATCTGCCTGGCGGTCCACGAACGCACGCCGGAAGGAGGTCGCCCTCCAACCGGTACCGACAGCGTCCACCACCAAGCCCGCATCCGTCCGGCCTGCCGACGCGCCACGCGCGAGAGCAGCCGCGCCTTCGGCGGTACGCCGCCGCTGACTCCTGTGGATCGGCTCCCTCCCACCATCGACAACAAGAAACCGGCAGCAACAGAGCCACCGCAAGAAGGCCATGAAACCCGACATTCAACGCGAACTGATACCGCCCGACGACGCTCTCCGCCTTATCCGCACGCTCCACACGATGAAGGCCACGTTCAACAACTCCGTCCAGGAGTGGCAATTGCTGGACGAAAGCGGCCATGTGCCGACCGAGCCCTCCTACACCGAGCTGCTCGGGCACGCAACGAACGCACAGGACCTCTCCCGCGACGTTCTCCGGCTCACGGGCGAGTTCGCCGCGAGTCCCCACAGCACACACCGCGCAGGCCGCGCCACTCTGGCCCATCTCGCGATGGCGAGCACTATGTCGGCCCACGCGGCATCGCACTTCGCGGAGACCGCGGAGACCGCCCTGGGTCTACCGCGCGCCTCTGGCCCGGCCGACCAGCACTACATGACGAACCGCATGGTCATCAACCACGCCTCGGCGCGCGCGTTCTTGCGGCGCACGTCAGAATCCCTCCGCGACGCGGCCAAGGAACTCGAAGACCACCTCCGCTTCCAGCACTTCCTCTCGACGCTCGCCCCTCGGGAAAACCCCGCGCCTCCACCGCCCAGGCCGAGCAGTCGCCGCCGCTAGCCCCCGGGCGAAGATCCGAGCCGGCATCACCACCTCAAGGAGTCCCCTGAACCGCCCCGCCCATTTCAGCGACGCCGACTGGGCCCAGTACCAGCAGTGCCAGGCCGAGCACGATGACCTCATGGCGCAGGCCGCCGAACGCGAAGCCCAGATGGAAAACGGTCTGATCTCCACCTACGAAGAGTTCGAATTCGACTTGACCCCGATTCCGGAGCCGCGCCCCGTCCTGCGGACACCAGCGCTGCACCGCACGCCCGCCTCCCGCAGGAGGATCCGTGGGCGCTGACGACAACACCCGTGCCGGCGACAGCGCGAGGCCGCTCGCGCCGCTTCCCGACCATAGCCGCGTGGCCACCGCGTGGTGGCAGGAGCTGTGGCGCCGGCACGCGCACATCACCACGCCGCTGCGGCAGCGTGGGCTGGAGTGCGACATCGAGTTCGGCCTGAGCGCGTATATGGTGCGCGTCTCGTTCCCCGACGGCAGCTACCTGATCATCTCTCCGCCGCAGGAGCCGCCTTCCAGCCGTCCGCCGGGAGACCCGGAGGGATGGTCCGTCACCCGCCAACACCCCGACGCCCACGAGCAGTTCGAGCTGATCTACGACTCGACCCCTTCGGCCGACCCCGGCGTTCCCGACCGGCCCGAAGTCCGCAACGGCGCCGACGTCCCGCCCATGATCGAGGCAATCGACACGAGGCTCAACCAACTCGGCGTGCACGCCCGGGATCTCGACGACGTACACCCGCAGGTCACATACCAGCGCCGCACCCAGGCAGGCGACGGCAGCCACCCACACCGCGTCACGCACAGCACGGTGCACGACTCCCCTGCCACCGCCGCCGTCGACGACATCAACCAGCACGGCAGTGGCAGAGACGCTTCACCGCCGAGGGGCCGGGCTCCGGTGCCGCCAGGCGCCGGGCCATCCCCGCACACACCGGTGAGCCGATGACCCACCGGAGCACAGACCGTCTCCCGCAGCTGCCGCCGTACGTCCATATTGTGTGGGACTGGAACGGCACCCTCAAGGACGACGTCGGCGACCTCCTCGACGCGGTCAACCACACCCTCACGGGGCTGCAGGCGGCACCCATCGACCTGGCCACCTACCAGGCCAAGCACACCGTCCCCATCCGCGCCTTCTACGACCGGCTTCTGAACCGCACGGTGACCGATGGTGAATGGGCCCAGGCTCAGGCCGACTTCGCGGTGTTCCTGCGCTCACGGCCGCCCCGCCTCCGCCCAGGAGCCGAACAACTCCTGCGCCAGACAACGGGGTTGGGGCACAGTCAGTCGCTCCTGTCGCTGTATCCGCACGACGTGCTCGTCGAGGAGACCGACCGGCTGGCCATCACCGGCCATTTCAGCCGCATCGACGGCCGACGCGGTCGCGACGGGACCAAGGCAGGTGTCCTTGCCGATCATCTCGCCGCCCTGCCGGACGCTCTGCGATCCCGGCCGGTGCTCGTCATCGGGGACAGTGTGGACGACGCTCGTGCCGCACACGCGGTCGGCGCCCGGGCCGTCCTGCACTCCGGCGGCCTCGACTCCGCCCGCACCCTGTGCCGCGCCGGACTGGTCTTCACCCCAACCCTGGAAGAAGCCCTCGCCCTGGGTCTCCGCCAGTGCACAAGCCCGCCCCGGTTCCGGCACACGCCCCTGGCGGACCCGGCCCCGGCGCCCGGTCCCACACCGCGCCGCCGTAACTGACCTGGAGTTCCCCTGCAGCACCCCGATTTCGAGCTGTACGACAACGCCGGCCGTACCTCCGAGCAGATCCGCGCTTACCACACCGGATCCGCCACCAGGGGCGACCTGTACCGCTGGGCCGATCGCGACGCGGCAGACTTCCGCACTCACCACGCACTACCCGCCGAGCCCTTTCCCGCCCCGGACCTGAGCCATTTCCGCCGGGCTCTGGACGCGGCCGACACCCCGGCCGAGTTCAGTACCGTCCTCAACACCCTTCTGGACGCGGTCTCCCCCTTCCTCAACGAGGTCATCGAGCACCTGGCCGCCACCGCCAAGTGGAAGGGCCAACACCGCGGAGCCGAACCCGAGTCAACGTCCTGGCTGCTGCGCGGCGCCGCCAGCAGCATCGCCTCCGCCATGGCCATGGCGACCGAAGCCGACCTGCAGATCCTGCGCGCGTACTACGACTCGCTCCCGGACCTCGACGCACCCGTGAAGCAGGTCAGCACCACTCCCGGCACGCCCCCGCCCCCGCCCGGACCTCAGCCCAGAGACAGCGGCCCACGGCGCTGAACATCCGACGCACCAACCACCCGCTGCCACACCTCAGGAACCATGCCAGCCCTACCCGCCGATCTGTCCGTCTTCGCCAGCTCACTCGCCGAACGTCTGCCTGGCACGTGGACCACCAGCCACGAGCACATCGACAACTACGCCCACCCTTCCCTCTCGTACCGTGTCTGGGACAACGGCCACATCGACTGGGCGACAGATTTCAGTCGCATGGTCGACGTCGTCCTTCTCAACGGGCCGGACAGCCAGCAACTGGTGGTCTTCGAACGGCCCGTGGGGCGGGGCAACGAGTTCCTCGTCGCCCCGATGGAACCCACCGGTTTCAAGAGCCACCAGGTCGAGCCGGTGGAGGTGCCCAGCGGCATCGTCGTGCCCGGCGATCCGGTGCGTGCCGCCGTCGACGTCGCCCGCCGCGTCCTGCCCCGCTACCAGGCGGCTCTGGAAATGGTCCGCCACAACGCGGACATCCAGCCCGAGCCACCGCACCGCAAGCCCGCACCCGAACCTGCCCAGAACCTCACGCTGATCTGGTACCCGGACGGTGTGGTGGGCGCACCGTACAAGTCGGTGCCCCAGGATGCCTATGACGTGCTCTACAGCTGCAGCTTCCAGTACCGGCCGCACGAGGCGGCGTTCGCCCTGCCGGCCTCCTACAGCCGCGCCGAGCGGGCCCTGTTCCTCCACGCCGCGGTCCGGTTGCTCACGGCCCAGGGCATCGGCGTGAATTTCCGCCACGCCACACCAGCCGCACCCACCGTGACCCCGGCCCGCCCGCTCACGCCCACAGCCGCCTCCGCCGCCCAGCGGCGGTAGCCGCTTGCGTCCGCGCCTCATGGAATTGTTTCCCTCGGACCTCGACCAACGGGTGCTCCTGCACAACGTGGCCGACCGGCTCAACACCGTGGCCGACCACCTCCCTCTCCCCTACCAGATCGGCCCCGATCCGGCGCTGAGCGAGATCCTCGACGACGAGATCCGCAACCTGGCCCGCCTGCTCGGCTACCTGACCGGGCAACACGCCTTCCGCCACCGGGCCGCCGCCAACTACCCCGACACGGCCACGGCCTCCCACCGCCGCGTCACCCTCGCGCTCGCCGAGGCCGCCGAGCCGACCGGTGGCGCGCTCGCCGCCCTCAGCTCCGCCGTTCACCACCTCGCGCGCCTCGCCGACCTCACCCACCCGCGTCCCGGCCCCGCCCGCACCCGAGCCATCGCCGCCGCCCACCAGGACCTCGTGGACCGTATCGGCGAGAGCCGCACCCAACTCGCCCACGCCGCACAGCACTTGCGGACCACCGCCGACACCCGCACGCCACCACCAGCGACCGTCCCGGTCCCGCCGACCGCATCAGCCGCTCCATCCCGCACCCGCTGACCCGCACACCCTGGACCATCGGCCCATTGCGGCGCCCCAGCGGCAGCCGCACTCCCGCCACTGTTCACCACCGCCACGCCCTGAACCGTCCCGCCTAGGAACTTCCTTTGCACGTAAGCGAGTTCACCCGAGCGCTCGCCGACCGCCTGCCCGGCTGGCAGCCCGACCCGATGGCCGTCCCCATCGCCACCGATCCGGCCAGCGGCCGGATCTGGGACAGCGGCCCCCTGCCCTACGCCACGTTCGAAACGGACAGCGTCTCGCGCAGCGTCCTCACCCACCACGGTGGCCTGCAGTTGTACGTTATGCCCCGCCCCCACAAACACGACCAGTACCTCGTGCTGCCGATGCTGCCCGCCAACACCCGCCACCAGCACGTCCAGGGCATCAAGGCCCCGCGCGGCATCGCCATCCCCGCCGACCCCGCACGGGCCGCGGCCCGGCTGCACCGCCGGCTCCTGACCGACTACCGTCTCGCGGCACCAGCCCCGACCCGGCGCAGCAGCCCCGGCCACCTCCAGATCCACGTCACCCTCGACCACCACCGACGTCCACGGATCAGCACCGGCTACATCAGCGCCTTCCGCGAACTGCTCGCGCACGGCGGCTTCCTGCTCGACCCCGCCACCGGCGAATGCCACCTCCCCGACACCCTCACCCCCGAGCAGACCAGACGCCAACTGACCATCAGCCTGCACCGTCTACGGCTGAAGGGCTTCCACATCACCATCCCCTCCACCGGCAGCCCGCGCTCCTACCCTCCCCTGGGACCCGTCGCACCGCGCAGGGGGATGTCCCGATGAACCTGACCAACGAGGACTTCGTCCGCGCCCGCCTGGCCACCTGGCAGCGCCGCATCCGCGAGACCGCCGCCGCCCTGGTGCCGCCCGCCACCAGCGGCGCGGAGGCGTTCGTGCCCGTGCTGGACCACCTGGTCGCCGTGTACAACCTCTCCTCCGGGCTCGTCGCAGACCTGCGCCAGTCCGCCGACAGCACCCTCGCGAAGACCGGCGTGGGACGCGAGTATCTGGCCCAGCTGGCCGCGGCCCTCGCGCACAGCAACGGTGCAGCCACCCACCTGAGCACGGCCCTGACCGGCCTCGCCGACATCCACCAGCTCACGCCGCCCCGGCCCGGCACCGCCGCCCCGGTCGAAGCCCGGCTGGCCGTCACGCTCGGCCACGCCGCCGCACTGCGCGGCCTCAACCGGGCGCTTGAGGCCGTGACCAGCTCACCCGCCGGGGCGGAGAACACGTCGGGCTCCTCCGCGATACCCGTCACCGGGCAGCACAGCCGGGCCGCTGACGCAGGTGGTACCCATCCCACGCGCCGTCGCCCCTGACACCTCGCGACCAACTGATCCCGCCCGTAAGCACTTTGGAGTTGCTCTGGCCACCCGTTCCTTCATCGCCCGCCCCACAGATTCAGGTTCCGGCTACGGCTACGCCGGTATCTACGTTCACTGCGACGGTGTGCCCAGCCACCATCTGCCGCTGCTGCTGGCCGCCTTCCAATGGCGCTTCGCCCGCGATCTGCACGCCATGAAGCGCGCTCTCATCGATGACGTCGCCGTCGGGTGGGACCAGCTGGGCACCGATCTCCTCGACGATGCTCCTCCCCCGCTCGTGGCCGCGCTGACCGGCGGCGAGCACCGGCCCAGCCGTACGCTCGACCACCTGATCACCCCCGACGGCTCCCCGCCGGTGCGCATGACGGTCACCGACGAGACCGCCGACGAGCAGGACATGCAGTGGGGCTACGTCCTGCGCCATGAGGGGATCGAGGTGATCAGCCTCCTGCACGAGGACATCGGACCGCTCGTCGACTGGGCCACCGACCCGCGCACCGTCTTCAGCGACCACCCGGCGCACTGGTCCTCCTCCGCTCCCGCACCGGCCATCCGGGTATCGCGCAGCACGCCGCCGAGCGCTCCCGCCGCATCCCCCGCGAAGGCCGGCACCCCGCGCCCCGCCGCGCGCAGTTAGTCCCCCCTCGTCTTCCCGGAGCCTTCCCTGCCCCCGTACTCCACCCCCCTGATCACCGTCGTCATCGCCAGCCGCCTGCGCGAAGAGCGGCTCGACTACCTGACCGCCATGCACGCCAGCCTCACCCGACAGTCCGTGCCGTGGGAGGCCGTGATCGCGCTCGACGGCGCCCCGCCCGACCTCCTCCCGGCCCCGCTCGCGCACGACCCCCGTGTCCGCACGCTTGCTCTGCCCCGACCGGTCGGCGCCGCCTGCGCACGGAACATGGCCCTCGCCCACGTCCGCACCCGGTACACCAACTGGGCTGACGACGATGACGAGTTCACCGACGACGCCATGTCCGTACGGCTGGACACCCTGGAATCGACCGGGGTGGGCTGGTGTGCGGGATGGAGCGAGGACCAGCACCCTGACGGCTCGACCACGCTGTGGCGATGTCCCACCCCGCCCGGCCGGCATGAGGCCGGCGGCGTGTGGACGTACTGGAAGTCCCCGGCGGGCACCATCCCCATCGGGCCGACCACGATCCTCGCCCGCACCGACCTCGTGCGCGCCGCCCCGATGGGCGGCCTCGTCCAGGGCGAGGACTACTGCGCGGCCCTCGGTGTCACCGCTCTCTCACCCGGAATCCTGCTGCCGGTCCCCGTGTACAGGTACCGCAAGTGGAACGGGCAGATGACGGCCCAGGTGGGATACGACCAGTTGGAGGCGGCGGCCCGGGAACACGCCTGGCAGTACGGCCGCAGCCTGCGCGCCGTCCTGCGCTGCGGCGAGGACCAGGTTCGTGGCTGAGGCGCAGATCATCCTGTCGCACAGCCGGGAGTCGGGCATCGTCGCCATCGCCTCCGGCGAGCAGTACCCGTGGGCGCACAGCGCCCTCGCGGAGAGCGGCTTCCGGCGGGACGACGAGGGCGTCTACCACCTGCCGGTGGACGGCAGCGGGACCATGGTGGTCGACCTGGTCCGCTGCGCTAAACGGCATCGCACCACCGTGCACATGAGCAGCCGGCGCTTCATCGGCGATGCCGCCCGCGACCTCGCGCGCCAACTGCCCGGCCAGTGGAACACGTCGGTCGAGATCTACTCCCACCCCGCCTGGCAGGAAGACCTCGTGCCCTGGATCTGGGACAGCGGCGAACTAGGCCGCGCCCTCCAGAGCGAGCGCATTCCCTACGCCGCCACGCTCACCGACACGGTGCAGGGCACCATGCTGCTGCTTGTCGAGCGCCCCGGCAGTCAACTCGACTATCTGGTCGGCGCCTTCGGCCCGGAAGGGCTCGCAGAAGGCTACGGCGATCCGCACGCGCCGCGCAGTATCGTCCTGCCGCCGTTCCCCGGACTGGCGGCCCGGGCCGTCGCCGACCGGTACCTGCCCTCCTATGAGCAGGCCGTCCACGCCCGCCGAACTGCGGCCATCGCCGCCGTACTCGGGGGCATCCGCTGCGAGCACAACAGCTGGCGGGCCATGGCCGCCTCCGGCCGCTCCAGCGACGCCACCCCGCAGAACGCTGCCGCACTCGGCGCCGCGACCGAGGAATTCCTCGACCACTCCTGGCGCCGCTTCCTCACTGTCGTCGACCACGCCCCCACGCTGATCGCCCGGTGCCGTCCCGCCAGCAGCCCATGGCCCGACGACGCCGCCACCCTTACCCGCCTGACCGACGTCCTGAGTGATACCGAGACCCTCCTCGGTGAGGTGGTCGACGGCAGTTCCGTGCCCTCGCAGGAACGCAACGCCCGCGCGTGGCCTGCCATCCAGACCTGGCTCACCGACGGCGAGATCTTCCTGCGCCAGGCCCGCGTGAGCGGACCCCACCGCCGCCCCTCTCTCCCCCTCTCCACGCGGGTCCACCCCCTTACCGCAGTCCCTCCCGCGCACCGCAGCCACTGACCGCTCCACCCCGACAACGTGAGGAGAACCCCGCCCCCTTGCAACCCGGCACCCACTTCGCCTTCGGCACCCACGACACGCACGGCATCGTCGCCTCCTTCACCTCTGCCATGCCCGCGCACCTCGGCGCGTGGTACCTGGAGCGCGAGCAGTTCGAGCCCGTCCCCGGCGAACCCGGGCTGTACCGGCTCAGCGAGCCCGAGCGCGACGGTCCCCGCCGGACCCGCCAGGCCGTCGACGATCTGCGCCTCCAGGGCTACACCGTGCAGGCCGACATCCCGCTCGACCCAGCCCTCACCGCCAGCCCGCCACGCCCGGTCGTCCGGCCAGGCGGACTCCAGGAACACCGCAGCCGTCTCGCCCAGGCCGCCGCCGGCCGAACGACACAGCGCGCCACACCGCCCACCACCTCCGCGCCAGGCGCCCGGCCGATCCCGCCGAAGCCCACCTACGCACCGACCGTCCACCTGACCGCGTCGGACCATGGACGCTCCCGATGACCCCGGCGATCAGCCCGCCGCCCGAAGGCCCCCTGCCGGTGGCACCCGAACTCGCCAACGGTGCACGCGGCTTCCGGCTGCGGATGGCGGTCATCGACCGGGAGACCGAAACCGCGCTCGACATGACACGCGACCGCTACGGCCGCACCGTCCAGGCAGACGCCGCGGCAGCCGCACGAGCCCACCGTGACAAGGCGGCGGTCGAGGCGTACACCTCCTACCTCGCCCCGTACGCCGACGCTCTGCTCGATGCCGCCCGTCGTGCACTCCACGAGCTGCCACCCGCACGGCACCTTGCCGGGTGGCGGGCCGTGCTGGACGGCCTGGCCATCTCCGCCGCCGAGATCCGCCGGACCCTGGACCAACCCGCCGCCCCCGGCTCCCCGGCCGAACGCGCGCAGCACTCAGCGCTGTGGCCGCACCTCACCGCCTGGGCGGATCACAGCGTCATCGCCAGCGACCTCGCCGACCAGAACCAACACCAGCGCCACAAAGCCCCGTTGACCGACGAAGAACAGCAAATGTGGACCGAGATGGCCAAGGCTGCTCAGAGGCGAGGCGAGCTGGAGTTGACCGAGTCGTGGTACGCCGCCGACGGGCAGCCGATCACCCTGGCCCATCTGATCGAAGACGACGACTCGACGGTGGTCGCGCTGCGAGGCGACCCGGACGCACCGGGCTGGCAGGTGATCGGGCACTACGCCCACGAGTACGAGGCGGGGAAGGTACTGCCCGCCCCGGTTCCGCCCGGCGTACTGCGTGCAGACGTCTCCCGTTACAACCGCCCAGCACCGGTCCCGGAGTTGTCGCTGCAGGAACTCATCCGCGACGTCGTCGAAGGCCGGACCGCTGCAGACGCATCCGACGCTCTCCTCAGCGCCGTCCAGCGCGGCTATGACGCGGGCCCGATGGTCCGTCTCCAAGAACTCCTGGAAACAAGCGGCCAGTTCGCCAGCGCCCTGGAGATCGTGCAGGGCCGCCAGATCGCCGTCCGCCTCTCGGCGCTGGGCCGACAGATCGAATTCCTCACCCACGAAGTCGAGGCGGCGGCCCAGGACCTCGGCGCGACCGTCGCCGTCCTGCCGCCGCACCGCACCCCCGTGCTGCGCGTCCGCCCGCGTCCAGCCGTGGACACCACACCACCAGCGGCGCCACCCGTGGCTCCAGTCACCACACGCCGCCTCTAGGGTCTTGCCGCAGACACCCGGGCACAACGCCCTTGGCCCCGGTCCCGACTGCGCACCGCTGTCGGCTCGTCTTCCTCGCCCTGGAGCATGTCGGCAGTCATTGCCCATCGTTCGTGGTCGAGCCACGCACCGTTGATGTGCTGGAAGCTCCGGGCCCGCCTCGCCTTCGCCCAACACCCCACCGCTTTCCCGCCACCACCGATAGGAGATCCGCCTTGCCCGAAGCACCAGCAGAGCCGTTCATGACGATCCGGCACACCATCACCGGCGAGATCACCACCACCGGCTACAACGCCGCCGCCCGGCGGATCCTGCTCCAGGCCGGCTTCGAAGAGACGCCAGGCTGCGCCTGCCGAGCGACGGAACCCGGTACGGAGCGGACGCACGGGCCTGCTCGGCAGCCGGCGAGCTGCTCGTCGCCGGCCATCCCGTGCACGTGGACCGAGCTCCCGGTCGGCCGGTGAGCGCCGACGGTACGCCCCGGTTGGCCCGGTCGCCGTTGTCGGCACAGTCCGTGATCCGCTCCGAGAGCGGCCGGCCTCTCCAGCTCATCGCCAACCCCGCCCGCACCCGCACCTGTTGAAGGGGCCTCGTTTTGACCACACCCGGAACGCCGACCAGTCCAGCGCGCACCAAGGGCGGCGAGCTACGGGCCAAGGTGGCCCGGCTGCTGGCCGACCGGCCGGTGGACACGCTCACCATCGGGGACATGGCCAGGCAGCTGGGCCACTCTCACGGCGCCGTCCGCAACGCCGCCCTCACCCTGGTGCGACGCGGCGAGGCCGACCAAGGTGGAAGGGGACAACCGGAGTTCCGCGCGAACGCGAAAACCGCCGCAGCCGCGCAGACCGCTGTGATCAGCCCACCGGGCACCCACGCTCCCCGCGCCCAGGCGGCCACGGCCCGCACGACCATTCCCGCAGCAGCCACGCCCAGGCAGACGGGCCCGATCCGCCGCGCGGGGGGCCAGGTCTACCACCCCCGGGAGCTGGCCGATCTGCCCGACGTCGAGGCGTTGAATCGATTGCGCGACGCCGACGTGCCGGTGCTGCTCTACGGCCCTCCGGGCACCGGCAAGACGAGTCTGGTCGAGGCGGCGTTCGAGGACCTGCTCACCGTCGCCGGTGACGGCGACACCACGGTCGGCGACTTGATCGGCGAGTACACACAGGACGACGCGGGAGCCTACGTCTTCCAGTACGGTCCGCTGGTCACCGCGATGACCGAGGGCCGCGCCCTGCTGATCGACGATGCCACTCTGATCTCACCGAAGGTCCTGGCGGCGCTGTATCCCGCGATGGACGGGCGCAGGCAGATCCAGGTCAAGGCCCACAAGGGCGAGACCATCAAGGCCGAGCCGGGCTTCTACGTGGTGGCGGGCCACAATCCCGGCGTCCACGGCGCGGTGTTGACGGAGGCGCTCGCGAGCCGGTTCAGCGTGCAGATCCAGATCGGCACGGACTATGACCTCGCCCTGGCCTTGAGGATCGATGCCCGAGTGGTCCGGGTCGCCCGACACCTCTCCCGCCAAGTCGAACTCGGCGAACTGGGCTGGGCCCCCCAACTGCGAGAGCTGCTCAGCTACCAGAAGACCGAGGCCGTCCTCGGCACCAAAGCCGCGCTCGCGAACCTGGTCGGCATCGCCCCTCTGGAGGATCGCGACGCCGTCGCCGCCGCCGTCATCAAGGCTGCCGGCGTCAAGGAGATCCGTCCCCTCACCCTCGGCAAGCAGCTTGCCGCCTCGGCCGTCCGGCAGCCCCCGGGCAGCACCGGCTCCGCACACCGGGGCCGCTCGCGATGAGCGCCCACCACCACGTCCAGTCCCCCGCCACCACGCCGGACGACGACGCCGACCTCGCGCGATGGGACGACGACGGCGCCCCGCCCGCGCAACCCCGATCCTCCCCGCACTTGTGGCTGCGCGTGGGAGCCGAACTCGGCGATCGGCTGGTCGCCCTCTCCGGCCGCCCAGACCTCCTCGTCACCTGCCGCCCCGGCACGCGCAGCGGCGCACCGGCCGCGTTCTTCCCCACTCTGGGCGAGGTCGAGTTCGACGCCGGCCTGTTCGCCCCGCTTAAGCCCCACGAGATCCATCCGCGGATCGTGGGCGACGAGGAGCGGTATCCCGCCGCCTGGGGAGTGTTCGTCCACGAGGCCGCGCACGCGGCCCACTCCATCTGGACGAAGCCTGCCGGAGCGAACCCCCGTGTCGTCGAGGCCGCGCTCCTGCTGGAGGAGAGCCGCGTCGAAGGCGCACACCTGAACCGGCGGCCCACGGACCGCACGTACCTGCGCACCAGTGCCAAAACCCTGGTCATGCCCGACATCGCCCACCCCACCCTCCAGGGCATCGAGCACGCCGCCGCCGTGGCGGCCCTGGTCCTCGGCCGCCGTGACGTCGGCATCCTGGACGCCGGCGAGACCCGGGCCGTCGCCGATCTGTGCGAAAAGGTGCTGGGCGCAAACCTGCTGGCCACCCTCACCCGCATCTGGACCGCAGCCCACCAGTGCGCCGACCACGACGCCACGACCATGCTCGCGCACGCTCAAAAATGGTGCGACGCTCTGGACACCGCGGCCCCCGCCCTGCCCGTGCCGGAGAACCTCACCGATCTGCTGTCCGGCGCCGTGGGGGTCGTCATGGACAGCACGGCAGCCACCGACGCCGCCGACCTCGCGGCACAGGCCGCAGCGGCCAACGCCATGGCCGCGCAGTCCAAGGCGCAGGCTCAGGACCGCGCCCAGCGGGCCGGCCAGCGACGCAAAGCCGCCGCCACCGCCAAGTCGGTCTTCAACGCCCGTGGCACCACCGTCACCCCCGACGGCACACCGGCGCCCTACGGCAACCCGGTCACCGGCACCCGCAGGCCCACCGCCGCCGAGCAGAGTGCCGCCGCGCGCCTGAGCCGCGCCCTGCGTGCCGCCGCCTACCGCGAGCGGACCGAGGAGCGGACCACCAGCCCCACCCCGCCCGGCCGCCTCAACATGCGCGCGGCCCTCGCCCGCGACGCTCAGCGCGCGGCCGGGTCGGTCCCCACCGCACAACCGTTCACCCACACCCGCCGCCGGAACTCCCCCACCCCACCGCTGCGTGTGGGTATCGCCGTCGACGTCTCCGGCTCCATGCGTGCCGCCTGCGCGCCCGTCGCGTCCGCTGCCTGGATCGTGGCACGCGCGGCAGCCCTGACCGACCCCGACTCCCTTACCGCCACCATCGCCTACGACAGTCACCTGACCGCATTGACCCGGCCCACCCACCGAGCACCAGAGCGCGTGACGACGTTCGATGCCAACGGCGGCCACCACAACCTCGGCGACGCCATCGACGCACTCGACCACGGCCTCGAACTCAGCCGCCCCGGCGCCGGCCGCCTCCTCGTGATCGTCACCGACGCCCGGTACCGCAGCGACGAAACCGCCCAGGCCGTCACCCGCGTCAAGCAGCTCACGACCGCCGGCTGCGCCGTACTCCAGCTCACCCTCACCGCGGAGTCCCGCCACTTGCCGGGGACCACCTTGCTGCACCTGCCCCAGCCCTCCAGCGCTCCCGTCGCCATCGCCACGGCGGCCACAGACGCCATCCGCAGGACACGCTGAGACAACGCGAAGGCGCAAGCGTCCCCGAGACCACCGCCAAGCACTCCAGACCACCTCCGTCCGCCGCATGAATCGTGCATCTGATGCACGACCTCCGCAACGACGCAGGCCACCACCCCAACCGCCAACGAAAGGCACACGATTTGAAGCCCCAGACCAGCAGCCCGACCTCGAACGTAACGCCCATCAAACGGAATTCCCCGGGGGTTCCTACGGAGTGGACCGTCACACACCCCTGCGGCCACGAGGTCGTTCATGACCTGTCCGGCCGGGCCGCCGACCGGCGGGCCGGGTTCGCGCGCTGGCTCGCGGAGAGGGACTGCACGGACTGCTGGAAGGCCGCCCGCGACACCGATTCCGGCTCGAAGGAGCAATGGCTCGCCGCCAGGCGGGCCGAGGAGCAGCAGGCAGCCGCGGAGTGGGCGGCCCGTTTCGACATGCCACCGCTGGAAGGCCCCGAGCGGGCCCTTGACTGGGGCGAACGGTCCCGTCACCAGCTGATGACCGCCGCGCACACCACGCTGGTCGTCGAGGGCACCTGGGACGAGGCCGACTGGGCGGCGCTGGAGGACAAGGCCCGGACCGTGACACGTACGGGATGGTGGATCGATCAGCGCGATGCAGAAGGCGCTGACCTGCTCGAACTCCTCGACGCCGTAGCGGAGCAGGATCGCGGGACGGAGAACCCGTTCCGCTGACCGGCCCGGAACATAGCCGAACATCGCCGGTTAGCCAAACCGGCGATCCTGCGGACCATTGATCTTCCCGCCGCCACCCCGCCCGTGTGGAAGGTCCTGCATGTTCCCGTCCTCCTCAACTCCTCGGCCGACGCCGGCCTTCGCCCCAACGCCCGACCCGCTCACCCACGTCCGGGACATCACCCACGCCCACTTCCGGGCCGGTGACCAGGTCGTCATCCTCAAAGGCGTGGCCGGCAGTGAACTGTGGGGGGATGCGATGCGCGTCGTCGCCCCCTCGTGGCACACCCCGACCGACGAGGACGGATGGCGGCTGCGCGACGCAACCGGCGGCGCCCAGAGCTACATCACGGCCCACCCCCGCTATCTCGTGCACCTCGCGCGCCACTGCCCGGACTGCCTGATCCACCTGCGCGCCATGGAGGACCACCTCCTGCCCAAGCACGCCGGAGCCGACGCGCTCATCGACTGCGGCTGGTACACCATCACCGCCCTGGGCCAGCTCGTCCACGTCGCCGACGCGAGGGGCGGCCGGTGAGTCTGCCCATCCGCCGCCCCGGCCGAGCCCTCGCCCTGCTGCGGGCTCGCACCCGTGCCACCGAGAACATCTCGGACCCGCTGTGGCCGATGCGGCTGGCGAGCGACCTACGCGAACTCGACGCCGACTGGCGGGAGTCGGCCGCCATGTGCGCCGACGCCGCATGGACCGCGCGCGCCACCGGGAACAGCGTCCTGGTCCTGCTGCATCCCGGCCAGGTCACCATTGCTGAACCCGACCCGGTCACCGCCCGCACCTACCGACATCTGTACCTGAGCGCTCTTCGCTACGACCTCCGCTGCGCCACCCTCCACTCGGTCGCCGAGCGGCTCCTGGAGCGAGATCGCCAGTCGCTGGACTGCTACAGCCGGGCCCTGTACGCCTTCTCTCTGCTGGGCCAGTCCCGCCCCGAGGGACTGGCCGTGATGGACGAGGTCCTCGACGAGGCCGGCGATCACGCCAAGACCCTCCACGCTCTGCTGCACGGACTGTGGCTCGGCCTCGACCTGGACCAGGGTGCGCAGCGGCTCCTCGACCTCAGCACCCGGCCGCCCTTCGACTCCGGCACGGACCCGATCGTCGCCTTCCGCCGGGCCGGCGCGCTGCGCCGCCTCGGCCGCTACGACGCGTCACTCGCGGCCATCGACCGCGCCCTGGACCTTCTGCCGCCGGGCGACACCGCAGTCCACGCCGATCTCGTACGCGAGCGGTCCCTGACCGCGACCGCCCGCGACCTTCACCACCACTCCCTCATCCCCGGAGGGACACCTACGTGATTCCCCGCGTCAACGAACGCACCATGAGCGCGAAAGACGCGCTCAGCGAGGCCCTCGGCAGAGCCGTGAGGCCGGAGGAGGGCCTGACCGAGTACACGATCGTCGCCTACTGGCCGGCCCTGGACTCCTACACCCTGGACGAGGAGTCTGCGACGTGGAGCTCCGTCGAGTGGGCCGACCACCTCGAAGACCCGATCTTCGAGAACCCGTTTGCCGCGAGCCCGCGCGGCGACCGGCATGCGATCGCCCACCTCGATGTCCGGCTCCACCCGGGCGACCGTGACCTCAGTGGTGCGGAGTGGGCCGAGATCGCTCACCGTTTCGTCCGCGCCGCCGGGATCGAGATCCCGGGGGACGCGAACAGCTGCCGCTGGATCGCCGTCCAGGCCAAGCCCGGCCGCCTCGATCTGATCGCCAACCTCATCCGTCTCGACGGGGAGTGGCAGCACCTGGCCGCCGATCTCCCGCGACGTCTGAACGACGAGGCCCGGCGCATCGAGCAGGACCTGCGCCTCATCCCGGTAGCAACGTCCGACGGCCCCGACCGCGCCCGCCGTCCGCCGACCGCGTCGACCCAACTCGCCATGCTCCTTGCGCAGTTGGCTGATGAACGGGTGGGACCGCTGGCCACCGTACGGGGGCTGATCGAGAACTCCGCACACCGCCTCGCCTGCCAGGCGACGAGCCCGGTTGACGCGGACAACTCGCACCGGCTGGAGCTGATCGCCGACCGCCTCCGCACGGTCCAGGAGGACCTCGACACGATGGCCGGCCGACTCGCCACACAGCCGGGCCTGCGGACGACTGTCGCCCCTGCACCGCCCGCCGTCCGGCCCTCCGTCCGCCACGCACCGTAGGAGAAACGCTTCTTTGCCGTCGGCCGACCGCTTCCTGACCGTCCACCGCGATCCGCACTCCGAGGAGATCCTTGCCCGCGGCGGCGACAGTGAGGCCCACAGCATCCTGGAGCGTGCGGGCTTCGTACCCGTGGTCCGCCTCCACGAGACCTACCATCGTGCTCCCACCGGCCGGGACTGGGACACCGAGAAGCAGCTCGCCACCCTAGCCGTCGCGCAGCTCAAGTCCGCCGGCTACCACGTCGACTGCGCCGAGGACTTCGACACCGACGCCCGCCCGGCCCGTTACCCGCCGCTGGGGGCACCGGTCGCCCACCTTGCCGAGCGCCTGCAGCAGGCCACCACCACCGAGGACGCCGCCGACGCCCTCACCGAACTGACCGCCCCGTACGACGGGATCCTCGCCGCGATCGAGCGGCGACCGAGCCGACTCATACACCGCCCGCCGGCTGCGCCATCTCGCCGACGAGCATCTGCACGTCATCCGCACCGACCTCATCCACACCCGCAACGGCCTCGCCGACCGGCACGCCCCGCACCCCGGCCGCAGCACCTGCACCGCAGAGGTGCCCGCCGACGAACGCGAACGCTCCGCCGTGTGCGCCTGCCCGCCCCCGCCGCGTGCAGCGGTGCCGGTGCCGCCACCGCCTCCGGTGGCGACCGGCCTCCGCCGCTGACCACCACCCCCGCCAAGGACACCATGCACCCCCACCACGACCCCGAGCGCCTCGCCTCGTACGCCGACGTCCTCGCCGGCGAACTCCCCGGCGACTGGAGCAGCACCTATCACCCGTCCGACGACAAGGACGACCTCGCCGAACTCACCGACCGCGTATGGGACTTGGACCTCGTCGCCGCCGCTCTGGCCGAGCAGCCACTGCGGCAGGCGGCGGTCCTGTCCCGCCCGGACGGCGCCCAGCTCGCCGTCCTGGACCGGCCGGGCGAACGCGAGGGCTTCCTCATCGCCGCCGTCGCCCCACATGATCTGCCCGACCAGGCGTACCACGGCGTGCGCGAACCCAATGGCATCGCTCTGACGGACGATCCGTTCCTGGGGGCCGAGCAGGTCGCCGGTGACCTGCTGGCCCGATACGAGACCGCGCTCGCCCAGGTCCGCCACAACGCCGCAGCCCAGATCGAGCCGTCCCAGCCCGACCGGGTCGTGCTGACCTGGCAGAGCGACGGCAGCCTTGCCGCCGTCCCTGCGGGCACCACCGCCGCGGACGTCCTGGCCACCCACGGCTTCGTCGCCGACCAGCAGACCGGGATCTACCGTCTCAGCGGCGACGACACCACCGTCCAGGCCCGCGCCGTCCGCGCGGCAGGCCAGCAGCTGGAGGCCCACGGCATCGCCCTCGCACTCCAGCATCCCTCGGGCCGGATCGCCCCCGCCGCCACACAGCCCACCGCGCCTGCCCCAGCCGTACCCCGGGCCTCGGCGGCCAGGACGCGATGAGACAGAGCGAGCCCGACTTCTCGGTGCTGGAGTACATCACCATCACCAAGGACCTGCGCACCGGGCTGGTCCTCGCCCTCGGCGGCACCCGGGAGGCGGCCGGCATCCTCCAGCGCGCCTGCATCCCCCTCGACTCCGGCCACACCGTGCCCCTGGCCGGCGCACGGCCCGAGACCGTGCTCGCCGAGGCCCGCCGAACCGGCCACCGCCATCACGACTGAGCCCGTCACCGCGCTCTGGAGGAGCATGACCCACCCCGCCCCGGATCCGGTTCGGTTGGCCGACGAGATCACCCGTCAGCTCGGCCGGCTCACCGAACGCCTCGCCCAACTACCGTCCGACGAAGCCACGTTCGTCCTCGCCCGCATCCTCGATCCCGACGAGGGCGTCCTCGGCGGCATCACCAGCCTCATGATCGCCGGCAGTCAGTTCGCCAAGGCCCAGGCCGAGTACGGGCGGCTGCCCGCAGAGATCTGCCTCGATCTGGGCCGCGCGGCGAACGAGCTCAACGACATCGGCCTCGACCTCGACGAACACCGCGCAACCCTGCACCACGTCAGCCAACAGCCCACAACCCCGGCGGCGAAGCCGCCCGCTCCCGCCCCGCTCGTCGTGCGGCGGCACCGGTGAAGACCAAGCGGTGGGCCGGCTGGGGCCCGGGCGAACAGCCTGAACAGCACTACCTCATCGAGCCGCGTGCTCTCGCCGGCGGCGGCGACATCCGGCACGTCTCGGAGTACCTGCGCGCCTCCGGGTGGCGTGACCGGTCCAAGAAGGACGGCCCGCTGGTGCTGGAGAGCCCGGACCGCACGGTCCGCGTCTCCTACGACCCCTACGTCCAGCCGGGCGGATGGGCCATCCACGGCGCAGCACGAGGTCACCAGGACGAATGGTGGGCCACACTCGGCCAACAGACCCCCGTGGAAATCGTTGCCGGGCTCACCGACCTGCTGACCCAGCCGCCTTCCGCCCACGCCCCCAACGTGTGGGCACCGCTGATGGAACAGCACTGGCATCTGCAGCCCGAGGGCCGGCACTACACCGCCACGAGCACCGACGGATCGGCGTGGATGCACTTTCGCCAGGACGCGACGGGCGACGCGCTGTGGTGGGCCGGCGGAGGCGACCCCCGCGGCATCGGCTGGAGCGCCCAGCTCGCTCCCACCACCCCGATGCATCTCGTCCAAGCCTTCGCCGCCGAACTGGCCAGCCCACAACCGGTGATGCGCCCGCGCGGACGGGTCCCCCACCACCCCAAGATCCGGACCACGTCCGTGTCCGTGCTGCCCTCCCAGCTCAGTGCCTGGCAGCAGACCCGGATCACCGCCGCCCGCGCCGCGACCTGGGCGCGCACCTGGAACACCGGCCGACCACGGACCGCAACACGCTCCTACACCCCAGCCGGCGGCAACCGCGCCCGCCGCTGACCCTCCCCCGCCGACCTCTCAGGAGTCCTGTGCCCGCACGCACCCCCGAGGCCGTCCACACCGCCGGCGACAACCTCTTCCGTCGCGCCGATGCCGTGCGCGAGAGCCCCGCGCACCCTCTGTACCTGGACACGTCGCCGAGCGCCCGGAAGGACGGCCGATGCCGGTAAGCGAGAAGCAGCTCGCGGCCTTCGCCGACACTCACCTCTGGCGGCTCCCCTTCGACACCAGCCCCCGCCACCTCGCCGGTCCCGGCGACGGACGCCACGTCACCCACGGCCTGGCCGCCGCCGGATGGCAGCGCACCTCCGATGTGCTCAGCCCCGAGATCATCCTCACCAGCCCCGACCACCGCTACAACCTCCAGTTCGACCCGCAGTCCGCCACCTCCACCTGGTGGACGCTGCGGGCCAAACCCACCGGCACCGAGCCCGGCTGGAACGCGGCATTCGGCGAACTCGTGCCCGCCGAACTCCTCACCGCAATGACCGACGCCCTTCTCGCCCCACAGCCGACCGAGGAGAGCGACCCCTTCCGTACGCTGCACTCGGCGAACTGGACCACCGACACGGTGGACACGGCGCACTCGCCCGACGGCATGTGTCACGCCGAACGCCAATTCGTCGACGGTCACAGCGTCAGGTTCTGGACCATCGAGGTGTGCGAGCCCGGACACGGCACTCACTGGGGCCGCCACCTCTGGCGTGCCTCGTTCGGCAGCCACACGCCCCTCCACCTGGTCGACGCGTTCGTCGCCGTCCTCGCCGACCCGGCCCCGCTCCAGCGCGGCATGTACGACCGCACCGCCCATTACAGCGCCGTCAAACAGCCCAGCCAGCTCACGCCGCAGCAGGTCGTCGCGGCGCACACCAGCCGACTCGACGCGATCCGCGTACAAGCACGCGCCGCACGCCGACAGCAACCGGCCCCCAGGACAGCGGCAGCCCCGCCACCGGCTCCGGCCCCTCTTCCGGCCCCGCGCCGCTGATCCCGAAAGGATCCACCCGATCTCCTTCGACCATCTCGTTCACCGCGACTTCCTGCACCACCTCGATGTCTTCCTCCGCGACAGCGAGAAGATCCACGACGCCTGGGACCTCTACTCCGACGAGCACACCGACCTCGACGGCTGGCCCCACGACGACCACGCCTACGGGCTGCGCCAGAGTCAGCGCGACGCCGACACCGCCGCCGCGTTCGAGACCCTAGGCGCCGGCGCCCGCCATCTGTTGGCCACCGCCGGCGTGCAGTTGCCCCGCCTGCCGCCTGGCTCGGTGCAGTCTCACTGGGGCTACCGGCTCGGCGTCCTGCACACCGCGCTCGATCAACTCGACGCCCTGCACGAACAATGGCTGCGCACCCGCGACGCCCTCGCCGCCGACGCCACGCCCGGCACACCGGCTTTCGATGACGCCCTCGCCGAGCACCACGCCGAGTGCTGGAGCTATCTCGACGACTGGGCCACCCACGGCCACGTCATCGGCGACATCAACTCCGCCGCCCGGCACGCCCCTTCGCCTCTGGCACCCCCGCCGCGTACACCGGCGCCTGCCGCCGGCCGGACGGTCGAGGTGCGCAGGTGAGCAGGTTCCCCGACGAGAGGATCGTGGTCGACTATGTCGCGCCGCGCCACCTGGCCGGCGGCGGCGATCCCACGTGGATCACCGTTCCCCTCCACCGCGCCTGCGGCTGGAGCCTGGAACACGAACCGCTGACACCCGACGTCGTGCTCACCAGCCCCGACCAGACAGCGCTGCTGCGCCTGGAGCCCGACCCCGACGCCCAGTGGTGGACCCTCCACCACGCCCCCGAACCGGCAACACCGGCCTGGTATGCGAGTTTCGGAGCCCGTACCCCCGTTGAGTTCATCGCAGCCGTCACCGACGCACTCACCGACCCAGCAGCGGACACGGCTACGGCGCCGGACCCCTACGACGTACTCCGGCAGGCCAACTGGACCCCCGCCGGTACTCGCAACGGGCTGGTCTCGCCGGACGGCACCGCGTTCCTCCAACGCCCCGACGAGGCCAGTGTCTGGTTCGCCACCGTCATGGTCAACGGCTCCCGGATCGTGTGGCACGCCCACTTCAGCGAACACACGCCCTCCCGCCTGATCGCCGCGTTCACCGCGTCGCTGACCGACCCCACTCCGGTCGCGCGCGTCATCGACACATGGCGCCCGCCAACGCTCAACCCCCGCCTCGTCACCCGCACCCAGGTCGGCATGCGCGCAGCTCTGGTCGCCTTCGCCCTGGACGACCGTGTGCACACACTCAGCGCCCGCCACGCTCCGCCCGCCTCACCGCCGAGCGCCCCGCCCGGGCAGCCACCCGGCCCCGGCCGCAGCCGCTGACCCCCCGTCCCCGCACCGAAGCACACCGCGCCCTTGACTCCTTCCTCCAGCAACAACGACGGCTACGATCTCGCCTTCCGGCTCCTGCTGGGTGTCCTGGCCGTCGTCGTCCCCCTCTCCCACCTCGCCTGGCTGTCCGGCAACATCACCGCCCGCCTCACCGGAGGCACCTGGGCGCCCTACCAGCCGGCCGCCGCCCTCCTGCACCCCGATCAGCTCTGGCCCGCGGCCGGAGAAACATCCCTCCTGATCGGCACGCGCATCGTCCCGGCCACCGTCCTCCTCACCCTCGGCGCCACAGCCGGCCTCCTGTGGGCCCGGCACAAGAACCGCGGCGGCAACCGTAAGAAGATCACCGGTATGGCCAAGGCCAGGGACGTCGAACCCCTGATGGCCAAGGCGATCACCGCCAAGGCCCGCTCCCTGCGCCCGAGCCTGAAGAACACCAAGCACATCGACGCCGCCGACACCGGCATCCTCCTCGGCACCCTCCAGGGCACTCGCCATGAGGTGAGGATGGGATACGAGGACGTCGCCGTCGCGATCATGGCTCCCCGGTCCGGGAAGACCACCAGCCTCGCGATCCCATCCATCCTCAACGCCCCCGGTCCGGTCCTGCTGACCTCGAACAAGGCCGCCGGGGATGCCTTCACCGCCAGCCATGACGCCCGCTCCCGCGTCGGACAGGTGTGGTCGATGGACCCGCAGCAGATCGCGCATGTCGCACGCGCGATGTGGTGGAACCCCTTGGCCGACGCCAAAACCCTCGACGGAGCCGGAAGACTGGCCGGCCACTTCCTCGCCGCCTCGGTGGACGCGAGTCAGCAGGGCGATTTCTGGTCCAAGGCCGGATCCAACATCCTCAGCCAGCTTTTTCTCGCCGCCGCGCTCGACGAACGCCCGATCATCGACGTGATGCAGTGGCTGGCGTTCCCCGCCGACCGCACCCCGCTGGACATCCTGCGCGACCACGGTTTCACCGCGGTTGCCGCGCAGCTCAAGGGCACCGTCGAAGGGCCGCCCGAAACCCGCGACGGGATCTACGAGACCGCCCGCCAGTACGCCGCGGCCCTCCTCAACTCCGAGATCGCCGCCTGGATCACGCCGCAGAAGGACGTCCCGGAGTTCCGGCCCACGCAGTTCGTCACCTCCACCGACACCCTGTATCTGCTGTCGAAGGACGGCGGAGGCGGCGCCTCGGCGCTGATCGCCGCGTGCGCGGACTCCGTGATGCGGGCCGCGACCGCCCAGGCCGAACGCGCCGGCGGGCGCCTCGACCCGCCGATGCTCGCGATCCTCGACGAGGCCGCCAACGTCTGCAAGATCTCCGATCTCCCCGACCTGTACAGCCACTTGGGCTCGCGCGGGATCATCCCGATCACGATCCTGCAGTCCTACCGGCAGGGCCAGAAGGTCTGGGGCGACACGGGCATGGACGCCCTGTGGTCCGCCTCGACCGTCAAGGTGATCGGCTCCGGCATCGACGACCCCGATTTCGCCGACAAGCTCTCCCGCCTCATCGGCGACCACGACGTGGAAACCACCTCGACCTCCACCTCCGAGTCGGGGAAGTCGACCTCCGTGTCGATGCGGCAGGAACGGATCCTGCCCGCGGACGCGATCCGCGCCCTGCCCAAGGGCACCGCCCTCGTCTTCGCCACCGGCCTGCGCGCCGCGATGCTCGACCTGCGCCCCTGGTACGCGGAGCCCGGCGCCGACGAACTCGCCGCCGCCTCCGCCCGTGCCTCCCAGGCCATCACCGCCCGTGCCGTCGCCAAGCACACCCCCCGCCAGGGCGACTACGGCACGGCCGCCTAACACCCGCCCGCGCACTCGTCGAGAGCGCGTGGTGTCCCCTCGCTTCTATTGGAGTTCGCATTGCAGATAGTCGACCTGGCCGAGCAGACCCGCCTCCTCGGCCAGGTGGCTCGCACACTGGAGACCCTGACCGAGGAAGTGGAACGGGTCCGGGAGGAGGAGATCCTCGCCCCCATCGATCAACTCGCGCCCCCTGTCCTGCGTCTGCACGAGCTGGCGATCACGTGCACGAGGCAGCTCCACGACCTGTCCAGCAGCCAGTACGCCGCCATGACGTACGGCCGGGAGAACGTCGCCCATCTCGCGGAAGCCTGCGCGCAGGTGTCCCTCGCCTCCGCCCTGTGCACCATCGCCATCAGCAGCCGCACGGAAATCCTGCTGTACGGGGGCGCCGACCCCACCCCCAGCACCAGCCGCAACCACCTTCGACGGGCCTGCGTCGAAATGGATCGTGCGGCCACGACCTACCAGGCACTGGCCCAGCGGCTCTCGCGGCGTCTGGCCTCCGCCGCCGTCCGCAACGAGGACCAGCAGCACATCGACCGCTCTCTCGCCGCCCCCGTCGCCGCCCACCCCAGCACCGTGATCGCGGGCCCACCGCTCACCATCCCACCGAGTACCCCTCCTCCACCCGCCACGGCCAGCACGCCCCACGCCCGGCACTGACGTCTCCCATCCCGTGCCGTACGGCAGTCCCGCACTGATCACCGTCGCCCCCGGCACCACGCCGGGCCCACAGCTCCATCTCGCCGGCGACCGGGCAGGCCAGTACCACCAGCCGCCGACACGTCGTGCTCCAAATACCCCTGGGGACCCGAGACACAGATCCAGCTCACGCGTCCCTCTCCCGACTCAACTCGCCTACGGAGGCGCCCATTCACACCTATGAGCCCGTCGACCTGGACGACATGGAGCTGAGCGAGGCACTGGACTCCGTCGCCGCCGACATCCCCGATCACCGCATCACCCCGGACGGTCATGGCCTGTTCACCGCGATCCGGCACGTCGACCTGCTGTGTCACCTCGTCGCCCGTACGGCAGCCGACTCCGAGTACCGCCTCCTGCCCGCGAATCCCGATGCGCCGGCCCGTCCGTCGGCCGAGGTGCTGGGCCTGACGGCCGGTCACCTCGGACGTGCCGTCGCCCACTACACACAGGCCCTCGCCCCGCTCGTCTCGTTCGCCCGGCCCGCGCCAGCCTCCCTCCAGGGGCAGCTCGACGCGATCGACCTTCACCGTCGACTGCGTGTCCATCTCGACGACGCCGGCCAAGCCCTGGAAGCGGCCCGCGCCTGCCTTGACGGACCGCGCCGTCCCCCAACGCCGAGCACGGCCGCCGCCGTACCCCGACGCGCTGCGACCGTGAGGCGCAGCGCATGAGCACGCTGCCCGCCGACACCCTGTTGTTCGACGTGCCGCCACCGCTGACGCCCGTCGAGCGGCTGCTCCACCTCGCCGATCTCTACACCCGGCACAACGACTCGCTCGACATCGTCCTGCTCACCGCGACCGCGCCCGAGCCGGAGGTCCACGTCGTCTCCGCACAGCGCCTGGCGTCTGAGACTCGCGTCGCCGTCAAGGCCATCCAGGGTGAACGGCTCTACGAGAGCACGGAGTTGACGGAGACCGTGGTGCGGCTGAAGCAGCTCGCCTTCCTCAGCACCGCGTCCGCCGACCACGGCATCCAGGCTGCCCGTGAACTGACCGCGCTGGCTCCCGAAGCCGCGGTCGGCTGCGCCGCGGCTCTCGCCGCAGAGAGCAGGCGACGTCACGGGTCGACCGCCCTGGCACCGGATGAACGGCTCACCGCCGCCCAGCGCACCGCCCTGGCGCAGATCGCCTGCGGTCACGTCGTGGCCAGCAGCTCCCTGGGCCGGGACTTCACGCGTTCCCGGGAGCCCAAGGTCCTCATGAGCACGCTGCGGGCCCTGGAGTCGAAGGACCTCGCCGAACGGACCCCGCACTCCGCGCGCGCCGCCTACGCCGGCGGCCCGGCCCAGGACCGCGTGCGCCTCACACCGGCAGGCATCACCGCCCTCGCCTCCGTCCTCGGACTACCCCTGACCGAGCCCGGCAGCGCCCCCCGTACGACGCCCCGCCCGAGCCCCACCGCCACGCAGGCAACAGCCCGAAGCCACTGAACCGCCGCCCCAGGAGCCCACCCCATCTCCGCACCCCCACTCGACCTCAAGGAATTCGTCCGCCAACTCCGCGCCCTCGCAGGTGACTTCGAAGCCCTCCGCGCACGCGTACGCGACGTCTCCTACACCCCCGGCACGGACGCGCTATGTCGCATCAGCCCCCTCTTGATCAAGGCGCAGGACCTCACGGCCACCGCCGTAGCCCGACTGACCACGCTCGACAACAGCGCGTACACCGACATCGCCGGCAGCCGCGCCAGCCTGAATCTGCTGGCCTCGATCGTGTCCTCCTCGTCGCTCGCCGGCACCGACATCGCCCACGCACTACTCGCCAACCCCTACGAGGGCCAGCAGGACGCCGACGGTCCCACTCCGGCCGACGACCAGGCGGTACGGGCCGCACGGCATGCCGAGGCGACTCCGCAGATGACCGGTCACCTCGACGATGCCACTCACCAACTCGACCTGAGCGCGATCGGATGCCGCTACCTGGCCCACGGCATCACCGATGACCTGGCATCCGCACAGAACCACCAGGCGGCATCCGCTCAGCAGACAACCGCGCCCGCTCTCACCCACCCCCAGTACGACGCCCTCGCGTCTCTCGTGGGCGGCGGCCGACTGTATGAGAGTCTCCAGCGCGGGGCGGGCGTCACACGCGTAGCGACCAGCGACGGCGTCCGCGTGTCCATCGCCACCTACCGGGCCCTGGCCAGGCACGGAATGGTCACCGCCGACACCAGCACGTCGCTGTACAACGGCCAGAAGATCACCGTCACCGAGCTGGGCCAGCGCACCGTGGCCCACCCACGCCCGCACGCCGCGCCGGCAGCCACAGCGGCAACGCCGCCCAAGTCCGCGGCGAGGCAGGGGGTAAGCCGGTGAACCCGTATATACCCGACGACCGGGTCATGGTGTCGCCCCGGTACATGGCCGGCGCCGGTGACCGGATCGCCGACGTGATCGGACCGCTCATCCACCTCTTCGGCTGGCGCCACGAACACGACGCCGACACCGGGCACATCAGGATCGACAGTCCCGACGCCAGTCTGTTCCTCGACTTCAACCCGCTGCACCCCCTTGGCCGGTGGGTCACCGTCGCCCACCATGAGCCGTTCTGGGAAGTGATGTTCAGCAGGGACGCGCCCCTGGAGGCCGTCGCCGCCGTCACCCAGGCGCTGCCCCAGCTGCTCGGCGATGCCCGTCACGCCGACCGCATCCCGATCACGGACATGCCCCTGGACCAACTCGCCGCGCTGCACGACTGGTCCGCCCACGGTGACGTCCTCACCTCACCCGACCGGTACTGCCGACTGCACCACACACCCGGCGAGGACATCTCCTGGCGGGTCGAGCACCTCTACTGCGAAGACGCGCCGCTGGCCACGTTCACGCAGGACGCACCCGAGGCGCTCGTCCGCAATTTCTTCGACGCTCTGGCCACGCCCTTGGCCGTGGAGCGGGCGTACGCCGATGTGCCCGTCATCACGCGGCACGCGAACAGCGCCCTGATCACCCCCGTCCGCGACGCCCCGGTGAATCCACACGTCCATCACGCCCTCGCCCAGCTCGACCGCGCCGCACGCCGCCGCTGACCCCGACCGAAACGGCTCCGCGCTGACCCCGAACACCGCATCCACCGCCCCCGCCGAACAACTCCTGCTCCTGGGCGCCGACTTCACCCGGCACAACGACACACTCCTACGGCACCCGCTGGGCGGCACCCGCACCGCAGCCGGCCTCACCCAACAGGCCGCCTCCGCAAGGCAGTTGGCCCGATCGGCGCTGGACATCGTGGACACCCTCAACGCCCAGCGGATGATGTACCACAGCCCCGCGATCCGCTCCGTGTACGCGCGCGTCCGCCAGATGGCCCAACTGGCCGCAGGCGCAGCCGACCTCTCCTGGACGGCGCCGAAATCCTCGACATGACGCGCGCCGGACTTCCCGTCGAGATCGACGGTTCGCGGCTGGTCGCACTGACCGACCACCAGGCCCGGTGGGAGGCCGGCAGGCGCGTCACCCTCGTCACGCATCTGACCGCGCTCGGGGCCGACGACGCGCTGGCGACCGCTGAGCTGTTCGTCACCGAGCGCTCTCGCCGGGGCTTCCCGCCGCTCTACCAGCCACCTGTCCTCACCGCCGCTCAGGATGTCGCGCTGCGCGCCGTCGCGCGGGGCGACGTGACGATCGACCGCAACAAGCCCTTCGTCCGCCACGAGAACCTCCGCGTGAGCATCAGCACCATTCGCGCCCTGGAAGCCCGCCGCCTTGTGGACCGCGAGAAATTCCCGCAGTGGCTCCACAACGAGCGGGTCCACCTCACCCCCGAAGGCTGCAGCGATCTCGCCGCCTCATTCGGCTGGCCGAAGGCCCCCGCACTCACCACGGCGCGGCCGGCAGCGGCCCTGCCCAAAGCCACCGCCGGCCGATCCCGCTGACCCCGCAACCCACACCCCGCGCGGCATCACCACGCCCTCACCCACGGAATTCCATGACCGCCCCCACCCTGAAAATCCTCTCGCTAGGTGCCGGAGTCCAATCCAGCACCCTGCTCGCCCTGTCCGCGCAAGGAATTCTCCCGAAGGCCGACTACGCCATTTTCGCCGATACCGGCTGGGAGCCCCGCGCGGTCTACTCACATCTCGACCGCCTCGTACGAGAAATCGCCACTCCCGCCGGGATACCCGTTCTGCGTGTCACCTCCGGGAATATCCGAGACGATGCTCTCGACCCCGGCCATCGGTTCGCATCCATGCCTCTCTACGTCCTCAACGAGGACGGGAAACAAGGCATGACCAGGCGACAGTGCACCGGGGAATACAAGATAAAGCCGATCAAGAAGAAGGTCCGGGAACTTCTCGGATATCCCTATCCGCAGCGCATCCCGAAGAGCATCTTCGTCGAGCAGTGGGTAGGTATCTCTACTGATGAATTCCATCGGGCCAAGGACGCCGACGTCCGGTACATGCGCAACCGTCATCCCCTGATAGACCTCGACTGGTCGCGCTCGGACTGCATCCGGTATCTCACGTCCATCGGTCTGGCGGACACGCCGAAATCTTCCTGCCTGGGCTGTCCCTTTCACGGCAACGCGCAGTGGCGCACCATCCGGGACACGAGTCCGCAGGAATGGCAGGACGTGGTCGCCTTCGACGCGGCCATCCGCCAGGGCAACGCCCGCGCGAACGCGTCCGGGAACCCCCTGCTGGGGCAGGCGTTCCTGCACCGCTCTCGCGTCCCGCTCGACCAGGCCCCCATCGACCACGTCACGGCCGCCGAGTGGGCCGCCCGCCAGCAGGAACTCGGTGACCAGGCTCCCGCGATCCAAGAGCTGGAGGACGGGGTGGTGGACGGCTGCTCCCCGTGGGCCTGCCGCGGCGCCCAGCCGGAGGCCGAGCCGGTGCGGGACGGCTTCGGACTGGCCTCGTGAGGCGGATCATCCTCGACCTGTTCGCCGGGCCCGGCGGCTGGAGTCACGCGCTCAGCGTCCTCGGCGCGCGGGATGTCGGCCTGGAGTGGGACGAGTGGGCCTGCAAGACCCGTGCCCGGGCCGGGCAGTTGACGATCCGGACCGACGTCGCCGCCTATCCGGCACGGATCTTCTCCGGCCGGATCCTCGGGCTGATCGCCTCTCCTCCATGTCAGGCATGGAGCATGGCGGGCAAGCGCCTCGGCCTGGTCGACCAGCCCCTCGTCCATCAGGCCGTCGCCGACCTCGCCGCCGGACGCGACACCCGTGAGCGGCTGCTCGGCGCGTGCGCGGACGCACGCTCGCTCCTCGCCGCCGAGCCCATGCGCTACCTGCACGCCCTGAACCTGGCGGGCGAGCCCGAATGGGTGCTCATGGAGGAAGTCCCCGACGTCCTGCCCCTGTGGCGGCAGTACGCGGCGATCCTGAGGACCTGGGGATTCTCCGTGTGGACCGGCATCCTCAACGCCGCCGACTACGGCGTCCCCCAGACGAGGAAGCGGGCGATCCTGCTCGCCTCCCGCACCCGCACCGCCGAACCCCCGCCGCCCACCAACGCGCAGTCCGCCGAGCCGGAGTCGCTGTTCGGCCCCGGGCGTGAACGGTGGGTGTCCATGGCCGAAGCCCTGGGCTGGGGTGCCACCGACCGTCCCGTGCCCACCGTGTGCGCGGGCGGCGGACCGGGAGGCGGTCCCGAGCCTTTCCCCTCCGGCTCGCGCAAGACCCTGACCGACGCCCGCGACCGCGGCACCTGGACACCCCACCCCAGCGCCGAACTCGTCCTGGCCTCCCGCCGGGAGGGCTCCGGCTGGGCCGACCGGCCCGGTAAAAACCGCCCCGCAGATGCTCCGGCCCCCACGTTCACCGCCGAGGCGCACCGCTGGTCGTGGTCGCTGCGCAGCAACAACCAGACCAACGCCACCGTGCGGCGGGCCGACGAGCCCGCCGGCACCCTGTTCTTCGGCCACCGGGCCAACGAGTGCACCTGGGTCGCCGAACCCTCTGACGGTGCCAAGGACGGGGAGTCGGGTACGGCGCCGCCGCCGATCAGGATCACCGCGCGCGAGGCCGGCATGCTGCAGACCTTCCCCGCCGACTACCCATGGCAGGGCAACAAAGGCCAGCAGTTCTCCCAGATCGGCAACGCCGTCCCGCCACTGCTGGCCGCGCGCCTGCTGGCCCCCCAGCTCGACGACAGGCCCTTCAACCCCAACGACTTCACTCTGACCGCCTGATGTCCCGCGCCCCCGAATCCGACGAAGACGATCTCGACGCAATCCCACCACCGCAGCCGGTGTTCCACATCGAGCAGGCCCTCCTCGGCGCCCTCCTCCTCGATCCGCACCGTCTTGGCGACGTGAGCGGCATCTCCGCCGACTCGTTCTCCACCGCCGCGCACGCCGCCCTGTTCGCCGCCATCAGCACCCTGCCCCCGCCCGATCCGGCCCAGCACGCGAAGAACACCAAATGGCTCGACCGCGTGCTCGCCGCGAGCCGCAAGGAGGCACGCGCGCTGACCGCCTCGTACCTCCACACGCTCATTCAGGTCTGCCCCTGGTCCCGCCACGCACCGGCCTACGCGCGGATGGTCGAGGCGGAGCACGCCCGCCGCCGACTGCACGGAGCCGCCGAACACCTCGTCCAGACCGTCCACGACGCCTCGCTCCCGCACCCCGTCCGGACAGTGCTCGACGAGGCCGAGGCACTCGCCAGAGTCGTGGACGACATCGCGGCCCGGTTCCCTCCACGCGGGGGTGTCCTGCCGCGTACCCCGGCACCGCCGTCTCCTCCCGCACCCGACTACGCCGAGGCGTTGGAGGAGGAGCAGGTGCTGCTCGCAACCGCCACCGCCCACCCCGCCGCCATCGAGTCCGCCCGGTGGCTGATCCCCGAGGACTTCACCCAGCCCCTCCACGCCGGACTGTGGCAATGCCTCACCGCCCTCACTCGCCGCCAGGAGCCCGTCGACCCCGTCACCGTCCTGTGGGAAGCCCAGCAGCGCGGTCTGCTGGACAGCGGCAGCGAACCGGGCGAAGTCCTCCGTCTGCTGGCCGAACCAGCCGCTTCCGTCGAGCACTGGGGCGAACGCGCCCTGCAGCGCGCCCTCCTGGCCACCGCCGACCACGCCGGCCGCCAGATCGAGGCGTACGCCGACGACCCGGCGAACACACCCTTCCAACTCGTCGTCGGCGCCCGCCGATCCCTCGCCGACATCGGCGCCGTCCGCACCCGCTGGCAGCACGCCACCGCACCGCTCCCGCCGCCGCGACCGCGTCCCGCACCCACCACCCGCGCCGGCCCGCCGACCACCACGGCATCACCCGCCGCACGGACAACCCGATAGCACCCCGCATGCACCGGTGGCCAGACCCCAGAGCGCGGCCACCGGCACAGGAGACGACACCGCAACGTGACCCCCGTACCGCCCATCGACGCTCATGTCCGCCTCGACACCCACCCCACTCATCCCAGCGCTGTCATTGCCGTTCTGACGGGTTCCCAGGCCCGCATCGCCCACATGGGCCTGGAGGCGGCCGACTGGACCGTCGTCGCCGAGAACGTCCTGGTCCTAGTCCGCATCGACCATGAGGAGCCCTACTGGGCCAAGGACGCAGCCACGCACCTGGCCGCCGAGGGCACAAGCGTCGAGATCGCCCCTCGACTCCAGGAAGCCATAGACGAGGAATGGACCTGGGCCAGCTACCCGATGCCCTGGTGCACCCGCAGCGAGATCCGCGAGGTCTCCAACGAGGCACAGAAGATCCACGACGACATCCGCCACGGCCAACTCCTCATCCACGCCCACGCCCACGACGGCCACACCACCGTCGCGGTCGGCACCTACCTCGGCCGCAACGGCAAGTCCGTCTACTTCCACGGCGAGGACCACCTGCGCCAGATCGCCGACACCTTTGACTCACCCGCCCAAGCCCTGGTCGCCTTCGAGAAAGTCCACGCCGCCGACATGCGCCCCGGCCCGGCACCCCTGACCGACACCGAACGCTCTGCCGCTGAAGCCCGCACCCCCCTCGCCGTCACCGAAGCCAAGCCTGAATCGGCTCGCCAGGAGCCGGAGACCGTTCCGGCTTACGCAGCCGACGCCGGCGACCACGACGCTCTCCTCGACGCGTTCCTCGACGCAGACGGCGAGTGGGAGAAGTGGCGCACCTGGTCCGACGAGACCACGCACGTCATCCACGAGTCCCAGACCCTGCGCATCGAGCGCATCCACGAGACCCCCGCCCACGAGACTGCGTGGACCGTGGCCGCCTACGAGACGCCCGTCTCCGACCGGATGTGGGTCCTCACCGCGACCGGCGCCACCCCCGCCCCGGTGGTGCAGGAGCTGCTGGACCACCTCGCAGACGGCGGCGGCTGGGACACGAGTATCGGCACGTCGGTGGACGAGAAAACGGTGACCTCCGCCACGCAGCCCCTCAGCGACGCCTGGTGGAAGCACACCGTGGACGGCCGATGGATCCGCTGGACGTCCCCCGCCGGCGACGCGGGCGTCCAGTTCGACGCCTTCACCGCCCAGCACCCCACCCAGAACCTGGCCACCTGGACCATCTGGGCTGGCCCCGGCCCCGACCGACCCGCCTGGACCCTCACCGCATCCCACCACACCCCGAGTTCGCTCCTGGCCGACATCTCCGAGACCCTCGCCAACGGAGTGGGAGCACGTCAGCCTCACCCGCAGCGTCACGCCGCACGCGACATCGGTACCGTCAACCCGGCTCTCGCGGCCAACAGCACGCGCGCACCCGGCCGTTGAGACCGCAACCGACCCGGACGCCGCGCGTGCTCGCGGGCAGGAGAGGCAACCAGGCTTGCGCCGTGCGCGGCACCTCGACCGAACCCTAGTGAGCGACCGCGAAACGAACCTGTCGGCGACGACTCCAGAGGCGCTCCCACCATGTACCCGCTTGCAGGACAGAGCCGTTCTCTCGGTACAGGACGGTTCAGTGCCTCTCCGCCGGATCGTGGCCGGCCGTTGATCAGAACTGGCGAGATGCGCGGGCCCTACTTCAGAACGCCACCGCGCGCCATACCGTGCCACGTTGTGCGCCCGCAGCATCCTCCACTACCTCTTACGAGACCGGCACCAAAGGTGGTGGTCCAGCCACACACACCAACGATATTGGACTTTTTTACGATTCCGTCTACGGAATCGGCCTGCTCGTGCAGCATGGGCGCCGACAGCATCACCTCCGTTCACAGTGGTCGAGGAGCAAAAGTGGTCCAGCAGTTGGCATCGGCCGGGGAACCGGGCGCCGGGGACTCCCTGGGAGCCGGCCGCAGGGTGCGGTACCTGCGCAATGAGGCCGCACCGTCCGCACAGCGGATGATCTTGGGCAATACACTGCGCCGGCAGCGGACCGGCCTCGGGATCAACCAGCAGGAGGCGGCCTGTGGTCTGCCCGGCTCTTCATCGAAGGTCAGCCGGATCGAGAGCGGGCATCACCAGTTCAAAGCACACGATCTGGCGAATTTCTTCAGGCTGTACAACATCACCGATCCGGCCGAGCAGGAGCGGATGCTGGAGGTGGCAGCAGCGGCCAACGAGCCGACGTGGTGGCAGCCGTGGTCGTGGGCGGCCCCCCAATTCGTGCAGGCCGTGGTCAGTTTCGAGGACATGGCGTCCAGGATCAGGGCGTACGAACCGCTTCAGCTCCACGGGCTGCTGCAGACGCGGGCTTACTCGCGAGCGGTCATCGACCGCGGCCCAGGCACTCTGAAGGAACGCGACGCCCTCGCGGAACTGCGTGAGGAGCGCAAGGCGCGTTTCTCTGCTGTCACCGAGGGCAAGCGCCTGATCGTGATCATCGATGAGGTCAGCCTGCGGCGGCCCGTCGGCTCCAAGGCCGTCATGTGCGAGCAGTTGGAGCATCTGCTCAACCTGTCCGACGACCCGCGCTTCGTGTTCCGACTCGCCGAACTTGGTCGCTACGACCTGCCGGTCGATCTGGGACCGACGACGATCTTCGACTTCGAGGGCATCCTGCCCACCCTCGTCTACGCCGAGGGGTTCGACGGGGGTCTGATCATCCAGGACGAGAAGGACGTGGACATCCGGGTCAAGGCGTTCGACGCCCTGCGGGTCGCCTCGCTGGTTCCCCGCCAGACGGCCCGCAAGATCAGCGACATCCTTGTGCACAGCTACCGTCGCTGAGTCCGGACGGGCCGCCGGCTCACTTCTACAGCTTGCGGCCCACGCCGGCGTACAGGTTTGCCTGGGCGTCGCTGACCACCCCTGGCCCGCTCCCGGGCTCGGGCCGCCACCGGTGTGCGACGACCAGCCCTGGATCGACCATCTCCAACCCGTCGAAGAGCCGCTCGACGTCCGCCCTGGTGCGCACCTGGACGGGGGTCCCGCGCGCTGTGTAGGTGTCGACGATGGCCTGCATGGTCTCCGGCGCGAAATCGCCCGTGGCGTGCGACACGCTCAGATAGGAGCCCGGGACGAGTTCACCGAGAAGCCGACCGACGATCCGGTAGGGCTCTTCTTCGCCCGGCATGAAGTGCAGCAGGGCATTCAGGCTGAGCGCCACTGGCTCCTCGAAGTCGATGACGTCCCTGCTCTTCACCGCAGCGATGACCTCGTCGGGTCTGGCGGCGTCTCCCTGCACATAGCAGGTCTCGCCCTCGGCACTCCCGTCGAGGAGTTCGTCGGCGTACACGAGCACGATCGGGTCATTGTCCACATACGCCACGCGGCTCTCCGGGGCGACCGCCTGGACCACCTCGTGCAGGTTCGGAGACGTCGGTATCCCGGTCCCCACATCGATGAACTGCCGCACCCCCAGCTCCGCGAGAGTGCGCACCGCGCGGTGCATGAAGGCCCGGTTGACCCGGGCCGCAGTCCCCACCGCCGGAAAGAGACGGGTCACGGCCTCAGCCGCTTCGCGATCCACGGCGTAGTTGGTCTTCCCGCCGAGGAAGTAGTCGTACATCCGCGCACTGTGCGGCGCGTCCTGCCCTAAATCCATGTCCTTGCCCTGCCCGGGCTCGGACTGCTCCCCCATAGACCCCTCCCGACATCCAGAACCCGTCCGCCCACGTCAACGGCGGGATGCACTTGCATTGTGCTCATACTTACTGACCGGTCACCGGAGATGTCCAGCACTGAATGACCTTTTTCGTCTGAGGGTCATCTCCGGTACCGACCCTGCCCACGGAACCATGTATTCCGCAGGCAGGTAAGGGTCAACCGCCGCCGCATGTGCTTCCTTGCGGATGCACACATCAGCGGACGGGGATCTTTTCGGTCAGCGGATCACACCTCGCCGCACGCCACGGCAGAGGTGAAAACGGCCGCCGACCGCCTGGACACCGTGATCACCGGCCCGTCGCCCGTCTTCGAGTCACGGAACCAGACCTGTGGGCCGCGCGGCTCCGCCACTTCCACACACGTCCCTTGCGGATTGCTGTACGAACTCTTCCGCCACTGGGTTCCGACCCGTCCGGCGCTGCCTGCGAGGGGACTGAACCCGTTCGTCGGTTTCTCCACCGAACGACCTCCTGCGGTGAACGAACACCCCGTTGCCCGAATGCAATTGCATTTCGGGCCGACGTCAGGAGGATCGCCGCCGTCGCGCCACGTATGCACGCTTGAGGCGACAATGTCTTGTTTCGGGCGTTGGGGCGTGTGCAAATGCGTGGAAGTAGTCGGCGCGTTTATCTCACAGTCGGACCACCTCGCGAGCGCGCCCCGGTCGTGAACGGCATATCCGAACACGCCCCCGCCCACGTCCGCCGCCTTCGAGACCTAAGCGATCCCCATCTGCACAGACGCGGGAGCCTGCGACCTCCGGCCTTCCCTCCGCGGTCGAACACCCACACCGACACCGCCGCCGCAAGAGACAGATTCCAGAACGGTGGGGGCAGGCGAGTGCGCACGCCAGAACGGAGAATCGCAAGACGTCCGATTACGTTCCGCTTAGCGTCGTTCGCGCTCGGCTACAGAAGCCGGGCGGCACCAGGCCCCGGCAGTAGTGATTTGGGATCCTCCGCCGGGGCCCGTGTCCACGACTCCCTTCAGGAGACCGCAGTGGGCCTTTCCCCTTGGCGACGACGCCGCAAACCGCGCCATGCCCGACCCCGCGCCACTCTCCTCGCCCGTGTGTGCGAGCCATGTCTCGGTGAGTACCTGCAGCTCGCGCTCGGACCGGCCAGCCACCTGACGTTCCTTCAGCCGCATGGGCACTGGCTGATGACCGCAGGATCGCTTGCCCTGCTCGGCCTGCGCCTCGCCGGCCACCGGGCCGGACACCACTCCGCCAAGCAGTTCCACTGACGTCCGCCGGGGGCGCCGCCCGGCGCGGCGCCCCACGGTCCGGCCGTCGGCTCCCCTCCACCCCTGGGTCTCCACATGCATCGAGCACCACGCCCCTCGCTCACCGAGGCGACACACATCGGCCTGGTCATGAAATCGGTCTGGCGCCAGAGCGGTTTACCCGCCGAGGGGCTCGCTTCCCAGACCGGAGCAGGGTTCGCGTACATCGCGGCCGTATTCTCCGGCAGCCGGTTCCCCAGCCGACGCTTCACCATCCGGTACGCGCGCGCCTGCGGCGCCGACCACCACGTTCTGCTGAAGGTGTGGGAAGACGAACACGGACGACGTCACCACCCGGTCGAACACCAGCAGACACAGCAGCCACATTCCGCCCCCGCCTACCATCAATTCCCGTGAAACGGCTGCCGTAAGGCAGCACGATTCCTATGCTGACCGGTGGCGTGCCGGTATATCGGTGCTCTCTCCCCCATGCGTTTCGGCCACACGGCCGGGACTCCACACAAGACAAGGAGAGAGGAAGATATGACGGAAAGCCAACAGGATCAGGCAGACCATGGAGGGTGGACGGATTGGTTACGCCGACGGATTGTGAGCGTCGGCCGCAACCCCTGGTTCCAGGCGATATGCATGGCCGCGGCTACCGCCGTCGTGACTTCGCTGACTACCAAGTTCCTCGGCCTCCTCTGACCCCTTCCCGAATCCGGTAGGTCCGGGAAGGGGCGGCCAGAGGATCGCGGCTGCCGATCACACACGTGGCCCGCGCTTCAGGGCGCGGGCCACGTTCACTGTGGGCCCCGCCGGCGCGGACGCGCATAACTTGACTCTTAAGGCACTACATTGCATGGCGAAACATGGGATTGCAACGGCCTCCCGGTGAATGGCCAAGTCCCGGGCGTTCTCCGGCTCGGTCTCACGAGACCTTCGCCCACGAAGCGGACCCTCGCCGCCCGCAGGTCCCGGACGCAGAACAAGCCTCGTCACCGGCCCGTCAGCCACCCCTAGGACCCCGGCCAGCCTCAGCTCTAGCCACTCCTGCTGCCGACCAGCCCACGAGAGCGGGGCAACATAGCGCGGGATCGCCGGTTAGCCAAACCGGCGATCCCGCGCACCATTAATAGTCCACCGCCACACCCTGCCCGCACGTCGAAAGGCACCGCTCCACGACCACAAAGCAGCCACGCAGCAAGTATGCCCAAGAGGCCCACAGGCGATCACGCCGCCGCGTAGCTCGCCCGGAACAGCTCCTGCGCCCGCTCCACGTCCTTCGGCGTACGGAGCTGAACCTCCAGATCGCCCGTCCCATGGTGGCCGAGCCCGGACACGTCCCGGGTGAAGCCCGGAACGAGGTCGACGTCCTTCGGGTCGACCTTCAGATAGACCAACAGCTTGCTGCGCTGCGGCGGACAGAGACAGGCGAAGTTCCACAGCCGCTGGTACGCCCGATACTGCTTACGCTCGACACGGTTCACGCCGTCCCCGAGCCCCAGCAGCGCCTCGTCGACCGCGCCCGCCAACTCCACCATCGACGCGCCCTGGACGTCGGCCGCCGCCCGAGCAACCGCCTGGCGCCGCGTCCGACGGGCCAGCTGCATGCCGCCGCTCACGGAGGCCACAGCCTCAAGACCGAGCAGATCGCTGCCGAAGAGTCGGTAGCGGACCAGGTCGATCGAGCGTCGGTGCTCGCGCACAGCATGCACGTCGTAGCGGGTGAAGTCGCCGGCGATACAGATCAGGCGCGGTCCGCTCCACAGGACGTGGGACGCGGCCGTCACCCCGAGCCGATCGCGAACCAGGTGCTCGAACTCGGACCGGTGGTCCATCAGCCATGCCAGGTAGAACAGGCCCTGGTTAATGACGCCGGCATCGACACCGCGCTTGTACTCGACGATGACCGGCGAGCCATTCTCGTCCAGCCCAAGCGAGTCGATCCGGCCCCCGTGGACGGGCCCGGTGCTGTACTCGCTCGCCAGGAACCGGACGCCCAGCAGCGTCTTCATGTGTGCCTCGACGAGACCCTGCACATCGGCCTCGATCTCAGCAAGACGCGGCACGACCTCGGTCATGCCGCTACACGTCGTGTCCGTGCGGAACAGTTTCAGGCCCGACACCTTCCCCTCCTCGGCTCGGAGATCACCAACGCCGAGGAGGTGCGGAATTGTTTCCGCGAGAGGCTTCGGAGGCGTGAAGATGGTGTGAGACCCTACATACGGCTCGACCGGGGAGCGCTCGTGTCCCCCGGTCACCAAGAGTCCGCGATTCCCCCATACGTCCCCCGCGGCCCTGGGGACAACGCTCAGAAGCTGCGTTTACGCAGGTCAGCCCCCGTAGCTCAGTGGTTAGAGCAGGTGCCTTCTAAGCGCCTGCTGTAAATTCTTACCCCAGTAGCTCTGAAGACCAAGCCGCGGCAAGTCGGCGCATTCACGCATCACCACGACGGCTTGCACACTGCACCCAGCGGCGACAAGCCCGTCCACTTCCGCTCGTGCCTCGGCCGACAGCCTGCTCCACAACGAATCAGTGGCGACGCAGGCGCCAGGCCGTTGCCCGCCACTGCGACTACCGACGACGAGTCCATTCCTCGGAGGAGCCGTGCGCCAAGACTGCCCTGACACGCCATCAGCCAACTACACTCCCGGCGACGCCTCCTGACCAAGCCAGATAGCGAAATGCTGCTGGAGTATAGGCTGAATTCCCTAAACTCCGGAAAGTACCGCCCTAATTTCGTCAACCTGTCGAACCACAGCGGCGCGGTCGCCATCATCCTTCCATCCCGCCAACAGGAATGCATCATCTCCATCGGCAACCTCACTCAAGGCAGCAAGGGCTACGTTATGGAGTTGACCCTGGCGGCGGATTCCCTGGATTGCATCCAGAAAATTCTCGTCATTCATCCACACGTAATCACGCGATTCGGTGGCCGCTGCCGCAATGATCGCTACAGCTGCAACTACTTCCTCCGGGAGAAAATCTCGGTTAATGACTGATGCATCCGCTGCGACCTTGGCCAGAACATCCTCCACGGAGGCCAACCGCTCCTCAAGGGGCAAGCCCTTCACCTGGTCAATGAAGTCTTGCGCACTGTCACTCTCCAGAACACCGACTGGATCGCCGACAAGACCCGTTGGGGCCTGAGCATCGACGCCGCCGAGCGCGACGCGCTCACCCAGCAGCTCACCCAGCAGCTCGCCGACTGCCCCGACCTGCCGATCACCGTCACCCTCGCCCGCTGAGGACGCCGCCGGCCCGCCGCTACGGGGGAAAGCGGCGGGCCGGCGGCGCTGCACGGCGGCACGCAAGTCAGCCGATGATGGCGACCGGGGCGTCCCAGGCATTGCGGTCGACGTTGATGGTGTAGCCGCCGCGGGTCTCCTTGCTGTTGGCCTTGTACTGGTGGCCGCGGCTGTGGTCGGTGTACAGCTTCGGGTCCCAGGGCCAGTCCTTGGTGGTGGTCTCCTGGCCGTTCCACAGGGCGTACCAGAGGTTGCCGGGCAGGTCCGTGCGGTTCTTGGCGGTGGCGATCGCCTTGGCACCGGAGCTGCTGAAGCCGTAGAGGCCCGCGCGGTAGGTCCTGGCGCGCAGGGTTTTGGTGAAGGACCGCACGTAGGTGAGGGTGGCGTCGTTGCATGCCTTGTCGGCGATGTCGTACGACTCCATGTTGAGGTAGATCGGACTGCCGGGCTTCATGCCGAGCGCCGACGCCTTGGCTACCGCGTCGTTGGCATTGGCAGCGCCTACCGAGGCGGCGGTGGCCGCGGTGAACCTCTCCTTGTTGAGGCTCTTCTGGCAGGGCGGCTGTGCGCCGACGTACAAGGGGATGATCCGCCAGCCGAGGGTGTCGACCGACTTCACCCAGGACTTGGTGAGGTTGGGCTGGGCGCAACCCCGGTTCTTGCCGCCGATGTAGACGGCGACGCCGCTGTAGTAGGCGTCCTTCTTCCACGCATTCATCGCGGTGAGCGAGGGCGCCGTGCAGGCGTCGAAGGCCCGGCCGGTGAAGGTCCTCTGCGCGGGCCACGTTGTGGCGGCCATCGAGGTCTGCGCCGCGATCCCGGCGCCGGACACGACGACGATGCCGGTCGTCGCCAGGGCGATGTAGCGGCCCTTTCTGGACAGCCGATGCTTCGGCATTTCCCCACCTCACAAGTATTCAACCGGCCAGGGTTGTTGCAGCCCAGGCCGATAACGAAAAGAGAAATCGGTGCGCTTTATGACGGCCGATCAGCGTTCAGCTTGCGGAGTTGCGGCCGATGAACCATACGGCCGCTCCTGCGACGACAGCGGCGAGGCCCAACAGCAGGACAGGAAGGCCCGGGCCGGGAAGAACGTACATCGCTGCTCCGGCCGCTGTGAGAGCGACGCCGATCGACATCACCAGGACGCCGACGCGGGACTGGGACATGCTTATTGCTCCTTGGTTTTCACTGTTGAGAGGTGCTCGAGAAGTCAGGGCGGCTGCCCGGGCCGCTGAGAAACGGCCCGGGCAGCCTGGAATGTACCGGGGGTCAGTATCCCCAGTAGATCTTCGACGAGTAGACGTAGGTTCGCCGGTAAGTGGTCCACCAGGACGACGTCTCGGAGAACCGGAAGTTGGTGTACGTCTTCCGGTAGGTGATCCGGTCCTGGTACTGCGTGGTGTAGACGGACACCCATTCGGCCAGAACCTTTTCGCGGCTCCACGACAGGAGGGTGCAGCGGACACCGCGCTGGGTGCGCCAGCGCCACCGCTCCTTCCAGCCCACGATCGCCAGGGGCGTCCAGTCGGCGAGCGCGTCCCACATCCAGGAGTACTTCTTGGTGCGCCAGCTGGTGTAGGACCACTTGCCGGACCAGGTGATCTTGATGTCGCTTCGCCAGCCGGTCCACGCGTACCACGGGATCTTGCAGGGCAGGCAGCCGGAGACGTCCTCTGCGTTGACCGGGTCGGCGCAGACGTAGTCGTAGTTGCTGCAGCTGCCGCCGGCGACCGGATCGGTCTGCAGGAACCGGCCGGAGGCCGGGTCGTACAGGCGTACGCCCATGAGGACGAGGTTGCCGAGGGTGTCGGCGGAGCGCTGTTCGCCGCCGAAGAACCCGTAGCGGGCCTGCTCGGTGCTGGTGCGCTTGCCGAACTCGTCCGTGGTCAGGGCCGTGGGGGCCTTGGAGGTGTCGAGCGGGAGTGCGAGGGAGACGTCGTTGTGCAGGTCGACGAGTTGCAGGACGACGTCACCGGTCTTGCTGGTGGTGGCACCGAGGCTGCGTCCGGCGGATTCCACGTTGCGGGTGATGGCCCCGGTGGTGGTGCTCTCGACGATCCAGGTCGGCTTGTCGCTGTCGCTGCTGTAGTGGTTGACCTTGGTCGCGGTCGTGGTCCAGCTGCCCGAGGCGTTCGACTCGACGGTCCAGGAACGGATCCGGCGGGTGGCGTCGAGAGCCCAGGTCTGACGCTGGTCGCCCAACTGCTGCTGCCTCACGAGGTCGTTGAGGTAGTAGCCGAGCGTGCCCTCACCGGGAACGGTGGTAGCGCGGCCGAACGCGTCGTAGACGTAGCCGCTGTCGGTCCGCCGATCTGCCGTGTCGTAGGTGCTGGTGACGGTCGTACCGCCGGTCGTCGGGCAGTCCAGACCGGGGGCTGCGGCGGCCGTTGTGACGGAGGTGCGGTTGGAATGCTTGTCCCAGACGTACGAGCGGCGGGTGCAGACGCTGTCGGCGGTGTCCTCCACCGACGTCAGTCGGCCGGCCGTGTCGTAGCCGTAGGCGCGGTTGGTGTTCTGTCCTGCGCCTCCGGCCCGGGTGGCCCACTGGTCGTGAGCCGTGACCGTGGCGGCGTCGCTGAGCAGCAGGGCGCCGTCAGAGTCACGGGTGTAGGCGCGCTCCGTCGGCTTGCCGGCCGGGTCGTTGGACTGGGTCATCGTGTAGCCGCCGGGCAGTTTCTCGGTGGCCACGTTGCCGTCCGCGTCGTACGAGGTGCGGAAGGATCCCGCGACGGAGTCGGTGAGCGAGACGAGCAGTCCGCGCGGCTCTGCCGAGGTGTCGTAGGTGTAGGTGACCGTGGAGGGGGCGCCGTCGGTGCTCTTGACCGGCCGGTTGAGCTGGTCGTACTGCACCGAGGTGGTGTTGGTGTCGGCGTCCGTGTAGCTCATCTGACGTCCGAGCACGTCGAAGGTACGGGTAATGGCGCCCCCGGTGGTCGAGGAGGTCTTGGTGAGGTGTCCTGCCTCCACGTCGTAGGTGAAGGTCTGGTCCGGGATGGCGGTGCCGGCGGTGCCGCCGGTGGTCACCGTCGACTGCCGGCCTGCTGCGTCGTAGGTGGTGACCAGGGTGCGGGTGGCGCCGTTGGCGCTCTCCACGACCTTCGCCGGCTGGCCGTAGACGTTGTACTCGTTGTAGATCACCGGCAGGGCGCCATTGGTGCCGGCTGCGGCACCCGCGTAGCGCACCTCGCAGACCTGGTCGGCCCACTCAGGACGACCCGCGCAGGTTCCGGTGCCGGTGGCGGACCAATAGGTGGTCAGCTGGGTTCCGGGGTCGGTTCCGTTCGACTTGGGCATGAGCGACTTGACGGCACGGCCTTTGTCGTCGAACTCGGTGATCCGGGTGATCGCCAGGCCGCCGGGGTCCTGCACGTTCTTCGTGGCCAGGCCCTTGGCCCAGTCGTACTCGGTGGTGGTGACACGCCCGTCGGCCATCTGACCGGGATAGGTCAGCAGTTCGGCGCCGACGGTCTCCTTGGTGGGCTGGTTGACCACGCTGGCCGAGCCGTCGGTGGGACGACCGGCGTCGTAGGACGTGGTCGTCCACGTACGACCGGGAGCCGCGGTGCCCGCTGCGAGCAGGACCGTGCCGTCGGCGGCCTCGAGGTCCTTCCCCAATGTCAGCATGCGCAGTGGACCACGGGAGTCGGTCGAGCGGGAGCCGTCGGCGGCGAAAGTGGTCTCCGTGGCCAGCAGACGGGCCCGCGCTGCGGATCCGGCCGCGTCGGAGCCCAGTCCGAGCTCGGCGAGGTTGGCCTTGTCCTTGGCGGTCAGCCCGAGAGCGAGGGCGCGGTTCGCGGCCGACAGCTCCATCACCGTGTTGCCGTACCGGTCGTACTGGGTGGTGGTGATGTGGTCGCCAGGGTTGCGCTGGTTGACCTGGCGGCCGGAGGCGTTCATGTAGAGCACCATGGCCCGGGCGTAGTCGTCCTTCGACAACTGCGCACCGTCGGAGGAGGAGGGCACCTTGTCCGCGGGGAAGACCGCGGTGGCGTCGACGGGAGCCTCGTTCTGTCCCCACTTGGCGGCATCGGCCGAGCCCATCGCGGCCGGGGCCGTCGTCCCGGTGAGCGGAACGTTGTAGACGACCGTGGAGGTCGCCGTGCCAGAGACCTGGTCCTTCGTGCCGGCCGCCAGGGTGGGCCTCTGCACGGACAGCAGCATGCCGTCCGAGGCACCCGTCACCGCGGCGACCTTGCCGTAGTTGAACGTCCACGGCAGTTGTCCCGGTGGTGTCAGGGTGCTGACGCGACCGGCGGGGTCATAGGTGTACGTGGTCTTCAGAGCGGGGCTGCTCCGCGGGTCCCACACCTGCCGCAGACGGCCCTGCTCGTCATAGGCGTAGCGGGCCACGCCGACCGCGGTGGAATTGGCGGCGCCGGGTTCGGAGGCCCACACCTTGAGCTCGGAAACCTGGCCTGCGATGTCGCCCAAGGTACTGGCGGTGGCGGTGGTCGTGGTCGCGTAGACGAAGTCCAGGACCTTGCAGCCGCGGGTCGACGGGGTGGCCTCACACGTCGTGGCCGTGGCCGCGCTCGTAGCGCCGATGATGCGCTTGGGGCGGCTGACCCGCTTGCCGTCGATGGTGACGGCTTCGGATACGACCAGGCTTTCCCCGCCGTCGATACCTGACTTGACCGAGCTGGACAGCTGCCAGGTCGGGGCGTCGGCGGCAGCCTTCTTGAAGGTGGTCACCGAGCCGTCATCCTCCTTCAGGGTGAAGGAGGATGAGAAACCGCCGGTCAGGGCGAGTTCTTCGAAGCCGGGCTCGGGGATCCAGCCGTTCTGGGCCTGGTTGGCCGTGAAGTACACGGACGCGCCGTCGGTCGAGACGAGGTTGAGCGAGGTGTTGGAGGTCTTCTCGATGTGGGAGTACCCCGAGTCCACCTCGGGGGCGGTGGTGCCGGAGACCCACTCCTTGCCGAAGATCGGCGCCTGGCCCGTCTGCTTGGTGCCCTTGTCCGGCACTCGTGAGGAGGCCGTACGGCTCACCGACAGGCCCAGCACCTCGGCGTCCGAGGCCCCGAGCGAGTAGTCACCGTTGAGCAGGTTCACCGAGCCCGGGCCCACCTGGGAACCGGCGGCACCGTCCGCGTTGCGGTCAACCACCACCGGAAGTGGCTGCGTACTGCCCGCCGCGCCGTTCGGCCCGGTGAAGTCGGCCTTGATCTGGACGCTTCCATCGGGGTCGACGGTGCTGGTGGCGTTCCAGGCGAGGGCGGCGTTTTTGCCGTTCACCAGCGGGACCGGCCACGATGTGAGCGCTTGGCCGTCCTTGCCGACGTCCGCGACCGGGATCTTCGTCCAGGTGTCGGCGTCGGAACGACGCCAGGAGAAGGAGACGGAGTCGTACTTGCCCGCTTCGGCCTCGGCGAGAAGCGGCAGCCGGCGCGCGGTGCTCTCACCCTCGCTCGGCTGGACGAAGCCGCCAGGCCCTGCGTGGAAGGTGTAGTCCAGAGACTCGGACTTGTTGTCCGCCTTGTCGACCTGCCGTACCTGGAGGGTGTGAGTGCCGTCCTTGGGCGGGGTGATGCTGATGCCCTTGGCCGCGGTGGACCCGCCGGTGGTGACCTTGGTCCACGTCAGGCCGTCCAAGGACCATTCGAGCCAGTTGTGATCGGTGCCCCGGGGCGTGACCGTGAAAGTGCCGGCCTGTCCGGCGCCCTTGACCCACGCGGTGGACGGATAGTCCGTCGACGTCACACCGGTCGGGGCCGAGGGGGCGGTGGCGTCGACCGTGAAGGTCTTCCACTCCGACCAGCCCGTGTTGTAGTGCGCCCCGTCGTACGGCGAGGTGCGGAATTTGTACGTCTTGCCGTTGGTCAGGACTCCGGCCGGGACGGTCACGGAGGCGGCCTGTCCGGAGTTCACCCAGGGCGAGACGATGACGTTGCCGACCTGGGCGTTGGTGGCGGAGTCGAAGATCTGGAAGGTGCCGTTGACCTTGTCCCCGTTGGGGTCGACGAAGGTGTCCCGCAGGGTCGGGGTGGCGGTGTTGACCACATAGGCGCCCCCGTAGGAGAAGAACGGCGCACCCGCCTCCTGCTTCGTGCCCGTGCGCGGCCGGTAGTTGTACGTGACAGTCAGCTTCGGCGGGTTCGAGGCTGCGTTAGCGGAGTTGACACGTTTCCACTGCCCCGTGACAGCCTCATCTGTGGCACGCAGACCCATGTGCGACTTGGCCGCCTTGGCCGAGGCCCATTCCTGCACCATGGTCGTGACGTTGGCGTTGATCCAGCCGTCCGGCTGCGTGGAACACGAAGCGTTGCCCAGGGTCTCCGAGGAAGTGGCCTTCTTCGCGGTCCATGACGGCTGGGCCGTCCACCGCGACGATGTCGTCGTAGCGCCGGTGGACCACACCTCCCACGGCTGGGTCGGACATGACGATCCGGTGTAGTTGCCGGAGTGGAAGTTCCACAGCGAGAGCTTCGCGTCCGTCACCAGCGCGTCGGCGATCGGCGCGGTGTTCCACGAGACGAACGACCGGGCGGTCCGGAAGGTCCCGTCAGCGTTCTGCGTCCCGGGGTTACCCAGGTCCAGCTCGACATCCGTGGACCAGTCGACCGTGGTGCCCTGCTGGACGTAGGTGTCGAAGACATTGGAGAGCGCCGAGGTGGAAGGGTCCACCGTGACGGGATACTTCGTGGCCGGATCGGCCAGGAAGTTGGCGTCGGGGGTGATGACGAGATCGACACCGCCCTTGACCTTGACGACCTTCATGGCAACGCGGACCTGGCGCGTGTGTTCGCCGGAGACCGGGTCGACCGTTGCGTCCCACATGACCGGGGCGGGCATGACAGCGGTCTTCTTCGACTTCTTGTCGGTGAACAGCACGCTGCCGTCGGCTTGCTGCTCGACTTTCAGGCCCTTGGTCCGAAGCGGCAGGGTGTAGGAGAAGCCGGTCTCCGGCCTAGCTTTGACCTCGACGAACTGCTCGAAGCCGGTACGGGTGGCTTCCACCACCACATCCGCGCCGGGCACCGCGTTGACATAGGTGGCGCGAGTACCGTCCAGCTGAGGCGCCGGCAGCCCACCGCGCCACTGCAGGGTGATCTGCTCGTCCCCCTGGCCGAGCGTGACCAGATCGGCGGCCGGAGCGGACTGGGCCGCTGTCAGGGAAGACGGCCTGGCGCCCGTCTTCCCTGACAGCTTCAACCCAGCCGGGTGCGCCTTGGCGGCAACGGAACCGTCGGCCTGAGCGGCCAGGTCGACATCCACATCGCGCCAGACACCCGTGGCGGGGTCCTTGAAGCGCACAGGCCCGGCGGTCAGCTCGGTGGTGAGCGACCCGTCCTTATTGACCCAGGTGGTCGACGTCTCGGTGCGCTCGGAAAGGGCCTCGACCCTCTTACCGGACAACTTCGCGGCGATACGGGCCGAAGCGATGTCAGCGGCCTGTGTCACCGCCTTCTTCTGCGGTACGGCCGCAGGCGCCTGGAGCGGCTGGGCAAGAGCGGAACCAGCGCCGTCCAGCACGGTGACGGCCATGGCCAGGGCGAGACCACTCGCTATGAAGCGCGCTCTCCCCCCGGCCCCCAACCGTCTGCGCCTCCCCGGCGCAGAGCTGTGAGTTGCCACGATTTCCCCCGTCTCATGCGTAACTGACACACCGTTTCATGGTGCTGGTGCGAACGTATCGAAGGAAAAAACGGCAAAGAAACAACAAAGCACACGTAAAGCGTCAGCACAGGTTCCACTCTCCAGAGTGATCTACGCCACTCTCCCCTGTGAGGCGGCACCATGCCGCCTGCCCTCCCAGATTGCCGCCAGAGGCAGCCGCCCCGGCGACCTACACCCCTCTTCAGCAGGCCGTCCGCGAATCCGAGACATGCGACCGCGCTTCACCGATGCCGTGGAGGGAGTCGGCGGAGGGCATCCGTCCACCCAGCTCCTAACTCGGAGTAAGCGTCGTACTCGCCACCCCGGTGCCCACGCCGCTGATCGATGTCGTCTTGGTGCGCTCCGCTGTGTTGTAGGTGTTGGTGATGGTGCGGGTGACTGAGTTCGCTGTTTCGGTGGTCATGCACGGATCCGCAGCTGGTGGACAGCGCCACCGGCATCGCCGGCTATGACCGACGCCTCGCCGTTGGGAGCCCCCCTGGCCGCAAGGGTCGTGATCGGTGCTGAAGCAGTCCAGCAGCCAACTCGACCCGGCTTATCAGCACGCCAGGCCGACACCGTTCCCTGCTCCGTACCAAGTACGACGATGCCGCCTGCTGCGGCCACGACATCCGGCCGTTCCTGGAGCGCGAACTCACGAAGCAGAGTCCGAGTCTCCAGATCCCACAGACGCAGCTTTCGGTCCCAACCGATGGTCGCCAGACGCGCACCGGCAAGGCTCTCCGGCCGCATTCAGTTCGGCGAGCAGAATGCGGTGCAGCCGGTCGAAGACCCCGGCCTGCTGCCACCGGTCCAAACGCCGCCAGCAGGTCTGTCCGGAGCCGAACCCCAGCTCCAGCGGCAGCAGTTGCCAGGCCATGTCGTTGTGGAGCACGTATTTCCGCTCGCGTCAGAGCCGCGCGCTCCTTCACGATGACATGCGGCACCCTTGGCCGGAGCCGGCGAGGGGATCGGGCCAACGGTAACGATGCTGCGAAGTCCGCTGGTATCCGTGGCCGTCGGTGCGGGGATGACGCTGACGTATGGATCGGGTGTCGCGTCGGAGGTCAACGGGGTGCTGCCGGTGGCGTGTTGAATTCCGCAACCACTCGCGAACACAGCGACTGCGGCAATCACGGCGGGCGGGATCCAGGGTTGCAATGCCATGTTCACGAAAAGTGTGGGCGCGAGGCCCCTTGCAGCCCGTCCGACAAGCCATCTCTGACGACGTGCGCTCATGAGCGTTGTGTGGTCAGTTGTCGGCCGTGTCCGGGAACACCTCCCACAACAAAAAGTCGTCCTCGTCGCAGGGGCGGCGGTAGCGGTCCAGCACATGTCCGGATTCCAGTGCATCAGCGGTGTAGTGCATGAGTGACGGAAGCGACGCCCACATGGAGTGCGACGACAAGAGAGAGCTGCCCTCCCGGTCGTGAGCGCCGATGTGTTCGTCGGGTCGGGAGACATCGAGATAGAGCACGCCGCCGGCCCGGTCGGATGCGAACGGCACCCAGTGAGTGCGGTAGGGGGAGTGGGGGTGATCGGCCCAGACATTCGTCTTGATCCGCCAGGCGTCCACGACCTCGTTGGTGCTGAGGATCTCGTAGTACGGAGGGAGGGTGAAACTGCCACTGCCGTTGTGACCGAGCAGGAGCTGCATATGGTCCGGGTGGAGGTTCACGCCGAGGCGTTCAGCAATCCGGGCGATGTCCTGACCGGCGGCCGGAGGAGCCAGTTCCCGGATACGTTCACGATCTTGTAGCCATCTTTCGATGCGATGCCATGATTCGCTGATGGGGCGCAACTTCATAGGTCCTCCTGCCTCCTGGCCGAGACGCCGGGGTGGCGCTCACATGATGCGCCTGGGCGGCGAGCAGATGGCCTTCCAGGCCCCGGAGTTCGCCGCTCTCGCCCGTACCGCGGCGCTGTACCTGCACACACCGTTTCCCGCACGCCGGCAACCCCGCTGCATGGTCCCCGGCTGGGACACCGAGGTATTCGGCTGCTCGCTGCCCGACTACGTGGGCACCGCTCAGCTGCTGTGGGGATGTGCGCTGTTCAACGCCGGGCGTTTCGATCCCGCGATCTTCGACAGCCCGGACGGCGAGAAGTTCAGCCGCATGGTCAGCCGGGACACGGTGCTGCGGGTCGTCGAACGGCACTTCGCCACCGACGTGGCCTCGGTCAAAGCGATCGAGAAGCAGACCACGCAGAACCTGGCGAGGGTGGTCGGCGGCAACGCGGCCCAGTTGCGGCGCTTCACATACAGTCCGCTGCTCGGCCGGCCCGCGGTCACCGGCTTCGGGCCCGGCCTGCTGTGCCCTTCCCCCCAGTTGGTCTGGCGCAAAGCGACCCCGTCCGGCATTTACCACACAGGACGCGAGCACTTCGGTCCCGACTTCCTGCAGGAGACCGGCTACCTCTTCGAGGAGTACGTCGGCCGACAGCTCCGCCTGATACCTGACGCCGATGTCATCTCGGAGATCACGTACCGGGTGAAGCGGAACGAACTGCAGAGCGTCGACTGGATCGTTGTCTTCGACGACCTCGTGCTGCTCGTGGAGGTCAAGTCCATGATACCGACCGAGAACGCCCGGCTCGGTCTGGAACTCGGAGTCGCCGAGACCGACAGCAAACTCGTCACCGTGCGCGTGCTCGCCGGTGAGCAACTCGCCCGCCGTGCCGCGCCGTTCATGGTCCTGGCCCCGGCCGCTGTCTGGATGGGCACCTCGGCCGACGGCTACTTCGCGGCGGTCGCCGCCTGGTCCGTCGCCTTCCTCGCCCTCGCGGTCACCGGACACCGGCCGCGCACGGCCGGCCTCGCCGCCGGTCTCCTCTTCGGCCTCACCACGTATCTCTCCTACGGGCTGACGCTCTTCGCGGTCATCGCGGGCGCCGCACTGCTGCTCGGCCACCGACGGCTCACCCCTCTCCCCTACGTCGTCGCCGGCCTCACCGTCGTACCACTGGTGTTCACGCTTCTCGGCTTCAACTGGTGGGACGCGTACCACCAGTTGATCACCCGCTACTACGAAGGCGTCGGCGGGACCCGGCCGTACAGCTACTGGGTGTGGGCGAACCTGTCCTGCACCGCGCTGCTCGTGGGCCCGGCGACAGCGGCGGGGCTGCGACGCGCGGGCACCGCTTCCGCACGTCCCGAACTCCGGGACCTCCGGGGCGGTCTCCGTACCACCGCTCCCGAACACCGGCTCGCCCTCCTCGTGTTCGCCGCACTGCTCGCCCTCCTCATCGCCGACCTCTCCGGCATGAGCAAGGCGGAGACGGAACGCATCTGGCTGCCGTTCGCGATGTGGCTGCTCCCCGCCTGCGCGTTCCTCCCCCGGCCCCGCGCCTGGCTCGCCGCACAGGCCGTTCTGGCCCTGCTCATCAACCACCTGCTGCTGACGGGCTGGTGACAGTGAACCGGGCAAGCTCGGCAGGCTGTGCAGGGTGGTCGTCGCGCGCTTCACCACTCCACCCCTCGTCACCGGTGACTCAGCCGACCGCCCCTGGCAGGCGTACGGGCCCTGGGAGTCGAGCAGTAACGCCTGTGGTGGGTGGCGTCGTCATGGATCCGTGGTCGGCGTCCTCACGTCGGGCGGCTGGTGTCGTGCGGCGATGCCGCTGAGTCGGCCCGCCGACGCCGCCGCAGCCAGTCGCCGACTTCCCCGATGGCGACGAGAAAGGCGGACGAGGCCGTGCACTGGGCGAGTGAGGCGGGTTGGTCGAGCATCGCACCCAGGGACCAGAGGATGACGGCGATCAGCATCCACCAGACGACGAGCGAGACGGCGAGGCGCCGCAGGCTTTGCCGGCCGGTCACGTGGTGGCGTTCCTGGTTCGGCGTGGGGCAAGGGCTGCGTACGTGCAGCCCACCGCAGCCACGACACCTGCGGCTGCCGTAGCGACCAGGATGATCAACGACGGAGCGTCGGCCAGGCGCGGGATCGCGTTGAGGGGGGCGACGGAGTAAAGAGCGAGAAGGGCCCAGCCACGCGGGCGCATGGGAGCCAGCCAGTACCGCAGACGACGGGGTATCCGGCCAGTGACCAGGGCCAGCCCGGCCGGGAGCAACGTGAGCGAGAAGAAGACGAGACCGGTCCAGTGCCAATTCATGGGTGCGAGGGCTCCTGTGGTGGGCGGGACAGGGTCAGGCAAGGCGTACGGTGCAGGCCACAAGGGCGTCCGCAGCCGACGTGGCGTGGCCGGGACAGGCCACGCGACGCCTCGTCCGAACGACGCGTCGGGACTGCCCGAGACCACCGCGCACCGACGGCGCAGGCCCAGGGTCCTAGTCATGGTCATGGTCATGGGCGACGCCTGCCGCCGTGGACCAGATGAGCGGTGAGCGCCCCGATGAGCAGGCCCCAGGCGAGAGAAGCAAGGCCGGCCTGGTGCCAACCGAGCAGGATGACGGCACCCAACACCGTCGTTCCGGCGACCACAGCCTGGCGGTTGGCGACACAGGCCCACTGTTCGCGGGCGCTGCCCGGGCGCTGCAGCTCGCCGAGCGCTGCTCTGATCACCAGTGCGGCAGCCAAGATCGCGGGTGCCAGGAGGGAGGTGTCGGCGGCCATCAGCCGGACCTCCCGTCATACCGGTCCGCCCGCGCGGAGGTTGGAGGTACCTGCTCGTATGCATCCGGTATGCCGTCAGCTTCCGCGTGGGTGTACTCCTCCTCGTGCCCGCGCTGGTAGAGGCGGGCGTGTCCCCACAGGAGCGGCGCCGAAAGGAGGGCGGAGGCCAGAGAGGCGAGGAGAACAGTGGCCTTGCCGTGCTCACCCCACGCGGCCTGGGGCAGGCCGGTTCCCCGAGGACGAGTTCTCGTTTGAACTCGACTCCGGCGACCGGAAAGAACGCGGCCAGCAACCCGCCCGCCGGCCGATGATCGCAGCCAGGCCGAGCCCGAAGCCCGATACACCGAAGCGGACGTCGCGTATCGGCTCATCCGCACTGCGCAAGGACCTGTTCCCCCCCCCATTACCGTCTTCGTAGCCCCGCAACGGGGTTACCGGCCTTCGGAGTTGGCATGACTACCTCCCCTTGTCGAGTGCATGGCCCGGGGGGTGGTGTCACCAGCTCCGAAGGCACTGACAGACCGCTGATTAGGGGCATGAGCACCGGCTTCTTCGTAGGTCGGGAGGCTCTTCGTAATGTGGATGTGGCGATCAGTGCCGTGGCAGGCCGGGTGAACAGCACCGAAGGAACCACGACGTGATCGATACCAGCGACATCGACGTCTACCTCGGACTGGACGTCGGCAAGGGCGAACACCACGCCACCGCGCTCACCCCGGCCGGGAAGAAGACCTTCGACAAGCGGCTGCCCAACAGCGAACCCAAGCTCCGCGAGGTCTTTGCCAGGCTGCAGGCCAAACACGGCACCGTCCTCGTGGTCGTTGACCAGGTGGCATCGATCGGGGCCCTGCCGCTGGCAGTCGCCCGGGACCTGGGCTGCCACGTCGCCTACCTGCCCGGATTGACGATGCGGCGGATCGCCGACCTCTATCCCGGCGAGGCCAAGACCGACGCGAAAGACGCGTTCATCATCGCTGACGCGGCCCGGGCGATGCCGCACACGCTTCGCTCGGTCGACCTCGACGACGAGACGATCGCCGAGCTCCAGATGATCGTCGGGTTCGACGACGACCTCGCTGCCGAGGCGAACCGCCTCTCCAACCGGCTGCGCGGCCTGTTCACCCAGATCCACCCGCACCTGGAACGAGTCATCGGCCCGCGCATGCAGCACCCGGCCGTGCTCAGGCTGCTGGACCAGTTCGGCTCGCCGGCACAGATCCGCAAGGCCGGACGCCGACGACTGGTCACTCTGATCCGCCCAAAAGCACCCCGCATGGCCGAGCGCCTGATCAACGACGTCTTCACCGCACTGGACGAGCAGACCGTCGTCGTTCCGGGCACGGACGCTGCCGCGCTGATCGTCCCGAGCCTCGCCAACTCACTCCAGACGGTGCTCGACCAGCGCAAAATCCTCGCCCACCGGATCGAGGAACTACTGGAGGCCCACCCTCTTTCCAAGGTCCTGACGTCCATGCCCGGCATCGGCATCAGGACCGGAGCCCGCATCCTCATCGAGGTCGGCGACGGCACCGCCTTCCCGTCCGCCGCCCACCTCGCCGCCTATGCCGGCCTCGCCCCGGCGACCCGAAGTTCCGGGTCGGCCAGCGCGGCGAACAGCCTTCGCGGAGAGGAAACAAGCAGCTCAAGCGAGCCTTCTTCCTCTCGGCGTTCGCCGCGCTGGCCGACCCGGCCTCCCGCATCTACTACGACAAGAAGATCGCTCAGGGAAAGCACCACACCCAGGCCATCCTCTGCCTCGCCCGACGCCGAGCGGATGTGCTCTTCGCGATGCTCCGCGACGGCACCTTCTACCAACCACCAACCCCGACAACCCCTTGACCAAAGTCATAGGGGCACCCCCCCGTACCCGAGCCGTCGCTACGGCGACCGGCAGCACCAGGCCGCCGGCTCTGTCCGTACGCGAGGCGCGAGAGACGGCCAGCCGCTCGCGGGAAGACGACAACGCCCAGCAACAGCGGGCACGAACGCGCAGTGGCCATGGCAGCAAAGCCTCCGGGACATCGGCGACATCGGGCACACGGCCCCTTCACGCCGAGCAGACTTCCCGGCACACCTCGCATCACTTGACGCGTTCTTTGCACACTATCGCCGGCAGCCCTTCGTGCCCAGCCCGCGCCCGCCACCGACCGCTCTGCGGTATCGGAACAGGGAGCCTGGGGCTGGGGCCCACGGGGACCATGAGGCAGGTGCCTCGCGCCGGTCGGACGGCCTGACGGGTCGTGATCGTCACGCCGCAGCACGGCTCGAAGGCTGCCCGAGAGACCCAGGATGAAGCACCAGGTACAGACAGCGGGCTCGCGTCGGCCGTACCCTGCCGGCGGCCGGGGCGTGCAGGTGGTCAGCGGTCGAGCACCGGTCCTGCGGTGTCCAGCGCGGCGCCGACATGGTCGGCCAGGCTCACGGCCACGAGACGTGCCTGCAGAGGTGGCGGCGGCGTGCCTGGCTCCGGCTGCATCATGAACCGGCCGATGTAGCGGCCTCCGACCGAGGCGCGCAGTTCGATCTCCTCACCGGGCCAGCCGTCCTTGTCCAGGTCCCAGTGGGCCCGGGCGACGGTCAACATGCCGTCCTGTTCCAGACGGGGGTGCCTGCCCAGCAGCGTCCCGTGTTCGAAGCGGCAGCCGCTCAGCCCCAGGATCTCGACGAGTTGCAGCCGTACCTGGTCCACGACGGCATACGGCGAGGCTCCGGCCTGGACCATGCTCGCCGTCTCGTGGATCCGCGCCAGATGAGCCGCGTCGGTGATGGTGACCAGCTTCAGGGTGCGGGCGTGGGCGGCCAGTTGGGAGACGGCCACGCCCACCGCCAGCAGCAGGAGCGTGGTGATGATGTCGTCGCTGTCGGCGATGGTGAACCGCTGGTAGGGACGGGTGAGGAAGAAGTCGAACCACGCAGCCGCCGACAGCGCGGTCACCACCCCGGCCGTCCGGCTGCCCAGCGCGGCGACCGCGACGACGACCACCACGAGGATCAGCGCCAGGTTCGCGGACGTCATACGGGAGCGGACCGGAGCCAGAGCGAGGGCGACGACGAACGGAGCCAGCAGGGCGGCTGCCAGGGCGATCCGGTCGCGCAGGGTGATCCGCATGATCCACCACCTCACGGAAGCAAGGGGCGGCCCATGCCCGAAGAGGCCGCCCATACGGGCGCGACGCGTCACTGCGCCGACGAGGCAAGAATCCCTCTGCCGCTCTCTCCCGGCCAGCACCGCGCACGATCTTGACGGACTTCTGACGCCGCTCGCCCGAGGCCATCAGGCGACCGGGAATCCTGACGCGCCCCTACCCCTTGAACGACGGGCATTTTGAGGTGACAACGCGAGTGGCGTGCCAGGAAGAGGCCGCGCCATGCGCTGCGACCTCACACGGCTGCCGCCGACAGCTCCGGTGCGGGGCGACGGTCCGACCCACCCGCGCCGACGCGGGCTGACCGCCCACAGAGAGGACGGCGCCACACGCTCGGCGTTCCCCGGCAGAGCACCACCCGGCTCACCCCTGTGACGTGCACCCTTGACTCGTTTTGCATAATGCAAAGGTATGGAAGGGGAAGCGATGAGTGCCATTCCGGCAGCAAGGGACGAGCAGCACGTGCCCAGCACCGCACTGAGGGGTCTCCCGCCAACACCGAGGATCGCGGGGCTGCGTACCGCCCCTTGGGGTCTGATGGCCCTGGCCGTCGTGGTGGGCGCCGGAGCCGGAGCGGGCTCGGTGGTCTTCCGCTGGTGCATCAAGACGTTCACCCGCCTGTTCTCCGGCCATGGCGACTACGCGGCAGCCCCCGGCGCGAGCAATCCGCACGTGCCGTGGCTGGGCCCGTACTTCGTACTCCTGGCGCCGGTGGTAGGTGGTCTGCTGTACGGGCCGCTGGTGAACCGGTTCGCCAAGGAGGCCCGCGGGCACGGGGTGCCCGAGGTGATGCTCGCGGTCGCCCAGCGTGGCGGGCGGATCAGCCCCAAGGTCGCCGTCGTCAAGACCCTCGCCTCCGCTCTGTGCATCGGCTCGGGTGGTTCGGTGGGCCGGGAGGGGCCGATCGTGCAGATCGGCTCGGCGCTCGGCTCCACCCTGGGCCGGGTGACGAAGGTGACCGAGGGCCGGATGAAGCTGCTGGTCGCATGTGGTGCGGCGGGCGGCATCGCGGCCACCTTCAACGCACCGCTGGCCGGCGTGTTCTTCGCCATGGAGCTGATCCTGGGCACCTTCACCGCGGAGGCGTTCGGTGCCACCGTGCTGGCCAGCGTGACCGCGAGCGTCATCGGACGGGCCGCGTTCGGCAACGCCGCCTTCCTGAGCCTCCCCGACTTCCACGTCGACCACCTCGCCCAGTACGGTCTGTTCGCCGCGCTCGGCGTCGGCGCCGCCGTGGTGGGGGTGGGCTTCTCGCGGTTCCTGTATCTGATCGAGGACGTCTGCGACTGGGTCTGGCGCGGCCCTGAGTGGCTGCGCCCGGCCGTCGGCGGCCTCGCGCTCGGCCTGCTCCTGCTGGCCCTGCCGCAGATGTACGGTGTCGGCTACCCCGTGCTGCAGAAGGCGACCGAGGGCGGTTACGCAGTCGGCTTCCTGTTCCTGTTGCTGGCGGGCAAGATGCTCGCGACCAGCCTCACGATCGGGATCGGCGGCTCCGGCGGGGTCTTCGCCCCCAGCCTGTTCATCGGGGCGATGCTCGGCTCCGCGTACGGCATCGGTGTCCACCACCTGCTGCCCCACTCCGCCGGCGCGGTCGGCGCGTACGCACTGGTCGGCATGGGTGCCGTGTTCGCCGGCGCGGCCCGGGCTCCGATCACCGCCGTGGTGATCCTCTTCGAGCTGACGGGCGAGTATTCGATCATCCTGCCGCTGATGCTGGCGATCGTGCTGGCCACCGCCACCAGCCGGCTGCTGTCCCACGACACGATCTACACGCTCAAGCTGCGCCGTCGCGGCATCGACCTGGCGGGCCCCGCATCCGGCGCCCGACTCGGTGGGCAGCGGGTCGCCGACGTCATGGAACCGCTGCCCTCGGCCCTGCCCGCCACCATCGAACTCGGCGACGCGGCCGACCTGTTGAGTTTCTCCGGCCATGGCGCACTGCCCGTGCGGGACGCCTCGGGACGCTACCTCGGCATGGTCACCGCTCAGGCGGTCGCCGAGGCGTTGGCCGAGCAGCCGGACGGAGCGCCCACGCGGGTCGGCGAACTCGCCGAACCGCCGGCCTCCGTCACGGCCGACGAGCCGTTGGCCACGGCCCTGCACCACCTGGTGTCCGCGAGCGGCGCGGGCGTGCCGGTCCTGGAGGGGGAGAAGGGCGAACCGGTCGGCTGGCTCAGCCACCAGAGTGCGCTGCGCGCCCTGCACTCGACAGCACCGGCCACCGCGTAGCCGACCGCTCGCGGCTGCCGTTTCCCCGGCCCGCCCCAGCACTCCGGTGATTGCTTTCGGTCACGGCGTCGGGCATCCATGACTCCCGGACCCATCAAGAGCTTGGCATAGTGCAACCTTTACCTGGAGCAAGGGTTCTCTTTCCGTTGCGGGCCCGTACCTGCCGACGTACCCGCTGTCCGCTCCAGGAGGCACGATGCCCATCTCGCGCAGCACGCTCGGAACCGTCTTCGTGGGCGGCGCCCTGAGCGTCACGCTCGCCGCCCTGGCCTACCCGAGCATGCTCGGCGTCCAGAACGTGTCGACCAACCCGGCGCGCGTGATCGCCAACACCCAGTGGGGTCCGCTCACCGAGGCCGACCGCAACTTCGTGGTCTTCGTGCGCTCGGCCGGACTGTGGGAGGGGCCCTCCGGGGACCTGGCCATACAGAAGGGGACGACCGCGGCCGTGCGCGAGGCCGGCCGGCACCTGGTCATCGGGCACGCCGCACTCGACGCCTCCTGCCGGAAGATCGCCCCCGAGCTGAACATCACCATCCCCAACCAGCCCACCCCACAACAGCAGGGCTTCCTGGCGACGTTCCAGTCGGACACGGGCAAGCAGTTCGACACCGACTTCGCCAACACCCTGCGCATCACCCACGGCTCGATCTTCAACACCATCGCCAAGATCCGTTCCACCACCAAGAACACCCTCGTGCGCGCGCTGGCCGACCAGGCCAACGACGTGGTGCTGGACCACATCACCCAGATGGAGAAGACCGGGCTGGTCAACTTCGACCAGGTCAACTTCCAGGAGACGACCCCGCCGAAGCTGCCCGCCAGCCAGGTCACACCACCGGTGCCGCAACCGGGGGCACCCATGGTCGCCCTCACCGTGCCTCCCGGACTGCCGACCGCCGGAGTACCGACCGGCCCGGCGGACCCTGCCGCGACACCCTCACCGTCCGCCTCCCCCACCAGCGGATGACCTCACGCATGTGACGCACACCACTCGGCAGCATGCAAAATTTACCTAGAGCAATGATCGGATGCTCCGGCCTGTCCGTACCCCCTGGCATACGAGCCGCTCACACCTGGAGGCCGCATGCCCCTCTCCCGCAACATGGCAGGAACCGTCTTCGTGGTCGGCGCCCTGGGCGTGACCCTCAGTGCCCTCGCCTACCCCGCGATGCTCGGCGTGCAGAACACCTCCGGCAACCCCTCACGCATCATCGCCAACACCCGCTACGGCCCGCTCACCGAGGCCGACCGCGACTTCGTCGTCAAGGTCCGCTCCGCAGGGCTGTGGGAGTACCCCCTGGGCGAACTGGCGCTGAAGAAGGGCTCCACGGAGGAGATGCGGGAAGCCGGCCGGCACCTGATCGTCGGGCACGCCGGCCTCGACGAGCTGTGCCGCAAGATCGCGCCCGAGCTGAACATCACCCTGCCCAACCAGGCCAGCCCTCAGCAGCAGCAGTTCGTGGCAACCTCGGCGGCCCAGTCGGGCACACAGTTCGACTCCACCGCCGCCAACATCATGCGCGTCACCCACGGCCAGATCTTCCCGGCCATCGCCAAGATCCGCGCCACCACCACGAACACCATGGTCCGCGCGCTCGCCGACCTCGCCAACGACACCGTCCTGGACCACATCACCGTGCTGGAGAAGACCGGCGTGGTCAACTTCGACCAGGTCAACTTCCAGCAGAGCACCCCGCCCAAACTCCCCAAGGACCAGGTCACCCCGCCCCCGCCGCAGGCCGGCGCACCCCTCGTCGCCCTCACCCCCCGCCCCGACCTGAACGTCAACACCACCTCGCCCACACCCAGCCCAACGGCCGGATGATCAACGATGCGTGGTGGCGCCCCGCCCGGGAGACGCCAAGGCGATGGGAGGCACGGAGAGCCGGTAGGAGCAGACGACGGGCGACGGCCCGCGGGCGGGCCAGGTCATGCAACGCTCCCGCCATCCCGGCGCCCGCTTCCATTCCGTGCGGGGCCACGTGCCCCTGGGGGTCGTAGACGACTGTGAGTGCGTCCCTTGGACGGGTCGCCTGCCCGCACCCGCGCCAGATGCGCACCGTGAGCGGCGAACCGTCCCAGCGAGCCACGAGCAGAGGTAACGGTCGCGTCCGCCATCCGCTGCCCGGCTGCTCTCGACCGACGTCATCACCACAGGCTGCACCCGTCCGCGTTCCGCCAGCACGATGCCCGCGGCGGCCTGCGGCGTCCGGAGGGCGAGGCACATGCCGAGCACCGCCACGATGCCGAGCAGTGCACGTCCGGCCCCCACTACGGGCAGGTACAGGGCGAGGGCCATGACACACACGGGACGCACTCACCGCCGGCAAGAGAGGACCCCGTCCAGGCCCCGAAGAGCGTCGTACCGATGATCGTGGCGGCACCGAGGACTCCCGCAAGGAGCCCTTCGCCGACAAGCCGGCGGGGCAGCGTCTCGACGAACTCCGCGGGCCCCCACACCGACATACGCAGGTGCGCCATGAGGTGCGACTCGGCAGGGGTCCTGAGACGGCGCCATCCGCGCATACCCCCTACAACCTGCGTCGTTCCCGGTCCGTCGGCGACCACCTATGGTGCCGCCGCGCCGCGACCGCCGTGCCTCTGACCGGGCACGTCTGCCCGGCGCCCGTTGCCAGAATCCGGCAGCCGAGCGCCTCGCGCGCCGTTTCCTTGCATTACGCAAAGATGTCGGGCGCGGAGAAGGGTCGACCGCTCGAAAACGGGTGGCTCAGCCGCAAACCGTCACACGTCGTGCGCCATCGCGCCGTCCACGACCCATCCAAGCGGGTGCGGCTCCGGGTCGTCCGCGGCGGGGGCCGGGGGCTCTCCGCCCGCCTCGTTGAAGGCGTTGAGGGCCTCGACGAGCGCCAGCCGCTCTGTTGGCCGCAGCCGTGCGACGACGGCGGCGATCTCGGTACGGCGCCGGGCGGTGACGTCCTCGACCGTGCGCCGACCCTCCTCGGTGAGCTGCAACATCGTTTCGCGACGGTTGCCGGGGTTGGTCTGCCGGTCGGCGAGACCTGCGGCGATCAGCCGGTCGACCATGCGCATGGCGGTCGAGGGTGCCACCTGGAGCAGTTCGGCGAGCGCGACCAGTTTGGTGGCACCCCGGGTGGAGAGCACGACCAGCATCCGGAACTGGGGCAAGGTCACCCCTTCCTCGACGGCGGCGAGCGAGCGGGCGGAGACCGCCACCAGCAGCCGGGATGCGGTCAGCACCGCCCGGGTGACCTCGTCGACATCATCCATGGCCCCCGCTGGGGTCTCTCGCTCCGGCATGTGTCCTTTCTACCGTGCCGAAGTCGCTGCTCACTCACGTGATGGGAACAGATTTTCCTTCCCCATGACCGTGGTAGCGCAGCAAGAGCATCGCGGCGTCGTCGTGCAGTGGCCCGGCGGCTGCGCCGAGCCGAAGACCGTCATCCAGGTCGGAAACCGCCACCGCGCCGTCACGGCACACTTCCTCACGCCGGACGACGGCGCCGAGATCATGGCTGGCTACGCGCAACGGCACCCCCGAACCGCCCAACGCCTGTGCACGTTAATGGGGTTGCCCAGCGACGGCAGCGAGGCTGGCTTCCGAGAGGCCGGCGGGAGCATCCCCTTCGTGCGCCTGGACGCCGACACCGATCCCCGACTGGCCCGACCCACGGTGCGCTCATCGCCGTGCCGGGAGACCGGACACGGCCAAGCGCCCCGGGATCGGCCCGGGGCGCTGTTCCACGGCAGCCGCTTCCCATACCGCGGCGGCACCCTCTCGGGTGCCGAACAAGACCAGAGTCGCGCATGACACGGCCGGGGCGGCAGCATGCGCCCGCCACGTCAGAGTCTCGTAAGACGCAGGCACCTTCAGGAGAGTGGCGGCAACGCGGCCGGGCCGAGACCTTCCCGAAGCGCTGGCGAACAGATTTTGCACTGCGCAAGACTCATATCGGGGGCCGAGCCGACGGCCGACAAGCACCCGGCGCCCAGGAGTGACCGGCATTTGTCAGGGGTTTGGGTGGCACACCGACCGTCGGCGGCCCCGCCGTGCAGCCGCGCAGGGCGTGGACATCGCCTTCCACGGAACCCGCGACCGGCCCTCGGTGAGCCAGTGAGCCGCCTCCAGAAGGAGACGAGGGGCAGCGGCCGATGAAGCACCGAGAAGCGGAATCCCAGAGGGTGGGGGCGACAATGAGGAGCCGTGCAGCCTGAAGTCGCTGGTCACAGGGTTGGTGTACGTGGGCATCGGGATGCTCGCGCTGGTCGCCGGCAGGTGACTTCGGTGAAGATCGTCGGTCATCGGGCGACTTCGCGGTTCGTGAGGACCAGCAGGGCCCGGACCAGGGCAGTCGCCCAGGCGGGGTCGGTGCGTACCTTGCCGAGGACGCACCAGTTCTTGAGATGGGCGAAGCCGTGCTCCACGGGTGCCCGGACGGCCGCCAGTACCGTGTTGGACAGCTTCTGACCTCGCGTCAGGGACCGGTTCCGGACGGCCTTGTCATCGCAGCGCCCCGGAATCGGACCGGGTCGGCGACCAACAGCCGTGCCGCAGGGACACCTTGCCCCTCCTACCAAGATCCTTAACAGTAGCCCGAGCCCGTAAACGCCAGCGGGGCTCCCCGTCCACAGGAATGGGAAGCCCCACCTGCCTGCTGCGCCGGTCAACCGGCCATGGCCGCCACGACTAGCGCAACAGCCGCACCGCACAGCAGCACCACAAGCGGCCATGCCGGCCAGCCGCGCCCGGTACGCCTGCGCCACAGCACCAGCCACAGCGCACACGCCGCCACGAACACGACCGTCACACCGCTCAGCTCGCCGTCCCGCCACGCCACCCGCACGGCGCCAGGGTCAGCTCCCCATACAAGGAGCGCAACGAGGACACCGACGGTCAGCGCACACACCGCTTCCAGCAGCCTGCTCATACGGTGCCCTTCTTCTCCGGCGTCTCCGTCAGGTCAGTGCGCGGGCGGAACGGATGGCTCGACCTCGACGGTCTCCGTCTTGTGGCCTTCTACGTCCATGCTGGTGGACCGCACGCGGGCTCCTTCGCACGGGACAGCCGGGACGAGTCCCCGACCCGATCCGAGACGCGGCTCCGCCACACCCTCTCGCGCGGACCCAAGTGAGATCTGGATCGCACTCGTACCGGGCCAGGGCGCTGGCCCCCTTGCGTCCTAGCCCACCTCGTACGGCTCCTCGGCAGTGCTCTCCCTGGTGCCTCCCGTGTCCGCCGCAACGGCGATCTTGTCGCGCCTGCGTCCGGTCAGGCGGGTGGCCAGGGGTTCGGTGTAGCGGGCGGTGAGGGGGCCGACGATGACCAGGATCAGCACGTACGCCGTGGCCAGGGGGCCGAGGGAGGGTTCGATGCCGGCGGTGACGGCGAGTCCGGCGATGACGATGGAGAACTCGCCCCGGGCGACCAGGGTGCCGCCCGTCCGCCAGCGGCCCTTCGCCGAGATCCCCGCGCGTCGGGCCGCCCAGTACCCCGTGGCGATCTTCGTGCCGGCGGTGACGACCGCAAGGGCCAGCGCGGGCAGCAGGACCGG
>NZ_BARG01000044.1 GCF_000376565.1 Streptomyces hokutonensis | reverse complement strand
TTCAAGGAGCAGAACACCAGCACCCTCGGCCCACCCCGTGCCGTCCGCCGCGTCCGCGAACGCCTTGCACCGACCGTCCACGGCCAGCCCGCGCTGCCGCGAGAACTCCACGAAGGAGGTGGGCTGTGCCATGACCGCCACGCCCCCGGCCAGCGCCATGGAGCACTCGCCGCTCCGCAGTGACTGAGCTGCCAGGTGCAGGGCCACCAGGGACGACGAGCAGGCCGTGTCCACCGTCACCGCCGGACCCTCAAGACCCAGCGCGTACGACACCCGACCGGAGGCCACGCTGCCGGAGTTGCCGGTGCCGAGGTAGCCCTCGAGCCCTTCGGGAGCCTGGTCCAGTTTGCTCGCGTAGTCGTGGTACATCACGCCCGAGAACACCCCGACGTCCTGACCCTTGAGCGAGGTCGGCGCGAGGCCGGCGCGTTCCAGCGCCTCCCAGGACACTTCGAGCATCAGCCGCTGCTGCGGGTCCATCGCCAGCGCCTCACGCGGCGACACACCGAACAGCTCCGCGTCGAAGTCGCCGACGCCGTCGAGGAACCCGCCCTTGCGGACGTACGACGTGCCGGGCCGGTCGGGATCGGCGTCGTAGAGGTTGTCGAGGTCCCAGCCGCGGTCGGCCGGAAAGTCCACCAGCCCCTCCCGCTCCTCGGACACCAGCCGCCACAACTCCTCGGGGGAGGTGACTCCGCCCGGCAGCCGGCACCCCATCCCGACGATCGCGATCGGCTCGTCCGGCGCGAGGGGACGCGGTCGCGCGGTCACCGCCGTGTTCTCGTGGCCGAGGAGTTGTCCGCGCAGGTAGCGGGCGACAGCGGCGGGGGTGGGGTGGTCGAAGGCGAGGGTGGCGGGCAGTGTCAGGCCGGTCGAGGCGGTGAGGCGGTTGCGCAGTTCCACCGCGGTGAGTGAGGTGAAGCCGAGTTCCTTGAAGGCCCGTTCGGGGGCGATCGCCGCGGCGTCGTCCTGGGTGCGGACCTCGGCGGCGGCCTCGCGTACGAGGTCCAGGAGTGTGCGGTCCTGTTCGGCCCTGGTCAGGGCGGCGAGCCTGCGCCCCAGTTCGGAGGTGGCCGCCGCGTCGGGCCGGGCGGACCTGGGCAGCGCGTCGATCAGGCTGCGCAGCGGGGCCGGAACCGTGCCGGAGTCGAGCGACGCCGTGTCGGGGTGCAGCGCGGCCAGGTGCCCCCGGCCGGTGAGCAGCGCGGCGTCGAACATGGCGAGGCTGTCCTGCGGCGGAAGTGTGCCGACACCGGACGGCGCGGGCAGGCCGGTGGTGTCCCCGGGACCCCAGGCGAGGGAGAGCGCGGGGAGCCCCTGGGATGTCCGGTGCCGTACCAGGGAGTCGAGGAAGGCGTCGGCGGCGGCCTCCGTACCGCGCCCGGTCGTGCCGAGCAGTCCGTGGGCCGCGGTGAGGACGAGGAACGCGGAGAGATCCGCGGAGGCGGTGAGGCGGTGGAGGTTGAGCGCGCCGTCGACGGCCCGTCCGAGGTCCGTGGTGGGGGTCGCGCCGGCCGCGTGCACGACCGCGGTGATCGGGTGCCGGTACCCGGTGAGGGTGGCGGCCAGTGTGGTGTGGTCGGCCGGGTCGCAGGCGGTGAGCGTCACCTCGGCCCCGGCTGCCCGCAGTTCGCGGCTCAGCTCGTCGGCCGTACGGTCGGCGGAGCCTCGCGGGCTCAGCAGGAGCAGTCGGCGAGCGCCGTGCGCCACGACCAGGTGGCGGGCGAGGGCGGCGCCCGTGCTCGTGTCGGAGCCGGTCACCAGGGTCGCGCCCGCGAAGGCGGAGGGGGCGGACGTCCGCTGTTCACCGGCGAAGGTCACCCGGGCGAGGCGGGGCCGCAGGACGACGCCGCCGCGGACGGCGACCTGCGGTTCCCAGGAGGCGACGGCCAGGGGCACGGCCGCGGCCGAGACCTCGGCGTCGTCCAGGTCCACGAGTACGAGGCGGTCGGGGTACTGGGCCTGGAGCGAGCGCACCAGGCCCCATGCGGGGAGGTCGCCCGGCTCCCGGGGTTCGTCGACGATGCCGACTTCGACCGCACCGCGGGTCAGTACCACGAGCCGGGCCGCGTCCGGGTGTTCGTCGGCGAGCCAGGCATCGACGCGTCGCCGGAGATCGTCGACGTCGTTCCGTACGGAGTCGGCGATCCGGTCGGCCGCGAAGGGCCGGGCGTCGGTTGAAAGGAGGGTGACTTCGGTGGCTTCGGCCGCTGTGCCGGCGTACGGCTCGATCGTGGGGCCACCGGGCGGGAGCGCGCCGACGACGCCGAAGGGGTCGGTGCCGATCTGCGTCCAGCGTCCCCCGGCGGGCACGTGCGGTGCCGGCACGGACGGCAGGGGTACCCAGTCGAGCCGGAAGAGCGACTCGTAGTGGCCGGCTCCGACGGCGCGCAGCCGTGCGGGCATGTCGAGCAGGACGTGCCGGGTGGTCTTGCCCGAGGCGGTGCGGGGGACCCGGTCGATCTCGTAGAGCTCCTCGGGGACCTTGTAGTACGACAGTCGCTCACGGCAGGTGGCCAGCAGCCGTTCCGGGTCGATCCCCTCGGGTCCGGCGACGAGGAACGCGACGGGCACCTCGCCGAGCACCTCGTGCGGTTTGCCGACCACGGCGACGTCCACGACGCCCGGGACGGTGCGCAGGACCTCCTCCACCTCGACGGGGTGGATGTTCTCGCCGCCCCGGATGATGAGCTCCTTGATCCGGCCGGTGATGACGAAGTAGCCGTCCGCGTCGCGGCGGGCCAGGTCGCCCGTGCGGTACCAGCCGTCCTTGACGGCTTCGGCGGTGGCCTCGGGCTGGTTGTGGTAGCCGGCCATGACGCTCGGGCCGCGGACCCACACCTCGCCCTCGGCCCCCGCCTCGGCGTCGAGGCCGGTCTCGGTGTCGACGACGCGTACCCCGAGACCGGGCACGGGCAGCCCGCAGGATCCCTCGACCCGGGCGCCGACCGGCCAGTTGATGGTGATCGAGCCGCATGTCTCGGTGGATCCGTAGGCGTCCAGGAGCGGTGCGCCGAAGGCCTCCTCGAAGGAACGGCGCAGCTCGGCGGTGGTGATCGCGCCGCCGACCAGGCACATCCGCAGGGCCGGGGCCTCGAAGCCGCTCTCGCGCGCCGCCCTGACGAGATAGTGGTACATGGTGGGGACGCCGGCGAGGAACGTCGCGGAGTCGGCGCGCAGCGCGTCGAGCACCTCGTCGGCGGAGAAGCCGTCGACGATGCGGGCGGTGGCGCCGACCGCGGTGACACCGAGGACGCAGACGATGTGCGACAGGCTGTGGAAGAGGGGCAGCGGCCACACGACCCGGTCCGCGGCGGACAGTCCGGGGATGGGTACGTAGCAGGCGGCGACCGACCAGAGGCAGTTGCGCTGGGTGGACATGACGCCCTTGGGCCGGCCGGTGGTGCCGGAGGTGTAGAGCGTCCACGCGATGTCGTCCAGGCCGAGGTCGTCGCGGGCCTGTGCGAGGGGTTCGGTGGCGGCCATCGTCTCGAAGGACAGGGTGCCGAGCGGCGCGCCGTCCGGTATGCCCCCGTCGGCGGTGACGACGACCCGCAGCCCGGGCCGGTCGGCCACGAGGCGGGCGAGCTGCCCGACGTGGGCCGCGTCGGTGATGACGACATGGGCGCCGCTGTCGTCGAGGAGATGGCCGAGTTCGTCGTCGGTGGCCCGCGGGTTGAGCGGCACGCCGACCGCGCTCGCCCGGGTGATGGACAGGTAACTCTCCACCGTCTCCACGCGGTTGCCGAGCAGAATGGCGGCCCGGTCGCCGGGTTGCAGCCGCAGATCCGCCAGGTGTCCGGCGATCCTGCGGGTGCGCAGCTCGAGTTCGGCATAGGTGACACCGCGTCGCGCGTCGTGGAAGGCGACCTTGTCCCCGTGGGTCTCGGCGTGCGAGCGGAGCAACTCGGGCAGCGGCCGAATAAGTTCGGTGCGCAGCATGTCACCACATCCCTTGTCTGCGGGCCAACCCAAAACCGGCAGGCGAATGCGGAGTTATCCTCCTGGTCGCGCCGTGCCAAGTGAAAGTGTGTACGGACAATCCGCGAGTACGACCCCTGAGCCACCCCCTACGGCATCCCTAACTTCCGCGGGACCCGGTATTTCGTCCGGAGTGCACGGAATGGGGCGGCGCCCGAACACTAGGCTCGGGCGCATGACGCGCAATTGGCTGTTCGTCCGTCTTCTCGAACACCCGGTCCCGGACCGGGTTCCTGAGAGAGCATTATTTCCTTCGCTCGTTTCCGAACTCGTCGACCGTGTGCGTTCCGTGGACAGCGAAGCACTCTGGTACTTCGAACCCCTGGAGGGCCGGCTCGGCCCGCACATCGGCCTCTGGCTGTTTTCCCGGCCGGAGATTCTTCAGGACATCAGGAGAGACCTGGACCGGGCCGCCGGAGAGCGGGGCCGGCCGGTCGCCTGGGACCGTTACGAACCGCCCATGTCGAAATACCTCGACCACGCCACGGTGGATCTCGCCGCGCGACTGGCCACGGCCTCCAGCGAGTTGGCGCTGGGGCTGCTGCGGGACAGCGCGGTGGCCGGGCGCGCGGGTGCGGTCCCCGGTATCGGCGTCGCGTTCCTGCATCTCGCGCTGCTCACCGAACTGCTCGCGGTCGACGACCGGGTCCCGTTCCTGTTCCAGTGCTGGCAGCACTGGGTGAACGAGTTGCCGGCGCGGCTGCGGGCGGAGGTGACCCGGCTGCGGCGGTCGGCCGTGGAGGCGGCGACCCGCCAGGTGTTCGGCCTGCCGGGGACCGGAGCCGGGGACGCGGGGCACTGGGAGCGCTATACGCGCACGGTGGGTTCGCTGGTCGCGGAGCACGCTGCGGTGGCCCCGGTCGGCTATCTGCTCTTCGACCACGCGCATCTGACCCATCGGCGGCTGGGTGTCGAGGTCGCGGACGAGGCGCTGGCCGCGCACGCCCTGCGCACGGCGCTGCGCACGGGGGTCGCGCTGCCCGAGCCCGTCTCCGCCCTGTTCGCGCCGGCACCCCAGCCTGCCTAGCGGTCGCCGGGCCGCGCCTCGGCGGAGGCGCGGCCGTACGGCTGTCTCTCCGAGCGCAGGCGCGGGAAGGGGCCCGCTCGCCGTCCTCCGGCGAGCGGGCCCCTTCCCGTGTTCCGGTCCGTTCGGCCGGGGTCAGTGCACCGGGACCCGCGGCAGCAGCCCGTGCAGCTCTCCCGGGCTGCGCAGCACGGCGTCGGGCCGTTCGGCGAGCAGTGCCGCCTCGGCGGTCTCGCCCCACAGGGCGGCGACCGCGCGTACTCCGGCGGCGCGGGCGCTCTGCAGGTCGGTGACGGCGTCGCCGATCATGAGCGCGTTGCCGGGGCGCACGTCCAGCAGTTCGAGGGCGCGCCTGACCATGTCGGGGGCGGGTTTGGCGCGTGGCACCTCGTCCCCGCCGATGACATGGTGGAACAGCGGCAGGACGCCCAGTCGTTCGAGGAGCGACCGGGCCCGCCGGCCGCTCTTCCCGGTGGCGACGGCGAGCCCGATGCCCCGTCCGCGCAGGCTCGTCAGCAGGTCCGGTATGCCGTCGAACATGGTCACCCGGTGGGCCAGCCGGTAGCTTTCGCGGACGAACGGTTCCTCCATCTCCAGGGGCAGCCCCATGATCCGCATGATGTCGGGGAAGTAGCGCCCGAGGTGTCGGTTGTACTCGTCGAAGGGGGCCGGTCCCGCCCCCACGACCTCGGCGTACGCCACCGTGAACGCCTCACGCATCACCGCGAAGCTGTCCACGAGGACGCCGTCCATGTCGAACACCACGGCGAGTGGTCCGTCCTCCTCTGCCAGCAGGGGGCCGCCGGGCCGCGCCGGGTTGCTGTCCTCCACAGGGTCTCCTCCCTCCGTACGGTCACGGGGTTCTGGGTCAGTGGGCGCCGTGTCCCGCCGGCACGGCCTGCCGTCCGGCGTTCCGGGCCGATTGGTAGAGGCGTTCGATCGCTCCGATGGTGAGCCGTACCTCCGCGACGGCCCGGCCACGGACGGCGGGATCGGCCAACAGCCGGGGCAGCTCGTCCAGTTGGCGCACGTATTCGGCGCCGATGGGCTCGTCGGCCACGGGTACGGGTTCGGTTCGGCCGTCGCGGGTCAGGGTCAGCCGGGAGCCGCCCTCACGGTTGGGGCTGAATCCGAAGGTGCAGCGAAGGGTGGCGGTTCCGGCGGCCCCTTCGACCCTGACAAGGGTGACGTCGTGCCGCTCGTGCGAGGCCCAGCTCGCGCGCAGTGCCACGGAGACGCCGTTGTCGGCGACGAGGAACCCGCGTGCGGTGTCCTCCACGTCGCCGAGGTCACCCGGTGCCCGGTCCTCCGGTGCGGAGTGACGCCAGGCCGCGCCGGAGCCGGCGCTGCCCAGGAAGTCGCCGGAGACGGTGCCCACGACCTGGTCGAAGCCGATGCCGTCGCCGACCAGGGGCAGCGCCGTGTCCAGCAGATGCCAGCCCAGGTCGACCAGGGCCCCACCGCCGGCGAGGGTGCGCCGGGTGAACCAGCCGCCCGCGTCGGGCACTCCGCGCGCGCGGATCCAGGCGACCTCGATGTGCCGGACTGGCCCCAGTGAGGCGGTGAGTTCACTCAGGGCCCGTACGTCGGCCCGGTGCCGGGCGGCGCTTCCGGACAGCAGGACGGCGCCGCCCGATGCCTCGGCCCGGGCCAGCCGGGCGGCCTCGTCCGAGTCGAGACAGACGGGCTTCTCGACGAAGACGGGGGTGCCTTCGGCGAGCAGCCGGGAGGCGACCTCGGCATGCAGATGGTTGGGCACCGCGATCACGGCGAGGTCCACCGCGGTGGCGGACAGGCCGTCGAGGCCGGCGAACGACCGTGCGCCGGGTGCGTCGGACACCGCCTCGGTACGCGCCCGTTCGCTCGGGTCGACCACGGCCACCACCTCGAAGGCGGGGTGCTGCCGAAGCCGTGGCAGCCAGATGGTGCGGCCGGCCCAGCCCAGGCCGACGACCGCCACTCGGACGGGCCGGCCGGTGTGCTCACGGGCCGGGTGGGCGGGAGTCACGTGGTGGCCAGGACGTCGGCGACGATGTCGGCGATCCGGCCCACCTGCTCCTCGGCGCCCAGCAGGGTGCGGTGGTGCAGCCAGACGGTGTCGCCGCTGATGGCCTCGGAGTTGGGGCACCGGCGGGCGATGTCGTCGACGGTCTCGTCCGGTGCTCCGGTCTCCCAGAAGCCGGGGGTGCGGTAGATGGCGCGGAAGCCCGCGAAGGCGGGCAGGCCCCGTGCGACGAGCGCGTCGACGACGGCGTTGCGCCGCTCCTCGGTGATGCCGGGCAGCCGGAACATGGCCATGTAGTGCGGGACGCGGTCGTTGCGCTCGTCCCTGGACTGCGGCACGACGCCCGGGATCTGCGCCAACTGCCCGGCCAGCAGCGGCCAGCGCTGTTCGCGGGTGTCTATCTGCCGGTCGAAGCGGCCCAGTTGGGCTCGGAGCACCGCTGCGGAGAACTCGTTCATACGGAAGTTGGAGCCCGAGGTCTGATGGAAGTAGTGCCGGTCCGTCGGCGGCCGGCCGCAGCTGTGGCGCAGGAACGCGGTCCGCCGGGACTCGGCGTCGGGGAAGAGGACCGCGCCGCCCTCGCCCGCGGTCATCAGCTTGCCGTTCTGGAAGCTGAACGCGGCGATCGAGCCGAGTTCGCCGACCTTCTTGCCCTGCCACCGGGCACCGTGGGCGTGCGCGGCGTCCTGGATGAGGGGCACACCCGAGTCGGCGGAGAGCTTCGCCAGCGCGTCCATGTCGGCGAAGTGTCCGGCCATGTGGACCGGCATGATCGCGCGGGTCCGGGGAGTGATGGCCGCCTCGACGGCCGCCGGGTCGATGGCGTAGGTGTCGGGGTCGACGTCCACCGGTACGGCCACCGCGCCGAGGCGCTGGGCCGCCTGCGAGGAGGAGATGAAGGTGAACGCCGGAACGACGACTTCGGTACCGGCCCCCACGCCGAGCACCTGGAGAGCGAGTTCGAGTGCGTGTGTGCCGTTGGTGACGGCGAGGGCGTGCTCGGAGCCGTGGTACTCGGCGAACTCGCGCTCGAAGGCGTCGACTTCGCCGCCGCCCATCCTCCACCACTGTCCCTGCTCCAGGGCCCGGATCAGCCCGACCCGCTCCTCGTCGCCGTACTGGGGCCAGTCGGGGAATTCCGGGGCTTCCAGCGGATTCCCGCTCATCAATTCACCTGTCTTTCCATCGAAGGAGAACCGTTCCGTGAACCGCCGGTACCGCGGCGGGAAAAAGGAATCCGCAGGTGGCACCGGGCGACTGGCAGCACGCTAGCGAACACCGGACGGCGTGTCATCTCCCCTATGTTTACCCCTAGAACCCCCTTGTCCCGGAATTGCATTACAGGTCACGTCACTGTTCCGGAGGGCGCTCGATAGGCTCTTCACTCCGTCGACCCGATCTATTGATCGGCCCTACGAACGAGGTGAATCTTGGCCAGCGTACTCCTGCTGAACGGACCCAACCTGGGCATTCTCGGCCGCCGGGAACCCGAGATATACGGAATGGATACGCTGGCGGATATCGAGGAGGCCGTGGCCGCGGAAATCGAGTCCCGCGGCTGGAAGGTGCGTTCCGTGCAGCACGATTCGGAGGGCGACCTCGTCGGGGCGGTGAACGACTGCCACGACACGGTGGGGGCCGTGGTGAACCCGGGAGCGCTGATGATCGCCGGCTGGAGTCTGCGGGACGCCCTGGCCGCGTATCCGCACCCCTTCGTCGAGGTCCACATCTCGAACGTGTGGGCCCGTGAGACGTTCCGGCACGAGTCGGTGCTCGCGCCGCTGGCCGCGGGAGTGATCGTGGGTCTCGGCACGCTCGGCTACCGCCTGGCGGCGCGCGCACTGGTGGAGACCGTCTCCGGCTGATGTGCCGGCCCCTTGCCGCCCGGCGCCTCGCGAGCGCCGGGCGGCAAGGGGTTGCGCGTCGGTCAACTCCCGATGCTCTGCGGGTGGTTGAAGAAGTTCCCCGGGTCGTAGGCGTTCTTCACCTGGACCAGGCGGTCGTAGTTCCCGCCGTAGTAGGCCTGTTGCCAGTCCTCGAGCCGCTCGTCCGGGAAGTTGATGTACGAGTGACCGGTCGAGAGCGGGTCGATGATGCCGTACCCGCGGTCCACCCAGGCCTTGGTGACCGCCTCGTCCTCGGCGGACGGTGTCGGGGAGGGCAGGGCCGCCCCGATGCCGATGAGGAACTGCGTGTCGCGGTGCCAGAACGCCGTGTCGGTGCGGCCGGGCCGCGTCGAGGCGCCGCCGAGGTGGTTGAAGCCGAGGAATCTGGTGTGCCCGGCGTGGCGGTCGGCGTCGAAGGCCGCCAGGGTCGCGGCGAGGGCCGAACCCGTGAGCGGCTTGTCGAAGAGCCGGTGGCGCTCGCGCAGGGCGCCGCCACGCGGGATGGTCGCCTCGTCGTTCTGCCCGACCCGGTGACACTGCTTCACGGTGACCTGGTCGCAGCCGTACACATGCATCATCACTTCGTCGTACGGCAGTTCGGCGACCGACCGGCTCAAGGGCTGGGCGCCGGCCTGGGCGGCGAGCGCGTCGAGCCCTGCCTCCAGGTCCGCCTGGGCGCCCCAGTAGCCGCCGTTGACCGTGACCATGGGTGTGGTGCCGGGGGCCGCGTCGAAAAGGAGTACGCCGCAGGAGGAGCCCAGCGTGTCCGCGTCGGCCAGGCTCCACTGCTGCCAGGCCTCGACGAGTTCCCTGGCCTTGTCCCAGGGCCAGGTCGTGGCGAAGTAGACCCCTCGCGGCTGGTCGATCGGCAGCACCTCGAAGTCGACCAGGACGCCGAAATTGCCGCCGCCTCCGCCGCGCAACGCCCAGAAGAGGTCCGGCTCCCGGGTCGCGGAGGCGGTCACCAGGCTCCCGTCGGCGAGCACCGCGCGGGCGGACACGAGCCGGTCGCTGCCCAGTCCGTATCGGGCGGTCTGGAATCCGATGCCGCCACCCGTGAGGAAGCCGCCCGGACACACGGTCGGGCAGGTGCCGGTGACGATCTGTCTGTTGTACGGCTTGAGCGCAGTGAGCGCCTCCACCGACATCGCGCCGGGTCCCAGCCGTACGGTGGACGCGCCCACCTTGACGTGCTTGATCCGGGAGACGTCGACGACCAGGCCCTCGCCCGTCGACCAGCCGGCGAAGTTGTGGCCACCGCTGCGGGTGCGCGTCGGCAGCGAGTTGGCCTGGGCGAACCGCACGGCACTGGCCACGTCGGCCGGGGTCTCGCAGTAGGCGATGCCCTGCGGGTGGATGGCGTCGTACTCGGCGACCGCCAGCTGCTTCGCGAGGTCGTACCCACTGTCCGCGGGCAGGACGAGATCGCCCCGCAGCCGCGCGCGCAGCTGGTCCCACGGCACGGTGGCGGACCTGGCACCCTGTGCCGAGGGGGCCGCCGCGCCCACACTTCCGGCCACCGCCAGGGCACCGCCCAGCTGGAGAACTGATCGTCGGCTGATCACGCGTCGTCGCCTCTCTGCTTGCTTGGTCGAGCTGTTCGATCTGAGGGGGGAGCGGGAGTGTCCAGCCCCCTCACCCTGTGTCGAAGCTATGAACGCAAGCGCCCGGGCTGGAACCCCTATGCCTCCCCTGACCTGCGGCAACACCGCTCCGAACAGCCGACTTGTGGTCCTGGGGGCGCCATATCCTGCATCGCGCCGGGGGTCGGAGCGGCCGACTCGACCGGCTGACGGAGGGGTCATGGGGTACCTGGGGATCGACATCGGCGGCACCAAGGTGGCACTGCGGCTCGAATCGGAGGGACACGATCCGCTGGAGTCGGTCTTCCACTGGCCGCGGGACACGGGGGCCGCCCGGCGGGACGTCGCCATGCTGCGGCACCATGCGGACGCGCTGCTCGCCAGGTGGCGGCGTCCGCTCACCGCGGTCGGGGTGGCGATGCCCGCCACGGTGGACGGGACGGGCCGGGTCGCCACCTGGCCGGGCCGGCCGGGATGGCGGGGCCTCGATCTCCGCACCGAGTTGCGCGAACTCTTTCCGGGGACCGCGGTGCGGATGGCGGACGACGGTGATCTGGCCGCGCTGGCGGAGGCGGACGCCGCGGCCTGCGGGAATGTCGTCTACCTCGGTGTCGGGACCGGAATCGGCGGCGGCATCGTGCACGGCGGGCGTCCGTTTCCCGGACCGGCCGCGGGCTCGTGCGAGATCGGGCACATGACGGTCGACCGTTTCGGGCCAAGGTGCGACTGCGGACGGCGCGGCTGCCTCCAGTCGCTCGCCTCCGGGCCCTCGACGCTGCGCCGGGCCGCTGAACTCCTGGGCCGGGAAGTGGAGTTCACCGAACTGCGGGACGCCGCGGACGCGCTGCTGCCGTGGGCCGTGGCGACGCTGGACGAGACCTGCTCGGCGCTCGCGACCGCCGTGGTCAGCCTTACGGAACTGGCCCGTCCGGAGCAGGTGGTGATCGGCGGGGGCTTCGCCGACGCCCTGCCCGGACTGGTCCCCCAAATCGCCGGGCAGGCCGCCTTGTTGGCGCGGCCGGGCGGCCCGCGCGCGGTGATCGGCAGAGCCTCGCTCGGCGGACTGTCCTCCCTGTACGGCGCGTTGCTGCTGGCCCGCGGCGAGTGAGGCCGGCCACGTATCCGCCGGCCTGCCGGAACGGCTCGCAAGGGGTTTCCCCAGGGATGATTTTTAGCCGTCTGTCAAGACCCTGCGGCGGCGCGATGTTGACGTACCTCCCGGGCGGTTTGATTGACTTGGATCCAGCCGGGAGCATCAAAGGGGCTGCTCGACCGTGCTCGGACCGAGTCAACTACTCGCCTGGTTCAGCCATGTGACAGGTGAACGGGGGTTGCTGTGCGGTTCAAGATCCTCGGCCCATTGGAGATCTCGGGCATCGAGGGACGGGTGCCGTTGGGCGGACTGAACCAACGGGCCGTTCTGGGATATCTGCTCCTGAACGCCAACAAAGTCGTCGCCACCAGCAGCATCATTCGCGCCGTCTGGGGTCACGACGCCCCGCCGACCTGTCGCAAAATGGTGCAGAACGCGGTCTCCGGACTGCGCAGGATCCTCGCCGACGCCCCCGAGGTCTCCCTTCAGACGCGCTCGCCCGGCTATCTGCTCACGGTGAACCCCAGGCACATCGATCTGTCGGTGTTCCAGTCCCTCGCGGACCAGGGACGGCAGCATCTCGCGGCGGCGGAGTGGCAGAACGCCGCCACCGCGCTGCGCAAGGCCCTGGAACTGTGGCACGGCCCGGCCCTGGCCGACCTCGCCGAGGAGGGCATCGCCTGGCCCGAGCAGGAGGTCGTCCACAACGAGCGGCTGACCGCCCTCGAAGACTGCGTGCAGGCGGAACTGGCGCTCGGCCGGCACTGGGACCTGGTGGGTGAGCTGGAGCGCGCCTCCTCCGGTGACCCGGCCCGGGAACGGCTCTGCGGCCAGCTCATGCTGGCGCTGTACCGGTGCGGCCGGCAACCCGAGGCGCTGGCCGCGTACCAGCGCACCCGGGCCGCGCTGGCCGACGAGTTCGGACTCGACCCCGGCCCGGAACTCCTCGACATGGAAAGGGCCATACTCACCCACGCTCCGGAACTCGACCTGCCCGGTGCCGGCTTGGGCGACGAGACGGCCGCCGCCGCCTCGAACCTGCGCCTGCTCAGCTCCTATCCGCGGTCCGCGGACCCCTCGGCGGCACTGGCCACCGCCTCGGTCGCGGGCCACTACGGCGCCCTCGAACCCCGCCCCGAGGGCGGCACCCCGGCCACCGCCATGGTGGAACGCAAACGGGTGTCGGTGCTGCTGATGCGGGCCAGGGTCCCGCACCCGGCGGGACACGAGGACCCCGAGCACACGGACGCCGTACAGAAGGACCTGACGAACGTCGTACGCCGTGAGGTGGAGCGGTTCGGCGGGGTGCTGCGCACCGCGGTGGGCGCCACCTGGCTGGCCCTGTTCGGTGTTCCGCAGCTGCACGAGAACGACCCCGAACGCGCCGTCCGTGCCGCCCTCGCGATCCGCGACCGGGTCGCCGAGGAGTTCTCCGGCAGCGGGGACACCCTGCGAACCTGCCGACTGGCCGTCGCCACGGGCGAAATGATGGTCACCTACGCGTCGGAGAACCATGTCGAGCCGGCCGAGGCGACCGGTCAGGTCCTCGACCGCTGCCAGCAACTGCTCGACTCCGCCGAGCCGGGCGGACTCAGGGTCTGCGACTGCACCGTCAGGATCGGGGGAGATGTGTTCGGCGCCGCCTGGACCGCCGCCCCCGGGGACGGCTGGGAGATCAGGAACATGGCACCGAGCGGCACACCGGCCGGACCGGTCTCGCCGTTCCTGGGCCGCGAGCGCGAGATCGAGATACTGACGGGCCTGCTCGGCGACATGCTCCGGCGACAGCGACCGCATCTGGTGACGGTGATCGGCGAACCGGGCCTGGGCAAGAGCCGGCTGGTGACCGAGTTCCTCCACAAGGCAAAGGCCAGGGCGTACGCGGGCGGACCCACCGATGCCCACGCCGGGCCCACCGCTCCGTACTCCGGACCGGCCGTGCTCACCGCTCGTATCTCGCCGTTCGGCGGGGACAACTGTGTGGCACCCCTGGTGTCGACCGTTCGGGCGTACGCCGGAATCGAAGCGACCGACAGCCCCGTCGTCGCCGACCGCAAGCTGGTCGACGCGGTGCACGGGCTGCTCGGCGACAGCGCCGCGGGACCGGAGCTGTTGCGGGGGCTGCGCCGGTGCCTCGGCGCGGACGGGCAGGTGGAACCGGTTGGCCACGACACGTTCCACGCCGTCTTCCTGGTCTGGCGTCAGCTCATCGAGGAGATCGCCGCACAGCGGCCGCTGCTGGTGGTCATGGAGGACATGCACCTGGCCTCGCCCGAACTGATGGACGCCGTGTCGGAGGTCGTCGAGCAGCTGGCACCGGTGCCGTTGATGCTGCTGGCGACGTCCCGTCCCGAGCTGCTGCACGTGCGTCCGCGCTGGAGCTGCGGCAAGCGGGACGCCGTGATGCTGACTCTGGACCCGCTGCCCGACCATGTGACGGGCCTGCTGATGGGCTCCCTGGCCGGGGACCGAGGAAGCGGCTCGCTCGACCCCGTCCTGGTGGCCCGGGTCGGCGGGAATCCGCTGTTCGCCAGGGAGTACGTCCAGGCGCTGGGCGAGGACGCCGGTACGGAACCGGTGCCCCTGCCGGGTCCCGTGCAGACGGTGATAGCGGCTCGCCTCGACACGCTGCTGCCCGCGCAGAAGGCGGTGCTGCGGGACGCCTCGGTGGTCGGCGACACCCTGTGGGTGGGCGCGGTCGCCGCGCTCGGCGACCGCGACCGGGAAGAGGTCGCCCACCACCTCGCCTTTCTGGAGCGCAGGCACTTCCTGCACCGGCGCCGGCGGACCGCCATCCCGGGCGAGGTCGAGTACGCCTTCCGGCAGCCTCTGGTGCGCGAGGTCGCCTATTCCCAACTGCCGCGCAAGACAAGGGCCGTCAAGCGCCGTCTCGCCGACGACTGGCTCAACGAGGCAACGGCCCACTCCCCCGCCCGCGGCACCACCCGCCAGGGCCGCAGGTCCGCCGGCGGCGAACCGCCCCGCCGCCCGAGCCCGCTCTAGGACCTGCCCGGCGGATCAGGTCGCGGGAAAACATCGGTGCCTGATCAGCGCCGGTGAGCGGGGTCTGGTGCGTCCATCTGCAAGCCGGAGGAGACGTTGACATCAGCGGCTGCGGTGGGGGCGCCTCCCGGCCGAAGGCCGGGGAAAGTCGGCGACCGACGACAACGCCGCTGGGGCCCCCACGCCTTTAGGGCAGTGAGGGAGGGCGTGCCAGACCCCGCGTCCGCGACAGGATCCGCCGGGCAGGTCCTGGGGGTCACGGGTACTCGTAGAAGCCTCGGCCGGACTTCCGGCCGAGCAGGCCGCCCTCGACCATCCGCAGCAGCAGGGCGGGCGGGGCGTACAGGGGTTCCTTGAACTCCTCGTACATGGCCTGCGCGATGGAGACGGTGGTGTCGAGCCCGATCAGGTCGGCGAGCCGGAGCGGACCGAGCGGGTGCGAGCAGCCCAGGACCATGCTCCGGTCGATGACTTCGGCGTCGGCGAGACCGGAGTCGACCATGCGGACGGCGGAGAGCAGATAGGGGAACAGCAGCGCGTTCACGATGAATCCGGAGCGGTCCGGCGAGCTGATCGGCTGCTTCCCGAGCACGTCGGTGACGAAATCCGTGGCACGCGCCGCGACTCGGGGTGCCGTCAGCACGGACGAGACGATCTCCACCAGGGGCAGCACCGGGGCCGGGTTGAAGAAGTGCATTCCCACGACCTGTTCCGGCCGCTCGGTGGCACGGGCCAGCCGCACGATCGGGATCGACGAGGTGTTGGACGCGAGGACGGCGTCCGGACTCTCCACGATCTTGTCGAGGGTGGCGAACAGCTCCCTCTTCAGGGACTCGTTCTCCTTCACCGCCTCGATCACCAGCTGACGGTCGGCGAGTTCACCCAGGTGCGGGTGAAGGATGTCCGGCCGAGCGCCGCGTCACGCTCGTCCTGGGTGATCCGCCCCTTGGCCACACCGCGGTCGAGCGAGGCGGCCAGCCTGCGCGGGCCCGACACCAGCGAGGCGTCGGACGAGACGGTGACGACGACGTCGATCCCGGCCCGGGCACACAGCTCGGCGATGCCGGCGCCCATGATGCCGCTGCCGAGGACACCGACCCGGCTGATCGGCGGGGTGTCGCGCCGGGTGGTGGTCGTCATGGTGCTCATGCCGTGGCTCCCCAGGTCAGTAGTGACGCTCCGATCGACATTCCGCCACCGAACCCGGTGAGCAGGACGACCTCCCCCGGACACAACTCGCCTGCGCGATTGGCCTCGTCGAGGGCGACGGGCACGGACGCGCTGCCCATGTTCCCGTACTTGTGCAGGGTCCGGTGGGTGAGGGCGCCGCCCAGTCCCGCCCGTTCGACGAGGTCGTCCAGCATGACCCCGTTCGCCTGGTGCGGGACGAAGTGGTCCACCCGGTCGAGCGGCACGCCGACGCGTTCCGCGAGGCCGGCGAGCGCCCGCGGCACGTGTTCGGCGACGAAGTCCCGTACGCCGCGGCCGTCCATCCGGAAGAAGTGGCCGCCCTCGGCGAGGGTCTCGGCCGACGCCGGAGTGCGGCTGCCGCCGGCCTCGACCCTGATGAGCTGGTGCGCCTCGCCCCGGCTGGCCAGGTCGACACCGATCATCCCGTACGGCTCCGGCACCGAGCCCACGACCACGGCGCCGGCTCCGTCGGCGAACAGGACGGCGGTACGGCGGTCGTCGAAGTCGAGGATCCGGGAGTAGAGGTCGGCACCGATGACCAGGACGAGGGCGTCGGGCCGGACCGCGACCAGGCTGTCGGCGAGCGCGAGCGCGTAGACGAAGCCGCTGCACACGGCGTTGATGTCGAAGCAGGCCGCGGAGTCCGCGCCCAGCCCGTTCTGCACCAGACAGGAGGTGGGCGGCTGCGGGAAGTCGCCGGTGGAGGTCGCGACGATGATGTAGTCGAGCCGGTCGGCGGTCAGTCCCGCCCGGGCGAGGGCATCGGCGCCGGCCCGTACGGCGAGGTCCGAGGTCGCCTCGTGCGGGGCGGCATAGCGCCGGGAGCGTATCCGGGTCTTCCGCTCGATCCACTCCGCGGTGACTCCGACGCGCTCGGCGACCTCCTCGTTCCCCACCTCGTTCTTGGGCACGTACGACCCGGTCGAAAGGATTCCGCTGCGCTTCTCCCGCACGTCAGGCCTCCCGCCCGCGGGTCACGGCAGGTCCGGCCGTCTCGTCCGCGCCGGGCGCGCCCCGGAGGTTCCTGAGCGGATTGATCCGTGCCTCACCCAGCCGTGCCCGCAATTCGGGGTCGGTCACTCCGAGGCCGGTTTCCGGTGCCATACAGAGCACACCGACCTTTCCGATGTGGCGGTTCTGCTGGACCAGACGCGCCGCTTCCGCGGTTTCGGACAGCGGATAGACCTCGGAAAGAGTCGGAGCGATCCTGCCCAGCCGGAAAAGACGATTGCACTCCGCCTGTTCCTGGAGGTTGGCCGCGTGACTTCCGATGATCCTTTTCAGATTCATCCAGAGATAGCGGTTGTCGAAATGGTGGTCGTATCCGGTGCTGGATCCGCAGGTGACCACTGTGCCGCCCTTGCGGACCACGAATACGGATATGCCGAAAGTGGCCCGGCCGATGTAGTCGAAGACGATGTGCGGATCCTCACCCACCTGCCTCCTGATCTCGCGCCCCAGCCGTTTGCCGAGTTCGATGGTCTTCTCGGGCGTGAGTGGGGCGTCACCGCCCAGACCGATGTCGTTCCGGTTGATCACCACGTCACAGCCGAGGCGCCGCAGCACGTCCGCCCGGCTCTCGGAGCCGACCACCCCGATCGGGATGCCACCCGCGTTCTTCACCATCTGTACGGCGAAGGCGCCGAGGCCGCCGGTGGCTCCCCAGATGAGGACGATGTCGCCCTGCTTGACGCGTGCGCCCCGGTCGCTGACCAGCATCCGGTAGGACGTGGCGGCGGTGAGCAGGTTCCCGGCCGCCTCTTCCCATGTCAGATGTCCGGGCTTGGGCAGCAGTTGACTCGCGCGAACCACCGCGTAGTGGGCGAGTCCGCCGAAGTTCGTCTCGAAGCCCCAGATGCGCTGCTCGGCGCCGAGCATGGCGTCCGCGTGTGTGGCGGGCTCCTCCTCGTCGACCTGGACACAGCTCACCACGACGTGGTCACCGACCCGCCAGCGGCGCACGCCGTCGCCCACGCGCACGACGACTCCGGCCGCGTCCGAGCCGACCACGTGGTGGGGCAGGTCGTGGCGCGCCGCGAAACCGCCCTGCCGGGCATTGCGCTTGAGGAATTCGAAGGTGGGCACGGGCTCGAAGGTCGCCGACCACACCGTGTTGTAGTTGATGGAACTGGCCATCACCGCCACCAGAACTTCGTCCGGTGCGATGCGCGGCATGGGAACCCGGCCTATGTGCAGCGATTTACGGACGTCCTTGTCGTCCACCTCGTCGAACATCCCGACATCCGTGGCCCGTAGATGAGCGGCCAGATATTCGTCGGGTACGTCCTGCCGCTCCAGCGCCTCCGGGTCGGCATTCGCGAGCAGCGCCTCGGCCAAAGAATCCATGACTTCTCCTCCACCACGAAGAACACGCCGACGGAGTCAGCGGCCGCCGCCCGGGCGAGCCATACGTTACGGAGTCGACTACGCGCCGCCTACCCTTACTGGCCCCCTATCCGCGCTCCCGAAAGGCGGCGGAAAAGGAAAGCCGGCCGGTCCATCCAGGACAGGGCCCAGGATCGTTTGTCGCCTGTCGCGGCGTCACCCGCCGTGACGGGACTTCACGCAGCTCGCAGGTCAAGGGCTGTTTTTCGGTTCCGCCAAAGGGTCGTAAGAGGATCGGAGCGTCAAACGAGCGTCACGGCCGACGAACCGCTCCCCCCTTCAGAGAGCCAGACTGGGCGAGCGAAGGACCAGGGCCTGTCCGGTAAGCGGGGAGTAGTACCGGACAGGCCCTGGCGGCTTCGGGGACCGGGTCAGTCCCGGCGGAGCAGGGCCGTGGTGTCCGGGGGCAGCTGGCCGTCCTTGGTCAGGGGGCCGGAGGCCAGCAGCGTGGTGGTGGTGTCGGGGAGTGGGATCGGCTGATCGGAGAGGTTGACCGCGCACAGGATGCCGTTGCCGCGTTCGAAGAGGAGGGTGCCGGGCGGGGTGTCGAGCCAGTGGAAGTCCTCGCCCTGAAGGCCCTGTTCGGTGCGGCGCAGACGGAGGGCGGAGCGGTAGAGCTGGAGCATGGAGGTGGCATCGGCCTGGTTGGCTTCGGCGGTGCAGGTCTTCCAGTCCGGGGGTTGGGGCAGCCAGGGGGTGACGGTCGGGGAGGTGCTGAAGCCGAAGGATGGGGTGTCGCCGGTCCAGGGGAGGGGAACGCGGCAGCCGTCGCGGCCTCGGACGGTGTGGCCGGAGCGTTCCCAGGTGGGGTCCTGGAGGGCGGATTCCGGGATGTCCTCGACTTCGTAGAGGCCCAGTTCCTCGCCCTGGTAGATGTACGCGCTTCCGGGCAGGGCGAACATCAGCAGGGCTGCCACCCGTGCTCGGCGGGTGCCGAGAGCGAGGTCGCTGGGGATGGGCTGGTTGCGGAAGAGGGCCTGGACGCCGGTGTCGGCGCGGCCGTAGCGGGTGACGTGGCGGGTCTCGTCGTGGTTGGAGAGGACCCAGGTGGCGGGGGCGCCGACGGTGGCGAGGGTGGTGATGCTGCGGTCGATGACCTCGCGCAACTTGCCCGCGTCCAAAGGGCACTTGAGGAAGTCGAAGTTGAAGGCCGTGTGGAGTTCGTCCGGGCGGAGGTAGTGCGGCATGCGGCCGGGGCGGACGTGGGCCTCGGCGACGAAGACGCGGGGGGTGGGGTAGCTGTCGGCGATGGCTCGCCAGTTGCGGAAGATGTCGTGGACGCCGTCGCGGTCCCAGTGGGGGTGGTCCTGCTGGCCCTCGCCGGTGAGGACCGAGAACTCGGTCAGGCCGAGGTCCGGGAGGGCGGGGTCCTTGACCATGCCGTGGGCGACGTCGATGCGGAAGCCGTCGACGCCCAAACCTGCACCAGGCCAGATGGGAGTTGTGCAGGGTTGCACGACTTGTTGGCGCCGGTGGTGGCGAGCCAGGCCATGTCGGCGCCTTGAAGACGCCGCCGACCTTGCCTCCGACTGCCCGTAACTCCGGCTGGATTCCCAGATTCCAACCCCGCCGACCTCCCCACACGCGACCCGCCTCGGCCCAAGGCGCGAAGATCTGGGTCAGTCGGCCGTCGGCGGTGTCTTCGGTGCTCGCAGCAGGGCGCCGACCGCAGCGGCGAGTACGACAACGCTCACCGCGATCAGAGAGGCCGACAAGCCGTCCATGAACGCGGACTTGACGCCGTCGGCGAGAGCCGTGCCCCGGGTGCCGAGCCGGTCGGCGACATAGAGGCCGGCGGCTGCCGAGTGGCGTACGGACTCGGCCGCGTCGGCGGGGAGTTGGGCGACCGAGTCGGGGAGCGAGGAGCGGTAGTGACTGCCGTAGATCGAACCCATGAGGGCGATGCCGACCGCCGAACCGACCTCGCGGGTGGTGTCGTTCATGGCCGAGGCGACGCCCTGCTGTCCCCTGCCGAGGGAGCCGGTGATGGCCGCCGTGCCCACGGCGCCGCTCAGGCCGATGCCGAAGCCCGCCAGGACCAGGCCGCCGAGGAAGGGCAGGTACCCGGAGTCGACGTCGAGGAACGAGATCAGGAACAGGCCGGCGGCGAGCAGGAGCAGGCCGACGGACATGACGGCCTTCATGCCGACCCGCTGGACCAGGTGCGGGGTGAGCAGGGAGACGGGCAGTACCGCCAGCGCGACCGGAACGAGGGCGACGGCGGCCTTCAACGGGCTGTAGTCCAGGATGAGTTGCAGGTACTGCAGACCGACGAAGAAGAAGCCGAACACGGCCATGAACTGCACCAGGACCGTGATGGCACCGGCGCGGAAGCCGCGGATGCCGAACAGGGCCGGGTCGAGCAGAGGGTGTTCGGTGCGCAGGCCGAGATAGGCGTAGGCGGCGAAGGACACGGCCGTGACGACGAAGGCGCCGATCACCACCGGTTCCGTCCAGCCCCGCTCGTTGCCCTCGATGATGGCGTACACGAGGGTGCCGATGGCCAGGGCCGTGGTCACCGCGCCGGCCACATCGGGCCGGTGGGGATGGGCGTCCTTGGTGTTGGGGGCCAGCAGGACCGCACTGAGCGCTGCGGCCAGCGCGACGGCGGCGCTGGCGACGAAGATCGACCGCCAGGAGAACTGCTCCAGCAGCGCACCTGCCGCGAGCATCCCGATGATGGCGCCCGCGGCGGCGAACCCCGACCAGGTGGCCACGCCCTTGGCGCGCTGTTCGGGCGGGAAGGCGGCGGTGATGGTGGACAGCGTGCCCGGCATGATCATCGCGGCGCCGAGGCCCATGACGGCCCGCCAGACGATGAGGGTGGTCGTGGAGTCGGCGAAGGAGGCTGCCAGGGAGGCCGCACCGAAGACGACGGTGCCGACGACGAGCACGTTGCGGCGGCCGAGGCGGTCCCCGGTCGCACCGAGCGGCAGTACGAACGCGGCCAGCGCGACGGTGTAGGCATCGGCGATCCAGGTCAGGGCGCTGTTGGACGCCGACAGGTCGATGGCCAGGTCCGGCAGGGCGAGGTTGAGCGCGGAGACCGACGCGACGACCAGAACGAGTGAAAGGCACATCGCGAACAGGACACCGCGGGTTCCGGCGCGGCCGGTGGCGACGGACGGGGCCGTCTCCGTGTGGGGGGTGGTGGTCATGGGGGCCTCAGTGGGTGCTGGGTCGGACAGTGAGTCAGTACGGGAATCCTGATGAAAATATCAAACTTGACCATGCTTCGTTCAGGCTCGGAGCGGCACGGTCACCACTACACGAAGGCCGGGGTACATCCGGACTACCCGCGTCGCTGGGCGCGCCGTTCGGCACCGAGACGGGCGTAGTACGCGATCAGGGCAGGGTCGTCCAGAGCGGCCGGGTTGACGACCTGGTCGGCCGGGGCGCCCTGGAGCAGGCGTTTGACCGGGACCTCCAGCTTCTTGCCGGTGCGGGTGTGCGGGATGCCCGCCACCTCGATGATCTCGTCGGGGACGTGCCGGGGAGAGGCGCCCGTGCGGATGGCCTCGCGGATGCGGTCGCGCAGGGCGTCGTCCAGTTCGGTACCGGCCACGAGGACCACGAACAGAGGCATCCAGTACCCGCCGTCCGGCTCCTCCGCGCCGATGACCAGCGCCTCCGCGATCTCCGGCAGTCGCTCGACGACGTCGTGGATGTCGGCACTGCCCAGACGTACGCCATGCCGGTTGAGGGTGGAGTCGGAGCGGCCGTGCACGATCACCGAGCCGTGGGAGGTGAGGGTGATCCAGTCGCCGTGCCGCCACACGCCGTCGTACGTGGAGAAGTAGGCGTCGCGGTAGCGGCTGCCGTCGGGGTCGTTCCAGAAGTACAGCGGCATCGACGGCATCGGGCGGGTCACCACCAGCTCACCGACCCGGTCCACGACCGGCAGGCCCTCCTCGTCGTACGCGGCCAGCGCCACGCCGAGGTAGGGCGCGGACAACTCGCCGGCCCGCACGGGGACGGTGGGTGCTCCGCCGGCGAAGCCGGAGACGACGTCGGTGCCGCCGCTGATGGAGGCGAGCTGGACGTGTGCGCCGAGGTGCTCGCCGACCCAGGGGTAGGCGGAGGCGGGCAGCGCGGAGCCGGTGCAGCCGACCGCACGGATCGACGACAGGTCGTGCACCGACGGGTCGATGCCGAACTTGGCCATGCCCAGCAGGTATTGAGGGCTGGTGCCGAACAGCGTGACGCGGTGCCGGGCCGCCAGCTGCCAGAGGATGTCGGGCCGGGTCAGCAGGGCCGGGCTGCCGTCGTACGTGCAGGTCGTGGCACCCGTCAGGAGCGTGGAGACGACGAGGTTCCACATCATCCAGTGGGTGGTGGTGTACCAGAGGAGGCGGTCGCCGGGGCCCAGGTCGGACTGGAGGCCGAGGGTCTTCAGGTGCTCAAGGAGGACGCCGCCGTGGCCGTGGACGATGCCCTTGGGCAGACCGGTCGTACCGGAGGAGAACACGACCCACAGGGGATGGTCGAACGGCACCGGGGTGCAGGTGAGTTGTTCGGTGCGCGTCGCCGTCTCCTCCCAAGGAAGGACCAGCGACGGGTAGTTCGACGAGAGCCCCGGCAGGCCCACGTGGTCGACGAGGACTGTCGCCTTCAACGTCGGCAGTGCGCGGGCGAGTTCGAGGGCGGCCTCGCGGCGGTCGTAGGTGGTGCCGTTGAACAGGTAGCCGTCGGCCGCGATCAGGACGGTGGGTTCGAGCTGGGCGAAACGGTCGGCGGCGGCCGTGGGGGCGTAGTCCTGCCCGCACACCGACCAGACGGCGCCGAGACTCGCGGCGGCGAGGAACGCGACGATCGCGTGCGGGGTGTTGGGGAGATATCCGACGACCCGGTCGCCACGGCCCACTCCCAGGTCGCGCAGGGTGGCGGCAACGGAAGCGACCTGGGAGCGCAGCCGCTTCCCGGTCACCTCGTACCCGGAGCCGGTCTCGTCGAGGGCGACGATCGCCACGTCGTCGTCGGCGAGGTCGCGCAAGGCGTGGTGGGCGTAGTTGAGGGTGGCGCCGGGGAACCAGCGGGCGCCGGGCATCCTCTCGTCGGCCAGCACCCTCTGGTACGGCGTGTCCGCGTCGACGTCGAAGTACTCCCAGACCGCGCCCCAGAAGCCCTCCAGGTCGGTGACCGACCAGCGGTGCAGGGTGGGGTAGTCGGTGAGGTCGGTCTCGACGCCCCGGCGCCGGGCGGCCCAGCGGCCGAAGTCCGCGATCCGGCTGCGCGCGGCGGCTTCCGGGTCGGGGGTCCAGGACGGGTTCGCGTACGGCGTGGTCATCGCGCGGTGCTCCTCGGCAGCGGGGTGGACGCGGGCTGTTCGACGGGCCCGCGGGTGGTGCAGAGCAGGGGCGCCCAGGCGGCGGTGTCGGTGAAGTCGCCGCCGCCCGCCGGGACGACGTCCAGGACGACGCGGTCGGGGCGCAGCAGGACGGCGTCGGCGTGGCCGGCGCGCAGCCAGGCGGCGAGGGTGCCGTCGTCGCCGGACTCGTGGACGTCGACGACCCGGGCGCCGAGTCCGTCGGTGAGCGCGCGCGGTGCGGGCGACAGCGGCACCGCGGTCAGCACGGTGAAGGAGTCCCCGAGGACATCGTCGAAGCGGAGGTGTTGTCCGTCCTCGGTCGTCACCCGGGGCTGTGGGCAGGAGGTGCCGCCGAGTCGGCTGCGGCGCACCAGCGGACCTGTGGGCAGCGGGCGGCCGAGGTCCCGGCTCGCCCTGCCCGTCACCCCCGGTATGCGGCAGGCCGCGGCGACGGCGGTGCGGCGCAGTGCGGCGGCGCGGTCCTGGCCACCGGTCATCGCCCAGCCGGTGGCGACCGCGAGGCGGATCAGATGGCGGGCGTGCGGCTTGCGTTCCCGCTCGTAGGTGTCCAACAGCCGCTCGTCGCCGCCCTGTTGAAGGACGCGGGCGAGTTTCCAGCTCAGGTTGTGCGCGTCGCGCAGTCCCGAGCACAGGCCCTGTCCGACGAACGGCGGGGTGAGATGGGCGGCGTCGCCGAGAAGGAAGACGCGGCCCCGGCGCCAGCGGTCGGCGATCCGGGCCCGGAAGGTGTACTGCGCCTGCCGGACGACGTGGAAGTCGTCGACGCGGGAGATGTCGACCCAGGGGGCGACCAGCTCGCGCAGCCGCTCACCGTCGAGCTCCTCCCCCTCCCTCAGCCGGAACTCCCAGCGGTAGCGGTCCTCGCCGATGCGCATGAAGGTCGCCGGGCGGTGCGGGTCGCAGACCTGGTCGACGCCTTCCCAGCAGCGGACGGCGGCTTTCGTCGTCACGTCGATGACGGTCCAGTGTTCTTCGAAGCGAAGGTCCTCCCACCGCGCGCCGATGGCGTCGCGGGTGAGGCTGCCCGCGCCGTCGCAGCCGAGGACGGCGTCCGCGAGGAGCAGGTGCTCGCCGTCGTCGTCGCGGTAGGCGACGCGCACCGGCCCGTCGCCGTGCTGTCCGACCGCCGTCACCTCCGCTCCGCCCCGCAGCTCGCACTCCGGCCGGCGGGCGAGCGCCTCGCGCAGCAGCCGTTCCAGTTCGGGCTGGTCGAACATGCTGGTCTGCGGGTAGCCGTGGTGGCCCTGCGGTGAGCGCCGGAATTCGGCGATCACGCGGTGGCGGGCGTCCAGCAGCCGCAGTCCGCGCGCGGGGCGGGCGACGGCGGCGAACTCGTCGGCGATTCCGGCGGCTTGGAGGATGCGGCGGACCTCGTCGTCGGTGGCGACGGCGCGGGGCAGGGGGTAGAGGTCGTGGTGGCGTTCGAGGACGACGGTCCTCACCCCGTGCCGGGCGAGCAGCAGGGCGGCGGTCACCCCCACGGGCCCGGCTCCGACGATCACGACCGGCACGTGCTCGGCGGAGTCCGGTCGTACGGCTTGGTCGGCGGTCATGTGCGGCTCACTTCGGGTCTCAGTTCGCGTCGGCCACGGGCGTGCGCTGCTCGCCCAGGTCGATCCGGCCGTCCGGGGTGGCGATGGTGGCGGTGACGACGTCGCCCTGGTGCAAGTAGTGGGGGTTCTTGGCCTGGGTCTTGAAGAACGCCCTCCACTTCACGGCGGGCGGCAGCAGCGCGCCGATCTTCTCGACCGCCTTGGGCGGGGCCTTCAGGGCCGTGCCGCCGGGGGTGCCGGTCAGCAGCAGGTCGCCGGGGTCGAGGGTCTGGAACCGGGCCAGCAGGGTGAGGGCCTGCGCCGGGCGGACGATCATGTCGGCGAGGGTGCGGTCCTGACGCAGCTCACCGTTGACGCTCAACTTCAGCCGCAGATCGAGGAGATGACCGAAGTCCTCCGGCTCCAGCAGCGCCAGGTGGGGGCCGGTCGGCGTGAAGGTGGGGTACGACTTGCTCTCGTAGAACTGCGTCTTGGTCAACTGCACGTCACGCGCGCTGACGTCGTTCGTGACGACGAGCCCGGCGACGTACGTCGGGAGGTCCCGCTCCTCGACGACGGTGCCCACCGGCAGCGATGCCCCCATGACCAGCCCGAGTTCGACCTCGTAGTCGAGGAAGTTCACATGCGACGGCCGGACGATGGCGTCGCCGGGACCGCTGACCGAACCGGACGCCTTGCGGAAGAAGGCGGGCGGGATGTCGCCGGTGAAGCCCGAATCGCGGGCGTGGCTGCGGTAGTTGACCATCTGGGCGACCACCCGGCAGGGCGTGGTGACCGGGGAGAGGGCGACCAGGTCGGCCACGGGGGTGCCTGCCTCGCCGGAGCCGGCGGCCTCACCGACAGCGGCTCGGTCGGCCAGCAGTTCGGCGGTGGTGACGGCCTTGGTGTCGACACGGACGGCGCGCGCGTTGCGCACCACCCACCAACCGTCGGCGGTGCGCAGGACGTTGGTGCTCATGAGTTCATCGCTTTCATCAGGCCCAGCAGACGTGCGGGATCGAGTTCGTTGTCGCCGCGCAGGGCACGCAGCACCTCGCGGACCCTGGCGGGGGACGGACTGGCGCCCAGGAAGTCACGGGTGGCCGGCGGCCCCCACTGGGCCAGTCCGCTCGCCGACATCGGTGCCCAGCCGGGTTCGACATCACGGGAGAACAGGTCGCCGTCGGCGAAGTGCTCCAGCATGAAGTGGTCGGGGTCGCGCCAGTAGTCGAAGAGCTGGCTGCCCTGGATGTGCCGTCCGATGCCCCAACTCCGCTTGTATCCACGCTCGTTGAGGTACTCACCACCCGCGGCGATCGAGTCCAGGTCGGTGACCTGGTAGGCGGAGTGCACATACCCCGTCCCGGGCCCCAGGTGCATGGCCAGCGTGTGGTGGTCGGCCGGCACGCCGCCCAGGTCGCAGCGGATGAACGCCATCGTCGGACCCCGCTCGCGCTGTCCGTCCAGGAACAGGAAGTCGGACACGATCATCCCGAGCGTGTCCAGGTACCAGTCCAGGGCCCGGCCGAACACCCGTGTCTCCAGCACCACATGGCCCAGTCGCTGAATCCGGGACGGCTCCCGGGGCGGACGCTGCATGAGGTTCGTACGACGGTGATCCGTACCGAAGTTGAGGAGCAACGGCTGCTGCCCAGGCAGCGTCGGCAGGGCCTCGGCACAGTGCACGACCCGCACCGGGAAGCCGGACGGGTCGAGCAGACCGACCGCCTTGCCGCCGCCGGGCACGTCCGACTCCCGCACGTCCGTCCCCGTCGCCCGGGCCAGCCGGTCCAGGTCGGCCCGCTCGGCGGCACGGAACGCCGGGCCGATGAAACGCGACGTACGACCGCGCCGGATCACCATGCAGGGCGAGCCCGCGAACGTGCCTCGCAGCCACAGCTCCCGATCCGTGCGAGCCGCGATGCCGAAGCCGAAGTCACGGGCGAAGACCTCGGCCCGGTCCAGGTCGGGCTTCTCGAACTCCAGCCAGGCCAGGTCGGCGACCTTGATCACGGGGTTCCGGGACCGGCCGGAGTGCTCGCCACGCAGGGCACCCCGCGCGCTGTGAAGGTCCTGGTGGGGCGTCGCGACGGCGGCTTGGGCCACGCGTGTTCCAGACATGGTGTCCTCCGAGCAACATTGCCGTAATGAGGAAATCATCAGCTTTGACGGAAGCATCGTCAATAGCTGGAGCGAGAGCAAGTGATGAATTCATCAGAACTGTGGCGGCCCTGGAACCGCAGCTAGACTCGGCCCATGTCCACCTCAGCCCCGCCCGGCAACCGGTTCGAACGGCGCCGCGCCGAAACCCGCAGAGCGTTCGTCCGCGCCGCCCGGCAGATACTCGCCGAGACCGGGGACACCAGCGTCAGCATCCAGGCGATCGCCGAACGCGCCGACGTCGGCTTCGGCTCCTTCTACAACCACTTCGAGTCCAAGACGGAGCTGTTCGAGGCAGCGGTGGCGGACGCCCTGGAGGAATTCGGCCAGACCTTCGACGAGCGGCTGAACGGGATCGACGACCCCGCGGAACTCGTCACGGCCGGCTTCCGGCTCAGCGCGCGCATGGCCGACTCCCACCCGGAGCTCATGCAGGTGCTGCGCCGGCGCGGTCTCGGCCACCTCTACTCGGACAACGGCCTGGCGACCCGCGCGCTGCGCGATCTTCAGGTCGGCATCGCCTCAGGCCGCTTCACCGACGTCGAGCCGGTCGTGGCCCTCTCCGCGCTGGGCGGGACCCTGCTGTCCTTGGTGGAGCTGCGGTTCGCCCGCCCCGAACTGGACGGTGACGAGGCCGCGGTCAGTCTCGCCGAGATGGTCCTGCGCATGCTGGGCGTACCACCGGACGACGCCCACGAGGTCGCCCGTCGACCGCTGCCCGACCTGGGCTGAGTGGTCGACACCGCCGCACGGCGGGCTCGACTCCGTCGTGGTGAACGCACGGTCCGTCCCGCGAGGAACGGCGAACGTCACCGGCCGAGTCGGAGAGTCGAAACCCTCCGAACCACAGCGTCGGATCCTCCGGCGCTGTCCTGCGAGGCGTCGTCGGCTCGGAAGGTGACCGAGTGACCCGAGAAGTGGGCGATCAGGCCGTCGGTCGTGGTGGTGACCGAGCGCAGGTGCAGGCCGTGGGGGATGTTCCGCAGCTGGATGGGCTGCTCGAAGACCTTGTCCAGCGCGGCGCTCCCGGGGGCAGGCAGCGCACCGGCCGTGACGTCGAAGTCCTTGAAGGCGATGCGATTGCCCGAGGCCGCCGTAACGGTCGTCGTCACAGTGACCTGCTTCCCGAGGGGGACGAGGACCACCGCGCTCACCTGACCCGGGCGGCTGCCCTGGGAGATCTCCAGCCCAAGGGTGTTCGACACGTCCGTGTAGGACAGGAAGGCGGTCGCCTCGGCACTGTCGGCCCGTGCCTCACTGTCGTCCTCCGACTTCGTCAACCCCTGGAGCCGGAGGGAGAGTTCGGATACCGGCAGTGGGCGGGTGGCCCCCTGGGCCGGTATGTCGTGAGCGGTGATGTCCACGTGCCGCAGGGTTCCGGAGGCCGCCTGGGTCAGGACGGGGAAGCCTCGGACGTGGACCTGCGGAGGCAGAGGCGTGTCCATGCCCTCCTGGAACGCCTTGGCCGTGCGTGACTCTATGCGTGCTGCTACGACCCGGTCGACGGCAACGGAAAGGACGGCCAGCGCGACAAGAGCGGTGGTCGCGACAGCGAGGGGGTGCCGCCGACTCCGCCGGAGCCCGGGCGATGCGTACGGTTCATACAGAGTGGCCTCGTCCTGAGAGCCGTAGCCGTAGCCGTAGCTGTCATAAGAGGGGTAGTGGGGCTCGTACTGCGAGCCGTCGTCGTGCCTGTGCCGGGACGTGGACAAGGGCGATGCCCTCCTTCATTGGGGTCGGTGGGGCGAGTGGAGCGGCCTGGTTCCGTGCGGGCGGCGGACCGCGGCGGCGGCACTGGTCGACTCCGGCGGCGATCGGGACGGCGGTGGCGACGGTGCCGTCGTCGGCCCGGATCCCGGAGTTGACCATGGTCAGGGGGCCAGCAGGTGGGCCTTGATGGCGCGCGTCGCCGACGGGCGTCCACCCGGCCGGGCGTCATCTCGGGATCGGGAGGACCGGCGGCAACTGACGCGCCGTGGTCTCCGTGCCACCACTCGTGTCTCCGCCCGGCGTCGCGCCCCCGTCCGACTGGTCCTTGCCGGCGTCCTGAGTGACGACGACCACGGTGCTTCCCGCCTCCACCTCGCTCCCCGCGGCTGGAGTGCTCGACGTCACCACCGCGTCGGACGCTTGGGAGTATCCGGTGGCGACGGCGACCTGGAGGCCGAGCGCGTCCAGTTCGTCCTGGACCTCGGCAAGGGTCTTGCCGACGATGTCGGTGGGGATCTGCACGGTCTGCACGGCCTTGGCGATCTTCACGCCGATCGCCGTACCCGGCTCGACCTCGTCGCCGGAAGCGACGCTCTGTCCCACCACGGTCCCCGGCTCGGCGTCGCTCTCGACCTCGGTCGTACTGCCCAGTTTCAGGTCCTGTGCGGCCAGCAGCTTCCGGGCCTCGCTCACGGTCGCACCCGTGAGGTCCGGGACCGTCGCCTGCTGTGCCTCCTTGGCCGCCGTGAGGGTGATTTCGGTGCCCTTCTCGGCCTTCTCACCGCCCTCCGGGTCCTGTTTGAGGACGGTTCCGGGATCCTCGCTGCCGGATGTGACGTGCCGGAGCTTCACCTTGAATCCCTTGTCCTCCAGGATCCGGGACGCGTCGTCCTCGTCCTTGTCCGTGACGTCCGGCACCTCGACCTTGGGCGCCCCGGTGGACACGGTGACCGAGACCGCCTCGCCCTTGGCGAGCTCCCCTTTCGCGGGGCTCTGCTCACAGATGTGGCCACTCGGCTGGTCCGCGCAAGGCTCGCGCTTGTCGACGGTGACGGTGAGGTCGACGTTCTCCGCGGTACGCCGCGCCTCCTCCAGACTCTGGCCCACAAGGTCGGGCACGTCGGTCCTGCCGTCGTCTGCCGCACCACGCCCGAACATGAACCAGCCCACTACCAAAGCCAGGACGACGACGGCGACGCCCACCGTGATCAGCACGACGGTTCCCCTGCGCCGACCGCTCTCCTCCTCCTGGTCGGCGGCGTCGTACGGGAAGTCGCCCTCCACCGGCGGGGGTTCGGCGCCCGACATGCGCGGGCCCGTACCGAGGAACGCCTCGACGTCGTCGAGCATCTGCTCGGCGGACTGGTAGCGATATCCGGGATCCTTCTCCAGGGCGCGCAGGACGATCGCGTCCACCTGGGGTCCGACCTCCGGGTTGTAGAGGCTCGGCGGGCGCGGGACTTCCTGGATGTGCTGGTACATCAACGCCATCGGCGTCTCGCCGGTGAACGGCGTGCGGAAGGTCAGCAGTTCGTACAGCAGGCAGCCGATGGAGTACAGGTCGGACCGCGCGTCGGTCTCCCGTCCCATCGCCTGTTCCGGCGAGAGGTACTGGGCGGTCCCGATCACGACCGACGTCTGCGTCATGCCGACGTCCCGGGCGTCCCGGGCGATCCCGAAGTCCATGACCTTGACATCTCCGGCCCAGTTCAGCATGACGTTGGCCGGTTTGATGTCCCGGTGCACGATGCCGTGCTGATGGGAGTGGGCCAGGGCCCGCAGGACTCCGGCCGTCACCGCGAGGGCCCGTTCGGCGGTCATCGGCGGCCCGGAGTGCAGGGCGTCGCGCAGGGTGGTCCCGTCGACGTACTCCATCACGAGGTACGGCAACCGGGACCCGCCGTAAGCCACCTCCTCCCCCGTGTCATACACCGCTGCGATGGCGGGATGGTTGAGCGAAGCGGTGGACTGCGCCTCCCTCCGGAACCGTTCCTGAAGCGCCGGTTCGTGGGCGAGGTCGCCGCGCAGGGTCTTCACAGCCACACTGCGGTCGAGCCGGAGATCGTGCGCGAGATGCACCTCGGCCATACCGCCGGAGCCGAGCAGGTGTCGCAGCTCGTACCGGCCACCGATGAGGGCCACCGGGTGCCCCTGCTGGGGAAGCGTCAGGTCGTCTGGTCCGCCGAGGTTCACTGCGCTTCTCCACAGAGGGTCGGAAGTCAGGGCCGGGATCTGACGCGACAGCCGCGCCGCCCATGCAGCCAGGAGCAGAAAGATACTTGCACACTAGCGAGCAATTATGGTGTCCGGTGGGGTACAGAGCATGAGACGCTCATCACGGTTCACGTTCCGGGCTCCGCCTGGACGACACAACGGCAGCAGACGACTCCGCCCCGGCAGAGCCCGGGGCGGGCAAGATCGCTCACATGTCTGGTGCGACGGCGCCGACGGCTCAGTCGTCAGCCGCGGACTCCACGGTCACAGCCAGCGCGACAGTCACCCGCCCCTCCGACACTCCGGCCACAATCAGCGCGGTGAAGGCGACCCGGGTCCCGCCGCCGCCCTCCAGGGTCCCGGTGGTGACCGCCTCCGGCAGTGCGACCGCCCTCGCTTCCAGCCCTGACCCGATCCACACCGAAAGCGGGCCACGACGGCCGGCCACGAAGCCCCGGGCCGGCGATCCCGGGACCGTTTAGCCGACCCAGCGGTACGAAGTGAACGTCACCAGCGCACGCTCCGCCGCAGACGGTGCACTCCTCAAGGACGCACACCTGCCCTGCAGGGCAGGTGCCGGCCGACGAGCGCGCCTGACAAGTCCAGGGGATCCTCACCCAGCACGGACAGCACCAAGTCGCCCTTCTGGGGCGGCCGACGGAAGAGCCGCCCGTTCCCTCGCCACCACAAGCCGCCCGACCAGCAGCACAAGCCACCTGACACACCATCAGGACGAGCGTCGAATGACGCCCGCACCGCGCATACTGCGCACGCACAAAACCACAGGTCAGGACAGCTTGGCCACCGGCTCAAGGATCGCAACGCACTCCACAGGTGGGGTACTCGGAGGACGCCAACGGCCCACCCCGCTCACGTCTTCAGGTCCGCGCTGTCACCTACGGCCCGGACGTACACTCCCACTTCGCGGACTTCGTCCAGTTCGCGGCGACGCGCCGGACGGAGGTCAGCAGACAGGCGCGTACGGCGTGCTCGGGCCCGGAACCGCCGCGCACCGCCTGGAGCATGCGGGCGAAGACCTCGGCGGTCAGGTCGTCGGCGGTGTGCGCGTCCCGGCAGCAGGTGCGGGCGTAACGGCGCACGGCGTCCGCGTGGCGCCGGTACAGCTCCTCGTACGCCGTGTCGTCGCCGGCGCGCATCCGCTCGATCAGCGAGACGTCGGCCGCCGGCAGCTCCAGCACACCGCCCTCGCCGGGATCGCCACCCTGATCCGCAATGGCAGCCTCGATAGGGTCGGGCCCCCGAGGGAGGCGTCCTCCCCAGCCTGGCACCCTCGTGGAGCCGATGCCTCCCGAACCTACGTCACTGCCAACGAGTGACTCGTCCCACCCGGCAACACTCATCGCGAAAAGCCCCCGCCAAACGACTACTCTCCGTCAAGGACGTTCTGAATCTGGGCGACATCGTCGTGGTCGGTGACGGGGCAGCTCTGCACGACGGTGTCTCCGGTGTCGAGATCCTCGTACAGCCTTTGGCACTTGTCCTCCTCTCCGATGGTGCCCAGCATGCGGAGTTGTGGGGCTACGGGTCTGTCTCCTGCCACGGTGGGGAGCCCCGGCATGGTTTTGTGTCAGTGCTCAGGCAGCGAGGCGCCGTCGCGCGCGATCGCCGGGCCTGTACGCGGATGAACCCGATGCCGGGCACGGGTACGTGTCACGCATGCGGGTCAGCTCGGCCGGAGGTAGCGGCGGGCGATTGCCGTCCACTCCTCATCCGCCCGTCCGGGGACGAACCGACCGGCTGTCTCCCACTGCCGGGCGAGTTCGGTGAAGATCGGCTCCAGGTCGGGACGCAGAACCGCTTCATTGCCACTGCGCCACACACGGGTGACGGGCGTGAACCACATCGTCGTCGTGGCCCCGTCGGGCTCGAAGCCGTTTGGGTCATCGGATTGGCCTGCGTACGTCACGGTCTTCCTGTTCGCCGTCGGCTGCCCGCCGGTCAGCCCAGTGCCTTGGGCGGGCCAGGCCGTGCGGTGGGCGGTGTCGCGGCGGCTGTCGTCGTCGGGACACCTCGGATGGGGGAACTGAGGCTGCTGGCCCCAGGAGCTGGACTCGGCGTCGTGGCCAAGCCTCCAGCGGTCGACAACTGCGCCGGGGGCAGGCTGGAGAGACCGTCAGGTGAGCTGGCGGCCGAGTTCGTCCAGGGCGTGTGCGGTTGCGGAGAGGGGGTAGCGGGCGGCATTCGCGTATCCGGCCTGCCGCAGGGCGGTCAACAGTCCGGGGGCGGTCCGCAGGCGCTCGATGTCGCGGGCGAGGGGAGCGGTGCGGGTGAAGTCGGTCGCCATCCCGGAGCCGGCCAGGGTCTCGGTGAGGCCCGGAACCGGTTGGTAGAGGACGGGCAGCCCGCAAGCCTGGGCTTCGAGGGTCACCAACCCCATGGTCTCCGGTGCGAGCGCCGGCTTCACGAGCACGTCGTGCTCGGTGAAGGACCGCCACAGCTGTGGGCGGCGCAGCCAGCCGAGGTAGCGGATCCGCATCCCGGTGCGCTGCAGAAGCGGAGCCAGCGCCTGGAACTGGGTCTGGGGGGTGGCGACGCTCAACTCGACACCGGGGATCGCGGCCAGGCTGACCAGGTGTGCGGCGCCCGTCTCGGCGGTCAGTCGTCCTGCGTACAGCAGTCGCAGATGGCTCGTCGGCGAACGGGGCGGCCTGGCAGGCGGCGCGGTCAGCAGGTGGTCGGGGATGCCCCACGGGATGTGAGTGATCTTGCGGCGGTCGATCGGGGCGAGCTTGAGCAGGAGGTCGGCCATCGCAGCGGTGGGCACCACGATGGCATCGGCGGCCCGTGCGGTCTCGCGCAGGATCTGCATCTGGTCGCGGTGCGTCCTGGCGCAGATCAGGTCGGTGCCGTGGACGAGGGCGATCCTCGGGTGCGCGGGGAGGGCCCTGATCAGGGCCGGGGTGGCGCCGAAGGTGAGGTGCTGCAGGTGCAGGACGCCGATCCGGGCCGGGTCGAGTGCGGCCGTGAGAGCCCTGCGCAGGGCGAGGACGTAGCGGCCGAAGGCCGGGCCGTGAAGGCACTTGCCTGCCACCGACAGCAGGTGCAGTCCGCCCGGGAGGCGGAAGCGGGGGTCGGTGGGAGCGAGCATGAAGGCACGGGCCGGAATGAGAGGGCTCTCGCCGGTATAGAGACTGAGGTAGCGTCCGGCGCTGCCGCCGGGGCTGCCTGCGGGCAGGTCCATGAAGGTCGCGGCCAGGGGCCGCGACGGTGGGGGGACAGCGGGGTTCACCGGGGGTCTCCTTGGATCTCCTCGTACAGGCCGTACAGCCGGTCCGGGTTCCCTGCGGCCGGCCCGGATTCATGCCGGGCGGGGCGGGTCTGATCGGTGTCGATGACGAACGCGAACTCCTGGAACGCCACGGTCATGACCTCGCTGGGGGTGGGTTGTCGCCCGCGGCGAGCTGGGCGGCGCGGGCGGCCACGAGGGCTGCCCGCTCGGCATCGTCGAGGATGTCGCTCTCCTTGAGCACGGTCAGGACCTGCCGCCGGAGCGTCAACGCCCGCTCCCGGCGTCGGGTGCAAGCGTCGTGGCGGCTGACTCGTCGGGTGCGGCCGGTGTGGGGGGTGTTGGTCCCGCAGGCAGGCATGCCGTGGCCAGGAGCACCGCGCTGAGGCCGTAGGTCCGGCCGTCGCAGGGGAATGCCGGCACAGATTCCGAGGCGTCGTCCACAGCTGCCTCGTCGAACAGCACCCTGGCGGTCAGGGCCGGATTGCTGTGCATTGCGCCATGCGTGAGCACGGTGCCCCACGGACCCTTGACGGCTTCCCCCGTGCAGAGAATGACTGCCGGGTCGTCATCGGCACGGTCGACCACGGCGGGGTGGTGGGGCCAGAAGGCCACCTGGTCGAGGAAAGCGGGGCTGATCGGTACGAGCGTCGTGTCACCCGTCTCGGCTTCCTGGGCCCGCTCGGCGTCTGATGCATGGAAGACAAGTCGTGCACCGCAGGCGGTGCCCCGGGGCCGCGGCGCAAGCAGCCGGGGCCGGGGGTAGAGCGGCACGACGATCGCCCCGGCGCGCAGAGCACCGAAACAGAGGGCGGGAAAGGCCGGGACATTGGGCAGTCTCATCCCCACGCGATCGCCGGGGCGCACGCCGTGGGCGAGCAGTCCGCCGGCCACCCGGGCACTGAGCTCGTCCAACTCGGCATAGCTCAGGACACTCTCGTCGACGCGCACCGCCGGTCGCTGTGGGTGTCGTTCGGCCGCTTCCGCCAGGGCAGTGGCGAGATTGCTCACGTCAGGTCGCTTTCATGCACGCAGGTCTGATCTTTACGTGACGATCCTCGCAACAAGGACCTGCCGGACACCATGTCGTCATCGACACCCTTTTCTGTGCCCGTCGACAACGACCGAGCAGGGACTCAGTCGTTGGCGAGAAACCCGTGCCTGACGCTGCCCTAGGCTCGGCCACGTGCACGTGACAGCGCCCAGACGCCTGGTGGCCGAGCTGGCCAAGATCCTGCTCGGCAGGCTCGATGCCATCGCCGCGGAGATGGCCGAACTGACCTACGAGAACATTGAGTTCTACCGAACGATGGTGGTGCGCCCGGAGGACCTGCGCGCGTCCATGCGCCACAACTTCCATGGCTCCATCAGCTACCTGGCCGACCCCGACGTGCCGTCGATCGACCTGTCCGGGCCCGCGGAGACGGGCCGCAAACGCGCCCTGCAGAACGCGCCGTTGCCGGAGATCCTGCGTGCCTACCGCCTGGGCGCCCAACACCTCTGGGAGCAACTCCTCCTTGAGGCCAGGAAGTTGGGCGGAGACGCGCCCGACGCGCTCCTGGAATCGGCGGGGCAGATCTGGGACATCGCCGACGCGCAGTCCTCGGTCCTCACCAACGCCTACCGGGAAACGCTCGCGGAACGGATGGTGGAGACCGACCGGCGCCGCTCCGCCCTGGTCGCCGAGCTGATCGACGGGCCCTCCTCGGACAGCGACACCATCTGGGAAGTCGCACGCATGCTCGACTTCCCGTTCCAGGGATCGTTTCTCGTCGTGACCGCCGAGGCCCTCACCGTCGGCGATCCGCCACTGCCGGGACTGGACAGCCAGTTACGAGCCCTCGACGTCGGATCGGCGTGGCGTGCGCAGCCGAGTTCCGAGACAGGGGTGCTCTCCTGCCCGCAACGGCAGCCGGTGGAACGGATCCTCGATGCCGTACGCGCCGTCGCGACAGGCCGCGTGGGCGTGAGCCCGCTCTACGACCGTCTCGACCAGACGAGCCGTGCGCTGCGGTACGCGCAAGTCGCTGCGCAGTCACTGTCCCCAGGCTGTGCGGCGGTGCGCCAGCTCGACGACACACCTCTGACGGAACTGGTGATGCACAACCTGGAAACCACTCAGCGCGCCGTCCACCGCATTCTCGGCGGCGTGCTCTCCCTGCCCGAGGACGACCGCACCACTCTGCTCGCCACCGCCCGGGCATGGCTCGGAGCACACGGATCGGCGGCCGAGGCGGGACGGGCTCTGTACTGCCACCAGAACACGGTGCGCTATCGCATGCACCGCCTGGAGGAGTTCCTGCGCGGTCCCCTGGACGACCCGAGGATCGTCGCCGAACTCTCCATGGCACTCGACGCCGTGGGCACCTTCCCCACCCTCCTGGAGCAGCGCCCGCCACCTCTGACTCCCTGACGGACCGCTGCGAGCTGGAGACACCCCGTCGTTGCCCTGTCGGCTGTACGCCATCGAGTCCGTATCTCAGGCGGCGGTGATGGTGACCTTGACGTGTTTCATCAGTGGCTGGTCGCTCTGGGTGCTGTAGTCGCCGATCGCGCACAGTACGTTCATCTCCGGCATGTAGCCGGCCGCGCAGCCGCGGGGGATGTCGTAGGGAATGGCCAGGTAGCCGTTGAGGTGACGGTGGCTGCCGTCCTTGGCGGTGCTGGTGATGTCGACCGGGTCGAGTTCGGACAGGCCCCGTTCCCGCATGTCGTCCTGGTTCATGAAGACGAGTGTGCGCAGGTTCTTGATGCCCCGGTAGCGGTCGTTGTCGGAGTAGATCGTCGTGTTCCACTGGTCGTGGGAGCGCATGGTGCCCAGCGCCAGGGTGCCCGGGGCGGGGACCACGTCGGGCAGGGTGGCGGTGGAGAACTCGGCGCGGCCCGTCGGGGTGAGGAAGACCAGTTCGCGGGCGGGCTGCTTGATGCGGAACCCGAGCGGCAGGCGCACCCGGCGGTTGCAGTCCTCGAAGCCGTCGAGGGCCTGGGCCATGGTGTCGCGGATGCGGTCGTAGTCCTCGACGTACCACTCCCAGGGCGTGTTGCTGTCCGGGAGGGCCGCGCGGGCCATGCCGGCGATGATGGCGGGCTCGGAGAGCAGGTGCGGCGAGGCGGGGCGCTTCATGCCGACGGAGAGGTGGACCATGCTCATCGAGTCCTCGACCGAGGTGCTCTGGATGCCGCCTTTCTGGTGGTCCTTCTCGGTCCGGCCCAGGCACGGCAGGATGAGCGCCCGCCGGCCGTGGACGAGGTGACTGCGGTTCAGCTTGGTGCTCACCTGGACCGTGAGGTCGCACATGCGCAGGGCCTCGTAGGTGTAGACGGTGTCGGGTGCGGCGAGGGCGAAGTTGCCGCCCATGCCGACGAACACCTTCACCTCGCCGCGGTGCATCGCCTGGATGGTGGCGACGGTGTCCAGGCCGTGCTCGCGGGGCGGGTCAATCTTGCAGACCTCGGCCAGGCGGTCCAGGAACTCCTCGGTGGGCCGGTGGTCGATGCCGCACGTCCGGTTGCCCTGGACGTTGCTGTGCCCTCGCACCGGTGACGGTCCGGCTCCCTCCCGGCCCAGATTCCCGCGCAGGAGAAGGAGGTTGACGATCTCCCGGACGGTGTCGACACCGTGTTCGTGCTGGCTGACGCCCAGGCACCAGCTGACGATGCTGCGGTCGGCGTCACGGTAGACCCGGGCCGCTTTGAGGATGTCGTCCCGGCCGACACCGGACTGATGCTCGATCTCCTCCCAGGACGTGGCCTCGCACACCGCCCGGTACTCGTCGAAGTACGCCGTGTGCCGGTCGATGAACTCCTGGTCCACGGCCTTGGGATCGGTTCCGGCCCACTCCAGGACCGCCTTGGCCATGCCGCGCAGGAGCGCCATGTCGCCGCCGACGCGGGGCTGAAGGTTCAGGGTGCTGGTCCGGGTCGCCTTGAAGAGGGCCATGTCCGTGAAGTCGTGCGGCACGATGGTGCGGGTGGCGGCTGCTTCGACCAGCGGGTTGACGTGCACGATCTGGGCGCCACGACGGTATGCCTCGGCGAGGGCGGTGAGCATCCTCGGCGCGTTCGAGGCGGCGTTGACGCCCATGATGAACAGGGCGTCGGTGGCCTCCCAGTCCTTCAGGTCGACGGTCCCCTTGCCGGTGCCCAAGGACGCCTGCATGGCGCGACCGCTCGCCTCGTGGCACATGTTCGAGCAGTCGGGCAGGTTGTTCGTGCCCAGTTCACGGGCCATCAACTGGTACAGGAAGGTGGCCTCGTTCCCGAGGCGGCCGGACGTGTAGAACGACGCCTGGTTCGGATCGTCCAGTTCACGCAGAGCGCGGCCGGCCAGCTCGAACGCGTCGTGCCAGCTGATGGGGACGTAGTGGTCCGACTCCGGGTCGTAGGCCATCGGTTCGGTCAGCCGGCCCTGGTCCTCCAGGTCGAAGTCGCTCCAGCCGGACAGCTCGGTCACCGAGTGGGCGGCGAAGAACTCGCGGCCGACCCGTTTGCGGGTCATCTCCCAGGTGACGTGCTTGATGCCGTTCTCGCAGATGTCCAGGTGAAGGCCCTTGGTGTCATCCGGCCAGGCGCATCCCGGGCAGTCAAACCCCTTGTTCTCGTGGTTCATCCGCATGATCGCCCGTGGCCCGTCCACCAGCGCGCCCTCGCTCACCAGCACCCGGGTCACGCTCTTGGCGGCCCCCCAGCCCGCCGCGGGGTGATGGTAGGGGCTGAATCGCGGTTTCTCCGCCGGAACGGGTCCCACCCGGGGCTCCGGCTCTTGCTGGTCGTCATCGGAGGCGTTCAAAGGTCTCACCCCTTCGCGACCCGGGCATGGGCCGATGGCCGTCACTGTTTTTCAGGCTATGCCGGTGGATCAAGCGATGCATGCGGTGTACCGGCCGTGGTGCCGGCGGACCGCTTCGAGTTCGGGAGGGCGCCTCGGGCGGATTGCCGTGGGAGGCGGGTGCCGCGCCGTCCTGTCTCCGCGGCGAGGCCCCGGGGCGGGCTGTTTCGGCAACCGGTTCGGGCGGCCGGCCTGTGAAGAGTTTGTCCGTTTTGGAGCCGGCCTCGTGAAACGATCAGAGATGGATCCTGTCCTTGATCTTTTCCAACCGCTCGTGGAACTCCTCGCGGTGTTCGGCGCGCTTCTCGGCACGGAGTCTGTCGGCCGCGGCGGCCTGGGCCTCCTTGGCCGCCGCGCCGGCGGCCTCGTACTCGTCCAGGACCTCGTGAGCCGGGCGCCGGACCACCGTGCCGCCTTCCGCGGCGACATCGGTGTCGATGACGCTCTCCCGCACCTCGGTGACATCGGCGATCAGCGCGTTCCGCCCCGGCAGAACGGTCCTGGCCAGCTCGCTGATGGCAGCGTCGGTGTCGGATGCCTTGTGCGCATCGATGACACCACCGACCAGGGCGCCCGCGCCCCAGCCCAGCAGGACTCCGAACGGCCCGCCCAGAAGGCCCACGAGCAGGCCGATGAGGCTGCCCTTGGTCACACCCGCCGCCGTCACCTGGCCGGTTCCGTCCATGATCTCAAGGGTGCCGTCAGCCCTCCGTTCGATCACGACGGCGGCGTGGACGTCGACGAGACCATCGGTATCGGCGTTCTTCAGCAGCGCCAGTGCGCGGTATGTCTTGTCGTCATCGGCGAACCGAATCGCGATCACGTTCCGGGATTTCGTTTCACTCATGATTTCTCCATGGATTCCGGAGGTGCAGAAACGTGAAATCTGTCGGCCGACTGCACAGAAGCTAGAGCATGCCGTCCCTGATTTGTTCATGACGGTGACAGGTTTGGTCAGTGCGACAACATCCTTTGTGGTGCATGCCAGTGTTGGCGCGACAAGGTGTCGTGAGTGACACCCGGCGATAGCGTGGCCGCATCGTTTCCGTCGGGCGGGGAGCGCTTGTGAAAGGAGCCCGGCATGACCGATGAGGAGCTTCGGTTCGCGACAGCCGGTGGCTGCGCCAGGGGATGCGCCGACGACAGCGATGGCGGGTCACCGGTGGCGCGGGCACGGGCCCGGTTGCGGGATCTGGCCGTTCAACTGCGTGACGACGTCGCGTGGTTGGCCGATCCCCGCACGCAGGCGCTGTTCGGCACGACCGCGAATCTGCTCGTGGAACTGGACCGGGCGTTCGCCGAGGTCGACGCCCGGGCCGCCGCGTCCGCGTGGTCCGGCTGAGACCGGACCGCTTGAGCGGGGCACCGCATTTGTGCTGCATCGCTCCCCCCGTCTCACGCGGAATGGTGATTGTTGCGTACCGGATTGAACATCCCGCGGGAAGTCCATAGGAATCCATGGCCGACCCGGATTCTGCACCAGGAGTTGCTCATGTCGATGTCGTCATTCGGTTTCAGCCCGTCCGATCCCTTCAGTGAATTGTTGAACCGGTTCTTCGGTATGTCCCCCGCGTCATCGCCACCCGCGGTGCAGCGCGTGCCGATCGGGCGGCTGTTGAGCGAGCCGTCCCAGGAGCTGATCAATCTGGCGGCCCAGCGGGCGCTGGAGGACGGAACGTCGGACCTGGACACGGAGCATCTGTTGTGGGCGGCCACGAAGGTCGAGCCCGCACGAACGCTCCTCGCGCAGGCGGGTATGGATCCCGACGCGCTCGCGTCGCAGCTCGCCGGGATCCTTCCCCACGAGTCCGGCGAGCCGTCCTCGGAGCCGGGCCTCACCCCTGCCGCCAAGCGCACCCTGGCCACCGCGTACGCGCGCTCGCAGCGGGCCGGTGCGTCCTACATCGGCCCGGAGCACATTCTCGGAGCCCTCCTCGACGGTGCCGACAGCGGCGCTGCACGGCTGATACGCGGTGACGACGTGGACGTGCGCAGGCTGCGCGGTCTCACCGACCGGGCAGCCCAGGCAGACGGTGTCCCGGCGGCCGGCAAGGAGCCGTTGACGACGTTGGACGAGTTCGGGCGGGATCTGACGGAGGAGGCGAAGGCCGGCAGGCTCGACCCCGTGGTGGGTCGGGCCGAGGAGATCGAGCAGACGGTCGAGATCCTCTCGCGGCGTTCCAAGAACAACCCCGTGCTCATCGGTGAGCCCGGTGTGGGCAAGACCGCGATCGTGGAGGGACTGGCCCAGCGGATCGTGGCCGGCGAAGTCCCCCACACTCTCAAGGACAAGCGGGTCGTGGCCCTGGACCTGTCGGGCCTGGTCGCCGGCGCGCAGTACCGGGGGCAGTTCGAGGAACGGCTGAAGAAGGTCATCGAGGACGTCCAGGCGGCCGGCGGCGACGTCATCCTGTTCATCGACGAACTCCACACGGTCGTCGGCGCGGGAGCGACGGGCGAGGGCTCGATGGACGCGGGCAACATGCTCAAACCCGCCCTCGCCCGCGGTGAACTCCACGTGGTGGGCGCGACAACCATCGACGAGTACCGCAAGTACGTCGAGAAGGACGCCGCCCTCGAACGCCGCTTCCAGCCGGTGCTGGTTCCGGAACCGACGGTCGAGGAGACGGTCCAGATCCTTGAGGGGCTGCGCGACGCGTATGAGGCCCATCATCAGGTCCGTTTCGCAGACGGTGCCCTGACGGCCGCGGCGGACCTGTCCGACCGGTACATCAGCGACCGCTTCCTGCCGGACAAGGCGATCGACGTGATGGACCAGGCGGGCGCCCGGGTACGCCTGCGCAGCGCCGGCCGCTCCACCGAAGTGGTCAGCCGCGAGGACCGCATCGCCAAGCTGGGCCGCGAACGGGACCAGGCCGTCGCCGCGGAGGACTTCGAGAAGGCCGCGCAGCTCAAGCACCAGATCGCCGAGGCAGAGGGCGAACTCGCGGGCATCGAGGAGCGGCGCGAGGGGGTCGTCTCCGTCACCGCCGCCGACATCGCGGATGTGGTCTCCCGCCGCACGGGGATCCCGGTCTCCCAGCTCACCGCCAGGGAGAAGGAGAAACTGCTCAAGCTGGAAGCGGACATGCACGCCCGGATCGTCGGCCAGGACGAGGCGGTGACCGCCGTCTCGCAGGCCGTGCGCCGCAACCGGGCCGGCATGGGCGACCCGAACCGCCCCGTGGGCTCCTTCCTTTTCCTCGGCCCCACCGGCGTGGGCAAGACCGAACTCGCCAAGACCCTCGCCGAGTTGCTGTTCGGCGACGAGAACCGCATGATCCGCTTCGACATGAGCGAGTTCCAGGAGAAGCACACCGTCGCCCGTCTGGTCGGCGCGCCTCCCGGATACGTCGGGTACGAAGAAGCGGGCCAGCTCACCGAGAAGGTCCGCCGCCAGCCCTACAGCGTGGTCCTGTTCGACGAGGTGGAGAAGGCACACCCCGACATCTTCAACACGCTGCTGCAGATCCTCGACGACGGCCGCCTCACCGACGCGCAGGGCCGTACCGTCGCCTTCCGGCACTGTGTCGTCATCATGACGTCCAACATCGGAGCCCACCGCATCGTCGACCACAAGGGAGACGTATCGGAGCTCAGGGACGAACTGATGGACGATCTGCAGGCACGGTTCCTCCCCGAGTTCCTCAACCGCATCGACGACATCATCATCTTCCACAGCCTCACCGAGGACGATCTCGCGCAGATCGTGGACCATCTCCTGGACCGGAGCGAGCACCGGGTGCACGCACAGGGCCTGAAGCTGGAAGTGACGGAGGCCGCGAAGAAGCTCCTGGTCGCCCACGGCTATCAGCCCACGTTCGGTGCCCGCCCGTTGCGGCGCACCATCCAGACGGAACTCGACAACCGCATCGCCGACCTCCTGCTCGCAGGCGACGCCGACCCCGGCGACACCCTCATCGCCGACATCGACCACGACACCCTCCACGTCACGATCGGCAAGGGCACTGCCGACGACGACCCGGCCACGGAGCAGGAGAGCAGGAAGTCGCCCCACGACGACACAGAGACCGGAGAGGCGGACGCGAAGGCAGTGTCCTGACAAAGGCATATCCGTGCCCGCACGCTCGGATACTCACTGGAGGAGACCCCGGATGGCACACCATCACAAGCCGAACCGAGCTGTCGAAGGCGACCCGGACTCCGGCCACGGCAGGGGCCTGCCCCGACGGCCTGACGAGGACGAGCTCGCGGAGCGGACCGTGCAGGACCGACTGGACGCAGGGCTGCGCGGCGGCCCCTCCCCCACCCCCGAAGCCGCGTACGGGCAAGGACCGGTGGAGATCGATGCCGAAGTGGAGGCGGGCCCAGGTGTATCCGTACACCAGCCACACCATGCGCATGGTTCGGCTGGTGGTTCCACAGACGGGAGTGGGTAATCGGCGCGGGTTGTCACGGGCACCGGCATCACCGTCTTGGCCGCGCTGATGCCGGTGGCGATCGGTGGGCTGTTACTCAGCACGGGCCTGTCCTGTGGCATGGACTGACCGACAATCGCCGTGGCGAAGTCCGCGCCGCCATCGGAGAGTTGAGGGCGTGCGGCCACCGCTGCGGTCGGCGGCGATGGTGGCCGTCGAGACGGGAATCGGCGTTTTCGCCGCACGCGTTCTTGCGAGAAGTGTGGCCCCGGGCGATCGGGCCACGGCCTCACCAGGCTGTCTTACCGGCCCGTCTGTTGCCGGCCGGACGCGACACGGACCGCCGGCGCGGCCGGGCAGGTCGTCGGCGACGCAGTCTGCCGGCGCCGTCGCCGCGGCTGAGCCACGACGCGGATCCGATACGGCACACCGTCACGCACCGCCAGGTGCCCCACACCACGCTCTCCGTCGAGCCCCCGCCCGAACGTCAGCAGGAGAAGGCCAGAGGCGTGTCGCACGGCATCGGTCACACGGGACCGCCACCACCAGAGCCATCGTCCGCCCAGATAGCCCCCAGTCCGTGCTCCACCCCGCCGACCGGGTCCGACGCACGCACCAGAGATGGGAAAAGCGCACTCAGCCACTGCGGTCGGGCGAATCCCCCAGAGACACCACCACCGCGGTCGCCTGCCCCTCGGGGGCGTCGTAGCTGACCGTGTCCCCGGCACCGCGGCCGAGGAGGGCGCGTCCGAGGGGGCTGTCGGCCGTGACCAGCCGCTGGTCACGCGCCACGGCCGTCTCGCCGATGTGGACGGTCTCCACGGTGCCATCAGTGAACCGCACGGTGACGGTGCTGCCCACACCGACAAGGCTGATGGAAGGCGGGCCTGCCACATCCGCCTCACGCAGCCGTGCGGTGACCTCCGAGATGCGCTCATCGAGGTGCCTGAGCTCGTTGGCACGCTGCAACTCATCGGCTTCGTCAGCTCGGTCGCCGACCACCGAGTCGGAGTCCTGCAGTGTCGCTGCGACCGTCCTGCGTTCAGTGTGGAGGTCGGCAAGCTCTTGCCGGAGGGCGTCACGGGCAGCGTTGCTGATCGGCGCTGGTTCGCTGGGCATGCCTGCTCCTCGGGGACGCAGGAAGGCAGAAGCAAAAAGCGGATAATCCGCAGTTTATCAACACCTTTGGGTGCCATGTCGCGTCGCTGCGTGCCGTACGGAGTCGTGGGTGGCCCGTTTCCAGGCTGGTGTCATTCCGACCGGGCGCCCAGGGTCCGCTCGGGGACGGGCTCAGTCGCCGGAACCGGGCGGGATCCGAACCCGAGATCGCCGAACGCATCGGTTAGTGTTCCCGGGACCGCCGGGGTGCCGTAACTAGTCTCTTCCCGGTTTCAGAACCTCCCATCTGCCCGCCGGTCATGGCCTGCGGGCATTGAGGCGAACCGCCTGCTCCGCCGTCGCCAACTCGGCGAGTGCCAGGGGGTCGTTGAGAGACCTGCCGGTCAGCTCGCGCAGCCGGTTCAACCGGTACCGGACGGTGTTGGCGTGGCAGTGCAGGACCCGCGCGGCCCGGTCCGCCGATCCGCCGTGGTGCAGGAACGCGTGAAGAGTGTCCAAAAGCGCGTCGCGGTCTTCCGGCGGCAGATCGAGCACCGCGCCGAGCACCTCCGTCGCCAGCCGCCGCCCCTCGTCCGGGTCGTAGGCGATCAGCGCGGAGAGCGGGCTGGTACTGAACATGCGTACGTCGGTCTTGCCGGCCGGGATCTCGGCGAGAGAGGTCCGGGCCAGATGCAGGGCACGCGGCGTCTCGGTGAGCGACACGTAAGGAGGGCTCATCCCCGTGCGCGCGCCGGCCGCCGCGCGCAGGATCGCCAGTACCGTGGTGCTCTGCTCGTCGCGCATCGCCACCACACCGGCCTGCAGGGTGGAGGTGAGCTGCCACGCCGACACGATGCCGCGCTCAGCGAGCCTCCGCTCCACCCCGACCAGGCTCTCCTCTGCCAGGCCGCACGTCTCCGCGGCCACCACCACCAGCTTTGTGTCAAGTGGCAGACCCAGCAGCTTGCCCACTTCCCACGGGCCGGCGTCACTCAGCAGCTGACCGGTGAACAACGCTTCCACCAACGCCGAGCGCCGCCGTATCTGGACGGCCATCAGCTCCGCGGTCGCCGCCCGGTACGCCTCGGTGAGGAGCAGCGCATGCGCGTCAGCGAGCCGCCACAGCAGGCTCGAAGCCTCCAGCAGCGCGTCCATGACGCCCGGCCGGTCGTTGCGGCGGGCGTGCCCCACGAGCGCGTCGAAAAGCATGGAGCAGCCGATGCGGTAGACCTGCAACACCTCGGGCAGCGGCGCCCCCTGATGGGCCCGGCGCCGGCCGGTCTCGGACGGTGCGGCCCGATCGGGCGTGACCCCAGGATCACCGAGCCCGCTGACCATGAATCCCAAATTGAGCTCGACCGAACGATGCAGGTCATCGCGCGGTACGACATCGCCCTCGCGGTACAGGGCAATGCGTTCGCACACGGTGGCGCACACATCGTCGATCAACTTGGGCAGCTGCCGCCCGACCCACGCGACCAGCTCGGCGAGTGCGGCACCGCACGCCGGGTCCACTCCGTCTGCAGTGATTCGATCAGCCATCAACGCTCCCCGTCCGGCCCTTGACATCGTAGCCGCGGCGCGGAGGGACGCCTCCACGGGCTGAGGAGAGCGGGGGTGGAAGACGGCACCGCATGGCATCGAGCCGGGCGCGCCGGCGGCAGATCGGCGTCGCCGACGACGGCCGCCTGCCGGGTACCGTCAACCACTCACGATTCCCACCACGAGGTTGATGGCCGTGGCGAGAATGCTCGTGCCGAAGACGTAGGACATCAGCGAGTGCCGCAGCACGATCGCGCGGATCGTGGAACTTGAGACATCCGTGTCGGACACCTGATAAGTCATGCCGAGGTTGTAGCTGAAGTAGAAGAAATCCCGGTACGCCGGCGGATCGTCCGAATTGAAGTCGATGCCGCCCGCGGACTCGTAGTACACGTAGGCGTAGCGGGTGGCGTACATCAGGTGCAGCGCGGCCCAGGCCGTGAAGACCCCACACAGAGCGGTCGCGGCGTGGCCGGTCTCGGACCCGCCGCCGTGCACGAGAAGCAGCACGATGGCGACCAGCCCGCACAGAGCCACCGACACCACCACGACTTCCTCGGTGACGGGCCGGAAGTCCTCACGTCGCGCATTGCGGTGAGTGGCTGCAGCATCCATCGGCCACAGCACCGCCCAGCCCGCCAGCACGAAGAACAGTTCCATCGCGGCGATTCCGGCCAGCACACCCAGTGCCGCGTCGGTCGGCGGTCCGACCGCCACGCCGACCACGGCTCCGAGGACCACCGCACAGGCCAGGCGAGGCACGGCGCCCACGGGCAACCAGGTCCTCATGCACCACCATCGCAATCCCGTTGGCGCCTCAGCCCGGAGCCGTCCAACGCCGCCGAAACGGCGTCGGCCCTGCGAATGAGCGTCAACCCGACAGGAACACGGGGTATGTACCCAACATACCGATCCGGCATCGCCTCGTTCTTTCAAAGACCCGGAACGGCCGACGAGGATCACTCGCGACGCGACGTGGGTGCTGCATGCCGTGCGTGTGCATGGCAGCCGTGCCGAGACAATGCGCCGGATCGCGTGCCCGGCCTTTGCCGACCCGGACGGGGGTTCGATCAGTCGTCGCAGTGTGTGATCCGGCGAGCGGCGTCGCCACCTTCGTGCGGGTGACGCGTTGGGACTGCCGTGGCGCCGCAGAAGTGACGGTTCTGCACTGGGGCCTGCCGCCCCGGACCGCGGTGCCACCGCTTGCGGTGTCCGATGAGTACGGAAGGTCATGAACGTGTGGAAGTCTGTCGGCAACCCTGTGGCGCCGACTGTGTATGACGGTGGGTCGGACGAAGGTCTGATCGGCCGGGATCGGGAAGCCGCCGTCCTCCGGGAGTTGTTGACGGGGCACCACCTGGTGACGGTGACCGGCCGGCCCGGAATGGGCAAGAGCCGACTGGCAGTTGAGGCGGCGGCGAGGCCGGACGGGCCGTGGCGCCGCGTGGTCCACGTCCGTTGGCAAGAATCCGGACCCGGAGGTCCCGGGGCGCTGACCACAGCCGTGTGCCAGGCCCTGACCGGCCGACGGCCGCATCGCCGGGAATCGGACATCGCCGCGGTGCTGCGTCATCTTCCGGCCACAGGCACCCTGCTGTTCCTCGACGACGTCGACCCGGTCCACCGGGAATGCACCGGCCTGGTGCAACGCCTCCTCGTGGCCCTGCCGGCGCTGCGGGTACTGGTGACGTCACGTCGAGTGCTGGGGCTCGGAGAGGAACAGGTACTGGTGCTGCCGCCGCTGGCCACAAGGAGCCCGGACACCTCACCCGACCGGGCACCGGCAGTAGAGCTGTTCTTCCGGCGAGCGCGAGCCGTGAGGGAAGTGTCGCTCCCCGACAAGGCAGATCTGCCGGCGGACGCGGCGGAACTGCTGGCAGTGGAGGCGATCTGCCACTCGCTGGAAGGCGTTCCGCACGCCATCGAGTTGGCCGCCGAGCAGGTGGCGCACCAGCCGGTGGGCGAGCTGGCGGACCTGCTGGAGAGTCACCAGTGCTGGCTGTCCAGCGACCGGCCCATTTTGCGGCGGCACCGCTCACTGCGAGACACCATCGGGGCGAGCTACGCACTGTTCGAGCGCGAGGCCAGGATCGTGTGGGGCAGGGCCAGCGCCTTCGCCGGAGACTTTGACGAGTCGACGGCCGTGTTCCTGTGCGCCGGCGGAGGCGTGACGCCACACCAAGTGCCCTCCTTGCTGGTCCAGCTTGCGGCCGTGAACGTGCTGGAGGCGGTGCGTGACCCGGGCGGGCCTCGCCAGCCCCGCTACCGGATGACCCGGGCCGCACGCGACTTCGGTGCCGAACGGCTGCGGGAGGCCGGCGAGTGGGAGGTGGCCCTGGAACGCCGGGCCGCGCACTGCCGTCAGGTCGCGGCGGTCGCAGAGAATCTGTGGGCCTCGGGCTGCCAGGACCGGGCCGTACGCCTCGTCCAGGAGGAGCAGGCCGAACTGACGACCATGTTGCGCCAGGCTCTTTGCCGCCCTGACCAGGCCGAGACCGCCCTGCAGACGGTCGTGAGCCTGTGGTTCTGGTGGGCGGTGTTCGACCACGGCGAGGAAGGGCGCGGCTATCTGCTGCGACTGCTGCCGCTCTGCCCCCCGGACAGCGATGCAGGGATGCGCGGCAGCTGGCTCGCTGCCTGGCTCGGCGCAGGCTGCGATCCGCAGAATGCCCGTGCCCTGCTGGGCCGGGCCTGGCCGACGGCCGTCATGGCCGGCGACGATGCCACCGTCGGCCACATCGCCCACGTCCAAGGAATGATCGCCCTGCGCGAGGGGGATCACAGGGCAGCCGCCGAGCGCTTCGAGGAAGCCGCCCGCACCATCCCCGACCATGCCCGCAGCGGTCCCTCACCGGTCGTGAGCCTGGCCGCCCAGGCCATCGCCCAGACAGCCTTCGCCCCGGACACCGCGCACCGCACCGCACGCCGGGCACTGACCCGGCAAAACTTCCGCGACGACACGTGGGCCGCTCTCGAAGCCCGTTACGCCAAGGCGTTCGTCGACCATCATCAGGGCCGCAGTGGCCTGGCACGACGTCGCGCGCAGCGCGCGCTTTCCGCGCTGGACCCGACCCTTCCCGTGCCGCGATGCCATGAAGCGCTGCGCACACTGATCACCGACACCGAGGCCGGCGCTCCCGGCCGCCTGCCACTGCCCCGAGCGCTGCCCAACACGGCATTGCCTCACCAGGTCCGGGCCGAAAGGGCGGACAACGCCATTACCGGCTAGTGGAATGCGCCGCAGAAGGTCTGCGGGCGGGTGTGGGCGGACGTCACTTCGGTGATGACCAGAACCGCAGGCCGACGGCACAACAGGACTGACACCCCATCAGAACGAGCGTCAAATGAGCGTCACGAGCGTCATTTCAGCGTCAAGATATCGCCCGTAACGCCCACACCGCACCTACTGCGCACGCACAAAACCGCAGGTCAGGAAACCTTGGCCACCGGCTCAAGGATCGCAACACACTCCACATGGTGGGTCATCGGAAAGATGTCGGCCTGGGTGAGCCACAGAAAAGACCAGGTCAGAGGCGGTTTATTCGCTTGCTGTCCCGCGCGCGGAAGCCCAGAGCGTCAAACGAGCGTCACTACCGACAATCCATCCCCGCACTTCGGGCAGCCCTCCGCGCGACCAGGTGGCGGTCGTGCAGGGCATCACCACCTCGTTCAGCTCCGGTGTCAACGAGGGCCGCATCACCGATCTGAAACTGCCAACACGGCTCAGGGCCGGACGCGCGAAAGCCACGCTGCTCCGCCACCGCGTCATCCTCGCGGCCCTGCTCCGACCCCTCCACCCGTGACGGAGCGTCACCAGTGCTCGGGCGCACGCCCCAGCTTCCCGGGAATGTTGACAGGGCCGTGTTCAGGTATACGCCGACATTGGCCGCTGCCACGGAGCCAACGTCGAGTCGACGGCAGTAATGGACGGCCACATCATCGGAAGGCGGCTGTGGCGGGTGGCCGTCAGAGCCGTCGTCCTAGTTGCCAGGCACGGGTTCAGCGGCAAAACGATCTCGGTGCCGATGGGGGCGGCTGAACGCCGACTTGCTCTTCTCCACGTTGTGAGCGCCGCCTAAGTGGTCGGCTCCGGAAGTCCTTCGGGGGTTGACTCCGGAGCCGGTGCCGTGGCTGACGTTCGTCAGATGGCTGGGGTGGCGACGTAGAGGCCGCTGGCGCAGCTCCCTGATGGCCACGGACCGGGAGAACCGCGTCCCCATGGCCGTTGATATCTGAGGCGCACTGCTGTCGGCCTGCCCGCGTTTCGGCACGGGTCGTTCTTCCTCCTCGACCTCCATCGGCCGGTCTCGCCTCTGTACCCGGATGCTGTTCATATTCGAGTCGGCTGGCCGGCGGTTGACCCTCGACTTGGTGGAGGGCTCAGAGTTCCGGGTGTGGAGAGCGAGATGCGCAGTATTGGTGAGATGGCTCGGGACAGTGGACTGAGCGTGAGCGCCCTGCGGTTCTACGACGGTGCCGGCGTGCTGGTCCCGGCCTGGGTGGATCCGGTGAGCGGCTACCGCTGGTACCGCCCCGAGCAGCTTGAAGAGGCCCGGTTGCTGGCCCGGCTGCGCCGGGCCGGTATGGCATTGGCGGACATTCGGCTGGTGCTGGCCGGCTGGTCCAGTGAGAACACCGACCTGGTGCGGAAGCTGCTTCAAGCGCACCTGTGTCGTCTTGAACTGGGGCTGTCCGATGCCCGCATCGAGTTCTCCACGGTCCGAGCGCTACTCGAACGCAGGGAGAATCCCATGGCTTTGCTCCGCACCGCCACCGTCCGGTTGGCTGTCTCCGCGCCTGAGTTGGCCGCGGCGTTGGACGCGGTCCGCTTCGCCGCCAGTACCGACCCGGAGCTGCCGATGCTCGGCGGTGTCCTGTTCGACATCGAGGGGGAGACGCTCCATGTCGTGGCCACCGACCGGTACCGGATGGCAGTCGCACAAGCCGGTACCACCGGGCATGGCGGGCCCCGTGTGCAGGTCATCGTGCCATCCCCACTCGCCGACGCGATGCGAGCGCTGCTGAGTGACGACGCATCCGTCCAGCTCACTGTGGACGGTGACCGCGTGGCCCTGGAGGCAGGGGACCGTCAGGCCGCTGGGCAGCGTCTCCATCACGACTTTCCTGATTACCGTCGCCTCGTCCGCCTGCCGGCAGGGCACCGTGCCCTCGTCGATGTCCCGGCTTTCCGGGCGGCGGTGGAAACCGGCTCCGTCCGCGTCAGCGAGGTGCGCGAGCAGGACAGCGCGTCCTGTGACCTCAGCGTGCTCAAGGTGACGGGCGACGGCACGGTCTGCGTCTGTGAAGACGGTGACGACAGCCAGGGCAACATCGCCGTCAATCGCGAGTTCCTGCTGCATGCCCTCGCCGCCGGAGCCCGGGACCAACTGATTCTGGAGTTCGGCGCCCCTACGGCGCCCCTGGCGATCCGCCGGACCGACGGCGAGGGCACCTTTTCGATGCTGATGCCTGTCCGCCTGGAAAATTAACCGGTCTGCTTCGGAAGTCCTTCGAGGTCCTTCGAGGTCCTTCGAGGGTTGACTCCGGAGCCGGGTGCTGTGTGGCGTTGGTCAGACGCCCGGGGTGGCGAGGTAGAGGGCGAAGCCCCAGGTGGTAACGGAGCCGCCCTAGTGCAGGCGCATGAGCTTGATGCTTTCGCCAGCGGCCAGTTCGCCGTCCACGTAGGCGAACTGGCCGCAGTGGCGGACGTGCACGGCGGCCAGCTGGGGCCAAGCCGTGCGGGCTCGCGCGGTCAGTTTCTGGGCGCAGGAAAAATCCTCCGCCGCCCCGGCACCATGATCAACCCCCGAAGGACTTCCGGAGCAGACCACTAAGTTGACGGTGGGGCCTCCAAACCGGCGGCTGACCGTGAATCGCTGGACTCCAGGTCCGCCGATTTGAGCACGGCGACCTCCCATCCGAACCCAGCTACGAGGCGGCCGTCGGCAGTGGCGGTCAGCGCATTAACCCTGTCCGGCAGAGCGATCCGTGCCAGCAGGCGACCGGAGGCAAGGTGCCAGACAGCGAGCGCGGCGTCGTCACCGCCGGCTATGGCTACGGTCTGTCCGTCGAGCGCTGTCACAGTCACACACTTCACCCCCTCGTGCAGACCTCTGAGTCGACGCACCACCTCGCCGGTATAAAGGTTCCAGATGCTGACCTGTCCGTCGTCGGCTCCTGCAACCGCATGCAGTTGCCCCTCGATGTCCGTAAGGCCGACGGCGGTGACCATGTTCATGTCGTCCCGCAGCGCGCGTCCGAGCTGGACCCCTTGCTCGACATCCCACAGCAACAGGGACCCATCGTTGCTACCGCTCAGCGCAAGGGCCTGCTGTCCGTCGACCGAGACTGCGAGCGAGGTCACCCAGTCACCGTGTCCGGACAGGACGTGCCTGACAGTCTGGTGTTCTACGTCCCAGACCCGGACGTAAGTGTCGTCCCCTCCACTGATCAGCTGGCGTCCGCTGAGGCTGTCGACTGCTGCCAGCGCGCTGACTGGGCCGTCGTGGCCGTCCAGGGTGCCCAGGGTCCGGCCGGAGTCGATGTTCACCAGCCTGATGACTTCGTCTGTCCCAGCCACTGCGACCACACCGGTGGCTACCGTGGTCAGTGCGTCCATCTCCCCCTCGCCGGTACTGGTCGATACGGTGTGGGTCGGCCGCAGAACCGCGCGGGGCGTGCCAGCGTCAAGGTTCCATATCCGGATGGAACCGTCGGCGCCTGTGCTCGCGACAACGGGTTCACCGTCGCACACGGCGATTGTGACCGCTCTGACGTCCTGGGTGTGGTTACGTTCCTGGTCTGCTGCGGAGCCTGCGGTGAGGTCCCACAGGCGGGCCGTGTTGTCGGCGGATCCGGAGACTGCGACGGGCCGGCCGTCAAGCATTCCTGTGGCGACGGTCGTCACGGGCATGGTGTGGCCGGCCAGGACCGAGCTACGGCCCTCGGCGAGATCCCAGACGCGCATCGAGGAATCGTGGGACGCGCTGAGAATGTGAAGTCGGCCCTCCACCATGGTGACGTCAATGCCATTGACGAGTCCTTGCCCCTCCAGGGTGTGCAGGAGTTCTCCACCAGAGCCGTCCCACACCCGGATTCTTGCGTCGGTGGCGCCCGTCACCACCAGGTCGCCTTCGCCAGTACTCGCCACGGCTGTTGCGGTGACCCAGTCCTCGTGTTCGAGTCGCAGCAGTTGGTGGCCGGATTCCAGGTCCCAGACTGCGGCGGTGTTGTCCCTGCTGGCAGTAGCCGCAACGGGACGGCCTGCCATGCGGCCACATGCCACGGATGTGATGCCCCGCTGATGGCCCTCCAGCGGATGCGGGTCCCGTCCGTCAGCGAGGTCCCAGACCAGTAGTGTTCCGTTGTCGTCTCCGCTGACGAGCAGGGGACGATCGCTTGGGAGCACGCTCAGCGCGGTGACTGCTGCCGTATGCGCGTCGAGTTCCCTGACGTGCTGGCTTGTCACGAGATCCCACAGTCGGATCGTGTGGTCGTCCGAGCCTGAAGCGGCATACGTTCTGCCCGCGAGGCACGCTGTAGCGACGGCTCGTACGGTGTCGCGGTGGCCCTCCATCGGCAGGCCGATGTGTTGAGCGCTTCGAGCGTCCCAGAGGGTGAGCACGTTGCCTGTCGCTGCCAGGATGACGAGGCGTCCGCCAAGGTCGGCAAGTGCGACGGCGTTGCACCAGCCGGGTAGCGGGATCTTGGCGAGCAGGGCGGGTGTTGCCTGCGCATCGGTTGTCCAGTGCGGGGTCCAGGGCTGACGCACCGCGTCGCTCCGCTGCACGAGGTCACCCGCGAGGGCTTCGGCTCGGTGGCGTAAGGCGTCGATGCTGAGGAGTTGGCGCCGCTGGTTCACGTCTGTGGTCGGATGGACGCCGACGGAACTACGGTAGACCGCGGCGGCCAGTCGCGCGGCCGGTACACCGGCCCGGGCCAGCTCCGGCAGCAGGGTCTCGGGGTCGGCGTGGACCAGAAACTCGGGGTCAGTCAGCAGGTCGTCGACACGGCCCGCATCGACCGCGTGGGAGATGGCATGCCGTAGTGCGTATGCCTCAGCCAGGTCCCAGCGCGGTGCTGCACCGGGAGTAGGCCGTAAGGCGTCGAGTATCCCGGCCAGCACAGCCTGCTCGAACCAGTCAGTCATCGGCGCTCCTTCCCGGTTCCTGAGCGTGAGCCCGCAGGTAATCGGCGAGTCCTTGGTGGAAGAGCCGGTAGTGCGTTCGGGAATCCGGTCCGGGCGAGCGACGCAGATAGAACCGCATCGTGTCGAGAATCTCCTCGACACGCCAGGGCTCGGGTGGCACCGGCACGGGGCCGAGAGTGTCGGGTCGTCCGGGCCACTGGGTGAGGATGCTGGCGGCGATCTGACCGACCAGCCGTGCTGGTGTTCCGGTGTCCTTGGCAGCAGCCACGGCGGCGAGCACAGGCCGAAGCCACGTATCTGAGGGCAGTTGGGCGAGGTGCATTTCCAGCACCGCGCCCAAGGAAGTCGGGACTTCGGCGACCATGCCGTCAGGATCGTCGAGGAGATGCGGTGATGCCGTGGTGACATACGCCATGTACAGCGCGGCCACCAGGAACGGGCCGGCCTCGTCTCGTCTGACCCGTTCCACCACCGCGTCGGCCACCGCCCGTGCCAACTCCGGGCTTGGGCGGGTCGGCCGGGCCTCCTGCAAGAGCTTGCCGACATACTCGGCCACGTCCGCTCGGAGTTCGCTCTCCGGCACAGCGTCCAGGTCCAGCACCCCGTCGTGTCGGCGTGCCGTCTCGAAGAGTGGTTCGAAGTCCTCAAGCGGGCGGGTGCCGACAATAAGTCGGCACACCTTTGCCGTGCTCGTCTCGCCCGCTGTCGCGTCGGCCTTGGTTGCGGAGGCCGTGAGCTGGCCGAGGGGCAGGAGGAGGAAGGTCAACAGCTCGGGTGGGTGGGCGGCCTCGTCGAGTGCGTCGACGATGACGATGGCGGGTTCTTGCGCCGTGAATCTGTCCCGGATGGCCTCCAGGACTCCCTCCACGCTGGCGGATCCGGTACGTGACGTGAGTCCCAGCTGCTTGTGGATCGACTGAACGACTTGGGCGACTGACTGGCCTCGTGCGTGCACGGCTGCAAAACGATCACCGCATGACGCGGGAGTGTCAAGGGTGTCGTCGAGTGCGACCGGCCGGATCCTTGTCCGGATCTCCGGGTGAAGCAGGCACACCATCACCCCGAGCAAGGTGGACTTTCCGGCGCCGGGGCTACCGATGACCATGCGCAGTCCATCGGTGCGGGGACCTTGACCGCACAGCCAGTCCGCCAGGTCCTGCAACTGTTGTCGGCGGCCGGAGAAGAGAGACGGGGCTGATGTGAGCGGTGCCCCGGGGTGGGCCAGCGCACGCCCGATGTAGTGGCCCGGATCGAGGACACTGTCGAAGCTTGCTACGAAATCCCGCACGCCGATGTCCAATAGGGCAGCGCGACGGCGCGCCTCATCTTCTTCGTAGCGCGGATTTCGGAAAAACTCCGTCTGTGGTGACCCAGTGATGTGACTCAACGTTGCCGAAACCTGCTGGGCAGGCTGCGGTGGCCCAGGCATCGTCTCCGGGTCCAGCGCGGCCAGTTCCCGCTCGATCTCCTGAACCAACACGGGGAGGGGAACAAACTCGTCCGACGGATGGACCGGTAGGCGTTCTTGGTGGAGCCGACGTAGCACTTTCGCCGTTGCGGTGCTGAAACGCCCGTAGTAGGCCCATTCGTTAATTGCTGCACCACCGATGACCCAGGCGCGGCGCTCGCTGCTGTTCACCTCGTCGGCCCATGCGACCCAGTGCCGGGTCGCCGCTCCGGCGTGACAGACGTCCAGCAATATCAGGACGTGTGGTCCCGTCTCACTGTCCTCTATCAGGCGAAGTACGTGCTCGATGTCCAGAGCGGTCGTGGGTCTGGTGGGATCAGTGTCCGCTGCCGCCACATACAGCGAGCGGCTCGTTCTCCCGAGGATTCCGTGGCTGATGATGTGGATGACCACGGTTCCTGCATGTGCGTCGGCAAGCTCGTACAGGGACCGTTGCATGTCTGCGACGCGGATGTCGAGTTGCAGCCCGTCTCCCCTGAGGCGGTGGCCGAGTGCGCGCAGCACGTCAGCGATCTCCTGACCTTGGGGGCGTGCGAAGGGCAGAGCTGGCAGAACTCCATCGGAAGCCTCCTCGTCGGCGGCTTCGTCCCCGCGTGAACGTTTGGTGCGAAAATCGCCCACCGCGATGACCAGCGCATGCGGTCCGCCCAGCGCGTCGTCAGGGTCGACCTCCGTTGAAGGATCGCTCGGCACTTCGTCAGTTCCTCCCGGGCCCCAGATCGGACAACGCCCGCGCCGTCGCAGCGCAAGCCAGGTAATTTGCCGCCTTGTGAAAGTCGAACGCGTGGATGGCTTTCTCCGCGTCCTCTGGTTCGACCTGCGCGAAGTGGCGCGGGATGGCGCCACGGGGAATGGCCACGAGATCCCCGGGATCGGCGATGTTCACCCACTTGCGTACTCCTGGCGGGCGCGCGCCCCGGCCCGCACCGATTGCCGCCGGTTCCAGACGGTGCAGAACCGCATGTGGCAAAGCCAATGGCGATCCAACCGTCAGGAAGAGGTCGACATGAATGTCCGGATGTGCCCATAGCGCCTCGTAGGCGACAACCGAGCCGAGAGAGTGTGCGATCACCACCTGGGGCACCTTCCGGCGTATCTCGTCGGCCACTTCCTCTTGGGCTGCACGACGCGCAGGATGCACAGATCCGTCCGCTGCGAGGTAGGTCGCGACCTCGCGGAAGAAGGTGCAGACGAACTTCTCCACCGCGGGCTTCCCCAGGCGCCGGGACTGCGCCAGCCAACCCAACGTTTGTCGCAGTGGCCGCGTAGCCCACCCCTGCGACCCGTTCGCCTCCCCGACCAAGGTTTCCAACCACACTTCGACGAGCTCCCTCACCTCGGCAGGAAGACGGTCAACGGAGTCGTCAACTCCCTGGATACCGCGGGGCGCCAGGTGGTGCGCGTAATACGTGACCGAGACCTCACTCTGTCTGACGAGATCGGCCGCCGCTCCGCGCAGCAAGTGGCGATGCCACACGCTGCCTAAATCCCGTCGTACCTCTTCGGGTGTCTGGTTCGGTCTATAGTTGCCAACTCCATGCACCCCGACGATTCGCATGTCGGTCCCCCGGAAGTAGATGTCGTCGGCCCACAGGCTCCACCACGCAGCTTAGAGTCGTATGGTTCCGCCGTACTGAGTCTGCGTGTTTCCGTGCGCCCAGATCGATACAGTGGCGTCAAATGGCGTCGCGTATGTTCAATTTCTACGTCGCCAAGGGCCGTTGACAGCTGATGGATGGGTCAGCTGCCCGGCCTCGGCGGCGAGGTCGCCGTACTGGGCAATGTAGTCGGCCATATAGGCACGGTTGACCGCCCTGGCCCGTCCAGCAGCGCGGCGTCCACCTGCCCGTCCAGGGTGCGGCCCAGCGCAATACTGAGAGCCCGAGCGGGCGCCAGAGCCGGCCGACGCCCTGCGACGCAGTCGAACCGTCGCACCGGTCGCGGCGGACGAGGCGAACTGTCTGGAGTGGGCCGAGGCGTATACGGAACAACTCGACCCGCTCCTAGGCCCCTTGTGCACTCTGCCGGGCCCGCCGGCCGGGCGGGAAGTATGGCGTGAGCTGGCGAAGATCGATGCCTACGCCTACCAGTGTCCCGACACCAACGGCCGCTGGACTCGTCCCGACGACGACCCGAACGCCGCTCGTGGGTGATCCTTCCCGGACCAGCGCGGAGACGACTTCGCCCTGCCCGGGAAGGACAGGGCGAAGGTTTTATGCGGCGATGGTGAGCGGGGTTTCCATACGCTCCCAGGCTCCGAGGACGGCCTTGTGGGCGTCCGGCTGGAGGTGGGCGTAGCGCTGGGTGGTCTGAAAGCTCTCGTGGCCGAGGAGGTGCTGGACCTCGTAGAGCGAGACTCCCTTCTGGACCAGCCACGAGGCGCAGGTGTGGCGCATGGAGTGCGGCGGATAGTGCGGGACGAGCTGCAACTCACCGTCGTCGCCGAAGTGGTAGGCGGCCTCGACGACAGGCCACCACGTCTGCCGGCGCCAGTTACTGTCGGCGAGCAGGCGCCCGGTGCGGCCCTTGGTGATGGTGGTGAACACCACCGCGTCGCGGTCGAGCCGGTGGATGTGGCGTTCGAGGGCCTCCAGGACGTGGGGCGGGAGAGGGACTTCCCGACGGCTCTTGGAGCTCTTGGGATACTCCTTGATGCCGCTCTTGGTGTTGACCTCGACCACGAACAGTCGCGAGCGCCGCGTGTCGATGCGGTGGCGGTGCAGGCCGGAGAGTTCACCCCAACGCAGTCCGGTGTAGAAGCCGAGCAAGCACATCGTCCGCCAGGCGGGGGCGAGTCCGTCGAGGATGCTCTGCGCCTGGTCTGGCGTGAACCACTGCGGCGGTTTGACCGCGATGGCTGGCAGGTCGATGCTGCGGCACGGGCTCACCGCGATCACGTCGTCGTCCACTGCCGCGCGCATGATGGACGACGTCAGGTTGTATGCCCGCTTGATCGCGGAGGCCCCCGCCCCCTTCTCGACCAGGGAGCGGATCCAGCTCTGGACATCCATACGGGTGATGGCCCGCATCTCCCAGTCCGCCCAGTAGGGCATGACGTGGTTCTTGATGCTGGACGCGTCACCCCTCAGGGTATGAGGCTCGACGATGCGTGCGTTCCACCATCGATCGTGCCACTCCTGGAATGTGATTTCGCCGGCGCGCGGGTCGCGCATGCCTCCGCGGGCGAACTGGGTCTCCAGCTCGATGCCCCAAGCCCGCGCCTGGGTCTTGAGGGGGAAGGACTCGCTGAACCGGTCTCCTGACCGGTTGCGTACGGTCGCCTGCCACTTGCCGGACTGCAATTTGCGCAGGTACGCGGTACTACTCCTTCGTTCGGAATGGGTGAGGGCCGGACTGGTGGAGAGAAATCACCGGCGAGTGCGCGGGGAAGCAACCAGCCTTTTGGCGATGAACTCCTCAAGCCCAGTAGCGGGGACACGGACGCGGGAGCGTTCCGTCCCGGTACGCAGATCGACGACGGGGAGGTCTCCGGCGGCGATGAAGCGGTAGACGGTGCGGCGGTCGACGTCCAGGGCGGCGGCGACAGCGGGGATGGACAGCAAACGGGCAGGCATGCGCGAGTCCTCGGGAACAGAGTGGGATAGGCCAGGCCGACGCATCGATTCAGCCGGCTGTCGGGTGGTCCGGGACGAAGGTCAACCAGCCCCGTCGGGACAGTGAGACCTCATCGCCGAAGGACATCGTCATGTGATGGCGGCAGCGAGGCGTGGACCGCCGAAGTTCGGGATGCGCACGGCGGGTGGCCCCGCGCTCGGCGCGTCGGCCGGAGCGCGGGACGGGAATTACCGTTCGGAGGTGTCCCGAAGGCCCATGATCTCTTCCAGATGGTCCCAGTCGATCTCGACGTCTTCCAGTCTGAAGCGATGCGGGTAACGCAGCGCAACCCAACTCGCGCTCACACCAGCCCACTCAGCGACGCCCCACGCCGGAACGCCCGCCTTGAGCCAGCGGTCCAGACAGGAATCACGCAGACAGGAGACCTGCTCCCCCAAGCCCGCTTGCACCTCGTCCGGACTCAACACCGCCTGACGAGCCTGCCTCCACACCCTCCGGTACTCGGAGGACGACAACGGCCCACCCCGCTCACCGGGGAACAACAGATCGCCAGTCTTCAAGTCCGCCCTGTCGATCCACCGCCTCAGCACGCCCACGAGGTCCGGGGAGACAGGAACCTTCCGGCCCTCGCCGGCGCGGACCAGCACCTCCCCGAACTCCCCGTCCGGAAGCGTCACATCATGCACCCGAACCGAGGCCGCCTCGCCCGGCGACAGCGCGGTGCCCGCCATGGAGGCGAGGAAGGAGAAGACCGCTCCCGGAGATTCCTCCTGGATCCATTCCAGAAGGGAGCGGACGTGGTCCGCAGAGAGCAAGGACGATTCGTCTATTGCGAGCTGCGACAAGCCACTTGACTCCTCACGCGAGACATCGGGACGCCTCGGCGTCCCCTGGTCATTCAATGGTCCGAAGAAGCGCCGGTTTGGCCAACCGGCGATCGTCGGCTATGTTGCGCGCCGCGTCACGTACCCGACGTCTGCTTGGGCTCGCCATCGGCGGGAGGGGGAAGAAGGTACGAGCGCAAGGCCCCGGGCTCGTTGTCCGCGGCGACCACTAGAAGGCCGTCGCCCGCAAGCCGGTCGAGATTCACCGTGACGCGGCGCTCGGCAACACCGAGGGCCTGTGCCACTTGCCGAGTTGTGGCGCCTGGGTGGATGGCGTCCCGCCGGGTGGTGTAGCCGAATCAAGGCGTCGGAATCCACAGGTCGGGGACGGTGGATCGGCCAGACCAGGTACTCAACTCGCCTCAACAGGGCGCCTCGTGGACTGCCGCCCCTCCAAAGATCGTCAGGGACCTCGTACCGGAACGCGCAACGCTTGATCCCCTACACCACGACACGGGACACGACCCCTGGGTGCTGTGCCACGTACGCGAGGACGACACGATCGCCCCGGTACCCTCGTTGCAAGAGGTCTTCGCCGAAAAGGCCAGCCGCACAGACGCAGACACAGAGCCCGGTGGAGACCGCAAGGTAGTTACCTGCCGCCTGGCCGACCCAAGCGTTCAGTCCTCCGATGGCAAAGAGCACGGGTGAAGTGAAGCGGGCAGATCGGATAGCGGAATCAGACAGACAGACCTCCGAAGTAGCAGCCACGCCAGAGGACCGATCCACGCGACGCGTAATTCCGAGGTGTTTCGGAATCCTCATCGCACTCGAACGGCAGCACCGGTTGACCTGGTTTTTGCGGGACGTTGTACGTTGACATAGTCCTGACGCAACTATCCAGTTTTTCGGCGCGCTTTCTTGTCTGCCGTGGGCGAATCCCTAGCTCACGACGATGAGGTGTAGATAGTTACGGCCCTTTGGCCCGGGTATGCTGCCTCATCTCACATTCGACGTTGAAGCCGGGGCAACACGACACATCCTCGTCTCACCCGTGAGGCTCGATCAGGGCCGTACCCATTCTGATTGCGGCATAGCCTGGCACCTGCGTGCCCACGGGACGCCGCTGGATAGAGTCGGGTTACTCCCGGCTTGAGAGGCAGTGGCATGACCGACATCGTGATCGCGCAGACGACCAGCGACGACGAGGAGCTGGCGAAGGCGCTGGCCCGAGGTGCGGTTGAGAGCAAGTTGGCAGCCGGCGTTCACATCGATGCGCCGGTCGCCGCGTACTACTGGTGGGAGGGCAAGATCGCGGCAGCGCAGGAGTGGCGGATCTCGTACATGACCACGACAGACCGCCTCCCAGCACTGGAAGCCTGGCTACACGAGAACCACCCGTACGACGTTCCCCAGTGGATCACACTGCCCGTGACCGGGGGGTCGGAGGCGTACCTCTCCTGGGTTGCCGAGGAAACGAAATCGGTCTGAGAATTGCTGAGCCCGCCGTACGACGTCATTCGTTGCCCGCGATCGCCCGCGTCCTCCACGACGGGGCGCTCATGCTGCGAATTGCGCGAGGTGAAGGGCTAGTTCTTGCTCTCCTGCCGGAAGGGAAGCAGCGATGGCTGATGCGCGCTCCTTGCCCATCGTGTTGGGCTTAGCCTGAGCCGCCACGACGAACTGATGTGACACGTAGACGCCTTGGTCGACGTCGCCCCCGCGCAGGAGCGCCGAAGCAAGATCGCCGAGAACCACGACGCCCCCGTCCGAAAGTTCCCCTCCGAGGCGGTCGAGTGCGGTATCAGCTGTGGACGTGAGTTCGGGACGCCTCAGCTGGCCGTATACGGAGAGCGCCAACGAGTCCATGCGGTATGGGGTCACAAACCGAACCCATGCCTGCTCGCTGGTGTGATCCGCGAAGTCGTAGACGAACCGCGCTCGCTCCAACGCCCGGAGTGCACCCACCTCATCGTCGGCCGCCGCAGCTTCCTCGGCATGCCTGCCCAGGACCCAGGCGGCAGCCGTTGCGTTGCCATGGCCTCGTACGTCCCTGGCCGCTTGGGAGAGGAGTTCAGCCTTCGCCCTCGGCGTCGAGGTGCCGTAGCTGGCGTAGGTCAAGGCCAGAGCTCGGAGTGGAGGGTGCCCAGCGGTCGACGCACACTGCGACGTGACCTTGTAGTAGGCGTCGGCTTTGTCACACTCCCCCAGGTCCCAGGCCACCCATCCGGCCAGGGCGGCGGTCTCCCCGGCCGCGATGGTGAGCGCGCGTTCATGCTCGCCGGCATGAGGTAAGGCCGCGGTGATCGCGTCAAGATGCGACTCAACCGTGTTCTGTAGCCGCCGGGCGCTGAGGCTGAGTTCCTGAACGTGCAGATCAGCGGCCCGGTCGACGAGCGCGATGGCAGCGACCCTATCGATCTTGGCCCCCTTGCGGAGAGCGAATGCGAGGCGCCCCCAGGGCTCGGCAGCTGCGCTCACGCCGATCGCAGCGCCACCCAGCAAAGTGCGGCGCTTCACGACGTCCTGATCCTCCCCTGCATTGGCACGCCCCCTTCCCTTCCGAGCGCGGGCTTCCTTCGCCAACTGCTGTAGCTCCCCACAAGGGACACCACAGGCCACCGCAATATGGCCGATCGTGTGATTGGTGGGAATGGTCTCAAAGTTCTCATAACGACTGATCTCTCGGCGGGTCATGGTCTCCCGGCCGGAGACCACGTTAATCGCCTCTGCCTGCTCCTCCTGCGTTCTGCCCGCATCTTGCCGAAGTTGGAGGAGCAAGTCGGCGAACGGATCTGGCATGAGTCTGACCTCTGTTGGTGGGCGGAATCCAATCATGGCCTCAATTCCCCCTCCAGTTTCCCCCCTTGACAGATTTTTCCCCCTCCGAATTCCCCTGGTCCGAGGCCGGGGCACACGATGCGATGAGCCCATGACGATGTTCCGCAGGGTGGCACCGCTCCTGCTCGCGGGTAGGACCAACCTGGCGGGCAGAAGCTGGACCAGGAATAGGTATCCCTGCAACGCAGCCAAGCCGTCAGGCCGCGGCTGGCTCTTTGCGTACCGCCGGAGAGCAGGTCGCCGACGCTACCGAGCGTCGGAGCCGTTGATCGGCTCCACACTCTCCAAGGGGGCGCGGTGACGACCAATTCCGCCGTTTCAGCGTTCGGTGGCGTTTCGCCAGTAGTCCGTCAGCATCTCGCTCGGCCAAGAGGGCTGAGTAATGGGGCCGCGAGGAAGCATCTCCTCGAACACCGCCACCAGATCCACCACCTCCGTACCCTCATCTGCGTCGAGATCGGTCACGTGCAGATCGCGCCCGTCAACGCGGAGAAGTCGAGGAAACGAGGTCGCCAGCCGAGCTGGCCGCCGGTGGTTGTGGTGTACGAACGTGCCGGTCGCCGGCCACGCCGGATTGTCCCGTGGGCTACGGGCGTGCAGGGCTACGTCATCAGGGGACCCAAAGTTGAAGGACCAGGTGACCTGGAGGTGCGAGAACTCCTCGATGCCCTGCAGGGTCTCCACCGGGTAGTCCGGCCGCAATCGAATAATCGATTCCACGCCGCCCTTGAAGTCGTCGAGCCGCCCGGTATGGCCTCCAACCACTGTGGCGACGACAGGCACTTCAATGGACTGTGCGGACACGGCTTTCCCCTTCTCGGTTTAGAGCAGAGCGGGAGGCACGGCTGTACCGTGCTCGTCCTCGCCATCACGGCGCCGTCAGGCTACTCGTTCGAGTACGGCCTTGGCTCGCTCGTCGATCTCCGCTGCTGCGTGGATTCCGCGGTTCCGGAAAGGAGACAGCACTCGGCGCATGTTCACGACGGCTTCCCGTGCTCGTCCCGACTGGACGCCTTCCATGGCGTCCAGGGCTTGGGCCCACGTGTGGCAGGCTGCCTCGACGTTGCCCTGCTTGGCCTGGACGGTGCCCATGTAGCCCAGTGTCACAGCGTGGGTCCGGCTGAATGTGTCGGCCTTTCTTGTGAGCACGCTGTTGTTGAACTCGCGGAGCGCTCCTTCGAGGTCGCCGAGGGTCCACAGGGTGCGTGCCGTCTCATGAGCCAGCGACGCTTGTTGGAAGAACCACACCCGGTGGGGATCTTCGTCGCCGGGCTGTGCCGCAGCGAGGTCGTCCTCGGCCCGGAGAAGTGCCGCGATCGCCTCGCGCTTCTGTCCGTCCGTCGCGAGACTGCGTGCCTGCACGACGCCGAGCAGCGCGCGCTCTCGGGGCTTGGCCAGGGTGTACCGCTTTTGGTCCACAGAAGCCGCCGCGAGTCTCACTCCCGCCCTGGGATGGCCCAAGTCGGTTGCCTGATGGGCCATGGCGCGCAGAATGTGACCCGCCAGCGGGGCTTCGTCGGATTCGGCAGCGAGCTTCAGGGCAAGGGTGAAGTAGCGGCGCGCTGCCTCGTGTTGAGAGGCGTCGAAGCTCATCCAAGCGGCCACATACACGGCTTCAGAGGCGGCAGCGAGAAGGTCTCGGCGTGTCTCTTCGCTCGCGAAGACCCCACCCACGTACCCGGCGACGTCGTCGAGGATGTACTGCCGCAGAGCTGTGCGGCCGTCCATCCCGCCGTGCCGCTGGTCTCGCTTGGAGAAGAACTCGGTCATCTCGCGGACGGCGGTGACCTCGCTAGCGCCGATCCGACGGCTTGTTGCCGCTGGACGGGACCTGGCTCGCTGTGGGGCGTCGTCCCACCACTGCTGCCCGGGCAGCACCAGGCCGCCTACCGAGTAGGCGGCCCCAGCCAGCAGTTGGCGGCGTTCCAAGTCCACGTCGCTCCTCCCCAGATCCACCAGCGCTGTCAGCGTATCGACGCGCCATTCGGATGCCGGGGCGGCCTCGGGAGTCGATCCCGGGAGTCCAATCTCCGCCAGTGTGACCGGGCGTTGCAGCCGCCGGGACAACGTCTCACACAAGATACGGGGCGCCCTGCCAGTGGGGCGGGTTCCAGAGATCCACATCGCGATGTGCGAACGGCTCGTGCTGAACAGTTCGTCCGCGCCAACCTCCGCCGCAACCCTGACCACCGCTGCGGCCACCTTGGGCTGCGACCAGCCAGTCTCCGCGATCACAGCGGCCAGTTGTTCGTTCCTGGGTGCCATCCTGCGTCCCCGTTCACAAGAGAACAATCTTTGACGGGTTTGACGGCATCGAGGACTGGTCGGGGATACCAACCCGTCGTCATTCACGGTTCGCTCAAGGTCAACGAAACCACCATCTGCCTTTGCCCGGGAGGAAATCCGGTGAAGACCAGCCACACGTCTGGTGCCGACGCCAGAACCTATCCCGGGGCCTCGACAACCGCTACCGCGGTCTCAGGGGCGAAAGAGGGCTGGGAGCCACCGTTCCCCCCAGGGACGCGCCGTCAGGAGCCGGGCATGAATCAATCTCAGGCCAAAGACGGCTGGGTCGACATCCCCGAGCACCAGAAGAGTCTGACGCTGGCCGCAAACGACAGTGCCCCTCGGATGGCCCGTTCCTTCACCCGGGATGCCCTCAGTGCCTGGGGGCTGGCCGACCTCTTGGACGATGCCGTGCTCATCGTCAGTGAACTCACCACCAACGCCGAGCGCTATGGCCGGGCCTGCGAGGCTCCCGCGAGAGACCGGTCCACAGGACAGGGCGAGGGCCACGAGGAGATCACGCTGACGCTCGTGGTCCAGGCGGATGTGGTGACGATCGAGGTGCAGGACAACTCGCCTCACGCCCCGGTGGAGCACGCTGCCGATGAAGACTCGATCAGCGGGCGCGGCCTCCACCTCGTGTCGGCGACCGCCGACAGCTGGACCACGTGTCCCACCGAGGACGGGACCGGCAAGCGGGTGCTCGCCTTCATCAGGCGCCCCGAGCCGACTCCCGCCTCCTGAACCTCGTCATCCCCTCGTCCTCATTGGAGCCCTCCGTCATGCCCCCTCAGCTACCTCTCCCTACTCCGTCCACCGCGACGGAGAGCAAGTCCGACGCCGACTCCGAGGCACCGCGCAGCCTGCTCCTCGACTTGGACGGGGTCCTCGTCGACACACTTCCCGTGATGGAGAGCGCGTGGCACGCGGTGCAGGCGACCCATGGTCTCGACGTGCCATTCACGGCGTACCAGGAGCATCTCGGCCGCCCCTTCGACGTCATCATGGAACGTCTCGGCCTGGCCAACGCCGAGGCGATTCACCGGACATACACGGAAACGTCAACTGCCGTGGCCCACCTGGCCCGAGTGTTCGATGGCATCACGGACGTGCTGCTCGCCGTCGCTGCTGCCGGCTGGTCGCTCGGGGTCGTCACGTCCAAGCCGCTGCTCCGGGCAACGCCTCTTCTCTCGGAGCTGGGCTGCCCGTTCGCCGTGGTTCGCGGGCCCGACGGGCCGGGGCGCGGTAAGCCGGCGCCGGACCCGATCCTGCTCGCCTTGATCGAGCTCGGCACCGATCCGGCCAAGGCGACATACGTCGGCGACATGGCGGTCGACCAGGAGACCGCCCACCGAGCCGGCGTCCCCTATATCCATGCGGGTTGGGGGTACGGGGCTCCGATTGGTCCCTCCACCGTGGTCGCTGAATCTCCCAGGGAACTGTTACACCTGCTCGACGTCACCGCCTCTCCGGCCCCGTTTATCGAAGGGGGCCTGGTGTGAGGGCAGTTGGGCACAGCGCACTCGGCCTCGTGCAGACCGGTGCCACGGGCCAGTCGTTGTGGGCTTTGGTAGGAGAGGGCTCTCTCGCCCACATGCGGACGGAGCAGATCACCACTCGGGACCTGGAGGCTCTGCCACTGAATTCGGGCGAGGTGGACGAACACGTCGACCGGATCATGGGTGCCCTTGAGACGCACGGCGCGCACCTCGTGACGACACAGGGCGGTGCGGGTTGGCTCCATGTGCAGCATGTGCCGGCCCGGCGCCTGGTCGCGCAGCTGGTACGCAAGCTCTTAGCGCTCAGCGCCTGGGAACCGTTCGCGACGGCCCCGGGACCGATGGCACTCGCGCCGTACGAGGGGCTCGTCGGGGTGCGGTCGAGCAGTTCGCGAGAGTACCGGTCCTACACCGTCAGCTGGTCCGGTGTGGCCTTCGTGCTGGGCGCGGCAGCCCCGCACAACCCGCTGCGCTCCGCGCCATTGCGCACCCTTCCCGCTCCTCAGGTGGCTGCTGGTGCCTCGGCTGTCTTAGGGGACTTGAGCAGTGACGTGGTGGCGCTGTCATGGTCCTCTCGTCACGCGGCCACTCTGCTCCCCGTGCTCGACGTGCTCGCACGTGACGGGCGAAGGACCCTTCTGATCGACCTCGCCACCGATGCGGCGGAGCGGAGTCCGGCTCCAGATTCCGAGGACGTGGGGCTGTGCTCGCCGCCGGCTGGACTCTTCGGGCTGAGCAGTGCCGTGGAAGCGCTTCGGACGACGGACGGCGGCGGCGTGCGGGTGAAGGAGCACACGGTCCTGCTGGACCGGCTGCTCCAGCTCTTGTCGGTGCTGATGGAGACAAGCGGGGGTTGCACCCAGCCGTCGTGGCGCTCCGTCGTGGAAGCGGAAGCCTGGTTGGACGATGTCCTTGCCTCGGCCCGGCCGCACACTCTGCTGGTCAGCAACGACACCAGCCCGCTGGGAGCGCTCGCCGTGCACGCGGCTGAGCGCCACGGCATCAGCACGGTGCACGTTCAGCACGGTGCGTGGACGGCAGAGGCCGTTGCCTGGCCCGCGCTGCACAGCCGTCACATCGTCGTCATGGGAGAACGCGACGTCGCCCTCGCGAACGCCTGGGCGCGGCATCCCGACGCCGAGGTCCACGTCCTGGGCCAGCCTCGCTTCGACGGCCTGGCTCATCTCGACCCCGAGGCCCAACGGCGCTATCTGGCACGGCTGATGGCCTCCACCGCAGGGAGACAGCCCGAGCGGATCGCGGTCTGGGCCTGTCAGCCCTTCGGTCCTGACCGACTCCGCGCCCAGGCCAACGTGCTCATGGACGGACTCCGTAGAGCCGACGGCGACTGGGGACTCGTCATCGCCCCCCACCCCGCGCAGAGCGCCGACGCGTTCTCCGCCCTGACCCGGCAGAACGATGGACCGCTCGTGGCCGTGGCCGACCTGCAAGTCGGTGCACGGGGGTGCTTTGCCGGTGCCGATGCTCTGGCCAGCGCGTACTCGACCTGCGGTATCGAGGCGGCCCTCCTGAACGTGACGGTCCTCGAAATCGGCGCGGCCGGCGAGCGCACCCTCGGTCTGGCCGACCACGGCCTCGCCTCGCGCTGCACCAGTGCCGAGGAGGTCGCCGACGTTCTCTCCGCCCTGGCCCGGCCCGGCCAGTCCACCGACTTGACGGTGCCGGATGCGGTGTGCCGGTGGCGCGGCAACAGCGCTGCCGACATCGCACACCTCATCCTCGGCCGCGCCGACACCGTCGCGCGCCCTGCCCCCGTCCACCACGATGCCCCCGGCGCTGATCGCACGCAGGCGCAGGGAGAAGGAGTCCGTGCCCGATGACCCAGTTGACCGGCGACAGCGTCGCCGAACTCTTCGCCGGGGCCGTCGCCCTGGCGAAGAACGGTGTGAAGGTCGCACCGCGCGGCATGGCGACCCGCGAGGTCTTCGATGTCCACATGCTGCTGACCCAGCCCCGGGCCCGTCTGCTGTCTGCGCCGCCGTCGAGGATCCTCAATCCGGCGTTCGCGGTGGCCGAGACCGTCTGGCACCTCTCCGGCTCGGACGCCGACTGGATATTTAACTACAACGGCCGGTTAAGGAAGTACGCCGATGACGGTGTCCTGCGCGGTGCGTACGGGCCACGGATGCGGAACTGGGCAGGGAAGGTCGACCAGTTGCGCCGCGTCGTCGAAATCCTCACGGAGGATGCCGACTCGCGCCGGGCTCTGATCCAGCTGTACGACCCGGCTCTGGACGCGGCCGGGCACAAGGATGTGCCCTGCACGCTCGGTTTCGGCTTCCGCCTTCGCGCCGGCCACCTCCATATGACGACCTCCATGCGCGGCCAGGACGCGTGGGTCGGCATGCCGTACGACCTGTTCTTCTACACGGTCCTGCACGAGCTGGTCGCCGGGTGGCTGGGCGCCGAGCTCGGCAACTTCCACCACCACGTCGGGTCCCTGCACATCTACGAAGACCATCTCGACCAGGCCGAGCAGCTCACCTCGCTCACCGCGAGCGAGGTCATGCCCGACCTGCGCACGCCCTGGGAAGGCTTCGACGAACTGCTCCGGCACGTGCAGGCCCTGGACCTCACCGGGCATCCAGGTTGGGACGCCATGACCGCCACGATGCGCAGCTACCAGTTGTGGAAGATCAACCTGCGCGACACGGCGTGGCGCCAAGCGGAACAGGTCGACGGCCCTCTCGGCCCAGCGCTGACGTCCTGGTACCAGGAACTGAACCGCCGCGCCGCCTCCTCGTCCGCGCGCACCACAGCCGGGGCCAGGTGACAACCGCCATGGACCACACCCCTTCCGTCATCCTCGGTCTGTGCTCCTACACTCATGACTCGTCCGCCGCCCTGCTGGTCGAGGGGGAGCTGGTCGGATTCGTCGAGGAAGAGCGCCTGTCCGAGGACAAACACACCAAGGCGTTCCCGCAGCACGCGGTCGACTGGCTGCTGAAGGAAGCCGGACTCACCCCCGGCGATGTAGACGCCGTCGCCTACAACTTCCAGCCCGCTCACTACCTGGTGGAGTCCCCGGCCGCGCTGCGTCTGGCGCTGTCGGCGACGACCCGCGAGCGGGCGCTGCCCAGGGCCCACGGGTTCGCCAAGGTCGGGCTGCGTACCCAGCGGCGCGTCGGCGCCCTGGGTCGGTTGTTCCCCTCCGCCCGCGTGATGCCGGTCCTGCACCACCGGGCCCACCAGCTGGCGGCCTTCGCATGGTCGGGGTGGACGGAGTCCGCGGTGCTGGTCGTCGACAGCCTCGGCGAACGGCAGACCACCACCATCGCCCACGGCCACAACGCGCTGCGCCCGAGCAACCGCACCCTGGAATCCCTCAACGACCCGGCCTCGCTGGGCTACGTGTACGGCGCGGTCACCGAGCATCTGGGATGGCGCCGCGGTGATGAGGAAGGCACCGTGATGGCGCTCGCCGCCCTCGGCGACCCGAAACGGTTCCGGCATCTCTTCGCACGCGCCGTCCGCACCACACCGAGTGGCTTCTACGTCGACCCCTCCTATTTCCCCCCGCGCACGCTGTCCTCCGGCTACCCGCGCACCTCGCGTCGCTTCCTCGCCGAGACGTGTCCTGCGCGCCATGTGGCCGAGCCGGTCGCGTATGTACATCAGGACCTGGCGGCAGCCCTCCAGGAGCGCACCGAGCAGGTCATGCTGCACCTGGCCCGCCGAGCAAGGTTGCTCACCGGCTCGCGCCGGCTGTGCGCGGGTGGCGGGGTCGCCACGAACTGCGTGAGCATCGGCCGGATCATCGAGGCCGGCATCTTCGACGACGTCTTCGTGCCGCCTGCCCCCGGTGACGCCGGCACGGCGGTCGGTGCCGCGGTCGCCGTGCACATCGACAGCGGCAACCAGCGTCCGTTGTCGGGCATCGCGCGAAGCTGCTACCTCGGGCCGTCCTTTGAGGACCAGCCCCTCGACCTCACCGCGTGGCCCGGGCTGCAGCAGAAGATGCTGGGGATCGAGACGGCCGAGTTCCTCGCCGACCAGCTCGCCCACGGCATGATCGTCGGCTTGTTCCAGGGCCGGGTGGAAGCCGGCCCCCGTGCCCTGGGCAACCGCTCCATTCTCGCCTCGCCCCTTGAGCCGGGAGTGGTGGAGCGGCTGAACGCGACCGTGAAGTTCCGGGAGCCGTTTAGGCCCTTCGCCCCAATGGTCCTGGCCGCGCGCGCCGAGGAGTTTTTCACCCTCGGCCAGGAGGCGCCCTATATGTCGATGGCATCCGGCGTCACGGACACCGCGCGCGAGCGGGTGTCGGCCATCGTCCACGCCAACGGCACCTCCCGTCTGCAGACCGTGACCGCTGAACAGAATCCGTTCATGCATGCGGTGCTGACCGCCTTTGCCCGCCGAACCGGGGTCCCGGTGCTGATCAACACCTCGCTCAACGTCAAGGGAAAGCCGATCTGCGGGACACCGGCCATGGCCCTGGACTGCCTGACCGGCTCCGGCCTGGACGCTCTGCTGCTGGAAGGCCGGTGGATCACCAAATGAGGATCGGATACAGCTTCTGGGGGTTCCTCGGCAACGGGATCACTGACACGCCGGACGGGGGCCGCAGCCACCGCCGCCCCTTCATCGACGCCCTCCGCGACCGTGGGCACGAACTTGTCTTCCTCCAGGCCAACCGCGACCTGCTCGAAGCAGGAGACGACCTCGGCGGTGCCTACGTCTTCGACAACGGCCTTCCGGAGATCGATGTCCTGTTCCTGGAGTGGCGCTGGCTGATCAGCGGACGCAACACCAGCGCGTGCGGTACCGAGGGGCACACCTGCGACCTGCACCGCCAGGGCGAACTCCTCATGCACTACGCCGTACGGCGCGGCACGCCGACCGTGATCTGGGACAAGGACCGCACCCTGCGGATCGACAGCATATGGCGCCGCGCACCGCGGACCGCCGTGTGCGAAGCAGCCCTCGCCCTCTCGCCCGGCGCGCACCGCCTGCTCTTCCCGGTCAGCGACCGGCTCCTGGATCAGGCAGATCCGCTCGCGCTGGCCGCGACACCCCGCGATCTCGACCTCGGCTATGTGGGCAATCAGTACGACCGCGACCACCACTTCGACCGTTACTTCGCCCCGGCCGCCGCCCACGTCGCGCACCAGGTCGGCGGCAAGTGGACCCGGACCGAGCGCTGGCCGCAGGTCCGCTTCCTCGGCCGGATCCCCTTCCCTCAAGTCCACGAGCTGTACAGCAGGTCCCTGGCCACCGTCCTGATGCTGCCCGAGCGGTACACCGTCGTCGGGCAGATGACCCAGCGGATCTTCGAAGCGGTACTGGCCGGCTGCCTGCCGCTGGCGCCGGCCGACATCCTCCACGTCGAGCAGTTCGTGCCTGCCGAGCTGATCGTGTCCTCCGGTCGGGAGGCGATCGAGCGCCTCGCCTTCCTTAGGCAGATCGCCGGCGGCCAGCAGCACGAGGAGCTGATCGCGTCCTGTCTGGACCACCTGGATCTGTTCCGGCTGAGCAGGCAGGTCGACGCCCTGGAGAGCGTGCTGAACACACTCGTCGCCCCCTCGGCCGAGCGAGGAGCGGCATGATGCGACAGACCACCCGGGCCACCGTGCCCGGATCATCCGAATGCGTTCTGGCGGCCGGCCCGCTCGGGCGCCCGAGCGACTCTAGGCTGGAGCACCATGGAGAAGGTCGCAATCGTCGGCTGCGGAGGCAGCGGCAAGTCCTATCTGGCCCGAGCGCTGGGGAAGATCCTCGACGCCCCGGTGACGCACCTGGACGCCGCGTTCTACGACGACGAATGGACCCCGCTACCCATGGAGAAGTTCACCGAGCTGCAGCGGGAGCTGGTCGCGCAGCCGCGGTGGGTGATCGACGGCAACTACAACTCGACGCTCCAGACCCGGCTCGAAGCCTGCGACACCGTGGTGCTTATGGACGTGTCCACGATCTCCGCGCTGTACGGGATCTTCTCGCGGCAGCTGAGGCACGGGGCCGGGCACAAGGGCAACGGGGTGCACAACCGCATTCACTGGGGTGTGATCCAGTACGTGGCGACGTACCGCCGCAAGATGCGCCCGCGGGTCATGGCCAAGATCGAGGAGTTCGCCTCCGGCCGGGCCGACGTGGTGTTGCTGGCCAACCGGCGCCAGACGCGCCGCTGGCTGGAGACGGTGGCCGCCGAGCACCGCTGAGCCGTCCGCGCCCTTGGCGGGAGGGTCCGGCATGAGCGTCATCAATCCGTTCCTCGACCCCGAACGGCAGACGGAGCTGTACGGCGACGCGTCCCGGCTCGCCGGCCGGTCCAACGCTCTGATGCGGGCCAAGACCGCGGGCCGGCCCGTTCCGGACACGATCGTCGAGCTGGTGCGGGCCCATCACGTGCGCGCCGGCCGTCTCGGTGTGGCCCTGGACATCGGCTGCGGTCGTGGCACGAGCAGCGCGGTGCTGGCCACGTTGCTGCGCCCTCAGCGGGTCGTCGGTCTCGACGCGGCCCCGGCCCTGATCGGGCAGGCCCGCGAGCGGACCCGCCATCTGCCGGGCGGGCAGGTGAGCTTCCTCCAGGGCGACTTCCATCACCTGCCCCTGCCCACCGCCTCGTGCGACCTGGCGGTGGCCGCGTTCTGCCTCTACCACTCCTCGCGCCCGGAAACGGTGATCGCGGAGATCAACCGGGTCCTCGCCCCCGGCGGGCTGGCCGTGCTGGTCACCAAGAGCCTCGACAGCTACCGGGAGCTGGACCAGCTGGTCACCGCCGCGGGCCTCGACCCTCGCGCCGAGCGACACGAGAGCCTGTACGTCTCGGCGCACAGCGGGAACCTCGCCGCGCTAGCCTCCACGTCGCTCGACGTAGTAAGCGTTGAGAACGAGGAGCACGTCTTCACCTTCGACAGCCTCGACCACGTCGCCGAGTACGTGGCCACCAACCCGAAGTACGACCTCGCCCCGGGCCTGTACGGCCAGCCGGACGCCCTGGCTGCCGTGCTGCACGAGTTCGTGCCGGACCGGCCGCTGACGACCGGGTCCGTCATCACGTTCGTCGTGGCCCGCCCTCGGGAGGCCCGGGCATGACGAAGGAGCAGTTCACCAAGTTCTACGCGACGCCCGCTCAGGTCGGCGCGGCCGTCCGCCACCACTGGTGGCTCACCGAACACGCGCGCCCAATGCGGCTGCCGGCGTTCGTGGTGATCGGGACGGGCAGCCTGACCTACCGGCGGATCGAGGGCCGCTCGGTTCAGCCGGACGACCTGCCCGCGCTGGCCACGCTGCTCGGCCATGCCCACGGAAGTGCCTGGGAGAGCGATTTGCACGCCGCCGACCTGGCCGTACCGCACCGCTTCGAGGACGGCACCGCCTTCGCCGACTACCTCACTCCCCGCCGGACCGCCCTCCAACGCCGCCTGGAGCAGGGCTACTTGCCCAACAAGGCCGCTCTGCACGCGGTGTTGGCGCTGTTGGAGAAGACTGCGGAGGGGCCTACCGCCTTCTACAAGGACAGCAACCCCCGCAACTTTCTCATCACGCCGGCCGGGGACGTCGTCACTGTCGACACCGACGACCTCACCCTCGCGCCGATGGCGTACGACCTCGCGAAGCTGATTGCCACGCTGCTGCTGACCTACGGGCCGCTCCCCGAACTGGCTGTCGGCGCAGCCCTGGACGCCTACAACGAGGCCGCCGGACACCACGACACCCGTCTGGGGGTCACGGACCGCCACCGCCTCGACGACTTCCTCGCCCTGCACGCCGTCCTGACCGCCCCCTACATCGGGCGTCACGGCTACAGCTACGGCTGGCCCCCCGCCTACCCCCGACTCCGAGGTTGAGCATGATCGCCACCGAACTCGTCTTCGTCCGCCACGGCGAGGCCCAGTGCAACGCCGACGGCCTAGTCGGAGGACCTCGGAGCTGCACCGGACTGACCAACCGCGGCTACGCCCAGGTGGCACAGGTCACCCGCCGGCTCGCCGACGAACACCGCGACAGGTCGTTCGACGCGCTGTACGCCGGACCGCGCCTGCGCCTGCGCCAGACCGGCGAGATCATCAGCCAGGCCCTCCGGATCCCGCTCACCACGGACACCCGGCTCGACGGCCCTGTCCACGGCGACGCCGACGGCCGACCTTGGGCCGAGGTGAAGACCGCCGCCAACGGCGGCCCCCACGCCCACCCCGACACGCCCTGGGCGCTGGGCTCCGACACCTGGAACGGCTACCTGGAACGGGCCGGCGCCCACCTGGCACAGCTCATCGACGAACACGAGGGCGACCGCGTCCTGTTCGCCGCGCACGGCGAGACCGTGATCGCCGCCCACACCCTGCTCCTGGGCCTCCCGCCCGGCTCCCCGGCGGGCTTCACCATCACCCACGCCTCCATCACCTGCTGGCAGCACCACCGCAACCGCCTCGACCAGAGGCGGTGGATCCTCGACCGGCACAACGACACCTCCCACCAGGCCCTCCCGGCGCAGGAGGCTGCCTCGTGATCACGGCCCCCGCCGATCCGCGCCTGGAACTGGCCCGCGACCGGGTTGGCGCCGTCCGCGTCATACCGGACCCATCCCTTCCGCCCCACCTGCTCCAGCTTGCCGACGGCACGGGACGTAGATACTTCGCCAAGCAGCACACCGGCAGGACCCGGTACCTCCAGGAGGTCCACGCCTACCGCACCTGGGCGCCGCACCTGACCGGGCACGTGCCCAAGCTGGTCGGCAGCCACGACACCACACGCACGCTGCTGGTGACCGCGCTGTCCGGCACGTCGGCCGACACCGTCGCCCCGGGATCGTCCGAGGAGGAACTGGCCCACTACGAGGCGGGCCGCATCCTGCGCCTGCTCCACCAGGCCACCCTCATCCCGCGCTCCGGAGCCATCGGCCCCGACCTGGCGAACCGTCTCGCCCGCTGGATCCAGCGGGCCGATGAGGCCGGCCTCATTTCCGCTGTCGAGCGTCTCCTGCTGTCCGCCCACCGGGACATCCTGGCGGGCACGCTCATGGACAGTACGGCCTGTCACCTCGACTACCAGCCGCGGAACTGGAACATCGGCGAGTTCTTCGGCATGTACGACCTGGAACACATGCGGCGCGATGCCCGCATCCGTGATTTCGCCCGTCTCGAATTCCGCCGCTGGCAGGCGGCTCCCCAACTTAGGGACGCGTTCTACTCCGGTTATGGCCGCCGTCCCAACGACACCGAGCAGCGCCTTCTCGAATCCTTCGGTGCCATCGAGGCGGTCACCGCTCTCGTCCGCGGATACGAGCAGCAGGATCTCGCCCTCACCGCCCACGGCCGCACCGTCTTGGCCCGGCTGAGCTGAACCGCCGACCCCACCGCTTCTGGAGACCTCACCGTGACACAGCAGTTGAGCCCTCAACACCCCCAACTTCCGCGCCGTGCCGTCGTGACCGGCGCCGCCGGTTTCATCGGCTCCCACCTCGCCCACGCCCTCGTCCAGGCCGGGACCACGGTCATCGGCGTCGACCGCCGTGACCCGGCCGCCGACCCGACTGCCGCAGCCAACCTTGCCCCTCTGCGGTCGCTGCCCGGGTACATGAACGTCACGGCCGATCTGATCGGCTGTGCGATTGATCCCCTTCTCGTCGATGCGGACGCCGTCTTCCACCTCGCCGGCATCCCTGGCGTCCGTCCTTCCTGGGGAGCGCAGTTCGGCGAGTACGTTGCCTCCAACATCGTGGCCACCAAGCGCTTGCTGGACGCCGCCCTCCGCTTGCGCGTTCCCCGCCTGGTCGTCGCCTCCTCCTCTAGCGTGTACGGCTCCACCGACGGCGGACCGAGCGTCGAGACCGACCAGCCGCGGCCTGCCTCGCCGTACGCCGTCACCAAGCTCGCCGAGGAACAGCTCTGCCTCGCCCACGCCGCGCAACCGCACTGCCCCACCACCGTCGTCGCACTGCGCTACTTCACCGTGTACGGCCCCCGCCAGCGCACCGACATGTTCACCCACCGCGCTCTGCTGGCCGCCCTGACCGGCCAGCCCCTACGCCTGTACGGCGACGGTCACCAGCGCCGGGACTTCACCTACATCGACGACGCGGTCGCCGCCACCATCGCTGCGGCCACCGCACCCCACGCAAACGGGGTGATCAACGTAGGGGGAGGAGCGAACGCCTCCCTCCTCGAAGTGATCCACATCGCCAACAGCCTCGTCGGCCGCGACATCGAGATGCTTCAGGACGGCCCCCGCCACGGTGACGTCCTCACCACCCGCGCTCACCCCGGTCGCGCCCACGAGGTTCTGGGCTGGCAGCCACAGGTCGACCTCCACAGCGGCATGCGCGCCCACATGCAGACCCTCACCGCCGCGCCCACTGTGCGCGCGCAGGCCGCCTAACAAGCGGGAATTCAGAAGGAGTTGCTGTGGAGAGCCCCGAGCGAGCACGACTCGACACCTTCTTCCGGCGCATCACCGAGCAATTCCCCGCCGCCGGCCCGATCACCTCACTGATCATCACGCACCTGCTCTCCGAACGCCCGGCATTTCTGCGCGCCATGGCCGCGACCTCGACCATCGGTGCCGTCCTGCCCAAGCCCAAGTCCATCAACCAGCGAACCCTGGACACGGTCCGGGATCTCTACCCCGTCCACGAACTCAGCCGGGACCTGTTCGCCGACCCCACCCGTGCGCTGGAGTACGTCGAGGAGACCGCGGGCGGCCAGGACATCGTCCTGGCGGACATCGGCGGCTACTTCGCACCCAGCCTCGCCACGGTGGTCGAGAAGTTCTCCGGCCGTGTCCTGGGCGTCGTGGAGGACACGGAGAATGGCCACCAGCGCTACGCCGGACTCGACCAGCTCAGATGCCCCGTTATCTCGGTAGCCCGCTCACCCCTCAAAGACTGCGAAGACCACCTGGTCGGCCAGTCCATCGTCTTCTCCACCGACGCTCTGGTCCGCGCCCGCGGAGACATTTTGACCAGCCGCAACGCCTGCGTCCTGGGCTTCGGCAAGGTCGGCCGCGCCATCGCGCAGACCCTCCGCGCCCACGACCTGCGGGTCACGGTCTACGACAGGGACCCCATCCGGCGCGTGCAGGCGCACTCGCACGGCTTCCGTACGACCACGACCACCACCGAGGCGGTCAGGGACGCCGAACTCGTCCTGTGCGCCACCGGGAATCTCGCCCTGCGCCAGCACGACTTCGCCGCCCTGCGCAACGGCGCCTACCTCGCATCGGTGACCTCCTCGGAAGACGAGCTGGAACTCGCGCCCCTCCACGACCTCTACCAGCGCGTACCGGTGGGTGATCAGCTGACGCGCTACGAGATCACCGGTCACTACTTCTACGTGCTCGCCGACGGCGGCGCCGTCAACTTCGTCCACGGAGCGGCCGTCGGCACCTACATCCACCTCGTCCAGGCCGAGATCCTCGCCGCCACCGCCGCCCTCAGCCACGGACTCTTCGAGCCCGGCCTGCACACCATGCCCACCACCGACCGCCAGGCCATCGCCGGGATCTGGCTCGACCACTTCGAAAGGTGACCCTCGTGCCGCCGTCCCCCGACCGCATCCGCGCGACCGCCGAGGCGTATCTCGTCCGCAACGCGGGCGAACAGCAGCTGCTCGCCCCGCTGTTCACCGCTCTGGCCGGCCCGCAGGACCCCGCGCACCGCAAGACGTTCCCCGCTCACGTCACGTGCAGCGCCATCGTCCTCGACGCCGCCGACCGCGTGCTGCACATCCATCACAACGCCACCGGCAAGTACCTCGCGCCGGGCGGCCACATCGAACCGGGCGACCAGGACCTCCTCCACGCCGCCCTCCGCGAACTCTTCGAGGAAGCCGGCCTCCCCGACCACGCGGTCGCCCCGCTCCCCGGGTTCGAGACGGTTCCCCTCGACATCGACGTGCACGACATCGACGCCAACCCCGCCAAAGAGGAACCGGCGCACCAGCACATCGACTTCCGATTCGCCTTCCGGCTCACAGCGCAGCACACGGTGACACTCCAGACCGAAGAGGTCAGCGGCTACGACTGGCGGCCGTTTGAGGAGACCGCGTCACCGACCGTCCGCGCCAAGCTCGCGCTCCTTCAACGTCCCGCACGTTCCTGAAACGCCAACCAACCGGGGGTATTTGCCATGTCCGCCGCCTCACCAGCACAACCACGCACCGTACGCCGCCACATCGCGGTCATCCCCTGCCGGTGGGGCGCCTCACGCTTCCCCGGAAAACCCTTGGCCCTGCTCGGGGACAAACCTCTGCTGTGGCACGTGCACCAGCGATGCTTGGAGGCCACGCGTCTCGACGGCGTGGTGGTCGCGACCGACGACGCACGCATCGAGGCCGTCTGCCGCCGCCTGGGCATCGAGTCCATGCGCACCCGGGAACATCTCACCGGCACCGACCGCGTCGCGGAGTGCGCCGAGCGTGTGTCCGCCGACGGCTACATCAACGTCCAGGGCGACGAGCCATTCATCTCGCCGGCCGCGATCGACGCCGTCTCCGACGCTCTGCACCACCTCACCACCGGCAACCTCGCGGTGAACGCCTATACGGAACTGGTCGACGCCGCTGCCGTGCTCGACCACAACGTCGTCAAAACCGTGGTGGGAACGAGCGGCAGCGCCTTGATGTTCTCGCGCCAGCCGATCCCCTACCCGCGAGGGACCCGCCCCACATACCTGCGCCAACTCGGCCTCTACGGCTTCACGGGTGAGGCTCTCCGGCAATTCCAACAGCTCCCTCAGGGGCCCTTGGAGAAGGCTGAGGGCGTGGAGATGCTGCGTTTCATCGAGAACGGGTACGGCGTTCGGATGCTTCCCGTCACGGACGAGGGCGTAGCCGTTGACACTCCCGAGGATCTCGCAAGGGCCTTCAAAATCCTGCGTAGCCGAGCGATCGCTGCCGGAACCCGCGGTTGCCCCGCCTCGGGCGGCCTGCAGTGACTTCACTCGCCTGCACCCCCGGTTTGACGTCTATCTCCTGATCAGTGGCGGGGCCACGCTGTCCGTCGCCTCATCGACCATGGACTCGTGCACAAATTCGTGCAGATCAGGCGAGTCCCACGCCATCGGCGCGTGGCAGCCGAACGGTCTGGACGACGCGCCACTTGTAGGAAGCACACTCACGTCGCATTTCAACAAGATCGATGCGATCGACCAGCAGGTCTATGGGTGGCAACGATCGGAGGGGCTTCACAGCTGCATGGACGGGGCCGGCCGGACCCGCTGTGTGGCAGTAGCCAATCCCAATGTGCGGTCTGAGCCTGCTGGTGCTCTTCATGGGGGGTAGGCCGCATCCGGCCGACGTCTCGACCAGGAGCTGGTGGAGAGAAATGACTGGAGTCCAGGGAGCAACGCTGTAGCGCAGGGCTCCGCGGGATCCGGTCAGGGGCAGGGCCGACAGCTTGAACGTGTGCGGCGCACTGGCCTGAACAGCCTCGGCGATATACCTGAGTTGGTCCTCATCGACTTCATCAGTGCGACCAATGCGACCGAGCGTGAGGTGGAAGTCCCCCACGCCGATCAGATCGAACACTCCGAGATCGCGGACGAAGTGCTGACTGCGCAGAGCGTGGGCGACGAAGGTGTGGTCGTCGGGGATGGTGATCAGCCAGTAGTAGGCCCGGGTCTCCGCAGTCCATCCCGGGCGCTGCCAGTGGTCTTGCATCTGGACCAGCTCATCGAAAGCCTGCCACTCGTGGGCAACGATGACCGCGGGATCATCGAGGTCCGGAGGAGGCGTGGCGGGGAACGCGTCCGGGTGCGATATCAGCGGAGCCATTCCGTTGGCGACGTCCTTCCTGAGGCATCTCCTGATGCGGACATCGTGACAGATTCGGTCAACTGTCGTACGCGAGGGGTATCTGACCACGCCCGCAGGGCCTCGCCGTACTCGCGTACGGCCGCAGTCTCCTTCCAGCTCTTGGCACTGCGGTGCAGGGCGTGGGCACGCTGGACGACTGAAAGGATCAGGGGGCCTTGCTGTGCGTCGTCCAGGACCTGACACCCCAGGAGCATGGCCTGCTCGACATCCGTACTACGGCCGGAGACGAGGACGGTTGCGACGTCGAGTGCCACAAGGGAGCGGGTCCAATCCGATTCGGAGGTGGCGACGTGTCCGCTGATCTCGTTCTCGTAGCGCAGGACGTCAGCGGTGTCACCGAGGGCGACATGGCCGGTGATCGCGTTTGCCAGAGTGCGGGGAAGACCGTAGGGCTCCAGAGAAATACATGGAGTGAGAGCGGAGCTGACGTCGTGTCGGGCGGTGAGGTCTTCGGCCGCCAAGATCGCTTTGAGCGTGCCAGGACGGTCGCCTTGGCGGGCGAGTGCGCGGGCAAGTCCGTTGACTTGTAAGCGGATCGCCTGCGGATGGTCGGGAGCAAGGTCGATACCCGCGCTGGCCCAGCGAACTGCGTCCGTGAGGTTTCCTCGGTAGTAAGCCGACAGCGACAGCGTGCCGTGGGCCCACATCACTGTTTCCAGATCGCCGATGTCCACCGCCATGGCCACTGCTTCAGTGCAGTAGGCCGTGGTCAGGTTGTGGCGTCCGGCGTTGACGGCCATATAACCCAGGACCGCCGAGGTGCGTGAGGCGATCCGGAATAGCTCGGTACGGTGGGAAGGCGGCTGGTGCCCTTGCAACAGTTTGTGCAGACGGGAGCGGAGCCGGCGTGTCTCGGCCGCGAGCTGGAAGGGGCCCGTGGGGCCGTCAGACTCGTACTCCTCGATGATGCGCAGCAGTACGTCGCTCGATGCCTGAAGGGCGGCCAACGCAGTATTGGATGCCAGCAGGACGTCAAGAGTCGATGTGATGTCTACGGGACTGTCCCAGAGTGGCTCGACGGCGACCGTGTCGACTACGGCACCCTCAAGCAGGGTGTGGCGTTTCGTGCTGTCTTGGCTCTCTCCTTCCCCCTGGGCGCTCTGTCTGCGCCGCGCACGGGCGGCTGCCGCCTCCCGCTGTAAGCATTCGGTGGATGTGCCACAGGCCATCGCGATGTACACAAGCGTGTGGTTTGTCGGGATGGTTCTGGAGTTCTCGTAGCGGGTGATCTCACGTCGGGTCACGGTTTCCCGGCCCGAGGCAGCGTTGATCGCGTCGGCCTGCTGCTCTTGCGTCCGGCCTGCTCCCTTCCGGAGCTGGATCAGCAGTTCCGCGAACGGGTCTGTTGCCATGAGCGTGACCTTGTCCTCGTGTGTGTGCCAATCATGGCTGCAACTTCCCTCTTCCGTTTCCCCCTTGACAGATTTTTTCCCCCTCCGAATTCCCCTGGTGAGGCGCCCCGGCTCGCGAGACGGTCACTGTGTGACCACGATCCGTACAGGGCTTCCTTCGGAGCGACCCGATCGATATGGCTTCGCCCGCCGGGGCAGTCCCGCGCCTTCGTCCTCCGGTCATGTGAAATCACTCCACTCGGAAGGACTTCCGCTTCCATGCTCCGGCTCCTGATCCAACCGCCGCCCGTCCACTCCGCACGACTGGCCCGCTAACCAGTCGCAGGGACGGGCGCTGTCCCTCTGCCGGCTTCGTCCCGCCCGGTTCTTGGGCCTACCGACGCTGGAAGGACGGGCCCAAGTCCGTGCTCCCGCCACGTGTGAGGGAGATCCGGTTCTCCCTTCCAGCGGTCCGGCGAGTGCTGCTGATCCCTCCTGTGCCACACCATCCGTACGCCCGGACCGTCCGGGCCTTCCCCGAAACGAAAACATGACTCGCGCCCGCATCAAGGACTTCGGGCCTGTCGCAGACCCGCACATCGCCGCGATGGTCAGCCGGGACAGCGGTGTCTCACTGCCGAGCCGGAAGATGCACGTAGCAGTGGCATCGAACCCCACGCTGGCCAGCGTGCTCCCGGCCGCCTGTCTGGCCTCGTTACCTGTCGAGGTCTCGGTCGGCGACCTGTTCGACACCTTGGTTCTGCCCGAACCGCAGGCTCGGCAGGTCCTCGCTCGTCTCGCTCATCACCGTCCCCATCCCGTGGGTGCAGTCCTTGCCCGCCCTGGTGAGTGGGTGCTGTTCCTCCCGCCCGGGTCGGGCTTCGAGACGTACTGGCCGACGCCGGCGGTTCACAGGGACAGCGGCACGCTTCAGGTGCCGCCGGTACTGGCCCCGGCCGACGGGCACCTGCGGTGGGTCCGCCTCGGCAACGCCGGGCGCGCGCCGGCCGGGCCTTCACCGCGCCGATGATGCTGCATCCCGTACTGCCGCTGCTGCGCGTCGCCGAGTGTCCCGTCCCCGACTCCCGTACGTCCGTGAGGATCTGATGACGTCCCTGATACAGAACGCGCTGCTCTGGGCGCCGTCTGCCGGTCTCGGTGCCGCGAGTTTGGCCGCGCTGCACTACCGGGGCAAGGCCAAACGCGCTGAGGCCGACATCGAGGGTGCCGAGATTGACATCGAGCGGCAGTTGGCCGAGCGGGACGAGGAAGCCTGGCACCTGGCCAAAGCCAGGATTCCGGGGCTGGTGTACGCCCTCCAGAACGGTACCGGCACCCTCGCCTCCTCCGCCGGGCTGATGTTGCACCCGCACCTGGCCGGGACCGAGACCGGCAGGGCGTATCAGGCGATCCTGGAGCAGCTCGATGCCGCGCTCACGGAGGCCGCCGCTCGGGCCGAGGCGTCCGCCCGCGCCGCCGTACATGCTGCCACCAGCTCGGTTCAGCCACTGGTCTACGAGATACAGACCGCGATCACCGACCTGCTGAACGCAGAGCACGACGAGAAGGTCCTGGCGCGGGTCCAGCCGATCGACCACGCGGCGAGCCAGCTGGCCCGGCGCCTGCAGATCCTCGCGGTGATCATCGACAAGTGGCCGGGCCGTCAGCGTGAGGACGTGCCGATGCTGGACGCGGTCCGGGGAGGCGTGTCACGAATCCGCGACTACTCCAGAGTGCGGGTTCCCAGGGAAATCCCCTATCACCTGTCCAGCCGGTTCGTGGAACCGGTGGTGCTCGCGGTGGCGGAACTGCTGGACAACGCCGCCCGGCACAGCGCACCGAACACACCGGTCGAGGTGACCTTCGTAGATGCCCACCAGGGCATCAGCATCGAGATCCACGACGCCGGGTCCGGCATGACGGCCGAAGTCCGCGAAGAAGCAGCCCGGCGTCTGTCCGGAGATCACCCCGTCAGGCTCACGGAGCTGCGCACACCGCCCGCCTTTGGCCATCTGGGCGTGGGAGCGCTCGCCCATCGGTACGGCTTCCGCGTGTTTCTCGACCATGCGCACTCGGTCCACGGCGGAATCCGGGTCGTGGTGCATCTGCCCCGCACCATGCTCGCCGCTCCGCCGACCGACGCCTCCGAGCCCGGTACGACTCAGCCGGCACAGGCGGCTTCCCCGGCCGCCGACGACAACCAGCCCGTCTCCAACGGCGGATACCAGGTGACGCCCGACGGACTCGCGGCCCGCGGCCCGCGGCGCGGGGGGCCCCGCCACAGGGCTCCGGAACTGGTCGCGTCGGAACCCCCGCCCCCGGGTTCCGGCCGCGGGCTCGCCGCGTTCGCGCAGGGCACCCAGTCCGTGCACAACCCCACCACCGAAACCCCCACCGCTCCCGAGGAGCCGACGCGATGAACGCCTACCCGGAGTCGAAGCAACGCCCCGACCTGAGCTGGATCCTCGATGAACTCGTGAAGGTCCCCCATGCCCGGCACGCCGTCCTGCTGTCCGCCGACGGGCTCGCGATGTCGGCCTCGGACGGCGTCGGCCGGGTGCTCGCCGAAAGGATCGCGGCGACCACGACCGGGCTCCAGTCCCTCAGCCGCAACGGCGCCGAATTCGTCAGCGACCTGGACACTCCCTGGCAACAGACGATGGTCCAGTACCGGGACGGGTACCTGTTCGTCATCGCCGCCGGCAACGGCTCGTTCCTGGTGGCCTCGGCCGGTACGGCAGTGGAGATCGACCACTTCTCTTACACCATGGCCGACATCGTCAAACGCCTGAGTGACGCGCTGGCGGTCGATCCGCGACCGTCCGCCGAGCAGGGATGACGTCCGCAGGGCACGGCGGTGACCCGCTGGTACGGACATACGTGGTCACCGGTGGCCGTGCCACGGCCAGCCGCAACACGTTTGACTTCGTCACCCTCGTTGCCCTGTCTCCCTATTCCCCTCAGCCCGGCCGGGCCCAGCTCAATCACGAGCAGAACGCGATCCTCGACCTGCTCGCCCGCAGTGCCCAGTCGGTCGCCGAACTCGGCGCCCTCCTGAACCTGCCCATATGCGTAGTCCGCATCCTGCTCGCGGACCTCATGGAAACCGGACACATCACGACCGCGGGGCGCATCCACGAAGCCGCCGAAGCCCCCGACCGAACGCTGCTGGAGGCTGTCCTTGAAGGGCTGCACAAGCTCTGAACCCGCGCCGGTCCTGCGCGGGACCGAGGTGACCACGAAGATCCTCGTCGCCGGTCACCTCTCGGCCGGGAAGACCACGCTGATCGGCAGCGTGTCCCAGATCCGGCCCGTCACGACCGAGGAAACCATGACGAGCGCAGGTGCGGACGTCGACCGCACGGACCTGCCCGGCAAGACGAAGACCACGGTGGCCATGGACTTCGGCCGCCTGCACCTGAATGACAACCTCGTCCTCTATCTGTTCGGTGCACCAGGGCAGCCCCGCTTCTTCCCCATCCTCCAGGACCTGGCCCACGGTGCGCTCGGCGTGCTCCTCCTGGCCGACACTCGTCGCCTCGACGACACCTATCCCATCCTCGAACTCATTGAGGACCTCGGCCTGCCCTACGCGGTGGCCATCAACCGGTTCGACGGCGCTCCCGAGCCGACCGCGGACCGGCTGCGCGAGGTGATGCGCCTGGAGGCCACGACCCCGGTCGTGACCTGCGACGCCCGCGACCGAAGCAGCTGCCGCGACGCGCTGATCGCACTCATCACACACCTCCTCACCCTGACGCCGGAGCCCAGCCGATGACCACCCGTCCCCAGCCCGGAGTCCCGCAGTGCCCGGTGTCCGCGCCGGCCCCGCCGCCCGACAGGCCGCTGCCCATCTTCGGCCCCACCTTCAGCGCCGACCCCCACGCCACCTACGCCCGCCTGCGCGCACAGGCCCCGGTCGCTCCGGTCGAGATCCACCACGGTGTCTACGGATACCTGGCCGTCACCCACTGGTCCGTCAGCTACCTCGTGCGCAACAACCCGGACCTGTTCGCAAAGGACCCGGCACACTGGAGGGCACTCCAGCTCGGCCAGGTCCCGGCCAACAGTCCAGCCCTCATGATGATGGGGCCGCGCGACAACGCCCTGTGGAAGGACGGCGCCGAACACCTCCGGCTGCGCCACGCCATCACCAGTGCCCTCGACCGGGTCGACACATTCGCGCTGGGCGACTCCGTCGCCCAGATCGCCGACCAACTGCTCGACGCCATCGCCGCGGCGGGGCACGCGGATCTCATGGCCCAGTACGCGGGCCCGCTGCCGATGCTGACCGTGATCGGCATGTTCGACTGCCCACCCGCCCTCGGCGAACGCATCATCCACGCGGTCAGCCGTGTCTTCGACGCCGGCGACGACGCGGCCCAGGCCAACGCGGACCTTGAAGCGGCCTGCCTGGAACTCACCCGCCGCAAGCGCGCCCGCCCCGGCTCGGACGTCATCAGCTACCTGATCCAAGGCGGCCTCACCGACGAGGAGATGGTGCAGACCCTCCTTCTCCTGTTCGGCGCAGCCGCTCCCCCCACGACCGAATACATCGGCAGCGCCCTGCTCGACATCATCACCGACCCGCAGTTCGCCGGCAGCGTCCACACCGGCGTCCGCCCCGTGGAAGCCGCCCTCGAAGCGGTGCTGTGGAAGAACCCGCCCGTCGCCAACTACTCCCCCCTGTACGCGCGCGGCCCCCAGCTGATCCAGGGCGTCCTCGTCCAGCCCGGCTACCCGATTCTCTGCTCGTTCGCCGCCGCCAACAACGACCCGGACCTCTTCGTCGGCACCTCGCCCAGCAGCTTCGCGGGCAACCGCGGCCACCACGCCTTCTCCGCCGGCGCCCACGGCTGCCCGGCCCCGGGCATCGCACGGATCATCGGCCAGACCGCCGTCGAACGCGCCCTCGACCGCCTGCCCAAACTCGCTCTCACCATCAACCGGTCCGACGTGCCCACCCTGCCCGGACCGTTCCTGGCCGGGCCCACGTCACTGCCCGCCCAGTTCCAGCCAGACACGACCCGACCCGCCCTGTACGGAAGGTGACCGCCATGACCACCGCCCAGACCCCCGCCACCGGATGCCCCTACCGCCTCGACACCACCGGCTCGGACATCCACGGCGAAGCCGCCGCCCTGCGCGCTCTCGGCCCGGCCACCCGCGTCCTGCTCCCCGACAACATCCCCGCCTGGTCGGTCACCGACCCCGACCTCATCCGCCGCCTGCTCCTGCACCCCGACATCTCCAAGGACGCCCACCAGCACTGGCCCGCCTACATCAACGGGCAGATACCCGACACGTGGGTGTTCCGCCCGTGGGTCGACGTCATCAACGCCCTGACCGCGTACGGGAGCGAGCACACCCGGCTGCGCCGCCCCCTGGCCGCCGCCTTCAGCCCGCGCCGGGTGAAGGTACTGATCCCGCAGGTCGACGCCATCACGCACGCCCTCCTCGACGACCTCCAGACCGCCGGCCCGGACGAGGTCGTGGACCTGCGCGCCCGCTTCGCCTGGCGTCTGCCGCTGCTGGTCGCCAACATCATGCTCGGCGCCCCCGAAGAGCTGCACGACCCCTTCCGCGACGCGATTGGCTTGCTCTTCGCCACCAATCTGACTCCCGACGCGGCGAAGGCCGCCCCTGGCCGCGTCTACGAGCTCATCGCCAAGCTGATCGACCACAAGCGCCGCACCCCTGGTGAGGACGTCACCTCCGGGCTCATCACTGCGCACGACGAGGGCAGCCTGACGGAGCAGGAGTTGGCGGACAGCCTCCTGCTCCTGATCGGCGCGGGACACGAAACGACGGTCAACCTGCTGGACAACGGCATCGTCAGCCTCATCACCCACCCTGAACAGCTCGCCCTCGCTACCACCGGCGAGATCTCATGGGCCCTGGTCGTCGAGGAGATCCTGCGTCACCAAGCGCCCATCGCGACGATCCCCGCGCGTTTCGCCGTCCGCGAGGTCGTCGACCGGCCGACCGGTCTAGTTTTCGCCCAGGGCGACGTCATCGTCATCAACTACGCGGCGGCCGGCCGCGATCCGCAGCACCACGACAATGCTGACGCCTTCGACGTGACCCGCGAACGCCCCCGCGACCACCTCGCCTTCGGCTACGCAACCCACCTCTGCGTGGGCTCCGAACTCGCCCGCACGGAGGGCCGGATTGCCCTAGCGGCCCTCTTCGCGCGCTTCCCCAACCTTCGGCTCGCCACCGACCCCGGCAGCCTCCAGCCCTTGACGAGCTTCGTCTCCAACGGCCACCAGCGCCTGCCCGTCGTCCTCGGCCGCGCCGCCGCCTGAACCGACAGACCCCCGTCGTGGTGTCCGCCGACGGCGGCGGACACCACGACGGGCCCCGCGCCACCCCGGTTCCCGCCTCCGGGAACCGGCCCCTCCACACCCCCGCGGCTTGCGTCCGGTCACCGGCCGGACCGCAGCACACCCCCGGAGAACCTCTTGCCCGACATCATCGACTCCTCCGTCGCCAACTCGGCACGCGTCTGGAACTACTGGGCGGGCGGCAAGGACTACTACGACGTGGACCAAGAGGCGGGCGACGCCTATCTTGCGATCGCCCCCCAGGTCGCGACGATGGCCCGTGAGTCCCGCGAGTACCTGGTCCGCGCGGTCACGGCGCTCACCCGTGAGCTGGGCATCCGGCAGTTTTTGGACATCGGCACCGGCCTGCCCTCAGGCAACAACACCCACGAGGTCGCCCAACGCATCGCGCCGGAAGCCCGGATCGTGTACGTCGACAACGACCCGCAGGTCCTGGCCCATGCGCGGGCCCTCCTCTACAGCACGACACCCCAGGGCGTCACCGACTACATCGACGCGGATCTCCACGAGCCCGAGAAGATCCTCCACACGGCGCGCGGCATCCTGGACTTCGAGCAGCCCATCGCCCTGATGCTCATGGGGATCCTCGGGCACATCCAGGACTACGACGAAGCCACGTCCATCGCCCGCTATCTTCAGGCCGCCCTACCCTCCGGCAGCTATTTCGTGCACTACGACGGCGTCGACACCGACGCCGATCTCCGGGACGCCCAACAGGGCTACGACGACACCGGAGCCATTCCCTACGTCCTGCGCAATCCGGAGCAACTCGCCGCGTTCTACGAGGGTTTGGACGTGCTGCTCCCCGGCATCGTCTCCTGCCCCCTGTGGCGCCCCGACCCCGATCCCACCACCTCCCCGAAGCCCACGAACATCCACGGCGGCATCGCCCTCAAGCGCTAGCACGCCGAACCTCGTTCATCGCCACGCTGCCTCCGACGGCACTTCGCCGCAGAAGGGCAGATCCGGCCGTACGGCACGCGCGCCGTACGCCGCTGACCTTGGCCAGGTCACCGTGTCCATCCGTCCTGTCGGGCCACCAAAGGAATCCCGTGTCCACCGATGCCGATTCGGCCGGCCTCCGCCTGAGCGAGGTCAGCGGCCTCGATCCGAAAGCTGCCAGCCAGGCTGAGGGGGTGTACCGCAGGCTGAGCGAGTCCATCCTCGACGGCGAGATACCGCCCGGCGCCATCCTCAACAGCGCCGTCATCGCGACGGGATACAAGACCGGCGGCGAGGTCGTCCACGCCGTACTCAAGGGCCTCGCCCTGGCCGGCCTCACCAGCGAGCATGGGCGATCCGTACACGTCGCAGCCTCATTGGATCGTCCTTCTGGGGGCAGGGCCTCACCCAGGAAGCCGCCCGAGAGGCCCGCGGGCTGGGCGCAGTACTACCCGGCGTTCGGCGAGAACAAGACGTTGACCCAGTGGGTCGCTGATCGGCGATGCCGAGTGGACCTCATCCGTCTCCACCAGCGGATTCACACCGACCGCTGGGACGTCGAAAAGGCCATCACCACTCCTTCGGCCGGGAACCGCCGCTCCCGATGAGCACGGTCGGCGCGGCCTGCACCCGGACGGCCGCGCTCGCCGTAGGGCCACTCCTGACCCGTTCATCCCACTGCTGCCCCAGAACACGGAGACCACATGAAGCCTGACGTGCTCGTAGTCGCGTCCTGGAACATCCAGAAAAACGGACAAGCCCCGGTCGATGGCCGGAACCACTCTCCCAGTCCGACCGAGATCCTCGCGCAGTACAAGCCGCACATCGTCCACCGGCAGGAACTGTCGGGAGCGGGCGCCAACGGCAAACGCGCCCTGTACGCGGAGGCGCACGCGCTCGGCGGCCTGATCCCGTTCATGGGCGACGAAATCGAAGGGCGCAGCAAGAATCCTACGGGGGTGATGGTCGACCCCGGCCTGTTCGACATCGTCGCCCACACCACCGACGACCTGCCCTGGAAACAGATCTGCCACGTCCAGATCCGCCGCAAGGGCAGTCACAGAACACTGCACCTCGCCTCGGCCCACCTGACCCATTTCGATCCCGACCTGCGGGCCACCGAAGCCCGCCGGCTCACCACCTATGCCGACCACGGCAACACTGTCCTGATCGGCATGGACGCCAACAGCTACCCCCACCGCACCGCCGACGAGATCTCTGACCCGATCGACTGGGACATGGTCGAGGACCGCGTGCACTTCCAGCACCGCACCATCGAGCGCGACGGCCGACGGGTCTCCGACACCCGCCCCAGCGAGATCCTCACCGGCGGCGCGCGGCCCGTCTACACCGACCTCGCCCACCACGCCGCCACCGTCCTGGGCCGTCGCCAGGCCCTGACCCCCACCTCCAGCCTCCAACGAACCGACCAAGGCCCCCTGCGGCGCATCGACTGGCAGCTCAGCACCCCGGACCTGGCATCGGCTCTGATCGACTTCGAGGTCATCGCCACCGGCGACGTGCCGCGGTGGACTGATCACGCCATCACCATCAGCTGCTACGACCTCGACCGAGTCGATCGCCAACTGGGCAGGGCCGCGTAGCCCGACCCGCGCGTCAGGCCGTCCTGCCAGACACGCTCTAAGCCGATGAAGAGACAGAAGGGGCACGGTACGGTCCGATGTCCGATCCACTCGCACCCCACCACCCGCACAATCACGATGGTGCCGAAGCCGCTGGCCCTGCGTGCCTGCGCCGTCGGCTCGATGAGGCGTTCGAAGGCGCCGACTTCACTGCACGCGTCGACACCGGCCTCGCCCCCGCTCTCGTTTCCGCAACGCTGTACACGGGCAGCAAGATGCCCTTCGCCTCGCCTGAGGAGGCTGCGGCCTGGCTGGAGAAGGAGGCCGTTGATGCGAGTGCGCGCCTCGACGACATGGACAACATCGTCATCGACCTGCGCACCGCCTCCGCTGTCGAGCTTCTGATCAGCGTGCTGCTGGGGCCTCACATCCGTGCCCAGACCACGGCCACTGGCTTGCACAAGGTGCTGGCCGATCACGGACTGGAACACACCGTCCACGTACTCGTCGACAGCATCGTCGTAATTCTGAGGGACAGCGCCGAACAGGGCACTGCGACCACGCTCGCTGGCCTGCTCGGTGCTCCGCACCTCGACGCCGGACTCGACCTCAACCTTGACGGCGACCTGCGCCGCTTCGCCGACCATCTCGCCTTGCTCATCACGGGTGCCGTCGGCTCCCTCGTACTGGCCGGGGCTGTCCCTGGGTGCGCACACGAACCCGACCAGGTGACTCTGGGCCTCACGCTCGACCAGGCCCGCCTCCTGACCCTCCGCCTCGGACTCACTCGGGTCCCGGACGCAGACCCGTCGAGTAGCGCCAGCCAATGAGATGAACGGTAGGACCAGCCGACTGGTCGACCGCATCACTCCGGTTATCTGGCTGTTCGCCATGGACCCGCGGTGCCGTTTCGGCTCGCTCATGCGCATGGCCCTCGCCGCGTAGTGCAGGACCATGCACGCCCTTTCCATTCTTTCGACCAGAAGGAAACACCAGCAGTGCCCGTCACACACCAAATCACCTCGGAGCAGAGACCGTTCATACCGCTGCCGGTGCAGCGCGAGGCCGATGTGATGACCCGCAGGACCGCGGTCTCTCCGGTGATCACCCATGATGGCGAGGCTGCCATCCGCCTCACCCACGTCAACGGCCGTCTGCGGATCGAGACCGTCTTCCGACGTAGCAGCAGAGGATGGAAGCGGTCCGACTACCAGTTGTTCCAGGACGGCGAACGACGCCTCGCCACGGCAACGTGGGAGGAGTACGACGCACTCCTGGAGCGTCTGTCCTCTGACGCGTCCCAGCCGGCAGTACTTCCCGTCCTGACCCCGCTCAGCGAACAGGACGCGCTCCCGATGGAGATCCTCCAAAACCTGGAGCAGTGCGAGAGGCGGTTGGCCGGACGGGAGGACATTGCCGTCTGCGTCGGACGTGATGACAAGGGGCGGTACGTGATCGCCATCTCTTCCTCGAAGGCGGCCCTGCACCTGGCCTTCGAGACCCAGCGCCGCAGCGGGAGGAAAGGCGTCTGCGTCGCCAGCACCAACTCAGTCCGCGTGGTCACCGCAGAGGGGAAAGACCTCACCGAGGAGGTCCAGGGCAAACTGGCCAAAGCGCTCACCCGGCTCATGGCTGAGCCTCCCGGCACCAGCACGGCCGAAGCCGGAACCGGCGGCGCGCAGGGACCGCAGGGCGGCGGACCCTCGGATCGCAAGGGCACCATCCTGCGGCTGTAAGCCCACGGGATGATCGGAACCGATGATGGCGGCGATCAGTCTCGATACGGCCCACACGGCACGTTCCACCTCCCGCGTTCTTCTGTTACCGGCGCTGCCCGCCTTGTCCGCCATCCACGGACTCCCGGTTGCCGCGCCGCCGGCACGGCACGGGCCAGTCTTGCCCACTCCACGGCTGAAGGTTTCCTTGGCGGAATTGTCCACGCACGCCACAACTACGCGCCCCGTCCGCGCAGTTCCGGCTGCTGGAGCATGCGGTGCGGCCGTTCACACGGCTGTACTCACCGGCGCCGACAGTCCTTGCGCCGCAACAACTTCGGGACCGCAACACGATGGACAGCACTCACCTAGAGGCCCCAACTTTCCGCGCTGGGAGGCATGTTGATGGAGCAGCTCCACAATTGGGGCCCCGAGGATCCACGTAGCGCAGGCAATTCCCCGGAGTCGATCAACACAGACGCCTGGACTGCCTACGGCCACCACCACATCCAGCGCCTCACCCCGCTCACGGAGGTGGAGCAGATCGGCTGGGGCCCTTCCTATACCGGGCCGGGCGACGCGATCCTCGGTGTCCTCGAAGCCCGGCGAGTGCTAAATCTGGGCTGCGGTCCCGCCCGCCACGCCGCCCATCTCGCCCGCGACCTCAGCGCGGTGGTGGACGCCGTCGACTCCTCACCCACGCAGATCCAGCGTGCCCGCTCCCGTTACGGCGATCTACCCGGGCTGCGGCTGGTCGTGGCGGATGCCGCCAAGTATCTCAGCACCGCCGTGCCGTACGACCTGATCTATGCCGTCAACGCCGTCGCGTTTCGTGGCTTGGGGGTGCCGGTCCTCGGCGATTCGGCCACGACCGGGACCCCCGTGGGCCGCTGAATTCGGGGTGCGCGATGCCCGCGCCCCGTAACTGTGGGGTGGGGACGCGACTCAAACACGCGCGTTCGAAAGCGGCGGTCGGCTCGTTGTCCCGGTCATCATCAGTCATCCCCAACCTGGCCTGCCCGCCGCCCTGTTGGCGATTGATACCGGTGGCCGTCGTCCGTGCTGGCACCGGTACACGCTCGTTCGTTCGCACCGTCGATCGCAGGAGGAATCATGCGCCCCACCCCCGTTTTCACCCATCGTGTCCCTGGACGGCCCGAGGCCGCGCGCGCGGCTGCTCGTTCCCGTGTGCCGGTCGGTGCCTGTGTTGCCGTGTCGCCCCTCGCGGATATGTCACGTCCGACACCGAGGTGGGGGGCATGAGCGTCGGCCATCCGATCCCGCCCGCTCTCCGGGAATGGGCCCAGGGCGTCGCCGGCCCGGTACGGTCCGCACGCAATTTCTCCCACGACCGCCCCGACTCCCGTGTGTGGGAGCTGACTTGTGATACCGGTCGGGTCTTCGCGAAGCTGTCCCCGAACCCGGCGTTCTTCGGCCGGGAGACCCGCGCCCTGCGCGAAGTGGCACCCGGTCTTCAACCAGGCACCGTCCCCTTACTTCGGGGAGCCGACCCGCTTCAGCAGGCGCTGCTCCTCTCCCCGGTCGCGGGCTGCCCGGTGAAGTCGCTGTCCCTCACCTCCGCCGAGCAGTGCGCCCTGCACCGGCAGGCCGGCAGTTGGCTGCGGCGCTTCCACGGCGGAGAGGGCGATCTCTGCGTCCAGGACCGCTTGGACGCCGCCGCCGAGATCGCCCGCGCCGCTGCTGGCGCCGACAAGCACCTGGAACGGGCCGGTGACCTGATCAGCCCCGTCGAACAGCGGACCGTTCGTCGGCATGCCGCCGCGCTCGAACACGTCGGAGCGCTCCCCGCCGGATACATCCACGGAGACTTCCAGGCCCGCAACTGGCTGCTGGACACGGACCGGCGGAGCAGTGTGTTCGGGGCTGTGGACCTGGAGCGCGCCCGCCCGCACGCCGTGGTCGCCGATGTCGTCCCCCTCGCCTGCGGCCCCTGGGCCGGGCATCCCGTTCTGGGGGAGGCGTTCTGGACCGGGTACGGCCGGGAGCTCACCGGCGAGGAGGAGCGGGCGCTGCGCTGCCTGTCTGCGCTGGATGCGGCGAGCGCCATTTCCTGGGGCGTGCCCAACGAGGACCGCGAGATCGTCGAGCGCGGGCGGGCGACGCTGGCCCGGCTGGAGGTGCAGCCCGCGTGAGTGATCCGTATCTGAGTCCGTCGAACGTGATGGTGCTACTGGTGCGCGGCGACGGGCGCATCCTGGCGGTGCGGCACAACGCGACGTCGAAGACCAGCGCGAACCAGGTCACCGTGGTCGGCGGAAAACTCGAAGCCGGCGAGTTCCTCGACGAGGGTGCCCTGCGTGAACTGGCCGAGGAGACCGGGATCCGTGTCGCCGCCGACGACCTGGAGTTCGGGCAGGTGGTGCACTACCTCGACGGCGACGGTGTGCGGGTGATCGGGGTCGTGTTCGTTGCGTACCGGTGGCAGGGAGAGCCGCACAACGCCGAGCCCCGCAAGCACGACCAGATCCTGTGGGTCGATCCCGCAGATCCGCCCGCCGACTGCCACCCCTACACCCGGCAGGTTCTGGAGAATTTCCGCGCCGGCCGGCGGTTCGGCACCATCACCGTCCCCGCGAGCGGGGGTGGCTCGTGAACCGCAATCTCGTCCCCGCCCAGAACACCCCGCCCAACGCCGGACCGCCTGGCCGCGGTGCGCGGGCGGCCGTGCCGCCGCCGGCGCCGGCGGAGATCCGCTACGAGGGCCGGTATGCCAAGAACCCTCTGGACGAGGCGTCGTTCGGGCAGATGTGCGCCCGGCTGCCTCGGGTGCTGGGCCAGACCGCGCGGATGGCGTGGGCCACCGACCGGTCCGCGGTCCTGCTGCTGGCCGCCTGCACGGTACTGACCGCCGTAGCTGCCGGCCTGCTGCTGACCTACACCCGGCACGCCATGCAGCCGATCCTGGCCGCCGGGCCAGTGGCCGAACGGCTGCACCAGGCGCTGCCCGCGCTGCTGGGCATCGCCATCGCCGCGGCAGCCGGCCGGATCGCGAGCGCGTTCTCCGCGTACGCGGACGGGCGGATCACACCCCGGCTGACCACGGAGGCGGACAGCGCGCTCGTCGAGGCGGTGTGCCGGGTGGAGGCCGCAGCCCGGGCCGAGGACGGCTTCGCGGACCGCCAGGAGGCCGCGGAGATGGGGGTGGTCCGTGGCCATGTGATGGTGCAGGACGCCACCCGCTTCGCCGCAGCCGTGGCCCGCATGGTCACCGCGAGCGGGGTGCTCCTGGTGCTGAACCCGCTGATGCTGCCGCTACTCCTGCTCGCCGTCGTACCCGCCGCCGTGGGTGCGATCCTGCACGCGCGCATCAACTACGAGACGCATTACGCCAATGTCGGAGACCGCAACGTCCGCCAGAACATGCGGGGTTGGGTGACCAGCCCGAAGTTCACCGACGAGATCCGCGCCAACGGCATGGTCCCCTACCTGGGGTTCTGGCACCGTACGATCTCCGAACGCATCGACCGGCGCACCCTGTCGATGGCGCCGAGGACGCTGCGGGTCGTGCTGGCCAGTTCCGCGATCGGCGGTGTCTTCCTCACCGTCACCTGGGCCGCGCTCGCCTGGCTGGCCGCCACCGGGCGCATCGAGCCGGCGATCGCCGCGACTGCGGTCGTCGCCGTGCAGACCACGCTCGCCGCCCTGAGCCAGCTCGTCATCTACGGCGCCGCCATGTTCCACACCGCCCTCTACCTCGCGGACATGGAAGCCTTCCTCGCCTTCGCCGCCGAACGTGCCCCGAAACGCGGCGAGTTGGCTCTGGCCGGGCCGGTGGAGGAGATCCGCCTCGACGAGGCCGTCTACCGCTACCCCGGCAAGGAGACCCCGGCCGTGGCCGGAGTGTCGCTGACGGTGCGCCGCGGGGAGATCCTCGCCGTGGTCGGCGAGAACGGCTCCGGAAAGTCCACGCTGACCCGACTCCTCGCGGGCATCTTCCTCGCAGACAAGGGCACCGTCCGCTGGAACGGCCACGACCTCACCGGTCTCGACCCGGACAGACTGTGGGAACGCTCCGGACTCGTGCCGCAGAACTTCGCGCAGTGGCCGCTGAACGTCCGCGACAACGTCACCCTCGGCCAACCCCGCACCTTCGACGACGACTTGGTGTGGCAGGCACTGGAAGCCGTCGGCCTGCTAGAGGCCGTCGAGGAACTGCCAAACGGCCTGGACACCCTGCTGGCGCGGGAGTTCTGGGGCGGAACCGAGCTCTCGGGCGGGCAGTGGCAGCGCCTGGCGTGCGCGCGGGCCCTGTACCGGCAGCCGGAGCTGCTGATCCTGGACGAGCCGACCAGCCAGATGGACGCCCGCGGGGAGCACGCCATCCTCGAACAGATCAAGTCGATCGCCGCCAGCCGCATGACGATCGTGGTCACCCACCAGCTAATCAACACCCAGATCGCCGACACGATCATCGTCATGACGCGCGGCCGGATCGCCGAGCAGGGCACCTACGACCAACTCGCCCACGGCGGCGGTCTGTTCGCCGAACTCCTCGCCCTGTCCACCGACCGATGACCCACCCGTCACCCGAACCGCCAGAAGGAGCAACCCCGTTGGGATACACACAGCAGGGCGAGTGGGACACGCACTACGCCGAGGGACGACGCTTCCGCCCCCTCGGAGACACGGAACGGGCACTGCTGGCCGAACACGTACCAGCCCCCGGCGACGGTGGTCGCGCCCTGGAAGTCGGCTGCGGCACCGGCGAGTTGGCCCTCCACCTGGCATCGACGGGTTACACGGTCGACGCCGTGGACTGGGCCGACAGCGCCCTCGGACACGCCCAAGGCAGCGGTCCGGCCGGTGTGCGCTGGCTCCGGCTCGACGTCGAACGCGACGACCTCGCCGCCTTGGAGGACAACACCTACGACCTGATCACGATCCGGCTCGCGTACGCGTTCCTCAGCGACCGCACCCGGGTCATGCACGATCTCGGACGCCGGCTGCGCGAGGGCGGCGCGATCGTCGTGATCGCCCCGCTCGCCGCGAACACCCCTACCGAGAAGCGGGACATCGCCTTGGCGGAAGACGAGATCAGCTTGCTCAGTGCCAGCTGGGAACGAGTCCAGCGGTTCGACGCGGACGGGCTCGCCATGATGGTCCTGCGCGGCCCGCGCCTCAACCAGATTGCCTTGGCGGAGAAGGACCGGCCTTCCGTGCACGCGGTGACCGGCGCTTGCGCGGTCGTGACCGACGCCCACGGCCGGGTCCTCCTGGGTCGTTCCACCAGCGGGATGTGGGAACTGCCGGGCGGGCGCACGGAGGGGTCCGAGCCGTTCGAGCAGACGGCGGTGCGTGAACTGGCCGAGGAGACCGGCCTTATCGCCGACCCCGCCGACGCGCATGTGCTGAGCATGCTCTGGGACGACAACCGGGGCATCTCCCGCCTGACCGCCGTGGTCCGCGTCACCGCCCATTCCGGCACGCTCGCCTGCCGCGAGCCGGACAAGTTCACACGGTGGGAGTGGCATCCCCTGCACACCCTGGCCCACCTCGACCGGATCTTCGCCCCGTCGGCGCAGGCGCTGGATGCCGTCTGGCCCGGCGTCCTCCCCGGTCTGCCGCCCATGCACGCCTACCAGCACGCGATCATCCACCCGCGCGTGGACGGCGAACCGCCCCAGGCAGTGAGGCTACGGCTGGACATGACCGCGAGGGTCATCGTCGGCGGATGGGCGCCTTCGAACGCGGTCCGGGCGGCCCTGCGGGCGGTGCCCCGTCACCGGTTCACGCCCGAGAGCCCCCTGGCCACGGCGTACGACGACGACCTTGCCGTCGTCACGCGCCGCGACGACGAGGAGCAGGCCACCAGCTCGGTGTCCGCCGCCTGGCTCCAGGCCGACATGATCGAAAGCCTCCGTCTGGAGCCGGGGATGACGGTGTGCGAGGTGGGATCGGGCGGCTATAACGCCGAACTCCTCGCCCACGTCGTTGGCGGGGGCGGCCGGGTGGTGAGTGTCGACATCGACCCGTACGTCGTCGCGCGCACCCGCCGGTTCACCGCCGAGGCCGGCAGCGGCCGGGTCACCGCGCTCCTCGGCGACGGACACCTCGGCGCCCCCGGCCACGTTCCGGCCGCCGGGTTCGACGGCTGCGTCATCACCCACAACTGCTGGGACATCGCCCCCTCCTGGCGCGAACAGCTCGCCCAAGGCCGGTACCTGGTAGTGCCGTTGGAGATCCACGGCTATACCCGCGCCATCACCCTCCAGAAGCACGGCGACGTGCTGCATGCCCGCGGCTTCACGTTCTGCGGGTTCGTACGGGACCTCGGCAGTGCATCCCGCACCACCCCGGTCGCCGACCTGCGCGGCGGGGAGCTGCAACTGCGCTTCGAGGACGGCGAACCGGCCGACGTGTCCGGCATCGAGGACGCACTGCACGGTGCACGGCACGAACTGCCCACCGGCGTGACCGTCGCACCCATGGAATCCTTCGAAACACTGCAGCTCTACCTCGCCACCACCCTGCCCGGCTTCTGCCGCCTCGCGCTCGACCGTGCCCGGGACACCGCCATCGCTGCCGTGCCCCGTGGGGCCGACGCAGCCGCCGTGCTCGGTGGCGGTTCCCTGGCCTACCTCACCCACACCCCGGTCACCGGCACCGCAAGCTCCGACGAGGGACGGGCCGAGTTCATCGCCCACGCCTACGGCCCCGACGGCACCCGCCTCGCCGAACAGCTCGCCGCCGCGGTGCGCTCGTGGGACCAGCAGCTTCGTGGCACCGGCTACCCCGAACTGGCCGTGTTCCCCGCAGGCACCGCCGACCGAGAGCTGCCCGCCGGGCATGTGCTGGACAAGCCGCACAGCCGCCTCGTCTTCACCTGGAACACCGAGGGCTCCTGAGCGGATCGGATCACATACCCAGCCCCGGCTCAGGAGTTGGCCCCGCGTTCTCCATCCCGGCCGGCCCAACCAGGACTCGCCCACAACGGCCCAGGCAGCCGGTAACCGTAGCACCAGCTCGACCACGTCGGAAACGGAGAGTGCAGATGAACGGCGAGGAACTGGCCAACGTGACGGCCTGGACGGCGTACGGGACGCGCCACCTCGAAAGAGCCACCGCCGTCGCCGAGGTCGACCGTCTCACCTGGGGATTCTGGCCGACCGGTCCCGGCGTCGAGGTCCTCGGCGATGTCACCGGCCGCCGGGTACTGGACCTCGGCTCGGGCCTGGGCAAGTACGCCGCATACCTCGCGCGCGAGCACGGCGCTCTGGTCGACGCCGTCGACGTCTCCACGACGCAGCACCAGCGCGCGACCGCTCGCTACGGTTCGCAGCCCGGCCTGAACCTGATCCTCGGCGACGCCGTCGAGCACCTCCGGCAGTGCGAGCAGTACGACGTCATCTACTCCATCCACGGCTTCGCCTACGTCGACCCCTGGCGGCTGCTGCCCGCCCTCGCCGCAGCCCTGGCACCCGGAGGGCGCCTGGTCTTCTCCGTCCTGCACACCAACTCCGACGGTGTCGGCCCCTCGACGACCGTCGCTGCGCGGCCCGAGATTCTGCCGCTGGCCGGCGGCGGCCAACTCACGGTCGAGATGTGGGTGTGTTGACCGAACCAACTTCGCTGTTTATGCAGGTCAGATGCTGTTCTGCTAGCTTCCCGTCATGCGCCAGCGGAATGGTCCTGAAAGGGATCTGAAGAGCTTTGTCCTGCCCGAGATCGGCCGGTTGCTGAGGACCGAGGATCCCTGGGAGCCGTACCGGATGTTGGATGTGCACGGATCCCCGGTGGAACCGGTGACGGTGTACTTCAAGGAGCTGATGGCGGCCGACAGCTCTCCGCTGACGGTGCGTTCGTATGGAATGGACCTGCTGAGGTGGTGGCGGTTCTTGTGGTCATTAGGCATTCGCTGGGATCGCGCGGTACGTAGGGACGCCCGGGACTTCACGCTGTGGATGCAACTGGTGGACAAGCCCATACGCCCCCACTGGCGCCACCGCGGTAAGGGGCCTGCCGAGTCTTCTTCTCTCCAACGCCCGAGCGGCGGGTCGGCGCCAGGAACTCCGAACCCGGTGACGGGGAAGCCGACGGTTGGCACGAAGTACGCGGCGAGCACGCGGGCACACTGTGAGACGGTCCTGCGCACGTTCTACGACTTTCACCTGGAGTGCAACACCGGCGCGCTGTTGGTCAATCCCTTCCCCCTGGTCCGCAGCCGTCGCTCCGGGCGTGCTCAGTCTCATCACAATCCGGAGCGCGAGTATCAGCGCCAGCGCGTCGGCCTTTATCGTCCCACTGTCGTGCAGCGGGTTCCGCGCCGGATTCCCGATGACAAGTACACCGAGGTCTTTACCAGCTTACGGTCGCACCGCGATCGGGCTCTGCTCGCCTTCTGGGTCGCTACTGGGGCCCGTGCCGAAGAACTGCTCACCTCATCCCAGGACGACGCGGTCGTCGGCCGGCAGACCATTGGGGTGATTCGCAAGGGCACTCGCGAGTACCAGGAACTGCCCGCGACACCTGACGCGTTCGTCTGGCTACGGCTCTACCAGGAAGAAGCCTGGCACAAGGGAGTTCCCCGCGGACGCAAGCAGCGGCTTTGGTGGACTCTGCGCCGCCCCTGGCGGCCACTGAGCTACGACGCGGCCCGCGCCATGTTCAACCGCGCCAACCAGATCCTCGGCTCCAACTGGACGCTTCACGACCTGAGGCACACCGCGGCGTTCTTGATGCTCGACGATCCGGCGATGCCGCCGGCCTACGTCCAGCACATCCTTGGCCACAAACACCTCTCCACCCTGGACATCTACAATCGTCCCACCAGGGACGGCGTCATTGCCGCAGGTCTTGCTCACCACGGTCGACAGCAGCAACAGCGCGACAATCCGCCACCGGCCCCGCTCTCGCCGGCCTACAGCCCCGACTCCCTCAACATCCTGTTCGGAGGTCCGCTCCGATGACGAACCTCCTGGTCGCACCGGTTGCCGAGGCGGTAACCAATCTGCGAGGAGAAGAGGCCGCGGCCCTGCTACGAGCCTTCCCTCCGCGCCTCCGAGCAGCATCATGGCGGGCAACTCGGCTTTCCCGGGAGGCCGTTGTCGACCGACTGCAACGGCGGCCCTTCAGAGCTACGACCGACAGTGCTCAGTCCGTGCGGATGGGCGGCGCCAGGATGCTACTGGACTGGCTGGAGACTTTTCCTGGCGACACTTGGCAACAGCGGTGGGAAGCCAGCCCCGCCGCTGACGCCTATGCCGGCTGGAGCGAGGCGCTCATGGCCTGGCGCCTCGGTGAGGGGAGGAAGCCTCGCCAGGATGCCGCTCCCTCCGGCATGTTGGCTCTGATCAGCGCGGACGTCATCCGGCCTAGCCTGCAGTGGCTTTCTCCCAACTCGTCGCGCCAGCTTCGGCCCGCCATCGCTGCAGCGCGTGATCCTGACGGCTTCGCGCGCCTGTCGGCTCAGATCCCCTCGGGTGAGTTGGCTACCTCTCCGGCCTCGGAGGCGCTGAAAGTCATCGCCTTGATCGTCGCGTCTCACGGCGGCGGCGTCGATGACATCGTGGTGGGCGACCTGCTCACACTCCTACAGATCAAGGCAATCCAAAACGCCCAGAATGGTCCTGTCCTGCGCGCCTACACGTGGCTGCGCGCCCGTGACCAGTTCCCTTCAGACGCCCCGGCCACGCTGCAGAACCTCCCGGCCCGGAGCGGACAGGTCGCTCCCGCAAGTCTCGTCGACCGCTTCCCCTTACGTTGCAGACCAGTCCGCGACCTCCTCGTCGACTACCTCACCGAACGCCAACCCTCACTCGACTACACCACCCTGTTGGTCCTGGCCAACCATCTGGTGGGCCTGTTCTGGGCTGACCTGGAACGCCACCACCCCGGTGTCGACAGCCTGCGGCTGCCGAGCGAGGTGAGCGAGGCGTGGAAGACCCGCATCGCCGTGAAGACCGTCCGGCGGCGTCAGCCGGACGGCACCACAGCCGAGATCACCGCGCCACGGGCCAGCGCGGCAGCCGTGAAGATGAACGTGCGGGCGTTTTACCTCGACATCGCTGAATGGGCCCTTGATGAGCCCGAGCGGTGGGGCCCGTGGGCCGCTCCGAGCCCGATCAGCGAAGGCGACTGCGGCGCCAGAAAGATGGAGCGGGAGCAGAAATCCAGATCAGACCGGCGCACGCGTGAGCGTCTGCCCGTCCTGCCACTGCTCGTTCGCGTCGCTGATCGCCGCCTCAAAGAGGCCACAGCCCGTCTCGATGCTGTCGACGCCGCGCCGTTGGGCACTGCGGTCACCGTTCTCGGCGAGACCTTCACCTTGCCTCAGACCTCCCGGCGGGCTGACCGGCGGCCGGGGCATGTCTGGGACGCACACGGGAAACGCCGAAGCCCCCGCGCAGAAGAGAAGCAGGCTTTCTTCGCCTGGGCAACCATCGAAATCCTCCGCAATACAGGCATCAGGGCTGAGGAGCTTCTGGAACTCAGCCACCACAGCATCATCCGCTACACACTGCCCACCACCGGAGAAATCGTCCCTCTACTGCAGATCGCCCCCTCCAAGACGGAGAAAGAACGCCTGCTACTCATCAACCCCGAACTCGCCGACGTTCTCAGCGCGCTCGTCACCCGCGTCCGGCAGTCCGACGGCCAGATTCCGGCCATCCCCACCTACGACATACACGAGAGGACCTGGAATCCACCGATGCCGGTCCTCTATCAATGGCCCGTCAGCGGAGAGCGCCGCCCCGTCTCAGGCGCCTTTCTCCGAACAGCCTTGAACGACACGCTAGAAGCCTCCGGTCTCCTCGGCAAGGATGGCGAGCCGTTGCACTTCCAGCCGCACGACTTCCGAAGGATCTTCATCACCGATGCCATCCTCAATGGCCTGCCCCCGCACATTGCCCAAATCATCGCGGGCCACGAGAGCATCAACACCACAATGGGATACGCCGCCATCTACCCGTCTGACGCCATTGAGGCACACCGTGCGTTTATCGCCAGACGTCGCCAGACCAGGCCGACTGAAGAGTACCGCACGATCACCTCGCAGGAATGGGACGAGTTTCTTGGACACTGGCAGAAAAGGAAACTGGCACTCGGAGAATGCGGGCGGGCTTACGGGACAGACTGCGCTCATGAGCATGCGTGCGTCCGCTGCCCTGTTCTCATCGTCGGACCGAGCGATAGACCCAGGTTCGAAGAGATCCGTGACAACCTCCGCGAAAGAATCGCTGAGGCTGAGAGGGAAGGGTGGTTGGGTGAAGTCGAAGGGCTCTCGGTCAGCCTTGCAGCCGCAGAAGAGAAGATCGCACAGCTCTTTTCTAGGCAGGAGCGAAGAGACTCACCTGTATTCCTTGGGGTCCCCTCGATCGGCCAACTCGCCGCTGGCATCAGCGATACGGAGGAATCGTCCATATGAGCCTGCCACCGTGAACTTGTGCGCTTCGCACCGACGGCCGACGCGGGGGCCCTTGGCATCCTACTGTATAAGTCTCAAATCAACGACAGGTGCAGTACTGATCGTGGGAATGCACGTGGGACGATCACTGTGGGTCTGCGGCCTGGGAGGATGCATGCGGGCGAAGTCGAGCACGGACGAGTTGATCGCCCGTCAACGTCTCGTCCTCCCGCAGCCGCAATAGCATGTCCCGGCGCTGGGTGGGGGCTGTGGCCTCACCCCCGGGCCGGAAGCCCGCGCCGGATACCCTGAGCGGATGATCGAGAACCTTCCTGCTTGTCCGAAGTGTTCGTGTGAGTACACCTACGAGATGAACGCCCTGGTGGTGTGCCCGGAGTGCGGCCACGAGTGGGTTCCCGCCGAGAGTGGCGCACAGGGCGGGGACGTTGCTGGCGAGCGCAGCGAGATGGGGGTCCCCCCGGCCGAAGGCTGGGGGAGGGTCGTCAAGGACGCGGTGGGCAATGCGCTGCAGGACGGTGACGCCGTGGTCGTGGTCAAGGCGCTCAAGGTCAAGGGGAGTCCCTCGGGGATCAAGGCCGGCACCAAGGTGCGCGGCATCCGGCTGGTCGACGGGGTCGACGGCCACGACATCGACTGCAGGATCGACGGTTTCGGTGCGATGCAGCTCAAGTCCAGTGTGGTCAAGAAAGCCTGACCGCAGCCGACGGCCACCGCCTTCCTTTCGGTCCGCCGTCCTGCATGGAGAAGTCTGCCGGGCAGCAACATGATGCTGAATTGCAAAATTTCGCAATTCATTAGATGCTGTGCTGGCTGTGTCCGTCGCCGGTAGCCGCGGGCACAGCCGTTATGTCTGCGCCGGGTGGGGCGCCGTCGGGAAGGCGAGGAAGCCGTGTCCGTTCCGCTGTATCAGGCCAAGGCTGAGTTCTTCCGGATGCTGGGGCATCCCGTACGGATACGGGTGCTGGAGCTGCTGCAGGAGGGGCCGATGCCGGTACGGGAGCTGCTGGCTGCGATCGAGGTGGAGCCCTCCAGCCTGTCGCAGCAGCTGGCGGTGCTGCGCCGCTCGGGCATTGTCACCTCCCGGCGTGAGGGCTCCACGGTGGTGTATGCGCTGGCCAGCGGGGATGTTGCCGACCTGATGCGGGTGGCGCGCCGGATCCTGAGTGACGTGCTGGCCGGGCAGAAGGAGCTGCTGGCCCAGCTGCGGGATACCGGGGTTTCCGCGTGATGAGAGTCTTGCTGGGCCGGGTGGGTGGCCGGCTTGCCGGGCTGCTGCCCGGCCGCGGTGATCTGGCCCAGATGCGCCGGGATCCGCGCCGGGACCTGCTGGCCGGCCTGACGGTGGCGATCGTCGCGCTGCCGCTGGCGCTCGGTTTCGGGGTCTCCTCCGGGCTCGGCGCGGAGGCGGGGCTGGCGACCGCGGTGATCGCGGGAGCGCTGGCCGCGGTGTTCGGCGGCTCGAATCTGCAGGTGTCCGGTCCGACCGGTGCGATGACGGTGGTGCTGGTGCCCATCGTCGCCGAGCACGGGACGGGCGGGGTGCTGACCGTCGGCCTGATGGCGGGGGTGATGCTCGTCGTCCTGGCGGTGCTGAAGGCCGGCAAGTACATGCAGTACGTGCCCGCGCCGGTCGTCGAGGGTTTCACTCTGGGCATCGCCTGCGTGATCGGGCTGCAGCAGATCCCCAACGCCCTGGGCGTGCCCAAGCCGGGGGGCGACCGCGTCCTCGTGGTGGCCTGGCACGCACTGCAGGAGTTCGCGCAGCACCCGAACTGGACCGCCGCCGCCTTCGCCCTGGCCGTCGCCGCCGTCATGCTGATCGGCGCCCGCTGGCGGCCCACGGTCCCCTTCTCCATCCTCGCGGTGATCGCGGCGACGGTGGTGGCGCAGCTCGCCGGCCTGGACGCGGCGAAGCCGATCGGTGACCTGCCGTCCGGCCTGCCCGCGCCTTCCCTCGCCTTCCTGGACCTGGGGGCACTCGGCTCGCTGCTTGCCCCGGCGGTGGCGGTGGCGGCGCTGGCCGCGCTGGAGTCGCTGCTGTCGGCCTCGGTGGCGGACGGGATGACGGTCGGTCAGAAGCATGATCCGGACCGGGAGCTGTTCGGTCAGGGGCTGGCCAACATCGCCGCCCCGCTGTTCGGCGGTGTGCCGGCGACCGGCGCGATCGCGCGGACCGCGGTCAACGTCCGTACCGGTGCGAGCTCGCGGCTCGCCTCCCTGGTCCATGCCGCGGTCCTCGCGGTGATCGTCTTCGCGGCCTCCCCGCTCGTCTCGAAGATTCCGCTTGCCGCGCTGGCGGGCGTGCTGCTGGCGACCGCCGTCCGCATGGTCGAGGTCGGCTCGCTGCGGGCGATGGCGAAGGCGACCCGTTCCGACGCGCTGATCCTGGTGCTGACCGCCGTGGCCACGCTCGCCCTCGACCTCGTCTACGCGGTGATCATCGGCCTGGCAGTGGCGGGCGTCCTCGCCCTGCGTGCCGTGGCCCTGCAGGCCCGCCTCGAAGAGGTCCCGCTCGACCGTGGTGATCACAGCGCCGAGGAGCATGCGCTGCTGGCCGAGCACATCGTCGCCTATCGCATCGACGGCCCGCTGTTCTTCGCCGGTGCCCACCGCTTTCTGCTGGAGCTGGCGGAAGTCGCCGACGTCCGCGTCGTCATCCTGCGCATGTCCCGGGTGAGCACCATCGACGCCACGGGTGCGCTCGTCCTCAAGGACGCGGTGGACAAGCTCCAGCGGCGGGGCATCGCCGTCATGACCTCGGGGATACGTCCTGGCCAGCGCCAGGTCCTGGACTCGGTCGGCGTGTTGGAGCTGCTGTGTCTGGAGGGGCGCGAGTACGCCACCACACCCGAGGCGATCCGGGGCGCCCGCACCTACCTGGAATGCGCCGGTGTCATGTGGCCGCTCCCCGCCCAGTCGCCCCGGCCCGTCAGCGAGGAAACAGAGGAAACCGTCGGATGAGCACTCTGCCCGCATCGCTGCGCATGGTCGAGGTCTCCGGTACCGAAGCCCTATGGCTGCTGGAGGGCAGCGTCCTGGGGCGGCTGGTGTACCCGCAGCGGGAGGTGACCGTCATCCGGCCCGGCCATCCCACCTGGGAGTACGGGCGGCTGGTGGTGCGTACCCCCGCCCCTGCCGCTGCGGTTCCCTTCGACGTGACCTACCACGTGGACGAGGTACGCGTGGTCACCGGCACGGGCTGGAGCGTCACCGTAGCCGGACGGGCCGACATGATCACCGACCCCGACGAGGCCGCCCACTACCGGCGCACTCTCAGCGGCTGGACGCACGGCCCGCACGACACCTTGCTGCGCCTGCACCCCCGGACCGTCACCGGATTCCGCTTCGCTCGCGCGGAGGCGTGATGAGGACCCGGCTGGAGGCCCTGCCTCACCGGCATGTACTGACCCTGCCCACGATGCCGTCCGCGGTCCGCACGGCCCGGGAGACCGCCGAGCGGGCACTGGCCGAGTGGGGCATAAACCCCCGCCATCCCACCGTCGATCCGGCCCTGCTGATCCTGAGCGAACTGGTCACCAACAGCGTCCGGCACGCCGCGGAACTCTCTCCTCAGCTGACTGTTATCTACGCCGCCGGCGAGGACACCCTGGCCTTCGCCGTGCACGACCGTCACCCCCATCAGCCGGCGCTGTACGCGACGCTCATCGATGCCGGGTCCGGCGGCCTGACGACCGTCATGGAGCTCACCCTCGGCCTGGGCGGCACGGCGGTCGTCCGGGGCGATGCCGACGGCAGGGGCAAGAGCATCTGGATCACCCTCCCCCTGTGAAGCAGACCGGCTGACGTGCAAGGAAGTTGACGATCATGACCATCGAGTGGCGTTACACCGTCGAGCAGGAACTCGGCGTCCTGTCCGTCTCGGGATATCTGGGCCCGGACGCCGTCCACCGCTTCGCCGGTGCCATCGGCTGGGTGGTCCAGCGCGCGAGCGGTCCGGTCATCGTCGACCTGACCGCGCTGCGCGGCTGGTCGGCCGAGGGCCAGACGGCGATCACCGAGGCCGCACGCCATCTCGCCGCAGCGGGTCGCGGCCTGGAACTGGCCGCGATCCCCGCAGACGGCTCCCTCGTGCCCGACGCGGACTGTCCGCCCATCACCGTGCACAGCGATCTGGCCGGCGCGCTCGTGGCACACAGCACGCGGCACGCCGAACCGGCACAGGGCCGCCACGAGTGGCGCACAACAGGCTGGCCGAGCACAGACCCCGCACAGGAGTGAGTCCGCCGGGGTCAGCCGGGGGCGAAGGCGCCGTCGCCGTCCCGTACGGATACGACGGTGCTGACGTCCTCCTCCGTCGCGATGGCCACATCCTCGACGAAACCCGTCGCGGCCAGCTCCCGGCCGGAGGCGCAGCCGGCGACCACGCGCCTGAGGTCGGCGGTGCCCTCATAGGCCGCTTTCGCGGCGGCTGCCTCAACGGACATGGGTCCCGCGCCCTGGGCGTGCAGGTCGCAGATGAGGGCACCGGCGCCGAGCAGGTCCTCCAGCGCGGGGCGCAGGCTGCCGTCCGGCCACTGCTCACCCGCGGCAATTACGGCCACCGGACGGTTGGACGTGCCATAACCATGGGCGGTGAGGCCAGTCGCCGACCGCAAGGATTGTTGCGCAGGCAGGCGGCGACCACCCGCACGCGCGGCGCCTCAGCCGCCGCGATGGCCGCACTGCTCGGGGAGGGCAGCACCAGGCGTGCGGCAGTGGGGGCGCGGCGCAGGTGGGCCGGGGAGAGGGACCAGGGACTCTCGGAGGTGACGGCGTGGCGGGGGAGGGCCAGCCGCGCCCCGCACTGCCCTGCGTACACGGCGGCGGCCTTCGCCGCCGCGGCCCGCTCGACCGGGGCGGCATAGCCGTCCGGCACCCAGAACGGCAGCACCTGGATGCCCGCCTCGACAGCGACGCTCACCGCGCCGTGGTGAAGGACAGCACGTCGACGATGACCACACAGGCGGCCTCCCCGGCGAGGCGGCCCGCTCCGGCCGGCCCCCACTCGAAGCGGATCCCATTTCCAGACTGGCCGGCCCAGTCACCCATGCCCCACTCCCTTATGGTCCGCTTGCCGTGCGCGGGTCAGCTCCGGTCGTCGCCGCCCGGCGTGGAGGAGGTGCGCCGACCGCCGAAGGACAGCCGCATCATGTGGGCGTGCCCACACCGGGGACACGCGCCCTCCGGACCCACGGCGGTAGGGCGGCACTTTAGGCGGCAGGCGGGGCACTTGTACCAGGAGACCCCGGGGCCGCGCAGCGGAATGATTCTCACGCAAGCCTCCCTCACATGACCTATGGAGTTGCTAATCTTAGCAATTGTTGAGGTCGGCACTGCTGTTTTCGGGTGGCCCGGTTTCTGGTGCGCGGATTCGGTGTGGCCGCTGCCGCAGGCGAGGATGGGCCGCATGTGTGTGACGAGTGGGTGGATGCGATGGGCCGAGGACGGTCCGGTGCGGCCGTGCTGCTGCGCGCGGGAGGCGACGGGACGATGAGTACGCCGCTGTACCAACTGAAGGCCGAGTTCTTCAAGACGCTCGGCCACCCGGCCCGCATCCGGGTGCTGGAGCTGCTGAGCGAGCGCGAGCACGCGGTGGCGGAGATGCTGCCCGAGGTGGGCATCGAGGCTGCCCACCTGTCCCAGCAGCTCGCGGTGCTGCGGCGGGCGAACCTGGTGGTGACCCGCAAAGAGGGCTCCACCGTGTACTACTCGCTGACCAGCCCGGACATCGCCGAGCTGCTCCGGGTCGCCCGCACCATCCTGTCCGGCGTGCTCGCCGGGCAGGCCGAACTGCTCGCCGATCTGCAGGCAGCGCAGATGCAGACGAAACCGCCGTCGTAGCGACGGCCCTCAAGCGGCGGCCGCCTCCCGAGAGTTGACAGCGCTCTCTGGTACCGGGAGGCGGTCGCTTCACCCCCGAGCGACGTCACTCCGGTCGCGGGCAGCCTGTTGGACGCCCGCGACCTTGTCCTCACCGTGTCAGGGAGGGTTCATGGGCCTGTTGCGCAAGATCCGCGACACCGGACGGGTGGCCGAGCCCGCCCCGCTCAGGCCGGAGGGCGAACCGCTCCCCGCGGCCAGGGAGTTCGGCGGCTCGGTGCAGGTGCGGTGCGTGGACGCGGGCTCGTGCAACGGCTGCGAGATCGAGATCGCGGGCGCCTTCAACCCGGTCTACGACGCCGAGCGCTACGGCGCCCGCCTGGTGGCCTCGCCCCGGCACGCCGACGTGGCCCTCGTGACCGGACCGGTGACCCGGAACATGGCCGAGCCGCTGCGCCGCACGGTCGCCGCGATGCCAGAGCCGCGCTTGGTGGTCGCGGTCGGCGACTGCGCGATCAACTGCGGTGAGTTCGCGGGCGGTTACGGCGTCGAAGGCGCGGTCTCCGATGTCGTACCGGTGGATCTTCAGGTTCCCGGCTGCCCTCCGGAACCGGGCGAGATCGTCGCGGCGCTGCGAAGAGTGACCGGGCGGTGAGTGTGATTCCGGCCGCTCTCGCGACGGCCATCGCGCTGGGCGGCGCGGGCGCGCTGGCCGGAGTCGTACTGCCGTACCGGCTGCGCGTTCCTGTCGTTGGAGCCCTGACGGCTGGTGTGGGGGTGGGCGGTTGTGCGGCGGGGGTGGCCGCACTGGGCGGAAGCAGCTGGGCAGCCACGTTCCCGGAGGTGTTGCCGCTGGCCGGGGTGCATCTGGCGGTGGACGCGCTGGCGGGTCTGTTCATGGCGGTGGCCGGGGCGGTCGTAGTGGCGGTCGCGGTGTACAGCATTGGGTACGCGGCGGGGCACGGCGCGCACGGGCTGGGCTCGCGTACCGCGCAGGCGGCGCTGCCGCTTTTCACGCTCACCACGGGCTTCTTCTTTCGCATGAGCGTCGCCCGGGCGCAGCCGCGGACGGTTGATGAGCTAGTGGGGGTGCGTAGCGTTGGTGATTCCGGTGGCGGCTGGGTGGGCGTGGGCGGCCCGGAGGAGTTTCGCGGCGCCGCGGACTGCGGCGGTGTGCGGAGCGGGAACTTGGTCGACGGGGGCACACAGTCGGCTGGTGAGGCGGTAAATGATGTCGGGGCGCAACGCGCCTCCTCCAGCCAGGAGGGCGCCTCGCTGGAGGGCGTCGAGGGTCTGGGAGGTGTGGTCCTGGTCCAGCATGGTGGTCACCATCTCGACGACCGCGTCGGCGATCTGTGCAGGCGGGGTGCGGCTGTCCAGGTCGCTGGTGCCCAGGGCGCTGTGGTGGGCGTCGATCACCACACCGTCGGCGAGGAGCGTGGCCTCGGTGACGTGGGCGCCGACGTCCACGACGAGCAGGGGGCGGGTCAGGTCGGCGTCTGCGGCCGTGGCCACGGCTCGTGCAGTGGGGACGGTCAGGACCGTGTGCGGGCGCAAGATCTCGACCGCGGTGCGGGCTTCGGTCCGGTAGGCGACTCCGCCCAAGACGGGGGTGGTGAGGATGAGTAGGGGGCGGCCGATGCGGGGCAGGCGGTGGCCGAGCAGCCGGTCGAGCATTCGGGCGGTTCCGGGGGTGTCGACGATGGTGCCGCGCTGAATGGGGTACGTGGCACCGGTGCCTGGGAAGGTGACCGTGGGTACGTCGAGGATCATCCGTCGGCCGGATATCCAGGCCCGGGTGCGGGCGCTGCCCAGATCAAGGGCGATGCCGAAGCACTGCCGGCAGCAGGGCCAGGTGCGATGCCGGGCGGTGAGGGGGGACACGGACGGGGTACTCATCGGTTGGCCTGCCTGACCTGTTGGCAACGGGCGCAGTAGCGGGCCTGCGGCACGATCATCAGTCGCTCGCGGGCGATGGGCGCGCAGCACAGGTGGCAGGGGCCGTAGCGGTCTTGGTCCATCCGCGTGAGGGCGGCTTCGACGTCGGCCAGGACCATGCGGGCGGAGGCGGCGAGCTTGACGCGGACCTCAAGCTGGGAGGCGGTCTGCCGGGAGCGCAACGCGTCGGTGCGGGTCGTGGCGGCGGCTGAGAGCTGCTGCAGCTGTTCCTGGCGGAACAGGCGTTGCTCGTGCAGGTTTTCGCGCAGTGCGGCGAGGTCTTGGGTCGACAGGGTCGTTCTGCGGTCGCCGTCGATGATCTGATGGTTCACCATTTCACCCCTTGGGCAGCGCGGGAGACGGAGGGCGGACGGGCGGTCGTCGTCAGCGGGCGTTGCGCTGGCAGGGCACGCAGAACCGGGTGTGGGGCAGGATTTCCAGGCGCTCGACCGGGATGGGCTTGGCGCAGCCCTGGCAGCTGCCGTAGCTGCCGTCCTGGACACGGGCGAGGGCGGCCTCGACCTCGGTAAGGACCCGCAGGATGGTGCCTTTCTGCGCGGCCATCACATGTTCCTCCGCTTCCGCCTCGGCCTCGTCGATGGCCCGCAACTGCGTGAGGCGGGAGGCACGTTCGTGTTCGAGGCGCTGGAGGGCCTCGTGCACCGTCAGCCGCTCAAGGCGGGTTTCGGCCTGACGCATATCGAGTGACATGGTGGCTCCTACTTTCTACGAGGCGGATCATGCCGGGCAGGGGAGTCGTCGGGGAGAGGGGCGAGTGCCAGACATCACGGGTGGCGGTTCATGTCTCCACCGTGACCGTTATCCCGCGCAAAACCCATCGGGCGCGATACCCATTTACGGCAGGGCCCAGGACCCATCGCGGCGTGGGCACGCCCAGGTGCGGGAAATGGGCATGAGAGCCCATCGACGGTGGAACCGGGAGCGGGCAGGCTGGGCAGCAGGCCGGTCAAGCCAAGTGGCCGCAGTTCATGCTCGGGGTGCGCGGTGACCGACAGTAGAGGCAATGCCGTGTCACCAAAGGAAGGCGTCGTCCCGGTGTCCCTGTTCTGGCGGATCTTCGCGCTCAACGCGGTCGTGCTCGGAAGCGCCACCGCGCTGCTGCTGTGGGCTCCGGTGACCGTCTCGGTGCCGGTGGTTTTGACCGAAGCGGTCATCCTCGTGTCCGGCCTGGTCGTCATGCTGGTCGCCAACGCGGCCCTGCTGCGCATCGGCCTGGCCCCGCTCGACCGGCTCACACGGCTGATGTCCACGGTCGATCTGCTGCGTCCCGGGCAACGGCTGCCGGAAGGGGGACGTGGTGAGACCGCCGAACTGATCCGCACCTTCAACGCCATGCTAGAGCGTCTCGAGCACGAGCGGGCGTCCAGCAGCGCCCGCGTCCTGCTCGCGCAGGAGGCAGAGCGGCGCCGCATCGCCCAGGAACTGCACGACGAGGTGGGCCAGAGCATGACCGCGATACTGCTGTCGCTGGAGCGGGCCGCGGACGAGGCGGACGAGCCCCTGCGCGGTGACCTGCGGCAAGTACAGGAGATCACCAGGGGGAGCCTGGACGAGGTACGGCGGCTGGCGCGTCGGCTGCGGCCGGGCGTATTGGAGGACCTCGGTCTGGTCAGCGCCCTGACCTCGCTGACCACCGAGTTCGCCACCCACGCCGGATTGCGGGTGGTGCGTCGCTTCGAGACCGGTCTGCCGACGCTGGACCGGCAGACGGAACTGGTGCTGTACCGCGTCGCCCAGGAAGCGCTGACCAACGCGGCCCGCCACGCCGAGGCCGACCAGGTGGAGATGAGCCTGCACCACGCCGACGGAGTGGTGGTGCTGGCCGTCGTCGACGACGGCCGCGGCAACGTGGTCGCCCGCGAGGGGGCGGGAATCCGCGGAATGCGGGAGCGGGCCCTGCTGATCGGAGCCACCCTGGACGTTGTCGCCACACCACAGGCCGGTACGACCGTCCGGCTGACCGTGCCCCTCCTCAGGAAGCAGCCATGACCACGCCCGACACCACCGTGATCCGTATCCTTCTGGCCGATGACCATGCGCTGGTACGTCGTGGGGTGCGGCTTATCCTCGACCGGGAGCCGGACCTGGAGGTCGTCGTCGAGGCCGGTGACGGCGCGGAGGCCATCGAGCTGGCCCGCACCCATGAGGTCGACCTGGCGGTGATGGACATCGCCATGCCCCGGATGACCGGCCTGCAGGCCACCAGGGAACTCCTCGCGGTCAAGCCCAGGGTGCGGGTGCTGATGCTGACGATGCACGACAACGAGCAGTACTTCTTCCAGGCGCTGAAGGCCGGCGCCAGCGGATATGTACTCAAATCCGTGGCGGATCGCGATCTGGTAGCAGCATGCCGGGCCGCCATGCGCGACGAGCCCTTTCTGTATCCGGGTGCGGTCACCGCACTCATCCGCAACTATCTCGACCGGGTCCGCCGCGGTGAGGAGCCGCCCGATCAGGTACTGACCGCGCGCGAAGAGGAGGTCCTCAAGCTCGTGGCCGAGGGCCACTCCTCCAAGGAGATCGCCGAGATGCTGTTCATCAGCATCAATACCGTCCACCGGCATCGGGAGAACCTGCTGCACAAGCTCGGCCTGCGTGACCGGCTGGAGCTCACCCGCTACGCGATCCGCGCCGGCCTCATCGAAGCCTGAGCCGGCCTGACTGCTTCAGGGCTCCGGCTGCCGGCTCCCCCACCGGGCCTTGCGGCTCCGGACCGCTGCTGGCAGGCCGCCACCTGCAGGGAAGGGAGAGGACGATGGCCCGCTCGGCGCGGCACACCGTTCCGCGCACGCACGGCCCGGGTTCGGCAGCCGTGTGGGCCGTCCTGCTCACCGTCCTCGTCACCCTGTTCAGCTCCTCGGTTCTCAGCAGCGAGCACCCCCGTGTATCCGGCGGCGCAGTGCTCACGGCCGAGGCCGAGTCGCCGTACGGTCCCGCGCATTCCGGCGAGCCGTCCGCGGACAACGCGGACGCGGCCGTCTCCGCCGCCGCTGTACGGAGCCATCGGGATGTCACCGGGGAGCGTCATGCTCCGCCGCTCTCCACCCCGGCCGCGTCAGCTGTGGCAGCGACTGGCCCGCTCCAGCCCGCGCGGTGCCCGGTCCCGGCGGTAGGCCCACCCGCATCGGAGCAACCGGCACATCATCACGGGGTGAGGGGACCGCCCTCACTCTCCGGCATCTGAACCTCTGCCTCTTCCTTTCTCGACTTTCTCGACCGCAGCCACTGCTCTGGCCGCGGTGTGCCTGCCGGAAGGCCCGCTGTGAACCGATCCCCGCACATCAGAGGGCTGATCGCCCTCGCCGCTGTCGCCCTGTCGCTGTACGTCGCGCTCACCGTGCCCGTCCACCTCGGACTCGATCTGCGGGGCGGCACCCAGATCGTGCTGGAAACCCGCCCCACCACCGGTGCCGACGCCGACGGAGAGGCGACGGATCGCACCGTGGAGGTGCTGCGTGGCCGTATCGACGCGCTCGGTGTCACCGAGCCCACCATCGCCCGCTCCGGCAGCGACCGGATCGTCGTCGAGCTGCCCGGTCTGCAGGATCCCCGGGAGGCGGCCGACGTGCTCGGCCGCACCGCCCAGCTCACCTTCCACCAAGTGCTCGGCACCGCAGCCAACGCCGACGACCTGCCGAATCCGCTGCCCAAGCGGCCCCGCGAGGAGGTGTTGGCCAACGAGTCCGGCCAACTTCTGCGCCTTCAGGCACCTTCACTGACCGGCAAGGACGTCGAGAGAGCAGCGGCCCGTTTCGACCAGCAGGGCGGTGCCGGATGGCATGTCACCGTCGACTTCAGGGGATCGGGCGAACAGGGGTGGGCCCGCCTGACCGGCGAGGCCGCCTGCCACGCGGCCGGACATTCGGCTCGCCGGGTCGCCATCGTCCTGGACGACAAGATCATCTCTTCGCCGCAGGTCGACCCGTCCGTCGCCTGCCGCTCCGGCATCAGCGGCGGCTCCACCCAGATCACCGGCACCTTCAACGACAGCGAAGCGAAAGAGCTGGCCCTGCTCATCAACGGCGGCGCCCTGCCGGTGCCGGTCGAGACCGTCGAGCAGCGCACCGTCGGCCCCACCCTGGGCGCGGAAGCCATCAGGGCCAGCGCCTGGGCGGCCGTCATCGGCACCGCCCTGACCTCGCTGTTCATCATCGCCGTCTACCGGCTCATGGGCGCCCTGGCCACCGTCGCCCTGGCCTGCTACGGCCTCATCTCCTACGCTGCCCTCGCCGGCCTCGGCGCCACCCTCACCCTGCCCGGCCTCGCCGGCTTCGTGCTGGCCATCGGCATGGCGGTGGACGCCAACGTGCTCGTCTTCGAGCGCGCCCGTGAGGAGTATGCCTCTCGCCACCGCCCCACCCCGCGGTCGTGCCTGACCGCCGGATTCCGCAGGGCCTTCAGCGCGATCGCCGACTCCAACATCACCACCCTCATCGCCGCTGGCCTGCTGTTCTTCCTCGCCTCCGGGCCTGTGCGCGGGTTCGGCGTCACGCTGGGCATCGGCGTCCTCGCCTCCATGCTCAGCGGTCTCGTCATCACCCGCGCCCTAGCCGACTACGCCGTCGCACGGCCCCGCCTGCGCCGCCGACCCCGCCTCACCGGCATCGCCCACACCGGCACCGTCCGCGATCGCCTCGCCCGCACCAATCCGGACCTGATGCGCCATCCGCGCCGGTGGCTGGCCGCCTCCGCCGCCGCCCTCGTCCTTGCCGCCTCGGGCATCGCTGTGCGCGGCCTCGACCTCGGCGTCGAATTCACCGGTGGCCGCCTCATCGAATACACCACGGCCACCCCCGTCGACGCCGACCGGGCCCGCACCGCGCTCGCCGACGCGGGGTTCCCCCGGGCCGTCGTCCAGACCTCCGGCGAGAACCAGCTCACCGTCCGTACCCACCACCTGAGCAACACCCAGGCAGCGACCATCACCGACACCATCACTGACCTGACCCACCAAGCCGACAAGATCCGCGACGAAGCCATCGGACCCAGCCTCGGCAAGGAACTACGCCAAGGCGCCCTCATCGCCCTCGCTGTCGCCCTCGCCGCCCAGCTGATCTATCTCGCGGCACGGTTCCGCTGGCTGCTGGGCACCTCCGCGGTCGCCGCCCTCGCCCACGACATCGTGATCCTCATCGGCATCTTCGCCTGGCTCGGCAAACCCGTCGACGGTGTCTTCCTGGCCGCGCTGCTGACCGTCATCGGCTACTCCGTCAACGACTCCGTCGTCGTCTTCGACCGAATCCGGGAACTGAGCCGCCGCGACCGCAAGATGCCCTTCGCCTGCATCGCCAACCATGCGCTCCTGCAGACCCTGCCCCGCACTGTCAACACCGGCATGGGCGCCGCATTCATCCTCAGCGTGCTGGCCGTCCTCGGCGGCGACAGCCTGACCGACTTCGCCCTCGCCCTCCTCATCGGCCTCGCGGTGGGCACCTACTCCTCGATGTTCACCGCCACACCACTGGCCATCGAACTGCACAAACGCCACACATAGGCGAGCTGCCGGTTCTGTCGCGTGAGCCGATCAGGCGACGGGCTCCAGCCGCACACAGCACCGGCCCGGGCTGGGCGACAGACAGGCCGCATACCCGCACTCGTCCAGCCCGTGAAGGACACCGCGCAGCAGATGCAGGTTCATGCCGCACACCGTCTGCGTGTGCTCACGGGCCAAGGCGTCGAAGGGACAGTTGCCCAGCACGATCGCGCCTTCCTCATGCCGTGGCTCGAACCCGTACCGCTCCAGCAGGTCGAAAGGGCTCGCGTCGCCGGGCGCGCCCAACTGCCCGCCGAGTTCCTCGGCCTTGCGATGCAGCACCTCCTGCACCGGCGCACCGGTTGCCGTGGATTCCTCCACCGACTGTGCCAAGAGCCGTCCGGCGAGCTCGTAGCGCCGGTCCGGCAGGCTGACCTCGATCTGCTTCGTCGAACGTCGGTACAGCTTGGCCGGCCTGCCCGCCCCCGGGCCCGTCCGTCCGCTGCGCCGCTCATAGACCACGTCGAGCAGGGATTCCTCGGCCAGGCGGTCAAGGTGGAACGCCGCGGTCTGCCGCGCCAGACCCAGCGCCGTGGCCGCCTCGTCCCGGCCGACGGGGCCGGGCTGACGCACCACATGGTCGTACAGCCTCCTGCGCGTCGGCTCGTCCAGAGCGGCGACGGCGGAGACATCAGCGTCACGTACTTCCTTCGGGTCGTCTACGAACACCAGTGTAAAACCTACAGCCATTAACTAAAGAAGAGATCCGAACTTCTATAAATTACAAAGGTTGCCGATAGAAGGAAAGGTCGCCATGTCCCCCGCAGCCACAAGCACCCCGTCCACCACCCCGCGACGCGCGCTGCTCGCCGATCCCGGCTATCAGGCGTTCGTGATCCTGCGCACCGCCTTCACGGTGGCGCCGATCCTGTTCGGCCTGGACAAGTTCGCCAACCTGCTCGTGGACTGGCCCGCCTACCTCGCGCCCTGGATCCAACGACCTCGTTCCCGGCAGCGCCCAGACCGTCATGTACGCCGTGGGTGCGATCGAGATCGTGGCAGGCGTCGCTGTGTCCCTCGCGCCTCGCTTCGGCGCCTGGTTGGTGGCCTGCTGGCTGGCATCATCGTCAACCTCCTGACCATCCCCGACTACTTCGACATCGCGCTGCGCGACTTCGGCCTTCTCCTCGCCGCCATCGCACTCGCACGCCTCGCCGAGCGCTACCACGGTAAGCGGAGCCACTGAACCGGCACGGTTCATGCTGAATGGCCTTGGCGGCGGGCTTTCGGGAGCCGCTCGCCAGGGCTCGTGGCGACGTTGGCGGCATCGCGGTTCTGGCTACGGCATGTTGGGCACTCGGCGGACCCAGCGTGTCCTTGCTGTCGGCAAGGACACGCTGAGCCACGGACGCTCGCAGGCCAGGCGTCGTGGCCCCTCCGGCTCCGCCCACGAAAGAGCTTGCCCTCCTGCCCAGTAGCAGCTCTTGATCAGCTCTCCTGCGAGGGGGCCGGCGACCGGTGTCAAAGGCTGGGGGCCGCTGAGCCATGAGCGGCGGCGAGGGCAGAGGTGCGTTCGGTGTAGTCGCGGATGCGGATGACCTGGTCGTGGAAGAGATGAAAGACCCGGTAGTACAAAGCAGGCAGTTCGTCCGTGTTGACGGCAATGCCAGGATCGGCGACGCGCAGGGCCAAGACGATGGCGGCGGGGAAGGTGAAGATCTCCTCCGCGTGCACACGCACGCCTTGGTCATAACGGTCCTGGTGCCAGCGAAGGACGCCGGCCCGGCCCTGGCGCTGGGGTTCGCCGGGGCCGGCATTGACCCACAGCACCTGGGGGTGGAGCAGCGCCTCCAGAAGCCGGGGGTCGGCAGAATGCAGGGCGTCGCGCAGGTCGGCGGCGATGGAACGAGGGGAATGAGGCGGCATGCGGGGCTCCTCGGCACTGACGGGGATGGATTCACGTGCAGGTGGGCCGCCAGAACCGGCGTGCGTCGGACCTGCTTGTTCGACCGGGTCAGGCGGTGCGGCCGGTATCGCGGCTGCGCCCGGAAGCCCTGGGTTCTGGGTCTGGTGCGAGCCGGATGCGCTGACGGTGGCGCAGGTCACAAGGGCACCGGCCCGGGCGGTTCGGTCGCGTACGCGTCACCGACCACGGAGTGGAAGTCCACGAGCGCCTGGGCTGCCTGTGCGCGCACTACGGGGTTGATCCGCGACAGGATCTGCATCAATTCCTCACGCCGCCATTCCAGCACCCGCGCCACCAGCGTCCGGCCGCGATCGCTGAGCTCCAGTGTGACCACGCTGCGATGGTGCGGATCGCCACCGCGCAGCAGGTGCCCCGACTCGGCAAGGCGGTCTGCCGGCCGGGTGACAGAAGACGCCCCCAGACCCAGCGCCTGTGCGACCCGCGGCGACGGGCAGCGCCCCACATTGCGCAGCGTCAGCAGCAGCCGCATCTGGGGCAGGGACACTCCCTCGCCCGCCGCGTCCAGACTGTGCAGCGCGACACCGATCAGATCCCGTGTGGTCATCTGGAAGGCCAGGATCTCCTCGTCGCTCGGGCCGGCCGGCCCGTGGGCCACCGTTCTCCGCACGGACGCAAGTATTGCATAGGGCAACTCTTGCTCCTGCGTAGGATTGTGACGCGGGGCGCGTGGAGCCCGCCTGCAACAAGGCGAGGCCCTGCGTGGTCGCCCGGAGTCGGCGCGGCAAGCTCACGGGAGGTCAAACCCAGCGTTCGGGGAAAGCCTGCTGCGGCGGACAGCTCTCCAACGGATTGGCCGCGGCGCCCCGACGCCCAACAGGTCGGAGATCTCGCAGACCGGTACCGCGGCACGTCCACGCGCCGTTCAGGTACCCGTCGAGCGCTCGTCCGCCTGGGCCGCGAGTCATGCCGATCATCTCGAACTGCCTTGTGTCGGCCGCGTGTTCGTTGGATCGCTGCCGGTGTTCAGCGAGCTCAGTGCGGTGTGCCGCTGCATGATCGCACCTCCGCCATCATGCGACAATGCAATGGTTTGCAGCGAAGTCGGTGCTCGTGCACTGCCATACCTGGACGGGTGCCGCAGCAGGTTGCTGTCCCGTCATTCGAGGGAAGGAGCGGCCCGTCATGTCAGCAGTCCCGGCTACCGGCCCAGCGAGCCGGCAGGGCGCCGACCAGAGCGGTATCGCCGCCGGTGGACGCAGCGCGGGTGCCCTACTCGCAGTCTCGGCAGGGCTGGGGCTCCTGGCGTCCTGGGTCATCACGATCGACGAGTTCAAGATCTACGAGGCGCGGGCGGCCGGCCGGACCTTTACGCCGGGTTGCAGTCTCAATCCAGTGGTGTCCTGCGGCAACATCATGGAGAGCGCTCAGGCGCATGTGTTCGGCTTTCCCAACCCGCTCATCGGCCTGGTCTGCTTCGCGGTTGTGCTCACTCTCGGGGTCGGAATGATCGCGGGCGTCCGGTATCCGGCATGGATCTGGGCAGGGCTCGGCTGCGGTGCCGTATTCGGCGTAGCGTTCTGCAGCTGGCTGCAGTTCCAGTCGCTGTACCGCATCGGCTCCCTATGCCTGTGGTGCTGCCTGGTGTGGACGGTCACGATTCTCGACTTCAGCTGCATCGTTGTTCAGCTCGTCCGACATCGTGTGGTGCTGTTGCCCGACGCGGCGCGTCGGAGCGTGATGGAGTTTCCGTGGGTACTGCCTCTGCTGTGGACGGGGCTGATCGGCGTCGCTGTCCTCGTCCGATGGTGGGATTTCTGGACCGGCTGAGGTCGCAGCCCCGCTGATTCGACGCCGGCCGGGCCAGTGCCCCCGCCGGTTCAGCTCATCTCTGTTTTGTGGCACGCCAGGCAGGTGATGTGCCTCAGAGGTGCGTCATGTGTCGCACGGCCGGTGCCGACGACGTCCTGGGCCGGATTGTGGCTCGTGTGCGCGTGTTCGCGACAGACCGCCGCGCCGCAGCGGATGCACACCGCCACCGCCGACGTTGCGATGCTGTCGGGGCAGTCGTAGCAGTTCACCGCTCTCTCCCCTCATTCGGGGCCGGGCTCTGAGGCCCGCTTGCCTTTCCACCCATGGTCCTCTCGAACATTGCAGAATGCAAGGAACGGATGGCGTCTCCGCGCAACACGACTACGCCAGACCGAACGGTGACGAGGACTCCAGGGGCGGAGGGAGGGTCCGGGGCGAGCGGAGCCGGCCACTGCCTCTCGATGCCGCTGGTCAGGGTCAGACTGCTCCACCCTTCCGGCGACGACGGCCTCCCTGTGGTGGGTCCGGCGGGGTCGGGTTGAGCGGATCGTCGACAAGGCCACCGACGCGGCGGACTTCGGCAAAGGGGTCTACGGCCATTTCGTCGGCAGCCTCGGTCAGCGCCCTCAGTGCGGGAACGAGCGCTGCACGCGCTTCGGCGGGCAGCCGTTGCACGAGAATGCGGATCTCGGACCGCCGGTGTACGAGGACGCGCTCCACCAGATCCCGCCCGGCGGGCGTGAGGCGGAGGATGACCTCGCGCCGGTTGTCGGGATTGGTCTTGCGGTCGAGGTGGCCGGTGGACTCAAGGCGTCCGACCATGCGCAGGGCCGTCGAGGGGTTGACTCCCAGAGTCGCGGCCATGGCGGCGAGCTTCACGGGCCCGCAGGTGTCCAGCACGACCAGGGCCCGCAGTTGGGGCAGGGTCAGGGTCTCGTCGGTGGACGCGAGAGCGCGGGCGGAGATCGCCACGAGCAACCTGGATGCCGCCATGACGGAGAGAGTGACCTCCTCCGCCTCCTGGTCGAGCTCCGAGTGGGAGCTTGGTTGCTGTCGCGTCATCATGTCCGTTCCACTGCTTCGCCGGCGCCCCTGCGGCCCGGCCTCCTAGCCAGCCGCGATTATTGCAGAACGCAATGTTGAGCCGGGTGTGACGAAACCGGAGCCGCGCGGGGCGTGACGGTTCGGGCAACAAGGGTGTGATGGCGTTGTAGGCCGAGCCGATACACGAAGCTTATTCGTTCGCCTGTCTGCGCTGTGGGCCTGCCTGGGAGGGCGCCTACGACATCCGGCACTCGGTCGATGGTCAGGGGCGCGTATGCACGTACTGCTACGTGAAGAGCCTCAAGGTCCGGTCACCGCTGACCGCGAACCGATGCCGTGCGTGCGGCGGCCGCGGAATCCTGCGGCCCGGCCGGCTGAGGGCGGCCAGCCCACGATTCGACTGACGTCACCACCAGCAAGGTGAACGTGTGGTAACAGGCCCACGCCCGCGCAGCCGACGTGGCACTCGCCACTACCGCGCACACCATCTCCGTCACTCCTGCCTTCTGCCCCGCCGGAGCTGCCTGCCCGGATCCCGATGAACATTCGGCAGCCGGCCACCCCCAGCCTTGGCCACTGGCTGGGAAGGCCAAGCCCGTCGTGCGGCATGATCAGCCCGTCCCCACCAGCGGCGAAGGCCCGTGTAACGCCAGGCCGGTTGACGATCTGGCGTTACGATCCCGGATCGGCTTCTACTGACCCAGCCACAGGTCCGGGCCGAAGACCTCGTAGTGGATCCTCTCGGCGGGCACGCCGTGCCGCAGCAGGCCGCCGCGCACCGCCCGCATGAACGGCAGCGGCCCGCACAGGTAGGCGGTCAGGTCTGCCGGGAGTTCCAGGCTGCTCACATCGGCTTGGCCGGGTGATGCCTGTGGTGCGTGGTCGCCGGGCACCTCGTACCACAGGTGATACCGGGCGTTCGGCAGCGCTTGCACGAGGCCGAGCTGCTCCGCCCGGTGCGCGTGCTCGGCAGGAGAGCGGTCGGCGTGGACCGCGATGACGAGACGGCCGGAGCCGGTGGAGGCCAGGTGGTCGAGCATGGCCAGCATGGGGGTATTGCCGATCCCCGCGGATGCCAGCAGCAGCGGAGCGTCGCCCTCAGACAGGACCAGGTCGCCGAACGGCGCCGACACGTTGAGCACGTCGCCGGGCCGGGCGTGGTCATGAAGCCACGTCGAGACCTCACCGTCCGGCCGCGCCACGTCGTGGACGCGCTTGACGCTGATACGCCAGTCCTGCCGGCCGGGAGCCGAGGAGAGACTGTACTGGCGGATCTGCCGGGCGCCATCGGCGAGTTCGACCTGAACGCTGACGTACTGGCCCGGCCGGAAGGAGGCCGGAGGGCCGTCGGCGGGCCTCAGGAGGAAGGAGACGACATCGGGCGCCTCCTGGCGCCGTTCAGTGATCTCCATGCCCTGCCAGACCTCCCCCTCCGCGACGCCCGCTTCCTGGTAGAGGCGCGCCTCTACGGCGATCAGCGCGTTGGCCATGAGCCAGTAGACCTCGTCCCACGCTGCGGCGACCGCGTCGCCGACCGCGTCGCCGAGTACCTCGGCTATCGCCGCGAAGAGATGGCGGTGGACGATCTTGTACTGGGCGGAGGTGATGCCGAGCGACGCGTGCTTGTGCGCGATCCGCGCGAGCATCGCGTCGGGCCGGGCGTCCGGCTTCTCCAGCAGCAGGCCCGCGAAGGCTGCGATGGAACCGGCCAGCGCCTTCTGCTGCTCGCCGTTGCCTTGGTTGCCACGGTTGAACAGGTCCCGCAGAAGCTCGGGATGGGCGTCGAACAGCTTCCGGTAGAACAGTTCGGTGATGTCCCCGATGGCGGCTGCGACCACCGGAAGGGTGGCCTTGACTACAGGGGCGGACTGCTCGGACAGCACTGCGACTCCTAATTGGTAAATTAAATGAGTATTCAGATCTGCAGATGACCGCGCCCCTGGGGTGTGTCCGGGCGGGCATCAGCGACTTGGGCTACTGCGGTGGGCGGCCGGTGAGGGCGAGAAGTACCGGCCCGGTGGGTGAGGTGATGAGATCGGCCACGGTCAGCGGGTCGAGCGTGGCGTAGAACGCCTCCTGGGCGTCACGCAGTGCGCGCCGCAGACGGCAAGCTCCGCGCAGAGGGCACGGCGGGTCGTCGCAGGAAACGACCTCGCCCACCCCTTCGAGCGCTCGCACCAGCCAGCCCACCGATGCGCGCCGGCCGAGGGCGGTCAGGGCGAGGCCGCCGCCGCGGCCACGCCGGGCCTCGACCACGCCGAGGTGCTGCAGGCGCGTGATCGCTTTCGCTGCGTGCGTATACGGCACAGCCACCGCTTCGGCCACCTCGCGGGTGGTGAGCACCTGGTGGTCGGCACAGACCGCCAGACGCATGACGGAACGCAGCGCCAGATCGGTGAACTTTGTCAGTCGCACAGACCGGACGCTAACAAATACGAATAACCGATACCTATTTGAAGGTGCCTTTGCTGGTGTGGAGTGCGTCACGGACCGACGGCTTCCGGTGTCGTCTCGGCTGAGGGCTGGCAGTTCGGAGCGCGCTCGGCCCAGCATCAACGGACGCGGCGCGGCCGCCGTCGCAGCCCGGCGGACAGGACGAGAACCGTGAACACCGCACCGAGGGCGGGCGAGTGCGTCGGGCGCCCCCGTTGACCTGATGGAGGCTGGCCTCGGCGTGGTCGCTACGGCGCGCCGCCCGCACAGCCTGAACGAGATCGACGTGTCGCTGGGGCCCCTTGCGCATCGTGCGGTGGCTTTTGGGTACTTGGCGAAACCATTCTCCTGGCGATAGCCGCGCACTGGGCCTGCTGCGTCCCGCTTCCCTGCAAGCGGTAGTGGCCGTCTGGTCGTTCGTACGGAGGGCGTGGCCCCTACAGCACGATGTCGAAGGGGCGTTCAAGGAGCCTCTTGAGATCGGCCAAAAAGGCTGCTGCGGTGGCTCCGTCCAGGACGCGATGGTCGACGGACAGGGTCACAGCCATGATGGTGCCCACACCGAGCTCGCCGTCGCGGACGACGGGCTGGTGCCGTGCGGCGCCGACGGCGAGGATCGCTGCCTGGGGCGGGTTGATGACGGCGGTGAAGTGGTCGATGCCGAAACTGCCGAGGTTGCTGATGGTGAACGTGCCGCCGCTGAGCTCCGCAGGCAATAGGTGCCGGGCACGTGCCTTGCCCGCAAGGCCGTGCGCTTCGCGGGCGATCGAGGTCAGGGTCTTGCGGTCGGCGTCGTGCAGAACCGGGACCATCAGCCCGTCGTCGGTGGCGACGGCGATGCCGATGTGGACGCGACCGTGACGCAGAATCCGGGTCGTGTCCCAAGAGGAGTTGACCTGCGGGTGGTTACGGAGGGCTGCTGCGCACGCCTTGATGAGCAGGTCGTTGAGGCTGATCCGGGGGCCGTCATCGTCGAGGCGCTCGTTGATCTGGGCGCGAAGGGCCAGCAGGGCGTCGGCGTCGATGCCGGTGGTCAGGTAGAAGTGTGGTGCCTGCTGCGTGCTCTGCGTCAGGCGCTGGGCGGCGAGGCGGCGAATTGTGCTCAGCGGTACTACGTCGTCGCTGTCGTCGAACGCGTTGCCGGCCGTCCCCGTCACGGGCGGGGGCGGGGCAAGTTCGGTGGACGATCTGGTGGCGTCGGGCCGACCGTCGAGCGCGCTGACCGCAGCATCCACGTCCGCGCGCACCACGCGCCCGCCGGGGCCGCTACCGGTGAGGTCCGCCAGGGCGATGCCGTGCTGAGCGGCGAGCGTACGAGCCAGCGGGGACCCGCGCCCCCCCGGAAAGCTCTGAGGTCGTGTCGGGCGAGGGCGGCTGGGTGCCGGCCGAGGGGGACTGCGTGTCTTCGGACGGGGCGGGCCGTGCGCCCCTTGGTGCGGATGCCTGCTCGGGTGGGGACTGCTGCGGGGTGGCCTGCGGCTCGGTTCCGATGACGGCGATGGGTGTCCCGATTGGGACGGTGGTGCCTTCGGCGACGAGGATGCGGGTCAGCGGCCCGTCGTCGTATGCCTCCAGTTCCATCACCGCCTTGTCGGTCTCGATCTCAGCGACGGCATCACCCTTGTGGACCGGGTCGCCTTCTTGCTTGAGCCACCGGCTCAGGGTGCCCTCCTCCATCGTGTCGGACAGGCGGGGCATGAGGATCTCGGGCATCGCAGGCTCCTAACCGACGGTGGAGGCGGCCGGGTGAGCGGTGAATCCGCTGGCATCGAGGGTCTCGTGGATCACCCGGACCAGTGCCGTCGCATCAGGCAGAGCGGCGCGTTCCAGTGGTTTCGCGTACGGCAGGGGTACCTCGGCGGCGGCGACGCGGCGGACGGGTGCGTCGAGGCGGTCGAAGGCGCCCTCGGCGATGGTCGCCGCGATCTCGGCGCCGATGCCGTAGCTGAGCCAGTCGTCTTCGAAGACGACGGCGCGGGTCGTTTTGCGGACCGAGGCGCAGACGGTCTGCCGGTCCAGCGGTCGCAGGCTGCGCAGGTCGACCACCTCCACCGAGATGCCGTCCGCTTCCAGGCGGCGTGCGGCTTCGAGGGCGACCAGGCTGCCTCGGGAGTAGGCGACGACGGTGACGTCACTGCCGGACCTGATGACTGCTGCGGTCCCGATGGGCACGGTGTGCTCGCCGTCGGGGACCTCGCCCTTGGTGTTGTACAGCGCGAGGTTTTCCAGCACGAGCACCGGGTCGTCGTCGCGGATGGCAGCGGTCAGCAGCCCTTTGGCGTCCGCAGGGGTGGCGGGGGCGACGACCTTGAGCCCGGGCACGTGCGCGTAGTACACCTCAAGGTTCTGCGAGTGCGTGGCGGCCAGCTGCTGTCCGCCGCCTCCGGGGGTGCGGATGACCATCGGCACGCGGACCTGACCGCCGAACATGGCGTGCATCTTGGCGGCGTGGTTCACGATCTGGTCGATGGCCAGCAGGCTGAAGTTGATGGTCATGATCTCCACGATGGGTCGCAGGCCGAGCATGGCCGCGCCCACCGCGGCTCCGGCGAAACCCTCCTCGCTGATCGGGGTGTCGCGTACCCGGCGGGGGCCGAACTCGTCCAGCAGCCCGGCGGTGATTTTGTAGGAGCCTTCGAAGACGCCGATCTCCTCACCGATGAGCAGGACGTTCTCGTCACGCCGCAACTCCGCCTGCAGCGTGTCGTGCAGTGCCTGGCGGTAGGTGACGACTGCCACGGCTACTCCCCTCCTCCGGAGCCGGCGTGTACTGCGGGGCCGATCGGGGTGTCGCCGGGCAGGCCACGGTAGGTGTTGGCCACCTCGGTGGCGTACACGTGGTCGAACAGGGTTTCCGTGTCCGGTGGTGGGCTGGCGTCGGCGAAATCGACGGCGGCAGTGACGGCCCGTTCGGCTTCCTCGTCGATACGGACCGCGGTGTCCGGTTCGAGGATGTGATGGTCAATCAGGTACGCCCGGAAGGCGGGCAGCGGGTCCTGCGCACGCAGCCGCTGGGTTTCCTGCGCCGAGCGGTACTGGGCCGGGTCGACCACGGAGTGGCCGCGCAACCGGTAGCTGACAGCCTCCAGGAGCCGGGGCCGGTGCTCGGAGCGCGCCTGGTCCAGAGCGGCCTGCGCGGCGTCGCGGACCGCGATGACGTCGTTGCCGTCCACCCGCGCGCCGGGGATCCGGTAGGCGCTGCCGCGCCGGTACAGCGCTGGTTCGCCGGAGGCGGCCTCGACCGACGTGCCCATGCCGAGGTGGTTGTTGACGATGATGTAGGCGATGGGCAGGTGCCATACGGCCGCGAGGTTGAGAGATTCGTGGAAGGCGCCGATGTTGGTGGTGCCGTCTCCGAGCAGGCACATCACGGCCTCGCTGTCGGGACCGGGCCCGCCGCGGTGAGCGATGGCCAGGGCCGCGCCGGTCGCCGGTGGCATCTGGCCGCCGACGATCGCGTACCCGCCGAGCATGCGCAGCCCGGCGTCGAACAGGTGCATGGAGCCACCGCGCCCGCCGGACAGGCCCGTGGCGCGGCCGAAGAGTTCGGCCATCACCCTGCCGGGGTCGGCGCCGCGGGCAAGCGCATAGCCGTGGTCGCGGTAGGTAGTGAACAGATAGTCGGTGGGCCGCAGCGCAGCCATCAGTCCGACGACGGTGGCCTCCTCGCCCAGGTTGAGGTGGCAGTAGCCGCCGATCTTCGCCCGGGTGTACATCTCCGCGGCCCGCAGTTCGAAGGACCGGATCAGGGTCATCTGCCGGTAGTAGTCGCGCAGCAACTGGGCGTCTTCGCCGGCCGAAGCCGCCGATGGGCGGGATGCGGTGCGTTCCTGGATCGCGTCCATGGCCGGGTACCTCCTGCTTCCTGGGCGAGTCAGAGTGCCGGGCGACGCTTGCGGGCCGCGCCGACTCGGTTTCCGCTCAGCGCCGCAGGCGGACAGCCGGGGTGGGGCTGGGTCGCGTCGTCCCAGCCTGTTGCCCGGGCAGGGGATGGAAGTAGGGCCATGTGGCCCACCTCCGTGCGACGAGTGGCCCCCAAATGGGGCGGGACCGCATAGGGCGGCGCAGAGGTCGAAGCGTTCCACCGTGCACACCGGTGCTGAGCGTCCTTTGCACGGCAGCAGCCTGTTCGCTTGCCTGGCCGTCGCCCCGGGGAGGGCCGAAAGTCCTCCCCGGTGACCCCGACCGGCCCCTGTTGCCGCGCAGAAGACCGGGCCACGGTGAAACGCAGAAGCCGCATCGGACACATTTCGTGGTGCCAGGCGCCGAGACACGGACACCTCGCGCCTCGCGCAGATCGCCGTACGCCGGGGCCTTGTGTCCCGCAACGCTCGCCCGCCGGACTCCGGAAAGGAAGGCGTAATGTCGGCCACCGAGAAATACCTCGCCAACGACCAGGGCTACGTGTCCGGGTTCACCGGCCCGCTTCCGATGGAGCGCTCCCGGCATATTGCCAACGTGGCCTGCATGGACGCGCGGCTGAACATCTACGGCGCCCTGGGCCTGAGGGAGGGTGAGGCCAGTGTGATTCGCAACGCGGGCGGGGTCATCACCGAGGACGTCATACCGTCGCTGACGGTGAGCCAGCAGTTGCTGGGCACCCGCGAGATCATGCTCGTCCATCACACGGACTGCCGGATGCTGGCCTTCCCGGGCTACACCCTCAAGGAGCCGATCCGCAGCGAGGGGGGCCTTCGCCCCTCTGGTCGGAGGAGTCCTTCCACGGCGTGGTGGCCGACGTGCAACGGGTCCATCAGCCGGATCAGGACGAGCCCGTACATCCCGCATCGCGCGGCGGTCCGCGGATTCGTCCTCGACCTCGCCACAGGACAACTGGAAGAGGTGAAGTAGCAATGCCGGCGGTGATCGGATGCCGGCCCCAGCCGATCGGAGGCGGACGGATCCCGCCCCTTTCGCGTCGGGCTACCTGCCCGGAGCTTCGTTGCCACGGCCCATCGCGGGCCGGGACGGGCCACGCCTTCGGGACCGTACGGCCCGCACCGACCCGTCCCCTGCCGGCCATCAGTCGGCCCGTCCTGAGGAGGCCCCTATGTCCCTCGACAGCTTCGACACCCGCCACACGCTCGACGCCGACGGCACTTCCTACTCCATCCACCGGCTCGACGCTCTGCCCGGCTCACGACGGCTGCCGTACAGCCTGATGGTGCTGCTGGAGAACCTGCTGCGCAACGAGAACGGCCGCACCGTCACCGCCGATCAGATCACGTCACTGACCAGGTGGAACGCAAGTGCAGACCCGGCAACCGAAGTCCAGTTCACCCCGGCGCGGGTGCTCATGCAGGACTTCACGGGGGTGCCGTGCATCGTGGACCTGGTGGCGATGCGTGAAGCGATGGCCGCCCTCGGCGGCGATCCGGCGCTCATCGATGCGCGCCGGCCCGTGGAACTGGTCATCGACCACTCGGTGATCGCCGACTACTTCGGCGGTCCCGAGGCGTTCGGCCGCAATGTGGAACTGGAATACCGGCGCAACCGCGAGCGCTACCAGTTCCTGCGCTGGGGGCAGAGCGCGCTGCGCAACCTGCGCGTCGTCCCGCCGGGCACCGGCATCTGCCACCAGGTCAACCTGGAGCACCTGGCAAGGGTGGTGTTCGCCGAGGACGGCACGGCCTTCCCGGACACCCTGGTCGGCACCGACTCCCACACTCCCATGGTCAACGGCCTGGGTGTGCTCGGCTGGGGGGTGGGAGGCATCGAGGCGGAAGCAGCGATGCTCGGGCGGCCGGTGAGCATGCTCATCCCCAAGGTCGTGGGCGTGCGACTGACCGGAGCGCTACCGGAAGGGAGCACCGCCACCGACCTGGTCCTCACGATCGCCGAGCGGCTGCGCTCCCACGGCGTGGTAGGCACCTTCGTCGAGTTCTACGGGCCCGGCGTGGCCGAGGTGCCACTGGCCAACCGGGCCACGATCGGCAACATGAGCCCCGAGTACGGCGCGACCTGCGCGATCTTCCCCATCGACGCCGAGACACTGTCCTACCTGCGGCTGACGGGCCGGGACGCCGACCAGGTGGCATTGGTGGAGGCATACGCAAAGGAGCAGGGCCTGTGGCACGAGGCCGACCACACTCCCGACTACTCAGAGACCATCGACATCGACCTGTCGGCCATCGTCCCCTCGATCGCGGGACCGAAACGGCCCCAGGACCGCATCGCCCTGGCCCACGCGCCACGAGCCCTGCACGCGGTCCTGGGCGACTACTACGCGGCCACCGAGGCGGCACCCGTCGGACTGGACGCGAGCGGCGCGGAGTCCTTCCCCGCCTCCGATCCGCCGGCCGTGACCGGCAGCCATCCCGGCGACCGGCCGGTCCCCGTCGATGAGTCCGAACCCGACGACGCCGTGCCGCTCGGAGCCGTCACGGTGCCGCTGGACGACGGCACCACCTGCGAACTCACTCACGGCACCGTGGTGATCGCCGCGATCACCTCCTGCACCAACACCTCCAACCCGCAGGTGATGGTCGCGGCCGGGCTTCTGGCCAAGAATGCCGTCGAGCGCGGTCTGCGCTCCAGGCCCTGGGTGAAGACCAGCCTCGCCCCCGGGTCCCGGATCGTGATGGACTACCTCGAACGCGCGGGCCTGATCCCCGCCCTGAACGCGCTCGGGTTCGACCTGGTCGGCTACGGCTGCACCACCTGCATCGGCAACTCCGGCCCGCTGATCCCCGCGGTCTCGCAGGCGGTCGCCAAGACAGACCTCACGGTTGCCTCGGTACTCTCCGGCAACCGCAACTTCGAAGGCCGCATCCACCCCGAGACGCAGCTCAACTACCTCGCCTCACCACCGCTGGTCGTCGCCTACGCGCTGGCCGGGTCGATGGCCGTCGACCTCACCCGCGACCCGCTGGGCACCGGCAGCGACGGACGGCCGGTCCACCTGCGGGACATCTGGCCCACCCAGGACGAGATCCAGCAGGTGATCTCCGTCAGCCTGCGCCCGCAGATGTTCACCGACGGTTACGCGGACCTGTTCACCGGCGACGAGCGCTGGCGCTCCCTCCCGACTCCCGAAGGCGACCTGTTCACCTGGGATCCCGACTCGACCTATGTGCGCCGCCCGCCCTACTTCGAGGACCTGCCCCGCCGGCCGCAGCCGCCCCACGACATCACCGGCGCCCGGGTGCTGGCCCTGCTCGGCGACTCCGTCACCACCGACCACATCTCTCCCGCCGGGTCGATCCCACGCCACTCGCCCGCCGGCGAGTACCTCCAGTCGCACGCCGTGGCACCGGGCGATTTCAACTCCTATGGCTCCCGCCGCGGCAACCACGAGGTGATGATCCGCGGCACCTTCGCCAACATCCGGCTGCGCAACCTGCTGGCCCCCGGCACGGAAGGCGGCTACACCCGCCACCTGCCCGACGGCGAGCAGACCACCGTCTATGAGGCCGCGACACGGTATGCCACCGAGGGTGTTCCCCTGCTGGTCATCGCCGGCAAGGAGTACGGCTCCGGCTCGTCGCGGGACTGGGCCGCCAAGGGCACCGCGCTACTCGGGGTCAGGGCCGTCCTCGCCGAGTCGTTCGAGCGGATCCACCGCTCCAACCTGATCGGTATGGGCGTCCTGCCGCTGCAGTTCTCCGCGGGCCAGAACGCCCGGCTGCTGGGCCTGACGGGCGAGGAGACCTACAACATCCGCGGACTGGCCGAACTGCCTCGCGAGGTCACCGTCGAGGTCCACGGCCCCGGCGGTCCCCAGAACTTCACCGCACAGGTACGGCTCGACACCCCCACCGAGGCCGACTACTACCGGCACGGCGGCATCCTGCCCTACGCCCTGCGTGCCCTCCTGCCTCAATGAATACCGGCCGACAGCGCCGGTCAGCGGGGCAGACCCGTCAGCGCCAGGAACTCACTGCGCGACCGGGCATCGGTGCGCAGCAGGCCCAGGAGGGTGGAGGTCATGGTGGTGGCACCGGTGGCCCGGACCCCGCGCAGGGTCATGCAGGTGTGCTCGGCCTGGATGACGACACCTACACCCTTGGGTTCCAGCTGGCTCTGGAGCCAGTCGGCGACCTGCTTGGTGAGGCGTTCTTGCACCTGGGGCCGGCAGGCGAAGTGTTCCAGGACACGGGCGAGTTTCGACAGCCCCAGGATGCGCTGCCCGGGAAGGTAGCCGATGTGGGCGGTGCCCACGAACGGCAGCAGATGATGCTCACAGACGCTCCGCAGCGGGATGCTGCGGGCCAGGACGAGCTCGTCGTAACCCTCGTCGTTGGGAAACGTGGTCAGGTCGAACGGACGGGGGCTGAACAGCTCGGCATAGGCATGCGCCATCCGGCGCGGCGTGTCGCGCAGGCTCTCGGAGTCGGTGCTCACACCCAGCGCCCGCAGAAACTGCCCTGCGGCGAGTTCAGCGGCCTCCAGATCCATCCCCTGCAACTCGTGGACCACGCGCAGCGCGGCGGGCACCGACGCCGGAGTCTGGGCGCCGTCTGCCGCTATGTGCAGCTTCGTGTGGGGGTGCTGGGTCATGTCACTCACCGATCCTGAACTGAGCTGGTGCGTACAAACCGCCGCCAGCGGTGACCGCCCGGGCGATCGAGGCAGCGATGCACATGAGGAACTGCTGCACATAGGTGCGGCGGACGACTGCCGTACACCGCCAGAGGCGAGCCGGCCGTCGTCAGCCGCTCCATACTACGATCGCCCACGCGCGTCTATTTCGCCAACCATCATTAGTTTTATTTTCTCTCGGGTCAGCATGGTGGGGCGTTGTGAGGTAGATGCGAGTTCCACTAGTGATAGTTGGCGTTATTGTGGAGGTATGGACTCTGACCTGACTCCGGCTTCGTCTCCACCGCCCACCGCCGTGGGTCTGGAAGCGGTCACCGTCCTCGCGGACGACGTGCGCCGTCGGCTGTACGGCTTCACACGGCGCGCCCACCGGCCGGTGACGAGGGAGGAAGCCGCAGCCGACGCAGGTGTCTCGGCGAAGCTGGCCGCCTTCCATCTGGACAAGCTCGTCGCCGCCGGACTGCTGCGCTCCCGCTACGACAGCCCGGACGGCGTCCGCCGGGTCGGCCGCAAGCCCAGAGTCTACGAACCGGCGGACACCGACATCCGCATCAGCATCCCGGAGCGCCGTCCCGACATTCTTGCGGAGATCCTCCTCGACGCGCTCCTCGACCAGGAGCCGGGTGAGGACGCACAGTCGGCCGCACTGCGCTCGGCACGCTGCCGCGGCGAGGACCTCGGCGCCGCGACGCGCGCCCGCCGCCGTTCCGGCCGCCTGGGGCCGGAACGTTCCGTCGCCCTCGCCGAGGCCGTGCTGGAGCAGCACGGCTTCGAACCCGACCGTCCGGCCCCGGCCGAGTTGCGGCTGCTCAACTGCCCCTTCCACCCCCTCGCCGCCCGCTCGCCCGAGCTGGTGTGCGGGATCAACCACGCTTTCCTCGGCGGTTTTCTCACCGGAGTGCAGGCGGGCGGGATCGAGGCGGTCCTCGCGCCGGTCCCGGGACGCTGCTGCGTGGAGCTGCGCGTAGCGAAGGGGGGACGCAGGGAGCCGAGCCCTGCCGCCGACACCGGCCCGAAAGAGCCCGGCGCCATGCCCCCGCAGGACCCCGACGGCGCGCCCTGAACGGCATCACGTGATGCAACGCAAGGGAGAAGACCATGAGTGAGAACCTGGACCGGCTGACCGCCGAAGGCGTGGCGGTCTGGCTCGATGATCTGAGCCGGGAACGGCTCGCGGGCGGCGGACTGGCCGACCTGGTGCGCGAGCACCGGGTGGTCGGCATCACCAGCAACCCGACGATCTTCGCCAAGGCGATCCGTTCCGGTGACCGCTACGACGAGCAGATCGGCGATCTGACCCGGCGCGGGGTGCGGGTGGAGGAGGCCGTGCGGCTGCTGACCGCATTCGACGTGCGGTGGGCCTGCGACGAGCTGCGCCCGGTGTACGAGGTCAGCGACGGGGTGGACGGAAGGGTCTCCATCGAAGTCGACCCGCGCGTCGCCCACGACACCGCGGCGACGATCGCCGAGGCCCGCGCCCTGTGGTGGCTGGTGGACCGGCCGAACCTGTTCGTGAAGATCCCCGCCACTCAGAAGAGCCTGGAGGCGATCAGCACAGCGCTCGGCGAGGGCATCAGCATCAACGTGACGCTGATCTTCTCCCTGGACCGCTACGACCAGGTCCTCCGGGCCTTCCTCGACGGCATGGCCCAGGCGCACGCGGCCGGACGCGATCTGGCATCCATCGCCTCGGTCGCCTCCTTCTTCGTCAGCCGGGTGGACACCGAGGTCGACAGCCGACTGGACAAGATCGCCACGCCCGAGGCACGGGCTCTTCGCGGACAGGCCGCGATCGCCAACGCGCGCCTGGCCTACCAGCACTTCGAGCAGACCGCCGCATCCCAGCAGTGGCAGGTGCTGGCCGCGGCCGGCATGCGCCCCCAGCGCCCGCTGTGGGCCTCCACCGGGGTGAAGGACCCCTCCTACGACGACACCCGTTACGTCACCGAACTGGTGGCGCCCGGCGTGGTCAACACGATGCCGGAGCAGACCCTGCGCGCGGTCGCCGACCACGCCCGCATCCAGGGCGACACCATCCACGGCACCTACGCGGCAGCCCGGCAGGTATTGGACGACCTGGAGGGGGTCGGTGTGTCCTACGACGACGTGGTGCGCGTGCTGGAGGACGAGGGCATCGCCAAGTTCACGGCTTCCGGGACCGAACTGTTCCGCGGCCTGGAGACCGTGCTGAACACCAACCGCAACGCTGCCTGACGACGTCGCATACCCCAGCAGAGGAGAGGACATGACCGCACACACCGGATTTGTCATTGTCGGAGCCGGGCTGGCTGGCGCGAAAGCCGCGCAGACCCTCCGGGAGGAGGGCTTCGGCGGCCCGGTCGTCCTGCTCGGGGAGGAGAGCGAGCGCCCCTACGAGCGGCCCCCGCTCTCGAAGGGCTATCTGCTGGGCAAGGACGAGCGGGACACCGTCTACGTTTATCCGTCCCAGTGGTATGCCGACCACGACGTCGATCTGTGTCTCGGTACCACGGTCACGGGGATCGACCCCGCCGCCCACGAGGTGGCCCTCGCCGACGGCAGCCGCCTGGGCTACGCGAAACTGCTGCTGACGACCGGTTCCTCGCCGCGCCGCCTGCCGCCGGTGCCCGGAGCCGACCTCGACGGTGTGCTCTATCTGCGCCGGCTCGACGACAGCGACCGGATCAAGGAAATCTTCGCGTCCGTCTCCCGGATCGCGGTGATCGGCGCTGGCTGGATCGGCCTGGAGACCGCAGCCGCCGCCCGCGCCGCCGGCGTCGACGTCACGGTGCTGGAGGCGGGGGAGTTGCCCCTGCTGCGCGTGCTGGGCCGCGAGGCCGCCCAGGTCTTCGCCGACCTGCACACCGATCACGGGGTCGACCTGCGCTGCGGTGTTCAGGTGGCCGAGATCACCGGCGACGGTGGCCGGGCCAACGCGGTCCTGCTGGCCGACGGCAGCCGCATCGATGCCGACGCGGTCATCGTCGGCATCGGCATCACCCCCAACACCCAGCTTGCCGAAGCGGCCGGCCTGGAGACCGGCAACGGCGTCCGCGTCGACGCCCACCTGCGCACCTCGAACCCGGACATCTACGCCGCCGGAGACGTCGCCAACGCCGCCCACCCGCTGCTGGGCACACACATCCGCGTCGAGCACTGGGCCAACGCCCTGAACCAGCCGCAGACCGCCGCCAAGACCATGCTCGGCCAGGACGTGTCCTACGACCGCGTGCCCTACTTCTTCACCGACCAGTACGACCTGGGCATGGAGTACACCGGTTATGTCGAGCCCGGCGGCTATGACCAAGTCGTCTTCCGCGGCCCTACAGACACCCGCGAATTCATCGCGTTCTGGCTGGCTGAGGGCCGGGTACTGGCCGGGATGAACGTCAACGTCTGGGACGTCACCGACCCGATCCGCACTCTGGTGACTTCCGGCCGGGCCGTCGACACGAAGAAGCTCGCCGACACCGACGTGTCTCTCGCCGATCTTCTCTGCGCATCCGACCGGGCCAGTTGACGCCGAGGTAGAACGTTATGGACAGGGTCCCGGCTGACCACAGGCCAGCCGCGCTTCGAGCAGGTTGTCCGTCAGGGGCCCCTGGGTGGCACTGGCGAGCAAACGGTTGCACTGGCACCCGGCGCGTTCTGACCGGTTGTCAGCCTCGGAGGAGTTCGGCCAGGACCTCGGCTTCACTGATCTCAGGTTGCTTGGTCGCGGTCAGGAGCGTCACCGTCCGTTCCTTGGCGAGGTCGCGAAGGTGGGCCAGCGCTTCCGCGTGGTCGGGATCTTCGAGTTCGGCCCGGTAACGGCGGCTGAACTCGGTGAAACGCTCCGGGTCGTGGCTGTACCATTTGCGCAGGTCCGTGGACGGGGCGACCTGTTTGCACCACTCGTCGAGGTGGGCCTTCTCCTTGGTCATTCCCCGCGGCCAGATGCGGTCGACCAGCACTCTGGCGCCGTCGGCCCGCTCCCGGGGCTCGTAGACCCTGCGGACGTGCACCTTCTTCGTGCGTGCCATGGAGGGGCCTCCTGGTGAGCTGGGCCGAGTGCGCCGCTTCCGGCGCCGTCACATGTAGTAGCGGGAGATGATTTCGAGTCGCGCGACTTCGTCCGGCCCCGGGTAGGCCACCAGCACCGGCAGGCCGCTGGGATCCCGGCCTTCGATGAGGGTGAAACCCTCCCCTTGCCGGGTGTAGACATGCTCGGACTGGGCGCGTAGCACGCGCTCGCACCGCTGGAAGTCTTCTGGGCCGTCGGCCGTCCAGATCACGTACTGCGCGCCTACGTGGCCCACCGGGTGGGGGGCGCTCGGACCCACGGCGCGAACGTACACCTGGAATCCGCCTGGGCCCACGAGCAGCGCAGCCGTGGCCGTGCGGACCGTGACCTGCATGTTCAGCAGTTCTCGGTAGAAGTCCGCCGATGCGTCGTGGTCGTTGACGAACACCACGACCGAGGCCAGCCGTGGTCCGCTCGCGTTTAATCCGCTCCCACCCGATTGCGGGTCCGCCGGGAGCGGGCCGGCGGGCGCTTCTCGTGAGTGTGCCATGGGAACCCTTCCGCTTTCGGCCGAGGTACGAAGGCTTCTTTCGGGGCTTGCTGGCCCGTCATCCACGCTACCCGGCCCGCTTCCGGATGGCCGAGCCAAACGAGTCGGTGGCTGGCGTGGGCGCGGGTGGCCAGTCTGGGCATGCGAGGAAACCTCCGATGATGGCGCCGTAGCACGTCGGGTTAGGGGATGTCATGGCTTGACGATGTTGTCTTTCGGGGACGTGGCTGGCGCTGGTGGCAGATGGCAACTGCCGCGAGGCCAGGGGTTCGAAGCAGGGCCATCAGGTGCTGTTCCGTCGAGGCCCTCACCTCGGGTCTGGTCAACGGTGCGAGACGACGGCCACGGGGACGGTGCAGTGGTGCAGTACGGCATGGGTGATGGGCCCGGTGTGGGCGCCGAGGGGCGAGCGGCGGATCCGGCGGCCGACGACGATCAGGGAGGCGTCCCGGGAGGCGTCCAGCAGAAGGTCGGCGGCTCTGGCCGGCCGGGAATCCTCGACCACGTCGACGGTCGGGAACTTCTGCCGCCAGGGCCGCAGCGCCGCTGTCAGGGCGGCGGCTTCCTTCACGGCCAGTTGGGCGTTCAACCGGTCATTGGCGGAGGGCGCATACCAGTCGTGGGGCGGGACGGTCCAACTGTGCACGGCGTGCAGAGTGGTGGCCCGGCGCTCGGCGGCATCGAAGGCGAACTCGATCAGTGAGCCGTCGGGGTGTTCGGTGTCGACACCGAGGACAACGGGCCGGTACGCGGTATCGGCGGAGGGGCTTCCGGCAGGATCTCTCGTGTGCTCGAAGGCGGCCAGTTCGCCGGCACGGACGAGGACGACGGGCCGCTCGGCATGCGCCACCACTGCCATGCCGACGGAACCGATCATGAAGCCGCCCACCCCGCTCAAGCCACGCGACCCCAGGACCAGCAGTTCGGATTCCCTCGCCGCATCTACCAGTGCTTCGCCGGCCCAGCCGGTGCGCTGCTCCACGGTGACGTCCAGCCCGGGGTGGCGTGCTCGGATTCTCTCGGCGGCCTCACGGGGGATGCGCTGACTCCAGTGCTGCTGTGTGTCGGCCCCGAGGAGCGGGTCCTCTGCCATCGGCGCCGGGACGGGTTCCCACACATTGACCAGCTTCAGCGGCAGGGCGCGGAGTCTCGCTGCACGGGCTGCCCAGTCGGCGGCGGCACGGCTTTCGGGGGAGCCGTCGAGACCTACGGCGATGGTACGGGACATGGCGGGTACCTCCCGGAACTCAGATGCTTCGGAGGATCTGGTTCAAGCCTCGTGGTCCAAGAGGACGGGCGGCAGGGGCCGCAGGTCCTCGACATGGGCCGAACGGCCCTATGGGCGGGGCCGAACGGCGGGCGCGGCCGAGGTGTCCGTCATGCCTGCGCGCGTCGGCTTTCCCGTCCTCGCGACGCGGTCCTTCCGGGACCGTTTCCATCCTTCGGATCGGCGGCAACCGTCCTTCGTCTCAACGCTTCCTTCCCCCACACGCCTTGGGGCGGGTTGGCCACAAACGGGGGCCGGGTGGCCCATTGGAGACGTGGCGACGCCGGCCGAGGGTGGAAGGAAACCGCGCACAAGAGGAGACACAAGCCATGCAGCACCGGACGGTGAGCGACCTCATGACCACATCCGTCGTGCGAGTGCGGCCGGACACCGGCTTCAAGGAGATCGTCAGACTGCTCGCCGATCACGACATCACCGCCGTGCCTGTCGTGGACAGCGACGACCGCCCTCTGGGCGTGGTCGCCGAGACGGATCTGCTGCACAAGCAGGCGGGACAGCTCGACCCGGCCGGGCTGCTGCCGGCTCTGCATCCGCAGCCCGCGGATAGGGCCAGGATCGAGGCGACCACTGCCGAGGGACTGATGAGCAGCCCGGCTGTCACCGGCCGTCCGCAGTGGACGGTCGTGGAGGCCGCCCAGGTGATGGAACGCCACCGCGTCAAGCGGCTGCTGGTCGTGGATGAGGCGGAACGGGTTGTCGGCGTGGTCAGCCGGGCCGACCTATTGAGGGTGTTCCTGCGCGGGGACCGGGCCATCCGGGACGAGATCGCCGAGGTCGTGCTGGTCCGCACACTGGGCGGTGCCTGCTCCGCGGTGGCGGCGCGCGTCGTGGACGGCCACGTCTTCCTGAGCGGCACGGTCGATCGCAAGTCCCTCATCCCGCTCGTGGTGCGTCTGTGCCACGGTGTGGACGGAGTCGTCGACGTCGAGGCCGAGAGGTTGGGCCACCGCGGCGACGACGTCTGCGGAAGTGCGGCTGCCGGCTGAGAGGCCGCTCCCGCCCGCGGACAGGGTCAGACGGTCCGGGCACAAAGGACCGAACGGCCCTGGCGTAACGGGCGCGATGCCCGTTCGATTGACCTCGTCAGGCCGAGCCCTGAAGGAGCCAGTCGCCCCGCCCGCGACACGGAACGGGCGGCGAAACCGTACGGAAGTCCACCATGCCAAGTAACCACCGGGCGATCGCCGACGAGCCGCGCCAGTCCGTGGAACTCGACAGCGACGAGGCACTCAGGCTGCTGGGCGGGGTCTCGCTGGGCAGGATCGTCTTCACCCGGCAGGCGCTCCCGACCATCCGTCCCGTCAATCACGTCCTGGACAGCGGCGACGTCATCATCCGCACCCCCGAGGGTGCGGCCCTGACATCCCATGCCCAGGAGGCCGACAAACGAGGCGTCGTCGTCGCCTACGAGGCCGACGCCATCGACCCGGACACCCACCTCGGCTGGAGCGTCGTCGTCACCGGATACGCCTGTCTGATCACCGATCCCGGCGAACTGGCCCGCTACCGCTCGATGCTGCGCCCCTGGACGAACCAGGTGATGGACTACGCCGTCCGCATCCACCCCGCCTTGGTCACCGGCATCCGGCTCACCCTGCCTCCGCTGCCCCTCGACAGCTGACCCGGACAGCCGGACGCACGGGGCAGCACCACGGGCTGGCCGGAGCGCAGCAGCCGCATTGGACCTGCCTCTCGACGACGGTTGCCCAGGCGCTGCGCCGAACGGCCTGGTCTCCGGGCCGAGTGGCCCATGGCGAGGGCCGGCACACAGGCACACACTGGAGAAGTAAGACCCTCCCTCGTCCCAGAGGTACATGGCAGGCGGGACACAGTGCAGCGTGGCCCTCGACCGGACGGAACGTGACGCCGTAGTCCTTCGGGTGACGGCCCGCGAGTCCTTAAGCGGCCGTGCTCATCGCGCACCTACCCGCAGACGAGACAGCGGCCCGCAACGACGGAGCGGCCAAACCGGCCCGTCCTCAGCACAACCCCCGTAGGTAGACACCTGAGGTCGGCCGCGCCTCACCCGCGCGGCGTCCGCGTCGGATCGACCAGCTCAGCGGCTCCGCCCGCAGCTGGCACGGACATGGATCTCGCACAGGAGGTCCCGGCTCTTCAGGAAGAGGCAGACATGAGCACTTCCTCCCCATCCAGCATGCTGCGGGCCTTGCCCACGCAATACCAGGAACGGCTGATGCGCGTCGCCAGGGAGGTGGCGTTCCCCCAGGGGGCGCGCCTCTTCGAGGAAGGCGGGTGCGCCGACCGGCTCTGGGTCATCCGGACCGGCACCGTCGCCCTCGACATGCACGTACCCGGCCGCCGGGCAGCGGTCATCGAGGCGCTGGGGCACAACGAACTCGTCGGCTGGTCCTGGCTGTTCGCGCCGCACACCTGGCATCTGGGTGCCGAGGCGATGAGCCCGGTACGCGCCTACGAGTTCCCTGCACCGGAGGTACGCGCGTTGTGCCAGGACGATCCCGCGCTGGGCGTAGCGGTGACCCAGTGGGTGGGAGACGTCCTCGCACATCGGCTGCGAGCGTCCAGGACCCGCCTTCTGGACCTGTATGCCCCGTCCGGCAGTCCCTCGGTTCTGCGCTGACCTGGCGGTCTCGGAGGACACGGCCGTCACCCGTGCAACGTGTCGGCTGGCCGGCCGCTGAGAACGCGCCCGCCAGCCCCACGCCCTTTTGCCGCGCCCACCGGATCAGCCCTGGAACCGCGGCCATAGCCGTGTACCTCGCGCGCGAGGGGTGCCATACAGGCGGTCGCCGTCACCAGGCTCGGGGTGGACAGGGCGCTCGCGGCTGTGGCTTTCCCTTATCGCGTCGGCGGCCTGGTCGACGGCCGTCATCACCCTCTGCTGGTCCGGGAGATGACACGATCCGTCCACAGGAAGAACGCGCGTGCCTGTCCATCGACCAACAGACACGCGGGTGGGGTGCGATAGGGGCTCCCGCGTCCTTACCGCACCGGCAGATTGGGGCGTGGAAGGGCCATCAGCCGGTTTTGTGCTCCCACCCCGGGCCCACCTGGCCCCACTCCGTGCCCCAGCACTCCGTGGCCCGCTCTTCCACCTGCCTGCGTACCGCCCTTCCCCCCAACAGGACAAGCGCGCCCCCGGCGGCGGCGGTGCTCGCCCCTGTCAGCGCGAGCAGTCCCGCTGCATGAGCCTGGCTGATCGGCGAGGGACCCAAGTGGCCGTGACCGTCCGTCCACACAGTGAGGGCCGCACCGGCCTTGGTACCCGGGTCCGCCTTCGTCCAGTCCGTCCGGACGGCTCCGTCCTGGTCGGTCCAGCGCACCTCTGCTACGACCTGGCCGTACACGGCGCCGGTTTCCACATTGCGGGTACTGGCCGGCACCTCACGCACCAGCAGCGCGGAGACGGGCGTGGTCTGCGCCCGCTGGCGCTCCACCACGCCCTCCATGGCGTCTGCGCCGGCGATGCCCGCAGCGACACCGCCGGCCACCGCCAGCGCCCACGTGAGGAGCACGATCCGCGCCTCCAGCACATCACTGTGCCGACGGAGCTCATTAGGCCGCCACTGCCAGCCTCGGACCCTGGTGCGCGTGGTCTTCCGCATCGGTCACACCCCCTCGCACAAATATCTGGCACTGCCACGAACGTGCCATACACCAAGCGGGTACCGGCAGGGGCCGCTGGACCGTTGCGGGTGGGCCGATCGGGGTAGGCCAAAGACGCGCGCACTAGGGCCGGTCGGCCCTAGTGCGCGCGTCTTTGGAAGACGATGATCGTCGTGAGAGGCAGTCTGTGGTCCGCCATCCACCGGGAACGAGGGGTCGCCATGGCCGAGGCACGGACCTTCACCGAGCAGGACCCGATCCGGGTCTTCCTGGTCGACGATCACGAGGTGGTGCGGCGCGGGCTCACCGACCTTCTGGACACCGAAGCGGACATCTCGGTGGTCGGGGATGCGGGCAGCCTGTCCCACGCGCTGGCGCGCGGTCCGGCGCTGCGCCCGGACGTGGCCGTCCTCGATGTGCGGCTGCCGGACGGCGACGGGATCACCGTCTGCCGGGAGCTGCGCAGCCAGATGCCGGAGCTGGCCTGTCTGATGCTGACGTCGTTCGACGACGAGGAGGCCCTGCTCGATGCGATCATGGCTGGCGCCGCGGGCTATGTCCTCAAGCAGATCAAGGGGTCCGACCTCGTTTCGGCGGTCCGCACCGTCGCGTCCGGTCAGCCGATGCTGGATCCTGCCACGACGGCCCGGCTCATGCGCTCCCTGCGTGCGGATCCGGCCGAGGAACGGGATGTCGCTCCCGAGTTGGCCGGCCTCTCGCCCCGCGAGCGGGACATTCTCGCCTTGATCGGCGATGGACTCACCAACCGGCAGATCGGCGGGAGACTCTACTTGTCGGAGAAGACGGTGAAGAACCATATCTCCCGGCTGCTGGCCAAACTGGGCGTGCAGCGCAGAGTCCAGGCAGCAGTTATCGCCAGTCATCTGGAACAGCCCGGGACCCCTGGCCGACCGGAGCGATGAGATCTACTCGGTTCCAGTCGGCGCGAGAGTGCAGGTCGGCCCTTCGGATCAGGTCATCTGCAAGGGATGGCTCCGTTCAGACGAACCGAGCAGGGCCGCGACGCGGAGTATTGGCAAACCGACGACACCGGCGCAGCTCCCTCCGGGGGAAGGCGCGCAATCTCGCGAAACCGAGCGGGTCCGTAAGGCAGTCTCTCGCGTGCCGTCCTGGCCGAAGATGCCGAGCGGGAGACAGGGGAGGCAACGCCTTGGTCGTGCAAGAGGACGGCGCCGCCGAGTTCAGCACGTATGTGACGCCCTCCTTGGATGAGGCCCACGCGGCGATCGCAGCCCACTACTACGACCTGTTCCTCCAAGTGACGGGTAATGCTTCGGACTTCTTCACGAACCTCAGTGTCGTCGAGATGGGTGCGCTGACCGTCGGCGCCATCCGGTTCGGCACCGAGATGCGGATGAGCTTCGGCGAGCCTGACGTCTACCACGTCGCCGTGCCGGTGGAAGGCTGCTTGAGTGTTCGGCAGGGGCGCGGTGACGCGGCATTCGGTACTGCACGACGGGCCCTCTTCTTCGACCCCGGACGTGATATCCGGGTCGACGACTGGTCGGGCGACTGCCACTCCCTCACGGTCAAGATCGACAAGTTGGCCCTGCACCACACATTGGAGATCCTGCTGGGCCGGCCGCTGCGGCGTGCTCCGGCGTTCGAGCCGGGCTTCGACGTCTCCCGCGGCCCTGGCCGTAGCTGGGCGCAGCTGGCGATGTGGAGCCTGGGGGATGGGAGCGTCTCACACGGGCTGTTGCGTTCGCCGCTCATCCGCGGGCGGCTCGAACACACGTTGTTGGAAGGCGTGTTACTGGCCGCCGACCACTCCTACCGCGCCAGTCTTGACGCTCCGCCGCCCCCAATGCGACCTCGCGCGATCAAGCGGGTCATGGACACCGTGCAGGAGATGCCCGCTGAGCCGTACGACGCGGCCCGACTCGCGGCCATTGCCCAGGTCAGCGTCCGCACCCTGCAGGAAGCCTTCCGCATCCACGTCGGCATGCCGCCGATGGCCTATGTGAGCGAGGTGCGCCTGCAACGTGTCCGCGAGCAGCTGTTGGTCTCTGCTCGGGGTACGACGACGGTCGCTGAGGTGGCCCATCAGTGGGGGTTCGCGCACCTGGGCCGGTTCGGGCGGCGCTACCGGGAGCGGTTCGGGGAGACCCCGTCGCAGACGCTGCGCGCCGCAGAGATGCCTTGATTCGGCGCGTTTTACGGATGGTTGCCGCGCAAGAGGGAGCGACGAGACCGTCCCGCTTGTCGTACCTTTCCGTACGGCAAGCGCAGGCGCCTTTTGCTGATGAACGGAGTCGGCGCCGCTCATTCGTGCGCCATACGTGAGCCCGGGGTGCGGAAGCGGGAGACCGCCCGCACCCCTCCCGGGGCCCGGCTGCTCCCCCCTCGGCACCAGTGGCATGCGCTGGCCGTGAAGATATTTCGGCAGCGGAATGCCGTGGGGGCGTCGACCTGCCTGTCGCGCTCCTGTCCGTCGGCGTGGGCAGGGGTGGAGGTTTCGTCGATACCCCGTTGAGCGACGGGGATATCGGTGTCCGGGTACATATGGATGAGCACAGACCAGGAACCGTAGTCCAGTCCGTGTCTCCACCGGGTATCGAGTTCGATAGGGGGGTGCCAGCCTCGCAGATCCGGGCCGCGACTTCGGGTGAGCCGCCGGCCAGATACTGCACGTCGAACAGGACCGGAGGGAAGCCTCCGAAGTCGTGGAGTGCTGAAGGGTGCGCGTCGGCGGTGACCTGGCCGTCGGGTACCTACCAGTGCGCCGAGATGGGCAGGATCGCCCTTGGCCGTGGGAGGGAGCAGGCTAGCTCCCGCCATGCCGTGGCATAGGCGTTGTCCGTGATGGCGTTCATCGGGTTGTCATGGCCGATGCAGACAGCCGACATCCGTATGGCTTGGTCTCGGGCGGAACGCGCCGTATGCCGTTTACCCCCGGGGCCTTCGTGGGCGTACACGTGCTCCATTGCGGTGGTGCATCCGGTCAGTCGGTCCAGTTCACAGGCACCCGCCATACCAGGCGTGTGCCGCCGCCCTCCGCTCGTTGGCCAACTATCAGCGTCCCGTTGCGCTCCACGGCGCGCTCCTCCATGTTCTTCAGCCCGCTGCGGGAGGCGCCGTCCGGCACTCCGTGGCCGTCGTCTGTCACCGTGAGGATCAGCTCGCCCCCGGCGCACCGGAGCCGGACGTCCACGGCTCGGGCCCTGGAGTGCCGGGCTGCGTTGCTGAGTGCCTCGCCGAGCACTGCGATCGTGTCGTCCGCGATGTCGTCAGGGACCTCGGTGTCCACGAGTCCCTCGATCTGCAGCGCGGGCGGGAATCCGAAAGAGGTGACTGAGGCGTTGACGGCCTTGGTCACCCTGCCGCGCAATCCGCTGCCCTCCTGCGTGCCGTCGCTGTGTGTGCGCAGCCCGAAGATGGTGGAACGAATTATTTTGATGGTGTCGTCGAGGTCGTCGACGGTCCGTGTCAGTCGTTCCACGGCCTCGGGGTGTTCCACGAAGCGCTGGGTGCTCTGCAGTGTCATGCCGGCCGCGAAGAGCCGCTGGATGGCCAGGTCGTGGAGATCTCGCGCGATCCGGTCACGGTCCTTCAGCAGCGCGATCTGTTCCGCTTCCCGGCGCCGTTCGGCCAGCTCCAAGGCCAGTGCCGCCTGGCCTGCGAAGCCGAGGAGCGGTTCGGTGTCGGCTGCCTTGAAGGCACGGCCGCCGGTCACTCGGCCCAGCAGCAGTACACCGCGGGGCCTGCCAATGGTGCCGAAGGGCACCGCAACCACGGGTCCGAGCCCGGTCCACTGCGCATCCCCGTGCCCGGCACGGACGTCCTGCCGGATGTCGGGACTCACCACAGGCTGCGCCGTCTCCAACGCGGCCCGGATGAAGACGTCGTTGTCGGACAGCACCACACCGGTGCGCCGCTCGGCGTACAGACCGACCGCAAACATCGGCCGCAGTGTCTTCTCACCCGGCACGCGCTCCGCGATCATCCCGACGTCAGCACCGGCGATGATACGCGCCTTCTCGACGATCAGTTCCAGGACCTCGGCACTCGGTGCCCCGATCAAGAGGCTGCGGGTGACCTCCCCGCTGGCCAGGATCCAGCGCTCACGGCGCATCGCCTCCTCATACAGCCGCGCGTTCTCGATGGCGACGCCGGCGGCCACCGCGAGAGTCGACAGGACCGCCTCGTCTTCCTCGTCGAACTCCTTCGCGCTGCGCTTCTCGGTGAGGTACAGGTTGCCGAACACCTCGTCGCGCACCCGGATCGGCACCCCGAGGAAGGAGTGCATCGGCGGGTGATGGGCCGGGAATCCGTACGACGCCGGATGCTGGGAGAGGTCCGGCAGGCGCAGGGGTTCGGGATGCCGGATCAGCTCGCCGAGAATGCCGTATCCGCTGGGGACAGGCCCGATCTCGGACCACTGCTCGTCGCTGATGCCGACCGCCAGGAACTCGGACAGTTTCTCATCGTCGCCGAGTACGCCCAGTGCCCCGTACTCGGCATCCACCAGCACGACGGCGGCTTCGACGATGTTCCGCAGCACGTGCGTCAGATCCAGCTCCCGCCCGACCGACAGCACCGCCTCCAACAGGCCGCGCAGCCGGCCCCGGGTGCCGCGCACGGCATCAATGCGTATCTGCAGCTCGGCCAGCAGCTCGTCTAGCCGCAGACTGGGCAGGTACCGCCCGGCGTCCCCGAGCCCGTCCTCGCTCATCGCTTCCTCCGCCCGACTTGCGCAGTGCACGGTGTTACTCGAACCGGCGGTCCTGATTCCTTCCTCCCTTCTCACCGTACGGGGTGCGTCCGGGCGGGAGACCCCGGCGGGAAGGGCAGCACCATTCCTGCTGGTGCGAGCCCCGACAGTCCGCAGGTGTGCGAGGTGGCGGCGGGCCCAGCACCCCGGCGGCTGCAGGGAGGCTGCGGTGGTCGGTCGACTCGTTAGCCCGCCGGGGGTGACGCTCCGTCCCAGGGCGGTCGGGAGCGGATCTGCATGCCTGGGCGACGCCGGTGGACGGTGAGGTAGGACAGCCCCTCGCTGTGCGCGGTGATGCTGCGGACGGATCCACACGGCAGCCACACCAGGCTGCCCTGGGCGAGGGCCTTCGCCCCTTCCGGCGTTTCCAGTGTGCCGGCGCCGGCGACGACGAGGAGAAGAACGTCCAGCTCCGGCTCGGTGTGCGTGTGGACGCCGCGGCCGGCGGGAAGATGCACGAGATTGGCATCGAGCTGGCGTCCGGACTCAGCGAGCTTCCACAGGGCTCCGGAGGAGTCCACAGGGAGTCCGGTCAGCTCCTGAACATCGCACAGGACATCCGCGGCGGGCGTCGGCGTCCGGTCTGCCGGGGGCTGGTCTTGCCGAGCAGTGGTGCCTGATCCGGGGGCGGCGTGTGTGTCAGTCATGGGATGCGCTCCGCCCGATGCGGATCTGCCACTGGGCTGGGCCTTCCTCTACGTAGGTCCAGGTGTATGCGCCGGGGTGGGCGGCCTCGAACTCCCCGCGCAGCGGCTTGGGATCGTGATTGTTGACCAGGGTGAACGTCTCGCCCGGGGCGAGACGGGCGTAGCGGGCGAAGATACGAGGGTGACGCTGTTCGCGCGGCATGCCGCGCACGTCGATGACGGCAGGGGGGCCGAGGCTGCCGCCGTCCAGCAGCGTCTGGAAATCGGCTACCAGCAAGGGCAGTACCGCGCCGGGCAGAGCGGCGAGCGCAGGCAGCAAAACCATCTCTTCCACTGCCTGGTGCACAGACAGCACGGCCTCGATCGCCTTCGCGGCGCCCGACGTGGCGGTGCTGTCCTCGGCGGCGTCCAGCGCATCGATGCGCTGGACGAGCGTGGCACTGCTGATACGCAGGGCGCGTACCACCAGCTGGGTCTCGGGCACCTGGGCTGCGGCGGCATACAGCGTCTCGTCGAGTGCGGCGAGATGGCGGCGCAGCTCGCCAGCGCACCAGGCACTGGGGGGCCGGGCACAGGTCTCCCCACCGCCGGTCACTGACTCCGGCTCGACGAGCGTGGCGATCATGGCATGCAGCCGCTCGTGGCAGGCACGGATCACGGCCCGGGCCTGCACTTCGGGATCGGTCTGGGTCGACTGGATGTAGACGCCGGATGACGAAGTCACAGCGCCCCCTTTCGTGCCGTTGCGGTGTGCACCATTATTACATGTAGGATTCGTAAAAATTAAGGGAGGAGGATGCCGTGACCTATGTGATCGCCCAGCCCTGCGTGGACGTGAAGGACAAGGCGTGCATCGAGGAGTGCCCGGTCGACTGCATCTATGAGGGGAGGCGTTCTCTCTACATCCACCCGGACGAATGCGTCGACTGCGGGGCCTGCGAGCCGGTCTGTCCCGTCGAGGCGATCTTCTACGAGGACGACACCCCGCCCCACTGGAAGGACTACTACCGGGCCAACGTCGAGTTCTTCGACGCGATCGGCTCGCCGGGCGGCGCCTCCAAGCTCGGCCTCATCGAGCATGATCACCCGCTCATCGCCGCCCTGCCACCCCAGGACGGGCAGGGCTGACGACCATGAACCGTGATCATGAACCTGACCGGGAGACCCCGCGCCGCCGCGCCGTGCTCGATGTCCTGCGCAACGCCGACGCGCCCTTGGGCGTCAACAACGTCGCCGAGGCGGTGGGCGTCCATCCCAATACGGTCCGTTTCCATCTGGAGGCGCTGGTGACGCAGGGCGCCGTGGAACGGACGCTGGAGGCATCGACCGGGCCGGGACGCCCCCGCACCGTCTACGCGCCCCACCGCGGAATGAATCGTGGCGGCAAACGCGGCTATCAGCTGCTGGCCCGTATCCTGCTCAGCCAGCTCGCCTTGGAGGAAACGGACACCGAGACCGCCGTCGAGGCCGGCCGCGCCTGGGGCCGGCATCTGATGCCACCGGCGCCGCCCTTCCACACGGTGACCGAGCGCGAAGCGATCGACCGGCTCACCGAGCTCCTCGCCGACCTCGGCTTCGACCCGCAGACTGGCGGGAACCCGGGTGAAGCGCCCGACCGTATCCGCTTGCGGCATTGCCCCTTCCTCGAACTCGCCGAGGAATACGGCCAGATCGTCTGCCCCCTCCACCTCGGCCTCATGAAAGGCGCGTTGGCCCAGCTTGGCGCGCCCGTCGACGCTACCCGGCTCCAGCCGTTCGCCGAACCCGACGTCTGTCTCGCCCACCTCGCCCCCACGCGCGCCGCGTAGCCCGCAGCCCGCCGACACCGATCGCCACCGCCGTGGAGGTGGCATCCATCCGCCGCCACATCACCACGAGGAGCCACCGCATGCACGTCGCCAACGCCGGGACCACACCTGTGCGCCGCGCCCCCATTCCCGGCGGCCCGACCGCGGAAGCTCTCATCGCTCCCGGTGTCTCCGACCAGGTCGCCGTCGTCCACATGGAGATTCCAGCCGGCGGCCGGCTGCCCGAGCACGCGCACGGAGCCTCCCAGATAGTGCTCATCCCGCTTTCCGGCTCGGTCGACCTCCATCACGGAGACGACCGGCATACCCTGCTCCTGGGCTGCGCCGCCCACATCGACACCGGTGAACGCGTCAGCCTCGTCAATCGCGGACCGCTACCGGCGTCTCTCATGGTCGTGGTCTCACCACCGGACTTCGCCGCGCATCTGGCCGCCTGGCCCGCTCTCTGAGTACACCGGCAGTCCTTGGCCGGACAACTACACGTGGAGGTCCGGCAGCACCTGGCGGTCATGCCTCACCCCGTACGGGCTCCCGGCGAGCATGGCGCACGACTGCAACTCCAATCGAGAGAAAGGCAATGCAGCAGTGAACACCACGTCAGCCGCGGTAGCCGGAGCCGTCACTTTCACCTGGCTCGGCATGGTGCTGGCCATCTCCTTCCTGGAGACGCCCCTAAAATTCCGGGCTCCGGGAGTGACCATCCCCATCGGCCTCGGCATCGGCCGCATCGTCTTCCGCGCGCTCAACCTCGTCGAGACCGTGCTCGCGGCAACCGTCCTCATCGTCATCGCAGGAAGCGGGCCCTCGACCTCGGTCGTCATCCTTGCCGTCGTGGTGGCAGGGACACTGGCGGGACAACTTGGCCTGATCCGCCCGAGCCTCAACCGCCGGTCCGACCCCGTCCTCGCCGGAGAACAACTACCCCGCTCCCACGCCCACCTGTACTACGTGGCATGCGAGGTCATCAAGGCAACAGCACTCCTGCTCCTCGGCATCACCCTGCTCACCGCCTGACCCTCGCGCACCAACTTCCTCTCCCCGCCCGACCCGGCACGTACATGACGTCCCTGCACGGAGGGACCCTTCACGCCTTGCGGAGGTCACCCTGGAAGGGCTGGCCTCGACGACCGCTAACCGGAGGAGTGTCACAGTGACAACATCGGGCAGTGCCGCAGCAGTTGCACCTGAAGCCGAGCGGCCTCCCGGCCGGGCGCGAGGCGGCAAGACCGTCGTTGCATGGCTGACCACCACCGACCACAAGACGATCGGCTCGCTGTACCTGGTCACGTCGTTCTCGTTCTTCCTCATCGGCGGGGTCATGGCGCTGCTGATGAGGGCCGAGCTGGCCCGCCCGGGCAAACAGATCCTGTCGAACGAGCAGTTCAACCAGGCGTTCACGATGCACGGCACGATCATGCTGCTGATGTTCGCGACGCCCCTGTTCGCCGGCTTCACCAACTGGATCATGCCGCTCCAGATCGGCGCGCCCGACGTGGCGTTCCCCCGGCTGAACATGCTTGCCTACTGGCTGTATCTGTTCGGCTCGCTCATCGCGGTAGGCGGTTTCCTCACCCCGCAAGGCGCGGCCGACTTCGGCTGGTTCGCCTACGCCCCCCTCAACGACGCCATCCACTCGCCGGGCATCGGCGGCGACATGTGGATCATGGGCCTGGCTCTCTCCGGCTTTGGCACGATCCTCGGGGCGGTCAACTTCATCACCACCATCATCTGCATGCGTGCCCCCGGCCTGACCATGTTCCGCATGCCGATCTTCACGTGGAACGTCCTGCTCACCGCGGTGCTGGTCCTCATGGCGTTCCCCGTGCTCGCCGCCGCGCTGCTGGCCCTGGAGGCAGACCGGAAGTTCGGGGCACACGTCTTCGACGCCGCCAACGGCGGACCACTGCTGTGGCAGCACCTCTTCTGGTTCTTCGGACACCCGGAGGTCTACATCATCGCGCTGCCGTTCTTCGGCATCGTCAGCGAGGTCGTCCCGGTCTTCAGCCGCAAACCCGTCTTCGGCTACCTCGGCCTGATCGGCGCGACTATCTCGATCGCCGGCCTCTCGGCAACCGTGTGGGCCCACCACATGTTCGCCACCGGTGGCGTCCTGCTGCCGTTCTTCTCCTTCATGTCCTTCCTCATCGCCGTCCCCACAGGAGTGAAGTTCTTCAACTGGATCGGCACCATGTGGAAAGGGTCCCTGAGCTTCGAGACTCCGATGCTGTGGGCGACGGGCTTCATGGTCACTTTTCTCTTCGGCGGCCTGACCGGTGTCCTGCTGGCCTCACCGCCACTGGATTTGCACGTCACGGACTCCTACTTTGTCGTCGCCCACTTCCACTACGTCGTCTTCGGCACCGTCGTCTTCGCAATGTTCTCCGGATTCCACTTCTGGTGGCCCAAGTTCACCGGCAAGATGCTTGACGAGCGCCTCGGCAAGATCACCTTCTGGACGCTGTTCACCGGCTTCCACGGCACCTTCCTCGTCCAGCACTGGCTGGGCGTCGAAGGCATGCCACGCCGCTACGCCGACTACCTGGCAGCCGACGGCTTCACCGCCCTGAACACGGTCTCGACGATCAGTTCGTTCCTGCTCGGTCTGTCGGTGCTGCCCTTCCTCTACAACGTGTGGAAGACGGCCAAGTACGGCGAGAAGGTCGAGGTCGACGACCCGTGGGGCTACGGCCGATCTCTCGAGTGGGCGACATCCTGCCCGCCGCCGCGCCACAACTTCCTCACTCTGCCGCGGATCCGCAGCGAATCCCCGGCCTTCGACCTGCATCATCCGGAAGTCGCCGCGGCGGAGGCGGAACTGCTGCGGGACAGCACGTCCACCCTTGTACCCTTCAGGAAGACGACAACCGGAGACGAACCGTGACACCTACCGTTGATTGCAAGCTTCTGCGACGACCTTGAAAGCACGCTTGTCGCAGATTGATCAGTACGCCGTCGGCGAGGTTGCCCTGCTGCCTGGGGATAGCACCGACGATCTGTCACGGCACCTGTACCGGCCCGGAGCACCCGCCCTCATTCCTTGTGAAACAGAAGGTGCTCTCCGCCCTGGCAGATATCTCGGCGAGGTACCGCAGCGCCGACGATGGCCCGGTCAGGCCCTCACGATGTCGGCCTTGAGCGGTAGCAGGAGTTCGGCGATGCTTCCGATTGTCTTCTCATCGAGCCCTGCATCGGCGAGTGATGCGGCCAGGTGCTCGACGACCCGGTCGAATGCTGCGTCCGTGACTGCCAGACCTTCGTGTGCCCGTTTCATGGTGCGCCCCGGGAAGGGGCGCTTGGCCCCCAATGCCTGCCCGATGAAGAGTCGTTGGTGGCGCTTGAGGCGGCCGATCTCGACCCCGCCGAAGTAATCAGCCAACAAAGGGTCGGCGAGCACTCGGTCGTAGAAGAGATCCACTACTGCCTCTACGGCCGGTTCTCCTCCTATCTGATCGAACAGCGTGGCGGCCGTCAGTTCGGTGGCCTCTACTGGCAGGGATTCAGTCATGGAACCCAAGGTCGATCTCCCCCTTTGCAGTGCCGTGAGGGGTACGTTTCCCTGGTGTCAATTAGTTCTGTAGTTCAAATACGGGTCGCTCGACGGGGAAAAGCAACGCGCTTCTTACATTGTGCGCGACCGCCCGTTACACGGCTTGCTGGTACAGGGTGAGCGATTCTGTCGGGACTCTTGAGGACTTCAGGCGCGGTGGCTTGATCGGCGGGCATGCTCAGGGTGGTTCATGAACTTGACTGCCGTACGTGAGGTGCCCGATGTCCATCCGCCCGCGCTCCGGTGTCCAGATCCCGCCCCTGACCGCGCGGGTGGCTCGGGCGAGCAATCCCTGCGGGACGACGACGATATGGGTGCGGGACCGGCTGGATGGGCTGTGGCGGGACGAGGATTTCATCGCCTGGTATCCACAGGACGGCCGGCCCGGGCTGTCGCCGGCCCAGCTGGCCACGGTCTGTGTGCTTGCAGTTCCTGCACGGGCCGTCCGACCGGCAGGCGGCCGAAGCGGTCCGCTGCAGAATCGATTTCAAGTACGCCCTGGGCCTGGAACTTGACGATCCGGGCTTCCACCACAGTGTGCTGTCCGACTTCCGCGACCGACTGGCCCAGGGGGACCGAGCAGATGCCCTGCTGGATCTCATGCTGGAGCGATTGCGGATGGCCGGGCTGGTCAAGGAGCGCGGACGACACCGCACCGACTCCACTCATGTCCTGGCCACAGCAAGGAAGTTGACCCGGCTGGAGCTGGTCACCGAGGCGGTGCGGGCGGCCTTGGAGGAACTGGCCCGCCACGCGCCCGAGATGCTGGACGGCCTGGTGACGGCCGAGTGGGGTGAACGATACGGGCGGCCGGTGCGGATGTGCAGCCAGCCCAGTCACCCCGTCGCCCGGCTCACCCAAACCGGCCTGGATGCCCGCGACCTGCTCGGACGCTTCCGGGAGAATCGCCCCGGCCAGGTCTTGGGACCCATGCTGGAAGTACTGCGGCAGATCATGGTGCAGCACTTCGTCGTCGATGCCCGTGGGCAGTTGCGGCCGCGCACCGAGCGGGACGGCCTGGCACCGGCCAGGATCCGGATCGAGTCGCCCTACGAAACCGGGGCCCGGTGGGTCCGCCGGGGCAACACGCGCTGGACCGGATACCTCACCCACGTCACGGAGACCTGCGACGAGACGAGCATCAGCGTGATCACGGACGTGGCCACCGTGGCGTCCGCGGCGGTCACCCGACTGCCCGAGTGTGTGCCCGGCACCGTCACGATCGGACGGTTCACCATCGTCACAACCCCTTCGACTCGGGCATTCGCTGACACTCCGAGTCGCGGCATGAAGCCGTTCGTCCATGGCTGCCGGGGCAAAGAGAGCGGAGTTGCGATGGCCTACCTGCTCGGGCGGGAGGATGCGACAATCGGCATGGTCAAGGAACGGGGAGGCTGTGGTGACCGGGCTTGAATTGATACTGGCGGCGCTGGCGGCTGGGGTGGGCGGCGGTATCACCGACGCGACGAGCACCGGCATCCGGGATGCCTACACCGGGCTCAGGGAACTGCTCAGGCCCAAGTTGGCCAGTCATGACGGCCAGGCAGTCGAGGTGTTGGACGCGGAAGAAACCGAGCCCGGGGTCTTTGAGGCGCAGTTGCGCGAATACCTCGTGGGGTCGGGGGCAGACCGGGACGATCAGATTCTCACCTCTGCCAGGCAATTGCTGACCTTGCTCGACCCGTCCGGAGAACGGACGGCGAAGTACACGGTCGACGCTCGGGAAGCCAAGGGCCTGCAGATCGGTGATCACAACACCCAGACCAACACGTTCTCCTGACGGAACAGAGCTTGCATGAGCGGGGACGAGGTCGATCCGGGCGTACGGATCGACCTCTGGGGCGCCAAGGGTGTCCAGATCGGTCACGGCAATTTCCAGGCCAATGTGACCGTTGTGGCGGGACCGGTCGTGCGGTCGGCGTATCTGCACCAAGTACGGTTGATCGCCCCTCAGGTCCTGTACGACCGCGAGCGCGAGTTGTCGGAGTTGGCGCAGTTTTGCTCAGGACCCGGACCGGGCGCGTACGGATGGTGGCGTGCCGCGGCATGGGCGGGCAAGTCAGCGCTGATGTCGTGGTTCGTGCTGCACCCGCCACCCGGCGTGCGAGTGGTTTCCTTCTTTGTGACGGCTCGTTACGCGGGCCAGAGCGACCGGGTCGCCTTTACCGATGTCGTCCTGGAACAGTTGGCGGAACTGCTGGAACAGCCGATGCTGGCCTACCTGACGGAAGCGACACGCGATGCGCACTTCCGGGCCTTGCTCCAGGACGCGGCAGCGCTGTGTCAGGACCGGGACGAGCGACTGGTGCTGATCGTGGATGGCCTCGACGAGGACCGGGGGGTGGTGGCAGGACCCGACGCACACAGCATTGCCGCCCTCCTTCCCGCAGATCCGCTCTCCGGGATGCGGATCGTCGTGGCGGGGCGCCCCGACCCACCGCTGCCGGCTGATGTGCCCGATGATCATCCGCTGCGGGACGAGAGCATCGTCCGAGAGCTGGGGAGTGCCGCATCCGCCCAGGCGGTGAAGCGGGACGCCGAGCGTGAACTCAAGCGGCTGCTGTACGGAACGGCAGTCGAGCAGGATCTGCTCGGCCTCGTCACGGCATCCGGCGGCGGCCTGAGCGGTGTCGACCTGGGACAACCACCAGGTCAACGGGCGCCGCCTGGAGCTGCTGCTGGCCGATCCGGCCACCGCGCCACACGGGAGCGGGGTGCTGGTGATCGATGATTCCGGGGACCGCAAGTCAGGGACGGCGACCGCGCACGTGGGCAAGCAGTACCTGGGCTCGGTCGGGAAGATCGACCGGGGTGTGGTCACCGTGACCACCTGCTGGGCGGACGAGCGCGTCTACTACCCCGTGCACGCCCGCCCCTACACCCCGGCCCACCACTTCCCGCAGGGGAAGAAGGACCCGGGCTTCCAGTCCAAACTGCAGATCGCGGTGGCCCTGGCCGCCCAGGCCAAGGCGGCCGGGCTGGTCTTCAGGGCGGTGGCCGCCGACTGCGCCTACGGCGACCACGACAGCTTCCGCGCCGGCCTGCACGCAGCCGGCCTGGCGTTCGTGATGGCCCTCAAGCCCCGGCACGGCACCTGGTCCTACGGCACCGACGCCTACACCCCCGTCGATGCCGCTCACGCTCTGACCTGGACCGACGCCGACCACCCCGGGGACTGGACGCGCATCGAGCGCACCTTCCGCGACGGGCACACTGCCACCTGGTGGGCCGCCGAGGCCCGGCTCGGCTGGTGGGGCCCGGACGGGAACGTCCGCCTGGTCGTGGCCACCACCGACCCGGCCACCCTGCCGGCGAAGGCGACCTGGTATCTGGCCACCGATCTGCCCCGACCCGGCTCCCCGCGCGTTGCCGCCTCGCCCTACCTGCCCGCCGACCTCGCCGAGATCGTGCGGATCTACGGGCTGCGGCACTGGGTCGAGCAGAGCTACAAGCAGGTCAAGGACGAACTCGGCTGGGCCGACTTCCAGGTCCGCTCCGACACCGCCATCCGCCGCCACCAGACCCTGGTCAACTGCGCGTTCAGCTTCTGCTGGAACACCTGGTTCGCCCCACCGCCACCGGCGTCGGTCGACCCGACACCTGAGCCTGATACACCGTCAAGAGCGGCAGAGAGGGGGCGGGACAGAACATCATCCGCCCCAACTGCCCTGCTGGCCCCGCGCGATCCGGGCCGTCCGTGGCTGGCTGGTGCCCTGGAACATGCTGCAACGCTGCTGGCGAGCCTGGACAGCCCAGCCTCCACCCAGCGAACTCCAGGCACTGATCGACGCCGTCGCCACCGGCAGACCTCTTGACCTCTACCGCCCCGATCCGCCGTCAACAAACCACCGCTAGTGTGATGCGCCAGAAATCCTGAAGGTTAGTTCTGCTCGGTTTTCTGGCTGTCGGTTCCGATCTTGGTGAGGTAGTCGGCGAGGGAGTTGAGGATCTCGTCGGCGGTCTTGGTCCAAGTGAAGGGCCGCGGGTTCTCGTTCCAGGTGTCGATCCATGCGGTGATGTCGTTCTCCAGTGCCTTCACGGAGGTGTGGACGCCGCGGCGGATGAGCTTGTCGGTCAGCAGACCGAACCACCGCTCCACCTGGTTCATCCAGGAGGAGCCGGTCGGGGTGAAGTGGACGTGGAAGCGCGGGTGTCTGCCCAGCCACGTCCTGATCTCGGCGGTGTTGTGGGTGGCGTAGTTGTCGCAGACGAGATGGACGTCGAGCCCGGCGGGCACCGCCTTGTCGATCCGGACCAGGAACTTCTTGAACTCGATCGCACGGTGGCGGCGGTGCAGTGCCGATATGACGGTGCCGTCGGCGATGTTGAAGGCGGCGAACAGGCTGGTGATGCCGTGCCGCAGATAGTCGTGGGTGCGGCGTTCGGGCATGCCCGGCATCATCGGCAGGACTGGCTGGGACCGGTCCAGCGCCTGGATCTGGGACTTCTCGTCCACACACAACACCACCGCCTTCTCTGGCGGGTGGTGGTACAGGCCCACGACGTCGACGACCTTGGCGACGAACTGCGGGTCGGTGGACAGCTTGAAGGAGTCCTGCAGGTGGGGCTTGAGGTCGAACCGCTTCCAGATCCGGCCGATGGTCGACTTCGACAGGCCGGTGCGCTGGGCCATCGAGGCCCGTGACCAGTGCGTGTCCTGGCCCGGGACCGACTCCAGGGTGGCCACGACGACCTCCTCGACCTGGTCGAGGAGGATCGAGGGCGGGCGGCCCGAGCGGGGCTCGTCATGAAGACCGTCGAGGCGTTTGGCGATGAACCGGGCCCGCCAGCGGTCCACGGTCGATCTGTCGATGCCGAGGTCGGCCGCGGCCTGCTGGTTCGTCCCGCCCTCCGCGCAGCGCAGCACGATCTTGGCCCGTAACGCGAGGAACTGGGCGGTCTTCGCCTGCCGCGCCCACTGCGTCAACTGCCTGCGCTCAGCATCGTCCAGGACCAGGTCGGCCTTCGGCCGGCCGATCCAGCTGGCATCCTCAAGCCCTGCCATCCGCTCCGCGGCGAAAGCCCGCCGCCACTTGCCCACCGTCTTGGCCTGAACACCAACGACCCGCGCCACCCCCGCGTTTGACATGCCGTCAGCGCACGCCAGGATGATGCGGGCCTTCTCAGCCGAGCGCCGGTGCGGCAATTCCGTCCGGCGCACCAACTCGGCACGCTCGGCCTCGGACAGCGTGATCTCCACAGCAGAAGGCCCCGGATGCGACATACCAACAGGGTAGTAACTAACCTTCAGGATTTCTGGCGCATCACACTAGTGCCGTGGCAAGCAACGTTTGCCCTGCTGACGGGGTGTCGTGACCGTTGCACGGGGGCGATCCCGTCCAGCATCGGCGGCGTGGGAAGCTGATCCAATGTCTGTAACCCTTCACCGCTTGGACGCCCGGCTCTTCCCTGCCTGGCTTGAACGCAGTCGGGACGAGTACGCCAAAGATTTGGTCGCCGTGGGGCAGACGCCCGAGGATGCCCACCGGCATGCGGACGAGAGCATGGCCCGCTCCTTTCCCTCCGGTGCACCAAGCCCAGGGCACGCGGTCTTCGACGTGGTCGATGACGCCGGGGTAACCGTCGGCTACCTATGGATCGGACCGGACACGAGCGACGACTCCAGCGCCTGGTGGATCTGGGACATCGTGATCGACGCCGACAAGCGTGGTCGGGGCCTCGGGCGCACGGCCATGGTCCTCGGCGAGGAATACGCCCGGGCGCAGGGCGCTCGTACCCTTGGTCTCAATGTCTTCGGGTTCAACACGGGTGCCCGCGGCCTTTACGAGTCGCTCGGTTACGAGACGACCTCGGTCAAGATGCTCAAGAGACTCGGCTGAGGTTCAGGCGACGCTCGCCTTGTCGACGAGCGTGCGTAGGGTCCGGTCGTGGGCATGACGGTTCCGCCAGATTATGTAACGGCGGATCATGCTGCCCTGCTCCTTGTGGTCGGCGTGGTCGGCGTGGTCGGTGCCGTCGAGGGTGAAGTAGCGCAGGGCGGTGAACTGGGCCTCGATCCGGTTGAGCCAGGAGGAGTTCGTCGGGGTGTAGGCGATCTCGACGTTGTTCGCCGCCGTCCAGGTCCCGACCCGCTGGCACCTCTTCGTGGTCAGGTGCGGTGAGAAGTTGTCGCAGACGATCGCGATACGGACGTCGGGCGGGTAGAGGGTTCGCAGGTAGCGGCAGAACTCCAGGAACTGTGTGCGCTTCTTGACCGGCTTGATGTGGCCGTAGAGCTTGTTCTTGGCCAGGTCCAGGGCGAACAGGTGCCGGACTCCGCCGTAGCGGTTGTAGATCGCCCGCCGAGCTCGGCCCGCTGCTTCCCGGGGTGCGGCATCAGGTTGAGCGGGTCGAACTCGTCCATGCAGAAGATGACTTCAGGCTCGCCGGCCTCGGGTATGACCTCGCCGTCCGCAACCGCGTAGAGGTGCTCCACGCGGGCCTTCTTGGCCGCGTAGTCCGGGTCGCGGGAGGTCTTCCAAGTCTTCAGGCGTTGAAACGAGACGCCTTCCTCGCGGAGCAGGATGCGCAGGCCCTCGTGGCTGATGTCGTCGACCACCCCCTCAGCAACCAGGAAGTCCGCCAGCTTGGTCAGACTCCAGGTCGAAAAGGGCAGGTCGTGCTCGGTCGGCTTGGACTTCGCGATCTTCTTGATCTCGCGCCGCTCGGGCAGCGTGAAGGTCTTCGGACGGCCGCCGGAGTATTTCGGATACAGCGAGTCGAAGCCGTCGTTACTGAAGTTGTGGATCACATCCCGGACCCGGTCCGCGCTGGTGAAGGTGACCTCAGCGATCTTCGCCACCGGCATGCCCTGGGCGGACAGCAGCACCATCTGGGCACGCCGCCAGGTCACCACCGAACCGGTTCCCCGACGAATGATCCGAAGCAGCCGTCTGCCTTCGTCATCGTCGAGATCGCGCACACGTACTCGTTCTGCCACCCGGACAGAGTGACGGCCACGCGCCGCCCGACACAGCATCGGGACGGCGCGTCACATCGCAACAGGGCAAACATTGCCTATACGGCGCTATCATGCTCAGCCACACCGACCGATCGCCGGGGATGCGTACAGGACAGCGCGGCAGTCGCTACACGGGGAGATACCGTGAGCGAATCTCCCTTTGCCGCAGCGTTTCTGACGCTCCGACGGCTGAGCAGTCCGCAGTGTGTCGACGGTTGCCGGAACTGGGAGGGCGACGGTACCCGGGTCGGCCCGAACTGCCCCGGCTGGGCCCTGGCGCAGCCTCTTACGGGCTCACTGCCCTCGTCACCGTCGACGCCGTACGCGCCCTGACGGGCATCGGCCCGCCCGCCGCCGGCACGCTCGCCCGCAGGAACGGGTCCGGCCCGCCGCTACGGGGGGAAGTGACGGGCCAGATGACCGCCACGGTCTCATACCCGCCGTCTCCCGCGTGCCACATCCGGCTGAATTCGCCTCCGCACCGCGACAGTTGCCTCTCCGGCTGCGCGGCGCGGTGCCTCAGCCGAGTCCGCTGAGCGCAGTGGTCCAGTCGGTGACGATCGCATTCTGCGCGGCGGCGAGGGTGACTGTGCCCTTGCAGACCGCGGTGTGCAGTTTCGTCTCCACCGGATCCTTCGCGCTGGGGTTCGTGTCCGAGCCCCGGGCATACCGTGCACCTGCATCTCCGCGCAGGGAGCGAAGAGTCTCTCCTTGGACCACCAACGCACCACCAGGTGCCAGGAACTCTGGTCACCAGCTCAAGATCACGTACAACGCAGGGCGAATGGGACGGGACGGGGGTGAGGCCGTCGACCGAGCCCGCCGCCCGTAGCAGCTGGCTGCGCCGGCGTCGTGCACGCGCTCGATCGGTCATTGGAGCCGGAGCCGCCCAGTGCCTCTACCGGACCGCCACATGAATCGATGATCCGTTCGTCGACGGCGGCATCGGGGTTGCCGGGAGCGCCATTCGCCGAGCACGAGCGGTCGCAGGCATCGCATCATCCGCCCTTTTCGGGGCTCCCTCGGCCAGTACAGGAACAACGGGGCTGCCGGGCCACGGCACTACGTAAGGTCCGGGGCACCGGCGAGGAGGGCCACGCCCGAGTCTCGCAGCGACAAGGAGGAGATGCCTGCATGAGCAATGTGGAGATCTGTCTGAAGGACATCATGACGTCGATCGAGGGCGCTTTGGGAACTGCTCTGGTCGACTTCACCAGCGGTATGGCGCTGGGCACTCTGGGGGGTGGCAAGGACCTCGACCTGACTGTTGCGGCGGCGGGCAACACGGACGTGATCCGATCCGAGCTCCGCACCATGGAACATCTCGGACTCAAGGGTGAGATCGAGGACATCCTGATCACACTCGTCAGTCACTATCACATCCTCCGGCCGCTCAAGGGCCGCAGTGGCAACGGCTTGTTCCTCTACCTTGTGCTCGACAGGAAGAAATCGAACCTCGCCATGGCCCGCCACCAGCTCAGGACTGTCGAGGGCCAACTGGACGTGTAGAAAGCCGCGTGCTCCGCAGCCTCGCACGCCCACGACTTGAAGACTTCTTCAATTGGTCACATCTGCACCAGGTCAATTCCATGGGCATGCGGGGCCGGATGCACGAGGATCGGTCGGCATGACTGTCTGCGGTGGCACGTCCAGGGCCAACGGGCCCGGATGCAGCCCGCCGCATGCGGCAGGGAGAGATTTACCCCGCAGGTCCTTCTCTGCCAGGCCAAGGCCAAGTTCTTCCGGATGCTCGGACACCCGGTACGCGTCCGGGTCCTGGAACCGCTGCAGAACGACCCCATCCCCGTACGCGACCTGCTCGGCGAGATCGAGGTCGAACCGTCCGGCCTCTCCCAGCAACCGGCCGTTCTGCGCCGCTCGGGGATCGGGGTGCCCATCCGGGAGGGCTCTGCCGTCAGCTACGCCCTGGCCGGCGGCGATGTGGCCGAGCTCCTGGGCGCGGCGCGCCGGATCTTGTTCGAACTGATCACTGGCCAGAGCGAGTTGCCCGCCGAACTCCAGCAGGCAGACCCTCAGCCGGCCCTCGCCCCGGGGGAACCAGTCCACGATCCTGAGTCCTCGGGCGCTACTTGTGCTGACCGAGGTAGAAGAGCAGCATCACCCACGCGGCGACGATGTGCGTTCCGAAGATGTACAGGCCCGCCCGGATCATGACCCCGCGCTGGATCCGGCTGTCCCGGTCTGTGGCCCTGGCCTTCTTCTTGCCCTTCGGCCGCTTGGCCGTCTCGTCACTCACGTGCCGTTTCCCTTCACCCTGCAATCTCCTCGGACTTCCTGCGACGGAACCGATTGCTACGACGGCATGCGGAAGCGGACCAGGACGACCTTGCCGTCGCGGTTGACGGCCGGCTTCGCGCCGATGCCGCCCCCGTGGGCGGCGGCCAGCTCCGCCACCAACTGCAGTCCCGCACCCAGCTCGCCGGGCCCCAGAGCGGGAAGCCGGGGTTCATCGTCCGCGACGCCGACGACGAGGTGCCCCGCTCCTACCGTGAGTTCCACGTCGGCGATGGGGCAGCGCGGCGCGTGCCGCCCCACGTTCGCGACCAGTTCGCTGACCACGAGCAGCACCGCGTCGGCGAATGCGGAATCCGCCATGACGCCGACCTCGGCGAGGCCCTTTGCCACTGCCTCACGGGCCCGTGTCACCGCCTCCGGCGCCATCTCCACCGACACGCAGTACCGTGCCACCGGCGGCGGCACGGCGCTGACAGCCGCCGCGGGCCGGACCCGTCGGCACGGCCTGAACCGGTCGCGGCCCGTCACCGCGCCGCCTCCGCAGCGCGCAACCCGTCCCGCAAGTGGACGGGCAGCAATGCCGGCATCCTGCTCACTTCCCGCTCTCCCCGGTGTTCGGCCACCGGCCGCTGCGCATCCGCTCGGCGTCGACCGGCTCGCCCTGCGAGCACGAGCGGATCCGGGACCTCGCTCTCATGACCCTCTACTTCCTCAGCGCCTAGTAATTTCGGCAACTGCCTAATTGAAGAATTCTTCAAGTGTACGCGGGGTGAGGATCCTGGCGGGGGCCTGCCCGCTCGGGGGTGACGCCACCGTCCGCCGGAAGCGGACTGACGTGTCCGTCGCTACGGGATGATGATCACGGGATGCCGGGGCTGCCGGGCCAGGCGGCTGCCGACGCGGCCGAACAGCCGGGCGGCGACGCTGCGGCTCGCGCCGACGACGATGGCGTCCGCCGCATACCGCCTGCCGATCTCTTCGAGCCCGCGCCGGATGTCGCCGCGGGTGTGGACGGCGACCCAGGGCACCTGTGTGAGCTGCCCGGAACGGAGCAGGGCGTCGGTCAGGCGCTCGCTGCTGTCATCGGGGAGGTCGAGGAGAGCCATGGGATCGCCGCCCTCCCACCAGCCGGGGCTGGGCAGCCGGTGGGTCACGTGGACAATCACCAGACCGCGGCCGGCTCGGCGCGCCATGCCGCTGGCGTAGGCAAGGGTGTGCTCGTCGGAGGGGGATCCGCTGTATCCCACGATGATGGCGTGCCGGAAGGGATCGTGCCGCAGCGGAAGCGCCGCCCCGGGGGCGGGTGCCGCGCCGGGCAGGGGCGGACGCCGCTCGCCGCTGTGGCGTCTGCGCGGTAGCCACTGGCTCATGGTGGGTCATTCCTGGTGTGAGAGAGGGAAAGGCTCGGGTGGACCGCAGGACGCCGCGATCATGCGGACCGCAGGGAAGGGACGAGGCCCAGCCGCCGGTCGGCACACCGTCAGGGCCGCTCGGCCGTGCCGCCTGCCGATGCCGCGAGAACCGTCTCCAGCCCCGTGGCGGTGACGATGCCCAGGGCGAAGCCGTCGTCGTCGACGACGGGCAGGGCCGCCAGCGAGCGCTCCCGCATGTCGGCGGCCACGTCCACGGCCGCCATGCCGGGACGTGCGAACGGGCTGTGGTCGGGCGCGATGTCACGTACGCGGGTGTTCTCGGCGTACCAGGGCTTCGCTCCGGGAACGGCGAGCTGCTCGCGGGTGACGAGGCCGGCGCACCGCCCGGTGTCGTCACGGATGAGGACGAACTCCGTGTGGGATCCGCGGAGCACGTCGAGGGCCCTGTCGATACTGGTGTGATCGCTGACCTGGACTTCCGGCGCGAGCATCGCGTCGGCGGTGGTGGGCGTAGGGGAAGGCATCGTCGGCTCCAAGAGCAGGAGGGCCGCAGCGTCAGGCCGGGCGTGGGTGAGGTGGGAGGTCAGCGGCCGGCGCCGCCTGGAGATCTGCGAGGAGCCCGGCCCGGCCCGCCAGGACACCGCCGAGGATGCCGTGGGCCGCGGCCAGCAGGCCGGCCACCTCGGGGGTGGTGAGGCGGTAGTAGACGGTGGTCCCTTCCCTGCGCGCGACGACCAGATTCGCGCGGCGCAGGATGGCCAGTTGCTGGGAGAGATGGGCGGCTTCGACGCCGGCCTCGGGAAGCATCTCGCCCACGGCGTACTCGCGCAGGCTGAGCAGTTCCAGCACGCAGACGCGCACCGGGTGGCCGAGGGTTTTGAAGAAGCCGGCCTTGAGCTGGTACGGCGGCGGTGTGCTCACGCTCTGGCCAGGTAGGCCAGGGCGGAACGGAGGTCGGAGGAGATCCGGATGAGCCCGCTCGTGTCTCCGCTCAGCAGCGGCGCGGGGCGGTCGAGCAGTCCGCACACGGCCAGCGGGCTCCGTGCGGCGCGCACCACGGCGGCCTCACCCTCCTCGCTCCAGCCGAGCAGGCCGGACAGGTCGAGCACCAGCGTGCCGTTCGAGCGGGAGCGGACCCAGTCCACAGCTCCCTCGAAGCGGTGCGTGTCCTGACGGCCCAGGAAACCGAACAGGTGCAGCACGCCCACGCCGTCATGCTCCGTGAAGTCCCAGCGCACGCTCACCACCACCCCAGTCGCTGCCGGAAACGCAACAGACCGGTCCGAGCCGGCTTGCGGCTGGTGCCGGACACGTACTGACCGAGCCGGGAACTCTCGCATCGCGAACACCGTCCCTGGCCGTCCAGTGCGGAGGGCCGGCACAGCAGTCCGCACGCCGAGCAGAGCAGGACGGGAGCACTCCTGCCGCGAATCGGTGTGACGCGCATCGCGCCTCCTAGGTAATCCATGAATTGCCAATCTTAGCAACTGGTAACGTACGCAGCTAGTGGCTGCTCCTCCCAGGGTCGGCGCGGGAGGAGCAGCCCATGCCCCTGAAGTACCGGTGGACAGCCGCGACCTCACCTGACGCAGCCCTCCCGTGGAGTGGGTGCGCCAGCAGGTACGGGGGCTATGAATGAGTGAAGGACGCGAGTCAGCGTTGCGCCGATTGGCGGCGGAAATATGCCAGGCGCGCGCCGGGGCGGAAGCCGCAGGGCACGCGTTGTTCGGAGGTCCGTGACGGCGCGGCGTACACGGTCGCATAGCGGTAGTTCGGAGAAGGTGCTGGCCCCATCCCTGTGGGAGGACCTGTTCGTCGAGCAGGGCCTCGTCGTGGACCAGATCGACGTCCTCACCGCCCCGGACGAAGACAACCCTGTCGCCTGCTCGCTCTTCCAGGTCCGACGCCGTGCCCGGGTGACCAGCCGGCCCCGCACCAGCCGGCCCCCAGAACCCAACGGGGCGTTGGGAGTCGGGGCCATCCTCTACGGCCCGAAGGGCCTGCTTCTCGGCCTTCACCGCCGGGGCACGCGCGAACTTCCGGGCGGCAAATTCGACTTGGGCGAGTCGATGAAAGGGGCCGTCGTCCGCGAACTCGCGGAGGAGACGGGCTGCACGGCCCGCGAGGAAGACGTGGTCCTCCTCGGGACGCTGGTGGACGAGGTAGGTGGCGTTGTGCGACTCACGGTGGCCGCGGTCGTCACCTCATGGGACGGCGAACCCACCGACCAGGAGGGCGAGGGCGTCGGGGACTGGCGGTGGTATCCGCTCGACCGACTGCCTGATGGGCTGTTCACCCCCAGCGCCCAATGCCTCACGGCATGGCGCCCCAGCCTCCCCATCGATCACACGCCCGCCGAGTTCACGCCGTTCGCCGCCTCCCAGGGTCTGACGACGATCGAGCTTCAGTGATGCGCTGCACCCGCCCGCCCCGCACGATCGGAGAACGCATGGAATCCCCCCGCGACGCTGCCGACTCAGCCGGCACCGCGATGACGGTCGCCGCGTACGGTGCCTCCCGGGCGACGCTCTGGACCGGCGTGTCCGTGCTCATCACCGACGCAGCAGGCCGCATCCTGCTCCAGCGCGTCACCTACCGCACTACACGGCTCCTGCCCGGCGGCGGCGTGGACACCACGGAGGCCCCCACCGAGGCCGCTGCCCGCGAGGTCCTGGAGGAACTCGGCGTCCACCTGGCCGTCAGCCGGACACTGGCGGTGGACTGGGTCCCGTCCACCGCACCCGGCTTCGATCCCGCCACACGCTTCCCCGGCGAGATCATCTATGTCTTCGACGGCGGTACCTGGGACAGCGATCAGATCGCCGCGATCCGCCCGCGCCAAGGCGAGATCGAAGGCGTCGACTTCATCGACCCCGCCGACCTCCCCGCCCTGATGGCGCCCGGGAACTCCCGCCGCGCCCTGGCCGCTCTCCACGCCCGCGCCACCGTCGGCGCGGTGGTGCTGGAAGACGGCTACCCGATCACGCCGCCAGCACCTGCCTCCTGACCGTCTGCCCGTGTCAACTCGCCGTCTGTGAAAGGACTTCGCGTTGCTGAAGATAGGCAACTACAACGCTTACAAACTCAGCCTCGACGCCCGCGGCACCGACGCCTGGAACGCACGCGTCGCTGCGGTCTGCGAGCTTGCCCCCGACATTCTCGGCTTCCAGGAAGGCGTGGTCGACGAGGACGCCACGCCCCACGATCAGTGGGACGCCCAGGCCGCCGAGACGATCTCCGCGTTCGCCACGGACTGCCGTCTGACCGCCGCTGTCGCGGCCACCCCCGGACGACCGCACGGGGTCGCGATGGCCGCCAACGCGCACCGCGCCTGGTACACAGCCGTGTTGTGGAACCCCGACACCATGACCCCCGTACCCGGCAGCTACCGGCCTCTGGGATCACCTGATTTCTGGCACGGGCTGACCACCATCGACTTCGACATCGGCGCTGCCGAACCCCTCACCGTCTTCAGCTACCACGGGGATCCGTTCCGCCCGAACTGGCGCGCGGAGGAGTCCCTGCGGATCAAGGGCCTCCTGCGCATCACCGGAGGCGTCCGGCCCGCTCTCGTCATCGGTGACTTCAACGCCCTGTCCGCCGCCCTGAGGCGACGCCGGTGGTGGCAGTTGCGCCGGAAATACTACGACCCCGAGCCGTACCTGAAGCAGCGTCACGACGATCTCGAATACCAAGTCCCACCCAGTCAAATCGGCAAGTGGTACCGCAGACAACTGGCGGACAGACGGCAGACCAAGAACCTGCTGCGCAGGGGTTACATGGTGGACGTGGCGGCCCATCTCGGCGCTCCGTGGCAGGCGACGGTGGGGCACTGGGAGGACGGCCAGGGTGACCCCGACCCCTGGGGCCGGCGCCGGATTGACCTGATCCTTGCCAGCCGCCCCGTCGCCCCGGCCGTAACCGGGTACGGCGTCCTGAACAGCGAGACCGCGCTCAAGGGATCCGACCACCGGATCATCTGGAGCACCCTCGATCCCTCGCTGATCACTGCGCCGGAGGCCCGCCGGTGAGACGGTTCATGAACGAGCAGCGGCTGTGGGTCCCCGAAGGCTCACCCGAGGAAGGCCGGGTCCGACCCCACGTGCTCTGGCTGCCGCACGACCAGCCCGACGTGCTCGCCTACCTCGCCCGTGTCCGCCGGATCCTGACGCCGTACGCGGACATCATCACCCCGGTCGCCGAGCACGACGCGCACATGACCATCGAAAAGCTGGAGCCGCACGATGACGACGGGCAGCGCGTCGATACGGCACGCCTGCTGCGCGCTGCGCCGATCATCCGGCAACGCCTCGCGGGGCGGGTGCCGTTCGGGATCGAGATCGGTCCGCCGCGATCCTCCGCGTCCGCCGCCGTCATGGATGTCTGGCCGGAGACCGAACTGCACGAGTTCTACCTGAGCGTGCGCGCCGGGTGCAGCGACGCCGGCCTCGCGATGGCGCCTGCCGCCGCATGGTTTTGGGGTCATGTCTCCGGCGGGTACGGGCTGGAGGACACCAACACGCCGGAGATGGCGGGCCGTTCGGACCGGCTCGCCTCCGAGCTGGGCCGGGGCCTACGCCCGGGCAGCCGCGTGTCGGCGACCGTCTCCTCGCTGTGGCTCGTATTGGAGAGACAGGATCCCGAGTCCAACACCTACACGTTCCGCCGGGTGTGCGAGATCGGCCTCGGCCGCACTGAACGAGCCTCGTAGCGGAGCCCGCCGAGCGAAGTTACGGGCCTGAAGTCCAGCCCACCGCATGACCTGCGTCGTCCACCGGCCTCGCGCGCTCCCGGCGACTCGTGCAGGTCGGTATCTCGCGTCTCTTGCCTGGCCAAGGACCCGAACTAGGAGAATCCGTTCACCATGGACCACGACCTCGCTGCCGAACTCCACCGTCGCGCCGAAGAAGACCAAGCCGCACGCCGTCTCGCGGCCACGACTCATGACGGACGCGACATGTGCCGGATTGACGCCGACAACACCGCCTGGCTCCAGCAGGTCATCGCCGAACACGGCTGGCCAGGCGTGGAGTTGGTCGGCGGGAAGGGAGCCGATGAGGCATGGCTGCTTGCCCAGCACGCCGATCTCGCTCCCGCTTTCCAGCGCCAGGCCCTCGAACTCCTAGAGGTCGCGGTCGCGGCCGGAGATGCCCCTCCACGCCACCTGGCCTACCTCACCGACCGGGTTCTGGTCGCGGCCGGCGAACCCCAGGTGTACGGAACGCAGTACACCGACGACGGAGACGGCTCGAACCTGTGCCTGCAACCTGTTGCCGACCCTGGCCGGCTCGACGAGCGCCGCGCCGCGATGGGGCTGGAGCCAGCTGCGGAGTACGACCAACGCATGCGCGGCCACTGACCGCCCCCATCGACCTCAAGGGGCAAGGTCGCGAGACGGAATACCGGGCCAACTGAACGAGACAGCACGGGAATACGCAGGTCGCCACGACGGAACGGGACATTCCAATTGCGGAACGGTGCGTTCCCTGCCGAAGCCTCCGGTCTCTGCCAGTGCTCCTTTCGGATCGTGCGGTTGACTGTCTGCTGGCGAGCGGACTGTGGGTGAAGGAGATTCGTCAGGCAAGGACGCCGCTGCGTGCGGCGAGTCCGCGCAGTTCCATCGACGTGGGACCGGAGACCAGCAGACTGGAGATGAGTGACTTGGTCGCCGGGCGGGCGTGGGTCTCTTGGGGAGCACACTGCTCGGCGGCAAGCAGCGTGCGGACACAGTCCGTGCGGCGGGGCCAACTTCCCTTTCCAGCAGCGGACTTCGAGGTCAGATGGGTACGTTGAGTCGTTATGAAGCCGTTCACCTTCCAGCAGGGCAAAGACCGCTGGAATGCGGAGAGCACGACGTCCCTGCTGCACGCGTACGTCGCCGTTGACCTTGAACGCCAACCGGAGCTCTCCGAACTCATCCGGGGTGTCCGTGAGGCAACCAGGGACGACCCGCTCACCCACGTCGGCGACGAGTGGTTCCACATCACGCTCTACCAACTGAGCCAAAAGCCCGCCTCCGAGATCCCGGAAGACGAGCGGCAGGCCCTCGTCACCGCGCTGACCGACCAGATGAAGGCCATCGCCCCCTTCACCATCACGGTCGGCAGCCCTCTCCCTTACACTTCGGGGCTGATTTTTGATCTCGGCCCGGACGAACCGCTCCACAAACTACGGGCCGCCACCACACGCGCTTTCGAACTCGTGCGTGGACCCGAGGCCACCACGTACGACACCGGCGTGCTCCACCTCACCGAGTCGTATGCCACCGCCGAGGTCAGCCTGGATCACTTCCACCAGATCCACCGGCGCGTCCGGCGCGTCCGCCCCAGCCACGCACCCCTGCGGATCGAATCCATCGAACTCGTCGACGTCACCGCCAACGCAACGGAGAAGACCATCACCTGGGAGAGCCTCGCTTCGCTTCCGCTGGCCGGCCGCCCGTGACCCTCGCAAGCCAAGCCGAGGCGATGATCCTCGTTGACCGGGCGAGGTCAGACGCAGGACACGCCCTCGTACGCAGCCTGTTCCACGCGAACGAAGCCGATGCTGCGGGCAGGCAGCGGCTCGACGCCGAACGGGAGGCCGCCGCTGCGGACATGGCGGTACTGGAGCACTCGCCGGCCGAGGCCGATGTGGCGCGGGTCACCGCGCGCTACGCGTATGTCCACGCGCAGGCGGCCCGCGAGGTAACGACGGAGCCGACCTCCGCCCCGGCGGGTCCCGTTCCTACCCAGGCTGTGCTGCTGGACTGGGCAGGAACGGTGGCACACCTGGAAAGCACTGAGGAATGGCTCTCCGGCGCCCTGGAGGAGGCCGGGATCTCGCCTCCGGTACAAGAACGCCACGCCTGGGTGCGCCGCGCGGAGGCCGCGGGCCTGCCAGGCGGTCGCCGGCCCGCAGACCTCTCCGCGCACGACCTCGCGGCGTGGTGGCGGCGGGATCTGGACCCGAAAGCCCACCAGGGCGTGTACTACCGCCTCCTGGACGAGGCCGGGCTGCCCTGGCCGGATGCCGCCGGGGCGCTGTACCGCAGGTCGATGAGCGCCGACGGATGGCGGATCGACCCGGCCGCGCTCCGGGCGATGGTGAGGCTGCACAGGGCCGGGGTGCGGCTGACGGTGGTCAGCAACATCGGCTGGGACCTCCGGCCGGTCCTGCACCGGCACGACCTGCTGCGCTGGATCTCGGACTGCGTGATGTCCTACGACGTCGCCGCGAGGAAGCCTGGCCGGGTCATTTTCACCATGGCCTGCGAGCGGCTGGGGGTAGAGCCTCGCCACGCGCTGATGGTGGGCGACAATCCGGAAGCCGACCGGGGCGGCGAGGCGCTGGGGATCCGCACGATCATCCTGCCCCCGACGCCGAGCGGAGATGACCGCTGGCAGCCGGTGCTCGCCGCCGCTCTGGGGCCCAATGCCGCAGCCGGACGCTGACGGCGTCCCTGACACAACAAGGACATCCGCCCAACCGGTGCGGGTGGCCCGGTGCAACGGGGAGAGGAGTACGAGGTGATCAATGTGCCGACTGGTTCGCCTTGGACGACCTAGTCGAATTGCGGACCTTCGAACAGGTCCGCTCCCTGGCCCGCTTCGCCCTGCTCAACTACCCCCTCGCCTCCCAGCGCGCCGCGCAGTAGGCGCCTCACCCCACTTCGAGCCGGAGGACCGATCGCGTGGACCTGCGCCGGGAGCTGGACGAGCTCGATGCTCTACGGGATGGCCTCACTCCTCAGGACCGCGGACGCAGGTTCGAGAAGTGGCTGGTCAAGCTGCTGTCCCGGGACAACCTCGCGCCCCGCGCGTCCTTCCGGCCAGGGGGCGAGGAGGTGGACGGGTCCTTCCGGTACGGGGGCCGCTACTACCTCCTGGAGGCCAAGTGGTGGGCGACGGACTCCACGGTGCCTGCGTCAGCGCTCTACCAGTTCAAGGGGAAGGTGGACGGCAAACTCGTCGGCACCATCGGCGTGTTCGTCTCCATGTCCGGTTACAGCAGCGAGGCCGTCGACGCGCTGCGCGTCGGCAAGGATCTCAACGTCATCCTGTTCGACAGAAGCGACGTGGAGTACGCCGCTAACCTGTCCTTCGCCGAAGTACTCGAATTCAAGCTCCGGGAGGCGGCCGAAACCGGCGAAGTCTTCGTCCCCTACAAGGCCGCGGTCGCCCCGCCGCCCACCGTGCCGAAGCCGCCGCTGACCATCGTCGTGGAGGGCCAGTCGGACACGGTCATCATCGGCGGCGTCGCCAAGGCACTGCGCGACAGAGGTGACACCGTGCGCAGCTTGAACTTCATCGAGGCAAACGGTATCGAGGGTCTCGCACGGGTTGCGGCAGCCGCGGCTCAGGTGAACCCCGGAACGGTCCTCGTCGTCGCCGACTCCGACGGAGTGCGGACCACCATTCCGAGGGCCGAGCAGCTCGACGGCCACGACCACGAGATCATCATCGTGGTCCCCCGGATCGAGAAGTGGCTGGGCTTGGCCGCTCCTTCCCACGCGCCGAGGCTCCCCTGGGCAGAACTCGCTCGGCGCGCGGCGGCGATCAACCTCGATGAGACGGCTGCTCGGGACGAGCAGTTCGCGCGGCTGATCAAGTGGCTTACGTCCTAGGAGCACTGCGATGTCCGGCAGGACCCGCTTGTGCATTCCAGATCTGAGACGGCTCCCGTGACCGGGGGACGGCTCCGTCAGGACGAGGTCGGACTGCGCCCAGCCTTCCGGCCAAGTCCGGCATGCGATGACAGCGGCAGCATGCTGATCTGGTACTAGGTCTGTTATGACGGGCAGACTGTCCCGTGATGCTCGTCCAGGGAGGGTGGCTACGATCGTGACGACGACGCTTGAGGAATGGGTGCGGCACAACCTCGCCGAGCACACCGAGAAGTATGTCGCGGCACACGGGCAGCACCCGCTCGCAGAATGCTTCGAGTGGGCGCGGGCCATTGAACGCTGGCAGCACCAACACCCCGAGCTGCGCGGGGACTTCGGACAGGTCGATCCCGCCGTCGACCGCGGTCTGCTGACGACAGCCATTGCCGAAAACCTCCGCCTGTCCCTGGTGGTCCAATCCAATAGCGTCCTCGGCGATCTCGATCTGGACAGGGCACGATGTGAACTGTGGCGCTGGACCCGCACCGCCACAGAGCACCCGGCGCCGGGATCTGTGCACTGGCCTGCCCCACCGGCGCCGTACGACATTCCGTGGCGGGCGCTCATGCTGGACGTCCCGGCCGACGAGCGGCGCCGTGTGGTCATGTCCGCGACTGCGGCCATGACCGTGCTGGCGGACAGCGTGACCGCACTCCTCCCGACAGTGGTGTTCTACCGTCGGCTCGACGAGGCCGGGATCACGTATACGGCACTCGCGCAGGCTGCGCCGGTGCTGGGCATCACGCATCCGACCGCGGTCAGCAACCCCCGCTTCTGCGCCGGGATAGAGGGATTGACCGTTACCGCGCAAGACCAGCCTCTCTGAGGAAGCCGGACCCGGCCTCCTGGATCGGCCTCTTGCACCGCATCAATGCGCTCCGGGCACTGATCCGCCGCCGGAGTACTCTCCAGTGGCGCCTTTCGTTACTCCTGCGGCCCGCCATCAGCATCGGGAAACCTCCGGTGTCCGGTCACCACGGCGCCAGCTGATCGTCTACCGTCTGGAGCAAGGGAGTTGACGAGCCGTACCCCCCAGATGCCCGCAACACGGCCCCTGCGGCGGCTCGTTCAGGCGAGCTGGCCGACGGGTGCGGGGAGAAGCTGCTGATGATGACATTGACCCGGGAAGCCGACTTCGACGCGGTCCATACCCGGCCGACTCTGCCGTCCTGGCACATGTGCCACCCGCCCCACCAGCACCGGTGGACGGTGCGGCTGGAGATAGTCGCCGCCGACAACCTGACCGCCGACGAGTCGGTCACGGTGCACACCGCGTTCGCCGAGTTCGACGCCTGGATCGACGCGTACCTGCACCTGCACAACCTGAACACGCTGAACGACACGCTGACGCAGGACTGCGGCGCCTGGCAGCTGGGCAAGTGGATCTTCAACACCTGGGCAAGCCGGGTCCCGCATCTCGCCGCGGTGCACGTGCAGGGTCCGACGCGTGACCATCCGTCCGACCGCTACGAGCGGCTGGTCGTCACCTACCGTCCCGAGGACGATCCGTCCTACGGCCGCTTCCGGCTGGACAACGACAACGTCCAGACCGCCGGAGTCGACGTGTCCTGGGAGGAGTCCTGGTCCGGTCCCGACGAGGCCCGGACCGTGGAGATGGTCAAACACGTCACGGTGCGCTTCGCCGAAGGCCATCACCCCTATACCCGCTGGCGTCCGGCCAACATCCTGTCCCAGTACACTGCCCCGGACGACCAGCTGCTGCGCGTGGAACAACTCACCATCGAATACCGCTACGCCGCCGCGCACACCCTCTACGGCACATGGCTCGCCGCAGAGTGGTGGGCCTGCGCCACTCACGCCACGACCGTGCACGCGGACGAGACGGGCCAGGTCATCGAGCCACGCCGCGAGCAGAGCCTGTACACGCTGGGCTCCGAGGACCTTCCCCCGTGGGTGGCCCGGTTGCGGCGGACCCACCTGCCTGCCCCGGACGAGCTGCCGCCGCCCGTGACCGCCCGCTCCTGACCGCAATGTGCCTCGTCGGGCGCGATACCGGGCAGCGGCCCTGCGTCCGGGCGAGTACTCAGCTCGGGGGTGTCCGGGCGGTGACGCCGTCGCCTGTGATCGTCGCTCGGTGGCTCACGCCAGCATGCCAGTGGTAAAGCGGGACAGGTGGCGCGGGTCGGCTCGTTCGTCGTAGGCGCTGCTGGTGACGGGGAAGTTGCCCTCGACGGCCACCGCAGCATCGATGGGCACTCCGGCGTATGCGAGGGCGTTGCGTACGCGCCGGACCTCCAGCCGGTGGTGGGCGGTGGTGTGTCCCTCGGCGCACACGAAGGTGACCGCGGGGCCGTCCACCCGCAGTACCCCGCCCTTGCGCCCGGCGCAGGTGTCGCATGTGACCGGTTGGATGGCGCGGGCAGCGACGATCTGGACGTAGGCGCCGACCAGGACGTTCAGGGTTGTGAGGGAGGGCAGCGGTACCGGCGTCTGCCGGATAGCGGCTTCTTCCAGGGGGCTGATCACGTCGTGCAGCCCGCGCACGGCCGCCCACAGCACCGGGGGGTGTCCCGGTGCGTCGCCCATCGGCTCGCCCGGCGCCTCCAGCCAGCTGCTCAGGCCCCTCCACAGGGTGTCCAACGGGCCGGGACCGTCGCCCCCGCCCAGGACGCCGGCGCTCACTCCCGCCGCCTCGATCCGCCGGCTCAGCCCCTCCGGTTCTCCGCCCTGGGCACGCAGGTTCTCGACCGTGACGGACAGGGGGACGGACTGCGGGTGCTGCTCACACTCGACCGACAGCGTGAGCAGAATGAAGGAGAGTGCCCCGATGTTGCCGGGGCGCTCATCCCAGGTGGGTGCAAGCAGCTGGGCGGCGCGTGCCACAGCGGCCCGCCACACGTCCGGCGCCGCGGCGGGCAGGAGGTAGGCCATCTCGTCGGGCAGCGTCCGTGGAGGCAGGACCACCGTCATGCAGCGACTCCAAGCAGGTCGGAGGAAAGGTCAACGAGGCGCCGGGCTCTGCGGGTTCGCCAACCGGTCGAGGCTACCGCGTGAACCCGCGCCCGTGCCGGGCTCCATGGCCACACTCGTGCCCAGCACGATGTCCTACGACACCGCCTTCCTGACGTTCGGACCAGCGGAAGGCACCTCGACCGCGACAGGGCGAGGCAATCCCTCCCCGCTCGACCGGCCATCTGCGGCGCCCGGGCCGGCAACCACTCGCCCCCCTCACACGATGACGAGCCAACCCGTGCGTCGTTGCTGTGCACGGCTTCCTCTCGTTAAAGCGGCGGATCACCCAGGCACCCGCGGAGAGTTCTGCCGCAACCAGTATCGGATTGCGAGCTAAGCCGTTCAGGCCGAAGTGGGCGCCGTCACCGAGTCGTTGCCGGGACAGAGACGCAGCCGCTTCGCAGGTGGGCGAGATCTTCGGTGGCCGTGGGGACGCGCTCGCCGATAGCGTTCGGTGAGCTGTCGCATCGACTGCGTTCCGGAGAAAGGGAATACGGGTGGGGATCACTTTCATGCCGCTGCTGGGTCATGCGTGGAGGCATCGGTGACGATGTCCCCGGCTCAGTGGTCGGCGATGTTCGACTACCTCGAAGCCGTCCTCGTGAAGGACCCGCAGAAAGCCGCGGCCAGCGCGGAGATCCTGGCCGCGCCAGGCCAGTTCGCCTCCACGATCGCCGCCGCGGCCGACGAGTTGATCCCCGTGCTCTTGAGCCAGGCATTCCAGATCAGCGCGACCATGAGCGAGGCCGAGCGCCACGCGGCCGAGGAGTCAATGGCCGACGACCGCGGAGCGCAGGCGTCGGTGCTGATCCAGATGGCTCTGCGCGCGTGGGCCGCCGACAACCCGACGGACACCGAAGCCCAAGACCTGGGCCTGGTGCTGCTGGGTTGGCTGCAGCTGATGGCCGGAGCGCCTCCCGGCGACCACGAGCAGACCCTGCTGATGCTCGGCTCGGCCCGGCACATCGTCCGGGGAGGAACGCAGTGAACCGCGATGAACTGCTGCAGGCCGTCGACTACCTGGAGGCCGTCGTCCACCAGGACGCGACTCGGCTGGCACGGATCCGGGTGAGCGTGGCGCCGCCGGTCACCCCCGACTTCGTCGCGGCCGGCTTCGCCCTGCACTGGATCGCGTCCGTCGGCGAGATCCCCGACGCCACCCTGTCCGTACTCACCGATCTGCGCCGTCCCGCCCCGATCGCGGGCCCGCTCGACGACCGGCTGATGACGCTGTACGCGCAGACTCTGCTCCACTGGGCCCGTCACCGCGGCGACCGGGACGATGACTCCGTCGCCCGGCAGGTCCTCGGCCTGATCCGTGCCACACGGAACACCGACGACGCCGGAGTTCTTGCCCTGCTCGCCGCGATCCGCAACCTCCCGCAGGCCACGACCTCATAAGCCTCAACCGCAGCCCCCGGGCCAGTCGGGATAGCGGCAACACAACGGCACCGGACACTGGAGGACGCAGCCACCGCGCCGGGCCGTCCCACCCGGTGGAGTCATCGGCGCCCCCAGATCCTGATGGTTGCCTTTCGGAACTCAGGGGCGTCGTGAAACTCTGCTACCAGCTGAGGTACGGACGCGGAGGGAACTACGGTGAATCTTGCGGAGTGCATCGTGATGCCGGGCAGTGTGGACAGCCACGTCATCACCGCAAGTCCCATGCTCCGGGTCCAGGTGAGGGTGAGCGCGCCACGACCGTCGTTCGAGGAGAAGGAGCAGCGGTACGTGCATCTGCTGGCCCCCGCATCGGATCAGTTGTGGGCGTCGAGCGCCTCGGTGGTCGTCGCGGACGCCCGCGACCAGGAAGCCCATCAGGCACAGAGCACCTTCCACGATGCCGTGGCACGCTACGGCTACGGGGCGTTGGTGATCGGCGCCGTCACGACCCCGTGCAGCGCCCTCGTGTGGATCCGCGACAACAGCGGACGGCACCTGGAAGAGCCCACGGGATACGCCGTAGAGATCCGTAGCCACCGGCCAGGGCCTGCGGAGCTGTACCCGTCCGTGCTCTACACGTGGATGCGCTGGTGGACCGCACAGACCCGCGCCAGCCTCCCGCCCGGCGACCGCGCTCCCCTCCAACCGCCCCAGCCGCCCACGGAGTTGACCGCGCTCCTCCCCGGGGCGCAGCGGCACCTCACCGTCCACGACGCCGGCATCGACACCCGAGGGGATTGGGGGCGCACCGTATCGCAGGGTTACTTCGAGCCCTTCGATCCCTGGGACCCCTTGTTCCGCTGATCCGGGCCAGCGAGTTCGTCTCCCCCGCCCATCCACGAAGCCAACCTGTGCCCGGTGCCCAGCGTCTCCGAGTACCCAGGTCGCGTGCGACTTCAACGTTCAGGACGAGAACAGTGTCCTGGCACTCCGGGGTCCGCTGCGACGGTACGCCCAGGTGAGCTGGACCGACCCACATCATGCTGCCTCGGCGTATTCGGTTGCGGACCCGAACCAGGTTCCGCCGGACGCGAGACTCCCGAAGCCCCCGACCGGCCTACCTGGCTCCACCTCACGACCGGCCTGGCCAGCACACACAGCACCGCACACATTCCCAGCCGATGCCCACGTGCATGACCGGTGCGACGGAGCACACTCGTTGGCGGGCTCGCCATAACGATGCGTCGGGCAAGAGCCTCCAGGAGCGGAAGCCCTTCCCCTGACATCTACCCTGTCCAGACAGGTCAACTGCTGTGAAGGGAAACCGTGTTGATCCAGTACCCCGCGTTCCGGACGTGGCAGGCGATGCAAAAGCGGTCAAACAACAGCATCGTGGCACTGGCTATCGGCGCCGGCCTCGCAGAGAAAGAGATGGCCCGGTCCACTCACACAGCGGGCGTAGTACTCGCCGGGGTGGCGCACGCCGAGCGGCTGGACGTGACATCTACAGACGCGCAACAGATCTTCAGGACCGCGACGGAAGACATGGCATTCCTGGCCATACCGCAAGTCGTTGCCCTGCACATCGAGTTGTGCGTCCGCACGGTCATCGAGTGCCAGCGCTTCCCGGGCCTCATCGCACCACACAACAAAGACCCTGAATGGTGGCCTGTGCCAGACCTGGCGAAGACGGTCCGATTCGACGAGCCGGAGACAACAGCGGACCATCTCATGAAGTTCTGCGTCAAGCTGCGGAACACCATCATGCACGGCGCCGGCAAGGTCGACGACCCCCTGGTCAAGGTGTGGAGTCGGCTTCCTCAGCCCGCGAAGACGCGCTGGGAGAATCTGGCCGGGCGGCCGTTCACCTATGCGAAGGTCGGTGCACTGCCGGACCTCCGTTGGCCTGAGGTCATGGCCACGCTTGCGGTGACGAAGGAGTCGGCCGGCGAGATCAACGCACGCATCGGGCAGTTGCTCACACGGGAGCAGTGGGCTCAAGTCATCGCCTACGACTACCGGGATGGTTCGCAGCACGGACGCAGGCGCTTCAACAGCATGACGCCGGGCAGAACGCTGTTGGACGAGAACAACAAACGCCGTCCCGGCCAGGAGCGCGCCCTGCAACGGCTACAAGGGCACGCCACCACGTATTACCGACCGTTGGGGATGACACTGGACGAACTGCGTGCAGGCCGAGCGGCCATTCGTTAGGAGCGGGCGCTCTGCCATTGAGCTACTGGTGGATCGAATGGTCCACGGACCGGGCTCGAACCGGTATCTCCCGCACAGTGACGACTCCGGTGGTGAACCGGCCCATCCCGCAGATGGCCGCCTTCGCGCACACTCTACCGAGGAACGCCGCCAACTCAAGCGCTCATCCGTCAAACCGAGCACTCGATCACAACCAGTCACGCCCAGAACGGCCTTGAGGGAACGGTCAGTACTCCACGTCTCCGCTCACGGCGGCCATCGTGGTGGACCGCACGCCCCCGAGGAAGTTCCATGCCGGTTCCATCGCCGCCCACAGCGAGCGCCGATCCGGCTCGTTCTCCCAGCGGGCGGCGATGTCGTACCGCAGCCGGGCCGCAGCCTCGTCGGCCGACGCACCCGAGTAGCGGACCTGCCGTACGATGTCGTCGCTCGCTGGCTCAGGCAGGGTCGCACCTTCCCAGGCTGCCCGGACGGCCGACGCGTGCTGCACCACCGGCTGCGCACCGCGGACATAGAGGTCGATCAGCTCGGTCATGGGTGACCCGCTGGGCACACGGGAACGCCATACGGGCAAGAACTCCTCCTGCAGCAAAACCACTTGCTCCTCCAGGACGAGGACGTTCTCCGTGTGCAGACGCATCGTCCAGCGCCCCACTCCCCTCTCCCTCGGGAACTTGGGACGTTCCGTCTCCTCCAGACCCCGAAGCAACTGAAAGAACGCTGCCCCGCAGGCTACTTCGGCCGCCACAGGTGCCCACTCGTAGCGGTTGAGCGACCGGGCGATCTCGCTCACCCTGCGCTGGTCCGGGGTCTTGGTCATGGCCGCTACCGTACGAGCGGAAGGAGGCTACTGCCAACGCCGGTACGTGGCGGCCCTGCGCCGTCGCGACTTGCCGGAACCCCTGGGCCGCCCTACTCGTGCGGGGGAGTCACAGGTACGCTCAGCCGACAGCAACACGCTTTCACCGAACGATAGTTGGGGCGAGCCAGCAGGCATCGAGACCGACACGCCACGGCGACCATCCCACCGGTGGCGCAGCAACAGGTGGCCCGCGATAACTATCCGTATCGGTCAAGCTTCGCCAGCAAGCGGTCACAACTCACACGAAGAACGCCCCGTTTTGTGAGCACGTCAGCCCGCTAGGGTGAATGGGTGCTTCTACTGATCGAGCCGTTCTGTGAACTCGCCGACGTCACCGAGGCGTTGAGCTCGTCACTGGCCGAAGGCCGGGACGAGGAGAGCCAGTCCCTGCTCGACGACCTGGACGGGAACAACCGCGTCGCCTCCGTTCTCGTGGTCTGGGCGGATCTCATCTCCCTGGCGTGGCCGTCCGGGGAATCGGCGTTCCAGCACGTCCGCGAGCAGGACCCGCATACGGCGTGGCTGCCGCACGCCACCGCGATGGTGAACGCGTCGGGCGCCGGCGACATGGCAGGTTTGCGCAACGCGTGCGCGCGACTGTTCGCCGAACTCGACGATGCGGAAATGACCGCCCTGTTCTACGGCTTGGCCGTGGGCGTGCGGGGTGTGCTGGATTCGGCGGGCGGCATAGAGTGGCTGCGGGAAAGCGTCGGGCTGCACCGGGCGTGTGCCAACCCCGCGATGTTCAGCGTCCCTTCCCGCGAGCGGATCCTGTCCCCGGCCGGCTGGATCATCGCCGCGGTCGCCGCCGGGCAGTACGAGACCGCCCGTGAACGTACCGCCACGCTCGTCGGCAGTAGCCCCGACGTCTGGGAATGGGTGAGCGCGCTATGGCTCCAGATCGGCTCCGTACTGATGACCGGGGGCGGGCGGATCGTTGAGGTCGAAGCCCTCAGTGGCCTGCCCACGACCATGATGGAACCGGGCACGCCGCACCCGCAGATGCACACGGCCCGCCTGATCCAAACTGGCGTTGACGCCCTGCGCCGCAGAGACGAGCCCGCCCTCAACGGTGTCCTCCGCGACGTCCTCGCGCTGGGCGAAGACGACAAGGCGGTCCTGATCTGGCAGCTGTCCCGCACGATCGGAGCACGGCTCGGGCAGCGGCTGAGCGAGCCCGCCTAGAGCCCCTGTACACGCCACCGTGGGCCTCGGCCGCGGGGCCGCAGGTGCTGACGCCGATCGGCACTCTGGTGAGACAACGTTGCGTACTCGCGACGACCATGGCGCTCCAAGACCGCGGCATTGCCCATGGATGCAGGAGGGAGCCTGATGGGACCGTCCGCGTTGCTTCACCTCATTGCCCGTTGACTGAGTGAGGTGTCGGGCGGGTTCAGGTCGCCTGCTGCACGTCCACGTTCTCCGAATCGAGGTGGTCCAGCAGCCACCGCTGCCACTCGGTAACGGCGCCGGGATCTGTGTTGCTGACTTGCCGGGCAGACTCCCGCTCCTTCACCGCACTCTTCACACCGCCGGCCACCCGCGCCCAGTTGTATGCCTGGACGGCAGCGTACGTACGGCGGCCCTCTGGCTGTGTCATAACTTCCCTTCCTGGACAGCGACTTGGCTCTCACCGTACCCGCGGCGGAAAACCACGACAGATCGGTCAGCCCCGACCAGCCAGTAGAGTCCGAGCATGAACAACGACGGTAGATGGCGCCGGAAGAGCAGCCGACTCCTCTACGCCGGTGGTCCCCGAAACAGCGTCGAGCTGAGAGTTGATCAAGCGCAGCGGCCCGACGACGTCACCGTGGACTATCCGCACGTGGCCGTGCCGGATTCCGTACGAGTCCTTGCCGTGCACCGCGGGCAGGTCGCCATGGTCACCCAGCACCACTACCTGCACGACGCGGAGATCACTGATCTTCCCGGTGGTCTCGTCGAAGACGGCGAGGAACCCGCCGACGCCGCTCTCCGCGAACTGGCCGAAGAAACCGGGCTGCGGGCCACGTGGCTCTATCCGCTGGGCATGGTGGCCACCGCGCGGGCGGTCAGCACCGAGCACGCGCACCTGTTTCTCGCCCACGGTTGTGCGCCGGGCCACATGTCCCTCGACGAAGGTGAGTCGGTACGGACACACTGGTGTTCGTGGCACGAGCTGACCGAGCCCGACTTCATGGCCTTGCAGACGGCACTACCCCGAGCCCTCGGTGACGCGGCGTCGGAGGGTGCTGTGCAACGCACGAATGCCTCACTGAGGGCAATCGGCGTGAGCTTCCCGACGCGTACGGACGATCTCGCGAAGGCCGCGTGGGCGGCTTACACGGTGGCCGCCTTGCGCGATCCCATCGCGGACGACCGGCTCAGCCTGGTGTGGCTCGATCTTGCCGTGGGCCGATACGTACAGGGGGCGGCGATTCTCGACGAACTCGCGTCCGGATACGACGGGGACGATGGCGAGGCGGCCTGGATGCGTGCCGCCGATCAGTTCTTGGCCCTGGCCCGGATACCGTGACTCGGACACGAGCCGGTGCGTCACGTGGAGGCACGCCTGCGCCAGGTGAGCCACGGTTCGACTCCTCGCTATCCGCATGTGCCCCCAAATGCAGAGCGACTTGACGGGCAGGGCGCTGAAATAGGTAAGAGGTGCCGGGAGTTCGGCGCGAGATCCAATGGCCCCTGCAGCCGGGCCCGCAGTGCGCCTCCGATCAGACTGATTCCCCGTCATTTTCCTTCGACAGGAGTGTCTTTCGATCAGATTCAGGACGGAGTTGACGGCTTTCTGACGTGAGACGTATGCGACCCGCCGCGAGCGAGGTGCGCGATGTTCCGTGGCCGCCAATCAGTATTCCGGCAAGAATCAAGCCCATGGAGCGCGATACCTAGTTGCTCGATACGGCCTCCGCGGGCGTGACGACCATGAGGCGGTACGAGGGAAGTTCGTCGGGTGTTCCCGCGATGAAGCGGATGGAGAATTCCTGCCCCCCGCGGCCCGCCAGGTAGAGGCGGCGCGGCTGTTCCGATGTGGGGTGGGTGATGGCGGGAAGGTCGGGAGCATCCCAGAGCTTGCGTGCAGCCGGGTCCGCCCTCACGGTTTCGATCACGGCCCGCAGACGGTCGTCGGTGCGCCACTGCTCTGCGTGCACACGCAACTGGGCCGTCATGGGCTTGGCCCACTCCTCTTCCCAGTTGACGAGCTGAGTGCGCGCCTCGGGCCAAGTGAGGGCCCATTCCATGACGTTGAGGCCGTACTGCATCCACGGGAAGAGTTCCAGGGTCTTGGCGTTGTAGGCCAGAACGTCCCAGCGGTGATCATTGAGGTAGACGGCCCAGGTACGGCTCTCCTCAACAAAGGCGCGGAACGCATCAGGGAGCAGAGGTCCGAGGTCACTGACGGGGGCCACCGCGGGGGCACGACCGCGGATGACGCGGTACACGATCTCCCACTCTTCGTCAGTCAGATCGAGGACCCTGCGCACGGCGTGCAGGAACGCGTCGCTGAAGTTGCCGGGGCGCCCGCCCTCCAGACTGCCGTACCAGTAGCGGCTGACGCCAACCAGGTGGGCCGTCTGGAGCTGCGTGATCCCGGCGGCCCGGGGCGTCCCGAAAGCCGCCTCAAAGCCGGGGATGTCCGATCCGTTACGGCGTGCCCGCGCTTGCTTGAGAATGCGCGTGATGATCAGGGTCTGCATACCACTCCTTTGATAACGGTCACATAACAACATGCACTGAGACCCAGATCACATTACCGGCGAATTCGCGAGCCCCCGCCTTGGCCGGCCATTCAGCACATCACGGCCCGCATTCAAGGGAGTTGACGCCATACACCCCGTCCAGCATTTGGAACGCAAAGCACCATCGCCCGGCAGTGGAAAGTGTCAGTTTCCACTCCCAGGATAAGCACAACCTTTGCGTTCCTTTGAATCCCACAGTGACGCCCTACTGTCACTGGCACCGCCGCGGCGAGGAGATCTTCGCTACGGCCTACTGGTCCAGCTGACTCGTGTAAGGGATCTTCATGTCGCGCTCTGTTCTGGTCACCGGCGGAAACCGTGGAATCGGGCACGCCGCGGTCCGCGCATTCGCCCACCGCGGCGACTCCGTCGCCTTCACCTACCGCACAGGCGGCATCGATCCCGACCTCGCTTTCCTCGGCGCCATGCCGGTGCACTGCGACATCACCGACCCCGAACAGGTCGAGAGCGCCTTCAAGGAGGTCGAGGCCGACCAGGGTCCGGTCGAGGTTCTGGTAGTCAACGCCGGCATCGCCCGGGACAACTTGCTGCCGTTCATGTCGGAAGAGGACTTCGCCGCAGTTCTGGACACCAACCTCACAGCCTCCTACCGGCTCGCCAAACGGGCTGTGCGCGGCATGCTGAAGGCCAAGCGCGGCCGGATCATCCTGGTGTCCTCGGCTGTCGCACTCAAGGGCGAGGCTGGCCAGACCAACTACGCGGCTTCGAAGGCGGGCCTGATCGGCTTCGGTCGCTCGCTGGCCAGGGAGATCGGCTCGCGCGGGATCACCGTGAACATCGTGGCTCCGGGTTTGACCGACACGGCCATGGCCGCAGCGCTACCCAAGGAGCGCGTCGAGAAGATCATCAGTGACGTCCCGCTGCGCCGCATCGGGAACCCGGAGGAGATCGCCGCGGCCATCGCCTTCCTGGCCAGTGAGGACGCCGCCTACATCACCGGCGCCGTGGTACCGGTCGACGGCGGCATCTCCATGGGGCACTGACCCTCCTCGCCCCGAGCACCGCCGGCGTCGCCGTACGACCTCCCCGCCAGCGCGGACCCAAGGCGCGAAGAGGTACTCACCGTGCCTCGACGGAGGGAGTTCTGTCGCACGTGCCGCCCGCCAGAAAGGCGAGGGCCACGTCCGGCAATTCATCGTGGTCGAGTGGCCCCCCTGAGGCCCGCGCTTCGACCGTAGGGCTTCGGGGCGTCGAGGCGGCATGCGGCCGGCGCATTGAACCGGCGGCGATTCCCTGGCTCCTGCCTGCCGGCAAAGCCGCCCGGAGGCAGTGCCATGGCCCGCCTCTGCGCCGATCGACGACTACCGAAACGTCTTCATGCAGCACGCTCTGCAACTACTACAGAGGTTTAGAACCAACTCTGGATCTTGAAGCGGGTCCGTGCGTATGTTCGTCGTCCCCCTGGGGGCACCGCGCCCAGCACCACGAACGCGAGGAGCACATCACGTAGCGCCCCACCGGCACCGCTCTCCATACAGCGGCGGCGTCCGAGAGCTGTAACTCCCGGACGCCGGACGCCGGACGGCACACCCGCCTCGGCCAGAGGCCGTTGCGGAGATACCCACCTTCACCACGCTGATCCCTTTGCACGGGGTACGTCAGCGTGGCAGTACTGCAAAGGGGATTCTTGCATGCCTCCTGCCCCGCGCAAAAAGGCCGACCGCCCGGCCTGCGCGGCAGCCACCTCCGCCTCGGTGCTCTCCCTCACCGTGGCGAAGCACGCTCCGACCGCAGTCTCGGCGCACCGCAGGTCGGCCTTCCCCTACGGGAGCGGCCGATGAGCAGCGATGCCCGCGAGTGGGTGTGGGAACACAGCACGGGCAAGGGAGCAGCCCGCCTGGTCCTGCTGTCGATCGCCGACCGGGTGGCCGACGAGCAGTGCGTCTCCTGGGCCTCGCTCTCCAGCCTGGCCACGCGCACGAACGCGTCCGTCTCCACGGTGCGCGAAGCCATCGATCGCCTGGTCCACGCCGGTGAGCTGGAGCAGCTCGACGACCTCACCGGCCCGCAGCGCAGCACGGTCTACCGCCTCCCTCTCGCCGCCAAGGCTCTGGCAGCGAGGGCTGAGGACGAGGAGGGCTCCGCGGAGATGTCGGAGGCGGTGTCCGACGCCGCCCCGGCACTCCGGATCTCGGCCCTGCGCCGGTGCGGAATCCGCCCGCGTGAGGTACCGGAATCCCCTGCGAAGGTTCGGAAACCGGCAGTACCGGAAACCGGCAGGTCCCGACGGAAACAGGCACCTCGACGTACCGGAAACCGGCACAGCGATGTACCGGAAACCGGCACACAGAACCGTAGTGAACCTGATTTGAACCGTAGGTACAGCAGTGGTGGTGCCGCCGTCACCTCGGCTGCCGAGTGGCAGGTCGACCCAGCCACCCACACCTGGGCCCGCCAGCAGGGACACCTCGACCGCCTCGGCGAACAGGGCCTGCAAGCCGCCGACACGAAGTGGCGTGCCCACCGCGCCGGTCTCAAGCCGAGGCCGGCGGAAGCCTGGGCTGCCGACTGGCGCTCCTGGATCGCCCGAGAGCACGCCCCCCACCGCCCGAACCTCTACGCCGTCCCCGGCCAAAGCCCCAAGGCGCGGGGCGGCATGACCCGGGCCGAAGCCCATACCGCGGCCCTGCGTGCCGCCCTCGACGAGCCGACCGGAACGGAGGGCTGACCGTGGACCGCCGCGAAACCGCCGCCCTGCTGGCCTACATCGGCCGACTCGACCCCCGCACCATCCGCACCGACCAAGGCGAGGTGCGCGACCAGCTCGCCCAGTGGCACGAGCTGCTGGACGACGTGCCGATGGCAACGCCGCACGGCTGGGACGCACGCATCGCCGCCCGCCAGCACATCCGCACCTCGCCCTACCAGATCCTGCCCGCGGACGTCGTCCGCCCGTGGGAGAGCTACCGGCGAAACCGCCTGGCCCGGCACTCGGACCCGACGCCGTCCGTCGACCCGGACGACCCGGCGGCCTGGACCGCCGAGCTGGTCGGCATGCGCCGCGCCGTCGCGGCAGGCATCGCGGAGCCCGCGCAGGCACGGGCTATCACCAGCGGTCGCGACGGGACCGACCCGAGGCTGGAGGCGATGCTGGGTGAGGTCGGCTCGTGCATACCGCCAGCTGCCCGGGCCGCCCTCGCGCCCTACCGTCCCGCCCGGGCAGCGCGCGAGGCGGCCATCGCCCAGGGCCGGCCCGACGCCCTGAGCGTGCGCTGCGAGTGGTGCAAGGCCCAGCCCGGCGAACCGTGTCGTCGCCGCCGGATCGGTCCCGACGACGGGGTACGCGGTACCGCCCCGCGCGCCACCCCACACCCCGGCCGCCTCGACCTCGCCGCCGCCCTGCAGGCCCAGCAGCCCGCCATGGCCTGACCGGCGCATCCGGCGCGTGCATCCCGTCCGACGCACCGCCCCCCCATGTCACTGTCCCGCCCCGGCTGCGGCGCGCCCCCTCGCGCCGCAGCCGGCACCCGACGCCGCGCCCGGCATGCACCGCCCCGGGCGGGCGACGCGGCAGCACATCGGAGATCGTCTTGCGCCACATCACCACCCACGACGCGCCAGCAACCGGCCTGCGCGGCATCGGGGACACCAGCTGGCACACCCGCGGGGCGTGCTACGGCATGGATGTCGAGGATGCCGAAGCCGTGTTCTTCCCCGGCCCTCGGGACCACGAAGAGATCGCGGAGGCGAAGGAGCTGTGCGGCTGGTGCCCGGTACGCCGCGACTGCCTCGACTTCGCCCTGGAGAACGTCCTCAAGGAGGGCATCTGGGGTGGCCTCACCGAAGTCGAACGGCGCCCCTGGCACGACGGACTCCCCCAGCGCCTCGACTACCGGCGCGTGATCGCCTTCTTCCAGGGTCGCGACGTGCATCTGACCGAGGCCGAGCGGCAGATCGTCGTCGATCACGCCTACGTGCGCGGCTGGCGGCCCGCCCGGCTCGCCGCCGCGCTGCAGATCAGCCACAAGCACGCCCGTGACCTGCTCCGGCAGGCGGCCAACAAGGTGTTCGACCGCGACCGCACCTACGGCGTGCCCAGGCCCAAGAAGAAGCGGAAGAAGACTACCCCGGCCTCAGGCAGCCCCGCGCCCACGGCACCCGGCACCCAGCAGCCGGCAGTCCGCCCGGCAGCGTCGACTCCGGCGCCCGCCCCTCTCGGAAAGGCCGCATGACCCACCTTGCCGCCGCGCACACCGCTCCGGCCGTTGCCGAACGGAGTGTGGCCCCCACTCTTCTCGGCGTCCCTCCCTCCGCGGAAGGCTCCAAGCGGGGCCCCACCACGGCCCAGCGAGCTCTCATCGTCACTGGGGCCACGCTGGTCGCTGTCGTTGCCATGGCCGCGAGTGCCACCACCCTCTCCGACCTCGGTCGCGCCGTGGGCTGGGGCGAAATTCTCGCGTGGTCACTTCCGGTGAGCGTCGATGTCCTTGCGCTCGTCGCCGGCGTCGCCTGGCTCGCGGGAGGCGCCGGCCAGGCCCTCGGCCGCGTCCTGACCCTCATCACGGTCGGCGTGTCCGTCCTGCTGAACTCCATCGGCCACCTGGTGTCGACCAGGCACCTGGAGGCCAGCTCCTACCTGGTGATCGGGGTGTCGGCCGTTCCACCGCTCGCCGCGGCCCTCGCCGTCCACCTCGGTGCCACGGTCAACGCGGACCGCCCCGACGCCCTCGCCCCCCGGCCCTTCGACACCATCGAGGCCGTCCCCTCGAAGCGGACCGTCATGGACCCGGGGCACCGCAGCGACAACACTCGCGGTCCGGCAGACCAAGCCGATCCGGATCCTGCGTGCCGTAGCGCCGTCGGGGACCGGCGGACCGTACCGGACCACCCTCAGACCACGGGCCAGCCGACGCGGTCCGCGGCTCCCGGCCTCCGCGCTGGCACTCCGGACCAGCGGACTGGCATCGCGGCGGAACGCACGGACCAGTCTGCGGACCAGGACGGGGACGCTCCCGGCAGTGGTCGGCAGGGGACGGACCGCGACCCGCGGACCACGGACCAGGCGGGCGAAGCCGCCCCCGCGGACCACCACCCTGATACCCCGGTCAGGCGGACCACCACCAGCCCGCACCACGCGGACCGGGACGCCGGTCCTGGTCCGCAATCGGCCGACTCCGTCGAGCGGACCAGGAAACCCGCAGGCCAGTCGGCAGACCAGGCATCACCTCCGACGGACCACGAGCGGACAGACCACTCCGGCGGTCCGGACGAGGAGACCCGTCCCGCCGCCCCGGACCGGGGCGGCCCTGCCGACCAGATGCAGGTGCTGGACCACCCGTCAGCGTCGGACCAGGACCCGCAGACCGCAGACCCGGCGGCGGACTCCGTGCCCGCGGACCAGGCCCCCGCCCCTGAACACCGGCGGACCGGAATCGCAGCGGACCAGCCCGCAGACCCGGACGAGGAAGGCGGCGAGGGCGATCCCACCGGTGGTCCGCACAGCGCCCGGACCACCGGGGACCACGACACCGCGCCCGCCGCACACCCGGACCCCGCGGACCATGACGGCGAGGTCCCGTGGGAAGTGAAGGTCGCCTTCGCCCGCCAGGCCGCCCTCGAAACGGGTCAGATGACCCGCCGAGCCATCACGACACGCCTGCGCGATCACGGCATCGCGGTCAGCAACGAGCACTTCAGTGACATCCAGAACCACTTGTACGCGGACCCGGCTCTCGCGCACCTGCCCCGCTCTCCCAGGAGGCCCCGATGAGGACCTGCCACCAGTTCGACAAGGTCCGTGAGGAATACGAGCGGGAGATCGGCTACCTGCTCGCCCACTCCCAGCGGCACGAGGGCAGGCCGTCGGCGAAGTCCAGTGCGAAACAGGCCACCTCGACGAAAAAGCGGATGGCCCGCGCCCTCAACAGCCACATCGGACGCTGCCCCGAGTGCGGCTGAACCGACAAAACACCAGCTCAACGCCCCTATCCCTCAAAGGGTGGTCCGGCATCCTGCCGGGCCACCGCCCTGCTTAAGAGGTACGCCGTGATTCCGCTTCCTCCTCGCCCGTCCGAGCCCACGGCCGCCGAGGCCAGCGCCTGGGCGGACGTTCTGGTCCGCCGGCGACTCCTGCACGCCGCCGTCCTCGCGCCGACTGGCCAGTGGCTCGTCCAGGACCGGCCCCACGGTCCCGTCCGCGTCCTCATGGGACCGGCCGACGTCCTCGCCCTGGCCGCGACCATCCAGCACCACACCCGCACCACGAGGCCCGAGATCCGATGACGAACCCCACCCAGAACGGCACCACCCCGGAACCCGCTCCCGACTCCAACTCGGTCTCGGGGCGGTCGGGTAGCCGGGGGCCATCTCTGGTCCCCGGCCCCCTCAGAACCGGACGTGCGACTTTCACCGCATCCGGCTCAAGCAAGCCGCGAGGGCTCTGCTGGACGGCAACTTACGTTCCGATTTCCGTCGTCTGCATGATACGAACGGTGACAATCGGCATGAACGAGGCGGAGGTTGGTCCGTCTATCCGTGCCGCCGCTGCTGCGGTAGGCGAAGTGATGCTTGTTCAGCATCTTCTTCGTCGCGGCGAACCAGTCAATCCATTCCCGCAGATTGTCCGGCTCGTATTCCGCTCCTTCGATCAGCGCCCGCCCGCAGAGAGGGCACAGGCCCTTCTGCCGGGCCGCCAGGACCAGACTCGTCTTGTCCATCGGCGGTGGCGCTGTGCTGCGGCGACGCTTCTGCCAGTAATCCGTCAAGGCCGGATCATCCGGGGATGCCGCGCCTTTGACGGGGTGATGCATTACATGGCGTGTCCAAGCGAACTTCTGGACGTAGGCGCCACTCGCGTGGTCGCCGAACACCCAGTTGTCGCGCCTGGTCTTGTTGAACCTGCCGAAATAGTGGCGTTTTATCCACAGCCCCGAACGGTTCTCGTGACCGCGTTTCACCCACTTGTAGAGCAGCTTGAACATGTAAGCGTCCATCGAGCAGAACACTTGATGCGACGCCGCACTGCGGTAATACGCCGTCCAACCCCTCACAAGCGGGTTGAACTTCACAATGACCGCTTGGGCAGGCGCACCCCGCAAGGTCCGCATATCCGTCCGCAGCCGTTTCCGCAGCGCGTTGCAAGCCGCCTTACTCGGCCTGATGTTCAGCTTGTCGCCGTGCCGCTGGATCGTGAAACCCAGGAAGTCGAACCCCTCATCGAGGTGAACGACCTTCGTCTTCGCCTCGTTGAAGCGCAGACCTCGCGGCGCCAGCCAGACACCCAGTTCCTCCTTGACCCGGTATGCCTCCTCCTCGTCGTGGCAGAGCACCACGAAGTCGTCGGCATAGCGGACCAGCACGGGCACACCGGCGGACGCGTGATGAGCACGCGTCCGATACCCGTCGGCGCGGAATCCCGCTGCCTGTTCCATCCCGTGCAGCGCAATGTTCAGCAGCAAAGGGCTGATGACGCCGCCTTGTGGAGTGCCCTCCACACTCGGCGCCCATCTCCCGGCATCCATCACGCCCGCCCGCAGCCAACCCCGGACGAGGTCCCTGGCGGGGAACTGCCCGAGCATGGCCGTCAGATGATCGTGACTGATGCGGTCGAAGGCCCCTTCCAGATCCGCATCCAACGCCCAACGACGCCTCGCTCGCGAGCCGCGCGCCGTCTGCAAGATGGAAGCGATGGCATCCTGGCAGCTACGACCGGGACGAAATCCATAGGATCGCGACTCGAACCGCGCCTCCCACTCCGGTTCCAGCGCGTTCTTCACGCGTGCCTGGAGCACCCGGTCACGAATGACCGGGATCCCGAGTGGGCGCTGCTTGCCGTTGGCCTTGGGGATGTAGACCCGCCTGACCGGCTGGGCCCTCCACGGAGCGGACGATCGGTGGCACTCTGCCACCAACCTCGCCCTCGCCGCTGGGGTGAGGGCTGTCTCCCCGTCGATACCCGCCGTCTTGCGGCCCTGGCTCTGCTGGGTCACCCGCTTCACGCTCACCAGCGTGTTGCTGCGGCTTCTCAGCATGAGCTTCTGCAAATTGCGGACCTTCTTCAGGTCCCCGTGCTGCGTCGCCTTGAAGATCCGCTGCCTCAGCCGCCGTACGTCGCGCTCACATCTGGCCCAGTGGATCCCGTGCCAGTCGGAGGCCCCGCCCTCGGGTCCGTTCCCCTCGGGCGGGCGGGTGGCTGCAGCCGCCCTGATGGTGCCCATGTCCGCCTCCGGTATCTAACTTGTCCGTCGGTTCCGGTCGCCTTGCCTTGGTGCTCCAAAGGCTCACCTGGTCCACGTGGGCGCCCTTTCGGGCCGGGCCACACGGGCCCGTATCCGGCGGGTTATGGCGGGCAGCGGGCGGAGAGTGCCGCCGCCCGGTTTTCCCCTGGCCTTTCGGCCGACCGGCCTTGGCTTCTTGGACCATCCTGTTCCTGCCGGGGACTTGGGCCTCCCTTGCGGTCGGCTTACCGGAACTACTTCCGGACCCCGTCAGGGTTTCCGTGTTCCGCATTTCGAAGACGCGACTGGGGTGGGCGCCCCCTCTACCCCGTGGCCGGCGGTGTCTCACTTCCGGTGTTGCTTGCACCGGAAGCCGCTGGCGCCTTGCAGCGCCGGGCCCTGCCCCGCTGAGAGCAAGCCATCCGCGGGGGTTCCATATACCGAGGCATTAACCAGGGGTTCACACGTGTTCGCCCGTCCAGTCTTCCCCTCGCCTGTGGCCTCTCGATGGCCGAGACGCCCTTGGGCTTGAAAGCTCAGCTTCACACCCCGCCGTTACCAGCGACGCATGTGAGCGCGGGGACGAATCCAGACACTGATTCGGAGGAAATTCCTTTGTCAGAACCTCTCCACGAAATCCACCTCACTTCGGAAAATGCGACCTCACGTCGCACAGCAAGTTGGGGCGGAAGCGTAGCTTCCGCCAACCCCGCCCCCGAGGGGGACGGGGAGGACCTGCACCGGGGGGCGCAGGTCCAGGAGGCTTCGACCGAGGGCGGATCGAAGCCGGGACAGGAGGAGAAGCCAACCGAGCGCCGCAGCCGCCGTGAGCGCGCTGCCCGCGCTCGTCAGCGTCCGCGTCAGCCGCGCGCCACGAAACGCCTGCACCAGCCCAACACCCGTTTCAACGAAGAGGAGTTCACGCTGATCACGTCCGCTGCCGCCCGATGCAGCCTGTCCGTCGCCGGGTTCCTCGCCCGCGCCGCGCTCGCCGCAGCCCGTGACCTCGACCGTACGAGCGCCGAGATCGCCGACGAACGCGAAGTGATCACAGCGCTGTTCGACAGCCGCCGCAAGCTCGGCTGGGCCGGCAGCAACCTCAACCAGGCTGTGAAGGCCCTCAACTCCGGTGCGGAAGCACCCCAGTTGGAAGCGGCGATCGACGCGGTCCACCGTGCGGCCGAGAGCGTCCGCGACGCCTCCGCCCGCCTGATCGACCGGCGTGCCGCGTGATCCCCAGCGTCAACAACACCGGATCGAAGACCTTCGGTCTCCTCAAATACCTCTACGACACCGGTAAGTACGAGGACCACACCGACCCCCATCTCGTCGCCTCCTTCGACGGCATGTCCCCCGACCCCAGCCGCCACCCAAACGCCACCCTCAAAGATCTCCAGCAGCTCCTGGACCAGCCCGTGATGGCCCTGCCGAAGCACGCCCGCCCGGCCAAGCACGTCTGGCACACCTCCGTACGCGCAACCGCGGACGACCGGATCCTGTCCGACGAGGAATGGGGTGAGATCGCCCGGCGGATCGTGGCCGCTACCGGCATCGATCCCGGCGACGGGCAGCCCGGCTGCCGCTGGGCCGCCGTACGCCACGCTGACGATCACATCCACATCGTGGCCACCCTGGTGTGCGAGGACGGCACCCGACCCGACGACTTCCGCTCCGGCAAACGCGCCCAGGCCGAATGTCGCCTCATCGAGAAGGAACTCGGCCTCCACCAGGTCACCCCCGGCGACGGCACCGCCGCCCAGCGGCCCACCAGCGCCGAACGCTACAAGGCCGAGCGCCAGGGCCGCGACCGCACCGCGCGGGAGGAACTGCGCGAGAGCGTACGGCGGGCGGTGGCCGGTGCGACGGGCGAGGAGGAGTTCTTCGACCGGCTGGCCGCCGCCGGCCTGTTGATCCGCAAGCGGTTCGCGCCCTCCGGGGACCTGCTCGGCTACAAGGTCGCGCTGCCCGACGACCGCAACAAGGACGGCGAGCCCGTCTTCTACCCCGGGGCGCGCCTGGCACCGGACCTGTCCCTGCCCCGGATCCGGGAGCGCTGGTCCGCCGGCCACCACGACCAGGACGTCGTACCCGCCGGTCCGAAGGACCGTACGGCGCCGGGCGGACCGTCTGTAGCCCGTCGGCGTACGGCCGCAGCGGCGTGGCAGGCCGTGCTCGTCATCGAGGACGGCGACGACGCGGTCGCCGCCGCCCACATCGCCTCCGCAGGTGAGGTCCTGGACGCCCTGGCCAAGACGTCCGCCGCCCACACCCGGGCCCAACTGCGCGAGGCCGCCTTCGTGTTCGAGCGTGCGTCCCGTTCCCATGTCCGGGCCGTACGCGGGCACGACCGGGCGCTGCGCCGGGCTGCCCGTGACCTCGTCCGCGGCGGCCCCGCCCTCGGCCGGGGCGAGGACGGCGCGACGACCGCGATGGCGATCGACATGCTGTTCTTCCTCATCACCGCCGCCGCCCACTGGCACGCGAAGAAGGGCCACGCCCAGCAGGCCGCCGCCGCACGCCAGGCCGCTGAACATCTGCGTGCCGCCTACCAGTTGGCCGCCGCCCAGCCGCTCGGCGCCCTCTACCAGCGCGGCCGGCACCTTGGGCGGCCACTCATCCAGCGACAGACCACGGTCCTGCGCGAGGCACTGCCTGAGCTGGCGGAACAGATCCTCGCCGAGCCCGGCTGGTACGCGCTCGCCGCCACCCTCACCGATGCCGAAACCGCCGGCCACGATCCCGCCGGCCTCCTGGCCGACGCCGCCGCAGGGCGGGAACTGGGCACGGCCGAGTCCGTCAGCGACGTCCTGGTCTGGCGCCTGCGCCGGGCCGCGGGCCTGCCCGCCGACACCAGCACCATGGGCAGCGGCGCCCCTCAGTCGGATGAGTCCGCACACCGTACGGGGCGGCAGGCATCACGGAGGTCCGGGTCCCGGCGCGGGCGGAGGTGACTGTGGAGTTTGTGAATTGAAGCAGGCCGGGACGTGGGGCACGATCATGACAGGTGCTGGACGAGACGAAGGAGAACACCGGATTGTTTGAGCGGATACGCCGCCGTCGCGGAGCGGACACCGAAGAATTGCGCCGTGTCCACGAGCAGATGTGGGCGGGTCTGGAGAGCTGGGTGCCGCCCGAGGCGGAACGGATCCGGGCCGCGATCGCGGCGGAGGAGACGGCCGCGGCGGTGGACGACTTCCTTCCCCCGGATCTGCGGGTTGCGAGCCACGATCAGCTCGGCGGGCGGATGATGCCCTGGCCCCAGCCGCTCGTCATCGACGGCGAGATGGCCGCGTGCGCGACCTGCGGGGCATACCGGGACTGGCTCGTCCTCTCGACCCGCGACCAGATCTGGTTGCGTTGCCGGGCCGGCCATCAGCAGCACGAGACGCGGCTCGACACCGCCTGGTACAACCGGCACGCCCGACCGGCGGACGCGACGCACGCCACGTTCGAGGACTGCCTGCGCCACCTCGGGCACTGACCCCCACTCCTTCGACCCCACCGGGCCTGCGGGCCCGTACTGACCACCCGTCGCCCAGCACCAAGGGGTCAGTTCCGCATGCGCGTTCGCGTCACCACCACCGCCCTCGGCCTCGTCGCCGCCACCGCCCTCGGCCTGTACGCCTGCTCCACCGACACCAGCGAGCCGAAGCCGACCACCCCGTCCTCCGCCCGCACCGGGACACCGACGGGCGCCGACACGGCGACCGCCACCCCGCTGTCGTCGGCCGCCCTGGCCACCCGGCTGCTCGGCGAGCAGGATCTCGGCAGCGGCTACACCCCAAAGCCGGCAAGCGCCTCCGCCCAGCACGACGACGTGACCGTCCTGGGCTGCCCCGCCCTCAACGACCTGGGTGGCGACGCGGTCACCGGAGGATCGCTCGACTTCCCCCACCGCGCGAAGGCCGCCTTCGTCTACGCCAACAGCAACAACTCGGAGATCACCGAGGAGCTGTACAGCGACACCGCCGCGAAACTGTCCACCGGCACAGACCGGATCTTCGACGCCATGGTGTCCTGCCCGAGCTACCAGGTACTGGCGGGCAGCACGCTCATCGACATACAGGTTCAGGAGATCCCGGTGCCCCGCCTCGGGGACGAGCAGTGGAGCCAGCTGCTCACCTACAGCACCGGTGGACAGCGCACCATCGTCAAGCAGACAGCAGTCCGTACAGGCACGATCCTGGTGATCGTCTCTGGGGCACTGGCCCTCGTCGACGCCCACATATCCAGCGCCGTACGCACGGCGCGGGGCCGCTGAACCGGGAGCCTGCCCACCCGCCCGGTCCTGCCCCAGCCAGTTGGGGCAGGACCGAGGGTTCGGCGTCCGGCTGCCGCATGTCCCTCACACTCCTATGGTGCGGACCACGGTCGAGCGCGGTGCACAGCCGGGCGCCGACAGGACGCCGTCGTACGAGGAAGGGCCAACATGCCGAACCGTCAGGTAAAGGCCCGCGGATGCTTCGCGTTCGTCACCACCCCGCGTCGGGAGGTTCTCCTCCAACTGCGTGATGACAAACCCGACATCGCATGGCCAGGGCACTGGTCGATGCCCGGCGGCGGGCCTGAGGCCGGAGAGACGCCGCGCGAGACGATCCTGCGCGAACTGCGGGAGGAGACTCGCATCGTCCCGGACGTGATTGAGGAGGTCGCGGTCACCGCGTACGAGAAGGACAAGACCCCACCCCACGTGTTCGTCACGCTCTGGGAGGGGGCGGAGAACGAGCTGGTACTCGGCGAAGGCCAGGACCTGCGTCTGTTCCCACTCAACGCTCTTCCAGAGCCGATGCCGCCCCACGTCCGTCACTACATCGAGCAGCTCGCCCAACGCCCGAACTCGCCAAATCCTTAGGCGGTTCCCTCGAACGAGCTGCGTCTGCGGCCCGCGACCGCGCGTTCCGCGATTTCGGCGGGGCGCTCGAAGTGGCCCGCGCGTTCTACCTCGGCGCCCGCGCGGACAGCCCGGACCCCTCCGTGACAACCGGCTCGTGCGCGGACTGTCCGGCCCCGGCCAGGGCGCGGACCTGACGGACCAGCAGCGGCACGACGGCGGCAAGCATGATCACCAGGGCGCCGCCCGCGAGGGTGGTCCGGACGCCGACCGTGCGGGAGAGCGGGCCCGCCGCGAGGTTTCCCCCATTTCACCGGGCGGGGTGTGGCGAGATAGGGGTGCAGGCCGATCCCGGGGTCCCGGAGGTGCGCGTCTGCCCTGCCGGGATGCCCGGCAGGAGGCCGTCAGGGAAGGAAACCAGCCGATGAACCCCGACCCGCTCGCGCCCAGAGGAGGCGACCGGCCCCCTCTGTCCGCGCTGATCCTGGCGGTGGCCGCCGCGGTTCTGGCCGCGCAGAGCGAGGCGTGGGCGAGCGCGCTGGGAACGGCGGCCACCGTCTACACCGTCCTCGCAGACGGCAACCAGAACCGCAGGAGCTGACCATGGCCCGAACGAAACCCTCCGCCCTCGAACTCGCGATGGTCGCCGCCGTCAGGGAGTACGGATTCACTGTCAGTCCCACCCAGTTGGAACGCTGGCGTACCCAACTGTGGCTGCCCCGGACCGCGGAGTGGACCGACCCCCAGACGGGCGCGCTCCGTCCCGAGATCGTGCACCGGGCCGCCGCCCTGGCGGGAATCTCCAAGACCGGTCGCAAGATCAGTTGGTTCGGATGGGCCTTCTGGGCGATCGACGCCACTCCCGAAAGCACAGCACGGCTGCGGGCGGCGGTGGCCGATGCCTTCGAGCGACCGTTTAAGGGGGCCGGGATCGACTTCGGCCAGATCCCCCAGGGCGATTCCGACGAGGCGTTCGAGGCCCGCCAGGAGATGGCGGCCCGGATGCTCAAGGACCGGCGCAGCCCCCGCCGGGACTTCGACGGGACCTTGCGTGCCGGCGCGGCCGGCGCCGAATTCGACCTTCCGCCGACCGGGTCGGTGTCCAAAATCTTCCACCCGGCCCTGATGGGCCCGGGCGTCCGGCTGATGATCGGCGGCGCCCAGGACGTCGGGTTCGACGAGATGGCGGAAGCGTGGGAGGCCGCCAAACCCGGCAACCCGGAGATGATCGAGCACATCCGTGCCGCCCAGCGCGAGGCCGCCCTCGCCGGTGAAGACCTGTTCGCACAGTCCCCCCTCGCGGGCGGTCTGCCCGGTCTGATCCGCGCCGTCCAGGAGGCCGACGGTGAGCGGCTGCGCACGGCGGTACTCGCCTGCACCAAGGCGACCATGGCTCTGAGCATGCTCCTGGCGCACGCAGTGAACGAGCCCGAGATCCTGCGGACCCTGATGGCGCACGAGATGTGGGACCAGTGGGTCCGCGTCGGCTACGCCCCGGTTCCCGGGGTCGGCGGCGAGGTCGCGGTTGTCATGAGTGTCGTCCAGCATCTCCTCACGCCCGGATGGGCCGAAGACCTGGAGCGCTACCAGACCCTCATGGACACACTCCTGGCCCAGCCCGCCCCCGTGTGACCGCCGCCGGGCCCGTCGGTCGTGGGTCTGACCTCCAAATTCGAACACGTGTTTCACTCGTCGCATGGTGCAGCACACGACGTTTCCGCGCGATTTGATCCAGACCCAGCGCCAGCGGACCCGCACATACGCGGCCCTGGAGCGCCGACCCCTCGAAACCACGGCGCTGCGCCAGCAGTTGCAGCGACTCGACAACCGGATCTCCAATCACCCGTTCTGGTAGACGGCGGCCGGGCGCTCGCCGTCGGCCAGAGTCGCGCTGCGCGACCTGGTCCGGGAGACCGAGGCGACCGAGGAGCTCCTCTCGGAGCAGCAGCGGCGCATCCTGACGCGCATCAGGAAATGGGCCGCCGAGCACGACGGCGAGACGCACTCGGTGTGGGAGATCGGCCGGAGCGTGGGGCTGGCCAGTACCAGCAGCATCGCGTACCAGCTCGGGCAGATGGAACAGCTCGGCGTCCTCGACCGCAGCCTCAGCCGCGGCCCGGGCAAAGGAATCGCACTGCCCTGGTGACCGGCACGGGACCTGCCGCCCGCGGGCCGGTCAGTCCTCGTCCGACGCTGCCGTGTCGGCGAACGCGGTCAGGTCCTCACCGAGACCGGGGCCCGTCCGTACAGACCCCCTCGCCGTCCGGGCCGGAGACCCGTCGGTGCGCTCCAGCGTGATCGTGGCATCGAGCACGGGCCCCTCGTCCGAGGTCGGCTTGCGGTGCAGCTTCGACTTGAGGCCGCTCAGCCCGCTCCTGACGTACGGCGCGGCCTTCACGGCGGCGGCGCCCACCACGAGGCCGACCGTAAGGCTTGCGGCCGCGATCACCTTGATCGCGTGGGCAGCCGGGTAGAGGTCGGCATGGGTGACGAGCGCGTTGTCGTCGTCGAACACGAGTCCGCGGTTCCCCTCGGAAGCGCGCGACTGCGAAAGACGTGTCCCGGACGGAAACTCGACCCACATCAGTTTGCGGTCCATTCCGGACATGTCGTCAGAGGCCATGGCGCAACTGTAGTGATCGCCGCCGGTACCGGGGCGGGGATTCGCGAGACCCGATGCCCGGTCCAGGCGTGCCGTCCCGGCCGGACAGCCCGTTGATCCCGGCGTGAGCTCACCCCACCCCCACCGGCCGCGCCTCGCCGCGCTCCCGCCCGTCTGCCACCTGTGCGGGCATCCCGCCGACCAGGGACAACCTGTCGTGCTGCACCCGGCTGCGACGTCTCACGTCGACGCGCTGGAGATCCTCAGGGGATGCCGCCCCTGATTGGCCCGGCGCGTCAACGAGTTAGAGCTTTGACCAGCGGGGACATCTGACGTCCAAGCGAGAGCCAGGCTGAACAACGACGTGAGCCGTCGCAGTGGAGACGCGGCCGACGAACACCGAGCGGCGCGGGCAGGTCTACCTGCTGAAAGTGCGGCCGGTCAGAAAGGTCACTGGGCGCTCCGACGGGCGAGGGCATGGCATTCCTACGTTCCCTTGGCCCAACTGGCCTATCTGAAAGACAAGTTGGTGCACGACGCGGGAGCAGAGCGCTTCCTGGATCTCGGCGGCCCCGGGCCCGAAGTCAGCGGGCGAGGCGCTTCTCGTGGAGGGCCGAGGCCCTCTTCCACCACGCATCGCGAAGGGCCGAGTCCTGGCGGGCCTGCCTGCACTGCCCTCGGTGTGCGCCCATTCCGCCGACGAGCGGGGCCAGGAGATGGGGCACCGAGGGGGCGAGTAGAGCGGCGTAGTCGCGTCCGCCGAGGAAGATGACGTCCGCGTCGAACAGGCCGAGCCCTGCGGTGTGGCCGCTCATCTTCTCCGCGGTGATCGCCTTCTCGTCCCCGAGCGTCACGTCGTACGGGTGCAAAGGGCGATCGAGCGGCACGAGCCCGTGGAGAGCAGACGCGACGAAAATGAGTGCCTGGTCGGTCAGAGCGTCGGCCGCCCGGCGCAAAGACTGGTGGTACTGGCCCGTGTACAGCTTCCCGGCAGGCCAGCCGTTGCGCCGTTCCTCGGGCACCGGCCGCTTCTCGGCCCCGCACGCGATGATCACCACCTTGCGGCGGTGGACATCGATATTGCCGCGCAGCCGGGCGTACTCACGGCCGGCTGCGGTGAGGTACATGGGCCCGCCCGTCTGCTCCCAGGTACAAGGCTCCCTGTGGAAGGGCGCGGGGTGGCTGTCGGCGTATCCGGCACGGTGGACTGCGGCCAGCGTGCGCTCGTTGAACCAGGGCTCCCCCTTCGCGTACACCCGGTCGTCGCGTCCGGCGACGAGCTGGTCGGGACGTGCCGCGGCGGTCAGCACCGCCTCGTGCTGCTTGACGGGCAGTTTCGTCGGGACCCTCGAATGGACGAGCTGAGCCGTCCGGTCGGGGTTCCGCTGGCGCCACTCGTCCAGGGCCGCCCTGCCGGCCTCGGTCATCCGCTGCGTGCCGCCGTCGGGGCCGTGGCGCGCGACCAGGCCGTCGGCCTCCAATCGGGCCATCGCAGCGGCATGACCGGACACGATGCCGTTGTCGTTGCCGTCGAGGATGCGCGCGCCGGTGGAGCTGAGCGGAGACATAGTGCTCAGCTGGCCGGCGCGCGGAGAAGCCGGTCCCGCGTGCTCTCAGGCAGCACGCGGCGCAGGACCGGGGCGGAGGAGCTGAGGGAGCCGGCGAACGTGGCGACGAGGTCGTACGGCACGCTGCTGCTGAACGTCGCCGCCCACAGGCAGCGCGCGCCGAACACCGGCTCCGCCCACGCCTGCCATCCGACCGGGCCCGCCTCGTCCACACCGGCTATCAGCGGGAGCGGGGTGGCGTCCTGGATGAGGGCCGGCACCTCGCCGAGGGTGATGTACGAGGTGAACGTCGGGTCCATCGCTGCTGCATCGGGCCGGTCGACGTCACGCAGCCAGCCGTGCGCGGTGACAGCGTCAAGGACCGGCTCGGGTCCACCGCCGTGCTCAGCGGGCAGATCGCGGGCATCGAGCGCGAAGAGGAAGTCGACGATGACCTCCCCGGGGACGTCGGGGGTGAAGTAGGCGGACCACTGGGCGAGCGGGCTGTCTGTGTCCGCTCGGGCGGATATATGCCAGGCGACCGGCAGCTCCCCCAGGTAGAACGGCTCGTCCGCGAGGACCCACTGGGCCCAGCGCAGGGTGTCCGGGCTGAGGTGCAGGACGGTGGAGCGCAGGACCTGCCGGTCCTCGGGCGCCTCGTCCGGCTCCCGCCGTCCGCGCAGGATCGTCAGGCTCGTCCAGCCGAGGCCGGTGAGCGTGTCTGCGACGGTGTCGTAGAGCCGTCCGTCGTCACCCGCCAGGTGACGGGGACCGACCCAGTACGCGCCCTGGGCCTTGTTCGGGGTGGAGCGGTCGAACGGGGAGTCGGAATACAGGGGCGCCTCCAACGGCTTGTGGGAGCTTTACGCTCCGCGAGCGGTACGGCGGGGACGGCGCGGGGGCGCCTGGACGGAGCCCTGCCAGGCCAGCAGGACGGCGACCTCGGGCGGCAGATGGCCCAGCTGGGTGTCCGCGTCCCGGCCCTCCGCGAGGTAGACGACCAACTGTCCAGTCCAGTCCGTGGCCGCCACCACCTGCATGAGGCGGTGCTCCATCGGGGAGAACGGGTTCATCGCCTGGCGCACCGGCGCACTGCGATCGAAAGCGGACAAGTGGTCGATGAGATCGCCGACGGTCATCTCCGGACAGGACACGGACAGCCTCCTTGGATGAGGGAACATGGCGGAAGGGGTGTGGGCCGTGGAACGCCAGTGAGCTGAGAGCGCCCTCCCCCGCAGGATCTCGGCTCACGGCGCCGGGTCATACGCGCCGGGAGGTCTCCAGAACGCACGCCACGGCCGCGGCAACGACCATGGCTGGCGTCTCCACGTCGAAGGAGATGCCGTACCCACGCACCTTCGCGGTACCGGTGACGGCGATCTTCCATCCCTCGCCGTCGGTCCCGGGGCGGCCGAGCGGAAACCAGCCGAGGTAGAAACGGCCGTCCTTCGAGCTGACGTGCACGTCCCCCCGGTCGTCCACGACCAGATGGAAGTCCTCGGCGGTGAACTGGTCCATGACGAGCGTGGGCTCGCCCGGACCAAGCTGCCACTCACGCCGGCGCAGGGCCTCGACGGTAGTGGAGAATCCGGGGCTCACAGGAGCCACGGTCACGAGCAATCACCTTCCTGACCTGCTGTTTTCCCAGAAGGTGATCTACGTTGACATGCCGGCGCACGCCTTGGCCAGTCCTTCGCGGGTCTTTCCTGTCTGCCCCCGGCGAACTGCTGTCCTTCGACAGCGAAGTTAGTCGTGTGCGGCTCGCTGACCTGGGTCGACAGGTTTGGATGTCAACGAGTCTGCTCGTTCTGGCTGCGTAGGTAAGAGCATGCAAACCGTGTCGAAGACAGTGCGACGTTAGGGCATGTGATCGATGGTCAGAAGAACGTCGTCAGCTCGACGCGCTTGTCCTCCGGGTTGAACCGGAGTCCGATCGTGAAGGTCTGGTATCGGCCGTCCTCCACTTCGACGTCGACCAGCGCCGTGTAGAGCAGGTTCCCGTACTTATCGAGGCGCAGGTTGTATAGGTACCCCTGCGCCACCAAGTTGCTGACCGCGGCCTCCAAGGCGGGCTGATCCAGATGGAGCAGGCCGGCCTGCTCCACGGAGTCTCGGTGCTTGCCGTCTTGGAGGTACCCGTACCGGCCCGGGGTCATCCAGATGTCGGGTGACTCCAGTCGCGCGGCGTCAGGGCTGAGCGTGGCGAGCGCGGCGTGGTTGTCCTCGCGATTCTGGCCGGTGAGGTGGCTGTTGATGCGGTAGCCGAGGAACGGCAGGAACAGCATGTCGATCACTGCTGTGGGCGTGAAGCCGAGTGCTTCAAATGGCAGCCCTGCGCTGTTTGGCTCTTCGTCGACGTACACGCCTTCCAGGATCCTGTCGCCCACGCGAAGGCCGGAGTTCATAAGGGACAGACCGAGGTACGCCTTCAGGGTGCTGCGGCCGGTGCAGTCGGCGTACCCGAAGCAGGCGGGGTGCTCAGCAGCAGTCGAGGTAAGCGTGTCGGCCTGTGCCTTGGACAGGTTGGTGACGTACACGCAGTACACCAGCTCCGAGTAGGTGACTCTGTACGGCCGGTGGTAGACGACGGTCTCCTCCATGGCCGCCTGCACCTTTTCGGCGGGGATGCGAAGGAGGTCGCCGCGTAGGATCGAGTTGACCGGGACGCTCTTATTTGGCCGGGGGAGACCCGCGACCCACGCCTCCGCCACGTCTATGGCGTAGAGGCCGTTGGAGCGCTTGGAGTCGAAAAGGAGGGCGACCTCCTTGCGGCGGTGATCGGGCACGAGCGCCCTGGCAAGGCCGCTGTAGGCGATGCCCAGCTTGTCGAGGGCCCGGCTGAGGTGGAGGTGGTCGGCGCGCATCCTCCGGTGGTACGCCTCGTCGGTCAGGTTGAAGCTGTTCCGCATCGCAGCGAGGAGGAGGTTGTCGTGGGTCGTGACCGAGTGGATGTTGAACGGTCCGGCCAGCAGCTCATCCCACGTCGTCGCGCTGTCGGCGGCCATGCTTGCCTCCTTGTATCAGGGCCTTCGCATGCTGGGCGAACCAGAGGCTATGCGCCCGTGTACGAGCGCGACCACTGATTTCGGCGGTGCTCATCCCCCACGGCTAGATCGCTGTCAGAGAAGCCGAAACGGCTAGGTTCGCTGTCAAGCGCCTCGATTGGATGGCAAAGGACAACTGCGATGCGCCCGCTGCTGCGGGATCGCCCATACACGGCCACCTGTCACGCCTGGTAGCCGATCGGTCGTTGAGCTGCCTGGCCTTCCAGTTGCCTCAGGAAGGGGGTGCGTACCGCGGGCGCTCGCCGTGTCACGCTTCGGCGCCATCAACTCGCCGAAGCGCAAATGTGGTCAGGGCGCCGATTCTCCGGCGGGGTAGAAGCCGGTGATGCGATAGCGGAACTGGTTGTGCCAGACGCTGAACCCCATGGCCCAGCGCTCGGCCAGCTCATCCACGACGATCAGTGCCGGGTGGGCATCGGGAGTGGGCCGGTACAGAGTTATGGCCACGGGAACCGGGCATTCGCCGAACGCCGAGTCGGCGTGGAAGGCCCTGGCAGTCAGCATGCGGTCCACGAGTCCACTGGTCGCGTGGTATTCGGCCGGCACCTGCTGGAGGAGACCGTCCAGCTCGATCACCACGGTGCGGTAGCGCGTTGCCTTCCGTCCATATGACGGCTCCCACGTCACCCGGGCACCACCGGGCGCGAGGCGAGCGGAATGTCGTAGCGCATCCAAGAGCGCATGGCAGCTGCGGTATGGAGCCTGCCGGAACCCAGAGCGCGGTATCCGTCGAAGTTCCAGCCCGTCACCTCCAGGAATGTGCCGCAGCCCGTGGTGATGTCCAGTTCCGTGTTGAGGAAGGCGGGCCGCTTGGCCGCCGCGAAGCCCTGCCAGGCGCGGTCCCAACGGAACAGTGTGCCGAACTCCGGGTCGCCCCACACCAGGAGGCGGTTGCGCGCGTGTGCGGCTCGGCCGTCGAGGATCCACAGGTCTGCGTGGGCCTCCCGGCCGGCGACTTCAACCGGGGGAAGCGGATGGGCCTGGATCTCTGCCCGCTTACCGCAGCGCAGCAGGCAGTCCGCTCTGCGGTTCCCGAGCGGGATCTCGGTGGCCACTCCCCAGGCTTTGACCTCTTTGTGCCACGTGGACTCGGTCACAGGGCGCCCGCGTACCGGAGGAGCTCGGCGTCTTCGTCGTCCAGGCCGAGGGCGTGGGCTCCGACCTCGGCGATGTAGTCGGCGAGGTTGAAGATGCCAGGGATGCTGTCGATGCCGACGACGAGCCGGTCGTAGCGCTTGAACAGGGCGAGGACGCGATTTCCGCGGGCCCTGTGTTCCTTGGCTCCCTGCGCGGATTCCTTGGCCGCACGCTCAAGCCGGTCGGCTTCCATGAAGTCGCGCTCGGCAAGAGGAGGCAGGACTTCCATGATGCGGTCGAGGTCTTCCAGCACGAGCTGCTGAGCCGTCTTCTCCGTCAGCTCGCCGCCCTCACCGATCAGGATCTTCGCCACGACCCTTTCGTCGTCGGATCCAAGACCATGCGAGCCGGGCACCGCACCTCTGTCAGTGCCTGATGCTCCGGTTCCGCAGCCCGGCCCCGGCACTGCGGTTCCTCCCTGCTCTGGTCCGGCCGGACCAGCCAGAGCGGCCATACGGAGTTCTTTGCAGACTTTGTTGAACGAGGTGGTGCACATCGATCTCACCGCGCGGTCGAACACCGGGCTGTATTCCGCGGAGAGCACGTTGATCTTCGACCGGACGGCGCCTTGCATTCGGGTGAGCTGCTCGGTTTCGCTCCCGCCCTGATGGATGCACCGGAGGGCCTCCCGGTCGAGGACGTCGCGTACGGCGTTGGGGTAGCGGCCTGCGGCATTGGGGATGGGCACGGGTTTCTACTTTCCGGTGAGGAGTCGGATCGTGCGGGGGCGCTTCTCCAGGACGCGGCCGGCCCACGAGACGACCGAGTCACGGATGGATTCGACGGACTGCCATACGTCGGGGTCGTCGACGTCTGCGAAATCATCGGGACCCAGCAGGAGGATTTCCCTGCACTTGTGGGCCAGGCCGAAGTAGCGGATGGTCCAGTCGGCTCGCGGATCGCGTTCGTCGTCGCCGATCAGCGCGTTGACCAGGTCTTCGTCCCGATCCGGCACGGGGCGCATCTGCTCACGCACGTACCGGGCGACCTCCTGGTCCTGGAGAACCTCACGCACGGTGGGCTCCCGCAGAATGGACATGACGGCTTGCGGGGTTTTGGTCAACTCGGCGACGACGGCCGCCCGCACCCCTGCGCGGCCGAGTTGGGCGACGATCTCGCCCGGCGTCTCCGTACCGAAGGACGCTCCGTCCGCCAGGCCCAGGGCCCGGCAGTACTCCCCGGCGTCCAGCACGGTCGGCCATCCCGCCCGCTCGGCGCCGGCGACCCTCCCGAGCAGCAGTCCGACACGGCGCCCGCGCTCGGCCGGGTCGGTTACGCAGGCTGTGACCACGCACTTCCACGGCACGTGGACGGAGGATGTGGCGAGACGTTCACGAAGTTCCGCGCCCGCCAGCGCCGTGACACGTTGGTATCGCTCAAGTGTGTCGGCCGCATAGCCGAGTTGGCGTGCCAGCGGTTCCAGGGCGCTGCTCACCGCCAGGCTGGACTGCTCGGCGATCTCGGCGCATACGTCACCGAGTCCGAAGCGCGCCGCAAGCTGCACGCGCGTCGCCTGGACGTCCTGTTCCGCGAATGCTCTCGCGCGTTTGAGCTGCTCGTCGGTGTAGCCGGGATCTGCGCTGCCGCCCGGCTCGATCCACACGTTCTCCATGGCCGAGGACGGTAGAAGCCCAAGCCGTCGGAAACGGCCGCGAGCCACTCGAACAGCCGCTCAAAACACGGGTCGACGACCAAGATCTCAAAAATGTGCCCTAAGGCCGATCACCCTCGAAGTCCGGTTTGACCCAGCCCAGTTGAGGCCCTGAATCTGCCGCGCATGACTATCCGATCGTCAGGAGAGGCAATGCTCGGCGCAGAAGAACGGCAGGAGGTGAGCGCGGGGTACCCGTCGTTCGTCCATGGGATTCGTGAGAGCGACTGGCCCCATCTCCGGCTCGGCGAGGAAGACATGCGGCTGATCCAGGGCAAGCGAGGCGAGCACAACCGGCTCGGCATGGGCGTGCAGCTGACGGTCCTGCGCTTCCTGGGCCGTTTCCAGACCGACATGGAGAGGATCCCCGAGGATCTGGTGCTCCGGGTGGGCGAGCAGCTCGGCATCTCCGATCCGCTGGCCAAGATCAGCGTGTACGGGGAGAACGGCGACACCGTCCGAAACCACGCACGAGAGATCAGGCAGGAACACGGCTGGACCTCCTTCGCGGAAGGCGAGACCCAGCTCGTCGCCTGGCTGGAAGAGCGGCTGAAGTACTCCACGGACGGCCCGAAGGCGATGACGCTCCAGGCCGTGGTCTGGCTCCGCGAGCAGCGCGTGCTGCTCCCCACACACTCGACACTGCGAGACGTGGTGACGCACTGCCGGGCTGAAGTCGAAGACGCGATGTTCAAGGCGCTCGTCTCCAAGATGAGCCTTCGACAGGTCGGCATCATCGACTGGTTGATGGAGGTGCCCGCCGACAAGCGCACCAGTCGTCTGGACAGCCTGCGCCGCGATGTCGGCGAGCCCTCCTGGGACAACTTCGCAAAGGCGCTGTCACGCGCGGATGAGATCCGCGCTCTCGGGTTCGTTGATGTGGATGTCTCGTCCATCCCCGACCGCAAGCTGGCGCAGCTGGCTGATCACGCCCTGACCGAGCGGGTACCGCGCCTGAGAGAGCAGACCGGCCGGCGGGCTGCGGTCCTTGCGGCCATCAAGCGCCTGGAGACGAGCGCTCTGGATGATGCCATCGACATGCTCGACAAGCTGATCACCGAGCGCTTCATCGCCAAGCCCAAGAGGTGGGCCGACAAGGCCCTCGTCGACGCCTACCCGAAATTCGCCCCGGACGGCACCCTGACCGCACAGGCACTGCTCGCCGTCCTGGAATCCGTGGCGGAGAGCGTCGACCACGACAGCGGTGAGATCACCGACCCCGTCACCGACACCAGCACCATCCGCGCCGTGCTGGAGACAATCGCCGAGCGGAACACTCTCGTGCTGGCGGCCAAGAACCTCCTGGAGTACATGCCGGCCCGGGACTCCGACACCCACGAGGCCCGTCGCGCCAAGGCACTGGAACGGTTCCAAGACGTACAGACGCTCGTACCCGTCCTCATCGACAGGGTCCGCTTCGGCGCAAGCCCCGCGGGCCGGACTGCGCTCGCCGCGCTCCACGCCTTGCCGCCTCTCCTTGATCGCGAGGACGTCCAACTCGACGACATCGACACCACGTTGGTGAAAGGCTCCTGGAAGCCCCTCGTGGAAGGTGACCCGGAACAGTCCGACGGCGCGGTGAACGTGCCGGCATACGCCCTGTGTGTGGTTGAGACCTTCCACCGGCATCTGTGTAAACGAGAAATCTTCGTTCAGGGCTGTGCACGCTGGGGGAATCTGCTCGCGCGGCTCCTGTCCGGCGAGGTCTGGGCACAGGAGAAGCCCAGCCTGCTCACCAGCCTGGATCTGCCCGAATTCCCCAGCACCTACCTCGACCGCGCCGCCAGCAGCTTGCACGCCGACCTCGCCGCAGTCGCCTCCCGGATGCCCGAGGGCGCTCAACTCACGCACAACAACGGCGACTTGGCCTTGCCGAAGGGGCGGCCACCGCGTGCATCGAGCCTGAGCCGGCAAGTGCAGAAGATGCTCCCCAGGGTGGAGCTGCCGCAAGTGGTGCTGGACGTGCTCAGCCGGACGGGCGCGATTGCCGCCTTCACCACTCGTAACGGCAACCCTTCCCCCTACCCGGAATTCGAACTGTCCGTAGCCGCCGTGATGGTCGGATACGGCTGCAACATCGGCCTCGAAGCCGTCGCGAACGACGAGAAGGACGCCCTCAAACTCGACCGGCTCACCAGCATCAGCCGTGAATACTTCCGCCCCGACGTGATCGAGGCATGCACCACCGCCATGCTCGGCGCGGAGACCGACGCACTCAACACCCTGCACTTGGACGGGGAACGCCTTGCCTCCGTGGACGGCCACAGCTTCGTCATCCCCACGCCACAAACCGGCCTGCACATCGCGCCCGAAGGCAACTCCGAGGTCACCTGGCTGACCATGTTGACCGAGCAGGCCATCCAGCTGTCCGGGCGCATGGTCAGCGGCCGGCCCAGCGCCGCGCTGGAGGCACTCAACACCCTTACGACGTACCGGGACCTGACCAGCGTCCGGGACAGCCGGCACCCCGAAGCCATCGTCGCCGAGGCCGGAACACACGAGGACCTCGTCTTCGGGCTTCTGACCCTCTCCGGCTACTCCTACCAGCCCACCTCGGACCAGACCAACGACCCCAGGCTCTGGCGCATCGACAAGTCAGCGGACTACGGACCTCTCCAAGGCGCAACGCGCCGACAGATCGACGTCTCCCAGATCGCCGCACACTGGGAAGACATCCTGCGAGTGATCGGCTCGATCCACCACGGTGCCGTCAGCGCACACGACGCGCTGCGGATCCTGACCCGCAACGGCCAGCCCACACACCTCGGATCAGCGATCGCCTCCGTAGGACGTATCGCCAAAACCCGCCACCTGCTCCGCCTCTACGACAACCCCGAGTACCGGAGCGGGATCGAAGCACAGAGCAGACTGCACAAGGAACGCTCCGACCTCGCCCGGCGTATCTGCCACGGCATCGACGGCCCCTTCCCCAACTACTACCCCGGTCTGGAAAACCGGCTCGGTGTCCTCGGCCTCGTCCTCAACACCGTGGCCCTCTTCAACACGGTCTACATCCAGAAGATCGTCGAGAAGATGCGCGCCCAGGGCAAGGACATCTCCCAGAGCGACCTCCGCCAGCTCTCTCGGATGATGTACAGCCACATCAACATGCGCGGCCGATTCCACTTCGAGCCGCCGACCGACACGATGTTCGAGATCGCCGACCTCGAACCGGATCCCTCCTGAACACCGCACGCCACCTTCAAAGGTGGAGCCGCCCCTGAGGACCGCTGAACCCGAGCAGCGAGCCCATCCCCCCTAACACCGAAGCCGGTGCCTCACACGAGGTACCGGCTTCGTCCGTGCCCGCCCATGTCCACGCTCCCCAGCCTGCGACGGCTAACTACCTCATGTCCCAACGCCACGTCAACTTTGAGGAGACCGAGGGAGGAGGAACGCCCAGGCCCTGTCCAACTCAATCGTCCAGACCTCCTGACCAGGGAAAACACCCCTTAACCCGTATTTTTGAGATCTTGGTCGTCAGCAGTCGGACGTCAGGGTAAAGAACATGCCGCACATGGCAGCGGTCCTAGGTTGCTCGCTTCACCACCATCGCCTCGTGGCCCGCCACCCTGTGCTCCGCCCACCTTGGCGACGACGGTCCGTTCGACGACTGGCCTACATCCGAACGAGCATCGGCCACGACGGCCACGAGCACACCGAGCAGCCGGGCTTCGCAGGCCACGGCGAGCGAGACCTGTCGGGCTAACACGCCCGGCGTGAGGTCTCGGCTTCCTCCAGGAGGCGGATGGCCCAGGACGGCGGGGCCGTCGCTGCGACGATCCCCTTCAGCAGCTCATCCAGCACCGCACGCAGGTACTGGCCTTCCTTGGACACGGTGAAGGCAGAGGAGCGCAGTAGCTGCGCGCACTGCGCCAGGGCCGGGGCGAGCCGCCCGCCGACCGGGGCGACCTCCGGGCCCGCGGCACGCAGGCCGTCCACGATCGCGTCGGCGGGCTTCGTACGCGGCGACGAGGTCAACACCACGGCCGCGCACACGCTCTCCGGAGTGCCCGGCGTCCAACTCCCGTCCGCTAGGGCGCCGACCATGGCCCGGAGCCGGTCCGTCGCGTCCGCGAAATTGGCCGTCATACGACGTAGCCTAGGCCGGGCGATCGGTCACGCCTCGACCGACTCGACCTAGTCAACGGCCTCGGGCACTTCGACCGTGTCGAGATCGAAGCCCAACGCCCTGATCTGCATGTTGTAGTCGTTGGTCGCCAGCACGAGCGGGGCCCGGAACGACTTAAGGAGCGCGGCCCGCTCGCAGATCTCCTCGTCATTGACAGGCAGCCGGCGGTGTCCGACAGGGTCGGGCAGCACGGCGATGGTGACGCCGTCGGCGAGCCGAGCCGCGTCACCGGGCTTGACACCGTGCAGCACGGCCCTGAGCTGACGGATGTTCGTCCGGATCGTCTCGCGATCCTTCTTGTCGCGCAGCGTGCGCTTGAGCTCGTCCAGTTCGGCCACCACGACCAGCGGAACGATGATGTGCGTCTTCTCGGCGCCGACGGCGGCCTTCCAGTCGATGCCCTGCACTTCGCCGCAGTGGATCAGGATGTTGCTGTCAGGTACGACGACGATCCCCTCCCCCGACTGCGCGAAGTCCCGGACGGACTCCAGCTGTTGGGCGGCCCGTTCAAGCCGCCACGCCTGGAAGTTGAGTTCCTGTTTGAACACCCCGGCTCCGTAGACATCGTCAGGGACGGAGTTTTGCAGGATGTGCCAGTAGCGATCCGTCAGCAAGCCCTCGGCGAGTCCGGTGTCCTCGAAGGAGTGGCGGCACAACGTCTCCAGCGAGTCGACCTGGCCGGCGTACCACTGAGCGCGGGTCGGCTGCCCATAGCCGTCCTTGAAGCGCTGCGCGAACTCGCGCAACAGCCTGATCACACCGGGCACGTCCGATCCGGGCTTCACTCGCATCCCCTCAGTCTGCCCCCTCCACGGCGAACGCGAGAACGAATATCGGCGTGCAGCCGCCCGCCTTGTGGGCGACAACCCGTGATTTCTGCTGAACATCCGACTCGGCTCCGGCAACACATGTGCAGTGGTGCTGAGACTCGCCGTTCAGCGCGTTCATTCGGGCGGCTGGCAATGACAGAGACGTGATCTCCAGAGGGCTGACGTGTGGTTGTGGTCCTTACACGGAGGCGCTGACCAGGTCGACTGTTCCTGTGGAGAATTCGAAGCAGATACCGCCGAAGATCGTGGTTGGGCGGTGCCCGGCTGAGCCGTGGTGGTAGGCAACGGCGGCACTACCGAGCCACTCGCGGGTCATGTTGAGGTGTTCGGCTTCGTCGTGCAGCAGCGTCCGAGCCCAGGCCGGAAGTGCTCCGTCGGAGGCGTTCAGGCTGCGGAGGAGAGCGTCGAGGGCTTCATGACGTTGGTCAGCAAGGTGGACTTGGCGGCGCACGAGCGCGTCAACGGCACGAGGTCCGCCTTCAGCTGCCGCCTCTCTCAGGTCGGCTTCCTGCAGGAGTCCATCGAAGAGGTCGGCGACCCGGTCGACATACGCTGCGACGATAGGGCGGTATTCGGGGGGAACGCTCTCGTACTTGCTGGAGTGCCATCCGGCATTGAAGTAGTCGGCGTGCCAGCCGACGGTGTCTGCCAGGGGGTGCAGGCGGATCTCCGCGTCTCCGATGCTGATGGTGTGAAGGTCGTCGCCCACCTCGCACCATGTGCCGTCAGGCCCGAAGCCTTCGGCGATGGAGAGTTTGATTTCGCCCATGTCGCTTCCGTGGCTTCGCACGAGTTCGTGTGAGGCAGTCAGGACTGGGCGCTGACGCACTGCGACGTTGAGGGCGGAGATGTCGATGACAGTACCGGGCATCAGGGTGTCCCATCGGTTCGTGGTGGGGTGCGACGGGGACAACGACCTACCTGAGGCCGGGGATGCGTCTCTTTGGAACCCGTTTCGCCCACCGCGCCGAGCCGCCGAAACAAGGCTCAACTTCTAGCGTCAGTAGCGGACTTGGTCAGCGGACTCCCTCCGGCTGCGGGCTGGAGTTATGGACTCTGTGGTGAGGCCGAGGGGGCTGGATAAGGCGTGGGCGACCGTGAGAGGCCACAAGTCACAAGGTGGATCGACGTCATCAGAGCTGGAAACTTGCGCTGATACCGCATCCTGAACTTCACGTCGGACGCCAGCCGGATCCGGAGAAACGATGCGGTGAGTCGAAAGCGCCCGAACGGAAGACACGTCAGCGCCGCCCTGGCCACGCCCTCACACGGGTGACAATCACAGAGGCATGGGCGGGGTGCCGCTACCTCTTGACGCATGATCATTTCCCGTAGGTGGTTGCGGGGCGCTGCGTCCTTCGTCGGCCTGTCCGCCGTTTTCGTATCTCCGACCATGTCGGCTTCGGCCGCCCCCGTCCACGCACTCCAGGTCTTGCCAGCGCAGTACCGGACGCTGCCCGAGCCGCCGTCGGCCGACATCGCCCGTGGCGAGTTGGGCGATCTGAACGTCGAGGCCCCCCACGCCATGGTGGGCTACAGCCGGGCCAAGTTCCCGCACTGGGCCGCGCAGTTCGGCGAGTGCGACACCCGTGAAGTGGTCCTTCAGCGCGACGGACAGGACGTTGTCCAGGACGACAAGTGCAGGGCCGTGCAGGGTACTTGGTACAGCGAGTACGACGGCAAAACACTCACCGCCGCAGGCCAGGCCGACATCGACCACATGGTGCCCCTGGCCGCCGCATGGCGGGGCGGGGCCGATCTCTGGGACACCCCCAAACGCAAGGCGTTCGCCAACGACCTCGTGCACTCGCAGCTCCTCGCCGTCTCCGCCGCGTCCAACCGGTCCAAGGGAGACCAGACGCCGGATCTGTGGAAACCCCCGCTGAGGTCCTACTGGTGCACCTACTCCCGGGCCTGGATCGACGTGAAGCACGTCTACGAGCTGAACATCACCGCACCGGAGAAGGCAGCGCTGAACGAGATGCTCGACACCTGCGACATCTGATGCACATCCCCGAACCCCCGGCGTACGAAGGCCAGGTGACCGCCGGCCCCGGCGGGGCGATGACCGATGACGTGGGCGCCATCACCGGCGACCTCACCGTCCGCACCGTCCGGCGTACCGACCACCTCGTTGCCGTTACTGTCCAGTACACCGGCGCCGACGAGTGGTACGCCCTTACTGGAAGTCCCGTCGCCGTACCCGACGGCGCTCTGGAGTCCTTCCACTCGGCTGTTCTCGCTGCGGTCGAACGCGGCGGAGGGGCCGTGGTCACTCCTCTGGGTTCCCCATGATCGCCACGCCCTGGCCGCTCGTCGAGCGGGCGGCCACGGCGTGCGGTCACCAACGTGGTTCGGCGTTCGGCTGTGGCCGGCCCCATCACCAAACGGCTGGCGCGGCTTCTCCCAATCGGTGAACAGCCGAACGACGCCCCTCACCAATTCTGTTGGCGTACCTTCGCAGTGGTCGTGAGCCAGGCGTCGGCCTGCGCGGCATCGCCCAGCGAATCCGCGAGACACAGTGAGCGGTGACGCACCACGGTGAACCGACGCGGGATGTCCCGGAAGAGCCGGTCACCGTTCGTCCGTGCGAACGACAACGAGAAAGACGTACGCGCACTTCGGACAAGTGACCCAGCCCCACCAAGTCGGGAGCGGCGGATTTCGATGGTCGGTTGTCCGATCACCACCAGCCACGCGCTCTGCCCAGTGCAGAACCTCCGCCGCACCCGAGGGGATCCGGATATGGTGCCGGGTCGAGGCGCCGTCCACGGCGCAAGTCAGCCTCCCCGATGCGGAGTACGGCGTGGCCACCACCACCTTTCTCAATCTGCCGGTGAACCCCGGCTACCCACTCTGCGACGTGGCAGGCAACGCCTGCCACGGTCGACAGCTACCCGGTTCCGGGAAGTGCCTGGCACACGCAAACACGTCGGAGAAGACGGCCTACTTCGCGAGCCTCAGCTCGGGCGCAGACATCGATCACCGCGGAACGCACATCAGCCGGGAGAACCTGTCAGCTCTCCGTGATGCCGTAAGCGACGGCGCGACAGGCCAGCCCACGATCGGCAAAGCCTCCTTTAATCAAGCCGTTTTCATCGACCCGGCCGACTTCTCTAACGTGATATTCACGGAAGGAGCCTCCTTCACCGACGCCGAATTCCCCAGAGGGTGCAACTTCACAGACGCTGCTTTCCTTCAGGCGGCCCGGTTCGGTGACACCAAGTTCACACACACGCAAGGTGATTCGGCTACTTTCCGGCGTGCAGTGTTCAGCGGTATAGCCGATTTCCGCGCGTCGAGATTCGCCGCGAATGCCGAGTTCGACAGCTCCTGGTTCGAACAGCTGGCGCTCTTCCAAAAGGCCGATTTCCAGACCGTGGGCCACTTCAGCCGGTGCGTCTTCAAGGGAGTCGCCGAGTTCATCAACACTACCTTCACGAAAGCGGTCTTCGCGGCATCCACTTTCGAGCGGGCCAGGGAGCTGGGCCCCATAGTCTGCATGGATGAACTGAACCTGGTGGAAGCCGAGTTCTACGTCTCCGTGACCATCAAGACGGCAGCCCACCGGGTGCGGTGCGAGCGCACCATCTGGAACTCGTCCGCCTCCCTGCTCCTTCGATACGCAACCGTGCATCTTGAAGGGACGAACCTGGTCAGCCCGTTCGCCGTCACACACGCACCGACTGCTTGGGGAGGCACCAATGCTGCGGAGAGCACCCTCATCACAGCTCATCCCATGGACAGCGCGTATCCAAAGATAGCCTCGCTGCGCGGAGTCGACGCCACGCACGTGGTACTGACCGACACCGACCTGACCTTGTGTCAGTTCACGGGCGCATTCCACCTGGACCAGCTGCAGCTGAGAGGCCGGACCCTGTTCGCCCAGCCTCCGAGGGGCTGGAGGTTTAGCCTTCGTCACGGGCTCCACCGGTGGAGCAGACGCCGTACGCTCGCAGAGGAGCAATACTGGCGCAGATTGAACTGGCCGGAATGGCAACCGCCCATACCCCCCTCCGCCGTTCAGGACCAACCCGGCACGGAAGACCTCACCGCGTTGTATCGGCAGCTGCGCAAGGGCCTGGAGGATGCCAAGGACGAGCCTGGCGCGGCGGACTTCTACTACGGCGAAATGGAAATGCGCCGTCACGACCATGTCGACACCAATCGCTGGGTACGCCGATTGCTCTGGCTCTATTGGGCGATCTCCGGATACGGGCTGCGCCCCTCCCGGGCGATCGCCTGTCTGCTGACCCTCGCGTCGGGAAGCCTCCTCGCCCTCGTCCTCTGGGGCCTGCCCGGCGAATCACCGAAGGCGAAGACGACGGGGACCTTGCCGACGGCCGGACAACAGCTGCTCCTGACCACCGACACACCTGACCCTCAACTGAGCCTGCCGTACGCCCAGCGCGTCACCTGGGACAGGGCCAGCAGGGCCGCTCCGATCGTCTTCAACTCAGTGGTCTTCCGCTCCTCTGGAGAGAGCCTCACCGTGGGAGGCACCTGGATCGAGATGACCACTCGGCTCGTGGAGCCCGCCTTCCTCGGTCTTGCCCTCCTGGCCATCCGGAGCCGCGTCAAACGATGACCGGCCCCGGCGCCCTTTGCATGCCGAGGTCAGTCAGCCGCCTCTGGTGTCGAGGCCGGGCCGGTAGCGGTCCGCCGACAACGCCCAGCAGCCTCCGCCGTCCCAGGGCCGGACGGTAATGGGGGGTACGGATCCATCCCGTAGTCAGCCCATCTCATTCGTCCTCAACGCCGCAGGCTTCTCGTCGGAACCAGCGTCGGCCTCGCGCCATGCCAAGCAGAGGTCCTGGAATTCCACGCGCAGGGCTGTCCGACAGTCGTCGGGCACCCCGGTGGCCGGGACAAGGAGGTAGATGTTCTCCCTGTAGAACGCGAAGCCAACTCGCCCCCATGCGGCGGCGATCCGGGCCATGACGCGGTCCCATTCGGCCTGGTCCGGCTTCCAGTCGTCGTCCGGCTCTGAAACTCCCGGGGAGCAGGCGACGGCTCGGCAGCCTGGCTCAAGGCGGTTGACGGCTTCCGCTGCGAGGACCGGGCCGAGACCAAATCCCCGCCACGGCTTGTCGAGGACCACACGGTCCATGACCAGCAGATCCGTACCCACGTATTCGAGTTGTCGACCGACCTCGTCAGTGAAGTAGCCGGTGGCCTCATCGAGCAGCACCTGGGCAACCTCGTACAGCTCCTGGGACTCCTCTTCCATGGCCAGCCAGGCATTCATGCCCTGGGTGAGGCGGATACGGAAAAACGTCATGCGGCCGACTTCCAGGCCGTGCTCCTCGTACGCGGAGCAGTCGGCACCGCAGACGACTTCAGGAGACTCCGTGCCGTTGAGGACGGGACAGCGGGACCGGTCGTGGACGTCGTGTCCGTGCCGGATGCTGATGTCCCATCGCTCTACGGTCTGGTCGTGCGGGCCATCGTGTAGTCCGTGAGCGTAGGTGTACTGAAGGTGCAGCTGGGAGGGGTCGGCCGGGAGCTGCTGGGCGGTCTTGGGCACGTCCCGAGCGTAGACAGTGGCGGTGCCGATCGTGGTGACCGCCCGGGTGCTCAGCCATCCCGTCTGTCGGCCTGACCGAGGGTTTCCGCGTATCGCCGGCTGCGCGGCTCACCGCCGACGCCGAGAACGGACGGTAGTGGGCACGGCTATGGGCTCGGCTTGGTGGACGATGACGTTGACCGCGCCGTACGACCGCTCCACGTGCCCGTCCAGGAGGACGGCGGGGGCTTCCAGCAGGGTGCGGTGGCAGCGTTCCCACACGGGTGGGGAGAAGACGAGGTTCACCATCGCGGTTTCGTCCTCCAGTGCCCCGAAGGCGACGCCGTTCGCGGTGGGCGGGCGCTGGAGGTATTTGGCGAGTCCGCCGAGCCGTACGCGGGTCTGGTCGGCGAGGCCGCGGACCACGGCGGCGGTCAGGGCGTCGCGGCGGTCGAGGTGGGGCCGGATGTGGTGGACCGGGTGGCTGGTGGCGCTGGCGCCGGTGGCGGCCAGGTCTGCGGCGGTCTCCTCGGCTGGGCTCATGGCCGGGAGGTCGGGGGCGGCGGCGAGGGTGCCCAGCCCGGGGAGGTAGGGCTGGTGGCTGCGGGGGAAGGCGCCTGCCGTCCACAGGACGGCGCGGCGGTGGCCGTCGAACGCGGCGAACGCGCCGGCGATGGCGAGCTGTTCCATCAGCCGGGCGGGCAGCCGGGTGCGGCGGGCGACGTCCTCCAGGCCGGCGAAGGGCTGTTCCGTACGGGCGGCGACGATGGTGTGGGCAATCGCATCGCTCAGGCCGGTGACGCTGGTCAGGCCGCGGCGGATGGCGAACTTCCGCTCCGGGCCGTCGGGTTCGAGGGTGGCGTGCACGTGGGAGGAGTGGATGTCGACGTCGCGCACGGTGATCTGGTGGCGTTGGGCGTCCTGGATGAGGGTCTGCACGTCGTAGAAGCCCATGGGCATGTTTGCCAGGATTCCGGCGGTCAGGGCGGCCGGATAGTGGTGCTTGATCCAGGCGCTGGCGTAGATGATGTGGGCCATCGACTGGGCATGGGACTCGGGGAAACCGTAGTCGCTGAACGCCTCGATCATGTGGATGATCTGCTCGGCCGCCGCGGGCGGGATGCCCTTGGCGGTCATACCGTCCGTGAGGCGTCCGCGCAGCTCGGCGACCCTTTCCGGGGCGTGTTTGGCGGCCATCGCCTTGCGCAGCCGGTCCGCGTCACCGGGTGTGAAATTGGCGCAGTCGATGGCCAGTTGCATGGCCTGCTCCTGATACAGGGCAACGCCGAGCGTCTTCTCCAGCGCACGGCGGGCAAGCGGGTGCGGGTAGGCGACGGGCTCCTCGCCGCGACGGCGGCGCAGATACGGGTGTTTCGAGCCGGCCTGGATGGGCCCGGGACGGATGATCGAGGCCGCGATGGCCAGGTCGTTGAAGTTCTCCGGCCGCAGCTGGGGCAGGGTGCTGATCTGCGCGCGGGACTCAACCTGGAACACCCCGACGGTGTCCGCGCGGGCGATCATGCGGTACACGTCCGGGTCGTCCGGCGGGATCGAGGCGAGGTCGAGGCGTACGCCGTAGTGTTCGGCGATCAGATCGCACGCGGTGTGCAGGGCACCAAGGGTCCCCAACCCCAACAGGTCAATCTTGATGAGGCCAGCGGCGGCCACATCGTCCTTGTCGCCCTGGAGAACGGAGCGGCCCTCCGCGGTGGCCCACTCCAGCGGCATCACCTCCCCCAGCGGCTGCCGGGTCAGCACCATCCCGCCCACGTGAATGCCCATGTGCCGTGGCAGCGTATGGAGTTGGGCGGCAAGGCCGCGTACCTCAGCCGGCAGGTCAGTGTCGGGGCCGGGCGGGGTGTGGTGGATGTGCCGGGTCATCTCCCGGATCTGGGCGGCCGGGTAGCCCAGGACGCGGGCCGCGTCATGCACCGAGAGGCGCGGCTGATAGCTGATCACGTTGGCGACCTGCGCGGCGTGATCGCGCCCGTAGCGCCGGTAAACGTACTGGATGACCTCCTCGCGGCGGCCGGCTTCAAAGTCGATGTCGATATCCGGCGGGCCTGCTTTCTCGACGCTGAGGAACCTTTCGAACAACAGGCCATTCTTCAGGGCGTCGACGGCGGTGATGCCCAGGACGTAGCAGACCACGCTGCTGGCGGCGGAGCCGCGGCCCTGGCACCAGATGTCCTGTCCGACGGCGAACTGCACGATGTCGTGCACGATCAGCACGTAGCCGGCCATGCCGAGCGTGCTGATCACGTCGAGTTCGTGGTCGAGCTGTTTCCACGCCGCGCGCGTTTCCGGGTCGGTCTCGTCGCGGTCGCCGTACCGGGCGTCGCAGGCCCGTTCGGCGAGGTAGCGCAGCCACGTGTCCTCGGTGAACCCGGCCGGGGTGGGGAAGCCGGGGAGCTGGGGCCGCAGGGCGCCGAGGTCGATGACGCTGGTGCGGCCGAGGTCGAGGGTGGTCTCCAGCACGCCGGGGTAGCGGGCCATCCGCTGTCGCATTTCCTCGTACGAGCGCAGGTGCGCGGTAGGGGCCGGCATGAGGTGGCCGGCCGCCTTATCGAGGGTTTCGCGGCGGCGCAGTGCGGCGAGCGTCTGGGCGAGCCGGGCCTGATGGGGTGTGGCGTAGTGGACGGCGCCGGTCGCCACGATGGGCAGGCCCAGGCGGCGGGCGGCGACGACGGTGACGTCGTTGGCCACGGAGTCGCCGGGAAGATGGTGATCGAAGAGTTCGGCGTACACGTTGCCGGCGCCGAAGACCTCGGTGAGACGGCTCAAACGGTGGGCGGTGGTGGTGACGTCTCGCCGTTCCGTGCCGGGGGCGGGGCAGCCGGGCAGGACTGCCCAGTGTCCGCTGCCGGCGGCCGTGGACAACAAGTTCAGGTCGTAGACGGGGGCGTTCTTGGCGCCGGCCAGTTGGGCGGCGCTGATCGCCGCCGACAGCAACCGGAAGCCCTCCACACTGCGGGCGAGCACCACGGGCGTGCCCAACTCCGCTTCGCCGAGGGTGAGCTCGGCGCCGTATATGGTACCGATCCCGGCCGGGGTCGCGGCCTCAGCCAGACGCCGCGCGGCGTACAGGCCGTCCCGGTCGGTGACCGCCAGCGCCGTGATGCCCAAGCGCCCGGCCTCGGCGACGAGTTCGTCCGACTGAGCAGCACCCTGTAGGAAGGAGAAGGCACTGTGGGCGTGGAGTTCGACCCAGCCCGGCTCCCCGCCACTCGACCGTCGAGCGGCCGTGGAGCGGGTGGTGGGCAGGTGCAGGACGGTGGCGTCGTTCTCACCCATAGTGGGCCTCGGCCCACCAGCGGCCGTGTTCGATCGTGAGCAGCCAGGCGTGGCCGTCGGCGGTCGTGATCTGCATGCGGGCGATCCGACGACCATGGCCGCGGTCCCACCACCGTTCCAGGACCGGCCAGGGGCCGCTCCACCCGTCCACCACGGCCTCGCCGTGGCCCTCGACCGTGAGCCGGTCGGGTGTGGCAGACAGGGCCAGGCGTCCGGAGACGGTCACCTGCTGAGCGCGGGGGTCGGTGAGCTGAGCTGGCACCCACTGTGGAAACACGGTGGCCGGGTGCGGGGCGGGCAGCCGCCCCGGCCAGGGCCCGTCGGGCAGGCGCGCTCCGGTGTCGAGGTCGCCGAACGGGACGAGGCGGACCTGGTCCGCCGGGCCCCGGCCACCGCCCAACTCGGCGCGCACCACTGCCTGGTGGCCGAGCATCGCCTGCATCCGGGCAGCCGCGCGCTCGATCTCGTCCGAGGTGCGCCCCTCGCCGAACAGGGCACTCTGGCGACCGGTGGCCGCCGTCAGCTGCTCCGGGCGCAGCACCAACTGGACGATGCCCGCTTCGCCGCCGGCGTCGAGGAGGCCGGCGTCGGACCACGCTTGCAGGACACCGCGCACCCGCTCGGCCACCGCCAGGGACGACAACCGTCCCTCGTGGCGGAAGGTCCTCGACAGGCTCCGGCCGCCGACCAGCTCCACGACGGTCTCCAGCCGGGCGCACACCACCCCGGCCGCGGTCAGGTGCTCGTGGAGCTGCTCGGCGCACGCCTTCGCGGCGAACACGACGGGGTCCAGGAGGTGCACGGCCGGCTCGAAGACGTACGACACGGCGTGCTCGCCGGAATCCGTCCGGACGGCGAGAGGGCGCTCGAGCTGTCCGCGGGCAGTGCGGTGGGCGGCGATGCCCTCGACACCGAACCGGGCCAGCACCCTGTTCTCGGGCAGCGCCGCGAACGCGCCGACCGTTCGGACACCCAAACGCTCCAGCAACTCAGCCAGCCGAGGCAGGCCCAGGACACCCACCGGGTAGGGAGCCAGCCAAGCCGCGTCGCCACCCGCAGGGACGAGGTGTCCGGTACGGGCGGCGAGCGCCGCCGTGAAGACCGAGTCGGCGATGCCCGCCCGGGCCGGAAGATCCACCTCGTCCAGGGCTGCGGCAAGGCGTTCGACCAGGTGCGACTCACCGCCCCAGTAGCGGGACGGACCACGGGCGGGCGCGGCGATCAACCCGGGCCTGATCACCTCCAGGCGCGGCATGACCGTGTCCTCGATGTGCCGTACGGCGGGCTCGAAGACACGGAACTCGGCGGCGATATCCCGCTCGACCACACGCAGCTGCGGGCAACGGGACTGCGCCACGCGCACCCGCATCCGGCGCCGCACGCCCGCCATGCGCGCGGACCCCGAACAGGCCACCACCTCGTCGCGATGGACAACGGCGATCGGCCCAGCGTCCAGGGCTCCGGCGGCGATGACCGGATAGTCGGGGATCCAGCCGACGATGATCCTGCTGCCCATCGCGGTCACCCCACCACGCGCAGTACCGGCCGCCCCCCGAGTTGGACATCGGACACGGTCTCGGGACCGTCCGGTACGGCAGCACCAGTTGGCAAGGGAGCGACTCTGCCGTCGGGGCCGGGCAGCCACATGTCCGCGTATCGCGGAACCGCAGACGCGCCGCGCCCAACAGCCGCTACCCGTACCCGCCGCCCGCGCAACAGGCCATGCCCCTCGCTGACCCCCTCCCACGCCGCGGACACCACGTTCATCCGGACCTCGGCGCCATCCCACGACCCGGCGGCCAACAACACCGACCCGCTGCGCCGCAGCACGGCAGCCAGCCGACGGGCGATCTGGCCGGGCACCGTACCGAGCTGTCCCACCAGGACGACCGGGACCACCTCGGCCAAGGTGGCCACCACCTGCGCCCACTGACGTCCGGGCTCGTCGACCCACAGACCGCTCGCCAGATCCAGCCCGACGGACTTGGCCGCGAGTGCACCCATCTGCGGCAGGCCGACTGCCGCCCAACCGGCCGTGCCGACGGACGCCTCGGCGGCGAGTGCCAGAAGCAGGGGCATGTCACCGCCCGCGCTCACCGCGGTTCCGGGACGGATACGCCCCTCAGGCAGCAAACCGCCGATCGACGCCCCGTACACCACCTCGGCAACACGCTCATCTGCCCGCTCGCTCGCCACCGGTCTTGCACTCATGACTCGATATTCGGTCATCAGTTCGAATGATTCAAGTCGCGGCTGCCACGCTGTTGTGACTGTCACCGGTAGTTGACCCGTTGCAGTGAACGTTGAGCGATTCTCACCGAAGGTTGAGTGCCGGATTGCGCAGTGTCGAAGCGGTGCCAGCCGGTGAGGTTCTGCCCGCCGTTTCAGCACTGCTGGTGGTGGCGTTGACAGGTGCGCAACTACTGCATATGGAACAACGACATCAAGCAGGGCATCCTGGGCCTACCGGCCTTACCCGATCGTGCCACTCGTGCTGTCGGTCCGGCTGGGGAGGGGGAACAATATGGACGCCGACGACCATAGGGGCCCCAGTCACAGGGCCGCCACTTCGCTTAAGCACTTCGACCAGTTGGCTCGCGGGGTGCTGAGGGCCGCCCGCAGCGCGGCCCGGGAGTTGCGGCGGGACCCGCCAGACCCGGATCGGCGGACCGGGGCTCTCAGCGTCCTGGCCGGACAGACACAGGCGATGTTGGGCCATGACCGGCCAGCCCACCCACCGGTCGGGGCCGCAAGGCAGAGCGCATTCGTTTGCACCTCTCTCCAACTCGCCGTGCATGCGCTGGCACACCGATGGACAGAGGCTGACCTCGGTCTGGCGGGTCAGGCCGAGGTACCGCATCTTGGGGAGCGCCAGACGGCCGGCGCCTTCGACGTTCTCGGGCGGCTGATGCTCCCCTACGCCTCACCCGAGGGCTGGACCGCCGCCGTCTTCACCGACCTGGCCCGCGGCGACGAGGCGTGGGAGGCGGCGGTCAAGCTGGGCAAGTACATCCTGCACCCGACTTTCCTGGCCCTCGCCGACGACGCGACCCGTGTCGTCGGCGAGGCCGTGCACCACATCCATGTGGACCGCCTGCAGGCGCTGGCCGACTCGGTGCGACACTTCGCGTGCGCCGCTGTCCCACCCCCTCCGCCGGTGATCGGACAATGGGTAGTGAGGGCGCCCGCCGAGAAATCGGTGCCCGATGTGCCGGCGATCGGCTTTTACGTGGCACTCGCGGACTTCCCGGGCGGGGGCGAAACGGTGATCAAGAAAATGCGCCTCGTGGACGAGTCGGACGGTTTGAGCATCGACGACCCTCATCTGCGTGGCCACGGTCCGATCGGCCTCTGACCGGGACCGCTGGAGCGCACTCGGGACGCGTTGCTTCTAGGCCCCCGAGGAGGCGCTCAATGTTCGATGAGAATGCTCAACCTTCGCTGCGAGGGGTCAGTAGTTGGCCATTGTCAGCGTTAGTTGGCCACCGAGTCGTGCGACTAGTCCGCTGACTGGGTGAACGGGAGTCAAGTCGCACGCGCGGTGACTGTCGGGACCGCTACGAAGATCACGCGATGTTCGTGATCTTCGGAAGGAATCGTTGGTGCACCTCTCCCGTACAGGTCGCAGGCTTGCTGCCGCGCTCTGCTCGCTCGCCGTCGTACTCGTCCCGATCACCGCTCATGCAACTGCTCCCGGTGCGCCGCATGCCCGGGCGAAGCAGGAGAAGCGGCTGAAGTCGTGGGGCAACAACCGTTCCGGTCAGCTCGGTGACGGCACCTGGACCGACTTCCGGACCACCGCGACGACCGTGCTCGGGCTGACCAGCGCCGAGGTGGTGAAGATCGCCGCCGGTGGGGGCGGTCCGACCAACGGGCACGGGCTAGCTCTGCTGACCGACCGGACCGTGCAGTCCTGGGGCGCCAACGGCTCGGGCCAGCTCGGTGACGGCTCGGTGTTCTCGCACAACGCCCCCGGCCAGGTCGTCAACCTCTCGAACGCCACCGACATCGCCGCAGGCGGAGCGCACAGCCTGGCCCTGCTGGCCGACCAGACCGTGGTGGCCTGGGGCCGCAACAACTACGGCCAGCTCGGCAACGGCACCAACTCCGACAGCAGCGTCCCGGTCCGGGTCGAGGGCCTCAACAAGGTCGTCGCGATCGCGGCGGGCCTCAACCACAGCCTCGCCCTGCGCGAGGACGGCACGGTGTGGGCCTGGGGCTACAACATCAACGGCCAGCTCGGCGACGGGACTTCGGCCAGTCGTAACGTCCCCTCCCCGGTCCAGAGCCTGACGGGAGTCACCCGGATCGCGGCCGGCTGCAACCACAACCTCGCCCTCGTCGGCCGCCCGGGCAGCGACAACGCCGTGAAGGCGTGGGGCTACAACGCCACCGGCCAGCTCGGCGACAACAGCACGATCAACCGGTCAACCCCGGTCGACACCCAGGGCATCTGGACCAACGGCGTCTCGCAGATCGCCGCCGGCTGCAACCACAGCATCGCGGTCACCGGCGCCGACAACCGTCTCAAGACCTGGGGCCAGAACACCTCGGGCCAACTCGGCGACGGCACCACCGACTACCGCATCACACCGGTCCCGGTCCCAGCCCTGACCGGCGTCCAGTTGGTGGCCGGCGGCCGAGAACACACCATGGTCCTGCTCAGCGACAACACGGTCCGCTCCTGGGGCGCCAACAGCTCCGGCCAACTCGGCAACGGCACCACCACCGAGAGCAGCACCCCGGTCACCACACTCACCGCCCTGACCGGCGTCGACAAGATCGCCGCACCGGTCGGCAGCGACTTCAGCCTCGCCAACTGACGGCATTCCTCACCGCTCACAAGTCAGCACTCTCAGTCTCGCCCCCGGACGGTCACTACGCTCCGGCCGGGCGGCGGGCAGTGAGGGTGACGACCATCAAAGGGATCGCGGCGGCGGAACGAGACACGATCTTCGGCGCCGAAACCGAGACCGCAGTGGCCAACCATCTCTGAGCAAAATGGCCAACTGCCATTGAACACAGCGCAGTCACCGCTGGTCTCGCCCCTGCCAACAGCCAACTACCGCTGACGGTCACAGCTGTTTTGACGTCCAGCGATAGTTGTCCTCTGTCACTGAAGTTTGAGCGGTTGACAGTGAACTTTGACCAACCGCCAGTTCGTGACACCGAAGTTTGATCACCGCTGGTCAGCGACCCGGGTGACCGCGGCCGAGGTCGCTGACATCCGTCCGCGCCTTCATGGAAACGACGCTCGCCAGTCCGCCAGCTGACTGAATCTCTGTTCCTGTGGTCGGGTAGTTGGGGGTCCTTGCCGATCCCCAGCTACCCGAGTTTCTGGGCCGCTCGGAGCCCTCGGCGTACGGCTCGACATCCGCTTCACGCCGCGCCGCCTCCGCACCAGGCTCCGAGGAGCCTGCAAGTTCCTTAGCAAACCGGGTGGCAGCCGGCGGACGCCCAACACGGGTCAGGAACACTAACAGTCGAACCGATCAAGGTAGCCGCGGAGGTCCCAATCAGGCATTCTCCTCCGCCTCGAACAAAGCACCGGCGAGTGAGCCCACGGGATCTGGTGAAGATAGCGGGTCCGCGCCCGGCGGTTCCGCGCTTACACGGGTGACGTAAATTCCGAAGCTTGCACCAGCCAGTCTCGGCCCACACTCCGTGCACTCGGAAACAAACGTGTCTAGATGACGTGAGTCGACACGCTCGGCGCAGGTCTGGCTGAACCTCTCTGTTGGCGCTTCATGGCATCGAGAAGGAAATTCGAACACTAGGAGACTCTGTCCAATTTCGCCGATACTGACGCCGGCAAGTCTGGTGGCATTGAAGGCGATTTCACCAGCAGCGTCACTGGAGCCACCGTACGGTAGTGCTTCTGGCCCTCGACCATCGATGTTCCGGCAGCGGGAGCAGGCGGCGCGGGGCCTGTCCGCAAGGCTTTGCCAGGCGACTTCGTGCGTCTCGCCGTAGGAAATGGTTTCAATGACCTTGGCGGCCCTCAGTGTGAACGGCACCGGCCAGACGTCCCGTGCCGTTCGCGTCCACGATGACATTACGTCGGCCCACGGTTCGATATTCGCCGGGGGCACGGTCACATTTCTAATTGCGTCGGCCTCCCGGGAATGACGGAGACGGCAGGATTCCAAAGCGAACGTGGACAACTCCCTGTAGGATGCTGTTGGATCGGGGTCTAGAATTACGGCACAATCCGCCAAACCTAGATCAGGAAGCTCGGGCCTTTCAAATCTGCTCTGCGTCGCACGCGGTTGCATTAGATGCGAAAGCAACTCATAGATGAGCCTGGTTTTCCCCTGCCCTCCGAGGCCAGTGAGGAGATGGATGGTTGTGTCCGTTCCGCCCCACGCGGCCAGGGGGGCGATGTCGGCCCGGCTTGGGTAGTACAGGAGAGAAGGAGTCTCGTCTCCGTGATTCCCGATGAGTACTAGCCCGTGTGGCAACGCGGGTGGGCTTGCCTGCTGTTCTTGAGCACCGCTGCCCACGTTGCTGCCTGCCGGTGAATCTGCAGCGGGCAGCAACGATTCCAGGTACTCGCAGACGTCGGGGTAGAACTCATGGTCTTGTGCCTCGTACGGCCCGCGCTCAGGCGAGAGGAAGCACTCTGCCCAGTCGCCTGACCACGTCGGGGCATTGTCCTGGATCGGGCTCCGGCCTTCCGGCGGCTGGATGCGGCTGATCAGACGCCGGGCGTCTTCGTGGCCCCACCGAGCAGCCGTGGCAAGGTGGTTCATGATGAGCCAGACGAAGGCTGCGGTCTTGCCCGAGCCGCAGGCCACGGTGAGCATGAGGCGTTCCTGGCGGTGCTGCCCCAGAAACAGTTCGGTGACAGCCATGCGGAATGCAGCGCCGGGATGCTGTTCATCCATCGCGACGGCGAATGCGGCTCGGGCGGTGGCGAGTTCGCCACGGCGCAGGGCTTTCGTGCCGATCCGATAGGCGCTGTTGGCGTCGCTCCGGACCTCATGGCCGTCATCACCACAGCCGGTTGCCGGTACAGCCCCCCAGTCACCGTCCGGTCGGTCCCAGAAGTCGTACGGTCCCTCCAGCCGTGCCAGGAAGCGCCCTGCAGGGGAAGTCGCGTTCATCCGGTCGTCCTCCTCGCCCGACGCCGTCGCCCACTTCTTGATCAAGAACGAGTTGAGAATCATCGTGTCACCGTTCCTTGTGGGCATCGGGCTGTGTGATCGCATGCCCCGCCCTCGTCCGGTCGCGGATCTCGGGCGCCTCCCGGACCTTCTGCTGCCCGCGGGACCACTGCTGGTAGACCTGGTTCCTCGTGATCCCCAGGGCCGTGGCGACCTCAGCGGAGTCGATGTCCTGAGCCCGAAGCTGTGTGACAGCGCGGCACTGTTCGGCTCCGATCGAATCGATCGCGGCGTGAATCCCGTCCAGCAGCTCCTCGTCCTCCGTCGGTCCCCACAGCGGATCTCGCGTCGCGCCTTGTTCCGGTACCGGCCCATCGGACGGATCCGGCTCTCGGGGCCGCGCGCGCAGGGAGGCACTCTCCAGCGCCTGCTCCAGCGTCGGCTGATCATCGGTGAGCGACTCCCGGGCCTGCCTCTGAGAGACCTTCACCGCCAATCGCCGGGCGGTCGCCTTGATGTAGGCCAGAGGCTCGCGGTCGGGGTCCAGCTGCCCGCACTTCAGGACGGAGTAGAACGCGTCATCGACGATCTCCGCACGAGTAGCCGGGCTCAGCCGGGAGAAGCCCGAGAGGCTCGCGATGATCTTGCGTCGAACCTCCTGAAACTGATCTTCGTCCAGGGCGTACAGATCCAGGGGGACTTTGTCGTCGAGTGCCTGGCCGTCCTCGGTACTCACCACAGCCGGTACTCTCCCAGGCCGTCGTCCTGCGCAGCGTCCTCGGGCCGAGGCGGTGTCCACCAGACCGTCAGTTTGCTTCCGTCCGGGGCCTCGTACTGTGCGATCGCCCCGACCGGGAGATGCCGGAGGATCTGGAGAGCGGTATCCGGGGCCGTACCGGCCGGCGGTGTCGTCTCCAGAGCCTTTCCGCGTGAGAACCGCCGTCTCAGCGCCACCGTACGAGGGTGAGCCGCCACCGTCCTCAGCAGTGAGAACAGGTTGGAGGCGAGCGAGACGTACTCGGGGATCTGCTGGATCATCTGCGCGGAACCTCAAGGGGGTTGGGCTAGAGGTGGACTCGTCCTTCAACTCCTCATAGACACCGGCAGGCTCACTTCTTAACAACAAGGTCAAGATCTTTTAGTCGACCCGGGGCCCTGCCCTCACCCGCCGGAAGTCGGCTCGCCCGCGCCGAACGGCGGTAGGTCGTCAGGTGCGAGGTCCTCGCGCAGCCGTACGAAGCGGACCGGGTGTCGGTAGCGGCCTGCGTCGACGGCGGTGTCGGCAATGAACTCGGCAACCAGGTCCGGCCGGACCGGACGGTATTCCAGCTCGGTGTGGGTCCCCCACCCGGAGTTGAAGTGCCGTCCGATCCAAGGATGTTGGGAGCCCGCCGGGGTCAACTGCTGGGCCAGGTCGCGGCGGGCGGTGGTGTTCAGCGGAGTGGTGCGGGCAACCAGCTGCAAAGCGCCGGAGTGGTCGTAGCGGCCCAGCAGGAGGGTGAGCGGACTCGTCAGGCTGCCGGCGACAGCGCCGATCACCGCTTCGGACGTAACCCGGGCGCGCACCTTGATCCACGCCCTTCTGCCCGGCAGGTAGAGCTGCGAGGCACCTTTCACAACGACCCCCTCGATACCGGCGGCGCCCCAGGCCGGGTCCAGCCAGTCCAAGGCGGTCGCCCGGTTGGCGGTAGAAGGGCAGAGGGTGAACGGGGCGGTGAGCGCCTCGCGGGCGAAGAGGCCCTCCAGGACCGCGCGCCGCTCGCGGTAGGGGCGGGTGAGCAGTTCGGTCGTCCCGGTCTGCAGGACGTCGAACACGATCAGGTAGGCGGGACGTTCAGCCGCAGCCCGGACGGCACTCGGGCCCCGGCGGTGGGCACGACGCTGGAGTTCGCCGAAGTGCAGGCGTCCCTCATGCGGAACGACGAGTTCCCCGTCGAGCACGAGGTCCTCGCCGAGGCGGGTGGCTGCAGCGGCGATGTCGGGGAAGGCGCTGGTCAGATCGGAGCCCTGGCGGGACTGGAGCATGACCAGGCCGGGACGTGCGAAGAGGATGGCCCGGAAGCCGTCCGCCTTAGCCTCCGTGATCATTTGTCCTGGCAGTGCCCCGTCCGGAGGCATCTGCCGTCGTGCTTCGGCGAGCATCGGCTGGATCGGAGGAATCAGTGCCACACAGCCACAACTACGCGGCCCCGCTGCGGCTCGCGCGCTGAGCGCCTCGCCTGGCCGAAGGTCAGGACGGCGATCGCTGCGCGGTCCTGCTCAGGGTGGGCAGGGGCACGACGGTGGCGGTGCCGCGCAGGGCGTCGTTTTCGATCGTGAGCTGCCGGATGGCCTCCTTGTACAGGGCGAGCGTCCGGCGCAGATCGGTGTTCTCCTGCCGCAGCCCGCACAGGTTCGTCTCCTTACGCTCATCGACGTCCGGCCGGTCCGCGTGTGTATCGGGCCGTGCGGGGGCCGGGATACGGGGCTGGACGTGGGTTTCGACCAGGCCGTCGTAGTGGCGGTGGAAGGTGGCGTGCGGATGCCGAGGCGCCGCTCGACGGCGGTGGCGGTCGGGCGCCGACCGCGGGAGGCGGCTTCCTCAAGAACGGCGTCGATAGCGGCGGCCTCGACGGTGTCGGCGTCGGGCAGGGCACGTTTCACGGGGTGAGTTCCGGGGCGTGGCGGGCGAGGAACGCGGCCGTGGCACGGTGCTGTTCCTCAAGGCGGTGACGGACGTAGAGGGCGAGGCGGTCGCCGCCGGCCAAGCCGTCCTCCAGCCGGGCGAGGCGGCCAGCCAGGGCGTGCCGGTTGGCGTGGGTGAGAGCGGTGTTGCGGCAGGCGAGGGGCTGACAGTCGGCCAGGACCGCCGTCTCGGCGAGATCGGCGCGTGCGGCCAGGAACTGCGGCCAGACGGTCGAAACAGCCACTTGAACAGGTCCCGTCAGAGGTTATCCACAGGGCTGCGCACGGTTGTGGACTAGGCCCTACGGTGCTGCGCAGACGTTCACGAATACGGAGGTGTGCGATGCAGTACGGCGTAGTGGTGGAGGAGCTGGCCTCCGATGTGATGGGCGAGTTGCCGACGGAGGCAGCGCGGCGCGAGGTCTTGGAACTCGTCGAGCTGGTGCGCGCGAACCCGTATGCCTGGCCGGACGTACGGGACCCGGGCAGCGTCGAAGAGATTCGCGAGGCGTTCGGACGCCGCTGCTGGATCCAGTACATGCCGCACGACGGAGCCGTCGAAGTACGCGAGATCGGCTGGGCCGGATAGCGGCAACATGCCGCCCACGTGCCCAGGCATCGTCCGCTCCGACCGGCCACGGGTAACCGCGGCTGCCGACCGCCTCGCCGACATCTGAGAAGACGAAGGGCCCGGGAGTCGGCATAGACTCCCGGGCCCTGGTGCCAGGGTTGGTGCAGTTGGGTCAGCTCTCACCGGACGAGGTGTGTTCACCGCTGCGGCGGATGCGGGCGGCCACAACCAGTCCGATACCGCTGGCGGCCAGCAGACCTGCTCCGCCCGCGAGCCACGGGCTGGCGTCGGCTCCGGTGTGGGCGAGGGAGCCGGTCGGGGCCTTCGACATGGCTTCGCCGGACGCATCGGCCGCCGGAGAGGTGTCGGGGTCCGTCGCGGCAGAGGACGTCGGGCTGGTCGACTCACTGCCGGACGCAGTGGGATGGTCCGTCGGCTTCGCGGTCGGATCGGGGCTTGATCCGATGGCTCCCTTGGAGTTGGTGACGGTCACGGTCACCGCGGCGCCGGGGCCTGCGGTGAACGTCTTGGACAGCTTGTAGAGGTCGTAGCCGGCGGGGGCCTTGATCTCCTTGACCCAGAACTGCGTCTTCCGGCTCGACACCGGCAGTTCTCCGGAAGCCGTGCCCTTGGCCCCGGTAGTCAGGGTGAGCAGCGTCGACTCACCGATGCCGATGTTCACGGTCGCGCCGGGCAGAAGTCTGCCTGTCTTGTCATCCTTGGCCTGTAGGAGGACCTTGGCGGCTTTGAACGGGTCGGTGATCGTCAGCCGTGTGGTCGCGCCCGGGGTGACGATGACGTCCTGGTCGGCGACGACCTCGTGGAGCGGGCTGCCGGAGGCCGTTTCCTTGAGCCGGTAGACGCCTGGAGCGAGGCCGGGGAAGGCCAGTTTCCCCTGTGCGTCGGTCTTCCCGCGTCCGGCTTCCTGGCCGGCGGAGTCGAGCAGCAGGAACGCGGCACCGGGGAGCGCGTCCCCGGCCGTGTCCTTGGTGGTGATCTCGACGCTGCCCGCGTCCGGGGCCGGTGTCTCGCCCAGGGCGGCAGAGGCCGAGGGGGTCGGTTCGGAGGACTGGGCGCTCGCGGCCGGGGCCCAGGTGAGGGTGCCCGTCACGGCGATGGCGACGGCGGCGGATCGGACGAAACGTACGTGCACGAGGAAGAGGGCTCCTTGGTCAACGGGGCGGGGAGGTCAGCGGGTTCGGCCAGAGACCGGCGCGGGCGGCGGGGCGACAGGCGGGTTGCCGTGCGGCGGCTTGGCTGTTGTGGTGGCGATGTAGAGAGCGCGGCGGGTGCGGATGGGAACGTCCTGGACGGTGCGGTGCAGTGGCTCGGTGGAGATCAGCGAGGCGGTGAAGGCCGCGGCGAGCGTGGTAGGTGTGCCGAACGAGAAGTCCGCCCTCCAGTGCGGCTCATTGGGGAGTCCGCCCCAGGAGCGCCACGCCGGCCCGCTGGACCCGCTGAAGTCGTATCGGTGGCGTACGCCACCGAGTCCTTCCGGGGTCAGGAAGGTTTGTGTCCCGTCGGTCTTGACCTCGTGGCTCCAGCCGCGGGTGAGCAGCGGCGCGTACGCCTCGTGCGGCGCCGTCTCGTCCTGGAGCAGCCGGTCCTGGTCGCTGTGGCGGTCTTCGAGGTAGAGGTCGAGCAGCTCGGCGTGGACGTCGTGGAGCAGTTCGACGGGGGTGGTGGCGTCGAAGGTGATCCGCCAGGTAGGCGCGGTGAACGGGGCACGGTGCGCGCTGATGGTCCACGCGCCCTTGCCGGGCTTGGGCTCGTAGGTGGTCTGCAGCCGCAGGCACGGGCTGAAAGCGGCGGCCGTGCCGTCGTCGGTCTGGGCGAACTGCCAGCCTTCGTCGTAGGGGAAGGCCCATGCGGTGCGGGGGTCGATGGTGCCGGGCCCGGCGAGGTGGCGGGGAAGGACCTGCACGGTCTGCGTGGGGTCGAGGTTCTCGAAGGGGTGGTTCGTCACGGGCAGGGCTCCTGCTGGGAAAGGTACGGAACGCCTGGGCGGCGGAGTGGGCACGGCTCAGCGGGCGCGGGTGCCACTGCGGGTGACCGGCGCGGCGGGAGCCGTGTGCGCGGTCCGGCCTGTGGGGAGGCTCGGTGCGGACGCGGTCCAGGCGCCGGGGAACCAGACGGCGGTGTACTGCTCGATGGCGTCGCGCAACCCGGTGGTGACGGCTCCTTCCCACGGCGGCCGGCCGGGGCGGTGGTAGGTGTCGAAGGTGCCGTACTGCTTGGTGTTCGGCCGGGTGTTGGTCGCTTCGTCGCGGCGGTGGAATGTGCCGTGCTCCACGAAGCTGAGCGCCACCGCGTCGATCTCGCCGCGATCCGGGTGGACGACTGCCACGCGTAGCCCGCCGTAGGTGTCCGCGTGGATGGTGCCGGTGAAACCGATCCGCAACCGCAGCGGGATGCCGGGGATGGGGACGGCGAAGTAGGTGTTGCCCACCACGGTGTGATCGGGGAAGGGGAGGCACAGCTCGGCGAAGAACTCCGGGGCCTGCAGGGACAAGAGGGGTCTCCGGTCGGTGTCGGGCCGGGGTCAGCGGCGTGGGCCGGGCAGGGCCTGTCGGCTGGTGGTGCTCCAGCGCGGGACGCTGGTGGCGGGCAGCGCTGCCGGGCGGCGGGACGCGGCGGCGCGCTGCACGTCGAGCGGTGTCGGTGCCGGCGGTCCGGGAGGGAGGATCGGGGTGAGCTGGGCCATGCCCTTGATGTAGCTGAAGGTGTCCTGACGCCACCGGGACAGTGGAGCGGGATCGGCGACGCTCTGGGTGACGGCGGTGAGCAGGGCGACGGGGGTGTCGGTGCTGGCCGTCGCGTACCAGACGGGTCGGTCGATGGACTTGCCCGCCCACAGCTGCCAGCGGGCGTCGCGTGTCGTCAGCTCGGCTTCCGGGTCGAGGTCGCCGGTGGTGAACTCCAGGCCGGCGAGGCCGTCCGGAGCCTGGACGGCGAAGACGCCCCAGCGCGGGCGATCGATCTCCCAGCCCTGCTTCAGGAGCGGGACGACGGCGAGGAAGGGATCGTGCTCGTCGATCCCGGCGACCGGCCGGGCGAGATAGGCGTCCGGTCCCTGCTCGTACGCCGTGGCAAGGACAGTGGTGAACGCCTGGACAAACTCGGTGGGGACACGGTCGTTGAAGCAGACGCCCCATGCCGGCGGCCCGAAGGAGTCCTTGTAGGCGTTGATGCGCCAGAGTCCGTCGTCTTCGCCTTCCGGCAGGTAGCCCAGCCGTACGCGCCGGTCGGGGGCGCTCACGTAGAGGTTGGAGTCCTCGTCGTAGTGGTGGTCCCAGCCGAGGTCGATGAGCGGTGCGAGGGCGGGATCGCCGGTTCCGGTCGTAGAGGCGAGGTAGCGCGGAGAAACGAAAACGTCTCCGTCAATCGTGCGCAGGTCGTCGTGGGAGGTCACAGGTTCCTGAAGAGGTAAGGGATCTGGGAAGGCGCGTCAGCCGGGGACGTGCAGCAGTGCTGCTTCGAGGTCGGCGATCCGACCGGTGTAGTGCAGGGTCCGCAAGCCCAGGCCCTCGGCGGCCTGGCAGTTGTCGGCCCGGTCGTCGACGAACAGCACCCGCCGCGGATCTCGGGCTCCCGTCGCGGCCAGGGCCTGCCGGTAGGCGGCAGGGTCGGGCTTGACCGTCTGGAGCCGGGCCGAGTAGAAGGCGCGGGTCATGAGCCGACGACACCAGTCAGTGGCATCGAGGACGTCGCTCAAGTGGGCGGGCGCGTTCGACAGCAGGAACAGGGGCAGCCCGGAGTGGTGGGCACGCTCCAGGACGGCAAGCACTCGGTCGTCGGTGGTGGTCCACATCTCGGTGTCGGCGTCGCGCAGTTGGCGCAGCAGACGCGGCCCCGGGTGGGCCCCGAGGACCTTGGCCCAGTACGCCATGTCACTCAACTGCCCGGCGTCGTACGCCGGTCGGGCGTTCCAGACGGCGTTCCGGAAGCCGTTGAGGTCCTGCTCGGGCCAGTTGGCGGTGCGCGCCAGGTGTCGCCACTGGTCGGCGGTGGGCTGGAGGCCGAGGACGCCGTTGTAGTCGAGGATCGCGGCGTCGAGGCCAGGGTGTGTGGTGGTAGGGGTCAAGGGGCGGTGTTCTCCAGGGCGCGGTGGGCGAGCGCGGCGACGGCGGCTGCGAGCAGTGCGGGCATCAGCAGTGCGGTGGTCAGGGTGGTGATCGAGGCGAGGGCGCCGATGAGGGCGGGGCCTGCGAGCAGGCCGAGGTAACCGGTGACGGAGACCGTGGCCACGGCCCTGGGCCCGCCGGCCCCGGCGGCCGTGATGAGCGCGGGGACCGTGGTGGACAGCCCGAGGCCGAAGGCCGCCCACCCGGCCAGGGCGAGCGGCACGCTGGCTGCCGACACACCGGTGGCCAGCCCGGCCGCGGCGAACAGGGCACCGGCACGGACCACGGTGGGGGCGCCGAAGGTGGCGGTGAGCTTGTCGCCCATCAGCCGTCCGGCCATCATGGCGGCGCTGTAGAGGCCGTACGCGGCTGCGCTGACGGCCGTGGTGGCGTGCAGGCTGTGCAGGTGGACGGCGGCCCAGTCGGCTGCCGCGCCCTCTCCGAGCAGGCTGGCGGCGGCCAGAGCGCCCAGCAGCCACAGCTTCCGAGCCGCCACCGCATGTCCCCCTTGGCCGGCCAACTGCCGGGCGAGCACTGCAGGTTGATCGGCGCCGGTCAGGGCCCGGGTGCGCGGTGCGCCGACGAGAACAGCGGCGGCCAGTGTGAGGCCGGTGATCAGGAAGAGGGTGGTGTGCGGCGTACGGGCCGTCGCCGCGGCGAGGGCGGCGCCGCCGAGGGCGCCGCCGGAGTAGGCGGCGTGCAGGGACGCCATGATGGGCCGCCGGCAGGCGTTCTGGCAGCGCACGGCCGCCGTGTTGACGGCGACGTCGAGGATTCCGTGCGCGGTCCCGAAGACCATGGCGGCCAGGAGCAGTGAGGCGAGGGTGGTGCACTGGCCCAGGACGGCGAGGCATCCGGCGAGACCGGCCCCACCGCCGGCTATCAGGGCGGGGAGCCGCTCGGGCCGCACGTACCGGCCGCCGGTGGTGAGTCCGGCGATCATGCCGAGGGCGGCGGCCAGCAGCACCAACGAAAGGCGTGCGGTGCTCAGTTGGGCGGCGTGCTGGACGGCGGGCATCCGTGCGCCCCAGATGGCCATCACCACGCCGAGGCCCAGGAAGTAGCCGGTCAGCACGGCCCGCGTACGGCGGGCGGCGGCAGGAGGACGGCTCATGCCGCCTGGTCTTCGACGACGGGAACGCCGGCTGTGCGGGGCGTGAGGTGGACGTCGAGGCGGCTCATGGCCTGCTCGGCGCGGGTCTGCGCCACGTCGGCGGTGGGCCCGGTGGTGATGAGGTAGCCGATGCGGGCGGTGAACATGTCTCCCCCGTCGGCGGGGAGCACCAGGTCGTCGCCGACGTGGTGCTGGAGGTGGAGCCGCTCCAGCCACGGCGGCCGTTCCCCCTCGTACGCCAGGCGGTCGAGGGTGCCGGAGGTGTCGGGGTAGATGAGGCGGATCGCGGCGGCGCAGGAGTGGGTGGGGGTGAGGTCGGGGGTACGGTCGCAGGCGATGTCGGCGGCGGCGCGCGGCAGGTCGATGCCGGTGGCGAGGCTCACCAGGTGTCCGATCATGTCGCCGGCGATACGGCCGTTGACCTCGATGAGGCGGGGGCGGCCGTCGACCAGGCGTATCTCGACGTGGCTGACGCCGTCGGTGATCCCGAGCGCGCGGATCGCCGCCCGTGCGGCGGGTGCCACCGTGGCGAGCAGCGGGTCGGCCGCGTCCACTGAGTGCGCCATCTCCTCGAAGTACGGCGGCTCGCTGACGGTCTTGCGGGTGAGGGCGACCGCGGTGGTCTCGCCGCGGTAGGTGACGCACTCGACCGAGACCTCCGGCCCGTCCAGGTACTCCTCGACCAGCACGCTCCGGCTCTCGACCCCGAGCCCGGCCGCTTTGGCCGCGAACTCGTAGGCCACGCCGAGGTGTTGGGGAGTGTCGGCCCGGATGACTCCGATGCTGGCCGCGTGCGCGGCGGGCTTGAGGACGACGGGATAGCCGATCCGCTCGGCGGCCTGGGTCGCCTCGTGGGCGTCGCGGACGCTCACCGAGGCGGCGGAGGGGACGCCGTGCCGGGCGAACAGGGTGCGTGCGGTGGCCTTGTTGCGGCACGCCTGCATCACCTCGGGAACCGTGGTGGGCAGGCCGAGTTGGCGGGCGAGGCGTGCGACCGGGACGAGATACCACTCGGTCCAGGTGAACACCCCGGCCAGCCGGTGGCGTTCGGCCAGCATGCGGGCTGCGGCGGACAGCGCGGCCTGGTCGGTCGGGTCGGGCACGACCACGCAGTCGCGGATGTAGGGCACCTCCCACGACGGCTCCTCGCCGGTGATGAGGACGACGTCGTAGGCGGCGGCCACGGATCGGAGGCAGTAGCCGCGGTATCCCTCGGCGTCCATGTCGGATGCGGCGATGACCAGGACGGCACTACGAGCAGGCAAGAAGGGGTTCTCCATATCGGTGGGCGGCAGGACGAGAGAAGGCAGGGGGCGTCTCAGGCGGCACGGCGGCGGCGCAGCTCGAACGCCCTGGCCCAGTGGGGGTGGTCGTCGATCAGGCGGCGGGCGTAGAGGGCGGTGAAGTTGTTGTTCAACCCGGTGACTCCGTAGGGGAGTTGGCGGCGCAGGTCTTCGAAGAGGTCCTTCAGGCTGACCCGGGTGGCGCCGGCGGCCAGGCGGCGGGCGGCCATGCGTTCCAGGGCGCGGTAGACGTGTGGGTTGTGCGCGTCGAAGGCGCGGAACTGGTCCGTGATGCTGCGACCGGTCGCGCGGTGCGATCCGAGGACGGCGAAAGGCATGAGGGTCTCCACAGGCTGGGTGCGGCGGGTCAGGTGCGCAGGGCGGGATCGGTGCGCAGCCGGGCGAAGGCGCAGAACAGGCCGAGGGCCTGGAGGGCGGCGCACGCGGTGATGACGTGGCCCATCGCGTCGGGCGGGGTGAGCGCGGTGAGCACGCCGGCGAGGGGGAAGGGCAGCAGGAGGATGAGGATGGTCGCCGACAGGGTGCTGCCGAATGTCTGCGGTGGGATCAGGCGGGAGCGCAGGGTGCGCAGGACGACCGTCATGCCGCCGTCGGCCGCCATGAGGAGCGCGACCAGAAGCAGGTAGGACCGGTAGTCGGGGGCCTGGGCGGCGGCGAGACAGGCGAGCGAGGCGAGGGTCGCGCAGGTGGCGCCGACCGGCCACAGGCCCAGTCGGTCGATCGCCAACCGGCAGAGCGTGACGCTGAGGAGTGTCGCTGCGGCGGCTGCGGACCAGACCAGGCCGACGGCGGTGGTGGACTGCCCGAAGTGCTGGACGACGATCACCGGGCCGGCCGCTTGGAGGAGGCCGGTGGCCAGGTTGGACAGGGTCAGTCCGGTCACCAGCCAGCCGAGCGCGGGCAGGGAGCGGATGGTGCGCCACCCGGTGAGGAGTCCGGTGCCCAACCGTGCCTTTGGCGCGCGGGCGGGGGCGACGGGCGAGGGCGGTGTGCGCAGGGCGAGCAGTGCGGCGAGCAGTGAGAGCACGGTGATCACCGCGAGCATCGTCGGCGGCCCGGCGAGCAGGAGCACTGCGGCGAGCGCCGGGCCGGCCAGGATCGCGGTCTGGTCGATGCCGAGCAGGACGGCCTGGGCGCGGTGGGCCCGCGCGCCCGCTCGTCGGCCGGCGGCGGCGCCCGCGGTCTCGGCCGCGATGTAACTGAACTCGGTGAGCACGCCTGTTGTCGCCGCGAGCGCCATCACGGTCGCGCTCGCTGAGGTGCCGGACGGGTGGAGATGGAGAAGGAGCGCGCCGGCCGCGAGGGTCAGCGCGCGTCCCAGAGAGGCGAGGTGGAAGACCACGGCAGCCCCGCGACGGTCGACGACCGCCCCGGCCCACCCGAACGCCGCCAGCCGCGGGATCCACTCCAGGGCGAACGCGGCGCCCGTCAGCGCGGCGGAGCGCGTGGTGGCCAGGACCAGCAGCGGAATGCCGTAGGTGGACATCGCAGAGGCGAGAGCGTCCGCCGTGCGCGGCAGGTAGATGCCGCGCAGCAGCCCGGCGGTGTGGCGTGCATGCCGGGGTGTGACCGATGTGCTCACGCGACCGGATCGGGCTCGGACACCCGGGTGACCTCGGGGTTGCCGGTCAGCCACTGGATCAGGAGGGCCCGGGGACGGGCAAGGTCCGCCTCGGCCTCGGCACTGGACGGGCGCGCGGCGGTCGGCCGCGAGAAGCCGTCGGCGCGCTCGGTGGCGAGCGAGGGCTCCAGGAGGTCGAGGACGTGCCGGATGCGGCTGCTGAACTCGCAGACCGGGGCCGGATACGCGTGGCGTCGGGCCCAGCGCGCAGCCGAGTCGTACAGGTCGGCCAACTCCGAGCCTGCATAGGTCAGTTGGAGACCGGCGCCGGGCGCGACGTGGACGAGACCATGGGCGCGGGCCGTCTCGGTAGCGCGGCGCAGTTGGTGCGAGGCGAGGTCGGGGAGAGTGCCGGCCAGCCGCCGCGGCGGTATCGCCCCGTTGTCATCGATCTCGGTGACCAGGCGGATCAAGGAACGCGAGGCCAGCAGCTCGACAGCGTTGCGTACTTCGGCCCGGGTGAAGAGGGTGGTCATCGGCGCGGGCCTCCCCCCTGGATGCCCGCCATCGGGCGGGTGGCCGGGGTGTGCGAGAAGAGATCGCGGTTGTCCCACGCCGTCCGAGCGGGCGGGAGCACTGCGGGGGCAGGCCGGGCCTGGCTGCTGACCCACGGCCGCGGTGCCGGCGTCGTCTGCGGGTGCCCCCAGACGGGATGGTGGGCCGCCTGGTGGAGGGGCTGCCCGGCGGACCATGCGGACAGGGCTCCGAGAACGGGGCCCAGGCGGTAGCCCGCCCCGGACAGCCGGTAGGGCTGGCCCCTGCCCTGGGTGTCGACCAGGCCGTCGGTGACGAGCTGCCGCAGCGCCGGGTAGATGTTGGTCGAGTCGCTGCTGGGCATCACGATCCGGGCCAGGGCCCGGCCGCTGACCTCCGTGCGGGACTTGAGCACCCACAGGATGGCGGCGGTGTGACGCCGGGTGAGGAGAGTGAGGCTGTCCTCGATCTGCTCGATCGCGGACAGCGGTCGGTCCGCCTTCTCCAGATCCTCCTCGGCCCAGGTGACGATCATCGGCAGGACCGGCAGCAGGGCGGTACCACGCTCGGTGTGACGGTAGGTCACATGCCGTGAGGTGTGCTCGGTGCGCTCGACGAGGCCGGCGTCGCACAGCGACTTGAGCTTGGGATGGAGCTGGCCGCTCTGGAGCCAGGACACCTTGGCCGCCAGCTCGGTGTAGCGCTGCGGCGGGCCGGAGAGGGCCAGCAGGATCCTCACGTTCCAGCTCGGGGTGATCATGGCGAGGGCCTCGGTGACCCGGGCGATGTCGGCGTCGGTGTCAGGGGGCAGAGCGGTGATGGCCAAGTCAGGAACTCCTGGATGGATGAAAGGGGGATCGCCTGCGGGTCAGCGGCTGTGCGCCGTGCTCTGGGCGGGAAGGGGCGGAGCCGGCAACGACGGCGCTGGTGTCGGCGAAGGCGGTGCTGGGGCCGGGACGCGGGCGAGGCTCTGGAGAACGGCCAAGACGGACTTGGTCTGGGCGTCGCGGACGGCGACGGCTTCGGCGAGCCGGCGTGAGCCGTCGAGGAGGTGGGAGACCTCGTGCGGGCCGATCTGCCGCTCGGGGTGGAGGAGCCGGGCGATGTGGTCGCGGTGGACGTCGATGCTGTGCTCGGCGAGGGCGAGGTCGTCGTGCATGCCGAGCAGGGCGGAGAGCATGCCGGGCGGCTGGTCCTGGGTGTGGACTTCGAGGTCGGCGAGCGGCGCGCCGTACAGGTCCTCGATCCGTCCGGCTATCTCGGTGGACGTGAGGTGGGGCAAGCGGTGCCCTTCACGGTCGGCGGGCCCGCGCCGCCCCGGCACGTGGGGGTACCGGGGCGGCGGACGGAGGCAGGGTTGCGGTCGCCCTGAGCTGCGTCGTGCGGACGGGCCGGGCCCGTGGGCCGGGCGAGGGCATGGTGCGCAGCAACTCGCCGAGAGCTGCGCGGTAGCCGTCTCGGGCATCCAGCGCGGCCTCCAGCCACTGCGCGTCGAAGCGGAGCCTGTCCGCCGACAGCTCGCCCATGTCGCGGTCCGGATCCATGTCCGCGTGCACGCGGTCGCGGACGCGGGCGACCTGCTCCTCGGTCAGAGCCAGGAAGGAACGCAGTTCCAGGGCACGGGCGAGCGCGGGAGAGGCATCGGGTCCGGCAGCCGCCTCGTACAGCTCGGGGAGCGGGTTCCCGAAGACCTGCTCCAGATCGGCGTCCAAGGTGCTGGACTTGCCCCGGCTCATCGGGCGGCCCTTCCCGCCCGCCACCCCGACGCCGGCGCGGGTGTGGCCGCAGGCCGTTGGGGAGGACTCGTCTGCACCGCCGGACCGGACCGGGGACGAAGACGGGCGAGCCGTTCGGCGGCGAGGCCCTTCTTGCCCGGAGCGTCCGGGTCCAGGAGCCACCGCACGACCAGGGCCCGGCCGTCGCGTACCGCGACGGCCGCGTTCACGCGGTGGGCGAGGCCCATCGTCGGGTCGTCGACCTCGCTGTGCTGGGTGTCCAGCGCGGCGAGGAGGTCGTCCTCCGCGCGGTCGAGCACCGACTGGGCCTCGACGAGAAGGCCGTGCCACTTGACGACGTCGGTGGCGTCGGGATTCGCCGTCGGCGCGGCGGCGACCGCGGCCTTCAGCTGGTCCATGTCCGTGTCGAAGCGCGCTTCGATCCGTTCGGTGAGCACGCCCACGACATCCTCGGCGTCATCGGATATGCCGTCGGACAAAAGAGTGACTCCTGTTCTGGAAAGGCCGATGCCTGGGGGAATGCGAGGAGCGGCCGTAACCGGCGCCTCAGCCGCCTACGGGCATTTACTGAATGCCTGTCAGTCCAGGCACATCCGGGTATCGCGGTACACGTACGTCGCGGACACCCAGCCCTTGACGCCGGTCGTCTTGTCCGTGATGGAGAGCCAGTTGCCGCTCTTCTTGTGCACGGTGAACTTGTGGCTCTTGTAGAGCACGCCGAGCGCGGTGGACGTCGCGCTGGCCTTGGAGCGGATGGTCACGGCCGTGGCGTGCACCTTGTACGGCAGCGGCGGCTGGGACGAGCAGCTGCTCGCGGGGGCGGCGGTGACGGCTGCGGTGGCCGCGCTGGCGGTGGTGGCGGACAGCACCGGCAGAGCGAGCGCGCCGAGCATCGCCGCGGATATGGCTATTCGGGTCGAGCGCATGCGGAAGAAACCTCCGTGAAGGCACAGGGATTGCGTGGAATGGCGCCGCTGGAGTTGTCCCGGCGGCTGTATAAGGGTCTGGAGAATCGCCGGTTTGGCTAACCGGCGATCGTCGGCTATGTTTCGCCGCGCCGGTCGGCTTCGACGGTCAGCGCGAGTGGCCGGGCGGGTGCGGTGCAGGGGCTTTCGGCACGCCGGCGGGGCGGCTGGCCGCCGCTGCCGGGCGAACCGGCGGGAGGGGGCCGGCCTCGCCGGTGAGCCGGTCGTGGCACCACTGCAGGGCGGCGTCCTTCGTGTCGAAACCGCCCTCGCGCAGGCTGTGGGTCCATGCGTCGGCGTCGACTTCCTCGACAACGACGCGGTACGGGCTGGGAGCTCGCTCGTCCATCGCTCGCAGCGCCACGACGGTGACCATGTCGTCCCGGTCGTCGCAGGTGTAGGAGTAGCCCATGGCGTAGTGGTCGCCGTCGCCCGCGAGGCGTCGCTCCAGTGCGCGCGTCGCCTCGTCCGCCGGTGGTGGCCCCAGCTCGGGGTTGAGGCCGATGGCGTCGGGCGGGCAGCCGCGGTGGATGAGCCAGGACTGCGCCATCGCCGGCAACGGCAGCAGCTCCTTCTCGAAGTCGAACGTCTCCTTCTCCCGGTCCCGCTTCAGGTGCACGGCGACCAGTTGCGGCATGCCGGGGTGGCCCCAGGTGGCGGTGCGGTCGAACAGGACGTAGTAGCTGTGCGCCCCGTTGGGGGTGTGGTGTTCGGCGAGGGGGACGAGCATGTCCTCGCGGATGGCGACCTGGCGGTAGAAGTCGAGGTGCTTGTCCTCGTCGGCGTCGAAGTCGTCGAGCCCGAAGTCGACTTGGGGGATGGACTTCCGGGCCGGTGCCGGTTCGGTGGGAGACAACGAGGGCCTTTCGGTGGGGTTCAGCGCCGCTGTGCCGGGGTGGACGGCGATGTGCCGGACCGGGCCGGGAGCTTCGGCGCCCGGGTCGTGGGCGCGCGTCGGGCGGCGAACAGCGCGGCGCGTCCGGCATCGGTGAGAGCGACCGGCTGCCCGGCGTGCACGGGGTGGCCGGTGTCCCGGACGACCAGGCCGGCGGCCTCCAGGCGCCGCAGCGTGGTGTGAGGGATGCGGGAACCGGAGGCAGTGGTCACGGACATCCGGCCGGTCAGCAGGTGTTCGTAGAGCTTGGCGCCGCCGGCGATGGCGAGCATCGCGGCCTGGTCGTTTGTCGAGAGCGGCTTCGCGCCGGGCGCGGAGGCCGCCGCGGCGGCCTCGACCGGTTCCAGGGCGGCGAGCACCTTCCGGGCAGCGGCGTCGCGTGCGTCGGTGGCATCCTCCAGTTGGTCCACGGTGCGGTCGATGCGCGCCAGCAGGGCGTCATCGACGTCGAACTCGCCGCTGGACAGACGGTGCAGGAGGCGGAGGTAGAAGGTGACGCCGGTCTGGGTCTTGGCCAACTCGCGGTGCTGGTCGACCAGTTGGGCATGCGGCTTGTCGAGGACGCCGCGGTCGCGGTAGGCCCACAGGGTGTCGATGTCGTGGCCGGTGACGGCTTCGATGCGGTGGTCGAGCGGGGAGACCGCACGCCGGGCTGGTGGCGGCGCGGGTTCAGGGGGCACAGGCGACGCTCCGTCGTTCAGTGGGCGTGATGGTGACCGAGGTGCTGGGCCGGACGGGGCAGGCCCGGCAGTGCGGCGGGCGGCGGACCGGGCCGGGGCGCGGGAGTGCTGGTGGCCAGCTGCGGGGAACGGGAGCGGGCCGCGTGCGTGCGGGCGCTCAGCGGCCGGCGGGTCATCCCCAGGCGGCGGCCGACCTCGTCGTAGACATCGTTGCCCGCACGCGGCCGGATGGCGACGACGTGAATCTCCTTCTGATGTGCGGACTCCGCGGGCCCGGGGCGCAGGCCATAGACGAGTCGCCAGTCCTTGCGGGAGTCCACGAACAGCTTGCGATAGCCCTCCAGGTCACCGTCGAGGCGCAGCCCGAAGCGCTGCGCGTTCACGACTTCCTGCAGGTAGGAGAGTGTGAGGTCTCGGATATCGCTGGGAGCCTGGAGGAGATCGTCCAGTGCACGGGGATCGAAGCTCAGTCCGAAGGCGGGCTGTCCCTGTCCCGCGGTCATGGCATCGGCTCGTCCGGCTCGGCGCCCTCGGCCGACTCGGCCGTGGATGCCGTCTCCGTGCGCGCGGACGGCGGCGGGCCGGGCAGAAGACGGTGCGCGGGCCGGTCGGGAGAGGTCATGCAGGCCGACAGCGGGCCGCCCGGTGCGCGGATCGCCGCGACGGCGTGGGTGAGGAAGTCGCGGTGCCACACGAACAGGCCGCTCAATCCGGCTTCGGGGTCCTTGTGCTGCTGGTAGGCGAGCCAGAGGGCGTGGAGCCAGGCCACGACGACGTCGTGCTCCTGCCACTGCAGGCACCAGGGCGCCGCGGTGGTGACCTCCGCCCCGTACACGGGGAGGAAGTAGCCGTCGACCCAGTCCGAGAGGGCGTCGAGTTCGTCCTCCCTTTCCTCCCCGTCGAGTTCCAGGATCGGGCGGGGCTCCGGTGGAGTGGCGGCCGGCGGGCCGCCGAGCCCGGGCATGCCGAACGCGGCGAACGGCGATCCGCTCGGCTCCGGGTCGGCCGCGAGATGGTCGAGCTGCTGGGCCTGTTGCGCCGACTGCTGCATGAGCCGTCGGACGCTCGCCTCGATTCCTTCCAGCTGCTGATCGGGAATGCGGACAGGCTCCAACTCCCCGCCGTCAGACGGTGTTATGGATTCGGGCATGAAGAGTTCGGCCTCCTACGAGACACGGAATGGGAGGAAGTCGAAGCGGCGACGCGCGCAGCGGCCGGCGCGTTGCCAGCCCGCTTCATCGGATTGCCGCCTCGGGCGCCGGGTGCCTTGACGGGAAGTGCGCTCGCGGCTCAGGCGGTGAGAATCACGTCGGCCTGCGTGAGGGTCGCGCGGATCGTTTCGGTGAGCCGGTCGGCTGCGATCGACGCGTAGTGCTCGGTCTTCTCCACGCCGATGAAGTCCCTGCCTTCCAGCAGGGCGGCCACCCCCGTGGAGCCGGAGCCGGCGCAGAAGTCGAGCACCACGCCGCCCTCGGGGCTGATCTTGACCAGTTCGCGCATCACCTCGACGGGCTTCTGCGTGATGTGCTGGCGCTTGGCCCCCGAGGGCTGCGACGCGGAGTACATGCCCGGGAGATAGACCGGGTTGCGGGAGCCGTCGATCGCCCCCTTGCTGGCCCACACGATGAACTCGCAGTTCTGCGTGAACCTGCCCTTCTGGGGCCTGGCCTGCGGTTTGTGCCAGGCCAGCACCCCACGCCACAGCCATCCGGCCGCCTGGATCGCGTCCGTGGTGGTGGGCAGTTGGCGCCAGTCGGTGAACAGCAGCGCGGTCCCGCCGGTCTTCGTCAGGCGGTGGGCTTCGGTCATGATCTGCGTCAGCCAGAACGAGTAGGACCTCTGGTCCATGTTCTCGCCGGTGAAGTCGGCGAGGTCGTTCTTGGAATCGGCAGAGGTGTACTTCTGCTTCGCGGAGCGGGTGGTGCGCTCCTTCGCAGTCCTGCCGCCGGAGTTGTAGGGCGGGTCGGTGATGACGGCGTCGACGCAGCCGTCCGGAAGGCCGGCGAGAACGCTGAGGGCGTCGCCCTGGTGAAGGGAAAACGGCAAAGAGGAACCCCTATTCGGGTGCTGAATCGCGGAGGTAACTCGCCGCCTCGCACCGAATTTCTCGGGGGCCGGGAGCGGGCATGCAGAAGCCCGGGGCCGCAGACCGAGGAGGGCGAGAGGGGAGTTCAAAAACTGTAGAGGCGAAAACGCCGACGACCAAAAAGTGCGGCGCGAGGTACCGGATT